>NZ_CABVPP010000023.1 GCF_902499075.1 Burkholderia pseudomultivorans | reverse complement strand
GCGAAACAACGATGAGGTTAACAGAGCGTGCAGCGGGTTAACAGCCCTCGTAACTCTTTTTGTTAGAGCTTTTAAGACACTGAAAGTCGAAAGAATCTATCAGCTCCGCTACGAAACACGCGCCCAGGCTCGCCTGGACATCGTCGACTGGATCGAAGGCTATTACAATCGGCAACGCCTGCACACCTCAATCGACTTTCATACCCCTGTCGACTACGAGGCCGCGTTGATCGCCGCATGACTTGCCGTACGTGGAAACGAGACAGGGTCACGTCGAGCGTGTCAGGCCGTCACGCACGCATAGCTGGCCGCGAGGTTCTGGCTGCCAGATCCCAAATAGCGCGGAAAAGACGGATAAGGGCAGTCCGGCAGTGTGGTGAGCACATTGCCCTGCGCGTCGAACTTCGTCAGCAGGAGTCGAGCCGGTGGCGTACCTTGTTCGACCCACGCAATCATCGCACCCAGATAGTCGGCTTGATCTGGGCCGTTGCCGCCAAGCACATGGCCGACGCCGGGTTCCAGATAGAAGCGCGCGTTCGCACCCGCGGCGCCTGCTGCTTGCACGACCGTTTGCCAATTGCGCAGGTGGTCGTGCGGCGAAATGAGGGGATCGGCCCCGCCGTGGAACGAGATGATTTTCTTGCCCGATATCAGGTACTGCGCGATGGCCTGCAGGTCGTGGTCGGCGCCGATGTTGTCGAGACCGGCGGCAATGACTGGAAACGATGCGTCGGCGTTGAAGTTCGCCTGAAGACTGCCGGCCGTCGTGGGCGGCAGCAGCCATGCCGGGTTGCCTGTAGCGATCGCGGCAAAACCGCCGCCGAGTACGCCGTACGACTGCACGCCGAACTGGCCGCCGAAGTCGGCCCAGTCATAGCCGGCGAAGAGCAATTGCCCGCCGCTCGTCGAAAACGGCGCGAACTGGGCGCGGACGGTCTGCAACTGTGCGGACGACAGGCAGGTCGCCGCCGGCGCGCTCGAGGCGTCGCACAGCAGCGTTGCCGGATCGAACGTGCACGCCGCCGGGTTCAGGATCACGCCGTTGGCGTTTCCACATTGGGCAGCGGCCGCGTTGTAGGCCGCGGTCCATTGCGCGGCGGAAGGCATCGCGGCAGAGCCGGCGAGCGAAGCGGTTCTCAGCATCGCGGTGACCTGCGTGGCCATGTTCATGCTTTCGTCGCCGGCGATGATGCCGTCGTAGTCGCCCGGAAGGTTCTGCGCGGCCAGATAGCCTTCGCGCCCGCCGTTCGACGCGCCGTTGAAGTACGTGTATTTCGGCGCGGCGCCATAGAAGGCCGCGAACACCGCTTTGGCGAAATGCACGGTCGTGCCGGTCGACGCATAAGCGTAGTTGCGCAGTTCGGTTTCGTTGGCGACGAGTTCGGCGGGATTGCCGGTGCGATTTCCGCCGTTCGACGCAGTGTACGCGAAGCCCCGTTGCAGCGGCGTGAGCAGCGGGAACTGCGCGGACGTCGCCTCGATCGTCGGAATGCTGCCGTCGAAACCACCGCCGCCCTGGTGCAGGAGCCGGTTCGACCCGTTGTCGGGCAGATCGACTTCGATATCGAGCGTTGTGCCGTTTGCGCCCGTCGCCGACACCTTGCAATAGCCGGGGACACCGTTGGCCGGTGCCGTCCGTACGCTCGCCGTCACCGCGATTCCGGCGAATTGACGGCCGCTTAGGCCTGTGCAACGCGCGCCGTAATCCACCGGCACCGGCGCAGACGAGGACACAGGGTTCGACGACTCCGTGTCGTCGCATCCGGCCAGCCCGAACACACAGCTTGCTGCTGCCAGCGCGGCGACGACGCGCGCGGCCTTCCATCGGTTCCATCTGTCCACGTTTTCTTCTCCGGATTGGTTACTTGTGTGGCGTTGCGGCTACCCGTCCCGATCGCAAGGACGGGTGGTTCGCATGTGTTACAGCCCGCTCGATGCGGGCTCTCCATACCAATAACCGCAGTGATGATCGCCGTACGCGTCGTAGGTATTCGTGACCGGATAACCGAAATCGAGCGTCGTGCGCGCGCGTGCCGAGTAGGCGCCCCAGGTTGGCGCGCCACCCGCATTGGGGTTGCCGGTGTGTGCGAATGCCGCGAGCGCGGCCGTCATCGTGCCGGACAGGCTTTCCTGGGCGGCGGTCGGCGACGGGATCAACTGCCACCAGTAGTCGAGGTCCGACGAGTGGAACGCGCCGTAGTCGATGCCGGTGGGAGGCAGTCGCGAAATCAGCGAGTTGACGCTGTACGGAGCGGGATCGGAGAAGCGGTACATGTACACGGCCGGCGCGTATCGCGCGAGGTTGTCGCCGTCCTGCAGCGCGCCGCAGACGAACAGGTCGTCGCCGGCCGCCGCGGCCAGCGCGGCGCTCGGCGTCGCGTACTGAGCGAGCGGATACTGCGCGGCGGTGGCGGCGCCCGGAACGCGCAGGAACGCGTCAATCGCCGCCGCGTATCCGTCGCTTGTCACAGGTTTGCTCTGTGCGTCGAATGCCGATGCAACGAAAAAGGTGCCTTCGTTCTGCGTGAAACCCGATACGATCGGCACGCGATTGAAATTGCCGCTCGCGAACGCGGCGCTGGTCGAGAGCGGCAGCACGCGGGTGTTGAGCGTCGCATACCAGGTGGCCGGGTTGCCCTGCAGCAGCGCGGCGGCAGGCAGCCCGCGCAGGCAGGCGGCGGTGGCCGCATTGCCGCACCCCCAGGTATTCGCGTAGCCGGCGCTGTCCGCTTCAGCCTGCGCCTGTGATTCCTGTTGGCGGCTGAACTCGCCGCTTTGCGCGACGGCCTTCGCGAACAGGCCGGCCGACAGCGGCGACGCGAGTTGCACATACACCGAATGCCCGCCCGCCGAGTCGCCGAAGATCGTCACGTTGGCCGGATCGCCGCCGAATGCGCGGATGTTCTGCTTGACCCAGCCGAGTGCTGCGGCCTGGTCCATGATCCCGTAGTCGCCGGACACATGATCCGGATCCTCCGCGCTGAGCGCGGGATGCGCGAGAAAGCCGAGCGCGTTCAGGCGGTAGTTGATCGTCACGACGATTGCATTCGCCTGCTTCGCGAGTGCGGAGCCGTCGGTCTGACTGCCGGACCCGAGAATGAAGCCGCCGCCATGCATCCAGAACAGGACGGGGAGCGCCGAGGCGAGCGTCGCCGTGGCCGGTACATAGACATTCAGGTACAGGCAGTCCTCGCTGCCGGTCGGCGCGCTGGCTCTGCCTTGCATGCAGGCAGAGCGGAAGCGGGACGCGTCGTACTTGCCGCTGGCGTAAGCGGCTGCCGGTTCGGGCGGTTTCCAGCGCAATGCGCCGACGGGCGGCGCAGCATATGGCAGGCCGAGAAACTGCCGCACGCCGCTCTGCTCGATGCCGATGGCCGCACCTTGTTGAGTCTGCACGACATGCGGGTCGGGCGGATCGGAATCCGCGCTGCCGCTGCAACCGCTGAGCGCGAGCGGTGCAGCCGCGGCGATCGATGCAATCATTACTTTCGTCATCCGAATCATTTTAGGTGCTCCGTCGTCCGATTAACGTCTTTCATCCCGGTTCAGAACTTCGTGCGCATGCCGATGCGCACCGCGACCGAAGACGCACCGCCGCTGCCGATGTAGTTGCCGTTGGCGAATGCGCCGGTGCCGCCGATCCCGAGGAATACCGGCGCCGCGCCGCCCGACGCGCGCAGGTAGGTCGCGGTCGCATAGACGTCGGTGCGCTTGGACAGCGCGTAGTCGACAAGTGCCGTCGCGTTCTGCCAGTGCTGGTCGCCGAGCTTGCTGTACCAGTAGCCGGCCATCAGTGTCGTCGCCGGCGTCAGCGAGAAGACTTCGTTGATTTCGTAGGTCGCGATCGCGCCGTTGTCGTTGCGGATGCGCAGGTGAGTATCGGTGAACAGCAGCCGCGTGAGGCTGCGGCCGATCTGGTAGCTCGCACCCACGCCGTAGTTCGTGACGCCGCTTGCCAGCATCGGCGCAGCCGGCAGGTTCGGGAAGAATGTCGTACCGGCCTGCACGGGGCCGTTCACGCCCATGTCGTGGATGTCGGTATAGGCCGCACCGATCTTCAGCGGCCCGTTGTCGTACCGCAGCCCGAAGGCGACGACGCGGCCCGTGCCGCCGGACGTTGCTTGCGACTGGAACGCGTAGAGCCCGCCGAACGTCACGCCGGCGATCGTCGGCGACACGTAGCGAACCGAATTGTTGATGTGCAGCGTGCCCGCGAGATGATCGAAGTCACCCGGGTGCCATGAGTACTGGCCCGCGTACTGGCCCATCGCGAACTGCGTGAGGTTGTCCCAGAAGAAGTCGTACTGCTTGCCGAGCGTCACGCGGCCGTAGCGCGGCGACGCGAAACCGACCCACGCCTGCCGGTTGAAGATCGTGTCGGACTGGAACAGGGCGCCCGAGTTGAGATTGAAGCCGCCCTCGAGATCGAAGATGGCGCTCAGTCCGCCGCCGAGATCCTCCTTGCCGAGGAAGCCCCAGCGGTTCGACTGGATCGCGCCGTCGTTCGCCATGAACTGGCTATGTCCGCCGACGTTGCTCAGGTACGAGACGCCGGCATCGATGATCCCATAAAGCGTCACGCTGCTTTGCGCGTGTGCGGCGGTGCTGGCGGCCGCGAGCACCGCCGCGCCGAGAAGCGACTTCTTCATTGACTGTCTCCATCATCGTTATTTTTTCGGGCAAGCCCGGGCCCTCCCTGCCTGCCGGAGGGATCGAGCATCGCTGCTGCTGGGTGAAACCGAGCGCCGCCGGCCTTGCGGCCGGTCAGGCGGTCATGCGCGATGAGTCATCGTTCGAACCGGTACACCGTCGAATCGACGCGAAAACGAACGTCTTCGCTCAATGCGTTGCTGACCACGAGGTAACGCGTGCCATCAGCGACGAACGTGCTCGCCGACGTCGCGCCCGACGTCGGGAATTCGCCGAGCAGCGCAAACCCGTCGCCGCGCCACGCGAACACCTGCGAACGCTGGACGACGACCGGGTCGTGCGGCGTGCCGGTGATGAAGCACACGCGGACGAGATAGCGGCCTCCGTCGGCACCGTCGATCAGGCAGAGTTCGCGGCCGCCCGCATCGGCAAGCCGCTGGACCGGCACGAATGCCTCGCCGTTCAGCCGATACAGTGTCGTGTGGTCCTGGATGTTCACGTAGACCATCCACAGTGCGCCGCCGTCCTCGAAGAAGCGGAACGTGCGCGCGCCGTGGCCGGGCAGCGTCTGGAACGTCTCGAAGCGCTCGCCGTTCCAGCGGTAGATCGTCGCGCCGTCGAGATGGTCGGCATATGCGAGGTAGTGTTCGCCGCCGAACCGTGTGGAGATCCAGTCGTATCCCCACAGGCCGTCGAACGCCTGAAATGCGTCGAAGCGGCTGCCGGTCCATTCGAGCACGCATGATTGGCGGGGATGGCGCGCGATCGCGCCGTCGATCTTCACGCCCTGCGCGAGCCCGAGAAAGTGCCGGGAGCCGATGTCGAACGCGCGGAACTGTTTCGCGGCGAAGGCCCGAATGCGCTGGAACGGGCACCATGCGCCGTCGGTCCATTCGTGCAGGATCGCGTCGGTGTTCAGGTCGTACGGACCCTTGCCCGAGCGCACGCCGGCGGCTGCGAGAAAGCGCCGCGCGCCGATCTCGAAGTATTCAAGATCCTCGCCGCCGGGCAGCGGCAGCGTGCCGGCCTCGACGAAGCGGCTGTCGTCACGGCGATAGAGCTGCGCGCCGATGTCGCTGTCGCCGCCGTTCATGTGCGGTGGCTGGCCGGCGATGTCGACGGCGAGTTGCGGAATCCCGAGGTACGTCGTGCCGTCGATTTCGAAGACGGCCGCCGCGCGCGCGCCGCTCGTCGCAAGCGACTGCACCGGGATGAGGAAGTCGAGGCTCATGTCAGTGTTTCCCGTTGCTCAGTTCGGATTCGGCGATGGACAGCGCGGCGGCGTCGGCGGTGACGCGCCGCCCGGCATCGGCCGGCTGCCATCGGTAGGCGAGGGCGACGCCGAGCGCGCCGCACAGGGCCAGCAGGCCGACCATCAGGAACATGCGTTCGAGCGGCAGGTGCGCGGCGAGCAGCATGCCGCCGACGAGCGGCCCGATGATCGAGCCCGCGCGGCCGATCGCCATCGTCCAGCCCACGCCGCTGCCGCGCACGTCGTCCGGAAAGAGCCGGCTCGCGATGGCGGGAAAGGTTAGCTGGCCGCCCACGAGGCAGGCGCCGATGCAGAACAGCATCGCGAATACGCCGTTGCCGACGCCGATCAATTGCCCGAGCGCGACGGTCAGGGCCCCCCCGGCGACGAATACGGTCACGACTGGCTTGAACGGACCGAAGCGCCCGACGATCGCGGACAGCGCGAGCGCGCCGAGGATGGCGCCGACGTTGATCAGCACTGCGCCCATCGCCGCGCGGTCGGGCGCGATGCCGTTCAGGTTCAGGATGGTCGGCATGAAGTTCACCAGAAAGCCGGACAGAATCATCGTCGCCAGCACGCCGCACCACAGTGCGATCGCGGCGGGCGCCCGACCGTCGGCGAGTGTGCGTCCGAGCGGATTCAGCGTGCGCGGCCGGCGCTGCGCATGTGCCAGGCCAGCATCGCGCGGCGCGGTGCCGGCGGGAATCACGAACCACACGGGCACCATCGCGATCAGTGCGCTCGCGCCGCCCATCACGAACACGAACGGCCAGCCGAACTTCATCATCAGCACGGCGGTGAGCGCGCCGCCCACGACTGCGCCGAGCGGAAAGCCGATGAACATCAGGATGACCAGCGACGCGCGGCTGCGCGCCGGGCTATTCTGCGCGGTGACGGCCGCGACGACGGGAATCGCGCCGCCCATCCCGAGCCCGCCGATGAAGCGCAGCGTGGCGAGCATCGGCGCCGTCGTCGCGGCTGCGCATGCCAGCGTCAGCACGCCGGTCAGTGCGAGCGACAGCAGCAGCATCGGCCGCCGGCCGAACCGGTCGGCGGCGGGGCCGATCAGGATCGATCCGAGCACCGTGCCGAAAAAGCCGGCACCGAAGATCCGGCCGAGCGCCGCATGATCGATGTGCAGCGACTTGACCAGCAACGGTGCGATGAACGACAGCATCAGCGTATCGAAGCCGTCGATCATCGCGACGGCGAAGCACACCAGCGTGACCCGGAGCGCCACGGTGCGCGCCGGCGGGGCTGGTGCGCGCGGGTCGGTTTGAACCATCATGTTGTCTCCTGTTGCCGGGCTTGCATGCGATACCGATCCGGCTGCCCGTGCCGGTCGTTGGGCGGGACGTGCGGGTGCCGCTACGGGTAATCCACGTTCGTGAAGCCCGGAATCTCGACGGCGCGCGGCCGATTGCCGTTCTCGTGCAGCTGGTCGACGATGTAATCGGCAACGCAGTTCGACAGCAACTGGCTCGGGTCTTCCATGATGCGGCGCAGCCGTGCGGCTGTCGCGTCCCGGTCGTCGACGGCGGCAATCGGCGGCATGCCGTCCAAGGGCGTCGGGTCGAAGCGGTAGGCCGGCTGCGCGGGAAACAGCGCACGGGCGACGTCGACGCTCGCGCGCGTGTTCAGCCACAGGTGGCGGTACGTGCGTTCGAGTTCGGCGAGCCCGGCCGCGTCGGGCAGCGCGTCGATCTGGAACGACGGTGCGTGCGGCGCGACATACACGCGTTCGGGCGGCAGCGCGCGGCCGGATGCGCGCCACACGAGGTAGCACATGTTGTTGGACGCCCACGTCGTGCCGGCCGTCGGCCGGCCGGAGCGCCCGCTCACGAGCACCATCGTGCGGCGCCAGTCGATTTCCAGCGCGCGCAGCCAGTTGCCGATCCGGTACACGATGTCGAGAAACGCGAGGCCGAACGTCGCGAACATCACGTCGTTCATCGGCACCGGCATGCGCTGGCTGCCGGCCGCGAAAAAACCGTCGTTGAGCACGTCGAATGTCAGCAGTTCGGGATCGTCGAGTGCGCGGACAAGCCAATCGATCGACGTCGCGCAGGTGTAGTCGACGAGCCGCGCGATCTTCTCCTCGTGACCCGCGAAGCTATCGACCGCAATGACGTCGCGCCACAGCGACACGGAATTGGCTTCACGGGTGAGTGTCGCGTGCTCGATCAGTTGCTGTGCGCCGTCGCGCCAGCGCGTGTCCCGAGGGTCGAGCTCACGTATCTGCGCTAGGTAGGCCAGCGCGAGCGGCAGGTGCGACACGGCCGTCAGTTCGATGAAGCCGCGCGTCGATTTGCGGAAGCTTTCGAAGCGGGGCGGTGCGCCGACGCGCGGGAACAGCACGATGTCCGATCCCGTCGATACCAGCATCGGGTCGTCTTCGCCCAGTCGGTCCATCTGCGCGGTGATGGCGGCGCCGATGCTCTGCGGGTCCGACGTGAACGCGCGGAACAGCCCGGCGAAACACGGATTGGGTTGGTAGGCCATGGTCTGCGGTCCTCGGTGCGCGTCAGAAGTCGAACAGCCGGGCGGGATTGTCGGACAGGACCGCCTGTCGCACGTGCGCCTCGTCCGTCCACTGTTCGAGCAGGTTCAGCAGTTCGCCGGTGTCGCGCGTCGAGTCGGGGATATGCGGCCAGTCCGAACCCCAGATCACCTTGTCCGGCGCGGCTGCGACGATCGCGCGGGCCATCGGCTCGATCGCGCCGTAGCCGCGTTGCTTCGCGATCCGGTAAGGCGCGCTCAGTTTCAGCCAGCACTGCCCATCCTTCAGCAGCCCCAGCAGCCGCTCGAAATCCGCTGCCGTGAGACCGTCCTCCTCGAGCATGTAGCCCATGTGATCGATGACGAACTCGGTGCGCACGTCGGCGAGGAACGGAATCAGGTTGCGCACGACCCAGCCGGGCGCATAGAACTGCAGGTGCCAGTCGAGGCTGTTGCACAGCGCGGCCATCCGCGTGATGTAGGCCTGGATTTCGGCGGTCGGCAGACCCGAGCGGGCGAACAGATCGAGCCGCACCGCGCGCACGCCTGCGCCGTGCCATGCGTCGAGCGTTTTCGCGTCGGTGTCTTCGTCCATCATCACGACGCCGCGCGCGATCGAGCCGGCAATCTGGAGCGCGTCGATCAGGCAGCGGTTGTCCGTGCCGTAATAGCTCGGCTGCACGATCACGAACCGCTGCAGGCCGAGCACCGGCATCATCTTCAGGTAGTGCGCCAGCTTGCCGTCGGGCAGCGTGTAGTGCGGGTGCGCGACGCACGGGTAGCGATCGGCCGGGCCGAATACGTGCATGTGCGCGTCGCACGCTTTTTCCGGCACGGCGAAGGACGGACGCGACAGCGTTGCGAGATCGCGCATGGGGGTGGAGACCAGCGGGGTTTCTGCCATGATCGTTCGAGTGGTAAGGGTTCGGTGAATTCGGCGGGCGGGCGTTCAGGGCGCGTGCCGCGCGACGTCGGCGCGCTCGCGCAGCGCCGCGAGGAACAGGTCGGAGTCGATGCCGGCGAATACGAAGGGTGCGGCGCCGGCACGCCGGAGGCCGTCGAGCGCGTCGCCCTCCGGCATCCCGCCGACGATCGCGATCTTGCGATGCCGCGCGGCTGCTTCGACTACTCGCCGGCAAGCAGCGACCACCTCGGGATGCGAGGGTTCGCCCGGATGGCCGAGGTCGGCCGACAGGTCGTTGCAGCCGAGCGCGACGACGTCGACGCCTTCGACCGCGGCGATCGCATCGACTGCCTCCACGCCGGCCCGGCTTTCGATCAACACCTTGAGCGCCGTGGCTGCATCGATCCGCTCGTTGAATTCGCGCGCCGGCAGCCGCGCATAGTCGACGGTGGGAAGCGTCGCGATCTGCGAGCGCTGGCCGAGCGGCGGGAAGCGCGTGGCGGTCACGGCGGCGCGCGCCTGTTCGGCGCTCTCGACCCGCGCGATCACGATGCCGAGCGCGCCGCCGTCGAGCACGCGGTTGATCACGCCGTATTCGCGCTCCGGCACGCGCACCCACGGCATGAGCCCGACGTCGCGTGCGCACAGGCACATCTGCGACACGACGTCGACGGGCAGCGTGCTGTGCTCCATATCAATCCAGATCGTGTGATAGCCGGCCACCTTGGCCCAGCGCACCACTTCGGCGGTGCGCGACGCGCGGATGCCGAGCGCTAGGATGCGCTCGCCGCTGCGCAGGTTCTTGAGGAGTTCGTCCCCGGTCATGTCGTCTCCGTATCGACTGCTTGGTTGAGCACAGTATCGTTAGCTCCGGCGTTTTGATCTATGCTTGCTTCCAACATTATTGATTCAATAAACAAATCAATGAATCTGCGCCATCTGGAGTATTTCGTCGTGCTCGCCGAGGAGTTGCACTTTCGCCGCAGCGCGGAACGGCTGGGCATCACGCAAGCGCCGCTGAGCCTTGCCATCCAGGCGCTGGAGGACGAGCTGGGCGGGCGGCTGTTTCATCGCACACAGCGCAGCGTTGTGCTGACCGAGGCGGGGCTTGCCCTGCTTGAGGATGCGCGGGCGATCCTCGCGCGCGTCGAACATGCGAAAGAAAGCGTGTGGGAGACGATTAGCGGCGATGTGGGTCGCCTGCGGGTGGGGTTCACGAATGCATCGTCGCTGTCGCCGGTGTTTCCGCGCCTGATTCACGCATATCGGACGCTGCGCCCGAACGTCAACATCGTGCTGTCTGAACTACCGTCAAACCGGCAGATCGTCGCGCTGGAGCAGCGCGAGCTCGACGTGGGACTGCTACGGCTACCGGGCGGCCCAACGCCGTCGCGGCTCGCATTCGAACCGCTCGCCACCGAGCCGTTGCTGCTTGCGATGCACGAACGGCATCGGTTCGCCGCGCGGCGCGCGATCCGCATCGCGGACCTGCGCGACGAGCCGTTCATCGCGTACCCGAAAACGGCAGGCGTTGCGATTTACGAGCAGATCCTTGCGCTATGCGCGAAGCGCGGATTCGAGCCGCGCGTCGTGCAGGAAGCGCAGCAGGCGTCGACGCTGATTGGCCTGACCGCCACCGGGCTGGGTATTGCGCTCGTACCGGCACCGCTGCGTAGCATTGCGATACCGGGTGTGACGTTCCGCGAACTGGCGGATCGTGATACGACGACGGTGTTGTATATCGCACACCGGTACGGCGATGCGAATGCGCGGGTCACACAGTTCGTCGAGCTGGCGCGCGAGTCTGCGCACAATTTCTAACCTCGGACTCTAGCGCCTGTTTAGACGAAAACCGGGTGCAAGGTCATGACGTTGCCAACCCCCAGTCAATGTCTTGATATAGGTGAGCAAACGCATTCGGAGTCCTTAATTTGACATAATTGTATCTGGCACCGAAAAGTCTGTGGTAACTATAGGGAATTCCAAGTTGTGTACGCGTGCACTCCTGGTACCGCCGAATTGCAAGAGCGGGCGCTGCAGTAAGGAAACGCCGGCTTGATGCAGTCAACAGTCGCCCACACGCGACTTCAGCGCACAGCAGCCGATGCAGCAGCCGATGCATCGATCGGTAGTCGATCACGTTGTAGCGCTGAGGGCGTGTGGCGACCTCTTCAAGCTATTGTTTTATTGAGGAATACTCGCAGGCGTTCGCGGTCGGCGTGGGCCCTTGCAAGTTCCGACTTGAACGAAAAAAATTCCAAGTTGGACGCATCTCGACAGATGCCTCAAGCCGGGACAACCCCTCGCACATCCCCTCACTTGCATCCGTGAAATTGCCGTGCTAATTTTTCATGAAATTAATTGGCGAAAATTTCACGGGAGCCCGCATGTTCATGCAGTCCGACCGTCACGTCGCAAGCTACTACGCCGGCACCTACCCGGCGCCGATTCCGCATCGGGCGGCACTGGACGAACGCCTCGACGCCGACGTGCTGGTCGTGGGCGCGGGCTTCAGCGGGCTGCACACGGCGCTGCGTCTCGCGCTGGCGGGCAGGCGCGTGGTCGTGCTCGAAGCGAGTCGCGTCGCATGGGCCGCGTCGGGCCGCAACGGCGGACAGGCGCTGCTCGGCTGGTCGTGCGACATGCCGCCGATCGAGGCGGCGCTCGGCCGCGACGGCGCGCGCGCATTGTGGGACAGCATGCGCTGGGCCGCGGCCGAAGTGCGCGAACTGCCGCAGCGGCACGGTTTCGACATCGACTACCGCCCCGGGAGCCTGTGGGCGGCGGTGCGGCCGCGCCGCGTCGCGATGCTCGCGCAGGCGCGCGACGAGGCGGCCGAGCGCTGGGGCTACGACCGGCTGCGCGTGATCGGGCGCGACGAGATGCCGGAATGGATCGGCAGCCCGCGCTATCTCGCGGCGCTGTACGACCCGGAGGCCGGGCACCTGAACCCTTTGAAGCTCGCGCTCGGCCTCGCGCAGGCGATCGAGCAGGCAGGCGGCCGCATCTTCGAACAGAGCCGCGTGCTCGACTATCGCGAGACGGACAGCGGCTACGTGGCGCGCACGGCCACCGGCGAGGTGCGCGCGGACGTGCTGGTGCTCGCGTGCAATGCGTACGTCGACCGGCTCGATCCCGAACTGTCGCGCCGGATGCTGCCGGTCGGCACCTACCAGGTCGCGACCGTGCCGCTCGCGCCCGACCTCGCGCGATCGTTGCTGCCGCAGAACAGCTGCGTGATCGACAACCAGTTCGTACCCGACTACTTCCGCCTGAGCCCCGACAACCGGCTGTTGTTCGGAGGCGGCTGCACGTATCTCGGCGGCATTCCGGCCGATATCGCGGAAGCGACGCGCCGGCCGCTCGAACGGGCATTTCCGCAGTTGCGCGGCGTGAAGCTCGAGTTCGCCTGGGGCGGCCATATCGACATCAGCATGCGCCGCACGCCCGACATCGGGCGTCACGGCCAGCGCTTCTGGCTGCAGGGATTTTCCGGGCATGGCGTATTGCCGACGCTGGCCGGTGCGCGCGCGGTCGCCGACGCGGTGCTCGGCGACGATCGCCTGCTTGCGCAGTACGCGCGCATCCGCAATCCGCGCTTTCCCGGCGGCGACCGGCTCGCCGCGCCGCTGGAAGCGCTCGGCAAGGTTTGGTACCGTTTGCGCGATACCGTCTGACCGCACCGGAAACCATCATGAACGAACAGGAAGAGATAGAAAGTCTGGCGATCCTGATCCGCGACCTGCGCAAGCATCGCAAGGTCACGCTCAACGACCTCGCGGAGCGGATCGGCCGCTCGGTCGGCTTTCTGTCGCAGGTCGAGCGCGGCCTGTCGCGCCCGACCGTCGCGGATCTCACCGCGATCGGCGAGGCGCTCGGCGTGCCGACCACGTATTTCTACAGCCTGAGCAAGCCGCGCAGCGTGCCGTGGGTCACGCGGCCCGACGAGCGGCGCACCGTGTATTACGCGGCCGGCATCACGGACATCCTCGTGTCGCCGAACATGCGCGCGCGCTTTTCGATTCTCGAAAGCCATCTCGCGCCCGGCGCGAGCAGCGGCGAGCGGCCGGTCGACGACAGCGACGAGCAGGGCGGCTTCGTGCTCGAAGGCGAGCTGACGATCTGGATAGACGGCGACGACACGCCCGTCACGCTCGGGCCGAACGACGCCTTCCAGCTTCCCGCGCACAAGCGGTTTCGCTATGCGAACCTCGGCGACCGGCCGGCGCGCGTGATCTGGGTGTTCACCTGAGCCACGCGTAACGCAGGCGGCCGGGCGGGGCCGCCGTTTCGAATCGGGAGTTTGCAGTACTGATCGAGGTGGGACGTGCGGCGCAGAGCATGCCGTGCGAATCCGGTGTCGCGATGCGGCACCGTCATACAAATGGAAAGGATGAGACATGGCAGACGTCGTTCCCGCGCTGATCGATGAAGTCCGCGCATTCCGGCAGGCGCACCCCGAGATCCGTTATGTCGACCTGATCTGCCTCGACCTGCCCGGCCACTTCTACGGCAAGCGCTATCCGATCGATGCGCTCGAGAAGGTCGCGTCGGGTTCGCTGCTGAAGCTGCCGCAGAACTGCGTGCTGCTCGGCACGCAGGGCGGCCTCTACAAGATCGGCGACTACTGTTTCAACGACGGCGACCCCGATGCGCCGCGCCGGCTGATTCCCGGCACGCTGAAGCCGGTACGCTGGGAGCGGCAGCCGCTCGCGCAGATGCTGATCAGTTCCGACGGCACCGATGCGCCGATCGAGTTCGAACCGCGCGAAGTGCTCGCGCGCGTGCTGCGGCGGTTCGCGGCGCGCGGCATCCGGCCGGTCGTCGCGTTCGAGCTCGAGTTCTACCTGTTTGCCGCGCAGCTCGCGGACGGGATGCCGCAGTATCCGCGCGATCGCCTGAGCGACGACCGCGACGATCAGCCGAACATGCATATCGAGCGCCTGTCGCGCTTTTCCGACGTGCTGCACGAGATGGTCGAGGCCGCGTGCGAGCAGGGTGTCGATGCGACGGTGATCACCGCGGAACTCGGGCCCGGCCAGTTCGAGATCAACTTCGGCCATACCGACGACGGCTTGCGCGCGGCCGACTGGTCGGCGCTGTTCTGCCGCAGCACACGCGGCGTCGCGCTGCGCCACGGTTATCGCGCGAGCTTCATGGGCAAGCCGTACCTGCATGCGCCGGGCAGCGGCATGCACGTGCACGTGAGCCTGTACGACGAAGCGGGGCGCAACCTGCTCGCGGCGGACGGGCAGCGGCCGCTGCGGCACGCGGTGGGCGGATGCCTCGCGCTGCTGCCGCATTGCATGCCGGTGTTCGCGCCGAACCACAATGCGTTCCGGCGCTACGGATCGATGGTGAATGCCGCGAGCCGCGCGAGCTGGGGTTTCGAGGATCGCGACGCGTGCATCCGGATTCCGGAGTCCGACGCGCGCAACCTGCGGATCGAGCATCGTCTCGCGAGCGCCGATGCGAATCCGTATCTGGTGCTTGCCGCGATCCTGACCGGCATGGAGCACGGGCTCGATGCGCGCATCGAACCGATCGCGCCGCTCAACGACGATCGCGGCAGCGGGATCGATTTCCCGAAGGAGATGCTGTCGGCGGTTGCGGCGATGCAGGATCATGCCGCCGTGCGCGACGGTCTCGGCAGCGAGTTCGTGATGGTCTATTGCGAGAACAAGCGGCAGGAGGAACTGGATTTTCGCAACGAGATCGGCGCGCGCGAGTACCGGTGGTTTCTGTGAGTCGCGACGCGATGAGGCCGGCATGATGCCGGGACGGGCGGCCTGCGACGAGCAGTTCAACGGATTCTCGTCGCATCGCCAGCCCCTGACGCTGACAAAGCGCCGTGCCGGACAATCTCTCGCGGCACGGCCTGCGCGACGAACCTACTCGCCGAGCTTCGACGCGACGCACCCGGTGCTCGCGCATTCGCGTTCGCGCTCGCGCAGGAACGACAGCCGCGACTGCGTCATGTCGGTCGCGCACTGGAGATCCACGAGATAGCCGTTGTTGCGGGTCTCGCTGCACTGCGCGTCGCGCTGCTTCAACCATGCAAGCTGGCCGGCTTTCAGTGCCGCCTGTTGGTCGCCGCTCAGTTGCTTGCGCAGGCGGCCGTATGCGTCGTTGAGCTCGCGGTCGCTCTGCGAGAACTGCGTGCTGCTGCAATACACCTGGTCGAATGCGCTATGCGGTTTCGCGCAGCCCGCCGCGTGCGCGGCGAACGGAACGGCGAGCGCGAGCAGCGCGCAGGATGCGAGCAGATTCTTGTTCTTCATGGTGATGCTCCTGGCTGGGTGAAAACCGTTGAAGCCGACGGGCGCGTCGTCACATCGGCGCCGTGCACGCGTCGATCCCGCCCGCGATCGCGGTGGACAGGCGCTGGATCGTTTCGCGCCGCGCGAGCCGCGCCTCCTCGTCGGGATTGACGATCACGCCCGCTTCGACGAGCACCGCCGGAATCGGCGCGGTGCGCAGCACGACGAGATCGTCGAAGCGATGGATGCCGAGTTGCGGATCGACCAGCGGGCGATTCTCGCCGCGAATCGGCTGCGCGTGATACAGCGACGGCCGTTCGCCGGCCGCGACCAGCCGCTCGGCGATCGCTTTCGCGCAACGCAGGCTGTCCGCATAGTGCGGATTGCGCTCCGACACGAATACCGCGAAGCCGCGGAATTCGCGCTGCCGACCCGCGTCGATGAACTGCTGCTGCATCGAGTCGTGATGGATCGACACGAACAGGTTCGCGTCGGGCGCCTGCGTCGAACGCTGGTCGAGCGCGATCTCGCGGCCGTCGGCCGACGTGCGCAGCACGCGGTCGCCGTGCGCGGCGAGCTTCTCGGCGACTGCCGCGGACAGGTCGAGGTTGTACAGGTACTCGACGCGTCCGCTCGCGCCGGTGGCGCCGGGGTGGGCCGGCGTGTGTCCGGTATCGACGACGATATAGCGCTGCGAGCCGGCCGGCGTGACGGCATCGGCCGCCTGCAGCGCCGGCGATGCGCCCAGCAGCGGCACGCATGTCAGCAGGTGCGCGGCGGCGCGCGCGAACGGGCGAAGGCGTCGGAGGGTTCGGTTCGTCATTGTTGTTGTCGAGGCGGGCATACGGCCGCGTCGAAGGGCGCGGTATCGTCGGCCTGCATGCGCAGTCGGAATGTCGCGCGATTATAGCGGGCGCCGGCTGCGGCGCAATGACGGCATCGCGGCGCGCGCGCTGCGCCGCCCGTCAGTGCGGCAGCGCTTCCGCCTCGGCCCAGCGCTTGAACGAATCGAGACGCCGGCGCGTCTGCATCAGATAGAACGCACCGATCAGCGGTTCGAGCAGCCAGCGCAGCCAGCCGGGCCGCGCGCGAAAGTGGTAGGTGAACTTGACCTCGGTCGAGCCCGGCGCGCGCTCGGTGAAATTCCAGCTGCCGCTGAAGCGCGCGAGCACCTTCGGGCCGTCGACCATCTCGACGGCCGCGACCTGCGGCGGCCGGTACGAGATATAGCGCGACACCATCGTCGCGCCCGAGTTGCTGCGGCAGAACGCATCGACGCCGACATCGGCGGCCGTGCCGTCGAGCAGGTACGCGTCGGCGAGGAAGCTGTCCCACACGAGCCGCCGTCCGTAATCCTGCGACCACGTGAACAGGCGGCGGCGATCGACGCCGACGATCCGGCTGACTGAGATCCTCATGATGGCGGGCGCTTTCGCGCGGACTGTGGATGCAATCGAGTGTAGCGCGGCGGTACCGGATATTTCTTTCAGACTTCGTCAAGTCGAATAGCCGCTCGATTGACGCATCTCGAAAAGAATCCTACGATACGCGTCATGCCTTCGGGACAGACCCGAAGCGTTTCAATCTCTTGAGGGAGCCTCATGAGTACGCAACAGAACCGGCGCTTCGACGCGCTCGTTTTCATCGGTCGTTTCCAGCCTCCGCATCGTGGTCACCTGAACGTGTTGAAATCGGCACTGAGCCGCGCCGAGCGCGTCTGCGTGCTGATCGGGTCGACCGACAAGCCCCGCACCGTCAAGGATCCGTTTTCGTTCGACGAGCGCCGGCAGATGCTGGCTTCGCTGCTCGACGCAGCCGAACGCGAGCGCGTGACGATCGCGCCCGTGCAGGATTCGACGTACAACGACGGCGACTGGGTGCGCTGGGTGCAGGATGCCGTCGCGTCCGCGCTCGGCGATGTCGCACAGCGCAAGGTCGGGCTGATCGGCCACGAGAAGGACGCGACCTCGTATTACCTGCGGATGTTCCCGCAATGGGAACTGGTCGACGTCGATGCGACGGAAGATATTTCCGCGACCGAGATCCGCGACCAGTATTTCGCCGAACGCACCAACAGCTTCGTGCAGTGGGCCGTGCCGGAACCGGTGTTCGGCTGGCTCGAACGCTTCCGCACGCAGCCGGAGTTCGTGCAGCTGAAGGCCGAGGCCGAGTTCATCGCCGCCTATCGCAAGGCATGGGCAGCCGCGCCGTACCCGGTCACGTTCGTGACGGTCGATGCGGTCGTCGTGCACTCGGGCCACATCCTGCTGGTGCGCCGGCGCAGCGAACCGGGCCGTGGCCTGTGGGCGCTGCCGGGCGGGTTCGTGAACCAGGACGAGCGGCTCGATGCGGCCTGCATCCGCGAGCTGCGCGAGGAGACCGGCCTGAAGCTGCCGGAACCGGTGCTGCGCGGCTCGATCAGGGATCGCCAGGTGTTCGATCATCCGACGCGCTCGCTGCGCGGCCGCACGATCACGCACGCATGCCTGTTCAATTTCCCGACCGGCGAGCTGCCGCGCGTGAAGGGCAGCGACGACGCCGACAAGGCGCGCTGGGTCCCGCTCAACGAATTCGCGCAGATGCGCAACGTGATGTTCGAGGATCACTTCGACATCGCGTATCACTTCCTGGGGAAGCTGTGATCCGCTGATTCCCCGCATTCCCGTCCGCCGCGACAGACGCGGCGGCATTCCAACGGCCTAGAGGAGCTCTAGCCATGCAAAACGATCTCGGCGGCTTTGCCGCG
Source organism: Burkholderia pseudomultivorans (assembly GCF_902499075.1). Classification (GTDB taxonomy): domain Bacteria; phylum Pseudomonadota; class Gammaproteobacteria; order Burkholderiales; family Burkholderiaceae; genus Burkholderia; species Burkholderia pseudomultivorans. The sequence goes on along the minus strand of NZ_CABVPP010000023.1, from coordinate 75,633 downwards.
GTTCTCGCCAATCCGATTCTCAACACGGATTCGTACAAGGCTTCCCACTTCCTGCAATATCCGCCCGACGCGACGGCGATGTTCTCGTACGTCGAATCGCGCGGCGGACGCTACGACCGCACGCTGTTCTTCGGCCTGCAGATGCTGCTGAAGGCATATCTGTGCAAGCCGGTCACGCACGCGATGGTCGACGACGCGCGCGACTTCTTCGCGGTGCACGGCGAACCGTTCAACGAGGCGGGTTGGCGCTACATCGTCGAGCGCTACGACGGCTGGCTGCCCGTGAAGATCCGCGCGGTGCCGGAAGGCTCGATCGTGCCGGTGCACAACGTGCTGATGACCGTCGAATGCGACGATCCCGCCGTGTTCTGGCTCGCGTCGTATCTCGAGACGATGCTGCTGCGCGTGTGGTATCCGGTGACGGTCGCGACGCAGAGCTGGCACATGCGGCAGACGATCCGCCGCTTCCTCGAAAAGACCGACGACGATCTCGCGCAACTGCCGTTCAAGCTGCACGATTTCGGCGCGCGCGGCGTGTCGAGTGCGGAGTCGGCCGCGATCGGCGGGGCCGCGCATCTCGTCAGCTTCATGGGTTCGGATACGGTACTAGGCGTGCTGGCCGCGAACCGTTTCTATCGCGAGCCGATGGCCGCCTATTCGGTGCCGGCCGCCGAGCACAGCACGATCACGTCGTGGGGGCGCGAAGCCGAAGTCGATGCGTACCGGAACATGATCGCGCGTTTCGGTTTGCCCGGCGCGATCGTATCGGTCGTGTCGGATTCCTACGATTTGTTCGCCGCGCTCGACATGTGGGGCGGCGAACTGCGACAGGCGGTGATCGACTCGGGTGCGACGCTGGTCGTGCGGCCCGATTCGGGCGAGCCGGTGTCGATCGTGCTGCAGACGGTGCGCGCGCTCGATGCATCGTTCGGATCGACGTTGAACGGCAAGGGGCGGCGCGTGCTGAATCACGTGCGCGTGATCCAGGGCGACGGCATCGACGAGCAGTCGATCGGTGCGATTCTGGCCGCGCTCGACGATGCGGGCTACGCGGCCGGCAACGTGGTGTTCGGGATGGGCGGCGCGCTGTTGCAGCAGGTGAATCGCGACACGCAGCGTTTCGCGATGAAGTGCTCGGCGATCCGGCGCGACGGCGTATGGCACGACGTGTGCAAGGATCCGGTCACCGACCAGGGCAAGCGTTCGAAGAAGGGGCGGCTCACGTTGCTGCGCCATCGCCGCACCGGCGAGTACCGGACCGCGACGCTGCCTGTCGCATGGGACGATCGCGCGCTGGAGGGCGAGTGGGACGAAGCGCTCGAAACGGTGTTCGATACGGGGCGGCTGCTCGTCGACGCGTCGTTTGCCGAGGTGCGGGCGAGGGCGCACGCGGGCGAAGCATAAGCCGGGCTGCGAGGCGCGATGGCGCTTCGCGAAGCGCCGGACGTCACGATGCGGTTTGCCGTCCGGCCGATCGAATGCGCGTGCGCATCGCCTCGGCGACCGCATCGCGCACACAGGCCGCCGCGATTTCCGATGCGCGCGTGCGTGCGGCGCGCGCGAGCCGCGCGATCACCAGCGGCTGGATCACCGTCGATTCGCGGATCGGACATTCGACGACGAGCGGCGAGCGCGTGACGGCCGGGCTTTGCGTGATCAGCAGCGACACGCCGAGCCCGCTCGCGACCATCGCGCGCACGAGTTCGATCGACACGGCTCGATAGCGCACGTTCGGCGACAGCCCGCATTGCCAGAACGGCGCCATCAGGAAATCGCGGCTGTACGGCAGGTCGATCAGGATGAACGGCTGCGCCGCGAGATCGCGCAGCGAAATCGCGCGCTTGCGCTTCGCGAGCGCGGAGCCGGCCGGTACGAGCGCGTACGGCCGCAATTCGGCGAGACATTCGCGTTCGATATCTTCGGGCAGGCCGACGTCGTACATCAGTGCGAAGTCGATCTGCTGCTTGTGCAACGCGATGTCGAGCTGCGCGAGATCGCCTTCGACGAACCGGATCGCGAGCCGCGGATGGCGCTGTTGCGCGAGTTCCAGCACGCGTGGCAGATACACGGGCGCGATGGTGCTGAACACGCCGATCTGCACGACGCCGCCCGGTTCGTCGCCGACGTCGTCGGTCGCGAACGCGGACGCCGACGCGAGCAACTGGCGCGCTTCGGCAAGCTTGCGTTCGCCGAAATGCGTGAGCGTCATCCGCGTGCCGGCGCCGCGCGTGAACAGCGGATCGTCGAACAGCGCCTCGAGTTCGCGGATCGCGACCGATATCGACGGCTGCGACACATTGAGCCGGGCCGCGGCCGCGGTCGTGCTGCCGGCTTCGGCGGCCGCGACGAAATAGCGTAGCAGTCTCAGCGATAGCGCCATGTCGAACCCATATGAAAATCTTATAGGCGTTAATTTATTCCAGTATTTTATCTGATTGCCTCGCTCGACCAGAATCACCGCATCGGCCAACTTGGCCCGACCTTCAGGAGAAAGATGCCGTGACTGTGTCCAGGCTGCCGCTCGACGGCATACGCGTGATCGATTTTTCCCGGGTACTGGCGGGGCCGTTGTGTTCTGCGCTGCTCGGCGACCTCGGCGCCGACGTGATCAAGATCGAGCCGCCGGCGGGCGACGACTATCGCGCGATCGGCCCGTTCGCGAACGGCGAGAGCGGATTGTTCGGCGCGATGAACCGCAACAAGCGCAGCGTCGTGATCGACCTGAAGACCGACGACGGGCAGGCGCTCGCGCAAGCGCTGTGCGCGCAGGCGGACGTCGTCGTCGAGAATTTCCGGCCGGGCGTCGCCGAGCGGCTCGGGATCGGCTACGCGGCGCTGTCGGCGCGCGATCCGCGGCTGATCTACGCGAGCGTGTCGGGGTTCGGGCAGACCGGACCGGAATCGCGCCGACCCGCGTACGACATCATCCTGCAGGCGATGTGCGGGCTGATGGACGCGACCGGCGCACCGGACGGCGAACCGACGCTGGTCGGCGATTCGGTATCCGACGTAATCAGCGGAATCTTCGCGTCATGGGGCGTGCTGGCCGCGCTCGTCGCGCGCGATCGCACCGGCGCGGGCACGCATGTCGACGTGTCGATGTTCGACGCGACGCTGAACCTGACCGCGGCGCTGGTCGCACGCTATGCGACCACCGGCGTCGCGCAGCCGCGCGTCGGCAATCGCCATCCGACCTCCGCGCCGTTCGGCGCGTATCGCGCGGCGGACGGGCATTTCGTCGTCGCCGTGCTCAACAACAAGCTGTTCGGCCTGCTGGCTCACACGATAGGCCATCCGGCACTGATCGACGATCCGCGTTTCGCGTCCGATGCGTCGCGCTGCACGCACGAGGCGGCGTTGCGCGCGTGTATCGAGCAGTGGGCCGCGACGCGCTCGGTCGCCGACGTCAATGCGGCGCTCGGCGCGGCGGGCATTCCGGTCGCGCCGATCCGCAGCGTGCAGCAGGCGCTCGAGAGCGACCACGCGCACGTGCGCCGCGTGCTCGTCGAGACGGCCGCGGCCGACGGATCGACGATCCGGCTGCCCGCGCAGCCGCTGAAGTTTTCCGCCTATCCCGATACGCGCACGACACGCGCGCCGCAGCTCGGCGAACACACACACGCGGTGCTCGAACGCGTGCTCGGCCTCGACGATGCGGCGATCGCCGCGCTGGCGCAGGCCGGCGTCATCCACCCGGCGGCCGCCACGTCGCGCCAGACCAACATCCATCAGGAGATGAACGATGCTTAAACGACTCGGCGTCGGCGACGCCGACCTCGAAATTGCCGATGCGATCCGCCGCTTTGCGCAAGCCGAACTGGCGCCGCATGCGGCTCAGGTCGATCGCGACGAAACCTCGACGACGCGCTACGTACCGGCACTCGCCGAGCTCGGCGTGATGGGGATGAACCTGCCGGAGCGATGGGGCGGCATCGGCGCATCGCCGGCTGCGATCATCCTCGCGCTGGCCGAGATCGCGCAGGCCTGCGCGGCGACGTCGTCGATGATCGGCGCGCACTATCTGGCGACCGACTCGGTGCTGATCGGCGGCGACGACGCATTGCGCGCGCGCTACCTGCCGGACGCCGCGACCGGCGCGAAGCTCGGCGCGTTCGCGCTGACCGAACCGCAGGCCGGTTCGAACCCGGCCGGCATGACCACGCAGGCGGTGCGCGACGGCGACGCTTATCGCATTCGCGGCGTCAAGCATTTCATCTCGAACGCGGATGCGGCGCAGTTCATCGTCGTCTATGCGAAAACCGCGCCCGGTCTTGGCACGCGCGGGATCAGCGCATTCGTCGTCGATCGCGACACGCCGGGCGTGTCGGTGTCCGCGCCGGAAAAGCTGATGGGCATTCACGGCGCGCCCGCCCACGAAGTCGCGTTCGATTGCGTGGTGCCGGCGTCGAACCGGCTTGGCGACGAGGGCAGCGGCTTTCGCACCGCGATGAAGGTGCTCGACAACAGCCGCCTCGACGTCGCGGCGACGAGCCTCGGGATCGCGGAAGCGGCGCTTGGCGACGCGGTCGACTGGGCGAAGCAGCGCCACGTCGGCGGCGAACCGCTCGCGAACAAGCAGGGCTTGCAATGGCGATTCGCCGACATGAAGACGCAACTCGAAGCCGCATGGCTGCTCACGTTGCAGGCCGCCGCGCGGCGTGCGGCCGGCGAGCCGTTTACCGACCAGGCGTCGATGGCGAAGCTGTATGCATCGGAAATGGTCGCATTCGTGACCGACGCCGCGTTGCAGGTTCACGGCGGCTACGGCTTTACGCGCGAAATGCGGATCGAGCGCCTCGTGCGCGATGCGCGGATCCTGCGGATCTACGAAGGCTCGTCCGAGATCCAGCGCACGGTGATCGCACGCACGATGCTGGCGTGACGGCGAACGAAACGAGACAAGGAGACGAATGGTGAAGATTCTGGTGCCAGTGAAAAGAGTGGTCGATTACAACGTGAAGGTCCGCGTGAAGTCGGACAACACGGGCGTCGATATCGCGAACGTGAAGATGTCGATGAACCCGTTCGACGAGATCGCCGTTGAGGAAGCCGTGCGCCTGAAGGAAGCGGGCGTGGCGACCGAAGTGGTTGCGGTGTCGGTCGGGGTGGCCCAGGCGCAGGAAACGCTGCGCACGGCGCTGGCGATCGGCGCGGATCGCGCGATCCTCGTCGAGTCGAACGACGGCGTCGAGCCGCTGGCTGTGGCGAAGATCCTGAAGGCGCTGGTCGACAAGGAGCAGCCGCAGCTCGTGATCCTCGGCAAGCAGGCGATCGACGACGATTCGAACCAGACCGGCCAGATGCTGGCCGCGCTGGCAGGCCTGCCGCAGGCGACGTTCGCATCGAAGGTCACCATTGCCGACGGTAAGGCGACCGTGGCACGCGAAGTCGACGGCGGCGCGGAAACGCTGTCGCTGACGCTGCCGGCGGTGGTCACCACCGACCTGCGCCTGAACGAGCCGCGCTACGTGACGCTGCCGAACATCATGAAGGCGAAGAAGAAGCCGCTGGAAACGGTGAAGCCGGAAGACCTCGGCGTGGACGTCGCGCCGCGTCTGAAGACGCTGAAGGTGGCCGAGCCGACGAAGCGCGCGGCCGGTGTGAAGGTGCCGGACGTGAAGACGCTGGTCGAGAAGCTGAAGACCGAAGCCAAGGTGCTGTAAGAGGGAGCGGATAGAAATGACGATTCTGGTTATTGCGGAACACGACAACGCGTCGATCAAGGCCGCGACGCTGAACACGGTGGCGGCGGCGCAGAAGATCGGCGGCGACATTCACGTGCTGGTCGCGGGTCACAATGCGCAAGCGGCTGCGGACGCAGCAGCGAAGATCGCCGGCGTGGCGAAGGTGCTGCTGGCCGATGCGCCGCAGCTCGAAGCGGGCCTCGCGGAAAACGTCGAAGCGACCGCGCTGAACATTGCGAAGGACTACTCGCACATCCTCGCGCCGGCAACCGCGTACGGCAAGAACATCGCGCCGCGTATCGCAGCGAAGCTCGATGTCGCGCAGATCTCGGACATCACGGCGGTTGACAGTGCCGACACATTCGAGCGCCCGATCTACGCCGGCAACGCGATCGCGACGGTGCAGTCGAGCGACCCGATCAAGGTGATCACGGTGCGTGCGACGGGTTTCGATCCGGTCGCGGCCGAAGGCGGCAGCGCGTCGGTCGAGAAGATCGACGCGGCGGCAGACGCAGGCAAGTCGCAGTTCGTGAGCCGTGAAGTGACGAAGCTGGATCGTCCTGAACTGACGTCGGCAAGCATCATTGTCTCGGGCGGCCGCGGTCTGGGCAGCGGCGAGAACTACACGAAGGTGCTGGAGCCGCTGGCGGACAAGCTGTCGGCCGCACTCGGCGCCTCGCGCGCGGCAGTGGACGCGGGCTACGTGCCGAACGACTATCAGGTCGGCCAGACCGGCAAGATCGTCGCACCGCAGCTGTACATCGCGGTCGGCATCTCGGGTGCGATCCAGCATCTGGCCGGCATGAAGGATTCGAAGGTGATCGTCGCGATCAACAAGGATCCCGAAGCACCGATCTTCAGCGTCGCCGACTACGGTCTCGTCGGCGATTTGCACGAGACGGTCCCGGCGCTGACCGCGTCGCTCTGATTTCAACACCCGTTCAGGATCGGTCGATCCTGCGCGCGCCGCCGCATCGTTGCGACCGACGCGCGAACCACGCAAGGGACCGGGTCCGCGCCGACGACGAATCGCCGGCGGCGCGGCACGGGCACCGAGCGAACCTCAAGCGCAGTTTTCCACCGGTCAGGAGCCGAGCATGGAACGTACCGCTTCATCTGTCGCCAGTCCGTCGCTGATCGAGCGCCGCTCGATCGACTATATTCCCGAAGCCGAGCGCCACGGCAATCTCTTCAGTCAATTCACCCTGTGGTTCGGCGCGAACCTACAGGTCACCGCGGTCGTCGTCGGCGCGCTCGCGGTCGTGCTGGGCGGCGACGTGTTCTGGTCGCTGGTCGGCCTGCTGGCGGGGCAGCTGCTCGGCGGAGCGGTGATGGCGCTGCACGGTGCGCAGGGGCCGCAGCTCGGGCTGCCGCAGATGATTTCGAGCCGCGTGCAGTTCGGCGTGTACGGCGCGATCGTGCCGCTCGCGCTCGTCTGCGTGATGTATGTCGGCTTCTCGGCGGGCGGGACCGTGCTGGCCGGACAGGCGATCGCCGAGCTGCTGAACGTCGGCCGGCCGGCTGCGATCCTGATCTTCTCGGCGCTCGTCGTGTTGCTCACCGGCCTCGGCTACCGGACGATCCACGCGATGGGCCGCGTGTCGAGCATCGTCGGTTCGCTCGCGTTCCTGTACCTGTTCGCGAGCCTGCTGCACGGGCATGCATTCGGCGCGCTGCTCGCGAACCGGCATTTCACCGTTGCATCGTTCCTGCTCGCGGTGTCGCTGTCTGCGTCGTGGCAGATCGCATACGGGCCGTATGTCGCCGACTATTCGCGCTATCTGCCGAGATCGACGCCGCCCGGCAAGACCTTCGCGGCGGTGTTCTGCGGCACGGTAATCGGCGCGCAGGTATCGATGACGTTCGGCGTGCTGGCCGCCGCGCTGGCCGGCGACCGTTTCTCCGGCCACGAGGTGTCGTTCATCGTCGGCCTCGGCGCAACGGGTGCGATTGCCGCGGTGCTTTATCTGACGATCGCGCTGGGCAAGCTGACGATCACGACGCTCAACGCGTACGGCAGCGTGATGTCGGTTGCGGCGATCCTGACCGGCTTCGGCGGCCGCCGCGAAATCTCGCCGCGCACGCGAATCGCGTTCGTGCTGCTGACCGTCGCCGCGTCGAGCGGCATCGCGCTCGCCGGGCAGCACGATTTCCTGAAGGCGTTCTCGTCGTTCCTGCTGTTCCTGCTCGTATTCTTCACGCCGTGGAGCGCGATCAACCTCGTCGACTACTACTGCGTGACGCGCGAACGCTACGACGTGCCGGCGCTGTTCGAACCCGACGGCCGCTACGGTCGCTGGAACGTCGCGGGCATCGTCGTGTATGCGCTCGGCGTGCTCGTGCAGATGCCGTTTGTCGCGACCGGGTTCTATACCGGGGCGTGGGTCGATGCGCTGGGCGGCGTCGACGTGTCGTGGATCGTCGGCATCGTCGTGCCGGGCCTGCTGTACTACGCCGTGTCGCGCGGATCGCAGGCGAGCGTGCCGGACCGGCCGATCCTGCCCGAGTCGGCCGCCGATCTCGATTGACATGACGCGCCCGACGCGCGCGCCGCGTCCATCGCGCGCGCGAGCGCATCGAACACGGCCGGCCCCTTGCAGCGCGACACGTTGAAGCGCAGGTACGACGTCGCGCTGTGCGACGCGCTGAACACGTTGCCAGGGGCCAGCACGACGTCGTGGTCGAGTGCATGGCGCGCGACGCGCGCGGCGTCGAGCCCGTCGGGCAGCTGCGCCCATACGAACAGCCCGCCGCGCGGCTCGGTCCAGATCGCGAGCCCCGCGCGTGCGAGCCGCCGGATCGTTTCGCCCATCGCGTCCGCGAGGCGCGCGCGCAGGCTGTCGAGATGGCGCCGGTAGGTGCCGTCGACGAGCAGCCGATGCACGACGCTTGCGCCGATCTGCGCATGGCCGAACGACGTCGCGAGCTTCAGGTCGACGAGTGCGTCGATCCACTCGGGGCGCGCGGCGACATAACCGCAGCGGATGGCGGCCGACAGCGTCTTCGAGAAGCTGCCGATCGACACGACGCGCGACAGCCCGTCGAAGGCCGCGAGCCGCGGCGCAGGCGTGGTTTCGAAATCCGCGAAGATGTCGTCCTCGACGATCAGCAGTCCGTGCTCGGCCGCGAGCGTCAGCAGCCGATGCGCGACGGGCGGCGCGAGCGTCGCGCCGGTCGGGTTGTGCAGCGCCGCGTTGGTGATGTAAAGGCGCGGTCGATGCTCGACGAGCGTCTGTTCGAAGCGCGCGAGATCGGGCCCGTTCGGCGTGTACGGGACGCTGACGATCCGCGCGCGATGCGCGCGCAGCAGCGCGTGGAAGTTGAAGTAGCACGGATCGTCGAGCACGACCGTGTCGCCCGGTTCCAGCAGCAGGCGGCACACGAGATCGAGCGCCTGCGTGCCGCTGTCGGTCAGCATGATTTGCGCGGGCTCGGCATGGACGCCATGCTGCGCGAGCCGCCACGCAAGCTGCTGGCGCAGCGCGGGCAGGCCGGACGGCGTTGCGTAGTCGGTCAGCGCATCCGGTTCGTCGCGCGATGCGGCGCGCAGTGCGCGGCGCAGGCTCTCGTCCGGCAGCCACGACGCCGGCAGCCAGCCGCAGCCGGGCTTCACGGCGGTCGGCGCCGATTCGAGCGACTGGCGCGTGAGCCACAGCGGATCGAGTTCGCGATCGAGGCGCGGGCCGAGATCCGCGAGCGCGAGCGGCGGCGCGTGCCCGGACACGTAGAAACCCGATCCGCGCCGCGCGACCAGCACGCCTTCGCTCGCGAGCCGTTCGTACGCGTCGACGACCGTCGACTTCGACACATGCAGCGCGTCGGCCATCATCCGGATCGACGGCACGCGCGCGCCGGGCATCAGCGCGCGGCTCGCGATGCGCGCGCGCAGCGTGTCCATCACGGTTTCCACGCGCGTGCGCGACGCGGCGGGCGGAGTCGGGTTCGGGGCGGAGCGGGTCATGGCGGGCGATGAACTGTACGGCCGATTGTTCAGTACAGTTTGGCGAAATTGTATTGGGGTGTAGCTTACGCGCTTTTCGCGGGCGGCGGATCATCGGTCATCCCCCTATCACCCGTTCAGGATTTTCCGTGCAAAAGACGACCGACGGATGGCTCAGCGGTCTGCTGGGCGTCATCATCTTCAGCGGCTCGCTGCCTGCGACGCGGGTCGCGGTGCAGGGCCTCGACCCGCTGTTCCTCACGTTCGCGCGCGCGACGATCGCCGGCGCGCTCGGGCTGCTGCTGCTCGCGATGCTGAAGCAGAAGCGGCCGACGCGCAGCGAAGCCGTCTCGCTGCTGATCGTCGCACTCGGCGTCGTGGTCGGCTTTCCGCTGCTGACCGCGCTCGCGCTGCGGCACGTGACGTCCGCGCATGCGATCGTGTTCGTCGGGCTGCTGCCGCTGGCGACCGCGCTGTTCGGCGTGTGGCGCGGCGGCGAGCGACCGCGCGCGCCGTTCTGGGTGTTTTCGCTGATCGGCAGCGGCGCGGTCGCGCTATTCGCGCTGCGCAATGGCGGCCACGCGTCGGTGCTCGGCGATGCGCTGATGCTGGCCGCGATCGTCGCGTGCGGGCTCGGCTATGCGGAAGGGGCGCGGCTGTCGCGCGACCTCGGCGGCTGGCAGGTGATCTCGTGGGCGCTTGTGCTGTCGCTGCCGCTGATGCTGCCGCTCGCATGGATCACGCGGCCTGCGTCGTTCGACGGCGTCGATGCGACCGCGTTGTGGGGGCTCGCGTACGTGTCGCTGTTCAGCATGCTGATCGGCTTCGTGTTCTGGTATCGCGGGCTCGCGCTCGGCGGGATCGCAGGCGTCGGCCAGTTGCAGTTGCTGCAGCCGTTCTTCGGGCTGCTGCTCGCGGCAGGGCTGTTGCACGAAGCGGTGCCGGGGTCGATGGTGATCGTGACGGCTGTTGTCGTCGGGTGCGTGGCGGGCGCGAAGTATTTTTCGAAGGCGGTGCCGGTGCGGCGCGCGGGGTGAGGTGCGCGTGTGCGGGGCGACGCGTGCCGCGGATCGGGCGATCCACGGCACGCGTTACCGCCGGTGTTCGGCCGTCGGCGCGACGCGTTTAGGCTGCGTGCGCGACGCCATACTGTGACGACAGATACCTTCGGATGTCGGCCGGCGAATCGATGAAGTGCCGCCCGTTGTGCTCGCGCGTCGCGATCGTGCCGTCGGCGGGCATCCGGTCGCGGCCGAGCACCAGTACTGGCGCCGATTGGTTGTCCGCGCCGATCAGCGCGACGATCGGCTGGCGCGGCCGCGGCGCATCGACGTATTCGACGTCGACCGCATCGCGCAGCTGCGGATAGAAACTCAGCAGCCCTTCGACGGCAACCGAATCGCCGCAGTAGAACGGACCGTCGCTGTCCTTGAAGAAGCCGGGGCGCAGGATGAACAGGGTGTCTTTCATATGTGTCTCGCTGGAAGGTTGAGGTCGTACGTTGAAGAAAGCGTGATGACGAGCGGGCGGCGCATTAGGCCGTCGCAAGCGCGGCGGCGCGCATTCTCGCGAAGCCGGCGTCGAGGTCGGCGATCATGTCGTCCGGATCTTCGAGGCCCGCGTGGATCCGCAGCAACGGCCCCGTTGCCGCCCAGCGCGTCGCCGTGCGGTGACGCGACGGGTTGGCCGGGATGATCAGGCTCTCGAAGCCGCCCCAGCTGTAGCCCATGCCGAAGCAGGTCATCCCGTCGAGCAGCGCGCGCAGCGCGTCGTCGGGCTGCGGATGCAGCGCCACGCCGAACAGTCCGCAGGCGCCCGTGAAGTCGCGCTGCCAGATCGCATGACCGGGATCGCCGGCACGCGCCGGATACAGGATCCGCGCGACCTCGGGCTGCGCCGCGAGCCAGTCGGTCAGCACCCGTGCATTGCGCTGGTGCCGCTCGAGCCGCACCGACAACGTGCGCAAGCCGCGCAGCGCGAGATACGCATCGTCGCCGCTGACGGTCATGCCGAGCTGCCGATAGCAACGCGTGACTTTCGGCGCGAGCGCCTCGGTCGTCAGGATCGCCCCCATCAGCACGTCGGAATGGCCGGCGATGTATTTGGTCGCCGCGTGGATCGACACGTCGACGCCATGTGCGAACGACCGGAAATTCAGCGGCGTGCCCCATGTGTTGTCGAGCAGCACGACCGCGCCGTGGCGGTGCGCGACGCGTGCGATCGCCGGGATGTCCTGCACCTCGAAGGTCAGCGAGCCGGGCGATTCGGTGAATACCGCACGCGTGTTCGGCCGCATCAGCGACGCGATGTTCGCGCCGAGCGACGGGTCGTAGTACGTCGTGTCGATGCCGAGCCGCACAAGCGTCTCGTCGCAGAACGAACGGGTCGGGTCGTACGCGGAATCGGTCATCAGCAGATGGTCGCCCGGGTTCAGCACCGCGAGCAGCGCGGTCGTGATCGCGCTGAGCCCGCTCGGCGTCAGCAGCGCCGCATGTGCGCCTTCGAGGCGCGCGAGCGCCTTTTCGAGTGCGCGCGTGGTCGGGCTGCCGTGGCGGCCGTAGGCGAGCGGCGTGCCGCGTACCGTGTCGAGCGCGTCGGTGTCGTGAAAGAGCAGCGTCGACTGGCGGTACACGGGCGGATTGACCGGCGAACCGGGCTGGCCGTGCGAACGGCCTTCATGGGCGAGAACCGTGTCGATGGAAGGGAGCTGGGTCAAGATATCGTCCTGTGGTCGGGGTGTGGATCGGTCGGAAGCTTCGGCATGCCGGTACGGGCGTTCAATGCAGGATCTTGTCGAGGAAATCGCGCGCGCGTTCGGAGCGCGGCGCAGCGAAGAACGTGTCGCTGGCTGCGTCCTCGACCACCGTGCCCTGGTCCATGAAGATCACGCGATGCGCGACCTTGCGCGCGAATCCCATCTCGTGCGTGACGCACACCATCGTCATGCCGTCGCGCGCGAGCTCGACCATCACGTCGAGCACCTCGTTGATCATCTCGGGGTCGAGCGCGGAGGTCGGCTCGTCGAACAGCATCGCGACCGGGTTCATCGACAGCGCGCGGGCAATCGCGACGCGCTGCTGCTGGCCACCCGACAGCTGCCCCGGATACTTGTTCGCATGCGCGGCGAGACCGACGCGGTCGAGCAGCTTGCGGCCGGTGTCGATCGCCTCGTCCTTGCCGCGGCCGAGCACCTTGCGCTGCGCGAGCGTCAGGTTGTCGATGATCGACAGATGCGGAAACAGCTCGAAGTGCTGGAACACCATGCCGACGCGCGCCCGCAGTTGCGCGAGCTTCGCGGCCGGATCGTCGAGCCGCATGCCGTCGACGGTGATGCTGCCTTTCTGGAACGGTTCGAGGCCGTTGATCGTCTTGATCAGCGTCGACTTGCCGGAGCCGGACGGCCCGCACACGACGACCACTTCGCCTTTCGAGACCGCGGCGCTGCAATCCGCGAGCACCTGATGCCTGCCATACCACTTCGATACGTTGTCGAGCGTAATCATGTTCTGTCCGTTGTCGATGTCGGGTTGAGTGGCGGCCACGCTCAATGCGCGGCCGGCAGCGCGAGGCGCGATTCGACGCGGCCTTGCAGCCGCGACAGCAGCGTGCTCAGCACCCAGTAGATCGCGGCGGCCGCGAGGTACAGCGGCAGCGGCTGGAACGTCGCGGCGATCGCTTCCTGCGTCGAGCGCAGCAGTTCGGTCACGGTGATCACCGACACCAGCGACGTGTCCTTGATCAGGCTGATCAGCGTGTTGCCGAGACTCGGCACCGCGAGGCGCAGCGCCTGCGGGCAGATCACGTAGCGCAGCGTCTGCACATGCGTGAGGCCGAGGCTGTGCGCGGCCGCCCATTGCCCGCGGCCGATGCCGAGAATCGCGCCGCGCATGCTTTCGGACAGATACGCGGCCGCGTTGAGCGTCAGCGTGAAGATGCCGGCGGTGGTCGGATCGAGCGTGATGCCGAGGTCGGGCAAGCCGTAGTAGACGACGAACATCTGCACGAGCAGCGGCGTGCCGCGCATCACGCTGACATAGCCTTGCGCGACGCCGGCCGCGAAGCGGTTGCCGCCGATGCGCACGACGGCGATCGCGAGTCCGGCGAGCAGGCCGAGAATCATCGACGACACCGCGAACTTCAGCGTGAGCGCCGCGCCTTGCACCATCACGGGGAGCGTATGAATGACGAGATCGAGTGCTTCCATCGCATGTCTCCAGATTGTTTTGCATAGAGGCCGTCCGTCGCTGCGGGCGGCCTCGCACCGGTGAGCGGGCTTACTGCGTGACGGGCTTCGTGGTGTCGGTGCCGAACCACTGCATCGAGATCTTCTTCAGCGTGCCGTCCTGCTGCAGCGACGCGATCGCGTCGTCGAGCGCTTTCGCGAACTTCGGATTGCCCTTGCGGAACGGAATGCCCATCTCGTCCGCGCCGTCCGCCAGCACCGAACCGGGGCGCAGCGGCAGGTGCGAGTTCTTGATCAGATAGTTGAGCATCAGGCGGTCGTTGACCGCCGCGTCGATGCGCCCGGCCGCGAGGTCGCGCAGATTTTCCGGCGTGCCCGGATAAACCTGCAGATCGATCGCGGGCACGCGCTTCACGAGATCGACATAGTTGCTGCCCATCGTTACGCCGACCTTTTTGCCCTTGAGTTCGTCGAGCGAGCGGAACGCGCGCGCATCGTTTTGCCGCTGCAACAGTTGCGCGGACGAATACACGTACGGCTGGCTGAAATCGAGCGCCTGCCTGCGCGACGGCGTGATCGCGACCTGGTTGACGATCACGTCGAATTTGCCGGCCTGCAGCCCGGCGAGGATGCCGCTCCATTCGGTCGTGACGAATTGCGGCTTCACGCCCAGGCGCGCGGCGACCGCCTTGGCGACATCGACATCGAAGCCTTCGAGCTGGCCGTCGGCGTTGCGGTAGTCGAACGGCGGGTAGGTGCCTTCGAGCGCGATCTTCAGTACGCCGGCCTGCTTGACCGTGTCGAGAAGATCCGCCGCGTGGGATGTCGTGGCGGCGATGCACAGCAGGGCGGCGGTACAGGCTCGCGTGAACGTCGGGGTGAGGCGCTTCATGGTTGTCTCCGTGGTTGTCGTCGAAACTTTCGGGGTGTGCGCGTCCGCGGCGACGGGCGGCGTCGCCGTGGGCGGGAAGCGGGCCGCGGTGATGCGGCGGGAGAAGCGGGGCGGCGGACGGCGGCACGTGCCGCCCGCCGACAGGCGCGTTAAGGCGTGTGCACCGCGAAGCGCGTGAAGGACTGCGCGAGCTTCATGCTGAACGCGGGTCGGTGCGCGGCGAGGAGTTCAAGCAAGATATTCATGATTGCCCGTGCGGCTTGTCTGTGGTGTAGACCGGTACGCATCGGCGCGTGTCCGGCGCTCACAAATGCTGAACGACTGACGGCAATCTTAGTTTTGTCAAAAGGGAAAGTGTTTCCAAAAACGCGCGCACTTTCTGCGATGTGTGGAAAATTATTTTTCGCGTTCGGGTGGTGGCACTAGCATTGTGCTGCGGTTGCGCACGATGTGAAGGATCGGTTACTACGACGCGGCATCGCGGGTTGCGCGCGACGGCGCCGCGACCATGCGCCAAAAAGCAAAACGGCCAGGCATGCCGCTTCCGGCAAGCCTGGCCGCGATCCGCGAAGGCGCGTTACTCGAAGGTTTCCAGCGCGAGCAATTCGTCGATCGTCTGGCGGCGGCGAATCAACCGCGGCGTGCCGCGATCGACCAGCACTTCCGGCGCGAGCGGCCGGCTATTGTAGTTCGACGACATCGACGCGCCATACGCGCCCGCGTCGTGCAGGAACAGCAGATCGCCGATCTGCGGCTGCGCGAGCCGGCGGTGCGTGACCACGCCGCCCGCGTCCTGCGTGAACACGTCGCCCGACTCGCACAGCGGCCCCGCGATCGCGATGTCGACGAGCGGCCTGCCTTCGGGCAGCGCACCGTCGTGCGCGTGCACGGACACCGCGTGATAGCTGCCGTACATCGACGGTCGCATCAGGTCGTTGAAGCCGGCGTCGATCAGCACGAAGTCGTGCTTCGGCCGACGGTTCACGGCCTGCACTTCGGTGACGAGCGTGCCGGCTTCGGCGACCAGGAAGCGGCCCGGCTCGATCTCGATGCGCACCGCGTGGCCGAGATGCCGTTCGATCCGCTTGCGCGCGGCGTCCCACTGCTTGAAATAGTGGTCGACGTCGACGCGCGGCTCGCCGTCGCGATACGGGATCGACAGCCCGCCGCCGGCCGAGATCGCGTCGATGTCGTGGCCGAGCGACGCGACGAGGTCGACCATCGCATCGCAGACCTGCGACAGGTGGCCGTAATCGACGCCCGAGCCGATATGCATGTGGATGCCGACGAGCTTCAGCCCGTACTGGCGCACGATCTCGATCGCGCGCGGCACGTCGTCGATCCAGATGCCGTGCTTGCTCTGCGGGCCGCCGGTGTTGGTCTTGTTGCTGTGGCCGTGGCCGAAGCCGGGATTGACGCGCAGCCACACGCGATGGCCGGGCGCCTGCTCGCCGACGCGCGCCAGCATGTCGAGCGAGCCCGCGTTCACGGTCACGCCGTGCTTCAGCACGGCCGCGAGCGTCGGGCGGTCGATCAGGTCGGCCGTAAACACGACGCCTTCCGGTTCGCCGGCGGGGCTGAACCCGGCCGCGAGGCTGCGCTCGATCTCGCCGAGCGACACTGCGTCGACGCAGGCGCCTGCGTCGCGCATCAGCTTCAGGATATGCAGGTTCGAGTTCGCCTTCTGCGCGTAGCGGATCACGTCGAACTGGCGCAGTTGCGCGATGCGGTCGCGGATGACGTCGGCGTCGTACACCCACAGCGGGGTGCCGTATTGCTGCGCGAGCGCAGCGAGCTGGCGGGAATCGAGGGACATGGCGAATCGATCGGGTCGAATGGACGGACAGCCGTCATGATGCGCGCGATCGACTATCCAGTAAAATGCCGATTTATCGAGATTCGATTCATTCCTGATATAGATGGCTACGCTCACGCATCGCCACATCGAGGTGTTTCGCGCGCTGATGGTCACGGGCAACACGACGCGCGCGGCCGAGATGCTGTACACGTCGCAGCCGACGATCAGCCGCGAGCTGGCGCGGATGGAGCAGGCGGTCGGCTTCGCGCTGTTCGAGCGCACGCACGGCCGGCTGCGCCCGACGATGGCCGCGCTCACGCTGTTCGACGACGTGCGGCTCGCTTATGTGGGGCTCGAACGCGTGTCGGCGACCGCCGCGCGCCTGCGCGAGTTTCGCGACGGGCAGTTATCGGTGATCGCGCTGCCGGCGTTCTCGCATGCGATCCTGCCCGGCGCATGCCGGCGTTTCCACGATGCGCACGCGGGCGTCAGCGTGTCGGTCGCGACGCAGGAATCGCCGGTACTCGAGGAGTGGCTGACCGCGCAGCGCTACGATCTCGGGCTGACCGAGCACGACGTCGCGCCGCCCGGCACCGTGCTCGCGCCGCTGCTCGAAGTCGACGAAGTGTGCGTGCTGCCGGACGGCCATCCGCTGCTCGCGAAGGACGCGATCGCGCTGGCGGATCTCGCCGATCGCCCGTTCGTGAGTTTGTCGCTGAACGACCCGTACCGGATCATGATCGACGACGCGTTCGCGCAGCTCGGCGTCGCACCGCGTTCGGTGGTCGAGACGCCGTCGGCGGTGTCGGTGTGTGCGTTCGTGCGGCAGGGCCTCGGCGCGGCGATCGTCAATCCGCTGACCGCGCTCGATTTCGTCGGCCGCGACCTGCATGTGCGGCCGCTCGAGCGTTCGTTTCCATACCGCGTCAGCGTGATCGTGCCGGAGCACCGCCCGAAGAGCCTGCTCGTCGATGCATTCGCCGACGCGCTGCGCGACGAGGCAAAGGCGATTCGCCGCCGGCTCGCGGCGCTGCTCGGCCCGCGCGCGCAATCGTCGTGAAGCGGTCCGCGCGCACGGGCCGTATGATGGACGCTTTGCCGTGCGTGCCCTTACTTCAACGGAATCCGTCATGACCGACGCCGCATCGTTACCGGAACAACCGACCCTGACCGGCGAGCGCGTCGAACTGCGTCCGCTCGAACCGGCCCATCGGCAGGCGCTGCTGGATGCGGCCGCGGACGGCCGGCTGTGGAACCTGAAAGTGACGGCCGTACCGAACGCCGACACGGTCGACGCGTATATCGACACGGCGTTGCGCGGGCGCGCGGCCGGCACCGTGATGCCTTATGCGATCGTCGATCGCGAGTCGGATCGCGTGGTCGGCAGCACGCGCTTCTGGAAGATCGACCGGGACAACCGCAAGCTCGAAATCGGCCATACGTGGCTCAGCGAATCGGCGCAGCGCACGCGCGTGAACACCGAGGCGAAATGGCTGCTGCTCGCGTATGCGTTCGACACGCTGCGATGCGTGCGCGTGCAGTTCACGACCGACGAGCTGAACGAGAAATCGCGTGCCGCGATTCTGCGGCTCGGCGCGAAGCAGGAGGGGATCGTGCGTCACGAGCGGATCATGCCCGACGGCCGCAAGCGCAACTCGGTGCGCTTCAGCATCATCGACGACGAATGGCCCGACGTGGATGCGCGCCTGCGCGCGAGGCTCGCGATGCGCGCGTGACGTCCGTGAAGTGCATGCGGGGCGAGCCGCCGTGCAGCGCGCCGCCGGCAGGGGAGCGGCGGCGCGACGCCGGGGGAACGGCAGTGCCGCGCGCAATGCGCGGCGGCGCAGCGCGTTACTGCGCCGATGCGAGGTGGTGACGCTGCGCGAGCTTCTGCGCTTCCGCGTAGTGGGCCTGCAGCATCGGCAGCGACTGGCGTGCGACTTCCTTCAGCTTCGCGTCGCGGCCCGACGCGATTTCTGCCTGGAACGCCGAGATCGCCTTCTGCTGGCCGGCCAGCGCAACCTGTTCGATATAGGCCTTGTCGAACTCCGCGCCGCGCAGGTTCTTGATGCCGTCCAGCACGGTCGTGTCCGGATCGTTGGCCGGCACGTCGACGCCGCGTGGGCTGGCCGCACGCATCGCCTGGATGATCTTCTCGTCGTCGGTCGACACGCGTTGCGCGAAGGCCTTGACCTGGCTGTCCGACGTGCGCGAATCGGCGATGCGCGCCGCGTCGTGCTGCGTCGACACGGTCTTCGTGCCGTCGGTGATGAAGGCCTGGTCGGCTTCGTGGATGCGCGCGGTCGCGGCAGCCGGCGCGGACGGCGACGGTTGGGCGGTTTGCGCGTTCGCGGTCGCCGTCACGGCGACGAGAAGCAGGCCAGCGGCAGACAGGGCAAGGCGCGAGATTTGGGGAAAGCGGTTCATGGGACCTCCTTTCGATCGGGGCTCTGGTTGAAAGACGGATCGCGTGATCCGTAGCTGTGCGAGAGACCGGGCGCGCCCGGGCCGGATTCGACCGCCGCTCTGCCGCGGCGCCGGTCGAAGCGAGTTCCGGCCCGACTGATTCTAGAAGCGCGATCGGGTAGCAGGTGCAACGGTGCTGTGGCTTGTGTAACGGTTAGTAAGACGAATCGGGATGCAAGCTCGCGTTCAGGTAGTGGATACCGGCGTGCGGCAGGATGCCGGCAATTTTTGCGAGCGGAAGGCAGCCGCGATGAACGCGCCTGTCACACGCAGTTCATCGTGGTGATGTGGGGTGTGGCGATATCGCGCAGCGCGCTAGAGGCAATCGAGCAAGGCGTCGAGCGTCGGCAGCAACGGTGTCGCGCAATGCGACTGCAATGCGTCGGGCGCGGTGTAGCCCCACGCGACGCCCTGAAAGGCGACACCTGCGCGGCGCGCTGCATCGGCATCGCGAATCTCGTCGCCGACATACAGCATCTCGCCGGGGCGCACGCCCGCTTCGCGTGCGAGTGCGCGCAGCCGCCGCGCCTTGCCGAACAGCGAGATGCCGCATGCGAAGTAGGCGACGCGACGGCTCGCCGGTGCGCCGAGCCGGTCGCGCACGATCGCTTCGGTATTGGAGCTTGCGATCGCGATGTGGATGCCGCGCGCCGCGAGTGCGTCGAAGGTCGGTTCGACGCCGGGAAACAGCGCGATGTGCGCGATGCGCGGCTGCATCAGGCGGCGCATGTCGGCGGTCACGCGCGGCACCTTCCACATCGGCACTTCGAGCGTGCGGATGATGTCGCGCGCGGACATCCCGCGCAGCGCCGGGCGCAATGCCGGATCGGCATCGCGAAACCCGTGCCGGCGCGACGCTTCCGACAGTGCGGCGAGAAAGCAGTCGAGCGAATCGGCGAGCGTGCCGTCGAAGTCGAATGCGACGAGCCGGCAAGTCATCGTGCCGTGTCGCGCGGCGTCATCGACCATGCGAAGCGGGCGTGGCGTCGAGCCGGGTGGCCTGCGCGACCGGCTGCGTCCGCATCGTCGACGACCTGGTCTATCACGGTCTTCAGATTGCCGCGAGCGCCCGAAAAGTGAATCGTGCGCATGGCATACCCCACATGTACGGTCAGTTGCGCAAGTCTATCGCAGCAGCAAACGAAGATGTACAGGATGCTGGACATGTGCCGATGCAGGGCGCCGGGAGGATTTTGCCGCCCCGTAATATGCGGGCGCGGTCACCGGGCTACGGGCGGCTGGAACACCCTTGTCTCGCCCCCCGCATCGCGGTATCGTCCACGCTTCCCCCTTCCTCGCCCCGGAGGCTGCCGTGCCCGTTGCCGCTCCCGCCACGCTGAGATTTTCCACCGACAAGCGCGAACTCGACGTCGACGCGATCTTCGACTTCCTGCATCGCGAGGCGTACTGGTCGAAGGGCATCCCGCGCGACGTGGTCGAGCGTGCGATCGACGGTTCGCTGTGCTTCGGCGCGTATGTCGGCGAGCGGTTCGTCGGATTCGCGCGGCTCGTCACCGATCACGCGACGTTCGCGTACCTGTGCGATGTGTTCGTACTGCCGGCCGAGCGCGGCCGCGGCTACGGCCGCGCGCTGATCGACCACGTGTTCGCGCAGCCGATGGTGCAGGGCTTGCGCCGCATCATGCTGGTGACGAGCGATGCGCACGAGCTGTACCGGCCGGTCGGCTTCGGGCCGTCCGCGAATCCCGAGCGGCTGATGGAGATTCGCCGCCCCGACCTCTACACGAAACGCTGACGCGCGGCGCAGCGCATACAATACGCGCTTTCCGATTTGCCGAAGGGAAGCGCATCATGACCGAACAGGAAGCCGAACAGCTCGCGACGCACCGCCATTACAAGGGCGGACTGTATCGCTATATCGGCGTGGCCCGCCATTCCGAAACCGAGGAAGCGGTGGTCGTCTACGAACATCTGTGGCCGCACGCGCGCGGGCTGTGGGTGCGGCCCGAAGCGATGTTCAACGAAAACCTGCCGGACGGCACACCGCGTTTTCGCAAGCTGCGCGACTGAGCGCAAGGGCGCTGCGCGTGCCGGCCGGCTCCGTCACGAACGGGAACCGGCGCCGGTGCGGTCCGGCGCGGCGCTCCGGATGTCCTTGTGCAGACCCATGCTATCGGGACTTCACCCGAAACAATTGACGGCCGTCAAATTTGTGTCGCGCCGATCGCCCGAGAATGCGGTGTCGTGATCGAGAAGGTGGGCGCAATGAGCGAGTCCCGTCAGCACGAGAAATACGATGCGCTGATCGCGCGTTGCCGGGCGCTGCGTCCGGTGACGGTCGCGGTCGCGCATCCCTGCGACGACGTTTCGCTGCGTGCGGCCGTCGACGCGGCGCGCGCCGGCATCGTCGAGCCGGTGCTGATCGGTCCCGTCGCGCGCATCACCACGCTCGCGGCGGCGCTCGGCATCGATCTGTCGGGTTGCCGGCTTGTCGACGCGCCGCACAGTCATGCAGCGGCGGCGCTGGCGGTCGGCGTGGTGCGGGCCGGCGAAGCCGATGCATTGATGAAGGGCAGCCTGCATACCGACGAACTCCTTGCCGAAGTCGTGCGGGCCGATACGGGCCTGCGCACGGGGCGGCGTCTCAGTCACGTGTTCGTGATGGATGTGCCGACTTATCGCAAGCCGCTTTTCATTACCGATGCGGCGGTCAATATTCGTCCGACGCTCGAACAGAAGGCCGATATCGTGCAGAACGCGATCGACCTCGCGCACGCGCTTGGCGTCGGCATGCCGAAGGTGGCGATCCTGTCGGCTGTCGAGACGGTCAGCTCGAAGCTGCCGTCGACGATCGACGCGGCCGCGCTGTGCAAGATGGCCGAGCGCGGGCAGATCACGGGCGGCGTGCTCGACGGTCCGCTGGCGCTCGACAATGCGATCAGCGCCGAGGCCGCGCGCCTGAAGCATCTCGATCCGCGCGTCGCCGGCGACGCCGATATCCTGCTCGCCCCCGATCTGGAAGCCGGCAACATGCTGGCCAAGGAGCTGACCTTCCTCGCGAACGCCGACGCGGCCGGGATCGTGCTCGGTGCGCGCGTGCCGATCATTCTGACGAGCCGCGCGGACAGCGAGCGCACGCGCCTCGCGAGTTGTGCGGTGGCCGTGCTGTATGCGCACGCGTCGCGCATGGCGGCGGCGCCCGCTGCCGTCGCGCAGTGAGCGGCGCGTTTCCGTCCACGTTGCATGCATTCACCCGGGAGTACGATGAAGAAAACCGACGATCTCGCGGCCCGTCCGGATCGGGTCCCCGCGCTGCCGATGTTCTGGCCGATGGCTGCGATGACGATGCTGCAGGCCGGTTCGGAGATCGCCGCGCGCAATCTCCGTTTTCTCGCGGAAGAGGAGAAGCTGCATTTCGAGTTGCATCCGGCACTGGCATCGCCGAACCGGCCGCTGCTCGAATTGCGCACGATGACGTTTCGCGACTACTCGGTCGAGCCGGGGCAAGGCCTGCCGACCATCGTCGATGCGCCGTACGCGGGGCACAGTGCGATGATCGCCGACTTCCAGCCCGGCCAGAGCCTGATGGAGACGCTGCGCGGCAACGGCGTGACGCGCCTGTACCTGACCGACTGGCGCTCCGCGACCGACGACATGAAAGACCTCGAGATCGACCAGTATCTGGCCGAGCTGAACGTATGCGTCGACGAACTCGGCGGCCGCGTGAACCTCGTCGGGCTGTGCCAGGGCGGCTGGATGTCGGCGATGTATGCCGCACGCTTCCCGCACAAGGTCGCGAGCCTCGTGCTCGCGGGTGCGCCGATCGACGCGGACGCGGGGGACGGCCCGATCAAGCGGATGGCGCATGCGTATCCGGTGTCGTTCTACGAGGAACTCGTCGCGATGGGTGGCGGCCTGATGCGCGGGCGCCTCATGTTGCGCGGCTGGAAGAACATGCACCCCGACCAGCACTATCTGTCCGAGCACGTCGATCTGTACGAGCATCTCGACGATCCCGACTACCTGCGCAAGCGCGAGGCGTTCGCGAGCTGGTACGAAAGCCCGATCGACCTGCCGGGGCGTTGGTACCTGCAGGCGATCGTGCAGATATTCAAGGAGAACCGGCTCGCGAAGGGCACGTTCGTCGCGCTCGGCCGCACGCTCGATCTGAAGAACGTGCGGTGTCCTGTCTATCTGCTGGCCGGCGAGGCCGACGACATCACGACGCCCGAGCAGGTGTTCAATGCGCGCGATCGTATCGGCACGCCGGCCGCGCAGGTGACGAGCCGGCTGGTGCCGGGCGGCCATATCGGCCTGTTCATGGGCTCGCGCACGCTGAAGGCGGCGTGGCCGGAGATTGCGCGCTGGATTGCGGCGCAGCGCTAGGGCGGGATCCGTCTCAGGCGCTTGCGAACGCCTGCGCGAAAGCGGGCGGCGCGTTGCCGACCCGGATCTCCGGTGTGCCGTGCCATGCCGCGAGCTTTTTCACGGCCTTCGCGACGTCGGCCGTGAGCCCCGCGCCGATGCGCACGCCCGGTTCGACGTGCACCGACTTCAGCTCGAACGTCCCGAGCATGCGATGCGCTTTCGCGTCGACGCGGCCGATCAACCGGCCACGATGCAGCACGGGCAGGCAGAAATAGCCGTAGCGCCGCTTGTGCTCGGGCGTATAGCACTCGATCGTGTAGTCGAAGTCGAACAGCGTCGACGCGCGCCGGCGGTCCCATACCACCGGATCGAACGGCGACAGCAGCGTCGTGACCGTCGAGCGCAGCGTGTCGGCCTCGGCGGCGGGCAGCAGCGCTTCGAGCGAGCGATGCACGTACGCGGGTTCCTTCCAGTCGCCGACCTGCACCGGAATCAGATCGCCCGCTTGCGCGAGCCGTTCGAGTTCCGGCTTGTAGGAGCGGCGCGGCAGCCGGTAGTAATCGGCGACCCAGTCCGCACGCACGATGCCGAGCGCGCGGCACGTGTAGTCGAGC
The DNA here is from genome assembly GCF_902499075.1 of Burkholderia pseudomultivorans. Taxonomy (GTDB): domain Bacteria; phylum Pseudomonadota; class Gammaproteobacteria; order Burkholderiales; family Burkholderiaceae; genus Burkholderia; species Burkholderia pseudomultivorans. The sequence goes on along the minus strand of NZ_CABVPP010000023.1, from coordinate 51,727 downwards.
AGCGCGGGCAGCACGGCCTCGCGCGGCGGCAGGTCGCGCGCATCGTCCCAGCCGGGCAGCACGCGCTCGCGCACGTCGTACACGCGCTGGAAATTGCGGCGTTCGGACACCATCAGATCGCCGGTCGTGAACAGCACTTCCAGATGACGCTTCTCGGGCTTGCGGTCCCACCAGCCGTTGCCTTTTGCGCCGTCCTCGCGAACGAAATCCGCCGAGCGCACCGGGCCGTCGCTGCGAATTCGCGCGAGCAGTCGCTCGATCTCGTCGCGGTTCTCCGCATGCCAGTCGGCCGCGTATTTCCAGCCCATCCCCGACGGATCGAGCATCTTGTAGCGCATCAGGCCGAACTGCTCGACGGGCAGGAAGCACGCCTCGTGCGACCAGTATTCGAACAGGCGCGCCTCGGCCAGATGCTCGTCGAGCCATTGCGGGGAAAAATCGCCGAGCCGGCTGAACAGCACCAGATACGGGCTGCGCGCGACGACGTGAATCGTATCGATTTGTAACTGCGCCATGCGGCGGATCGTGTCGAGCACGTCGGCCTTGGTCGCCTTGCGGCGCGGCGGTGTCAGCAGGCCTTGCGCGGCGAGATGCAGCGCGCGGGCGGCGGCGGGCGAGAGCGTCGGCATCGGAACGGCGGAAAAGGGTGGCGGTCGGGCACCACTTTAGCGCGAACGGCGCGCGCACGCATCTGACAATGGTTGACAGATGCCCGCCGCAAGATTCCCTATAGTGCACTCATGGCGCGACGACATGAGCGCGCAACGATTCCGCTTCCGACGCACGATATGTCCATGGCACGCAGGAAGCGAATCCGGGATTCTCAACCCCCAACGGGAGACCCGGAGCCCTGAGCGGACATCCATGCGGCTGTGCACCGGCCCCGTGTGGATGTCCGCTGATTTTTTTGTTTTCTGCGCTGCCGATCGATGCAGCGCTTTCAGGCCCGCTTGCCGCGCGCGACTTCGTCGCCGGCGCCCGGCGGCAGCCTGCGCGTGATCGGAATCGACGCGAACGAGCACAGCCCGACCACCACGAACGCAGGCCAGAAATCCGACCACACCATCGTCTGATGGCCCTGCAGCCAGTGCGAGACGTGCAGCACGAGGCCTGCGACCGTCACGCCGAGCCCGAGCGACATCTGCTGCACGACGCTGCCGAGGCTCGTCGCGCGCCCCGCGTCGCGCGGCGAAATATCCGCGTAGATCATCGAATTGAGGCTCGTGAACTGCAGCGCGGGGAAGATCCCGCCGACCAGCACGATCAGCCAGATCGCCCAGGTCGCCATGCCCGGATGGAACACGCCGTATGCGGCGATCGACAGGCCCGCGAACGCCGCGTTGTACATCAGCACCGTGCGAAAGCCGAAGCGGCGCAGCGTGTGGGTGGCCGTCGAGCGGCTCACCGCGCCGCCGAGCGCGGACGCGCAGGTGATCAGCCCGGAATGGAACGCGGTCATGCCGAGGCCTTCCTGCAGCGCGAGCGGCAGCAGGAACGGCACCGCGCCGAGCCCGATGCGGAACAGCGACCCGCCGACCACGCTCGCATGGTAGGTCGGGATCTTCAGGAAGCTGAGGTCGAGCACCGGCCGCTCCTTGCGGCGCGCATACGGCACGTAGAGCACGAGCAGCACCGCGCCGGCCACGCACATCGTCAGCGCATTCGCGCGCGTGGTGAGCGCGCCGTCGATCAGCGTAAGGCCCATCAGCAGCAGCGCCGCCCCGCTTGCGGACAGCAGGAAGCCGAACCAGTCGAGCGGGCCCGGATCGGGCTCGTGCGTGTTCGCGATGTGCTTGCTGGCGAGGTAGATGCCGTACAGGCCGATCGGCACGTTGATGAAGAAGATCATCCGCCAGTGCAGGTAGGTGGTGATGAAGCCGCCGACGAGCGGTCCGACGGTGGGCCCGAACAGCGCGGGAATCGCGAGGTAGTTCATCGCGCGCACGAGATCGGAGCGCGGCACCGCGCGGAAGATGATGATGCGGCCGACCGGCACCATCATCGCGCCGCCGACGCCCTGCACGAAGCGCGCGAACGTGAGCAGGCCGAGCGAATTGGAGGCCGCGCACAGCAGCGAGCCGGCAACGAAGATGCCGATCGCGGTGCGGAATACGGCGCGTGCGCTGAAGCGGTCGGCGAGCCAGCCGCAGATCGGGATGAACACGCCGAGCCCGACCACGTAGGCCGTGATCGCGATGTTCAGCGTGACCGGACTGTGCCCGAAGTCCCTCGCCATTGCCGGCAGCGCAGTGACGATGATGTTCGCGTCGACGCTTTCCATGAACAACGCACAGGCAACGATGAGCGGTGCTAGGAAGACGGGCGACATGGGCTGGGCGCGCGGTAAAGGCGTCATTATGCCCACATTGTGGTCGATGCGTCACGTGCGGCCGCGCGTGTTCCGCATGTTGCGACAGTCGTTCCTGTCGCGCGGCCGGCAACAAGAGACGACTGCCCGCGACCGATGCGCGGCAGGCGGCGCATGACATGACACATGACATCGGGCGCGCATGCCGGCCGCGAAGCTTGCGCGCCGCGCGCGTTTCGTGCGACAGTCGAACCCTCGCGAAACACATCGAAACACATCATTACGCGCATCGATCGACGGCCATCGAGACGAGCGCACGCGTGCGGAGACCCTTGCCGATCCACTCACCATCGAAAGGAGGGGACACGCCATGACGTCACGTCGTGCCGCATCGACCGCATCGCATCCCGCGCCGGCCGCACCGCGCATCCGCTGGGCCGCTGCACTGGCGGTCGCGTATCTCGCCGTCGCCGGCTGCGCCGCGCAGGCGGACAGCGCGAACCAGGCCGCCGTCCAGGCGGCTGCATCGTCCGCCGCCGTCGCGACGCCCGCTTCGAGCGTGCTGCTGCCGCCGCCGAGCCAGCTCTACGGCGACCTGTTCGTCGCGGTGCAGACCGCGCAGCTCTATCCCGACCAGAAGACTTTCGTCGACGCGACGCCGGACACCGATCCCGCGACAATCGTGCAGTTGTATCAGCAACAGAAGTCGCAGCCGGGCTTCTCGCTGAAGGCGTTCGTCGACCAGCACTTCACGCCGCCGCCCGCGGGCGGCGTGACGCCGCCGCCGAACCAGACGCTGCGCGAGCATATCGACTGGTTGTGGCCGCAGCTCACGCGCACGAGCGCGACCGTGCCGCCGTACAGTTCGCTGATCCCGATGCCGAAGCCGTACGTCGTGCCGGGCGGGCGTTTCCGCGAAGGCTATTACTGGGACACCTATTTCACGATGCTCGGCTTGCAGGTGTCGGGGCGCGAGGATCTCGTCGACGACATGCTCGACAATTTCGCGCATCTGATCGATACGGTCGGCCACATCCCGAACGGCAACCGCACGTATTACGCGAGCCGCTCGCAGCCGCCGTTCTTCGCGTACATGGTCACGCTCGCCGCGCAGGCGGAGGGCGACAAGGTGTACCAGAAGTATCTGCCCGCACTGCGCAAGGAATACGCGTACTGGATGCAGGGCGAGACGTCGACGCCGCGCGGGCAGGCTGCGCGCCATGTGGTCGCAATGCCGGACGGCGCGGTGCTGAACCGCTACTGGGATGCGAGCGACACGCCGCGCGACGAGTCGTATCTCGAGGACGTGACGACCGCGAAGGCCGTGCCGGACCGTCCCGCGAACGAGGTCTACCGCGACCTGCGCGCGGGCGCCGAGAGCGGCTGGGACTACAGCTCGCGCTGGTTCGGCGACGGCCGCACGCTCGCGACGATCCGCACGACGTCGATCGTGCCGGTCGACCTGAACAGCCTGATGTTCCATCTCGAGCGGACCATCGTGAAGGGCTGCACGGTCACGCACGACGTCGCCTGCGTGGCCGACTTCTCGGCGCGCGCGACGCGGCGTGCGGCGGCGATCAATCGCTATCTGTGGAATCGCCGTGGCTATTACGGCGACTACGACTGGCAGCTGCGCAAGCCGCGCGATGGCGTGAGCGCGGCCGCGCTGTATCCGCTGTTCACCGGCGTCGCATGGCCCGAACGCGCGAAGGCGACCGCACGCGAAATGCGCCGGACGCTGCTGCAGCCGGGCGGCCTCGCGACGACGACCGAGAACACCGGCCAGCAGTGGGACGCGCCGAACGGCTGGGCGCCGCTGCAATGGATCGCGATCGAGGGGCTGCGCCGCTATGGCGAGCCGGCGCTCGCGAAGGATATCGGCACGCGTTTCCTGACCGACGTGAAGCATGTGTATGCGACCGAAGGCAAGCTCGTCGAGAAATACGTGGTCGAGGGGGCCGGCGAAGGCGGCGGGGGCGGCGGCGAATATCCGCTGCAGGACGGCTTCGGCTGGACCAACGGCGTTACGCTGAAGCTGCTCGGGCTGTACGGCGAGTGATATCCGCGCGCGCGGCGCGGCAGGAGAACACGGGCCGGCGCGTGCGGCCCGTGCTCGTGTATCGCGCGCGTCAGAACGTGATCGTCGTGCGCACGCCGATCACCGTTTCGTCGCCGATGCGCGCGCCCGCCGCACCCGGGTTCGGGATGCCGCCGCCCGGACGGAAGAAGTGCTGCAGGTCGGCCTGCAGCTGCCACCACGGCGCGACCTGGTACTGGTAGGTCGCCTCGACCACCGTCTCCGCGCGGCGCACTGGATAGCCGGGCGTCGTGTAGGTGCCGACGTCGCCGTCGAGTGCGCGCGCATGCGAGCCGATCTTCGCGTAGCCGATTGCGATGCCGGCGACATCGTCGTCGCGTCCGGCGAACGGCGCTTTCAGCGTCACGCCCGCGTTGGCGGCGAAATCGACGACGTTGCGATCGCCCGGCGCGCCCATCACGCGTGCGAACACGCCGACCGAGCGCGGGCTGTCGGCGGCCGGCCGCCACACCATCTGGTCGGCGACCGCATAGAACCCGTAGTTGCCGCGATGGGTCGCGGCCACGCCGTTGCTGGCCGGATTCGCGAGCGACAGGCCGTCGGTGCCCGTGCGCAGATCGTCCGCATGCTGCGACTGATACCAGACGCCGAGCTTGTAGGTGCCCGGCAGGCCGGTCGGCTGCGGCGCCTTCGGATCGGCAGGCGGCGCGTTCAGCGCGTACTGGACTTCGCCGATCAGCAGCGCGCCGCTGCGCAGGTTGAAGTTCGTGCCGTGCGCATTGAGTTGCTGCGGATCGCTATCGAGACGGCCGGCCGGGTTGCCGTCGAACACGCCGGCAAGCACGGTCCACGCGTCGGACGGCTTCACGCGCAGCCGCACGCCGAGCGACGACAGCGGATAGGCGGGGCCGCCCGACGGCAGGTCCGCCGACGGCAGCACGGGCCAGCCGAACGTCGCGTTCATGAACGACGCCGCGTACTGGCTCACCATGAATTCCTGGTCGAGGCTCTGCTGGCCGACCTTCACGTCGAGCTTGTCGCCGAGGAACGCCTGCTGGTACCACAGCTCCCACAGCCGCGTGGTCGCGTTCGCCTCGATGCCGGTCGCGGTCTGCAGCGTCTGCAGATAGCGCTGCGTCAGGTTCGAGCCGTGGATCTGCAGGCCCGATACGTTGAACGTACCGCCCGGCAGGCCGATCGCCTTTTCCGTGTCGACGCTGAAGCCGAACTGCGTGAGGCCCTGGTATGCGCCGCCGCGGCCGGTGCCGCCGGCCGCGTTGTACAGGTACTCGCTGGTTTCCTGCAGGTTCAGCGTGACGCCGCGAGCGCCGAGCACGTCGCGCAGGCCGCCCATGTTGCCGAGCAGGTTCGAGCGTTCGAACAGACCGGTGGGAGCGGGCGCGGCCGCATCGGCCGCGGGTGCCGGTGCGGCGTCGCTGGCGCCGGCGGCGGATTCGGTCGCCGCCGGCGATGCGGATTGCGCGGGCGCGGCGGCAAGCGAAAGCAGCAGGGGGGCCAGTGCGTGCAGGCGTGGCGTGCGCAGCGCGAGGTCGAGGTGGTGCTTCATGTGGATCCCGTTGATGGTTTGATGAGTCAGGCTGAAGAAGCGAAAGCGAGGTGCGATTCGGCGCGCGGTGTGCGGCCGGCTATGGCAGCCAGCCGGCGACACGTCCGACCGATGCGAAGCCGATGCGCGACGCGGCCACGCACAGCAGCGCGGCGAGCGCGACGGCGGCTGCCATCGCGCCGATCAGCGCGCAGTCGAGCAGGCGCGGCGGAGTAGGCAGGCGAGCGAACGCGCGCCGGTTGCCGGGCGCATGGGCAAGCGGTGAAAGACGCGCACCGGGAACGATGCGCTTGAGTCTGACCGCGAACGATGGAATGAACATGACGTGGCCTCCGTCCGGTCCGGCGAGTGCCGGACGACGTGTTCGAGCGCGGGCGCGCGGCGCGCCTGCGATCGGCGGTTGAAACGTAACGGAGCGTGCGACGGACGAACCGGCGATGGCCGGTCCGGAGGAAGCGCGCTAACCCGGCGAAGGCGAGCTAGCGGCGGCAGGCATGCGTGCGGGCTGCTATCTCGCGATGGTCTGGCCGGCCTGGACCGGCATCGAACTGCAACTGGAGCATGTGTCCACGAAGGGACTCCCGTGTTGAACTGCGGCGGATTGTAGACGCGCGATTTGCTGCAGTGCAAGTAGAAAACGCATCAAAGGCCGCCGATCGCAAGCAAGCGCGGCCGCGCCCGCGCGACCTGGAACCGATCCCGCACGCGGTCCGATCGTTGCGCCCGCGCATCGGCCGCAGCGCCCGGCGTGAAAGGTTTCATCGCGTGTTTTCGAGGGCAAATCTTTCAGCGTCGCGCCCGCGAAATTTTATTTCCGGAAAACGGTTTCAAGGGGTTGACTTCGCTTTCGGCCGATCCATAGAATCCGGCATCTTCACTTTTGGGGCAGCCGTCTTGGACGCTTGCAGTAGTCGATCTTCGAACGAAATTTCCGCCTGAGCGACCGACGTCCGCGCCTCTTCAAGCCGCCGTTTGTCACCCAGGCAAACGGTGCGCGCAGCAGTACTCCGCAGCAACACTTCCTACGTGCACCCTGATTCGCGCCGGTTAGCGTGATGCGTTCGCGCATGCGCCGTCCGGTTTCGCCGCCGCCGGGTCGCGGCCGCGTTCGCGCACGCCTTGCCAGGGCGCGCGGATCCGGTCGCCGTGCCGGACGGCGCTCAACCGTGTTCCCCGGAACACCGTACAGGAGCCGCCATGAACGACAGTGACAGTTGTCCCTTATGCCACGCATACCGCCAGACCCTTTCGAACCCGGGTCGCAGGGACACGCCGGCCGACTAGCCTGATATCCGAACAGGCGCCGGACTGGCCCCGCACCCACGACGCGGCCGGCACGCCTTGCCGTCGCCGCACGGAGCCAGACCATGAACTTCGGCCTTCTGCTGTCGACTCTCCCGCACGTCGCGGAATCGCGCGCCCACTACGACGGGATGCTCACGCTCGACGCGCGTCCGCGCGTGTTTTCCCGCCTGCTGAACCAGTTGAAATCCCTGATTCGCTGAAACGCCGAGCGCGCCTCGGCATGCGCACGCGCGGCTGCGTGCGCATGCCAAGGTCACATGCTTGCCAGATAACCCCAGTCGTACGGAATCCATCATGTCCACGCCATCCAACGTCTCTCCGCCGATCGCCGTCGAACGCAGCGCCGTGCTCGATGACGCCCATCTGGGCGACATCCGCGGTGCGCTCGGCACGATCGCGCATCACGACACCGCGCCGCGCGGCACGTGGCGGGCCCGGCTGCGCACGCTGCTCGCGATCATCGGCCCCGGCCTGATCGTGATGGTCGGCGACAACGACGCCGGCGCATTCGGCACCTATACGCAGGCCGGCCAGAACTACGGCACGACGCTGCTGTGGACGCTGCTGCTGCTCGTGCCCGTGCTGTACGTGAACCAGGAAATGGTGCTGCGCCTCGGCGCGGTCACGGGCGTCGGCCATGCGCGCCTGATCTTCGAACGCTTCGGCAGGTTCTGGGGCGCGTTCAGCGTGATCGACCTGTTCCTGCTCAACGCATTGACGATCGTCACCGAATTCATCGGCATCACGTTCGTGCTCGCCTTCTTCGGCCTGCCGAAGGTCGCGGGCGTATGCGTGGCCGCCGCGTTGACGATGGCGGCGGTGAGTACCGGCGATTTCAGGCGCTTCGAGCGATTCGCGGTCGTGCTGTGCGTGCTGAGCCTGCTGCTCGTGCCGGTGCTCGTGTCGATCCATCCGCCCGTCGCGCAGATGACGCGCGACTTCCTCGTGCCGAACTGGCCCGCGCACGCGAAGCTGTCCGACGTGATGCTGCTCGTGATCGGCATCGTCGGCACGACGGTCGCGCCGTGGCAGTTGTTCTTCCAGCAAAGCTACGTGATCGACAAGCGCATCACGCCGCGCTTCATGAAGTATGAAAAAGTCGATCTGTGGATCGGCATCGCGTTCGTGCTGATCGGCTCGGTCGCGATGATCGGCTTCAGCGCTGCGCTGTTCGGCGGGCATCCGGAAGCCGGCAATTTCACCGACGCGGGCGGCATCATCGCGGGCCTCGAGAAGTATGCGGGGCGCACCAGCGCGACGCTGTTCGCGGTCGCGCTGCTCGATGCGTGCATCATCGGCGCGGCGGCCGTGTCGCTGTCGACCGCGTATGCGATCGGCGACGTGTTCAAGATCCGCCACTCGCTGCATCGCGGCGTGGGCGACGCGAAGGGCTTCTATCTCGTGTATTTCGGCATCGTCGCGGCCGCGGCGACGCTGGTGCTGATCCCGGGCAGCCCGCTCGGCCTGCTGACCGAAGCCGTGCAGACGCTCGCGGGGGTGCTGCTGCCGAGCGCGACCGTGTTCCTGCTGGTGCTGTGCAACGACCGCCAGGTGCTCGGCCCGTGGGTCAACTCGATGAAGCTCAACGTGTTTACGGGCGCGGTGGTCTGGGTGCTCGTGCTGCTGTCGATCGTCCTGACCGCGTCGGTGATGTATCCGGACATCAGCGGCGAAGCGATTCTCGACGTGCTGGTGGGCGGCACCGTGCTCGCGATCGCCGGCTACCTCGCGACGGTGCTGATCCGCCGCAACGGGCGCGTCATCGAACCGGGCATCGACCGTGCGCTGCGCGACACGTGGCGCATGCCGCCGCTCGACACGCTCGCGCCGCAGAAGATGACGCTGTCCACGCGGATCTGGATGGCCGTGCTGCGCGGCTACCTCGTGATCGCGGTCGGTCTCGTGATCGTCAAGGTCGTGCAGATGACGCTGCTGAAGTAACGGTAACGCGCGCGACCAGGCAAGCGGTGCCGGATCCGGCACCGCGCCGCTACCCGTCGATGCCGGCCCGCGAGGCCGGCATCTGCGTTTACGCGCGCGGCACGGGCGATGCGCTGCGTCGCCGTCAGATCAGTTCGAGCTTCGACGTCAGGTAGGTGAGCTGAATCCGGTTCGCGACGCCGAAGCGCTTGCGCAGCTTGCGCAGGTGATAGTCGACGTTGTGCGCGCTGGTGTCGAGGCGGCGGCCGATTTCCTTGTCGGACGCACCTTCGGCGATGCCGAGCAGCAGTTCCTGCTCGAACGGCGTGAGCCCGTTGACCGCGCGTTCGCGCGACGTCGCGATCAGTTGCGGCGATGCGAACTTGTGTACCGACAGCCCGATCGACAGCGCCTGCTCGACGGTCGCGGGCGTGATCCATTCGCGCGTGCGGCGCGGTGCGGTGAAACTCATGAACGCATGCAGCCGCGTGCCGGGCACCGCCATCGAATACATGATGCCGCTGCACATGCCGTCGTCCTGCATCGTCTGCAGGAAGCCGTCGAGCGCGGCCGGCGTCACGCAGGATTCGTCGCGCTGGCGATGCTCGCGGCGCAACTGCTGCAGGTCCCACACGACCGGCATGTTGCAGACGCGCGCGCCGAGCGTGCGCGGATCGACGTCGTGGTGGTGGTGCCGGACATAGTCGCCGCGATAGGTGGACGGCGTAAACGCTTCGTGCAGATAGAGGCTCTCGACGCGTTCGTGCGCGAATTCGAGCGCAAAGTACGCGAACGTCGAGAAACCCGTCAGATGCAGCAGGCCCGACACGATGCGGTTGCGCTCGGCCGTGCTTTGCGCGTGCGCGAGCGTGTCCGCGACGCCGAGCTTCGGCGCGTGCGGCTGCGCGATCTCGTTGCGTTTGACGTCGTCGCACCAGACGACCTGCACCGGGCGCTCGCGCAGTGCGCCCGGTCCGCGCGGCGGGCAGGGAACGGCTGGGGCGACGGCTGCTTCATGCAAGGCAATATCGGACATGACCCATCCCTCGGAATCGACGCGCCACGCCGCGCGATGGCCGCCGTGTCGTGCACGGCGGGCGACGGTGCGATCGAAGCATCGTATTGATATGCGCCGGTCGTGATCCTGACGAAACGCGGGGGCATTGTACAAAAATGCCGGCGTGCGCGTAATATGCCGTAATACTAATCGCGGCGAAAGTTTCATGTTCGCCCGGCCATGACGATTACCAGAAAAGCATAAAGAAAAGACCATGATGTGACGGGGCTTGTTCACATATTGGGAAGGGGTGGGCTCCTCATGACATACGCTGACGGCGCGCCATGCGTCGAATGGTTTTCGCAAGCCGATATCGCGGCGGCTGCCGCTTATTCGAATGAAATTCAGGCAATCGATCGCGACGTTTTTACCGCGATTCAAATTGCGTCCGGTAAATCCGACCTGGGTTCGGTCGATTTCGCGCAATGCCACGAGCGCTTGAGGCAAATCGGATTCAGCACGCTCGGATATGGCGCCTATGAAATGATCGGGCGGCGCATTCTGTGCGCGCATCTGCTGCGCGATCTCGCGCCGGCGACCTTCATGCAGCCGTATATCGAGGGCATGCTGTACGAGAGCGATCCGCGTTTCGCGCAGGTGCGGCAAAGCGGGTTTCCGGTCGCGTGGCGGCTCGACGAGATCGAGGCGGCCGCGCAGCGCGACGGCGACCGCAAGGTGCTCGCGCTCGCGGGCCATCTGCGCGCGCACGCGATGAACAGCGGCGTGATCTTCAGCCTGTCCGCGCCGCGGCTCGACCTGCGCGTCGCGGTGAACGTGTCGTCGGAGGCGCACGGCACCGAATGGATCGACGATCGCGTGATCGGCGGCGCGCTGTCGGTGAGCCTGGCGGTGCATCGCGTCGCGCTGCCGTTCCTCGAGGCGCGCATCGCGCGCCTGCGCGGCTTCTCGCTCGGCGACGAGCAGCAGCAGGTGCTCGAACGCCTCGTGCACGGGCTGTCCGACCAGGAGATCGCGAGCGCGCTGCGCACGTCGCTGCACAAGGTCGGCCATCACATCCGCTCGCTCGAAAAGCTGTTCAACGTGCAGAATCGCGCGCAGCTCGCGTATCTCGCCGCGCGCCGGCTGCCGTCCTGACGCGGCTTCCGCGGCCCGGCTCGCAGCCCGACACGCGGGCCGGTTCGCCGTGGAAGCGGTTCCGCCGAGGCGGGGCCAAATGCGTCGCCGGGTTTCGTAGTCCGATCCGAACGCCGCCGGAAAACGCGCTTTCGCGCTACGAGGCGGAGCGGTTTTTACGCGGTTTCGCGTCGCTACACTCGTCCCATTCCACGCACCGCGCGGCGCGCGGGCATCGATTGCCCGCGCCCGCCGGCGATAACGACAGGACGACGGCACGATGGCAGAACCGAAGGCGCTTCCCCGCGACTGGCAGCGGATGTTTTCCGCCGGCCGCGGCGTGTCCGGGCGGCGTCTCGGCGCGTCGCCGCGCGCCGACCTGTTCCTCGCCGCGTTCATCGTCGCGGTGGTCGCGCTGTTCATCCTGCCGCTGCCGCAGACCGCGCTCGACGGGATGATCTCGCTGAATCTCGCCGCGAGCGTCGTGCTGCTGACGGTGTCGACCTACGTGCCGTCGGCGGTCAGCTTCTCGTCGTTTCCCGCGCTGCTGCTGTTTACGACGCTGTTCCGGCTCGCGCTGAACATCGCGTCGTGCAAGCTGATCCTGCTGCATGCGAATGCCGGTCACGTGATCGACGCGTTCGGGCGGCTGGTGGTCGGAAACAACGTCGTGGTCGGCGGCGTGGTGTTTCTCGTGATCGCCGTCGTGCAGTTCATCGTGATCGCGAAAGGCTCGGAGCGCGTTGCGGAGGTCGGCGCGCGTTTCTCGCTCGACGCGATGCCGGGCAAGCAGATGAGCATCGACGCGGACCTGCGCGCCGGCATCATCAGTGCCGACGAGGCGCGCGAGCGCCGCGAGAAGCTCGAGCAGGAATCGCAGATGCACGGCGCGATGGACGGCGCGATGAAGTTCGTGAAGGGCGACGCGATCGCGGGCCTCGTGATTGCGTTCATCAACATCGTCGCGGGGATCGCTGTCGGCACGCTGATGCACGGGATGGACATCGCGCAGGCGCTGCAGCGTTACGCGATCCTGACGGTCGGCGACGGGATGGCGTCGCAGATTCCGTCGCTGCTGGTCTCGATCGCGGCCGGCATCGTGACGACGCGCGTCGCGACGCGAGATGCGCGGCAGCGCCAGCTCGGCGAACAGCTGGGCGAGCAGCTCGGCGCGCATCCGCGTGCGCTGCTGATCGCCGCGCTGGTGCTGGCCGGCTTCCTCGCCGTGCCGGGCTTCCCGAAATGGTCGTTCGCGCTGATCGCGCTCGCGCTCGGCGCCTTTGCGTTCTCGCAGCTCAAGCGCAAGACCGCCGCGCCGAGCTTCAACCTGATCCATATCGCGGGGCGCGTCGGCGCGCTCGACGACGGCCAGCCCGCGAAGGTGTCGCATGCGGCGGGCGTCACGTCTCTGATCGCGGTGTCGCTGTCCGACGACCTGCGCACCACGCTGAATCTCGCGCAGCTGCAGGCCGCACTGTCGGGCGCGAAGGCGCGCGTCGACGCGGACATCGGCACGGTGTTCCCGCGCATCACGCTGAACGACGACGAAGGCGCGCCGGCCGGCAGCTACCGGATCTACCTGCAGGACGTGCTCGCCGCGCACGGCGCGCTGAAGCCGGGCTGGCTGCTGTGGGACGGCGTCGCGCCGCTGCCCGAGCATGCGGAGCGCCAGCCGGCCGAGGCGTTCGGACCGTTCGCGACCGCGCTGTGGATCAAGCCCGACGGCGCGGCGCCGGACGGCAAGTGGCTGACGAGCGAAGCCGCGCTCGCCGCGCACGTCGAGCAGATCGTGCGTCAGCACGCCGACGAGCTGCTCGGCATCCAGGAGACGCAGGCGCTCGTGCATCTGGTGCGTCGCGATCACCCGGAACTCGTCGGCGAGCTGACGCGGCTCGTGCCGCTGCAGCGCGTGACCGAGGTGCTGCGCCGGCTGCTCGCCGAGCAGGTGCCGATCCGCAACCTGCGCGTGATCTTCGAAAGCCTGATCACATGGGCGCCGAACGAACCCGACGACGTGATTGCGCTCGTCGAGCTGGTGCGCGTCGACCTGCGCCGGATGATCACTGACCGCCATGCGGGCGCGGCGCGCCAGCTGCGCGTGGTGCTGTTCGAGCAGAACCTGCAGGAGCGCATCGAGAACGCGGTGATGCGCACCAAGCAGGGCAATTTCCTCGCGCTGTCGAGCGCGGTCAAGCAGGACATCGGCGAGCAGGTGCGTGCGATCGTCCAGGCTGCACAGGCGGGCCAGGGCAATGCGCAGGGCACGGCGCGGCTCGCGGTGATGGTCGCGCTCGGCGCGCGCCGCTACGTGAAGACGATCCTGCAGCCGGTGCTGCCCGACCTCGCGGTGCTGTCGTACCAGGAGATCGAGGAGGACGTGCAGTTGCATACGGTCGGCTGGGTGAAGAACCCGCCCGACGACGGCACGGTCGGCGCGGGCGCCGAAGTGCGCGCGCCCGGAGCCGCGCCATGACGAGCTCGACGATCCTCGACCTGACGCGCCAGGCGCTGATGCTGGTGCTGCTGCTGTCGCTGCCGATCGTGCTGATCGCGACGGTGACGGGGCTGGTCGTCGCGATCCTGCAGGCCGTCACGCAGGTGCAGGACGCGAACATCGGCATCGCGGTGCGGCTGATCGCCGTGATGGTCGCGCTGGTGCTGCTGTCGGGCTGGCTGGGCGGCGAAGTGCTGCGCTTCGCGCAGCAGGCGCTGGAGCGCATGTTCGTTTCTTCCACGGGAGTTTTTTGATGCGTCGACGCGTCGCCTCGATCCGGTTTCAATCGCGCAGCCTGCAACGGGCCGCGCTCGCCATGTGCGCCACCGCGCTGCTCACGGCGTCGTTGTGCCTGGCGCCGGCGCAACCCGCGCGCGCCGCGGATCTGCGCTGGCGCAACAAGCCGTTTACGATCGTCGCGAACGGCAAGAAGATCGGCGACTTCATTCGCGAACTCGCGTCGTCGCAGGGCGTGACGGCCGTGGTCGACCCGAAGGTCGACGGCGTGATCAGCGGCCGCTTCTCGGGCACGCCGCAGCAGACGCTCGACACGATCTGCTCGACCTACGGGCTCACGTGGTACTACGACGGCTCGTTCCTGTACGTCGATCCCGCCGACCAGTCGCAGACGCAGATGATCCCGATCCCGCCGAACGCGGCGGGCGAAATCGGCCGCGCGCTGCAGGCGATGCAGATTCCCGACAAGCGTTACACGCTCGTGATCAACGACCGCGCGAACAGCGTGTACGTGGCCGGCCCGCGCCGCTATGTCGAACTCGTGCGGCAGGCGGTCGGCACGGTCGGCGATCCGTCGGCGAACGGCCAGCATGCCGATATCCGCGCGTTCCGGCTGAAATACGGCTGGGCGTCGGATTTCACGATCAATCGCTCGGGCAAGGAGGTCACGGTGCCGGGCGTCGCGACGATCCTGCGCCGCCTGTTCGGCAAGGGCGGCGGCACGAGCCCGTCGCCGTCGAGCGCGCCGCTCGGCCAGGCCGCGCGGCAGGTGAAGCTCGGCTCGGGCCTGACGATCGCGGTGCCGCGCCTCGACTTCCCCGATATCTCCGGCGGCCCGCGTTCGGCCGGCTATGGCGGCGACAGCGGCGCGGGCGGCGCATTCTCGCCGTTTGCGGGCGGCGGTGGCGGCGGCGATTCGCTGCCGCAGATCGAGGCCGATCCCGCGATCAACGCGGTGATCGTGCGCGACCTGCCGGAGAACATGTACCGCTACCAGTCGCTGATCGGCCAGCTCGACGAGCGGCCGCGCATCGTCGAGATCAACGTGACGATCATCGACATCAACGAGGATTCGCTCGACAGTCTCGGGATCGACTGGCGCCTGCACACGACGCACGGCGACGTGCAGATCGGCAACGGCTCGAGCCCGCTGAACGGCAACACGCAGTACAACGGTTCGGGCAATCCGCCGCTGACGTTCGGCATCGGCACCAGCGAGACCGGGCAGACCGGCACGTTCATGCCGACCGGCATCGCGCTAACCGCATCGATCGGCGGGTCGCTGCGCAACTATCTGCTCACTCGCGTGAACGCGCTCGCGCAGAAGGGGCAGGCGCAGCTGCATTCGAAGCCGAAGGTGCTCGCGCTCGACAACACCGAGGCGATTCTCGAGAACCTCACGCAGTTCTACGTGCAGGTGCAGGGCTACCAGGATTCGTCGCTGTACAGCGTGACGACCGGCACGAGCATCAAGGTGACGCCGATGATCGTCGACGATGCGATCCGCAATGCGGCCGCGGTGTCCGGCAGTCCGGCAAGCAATCCGCAGAGCGTGATGATGTCGATCGACATCCAGGACGGCAACATCGTGCCGGGGCAGGCCGTGTCGAACGTGCCGGTGATCCAGCAGCGCAACATCGTCACGAAGACGATGATCGACGAAGGCCGCAGCCTGCTGATCGCGGGCTTCAACGACGACGAGGTGCATCTCAACAAGAGCGGCGTGCCGTGGCTGTCGGACATCCCGCTGATCGGCAACCTGTTCAAGTACACCGACAAGTCGGGCAATCACATGGAGCGCTTCTATCTGCTGACGCCGCGCGTGGTGTCGACCGCGTCGATGTATGCGCCGGACGGCTCGCCGGTGAACCCCGGCGTCGATGCGCCGGCCGATGCGAGCGGCGTGTCGATGTATCGGCCGCCGGACAACGACATCGCGGTGCCGCTGACGCCGCAGCCGTTGCCCGGCACGAAGTTCGGTCCGCCCGCGCTGCCGCCGCCGAAGGATGCGGCCTCGCAGCCCGCGGCGACGACCGCAGGAGCGCCTGTCCATGTCGACGAGCATCATTGAACCGCACGGCGACGGCGCATTGCCCGGCGGCGGCGCGGCGGGCGGTGCGGCCGCGCTCGCGTCGCCATGGAATCTGTGCTTCCTGAGCGGCCCGATGTACGGCCGCACGATGTCGCTCGCGCGCGGTGCGAACTGGGTCGGCACCGCGGCCGATTGCGAGGTGATCCTGCCCGATCGCGAGATCGGCGCGAAACAGGTGTGCCTGCAGGTCGGCGCGCTGGCCGTCACGGTGCAGAACCACGGCGGCGACGCGGGTGCGCGGGTGCTGTTCAACGACGAGCCGCTCGGCGCGGGCCGCCGCTCGATGACGCCGCAGGACGTCGTGACGATCGGCTCGATCCGGCTCGGCATCGCGCGGCACGCGCAGGCGAGCGTTGCGGTGCCCGACGAGACCGGCGCGCCGGACACCGATCGCATCGCGCCGTGGCTCGGCTGGCTGACGGGCGGCTTGCGCCGCCTCGGCAGCCGGCGGCTCGTGATCGCGCTCGTTGCGCTATGGGTCGGCGTGCTGCTCGGTGCGCTCGGCTACGGGTTCGTCGCGTGGTCGGGGCGCCTGCCGTGGCAGCACGAATCGGTGCTGGCGCGCACGCACCGGTTGCAGCAGCTGCTGCATGCGTATCCGGAGCTCGCGGTCGCGCCGCGCGACGACGGCGTGATCGTGTCCGGCTACGTCAGCGATCCGGCCGCGCGCGAACGCGTCGCGCAGATCGTGTCGGGCGTCGACAACGCGGCGCTCGGCAACCTCTACGTGGTCAGCGATCTCGTCGCGACCGCGCAGACCTATTTCAGCGATACCGCGCTGACCGTTACCTATCTCGGCCGCGGCCGCATCGAGTTGACCGGCGCGGCCGCGCGCGCGCAGATCGAGCCGCGCATCCGCAACTACATGAAGGATGCGCGCCCTGCGCTCGAAGTCGTCGATCACGTGAGCGATGCGGAGGCGGCCGCGCCGCGCACGACGACGACGCTCGGCGGCGTCGCCGGCATTCCGGAGATCACGACCGTGTTCGCGGGCGACGGCGACCAGCGCTATATCGAGACGGCCGACGGTAGCCGCTATTTCGAAGGCGCGCGGCTGAAAGAGGGGCCGACCGTCGTGTCGATCGGCCCGGACGAGGTGGTGTTCGAACGCAACGGCCAGCGCATCACGATGCCGCTCGGCGCACCGTCGGCAAGTGCGCCGGAGCAGGCGCCGGCGCCGCCGGTGGCGCCGCTCGCGAGCGGCGCGGCCGCCGGTGTCGCGCAGCCGGTGCCGGGGCCGACGCTGTTGCCGGATGCGCCGGTCGCGGCGACGGCGGACGCCTCGAAGGCGGCGGTGCATTAGCGCCGCGATGGATCGGGTGCATCGCGTATCGCGCGGTGCGCGCATGACGCGACGCGTCGCCGACGGGCGGCGCGTCACGTGGCGGGCAGCGGCATGGGGCCGCTGCCGCAAGGTGGATGAAGTTCACGCAAAGGAGCGAAACATGGGTGCCTCGGCCACAACTGGTGCGACCAACACGAACGACGTTCAGCAGCAGGCGAACGACCTGACCAAGACGCAGCTGGAGCTGACCAAGATCAACTTCCAGGTGCAGCAGTCGACGGCGACGTTCGAAACCAGCAACGCAGTGACCGCGCAGGAGGGGACGGCGAACGCCCAGGTCGCGCAACATCTGAGTTCCGCCGGCCGCGCATGACGCCGGATGCCGGCGCGGCCGCGTCGCATCGCACGTCGGGACGAACCCGGCGCAGCGTGCGCGCGTGCCGGCCGGCCCGTTCCGATCCGTTAGCCAAGGAGGGCAAGCGATGTCAGTGACAGGCGTAGGCACGGCGGCGCCGGGCGCAGCCGCGCTCGCGGGCGCCACGCAACAGGCGGGCGCGGCGTCCGATCCGGCGCAGGTGCGCCAGTTCGACGCGCTGATGCAGCCGGGGGCGTCGCCGGCGCAAACGGCGTCGCCGTCGGGCATGGCGGTGTCGCACGCGAGCGCCGACGCAGCGCCGGCCGTGCAGATGACGCCCGCGCAGGCGAACGCATCGTCGCTCGTCGAGCGGTTGCGCACGTACGGCAACGATCTCGACGCACGGTACGCGAACATCGACAAGCATCGCACCGAGATGCTGACGTCGATGGCGGACAGCCGCAGCGATCCGATGATGACGATGGTGAAGGCGATGGATTTCCAGTGGACGGCGACCACCACGATTTCCGAATATCAATTGAGCCTGTCGGTCGCGCAGGCGGCGAACGGCTTCACGCACACCGTGCTGAAGACGCAGGAGTGATGCAGGCCGGTGCGCGGGCCGGCGACGGCCGCGCGTGCTACGAAGCGGACAAACGATGACGACGATCGATTCGACGCCGCGCGCGTGCGCGTGGCGCAGCCGGGCGGCGCGGGCGCTGCTCGCGGGCCTGCTCGTGCTGCTGGCCGGCTGCCAGAAGGAGCTTTACTCGGGTTTGTCGGAGCGCGACGCGAACCAGATGGTCGCGGTGCTCGGCGATGCGGGCATCAGCGCGTCGAAGGACAACGATGCGCGCGACACGTCCGACCGCAACGCATGGCAGGTCAGCGTCGCGGACGGCGACATGCAGTCGGCGCTTACCGTGCTGCAGGCGAACGGGCTGCCGAAGCCGAGCTACGCGAGCCTCGGCGAGCTGTTCCAGAAGCAGGGGCTCGTGTCGACGCCGGCCGAGGAGCGTGTGCGCTACCTGTACGGCGTATCGCAGGACCTGTCGCGCACGCTGCAGGACATCGAGGGCGTGGTGGTCGCGCGCGTGCAGGTCGTGATTCCGGAGAACGATCCGCTCGCGGACAAGATCAAGCCGTCGTCGGCCGCCGTGTATATCCGCTACCGGCCCGGCGTGGACCTGCGCGCGATGGCGCCGATGGTCAAGGATCTGGTCGCACACAGCATCGAAGGGTTGCAGTACGACAACGTGTCGCTGTTCCTGCAGCCGGCCGCCGCGCGCACCACGCGCGTGGATGGTGTCGGCAGCGCGCTGACCGATATCGTGCGGCTGCGCTCGCCGCTCGGCTGGCTCGTGTTCGCGCTGATTCTGCTGACCTGCGCGGTGATCGCGCTGTCGGCGGCGCGGCGCGGGATGTTCGGCGCGCGGCTCGCGGAGCTGCTCGGCGCGACGCGCGGCGCGGGTGCGGGTGCGGCCTCGGGCGCGAACGGCGGGCTCGGCACGCCGGACGGCGCGCGCGACGGCGCATGAACGATCCGCACGCACCGTCGCCGGGCGACGCGCCGCTGCCGTGGCTGCAGCCGCTTGCGCCGCCGCCCGCCGCGCGGCGTGGCGCGTTCCATGCGCTGGTCTGCGATTTCAACCTGCGGCCCGATCGCTATCTGCACGTGACGCGCGTGCCGTCCGACTGGCCCGCGCGCTACCGTTCGCCGGATGCGTTCGGCGCGGCCGGCCGCAAGCTGATCGCGCAACACCTGCTCGCCGCGCACGGCGTAGCCGACCGGCACGACTTCGACGTGGCGACGCCGTGCGCACGGCTCGCGCTGCTGCCGGGCGCGGCGCTCGAACAGCTTGCGTCGTATGCGGGGCTGCTGCTGCATCGCGGCTGGCTGCGCGACGCACTGGCCGTGCGGCGCATTCGTGCGGAAGTCGCCGCGAAGCTCGGCGCCGACGCGCTGGCGCTCGCGCTCGAACGCGCGCCCGAATTCGGCGTGCTCGCGGAAACGCTCGAACCGTGGCGCGCGGATCCGGCCGTGCTGCCGGCCGTGATCCGCGCGCGCTGCGGGCGGCTGCTCGCAGATTTCATCGGCGCGACTGGCGAGGCGGTCGCGCGGCGCGTGCGGCTGAAGTTCAATCGCGCGATCGACGACGAAGCGCGTTACTGGCTGAACCACGCGCAGCGCGACCAGTTCGGCGAGCTGCTGTTCCTGTTTCTGATTCCCGAGAGGCTTGCGTCATGGGACTGGCTTTTCTGATCACGAGCGACAACCTGCAGCTGCTGTCCGAGCGCAAGGTGCTCAAGGAGCGCGAATATGCGGCGCTGCTCGACGCCTCTGCGGTGATCGCGACCGCGCGCGAAGAAGCCGAGCGCATCGTCGCCGATGCGCAGCGCGAATTCGACAAACGCCAGGCGGCCGGCTACGACGAGGGCATGCGCCGCGCGCAGCGCGAGCATGCGGCGCAGACCTATACGCAGGCGCTGGCCGCCGCGCGCACAATGGAATCGATGAAGGATGCGATGGCCGAGATCGTCGTGAAGGCGGTGCGCGCGATCGTCGGCGAGATGAGCACGCAGAAGCTGTACGAGGCCGCGCTCGCGCGGATCGCGCCGCTCGTGCGCGACGAGGCGTTCGTGACCGTGCGCGTCGCGCCCGGCCGTCACGACGAAATGCGCGATGCGCTCGACAGTGCATTCGCGGGGCAGACGAACCGGCAGAAGCTGCGCATCGTCGAGGACGCGCAGCTCGAACGTCATGCGTGCACGGTCGAGACGCCGTCCGGGCGCATCGACGCGAGCCTCGACCTGCAGATCGACGCGCTGCGCCAGGCGATCCGCCGCGATGCACTGAAGGGCGCCACGCGATGAACGCGCCGTTCGACGACGCGCAGCCGTTCGCCGGCGACGACGACGTGTCGCTCGATCGCGGCCGTCTGGTCGGCGATCTCGATGCGGGGCTCGCGTTCTTTTCGCCAGTGTCGGTGCAGGGCCGCGTCAATCATGCGGTCGGGCAGATCCTCAACGCGACCGGCATTCGCGCGCGGCTCGGCGAGATCTGCGAGCTGCGCACGCCGAACCAGCCGACGCTGCTGGCCGAAGTGGTCGGCTTCTCGCGCCAGACCACGCTGCTGACGCCGCTCGGCGACGTGGCCGGTCTGTCGCCCGAGACGACCGTCGTGCCGTCGGGGCGCGAGCATGTGTTTCCGGTCGGCGACGGCCTGTTCGGCCGCGTGCTCGACGGACTCGGCCGGCCGCTCGACGATCGCGGGCCCGTGACCGGCGCGGCGTGGGTGTCGACGCAGCAGGATCCGCCGAATCCGCTCGCGCGCAAGATGATCGACACGCCATTCCCGACCGGCGTGCGCGTGATCGACGGACTGATGACGCTCGGCGTCGGGCAGCGGGTCGGCATCTTTGCGCCGTCGGGCGTCGGCAAGAGCACGCTGCTCGGAATGATCGCGCGCGGCGCGCAGGCCGACGTCAACGTGATCGCGCTGGTCGGCGAGCGCGGCCGCGAGGTGCGCGAATTCATCGAGCACAGTCTGTCGCCCGAGGTGCGCGCGCGTTCGATCGTCGTCGTGTCGACGTCCGACCGGCCCGCGATGGAGCGCGTGAAATCGGCGCTGGTCGCGACCGCGATCGCCGAGCATTTCCGCGACGCGGGCAAGCGCGTGCTGCTGCTGGTCGATTCGCTGACGCGCTTCGCGCGCGCGCAGCGCGAGGTCGGCCTCGCGAGCGGCGAGCCGCCGACGCGGCGCAGCTTCCCGCCGTCGACCTTCGCGGTGCTGCCGCGGCTGCTCGAACGCGCGGGGCAGGGTGCGCACGGATCGATCACCGCACTGTATACGGTGCTGGTCGAGGGCGACGAGGAGTCCGATCCGATCGCCGAGGAAGTGCGTTCGATCCTCGACGGCCATATCGTGCTGTCGCGCAAGATCGCGCTCGCGAACCGCTATCCGGCGATCGACGTGCTCGCGAGCCTGTCGCGCGTGATGCCGCTCGTCGCGGGCCGCGCGCACCAGCAGGCGGCCGCACGCGTACGCGAGCTGATCGCGAAGTACCAGGAGATCGAGCTGCTCGTGCAGATCGGCGAGTATCGCGAAGGCAGCGACCGGCTCGGCGATCTCGCGCTGCGCGCGCGCGATGCGATTGCCGCGTTCTGCGCGCAGGCGTCGCACGAGGACGTGCGCTTCGATGCACTGCTTGCGCAGCTGACGCGGCTGGCGGACGATCATGTCTGAAGCCGACGACCGTCTCGTGCTCGCGACGCTCGCGCGGCTCAGGCGCGTGCGCGAGATGCGCAGCCAGATCGCGCGCGTCGCGGCCGCGCGGCAGCAGCGCGTCGCCGCGCAGAGCCGCCGCGCGCTCGACGACGCGCATGCGCAGCTCGCGCAGCAGCTTGCCGCGAAGGCCGCGATCCAGACGCGGCTCGCCGGCGACGTGCGCGAGGCGCGCGCGCTGCAGGACGCGGCAGCCGATGCGCGCACCTTCGGCCGGCGGATCGGCAGCGCGAGCGCGTCGGTCAGCGAGGCCGCGCACGTGCATCGCGGCCACGAGGCGACGCTGGCGGACCTGCAGCGCGCCGCGCGCAAGGCGAGGGCCGCCGAGGACAAGCTCGACAAGGCCGGCGAGAAGGCGCTGCATGCGCGCGCGGCGCGGATCGAACGCGATGCCGACGAAGTCGCGGACGGGTATGCGGTGCGGCGCTTTGCGATATCGAGCGGATGGGCGGGCGATGCAGGCGTCGATGCGGCTGCTCATGCGGCAGGCCATGCAGGCGCGCAACCGGAAGCGACCGCCGCGTTCGATGCGCAGATGGGCGCGCATCCCGCAGGCGCTGAACCCGACGCGGCCGACGACGGAGCGCCGCCCGACGGACCGCCGCCCGACGCCTCGGAGCGCCGATGCTAGATCACGCCGCAGGCTTCAACGACATCGCGGGCACGCTGCGTCCGCTGCTTTACGTGATGCCGCGCCTGCTGCCGATCATGTTCGTCGTGCCGGTATTCAACGAGCAGATCGTCACCGGCCTCGTGCGCAACGGCATCGCGGTCGTGATCGCCGCGTTCGTCGCCCCGGCGATCGATGCCGCGCAGGTGGCCGCGCTGCCGTTCCTGATGTGGTGCGTGCTGGTCGCGAAGGAGGCCGTGGTCGGGATGCTGCTGGCGGGCGCGTTCAGCGCCGTGCTGTTCGCGATCCAGGGCGTCGGCTACCTGATCGATTTCCAGACCGGCAGCGGCAGCGCCGCGTTCTTCGATCCGATGGGCGGGCATGAAGGCGGCCCGACGTCCGGCTTTCTCAACTTCGTCGCGATCGCGCTGTTCGTCACGGCCGGCGGGCTGCAGGTGCTCGTGCAGCTGTTCGCGCAGTCGTACGCATGGTGGCCGATCGGCTCGCTCGGCCCCGATTTCTCGTCGGTGCTGCAAACCTTCGTCGTGCGTCAGACCGACACGATCTTCGAATGGATGGTGAAGCTCGCGGCGCCGGTGACGATCGTGCTGGTGCTGGTCGAACTCGGGATCGGGCTGGTCGGGCGCGCGGTGCCGCAGCTCAATATCTTCGTGTTCGCGCAGCCGGTGAAAAGCGCGCTCGCGGTGCTGATGATGGCGCTGTTCCTGCCGGTCGTGTATGCGTCGCTGCATGCGCTGCTGAGTCCCGACAGCGGGCTGGTCGCATTGTTGCGTGCGCTGTTCGCCGCGCACGGCGGCACGTGACCGCACGAAGGACCGCACATGGCCGAGAAGAACCAGCAGCCGACCGCGAAACGCCTGCGCGAGGCGCGCGAGAAAGGCGACGTGCCGAAGAGCGCGGAGACGATCTCGTCGGCATGCTTCGCCGGCGTGTGCATCGCGCTGGCGGTCGGCATCGGCGCGCTGTTCGCGCGGTTGCAGGCGCTGTTCCGGCTCGTGTTCGACGCGGCCGGCGCGGCCGATCCGTCCGCGCGGATCGCGGTGCTGATCGACGGCGCCGCGCGCGACTGGGCGACGCTGTCCGCGCAGATCGTCGCGGCCGGGTTGCTGCTCGGCGTGCTCGCGGGTTTCGTGCAGGTCGGCGGCGTGATGGCGTGGAGCCGTCTGGTGCCGCAGTTGTCGCGACTCAATCCGGCGGAAGGGCTGAAGAACCTGTGGTCGCTGCGCAACCTCGTCAATCTCGCGAAGATGCTGCTGAAGACGACGCTGCTCGTCGCGACGCTCGGCTGGGTGATCGTCGAGTCGCTGGATGCCGCGGTGCAGTCGGGCTTTACGCGGCCGATATCGATCCTCGCGCTGATCGTGAAGCTGCTGATGCTGCTGTTCGGCTGGGCCGCGCTGATCTATATCGTGATGGCGCTGATCGACATCGTGCATCAGCGGCGCGAATTCAACCGGAAGATGAAGATGTCGATCGACGAAGTGCGGCGCGAGCACAAGGAGGACGAAGGCGATCCGCATATCGAGGCAAAACGCCGTCAACTCGCGCGCGAAGCGCAGTTCGCGGCGCTGCCCGACCGGATCGGCTTTGCATCGGTGGTCGTCTACTCGCCGCGCGTCGCGGTCGCGCTCTATTACGGCGGGGCCGGCACGCTGCCGTGGGTGCTCGCGCGCGGCGAAGGCGAGGCGGCCGAGCGGATCGTGCGGCTCGCGCGCGACGCGCTGCGCCCGACGCTCGCGAATGCCGGGCTCGCGCAATCGCTGTACGACACGACGCCCGAGAACGGCACGATCCAGCAGCAGCATTTCCGCGAAGTCGCGCAGTTGCTGAAGTGGGCGACGGGCGCGACCTGATCGATTCGTCCGATCAATCGATGCGCGCCGGTTTCGATGCGGCCCTTTCATCGCTGCGTGCACGTGGCGCTTGACGCAGTATTTTTTCCGGTTCTGGCCGGAATTCATCCATGAATTATTGCTGAATTATTTCTTCGTAATATGGCGCGACCGTCATGCCGGACGGCGGGCCGCGAGGTCGCGCCGCACATGGCGGGCAAGTCAACAGGGCGGGCAAATTACATGTGCGGAATCGACGGCTTTCTGAATAGCGTCGCCTTCGATGAGGAGACAGCGCGCGGCACGCTCGCGCGAATGACGGCGAGCCTCGCGCATCGCGGGCCGGACGGGCAGGGCTTGTGGGTCGATCCGGAGGCCGGCATCGCGCTCGGCCACCGGCGGCTCGCGATCGTCGATCTGTCGGTGCACGGCCGGCAGCCGATGGCGTCCGCGTGCGGCCGTTACGTCTTGGTCTTCAACGGCGAAATCTACAACCATCGCGAGCTGCGCGCGGAACTGGAGCGCGCGGGGCGCGCACCCGCGTGGCGCGGCCATTCGGACAGCGAAGTGCTGATCGCGGCGATCGCGGCATGGGGCGTCGAGGCGACGCTGCGGCGTGCGACCGGCATGTTCGCGTTCGCGCTGTGGAATCGCGCGTCGCGCGTGCTGACGCTCGCGCGCGACCGGATCGGCGAGAAGCCGCTCTATTACGGCCGGGTCGGCGACGCGCTCGTGTTCGCGTCGGAGCTGAAGGCGCTGCGCGCGTATCCGGGTTTCGGCGGCGAGATCGATCGCGACGCACTGTGCCTGTATCTGCGTCAGTCGAGCGTGCCCGCGCCTTACACGATCTATCGCGGCATCAGCAAGCTGCCGCCGGGCACCTGGATCCAGTTCGAGCATGCGCGCGACACGCCGCGGCCGCGCGCGTACTGGACGCTCGAACAGGCGATCGAGGCCGGCCGCGAACAGCCGTTCGAAGGCGATGCGGACGACGCGGTCGGCCGGCTCGATGCGATCCTGCGCCAGGCCGTCGCGCGACAGATGGAGGCCGACGTGCCGCTCGGCGCGTTCCTGTCGGGCGGCATCGATTCGTCGGCGATCGTCGCGCTGATGCAGGCGCAGTCGACGACGCCGGTCGATACGTTCACGATCGGCTTCCACGAAGCCGGCTACGACGAGGCCGGCTATGCGAAGGCCGTCGCGCGCCATCTCGGCACGCGGCATACCGAACTCTACGTGACGGCCGACCATGCGCTCGACGTGGTGCCGAAGCTGCCGTCGATCTACGACGAGCCGTTTTCCGACGCGTCGCAGATTCCGACCTTTCTCGTCGCGGAGCTGACGCGCCGGCACGTGAAGGTGAGCCTGTCCGGCGACGGCGGCGACGAACTGTTCGGCGGCTATACGCGCTACTTCCTGACGCCGCGCCTGTGGCGCAAGCTGCATCGCGTGCCGGCGGCCGTGCGTGCGCGGATCGCCGCCGCGCTGCACGCATTGCGGCCCGATCATGCGGACCAGCTCGCGGCGGTCGCGCAGGGCGCATGGAGCGGCGTGGAGGCGCGCGAGTCGGCGTCGCGGATCGGCGATCGCCTGCACAAGCTCGGCCACGTGATGACGGCGGAGAGCCGCATCGGTCTGTACCGGCTGCTGATGTCGTCGGTGCATCATCCGGAGCGCATCGCGCTGGCCGGGCAGGAACCGCCGACGCCGCTCGATACGGCCGCCGCATGGCCCGCGCATCTGAGCTTCGCCGAGCAGGCGATGGCGATCGACACGCTCACCTATCTGCCGACCGATATCCTCGCGAAGGTCGATCGCGCGGCGATGGCGGTCAGCCTCGAAACGCGGATGCCGTTTCTCGATCATCACGTCGTCGAATTCGCGTGGTGCCTGCCGGCGTCGATACGCTTGCCGGACGGGCAGTCGAAAGCGATGCTGCGCCGTCTGCTCGACCGCTATGTGCCGTCGTCGCTGATCGACCGGCCGAAACAGGGCTTTTGCGCGCCGGTCGATCACTGGCTGCGCGGCGCGCTGCGCGACTGGGCCGACGCGTTGCTGCAGCCGTCCCGGCTGCGCGACGAGGGTTTCTTCGACGCGGCCGCGGTCGAGCGTCTGTGGCGTCAGCACCAGACCGGCCGGATGAACTGGCAGCACCAGCTATGGACGGTCCTGATGTTCCAGGCGTGGCTCGACGCGCAGCGCGCCGCGATCTGAGCGTGCGCGCCGGCGCGACGCAGCCGGCCCGGTCACTCGTCGAGGCAGCGCACGCAGAGCCGCTTCGCCTGGCTGGCCGGCAGCCCGCGGCACATCATCACGACCGGTCGCGCATGGCACGACGGCGCGTCGGCGGATGCCGCCGGCGATGCCTGCCGGCGCGCGCGTTCGGGCGGGGTGGTCGCGGCCGCGTCCATGCGCCGCTGGCGCGCCGGCGGCGGCGCGTCGCGCACGACCGGGATCGGCGCCGCGCCGCCTTCGCGTGCATTGCTTTGCGCGCTCGCGACGACGCGGCTCACATAGCCGCTCGAGAATCCCGTCGTGAAATTGCCGCTGTAGTAACAGGACAGCGCCGCGCGCAACGCGGCCTGCACCGCGCGCCCGGTGCCCGACGAGCGCGCGAAGCATTCGGTCAGGATCGCACCGCCGGCGCGCAGGTTGCGGCACGGCTCGAACATCGTCGCTTCGTCGAGCCCGTATTTCGCGAAATTGCGCTCGTTGACCTGCGCGAGCCCGACGCTGTAGCTGAAGCCGCGCGCGGCGAGCTCGCGCGCGGTCGCGCGCGCTTCGTCGAGCGATGCGGGCTGTCGCGTCAGGTGCGCGCCCACCACGCCGATTGCGTACGGATTGAAGCCCGACTCGGTGCGCACCAGCGCGGCCAGCGTCTCGGGATCGACGTTCGGCGCGCAGGCGCGCGCGAGCTGCGCGAAGCCCGCAACGTTGCGGGCCGCGTGCGCGCGGTGCGGCTGGCCGAATGCGCAGACGAATACCAGTGCGGCGGCTGCACACAGCCACGCGGCGACGCGACGCCGGCCGCGCGCGCTCATCCCGCCCCCGCCACGCGGTACGACAGCACGAGCCCGTGCACCAGCAGCGACCAGCCGTCGAGCGCGACGAACAGCAGCAGCTTGAACGGCACCGAGATCGTCGTCGGGGAAATCATCTGCATGCCGAGCGCGAGCAGGATATTCGCGACCAGCAGATCGACGACGATGAATACGATATAGATCACGAAACCGATCTGGAACGCCTTCGTCAGCTCGGCGAGCGTGAAGCTCGGCACCAGCACCAGCAGGTCGTCGTCCTTGATGCCGTCCGCGCGGTTCTTCGGCCAGACCGACGTCGCGGTGCGCACGAAGAATTCGCGGTCGCGCTGCCGCGTGTGCGATACCAGGAAATCCTTGATCGGCGGCAGCGCGGCATCGGCGAGCGCGCCGACGTCGGCGGTCGATAGTTGCCCGGACGCATCGAAGTGGCGCGCCTGCAGCGCATCGCGAATCGACATCCCGACCGGCGCCATGATGAACAGCGACAGGATCAGCGCGATGCCGTTCAGCACGAGGTTCGGCGGCACCTGCTGGATGCCGAGCGCAGAGCGCAGCAGCCCGAGCACGACCACCAGCTTCGTATAGCTGGTCACCATCAGCGCCGCGAACGGCGCGATGCCGAGCGCGGCGATGACCGCGATCAGCGCAACCGGATTCGGCAGGTTGCCCATCGCTCAGCGCTCGCGCGGCGCCGGCTGCGTCAGCGTGACGACGCGCACGCCGAGCTTCTGGCCGACCGCGATCAGCTGGCCGGTGCCGATCAGCATGCCGTTCGCGACCAGATGGATCACGCTCTGGTTGATGCCCTGCTGCAGCTCGATGACCGCGCCCGGCTGCAGCGCGCTCAGTTCGCCGAGCGGCATCGAGGTCGGCGGCAGCTCGAAGCGCAGGTCGACCGCGAGGCCGTCGAGCGGGCGCGGCGCGTCGCCTGTCGGCGCGGCGGCGCCCGACGCAGCGGCGCCCGACGCATCGTGCGCGCCGGTAGGCGAGGTGTCGGTGCGGGTCGGTTCCAAAGGCATCTCCCTGATTCGTTGGACGGTCAGCCGGTTGCCGGACGGCCGTCCGGTGATCTCCCACGCCGGCACGGCCGGCACCCGCGCGACGCACAGCAGGCTCTGCTCGTGCGCGTGCCAGCGTTCGATCGCGATGATGTCGCCGCCGACGACGTCGGCCAGCTCGGCCATCGTCAGTTCGGTGCGGCCGATCTCGAATACGAGCGGCACCGGCAGGTTCGCGTAGGCCGCGCGCGCGTCGGGCGCCGCCGCCGGCGCGGCGGCGAAGAACACCGCGAGCGCATCCGGCGCGTCGAACGACAGGGCGCCGTGGCAGCGCCATGCGCCGTCGGCGCGGCGCAGCTCGAAACGCAGCGCGGCCGGCGATGCGTGCCACGCGGGCGACGTCGCGGCCGGCGGCAGCAGCTCGACGCGCTGTCGCGTCGCGGCTTGCAGCGCCGCCGTGAGCGGCGCGCACAGGTCGGCGAGCAGCGCCGCGCGGATCACGGCCGGCACGGCCCGGTCGGCGGCATCGCCGAGCCATTCGGTTTCCGCGAGCGGGTCGATCCATAGCGTGCCGACCGCCGGGCCGACGACGAAGCGGTACGCCTGCGCATCGGCGGCCGGTTCGGCATCGACGCGCCAGCGCACCTGGTATGCGTGCTCGCCGAGCGTGATCGGCACGGCCTCGCTCGCGCAGTACGCATGCGACAGCCCGCGCGCCGCGGCGGCGGACAGGCGCGGCAGGTACGGCGACGCGTCGAGCGCGCATGTCGCCGGTGGCGCGGCGGGCGTCGGCGGCGCGGTGGGAGCGGCCCGATTCGCGGCGTCGCCGGTGTCGGCATTCGTCAGGAACAGCGCAGGCACGGCGGGATCGAGGCGGATTCGGCGTTGGTTCGACGGATTGTTCTGGCCGGCGGCGCGAGAAGGGCGCGCGGCTGCTGCGTCGATTGTAGGGACGGCGATGCGCGTGTGCCGCGCCGGAATCCGTAGTTGCGTGCTGCGAGTGGCGGCGCGGCGGGAGAGGATTTACGAGGTGCGCTGCGCCGCCGTGCGCGCAGCGGCGCGTTCAAATGCGACCGCCGCCTGGAGGCGGCGGTCGTGTCGCGGCACGCGGACGGCAGCTGGCGTGCGACGGTCGAACGCCGGGGCGCGATGCGCTGCGCGGCGGGGGGCGGGCTTCGGCGCACCGCGGGCAGCGCGGCGCACGAACGAATCGTTACGCGTAGTCGGCGGCCATCGCGGGCTGCGGCGCGGTGCGCAGGATCGGCGCGGCTTCGTGGCGTTCGACGTGCGTCATCGCTGCGCCGAACAGCACCAGGCGATAGCCGACCGCATAAATCGGGATGATCCGCAGGTTCTTGTCGTGATCGAGCTGCAGCTTCGAACGGATGCGCGAGATATGGGTGTCGAGCGTGCGCGACGATACGCCGAGCTCGCGGCCCCAGACCGCTTCCTGGATCGCCTGCCGCGGCACGATCTTGTTCATGTTGTCGAGCAGGAATTCGACGACGTCGAATTCGCGCGGCGTGACGTCGACGGGTTTATTGGCGATTTCGATCGTGCGGCGCACGAAGTTGATTTTTATGTCGTCGATATACAGGTATTTGCAATCCATGGTGGCCCTCGCATGTCCTTAAAGGAGTGTTGCGAGTCAGTTACTGCAACTTTCGGGCCAGCCTGGTGTTTGCCGCCGATGGCGAAGCGGGAGACGGCGGCAGCCTTGAATCTCAAAGAATTTTTAACGCCGGGGGCGGGTGGAAAGCGAAAGGGCCGGAGCGAAAGTGAAGGATTGTTACGTAGCATCGCGCGCGGACGTTACGGGCGTTACGGCTGACGTAACGTGGGGCGAGGCCGGGTGCCTGCGGCTGTCGCGTTGCGTGAAAACGGCTGGCGATAACTCTACTTGGAACCCTACATCGAACTCTACCGTTATATATGAAAAGCCTATATAAATCAGCATAATAAGAGGATACAATTGCCGACATCGAACCCTACATGAAACCCGACACGGACGCATGACAACCGTCGTTACCTTCGAACCGCTGTTTCCCGAGGATCGCGTACTCGATCCGCTGCTCGAACGGGCTGCACAGCTCGTCGACACGTCGCGGCAGCTGCTTGCCGTGCGCGACACTCCGCTCGCCAGCGCGCTCGTGCCGCAGCTGCGCGCGATGAATTCGTACTACACGAACAAGATCGAAGGTCAGCACACGACGCCCGCCAGGATCGAGGCTGCGCTTCATCGCGATTATTCCGCGGATGCCGTCGAGCGCAAGAAGCAGCGCTTCGCGGTCGCGCATATCGCAACGGAAACGATGCTCGAGAAGGAGTGGGGGGCGCTTCCGGTGGCCGCGCTATTCGATCCGGCGCGCATTTCGGCCATCCACGAGCGTTTTTTTTCCTGCCTGCCCGAGGACGAGCGATTGACCGGGGATGGCGCGGTCATTGTTCCGGGCGAGATTCGTCGAGCGGACGTGACAGTCGGACGGCATCTGGCGCCGGAGCCGGAGATGATCGAGCCGTTGCTCGATGCGTGGGCGGCACGTTATGGCCGCATCCGGGCCAAGGAATATCAACTGATCGCGATTGCCTGTTCGCATCATCGTCTGGCGTGGATCCATCCTTTCATGGATGGCAACGGCAGGGTTGCGCGTCTGCATTCGCATCTCGGATTGCGCGCGGCCGACCTGACTCACGGGCTCTGGTCGCCGCTCCGGGGTTTGGCCCGCGAGCATGAGCAATATTATGCGAGGTTGAGCGAGGCCGATCAGACGCGGCGCAACGACCTGGATGGTCGGGGCAATCTGTCCCAGGAAGGCCTGGTGCAGTTCGCCCGTTTTTTCCTCGACTGCTGTCTGGATCAGGTCAGCTTCATGATCCACATGACGGAGTTCGACGGCGTGACAGGACGTTTGCTCGATCTGTTGCGATATCTGGAAGCCAATCCGTGGACCATTCGGTCGGAAAAATCGGTCATCAAACCGGAAGCCACGGCGCTCGCCATGGAGTTTGTCGCCCTGCGTCGAACCGTGACGCGCGCGCAATTCGCGCAGATGCTGGGGGTGAGCGATGTGCTTGCGCGTCGAATCGTCCGTTCGTTGCTCGATTTCGGGTTGCTGACTTCGCCTTCGCATCGAGGCGAGCTGTCGTTGGGATTGCCGCTGGCCAGCCTCCGATTTCTGTTCCCGAAACTGTGGCCGGAAGTCGAACAGGAGTGAAGGAGGTCAGCGGGTGTGTCATTGCGCATGACGCCGGCCGCAAGGCACCCCCGCCCCACAGCCGGCGCATCCGGCCTTACGCCTTCGCGCTATCGCCCGAATCGAACGGCAGCACGTAATGCCGCTTGCCGGTCGCCGCGAAGATCGCGTTCGCGACGGCCGGCCCGATCGGCGCGACCCCCGGCTCGCCGACGCCGGTCGGCGCCTCGGCCGACGGCACGATATGCACGTCGACCTTCGGCATCTCCGCGATGCGCAGCACATGGTAGCCGTCGAAGTTGCGCTGCTCGACGCGCCCGTCCTTCAGCGTGATCGCGCTGTGCATCGCCGCGCCGAGCCCGAAGCCGATGCCGCCTTCCATCTGCGCGGCGACGATGTCGGGATTGATCGCGATCCCGCAATCGACTGCGCAGACCACGCGCTCGACCTTCACCTTGCCGTCCGCGTCGACCGAGACCTCGGCGACCTGCGCGACATAGCTCTTGAACGCCTCGGCCACCGCGATTCCGCGTCCGCGACCCTCCGGCAGCGGCTTCGCCGGATCCCAGCCGGCCTTCTGCGCGGCCAGCTCCAGCACCGCCCGCATGCGCGGCTCCTTCGCGAGCAGGTCGCGGCGGAACAGGTACGGATCCTTGCCGGCCGCGTGCGCGGCTTCGTCGATGAAGGCCTCGACCGCATAGGCCGTGTGCGAGCTGCCGACCACGCGCCACCACAGCACGGGCAGGCCGACCTTGGTGGTCGTCAGTTCGACCGACACGTTCGGCACCGCGTACGGCAGGTTCGCCGCGCCCTCGACCGACGTCGCGTCGATCCCGTTCTTGACCATGAAGGCTTCGAACGGCGTGCCGGCGAGGATCGACTGGCCGACGATCCGGTGACGCCAGCCGACCAGCCGGCCGTCGGCGGTCAGCCCCGCATCGAGCTTGTGGAAGTACATCGGACGATAGAAGCCGCCCTGGATATCGTCCTCGCGCGTCCACTGCAGCTTGACCGGCTTGCCGTCCGCGCCGAGCGCCTTCGCGATCGACACGGCCTCGACCACGTAGTCCGACCACGCATTCGCGCGGCGGCCGAAGCTGCCGCCCGCATACAGCGTATGGATCTGCACCTGCTCGGGCTTCAGGCCGGCGACCTTGGCTGCGTTGCCCTGGTCGACCGTCTGGAACTGGTCGCCGGCCCAGATCTCGCAGCTGTCCTTCGTGAGCCTGACGACCGCGTCGAGCGGTTCCATCGGCGCATGCGCGAGATACGGGAACTCGTAGGTCGCGCTGATCTTGCGCGCGGCGCCGGCGATCGCCGCGTCGGCATCGCCGTCCTTGCGCGCCGATGCACCGGGCTTGGCCGCCAGCTGCCGGTATTCGCGCATGATCTCGTCCGAGCCGCGCTTTTCGGCGTTCGTTTCGTCCCATTCGACCTTCAGCGCGTCGCGGCCCTGTTTCGCGGCCCAGAAGCCGGTCCCGACGACCGCGATGCCGCCCGGCACCTGCACGACCGACACCACGCCCGGCACGGCCTTCGCGGCCGTCGCGTCGAACGACTTGACCGTCGCGCCGAAGCGCGGCGGGCGCTGCAGCAGCGCGACGCGCATGCCGGGGAACGTCGTGTCGAGCGTGAAATGCGCGGTGCCGTTCGATTTCGCCGACGCGTCGACGCGCGGAATGCGATGGCCGATCAGCTTGAAGTCGGCCGGCTGCTTCAGCACGACCTTGTCCGGCACCGGCAGCTTCGATGCATCGGCGACCAGCGTGCCGTACGCGGCCGTGTTGCCGCTTTTCGCGTGCGTGACGACGCCGTTGGCGGTCGTCAGTTCGCTCGCTGGCACCTTCCAGCGCGCGGCGGCCGCCGACACGAGCATCGCGCGCGCCTTGCCGCCGGCTTCGCGCAGCTGCTGCCACGAGTTCGACATCGCCGAGCTGCCGCCCGTGCCCTGCATCGTGCCGAACGCGAGGTTCGCGTAGCGCTTCGCGTCGGCCGGCGCGCTTTCGACGCGCACGCTCGACCAGTCGGCGTCGAGTTCCTCGGCGACGATCGTCGCGATGCCCGTGTAGGCGCCCTGGCCGAGTTCGACGTGCTTCGCGATCACCGTGACGACGCCGTCGGGCGTGATCCGCAGGAACGCGTTCGGCGCGAAACCGGCGGCGGGGGCCGTCGCGGCGAGCGCGCGCCGGCCGAGGCCGGCCCATTCGAAGCCGATCGTCAGGCTGACGGCCGCCGCCGCGCCCGCGGCTTTCAGGAACGTGCGGCGCGACGGCTGCACCGAACCGCGGTTGTCGAGTTCGATCGTCATGGTCAGGCTCCCAGCGTCGCGGCCGCGTCGTGGATCGCGGCCCGGATGCGGGCGTAGGTCGCACAGCGGCACAGGTTGCCGTTCATCGCGGCGTCGATGTCGGCGTCGGTCGGTTTCGGATTCTGTTCCAGCAGCGCGGTGGCGGACATGATCTGGCCGGACTGGCAATAGCCGCATTGCGGCACCTGCAGCTTGACCCAGGCGGCCTGCACGGCCTGCGCGGGCTTGCTCTGCAGGCCTTCGATCGTCGTGACGTGCTTGCCGGCGATGCCGGCGAGCGGCAGCACGCACGAGCGCACGGCCTGGCCTTCGAGATGGACCGTGCACGCGCCGCACTGCGCCATGCCGCAGCCGAACTTCGTGCCGGTCAGCCCCGCGTGTTCGCGGATCGCCCAGAGGACGGGCATCGACGGATCGGCATCGAGCGTGACACTCTTGCCGTTCAGGACAAACGTGGTGGGCATTGGATGTCTCCATGGGGAAAACCCGGCTGGGGCCAGGTTAGGGGGCAGTGTGCGCGAACGCGCCGGTTTTGCGTCTACACAATCCTGCAAATTTCTTGAACAATCCTGCAAATCCCCGGCATCGCGCGGCGCGTTTCGCTATGCTCCCGCGACAACAGGAATCGAATCGAGGAAGGTGTGATGGACATGACCGATATCGCCGCGTCGCGCGAATCCGGGCGGCGCGAACTGGCCTCGCTGATCGGCCGCTTTGCGCCGGTGGACGGCTCCCACCCGACCGCCATCCCGGGCCTGCTGCTGCACAAGCATACGCGTCCGGTCGACCTCGGCTGCGGCGTGTCGAGGGCGGCGCTGGTGATTGCCGCGCAGGGCGCGAAGCGCGTGATCGTCGCCGGTCACGCGTACGAATACGATGCACAGAACTGCCTGATTACCTCGATCGACTTGCCGATCCTCTCGCGCGTGACGCGCGCGTCGGCCGCCGAGCCTTATCTGTGCCTGTCGCTGACGCTCGATCCGCAGCGGATCGTCGAGCTGTCGGCCGAGATGCGGCTGCCGGAGCCGGAGGCGGGCCCGGAAGGCGAGGGGATCGCGCTGGCCGAGCTGACGCCGCCATTGCTCGACGCCGCGCTGCGGCTGTTGCGGCTGCTCGATACGCCCGCCGATATCCCGGTGATCGCGCCGCTGATCGAAAAGGAAGTGCTGTACCGGCTGATGGCGAGCGGGCAGGGCACGCGGCTGCGGCATATGGGCGTCGCGGGCAGCCAGACGCACCGGATCGCGCGCGCGATCGAATGGATCCGCGATCACTTCGCGGAGCCGATGCGGGTCGAGACGCTCGCGCACGCGGTCAATATGAGCGTGTCGTCGCTGCATCATCACTTCAAGCATGTGACGACGCTGAGCCCGCTGCAGTACCAGAAGCAGCTGCGGCTGCACGAGGCGCGCCGGCTGCTGCTGCATCAGGGCGGCGACGTCGGGTCGGTCGCGGCGACCGTCGGCTACGAAAGCGCGTCGCAGTTCAGCCGCGAATACAGCCGGCTGTTCGGCGCGCCGCCGATGCGCGATGTCGGGCATTTGCGGCGCAAGGAACTGCTGGGCTGACGCGCGATTGCGCGGCCGCGCTCACAGATGGCAGACACCGTCCACATACGCCTTGCGCCAGCGCACGATAGCGACCTGCTCGAACAGCCCCGCGAGCGAGAACGGGTCTGCGGCGATGAAGCGCTCCGCCGCTTCCCGTGTATCCACGTCGACGATATAAATGCCGCCGCTCGCCGCGGCTCCGTCGTCGTCGAGCTTGGCGCCGCAGGCGAGCAGCAGCGCGCGGTGCCGCGCGAGAAAATCGAGGTGCACGTCGCGTTCGCGCGCGCGGACATGGGCGTGGTCCGGCTTGTCGAAAGTTTCGATCAGAAACG
The DNA here is from genome assembly GCF_902499075.1 of Burkholderia pseudomultivorans. Lineage (GTDB taxonomy): Bacteria > Pseudomonadota > Gammaproteobacteria > Burkholderiales > Burkholderiaceae > Burkholderia > Burkholderia pseudomultivorans. The sequence goes on along the minus strand of NZ_CABVPP010000023.1, from coordinate 15,823 downwards.
GCATTGCCTGCCTCGTTCGATGATTTGCCCGGACGCGTGCGGCGCGACGCGATGCGCCGCGCTCAGCGCCATGCGAGGATCGCGACCGAATAGACGATGCCGACCCAGAACATCATGATGACCGTATAGCCCATGATGTCCTTGAGCTTGAGCTTCGACAGCGCGAGCGCCGGCAGGATCCAGAACGGCTGCACAAGATCGTTCCATGCGTTGCCGAGCATGACGGCGGTGGAGGTATGGCCGACGGACGCGCCGATCGTCTTGGCCGCTTCGATCATGAACGGCCCCTGGATGACCCAGTGGCCGCCGGCCGACGGTGCGAAGAAGTTGATCACGAACGAGCTGACCAGCCCCCAGAACGGCAGCGTGGCAGGCGTCGCGATCTTGACGAACGCAGCGGACAGCGTCTCGACGAGGCCCGACGACGCCATGATCGCCATGATGCCCGCATAGAACGGATACTGCAGGATGATGCCGCCGATCGTGCGGATTCCCTCGTTGAGCTTCTCGACATAGCGAATCGGCGTGCCGAGCAGCAGGATGCCGAGAAACAGGATGAAGAAGTTGATGAGATTCAGGTCGATCGAGCCGCCCTGCACGAAGTGCAGCGCCACGTAGCCCATGCCGATCGCGCCGATCAGGTAGCTCAGCACGCGGCTGTGGTTCAGGCGGTTGGCGAGCGTGTCGCCCTCGTCGAGGTCGAGCGCGGGCGCGGCTTCCGCAGGCGCGGCTTCGCGCGTGCGATCGATTTCCTTCACCGGCTGGCCCGCCTTCGGATGCAGCCACGCATTCAGCAACGGCAGCGTGACGATGGTCGCGAGGCTCGTCATCAGCATCGCGGGCGAGAAAATCGTTTCGGACAGCGGAATGACGCCCATCTGCGCTTCGAGCGGATGACCCTTCGTCGAAATCAGCACGGGGATGCTTGCGGACAGGCCGAGGCCATAGAGCGTGAAGCCGCTGTATGCCGACGCGATGATGAGCGGATGGTGTACGCCCTGCACGCGCAGCGCGAGCTTGCGCGCGACGATGCCGCCCACCACGAGTCCGAATCCCCAGTTCAGCCAGCTGCCGATGCCGCCGACCAGCGTCGCGACGACGATGGCCATGCGCGGCGAATTCACGTGCGAGACGATGCGGTCCAGAAAGCGGTCGACGAGCGGCGCGGTCGCGAGCACGTAGCCCATCGCGAGAATCACGGCCATCTGCGTCGTGAACGCGAGCAGCGTCCAGAAACCCTTGCCCCAGCTCGTGGCGAGCGCGGTCACGGCCTGGCCTTGCACGACCACGGCGAGCACCATCGTAAGCAGCGTGAGGCCGATCGCGAAGACGAACGGGTCAGGCAAGTACCGGCGCATCAGCTCGGTGAAGAAGGCGGTCAATTTCTGCATGGCTTTGTCTCCGTTGTATCGTGATTGTTTTGGGGTTCCCCGGCGGCGCACGGGCCGATCAATCGTCGTCGAGTGCGACGGCCTTGCGATGCCGCGCGAGATGCATGAGCCGACGGTCGCGCCATGCGACGCGCGCGTCCCATTGATCGAGCGGCAACGCCGCACGTCGCGCGGCCGTCACGCGTGCGACGAGTTCGGACGTCCATGGATCGGACTGGCCGCGCTCGGCGCCCATGCGCTCGTAGGACGGCCCCATCTTCTGCGCATGCGACGCGATGCCGCCGCGCGTGTTCAGGTCGACCGTCTCGAACGGGCCGGTCACCGACCAGCGCGGCGCGAGCCCGTCGCGCATCACCGTGTCGATATCGTCGATCGACGCGATGCCGTCGCGCACGAGGCAATACGCTTCGCGCAACACCGCGCCTTGCAGCCGGTTGAAGATAAAGCCGGCGATTTCCTTCTTTACGCGAACGGGCGTCAGGCCCGCTGCTTGGTAGAGCGCAATCGCATGTGCGGTGGCGTGCTCGGCCGTAAAGGGGGCGGGCACGATCTCGATCACGGGTATCAGGTACGGCGGATTGCCCGGATGCGCGACGAGGCAGCGTGCGCGGCCCGCAACGGTTTCGTCGACGAACGCCGACGCGCAGAGAAACGACGACGCGCTCGCGAGAATTGCGTGCGGAGGTGCGGCGCGGTCGAGCTGCGCGAAGAGGGCGCGCTTGAGTTCGACGCGTTCGGGCGCGCATTCCTGTACGAGATCGGCATCGGCTGCGGCGGCTTCGAGCGATTCGACGAGTTCGACGCGTGCGGCGATGCAGGCCGCGCTTTCGTCGAGCAGCGCGAAGTGCGCGAGGTCGGCCAGCCGCGACGCGATTTCGGCCGGCGCCGCCGCGCGTCGCGCCCGATCGGGATCGAACAGCCGCACGCGCCAGCCGGCGCGCGCGAACACCAGCGCGAATGCGATGCCGATGCTGCCCGCACCGACGATGCCGGCGCGCCGGACGTCGGGCGGCAGCCCGGTTTGCAGAGGGCGCGAGCCGGCTTCGCGGCGATCGATGGGCGGCATCGTCAGATACCCGCGACGCCGACGGTCATGCCGCCGCATACATACAACACCTGGCCGGTGACGAAGCCGCTGCGCGCGTCGAGCAGATACGACGCGGCGTGCGCGATGTCGTCCGGCGTGCCGACGCGTTTGACGGGCACCGCATCGACGATGGCCCGGGTGCGCGGCGCGCCGGGCGGGTTGGCGCGGTCGAACAGCGCGGTGCGGATGGGGCCGGGGCCGATCGCGTTCGCGGTCACGCCGAACGGGCCCAGCTCCAGCGCCCATACGCGCGTCATGCCGATGAGCGCGGCCTTGGTGGCCGAGTATGCGGTGCGCAGCTCCTTGCCGAGCGCCGCGCGCGACGACATGTTGACGATGCGCCCGAACCCCGCGGCCTTCATGCCCGGCAGCAGCGCCTGCATGCACTGCTGCGCGCAGCGCACGTTGAGCGCCCATGCGCGTTCGAGCTCGTCGAGCGTCTGGTGCTCGGCGTCCGCGGGGCAGACGACGCCGACATTATTGATGAGGCGCGTGATCGGGCCGCCGGCGAGTGCGCGCTCGAGCGCCGCCGCCGTGGCCCGCGTGTCGGAGAGATCGGCGACGATGCCGTCGCCGTCGCGGTCGATGACGATCGCTTCATAGCCGTCCGCTTCGCAGCGTGCGGCGCACGCCGCGCCGATGCCGGCATGGCCGCCGGTGATCAGGACACGTTCTTTGATCATGTCTGGAATCCTAATGGAGAGACTTGAAAATGAATGTGCGCGGACCGCGCTCACACGGTCGCGACCGGTGTGACGGGAGAGCCCATCGCGCCCGGCAGCCGCAGCGGCGGGGCGGTGAGCATGAAGCGCGACCGCCTGTGTTCGCGCATCCACGCGGCGAGTTCGCGCAGATACCACAGCTCGCCGAGCGGCAGGCCCAGCTTGAACAGGCAGTGATGATGCAGCGGCAACAGCGGATGTTCGCCCGGCGTGGCCGGCTCGCGTGCCGGGTAGCGTTCGACCGCATAGTTGTCGGCGGCGAGCGCGGCGATACCCGAATCGGTAATCCACTGCAGCAGGCGCGCGTCGCGACCGTCGAGCGCGCTGCAATGGCTCGCGAGCACGGCTTCGTCGGGCTCGCGATTCATCTCGACGATCATTTCGGCGAAGCCCGTGCGCAGCACGAGCATGTCGCCGGGTTCGACGGTGACGTTGTCCGCCTGCATGACCCGCATCAGATCGTCGTAGCCGATCGTGCGGTATTCGCGTCCGAAATGCGCGACGAAATCGATCAGCACGCCGCGGCCCTGCATGCCTTTTACCGCGAGATTTTCGATGCCGAGCGCGGTCGCGCGGCTATGCTCGCCACCGCACGCGTGCGGCGCGAAGCCGCCGTCCGCGCGGTACTGGATCGGGCCGACGATATCGTGGTCCGCGCGATAGCCGTTGTAGTAGACGCTTTCGGCCAGGCCGTCGCCGTCGGCGTCGAAGCGTGCGCCCACATGCGCAAGCGAATCCCATTGCGTCGAGTATTGCAGCGACAGCAGCACCTGGTCGTCGCTCACCACGTCGCTCGCGCCCGGCACGTTGCGCGCGAACGGGAAGTTCACATAGGGCAGGCCGTCGCGCGTCGTCGGGCGCAGCACCGGCGGATGGCGCCGCGCGTTGAGCTTGCTGTCGCCGGGAAAGTCGAGCGGCAGCGACAGCGTGAAGCTCAGGCCCGCACGGATTTCGCGCGCGCCCTTGAGCACCTGCTCCGCGCCGATGAGGTTCGGGCGGCCCAACTGGTCATCGGGGCCGAAGTCGCCCCAGTTCGAGCCTTCCGGCCGGTTCTTCCAACGCATGCGCAATTCCTCGATGTCCGGAGCCGGCGGCATGTGCTTCGTTACCGTTAGCCATGCTGCCGCTGCCGTGCTGCTGTGCCGATCTGGATCGTTCCCGGCGAACGTTGCGTGCGCCGTCAGGCGGCCAGCAACGACGGCGGGATTTGTGCATAAACGTCGAGCAGCGCTTTCACTGCTTGCTGCTCGTGCCTCAGAAGACGCGCCTTGGGCGCGCCGATGACGAGCGCGAAGGCCTCGCCATGAATCAGGAAGCCGCGCGCGAGGCCGGCCACATCCTCGACGCTTTCCCCGGTCGAGCGGTGCCAGCCGTCGATCACGCCCTGCTCGATGTCGCGTTCGAACGTCTCGCGATTCACGAACGAGCCGCCGGGCGCAACCGTCAGCGGTTCGCAGCTGTCGAGTAGCCTGCGCCGCGCGGCGGGCGCAAGTGCGCCGAGCAGCGCCTTGCCGGCCGCGCTCGCGACGGACATGAAGCCGCCTGGCTCGTCGCTGTAGCGGATTTTCTGGCGCGATTCCACGACATCGAGATAGACGACGCGATTGCCCGCCAGCGTGGCGAGCGCGGCCGTTTCGCCGGTCGCGTCGCGCAGCGCGCAAAGCAGCGGCTGGAACATCAGCGTCAGCGGATCCTCGCTGCAGATGTCCCGCGCGACATGCAGCAGGCGCTGGGTCGGGTAATAGCCGGCCTTGACGCCCGGTGCATAGAGATAGCCCTTGGCCACCATCGTCTGCAACAGCGCGTGGCAGCTCGATAGCGGGATCTCGGTTCGACGCGCAATCTCGCTGTAGATCATCGGTTGCCGGACCTCGGCAAAGAGATTGATCACGTCGAAGACGCGCACTGCGGTTTTCACATCCATGAGAACATTATCGGCATATCGATAACATTCTGACAATATGCTTACGTGTAAACCCCTAGCCGAAGGGGGCGTGCTGCGCCCCCGGGCCCCCGCCTATTTCGCGACCACCTCCGCCTGCAAAAACGCCGGCTCGATTCGCCAGTCCGGCACGTAATGCGCGGGCCATGCGCCGGGCGTATCGACCGCATTGAAATAGAGCACCGCCTTCAGCAGCGGATAGCGCCAAAGCGACCGCTGGAATTCGTCGAGTTCGTCGCGCTTGCGCGCGTCCGAGCCGTCGACGCCGAGTTCCGTGACCATCACCGGCAGCCCGTAGTCGGCCACCCGCGCGTACTTGACCCGCAGGATGCTCGCGGCGGACGAGCGGCCGCCGGCCGGCCATACCGCGCAGCGCGGGCAGTCGAACACCGACAGGCCGACCGCGTCCGCATAGCCGCGGCCCGGGAAGTAGTCGTCGAGGTTTCGGTTGCCCGCGGGCGACCAGACGAAGCGCAGCTTGTCGGTCATCGCGCGGCAGGCGGTCACGACGCGCCGGTAGGCGTCGACATAGCCCGATGCGTCGCCGATCGCCCACGGATAGCGCCCGGTGTCGGTTTCCATCTCGTGGCCCCAGCGCACGAACACCGGCGCCTGCAATGCGGCGAGCGCCGAACAGGTCGCGGCGATGCGCGCATCGTAGCGGCCGTGCGCGATATCCTCGAGCAGCGCGCCCTTGCGGCTGCCGTCGAGCGCCCACGGCTCGACCGTCACCATCAGCTCGCGGTTGCGGGCCTGCGCGTCGCGGTATGCGCGGTCGATTTGCGTGTCGAGGTCGGGTGCATTCCACGACACGAACACGTGATCGAAGGCGAGATTCGCATCCGCCGAGAACGTGTTGTCGGGATCGTACGCGCCGAGCGCCGGCTGCTTCACCGGCTGTCCCGGCGCAGGCGCGAGCACGGCCGGCACGCCGGAACGCCACGTCACGGCCTGCCAGCCTTTCGGCGCGCGCAGGCCGATGCCGGCGAGCAGCATCGCAAGCGCAAACACGAACAGCGCGTTGCGCACCGGCAGGCGGCTGAAGAACATCTGCCGGAGCGTCGACGCGGCGAGGCCCTGCTCCTTGCCGTGATTGACCGCGACGACGGCCGCGATCACCAGATACAGGATGCTCGTCAGCGTCGAGAACAGATAGAACCCGCCGGCGTTGTGCGGATTCTCGACCGCGACCACCGGCACGCTGCAGAACATCGAGATCAGCAGATACGGCGCGACGACGCGCAGCGGCGCGTCCTGCTCGATCGCGCCGCCTTTCGGCGTGACCTTGAACGCGAATTCCCGGCCGCGCAGGCAGTCGAAGATCGCCGACGCGCAGCCGAGCACGACCCACGGCCAGCGGGCAAACACGAACGACAGCCCTTCCCACGACAGCAGCTTCGTATTCAGCGGGCGGCACGATTGCGTCGCGTGCGTCGCCCAGGTCACGACGCACAGGATCAGCACGGTGAGCGGCAGCGCGTAGGTCAGATAGGTCAGGTAGTCGACATGCGCCCACACGCGGCCGGTCAGCAGCGCAACGACCGGGATCACGACGCTGCCGGCCATCGCGAGCGCGCACAGCGGATACCAGAGCTGGCAGAACAGGAACTGCGCCTTCAGCTTCAGCGGCAGCCCGCCGAAATAGTGTCGCGTGTAGCGCAGCATGATGATCATCACGCTCTTCGACCACTGGAATTCCTGCGTCGCGAGATCGGCGAAGGTGCGCGGCCCTTCGCCGTTCGCAATCGCATTCAGCGCGTGCATGCCGCGCCAGCCCTTCGAGTTGAAGATCATCGTGGTCGAGTGGTCCTCGGCGAGTTCGGGCCCGAGGCCGCCGATCTCGCGCAGCGCGCGGCAGCGCACTGCGTAGTGCGAGCCGATGCACAGCGGCGCGAGCCCGCCTGCGTAGCCCGCCTGCATCGTGCCGTGCAGCGGCCCCTCGACGTTCACGCGACCGCGCGCGCTCCAGCTTTCGGCGGCATTGCTGTCGCAGATGCTCGGTGCCGACACGTAGCCGACGGCCGGATCGACGAACGGCCGCAGCATCTCCTCGAGATAGGTGCGGGTCGGCACGTGATCGGCATCGAGCTGCGACACGAAGTCGTAGTTGTCGTAGCCGTAGGTGTCGTAGAAATACGCGAGATTGCCTTCCTTGCACCGGGTCCGGCGCGGCCAGCTCGTGCGGTGATAATCGGCGATGCCGCGCCGCGTCGATACGCGCACGCCGTGCTGCCGGCACCATTCGAGTGTTTCGGGCGTCGGATCCTCGTCGGCGAGCCAGGTGTCGTGCGGGTAGGTCTGGTCGAGCATCGCGAGCAGCGTCGTGCGCACGATCGCGAACGGCTCCGACGGCGCCTTGGTGACGACCATCGCGACGCGCCAGTCGCGCGGCACGGCGAGCTCCGGATTCGGGATGACCGCCGAGCGGATGATGAAGATGAAGTAGCCGGGAATGAAGGTGGTCCAGAACAGGACAAAGCAGTTGACGCCGAAGCGGAACGCATCGACATAGTGTTCGTCGCGCAACCACCATCGCCAGAAGATCGCGAGCGCCGCAAACCAGCACAGCGCGAGAAGCTGGAAGACGAACCGGGTGCCGCTGTCCATCAGCGGCACCCGCAGCGGGACTTCCGGACTCAGCGTGTCGGCGGGCGCGGCCTCGGTGTCGACGGTGTCCGGCTCGGGGCCGCCGGCGAGCGATGCAACCAGCTTCTTCATGGTGCTCTCCTCAACAATCAGTGCGAGTCGATCATCAGCTTTGAAGCAGGCTGCGGCGCAGCCGGAGTGTCGTCGGAAACGGGTTGGAGTTGCGCGCGTTCGCCGCACGAGCGGCCCACGCGTTCGTAGCGGCGAAAGCCGCTGTCGACCGCATGCCGTTCGTCGAACAGGTTGCGCATGTCGAGCATGACCGGGTCGGCCATGTGATCCGCAAGATCGGCGAGATCGAGCGTCTCGAAGGTTTTCCATTCGGTCATCACGACCACGGCGTCCGCGCTGCGCACCGCGTCGACCGCCGAGCCTTCCATGAATACCTGCGGCAGCAGGCGCGTCGCCTCGTGCGGGCGTGCGGGATCGTACGCGCGGATATGCGCGCCGGCGCTCACGAGCAACTGGATCACGTCGATGCTCGGGCTTTCTCGCACGTCGTCGGTCTGCCCCTTGAACGTCAGCCCGAGCACGGCGATGCGCTTGCCCTTGATCGAGCCGCCGCATGCATTCTCGATGCGGCGCAGGATCTGCTCCTTGCGCAGCGCGTTCGATTCGATCGCCGCGCTGACGATGCGCAGCGGCACCGCGTATTCGGAAGCCGTCGCCTTCAGCGCGCGCGTGTCCTTCGGGAAGCACGAGCCGCCCCAGCCGGGGCCGGCCTTCAGGAACGATGCGCCGATGCGACGGTCGAGGCCCATGCCGTTCGCGACCAGCTCGACGTCGGCGCCGACCGCTTCGCACAGGTCGGAGATTTCGTTGATGTAGCTGATCTTCACCGCGAGGAACGCGTTGGCTGCGTACTTGACCAGCTCCGCCGTCTCGATCTCGGTCGCGAGCACGAGATGTCCCGCTGCCGCGAGCGGTGCGTAGATCGCGTTCATGATCTCGATCGCGCGCGGATGCTCGGCGCCGAACACCACGCGGTCCGGATGCATGAAATCGTCGATCGCCGAGCCTTCGCGCAGGAATTCCGGATTCGACGCGATCGCGGTGTCGAGGCCGGCCGGCGCGCAGCGGTCGACGATGCGCTTGACGATGCGGTTCGTGCCGACCGGCACCGTCGACTTGGTGACGACGACCGTAAAGCCGTTCAGGTTCGACGCGATTTCCCGCGCGGCCGCCTCGACGTACTGCAGGTCGGCGCGGTCGGTGCCCGGCAGCGTCGGCGTGCCGACCGCGATGAACACTGCGTCGCGATCGCGCACGCTCGATGCGAGGTCGCTGCTGAAGCGCAGCGTGCCGCGCTCGACGTTGCGCGCGACGACGAGGTCAAGGCCCGGCTCGTAGATCGGCATGCAGCCGTCGTTCAATGCCTCGATCTTGCCGCGATTATTGTCGATGCACACGACGTCATGTCCGAGATCCGCGAAGCACGCGCCGCTGACCAGCCCGACGTAGCCCGTGCCGACGATGGCGATCCGCACATTCATGGTTACCCCCTTGATGGATTTCAACGACGCTTGCGCGATTACTGAATCGATGCGAGTTGCAGTTCTTTCCGGAACCATGTTGCGGCGTGTTCGACCATCTGCTCGATCGCGGTGAAGCGCGGCTGCCAGCCGAGCACGAGCGCGGCCTTGGTCGCGTCCGCGTACAGCGCGGGCGGGTCGCCGGGGCGGCGTGTCGCCGTCACGGTCGGCACGCGCCGTCCGGTCACGGCTTCGACTGCGCGTACCGCTTCGAGCACCGACGTGCCGTTGCCGGTGCCGAGATTCAGCGCGACGCTGTTGCCGCCGCGGCTCAGGTAGGCGGTGGCCTTCACGTGTGCATCGGCGAGGTCGCTCACGTGCACGTAGTCGCGAATGGCCGAGCCGTCCGGCGTCGGATAGTCGGTGCCCATCACCTGGAACGCGTGGCCCGTGCCGAGCGCTGCGCGAATCGCGAGCGGCAGCGCGTGCGTCTCAGGCTCGTGATGCTCGCCGATCTCGCCGTCCGGGTCGGCGCCCGCCGCGTTGAAGTAGCGCAGCGCGACCCACTTGAGCCCGTACGCGCGCTCGAAATCCGCGGCCATCCGTTCCATCGCGCACTTCGTGAAGCCGTACGGGTTGATCGGCTGCTGCGGCGTGCGCTCGGAGATCGGCAGCGCGTCCGGAATCCCGTAGGTCGCGCACGACGACGACATCACGATCCGCCCGACGCCGGCCTCGCGCATCGCATTCAGCAGCGTGCAGGTGCCCGTCACGTTGACCGTGTAATACCGGTCCGGCACGAGCACCGATTCGCCCACATAGGCGAGCGCCGCGAAATGGATCACGACGTCGGGCCGGTGCGCGGCCAGCGCACCGGCGAGCGCGTCGCCGTCGAGAATGTCGGCGACGACGAGCGGCCCCCATCGGACCGCGTCGCGGTGGCCGGTCGACAGGTTGTCGTACGCGATCGGCTCGTGCCCCGCGGCGGCGAGCGCCTTGCATGTATGGCTGCCGATATAGCCGGCGCCGCCCGTCACGAGGACTTTCATGCGCTCGCTCCGGTCGTCTGCAGCACCGGCGCGATCCACAGCTCGCGGCTGAAGTAGTCGGCGGTGCGCCGCAGGCCTTCGTCGAGATCGATGTACGGCTGCCAGCCGAGCTCGGTCGCGGCAACCGAGATGTCGGGCCTGCGCTGGTGCGGGTCGTCGATCGGCAGCGGCCGGAACACGATCTCCGATTTCGATTCCGTCATCGCGAGGACTTTCTGCGCGAGCTCGATCATCGTGAACTCGACGGGGTTGCCGATATTGACCGGCGTGCCGACGTTGCGCTCGGCGCCCATCAGGCAGAAGAAGCCGTCGATCAGGTCGCTGACGAAGCAGAACGAGCGTGTCTGCCTGCCGTCGCCGTAGATCTCGAGCGGCTCGCCGTTCAGCGCGCCGACGATGAAGTTCGATACCACGCGGCCGTCGCGCGGCGACATCCGCGGCCCGTACGTGTTGAAGATGCGTGCGACCCGCACGTCGATGCCGTACGCGCGGTAGTAGTCGTAGCACAGCGTCTCGGCGGCGCGCTTGCCTTCGTCGTAGCATGCGCGCGGGCCGATCGTGTTGACGTTGCCGCGATAGGTTTCTATCTGCGGATGAACGCCCGGATCGCCGTAGATCTCGCTGGTCGATGCCTGGAACACGCGCGCGCCCGTCTTGCGCGCGAGCGCGAGGCAGTGGTTCATCCCGAGCACGTTGGTCATCATCGTATGGACAGGATCGACCTGATAGGTCGGCGGCGAGGCCGCACACGCCAGATTCCAGATCTCGTCCACCTCGATCTGCGGCAGCCCGAGCGACACGTCGGCCTTCACGAACTCGAAGCGGCCCGACGCCTTCAGGTCGGCGACGTTGAGCTTGCGGCCCGTCAGCAGGCTGTCGACGCATACGACATGCGCGCCTTCCATCACGAGACGTTCGCATACGTAGCTGCCGAGAAACCCTGCGCCGCCTGTCACGAGCACGCGCTGGCCGGCGCGTGTCTCGATCGCAATCCTGTCATTCATGGTCTTCTCCTTCGTCGCACATCGTCAGGAATCCGATATCGAGTTGCTCGACGATCGCGCGAACGATGCCCATCCCGTTGCAAGGGCATCGTTTCGGCATGCGCCGGTCCACCTGTGCTGATGTCGACGAAGCGCCCCGACAGGCACTCCGGTTGCGCTGACTTCCCCGCTGATGCTTGAACGACGCGAACGTCGATCGATCGCTGATGGCTTTCATCGCCGCTTCCCCGACTGGCTTATGGACGAACGGCCGCCACCCGTCTTCTTGGCATCGTGGCGTGCCGCTCGCTTGAACCCGACATGAGGCAATCGGCATGCCAGCGCCGTTGCAATCCCGCTGCGCCCGTGCGCGATCGCGACAGTGTGCCGGCGCAGCGCAGGCGATCACGCGGGCTTGTGTTTCATGCGTGTATCGTGGGGACAGACAAACCGATCGGCCGAATCCCGGATTCGCGCGCATCGACGCGTTGCAGTGCACTGCGATTCAAGGCGGGACGGATTCCGGATCGAGCGACAGGCGGCGAATGCGGATGTTTCAGGTTTGAGAATCCTTTCGATATCGGCGTGAAAAATGTTTCCGCCGCGTATCGGCTGCCGATGAATGCGTGCAAGCGCACCTGCAATGGAAATGCCGGATGGCGGCGTCGAGATGCACCGAATGCGTGAATTAGACGAACCAGGACGGATTGCAATGCCAATGCGTCATACGTTTGAAGTACGACGTCGTCGTTTCGGAAGGGCAGTGCGCGTCGAGCGAAAGGCCGTTGATCGACGTGTCGATTTTCCGGATCCGTGCATTTGCGACGATGGCAATCGTCGAGTGATCGAGTCGTATTTTCACGAATGAATCAAATGCGTGCGGATCGTCGAAATGCGCCGGTATCGTAAACGTATCGATGTCCGGCGCGGCGGCCTTCCGCAATCGGGCTCGCGCGTGCCGGATTCCATTCGTCCGAGCGTTGCCGTCCCGCTGCGCGCGCTGCAACGGGCGGTCGGCGAGTTGAACCGCGAGCGCGGCCGCACACGCACGGCGGCTCGCATCTCAAGTTTGAAACACTCGTTCAAGCGAGCGGCCGGCGCAGGCCCGTATCCGGATTTCTCAGCCTTTTGCCGGCATTGTTTCGCGACGCTCAACGATGGCTGCGGGCGCCTGACCGTTATTGCGATACATTCCTGAAACAAAAAATAACATTTGCGGCGATGGAACCCGGCACGACGGCGGCAGACAGCGTCCGGCGGTCGGTGGAATAACGCATGGCACGCCGTTTGCGGTACTGGACGCACCGGCGAGCGGTCGATGCGACGCGACAAAGATGTGGGGCGACCAACTCGTCAATAAGCCAGTCGGGGAAGCGGCGATGAAAACCATAGGCAGTGGCTTGATCCGCGCGATGCTTGCGCAGCAGTGGGGCAGTCGAACAAATCGGGGCGTATCTCGCGATGCCGTGCCAGCCTCGCGGGTTTCTCCTTGCCGATTTCACGGGCTCCGTGTCCTGGAGCGGTTGTCGCCCGACGCGGCAATCGAGCGCCGGTGGCGCCAGTTTTCATTCTGTTCACCCGGATGGGTCGGGCTGTTCGTGCCGTGCAGCCTGGCGCCGATTCGTCTTCGACAGTGCAGAGCGGTTTCGATCGCGCCGGGCCGTTGCCGGCGCCGGCCGGAGTAGATCGAACGCCGTCGCCGGAATTACCCGGAAGACATTTCATCGATAGCTCAGGGAGACGCCATGCCACCCGACTGCAATGCGGAGCCGTTATCCCCGGATTGAGTCGAGTATTAATTCCGGTGTCGCATTTGCAGTGGTGAATATGTTCGCGCATTTTACTTTCTTGCGGGCGGGTGCCGTTTTTCGGTGCGCCGCCGGGGTAAGTGTCGAAAATCGACGCAGGAGAGGCGCATTAATATTTTCAGATGCGCGAATTAATGAATTTATGTGGAATGGCAAATGTTCATAAAATTAATAGAAAACACCTACAAAGAAAATTTGGACAACTGAAAAACACGAAACTACACTTCGGCTGACCAAAATTGCATAAACGAATTTAACGAGATCGGGTTTTCGATTTTATGGCGTAGTGATCCTAATTAAATGGATTGCTCGAAGCAGGAAGGTTGTTGGCGTGCGATCTTCCTCGCTTATTCCGTCCACGCCGTTTTGGAGTCGACCATGAAGAAGCTTCTGATTGCAGCAGCAGTTCTGGCGGTTTCGGGTGCAGCGTTCGCCGGCAGCGGCACGGTGTCGTCGAGCAGCTCGTCGAGCGTTGGCGGTACGTCGGCCGGCGTCGTCGGGTTCGGCCACTTCAGCGCGACCGATTCGGGCTCGGCGCTCGGCGCAGCCGGCGCGACTGCCGGCTACGGTGGCAGCGGCTCGATCTCGTACACGAACCATACCAATACGTCGACGGTCGGTGGTTTCGGCTTCGGCGGTGCACAGGCTAGCGGTCAAAGCGGCGCGAATGCCGGCTCGATCGGCTGGACGACGTCGCACCACTAAGCCACGGCGCGTAGCGTTCGTCATTGGCTGGCGGGTGCGGATGCCGGTTCCGCCTGATACGGGCGGAACCGGCCCGCTTCCGCCGAACTTTCTCACAGCAAGGAATTGCTATGAAAGCCAACATCATTTTTGCGACAGCGCTCACCGCCATTTCGTCGGTCGTATGGGCGGCCGGTTCGACCACCAACCAGACTCAATCTGTTGCCGCGGGCGTGTCTGGCTCGGTGCTGGTCGGGTCCGGCAGCTATACGAGCAATTCGACTTCGACGGCGGGTGCGAGTGCAGGAAGTACCGTGACACCGTCTGGCTCCGTCGGTACGGCGTCCGCTTTCCACAACACGACTTCGACGGCCAGCGGTTCGGGCACGAACGGGGGCGCGTTTGCAGCAGGCGGCGGTATCGGTGCCGCAGGTTCGTACGGCGGAAACAGCAGCACGAGCGAGAACGCGAATGCTTTGTCGGGAGGGGTCAGCGCCACGATCGTACTCGGCGCGAACCACTATACGGCCACGAGCGCGAACGACCAGGGAAATGCCAACGCGGGTGCCGCCGGGTTGTCGGGCAGCGGCGGCTCGGGCGCGATCGCGGGTTCGAATCACACCAATTCGTCGACCGTATGGAGTACCGGTTCGGCTGGCTCGCCGTCCGCCTCGGGCGGAAGCCAGAGCAGTTCGAGCGCAACCGGAAGCAGTCATTAGCAGGCGCGGGAGGGGCCAGTTTCCCAGCGACGCTGGTCTCTTTCCCCGCATTGTTGTCACGTAAGGAGTTGGCATGAAGCAGAAACTGATTGCCGCCGCTCTGATGCTCGCGTCTCTGACGGCGTATGGCGCTGACCGTGCTGCCGAGGACGTGCAATCGAATATGCAGACGTCAAACAACCCTGACCAGACAACCAAACCGTCACAACAACAAACGCTTTCTTCGGGCAGTGCCATCGGCGCACCGGATTCCCTGCAGTGGTGGCAGGGCGTGTCGGACAACTCGTGGTCCCAGCTGGGCAGCGGCTGGAAGCAGTTCGGGGAAGCAGGAAAAGCTGAAGGAATTCAGGGGAATTAGTACGGTTGCCTGGGTGGGAGGTCAAACCTCGTCCGGAGAGTGAAATGAACAGCAACAAGATCAAGGTGGCATGTGCGGCGATGTTCGCGATGACCACCATCGGTGCCCACGCGCAAACCGCCGACTCGAGCTCGAGCTCGCAGTCGTCGACTTCGTCGACGGCAATCAGCCAGGGTGGTGGCTCGAGCATGAGCTCGAACACGAATACGAACACCACCAGTTCGCGCGGCGGCAATGCCACCAGCAGCAGCGGGGTTCGAGGTAGCGGCAATTCGACCGTGCAGGTCAGCGTGACGATGCCGTCTTCCACGAGCGGAGGCTCGAACGTTCAGCCGCAGGGCGTCAGTTCGCTCGCGTCGGCGGGCGCACCCGGCACCAATCCGTATAACACCCAGTCAGCCGAAAACGTCAATTATTCGGGCACGCAGACGATCAAGACGAACCCCGCCATCCAGGCGCCGGGGCTCACGACCACGCTGTCCGATACCTGCATGGGCTCGGTGAGCGTCGGCGTGTCGTTCCCGGGCTTCGGCGCGACGGGCGGCACGACGCTTGTCGACCAGGCGTGCGTGCGTCGTCTCGACGCGCGCGAATTCCGTGCGATGGGCCTGACCGATGTCGCGCTCGCGCTGCTCTGCCAGAGCGATGCGAACCGGCGCGCCGTCGAGGCGACCGGCCACCTGTGCCCGGGCACGACCGCACCGCTCGCGCGTTCGAACGTGGCGCCGGCCGCCGAGGCGACCGTTGCCGACGACGTGAAGTATCGCGATCCGCTCGTGCGCAGCCGCATGGGATTGCCGCCGCTCGATGCGGCTGCGCCGGCCCCCGCCGCGCAGTCGCGCCCGGTGGCGACGACCGCGGTGCAGGCGGCGCCGGTACCGGTGCCGGTGCCGGTTCCGGTGCCGACGCCGGTTGCCGCACCCATCGCCGCGCCCATCGCTGCGCCGGTCGCCGCGCCGGTT
>NZ_CABVPP010000022.1 GCF_902499075.1 Burkholderia pseudomultivorans | reverse complement strand
GTTCGTCGCGCGCGGCGGCGTGCGCGCGCGCGACTGGCGGCTGCGCGCGGCTGCCGCGCATCGCGCGTTCGTCGCGCGGCGGCTGAGCCCGGGCGGTGCGGCCGACCTGCTCGCGATGAGCGTGTTCGTCGATGCGCTCGAACCGGACGAGGCGACGCGATGACGCTGGCCATACTCTGCTCGGGACAAGGCGCGCAGCGCGCCGACATGTTCGATCTGACCGGCGCCGCGCCGCAGGCCGACGCGCTGTTCGCGCACGCGGGCCGGCTGCTCGGCGACGATCCGCGCACGTGGGTCCGCCAGGCCGACCCCGACTCGCTGCGCGAGAACCGCGCCGCGCAGATTCTCTGCACGGTGCAGGCGCTGGCGGCCGCTGCGCTGCTCGAAGCGGCATGGCCGCGCCGGCGCTGCGTGGCCGGCTACAGCGTCGGCGAAGTCGCGTCGTGGAGCGTCGCGGGGATCGTCGATCCGCATGACGCGCTCGATCTGGCGGCCGCGCGTGCGCAGGCGATGGACGCCGCGAGCGACGGCGACGAGCGGATGGCGTTCGTGCGCGGGCTGTCGCGCGCGCAGCTCGCGCAGCTTTGCGACGGCCGCGAGGCCGCGATCGCGATCGCCAATCCCGGCGATGCGTTTGTGGTCGCCGGGACGCAGGCCGATGTCGATGCGGTGGCAAACGATGCCGCGCATGCCGGCGCGCAGCGCGTCGCGCCCGTGTGCGTGCGGATCGCGTCCCACACGCGCCGGCTCGCGGCCGCCGTGCCCGTGTTTCGCGCGTCGCTCGCCGCGCTGCGCGTGCGCCGGCCGCTGCCCGGTACGCGGCTGTTCTCCGGGATCGACGGCGCGTCGGTGCTCGACGTCGACGCCGGGCTCGACAAGCTCGCGCGCCAGATCGCCGAGCCGGTCGAGTGGGCCGCGTGCCTGGCGGCATGCGTGGAGGCCGGCGCGACCGCGTTTCTCGAACTCGGGCCCGGGCGTGCGCTGGCCGACATGGCGAGCGGCGCGTACCCGGCGCTGCCGGCGCGCAGCCTCGCCGATTTCCGCTCGATCGACGGCGTGACGGACTGGCTTGCGAGGGTCGCCGCAGGCTGATCGCACGCGCGGCGACGCGTGCGCCGGGCGGCTGTTTCGCACGGTGTGTTGCGCCGACGCAGCACCGTCGCGACCGCCGCTTGCCACGCGAATTGGCGTCGCTACAATGGCGCCCGCCATGAGACCAGCCGCTTTACTCGTCGCCGCGCTCGGCTGCGCGGCGACCGCCCACGCCGCCCAGATTCCGTCCGACGCCGCGTCCGTCGGCGCCTATTTTTCATACGACAACGCGGCAGCCGACGCGACCGTCGACCTGATCGAACGCGCGCAGCGCCGCGTGCTGCTGGCAGGCTATGCGTACGTGCCGCCGGCCGTCGCGAGCGCGCTGCGGGCCGCCCGCGCGCGCGGGATCGAGGTGCGCGTCGTGCTCGTGCGTTCGGCGCACGCGGGCAAGTACAGCGGCGCGGGCTATCTGAAGTCGGCCGGCATCGACGTCGCGATCGACTCGCGACATGGCGATCCGGCGCCGCGCTTCGTGATCGTCGACGACAGCGTCGCGCTGACGACGCTGTCCGGCGACGCGGCCGCGCGTGCCGAGACGGTCAACGTGTTTCGTCGCGCGCCCGAGCTCGCGCAATCCTACGCACAATCGTTCTGGCGCCTGTACCGGCAGGCGGGCGGTCTCTGACGCGGCGCGTGCGCACGCAGGCCGCGTCCTGACCTGGGCCGGTATGACCCCGCTTGCATCGACGGCGTCGATGCACCAAGCTCGTTAGCAAGGGCGCCGGCGCACGTCGCGCAAGGCCGGCGCAGGGGCAGGGAGCCGATCATGACCGAGTGTTTCGCCGATCGTGCCGACGCGGGCAGCCGGCTCGCAGGCGCGCTGCACGACTACGCGGGGCGCGGCGACGTCGTCGTGCTCGCGTTGCCGCGCGGCGGCGTGCCGGTCGCGTATCCGGTCGCGCGGGCGCTGCGCGCGCCGCTCGACATACTCGTCGTGCGCAAGCTCGGCGTGCCGTACGAGCCCGAGCTCGCGATGGGCGCGATCGCGACGGGCGGCGCGATTCATCTGCAGCATGCGGTGATCCGCTCGATGGGCGTGACCGATGCGCAGCTCGCCGACACGATCGCGCGCGAGACCGACGAGCTGAAGCGCCGCGAGGCCCTTTATCGCGGCGCGCGGGCGCCGCTGCCGGTCGAAGGGCGCACCGCGATCGTCGTCGACGATGGCGTCGCGACCGGCGCATCGATGCGCGTCGCGTTGCAGGCGCTGCGCGAACGCCATCCGGCGCGGATTATCGCCGCGGTGCCGGTCGCGCCGGCGAGCGCGCGGTATGCGTTCGACACGCTCGCCGATGCGTTCGTCGCGGTCGCATGGCCGCTGTCGCTGTTCGGCATCAGCCAGTTCTATGCCCGCTTCGAACAGACCGGCGACGACGAGGTTCGCAGGCTGCTCGACGCGGCGCGCGAACCGGGCGGCGATCTCAGCTCCGCCTGATTCTCCGTGCACGCGGCGCCGGCCGCGCGCCCTCGGCCCGTGCGAACAGGCGCTGCAGCGCCGGATGCACTTCGCCGGTCCAGTGTGCGCCGCAAAAAAGCCCGTAGTGGTCGCAGTCGTCGACGTCCAGCCGCTGCCGTTCGCCGGCGGCGAGGCCGCGGCACAGGTCGAGCGCCGCATGGGTCTGCCCGGCGCCCGTGACGGCGTCGCGCGCGCCTTCGACGGTCAGCAGCGCAATGCCGCGCAGCGCGGCCGGCTCGACGCGCCGGCCGTTGACGTCCCACGTGCCGTTCGCGAGGCACATGCGCTGGAATACGACATCGACGGTATCGAGAAAGTACTCGGCCGGCATGTCGAGCAGCGCGGTGTATTCGCGCAGCGCGCGCCGTGCCGCGGCGAGCGCGGGCGTGTCGAAGCGCGACGCGGCGCGCGCATAGTCGTCGATCAGCGTCAGGAAGCGTTGCGGGTACAACAGCGCGATCTCGCCCTGCTGCAGATAGGTCGGGAACACGTGGCGACCGTGTCCGCGAAAGCCGGGCGGCACGATGTCGATCAGGTGACGGCGGCACCACGCGAGCGAATGCGACGCGGCGGCGGTGCCGAGCGCGCTCGGGTTGACGCGCGCATCGAGCGGGCCGCCGATCAGCGCGACGCTCGCCGGCGGCGCGAGGCCGCGGCCGGCGCGCAGCGCGAGCGCGCCGAGCGCGGGCACGGTGGCCTGGCACACCGCGATGACGTGCAACGGGCGTCGGTCGTCCAGCTGCGCATCGAGGAAGCCGTCGAGCATCGCCACGTATTCGTCGAGCCCGAAACGGCCCGCGGCGGGCGGGATGTCGCGCGCATTGATCCAGTCGGTCACGGATACGTCGCCGTCGGCGAGCAGCGTCTCGACGGTTTCGCGCATCATCACGGCCGCATGACCCGCGAGCGGCACGCACAGCAGCACGGTGCGCGCGGCGCCGGCGCGAGCGAAGCGGCGCAGGTCGCAGAACGGCGTGTGCGCGGCGATCCGCTCGTCGATGGGGAGGTGGCGGCCGTTGACGGCCAGCGGCCCGATGTCGAAGCACGGCGGTCCGGCCGGCGGCCCGAGCAGTGGCTCGAACAGGTCGTCGTAGCACGACGACGCAGCATGCGGCAGCGTCGCCGCCGGCCACGCGTCGAACGCGTGCCGCGTCGCGTCGCGCCACGCGCGCATCCATTCCCGCTGCTGCTCGACGAGGGCATACCACATGGCGGACCTCGCGATGGAGAAGGCGTGAACCTGCATTATGGTCACGGTTGCGGGGCAGCGGGATGGGTGTTGACGCGTATCGGTCGACACGGGGCGGGTGTCGGCCCGGTCGGCACCGTGCGATGTCGCGGGCACGCGCACGCCGCGCTAGGCGCGCCCGCGCGACGCTGCTACAGTCGTCGGTCCCATTCCCTCAAGCGGAGCGTTTGCGATGAAGCTGATCGGCATGCTGGATTCCCCGTTCGTGCGCCGCGTCGCCATTTCGGCGAAGCTGCTCGACCTACCGTTCGAACACGAGCCTCTGTCGGTGTTCCGTCACTTCGACCGGTTCAGGACGGTCAATCCGGTCGTCAAGGCGCCGACGCTCGTGACCGACGACGGCGCGACGCTGATCGATTCGTCGCTGATCGTCGACTATCTCGACCACCGCGTCGCGCCGGAACGGCGTCTGCTGCCCGACGCGCCCGACGCGCGGCTGCGCGCGCTGGTGCCGGTCGGCTTCGCGCTCGCGGCGGCCGAGAAGACCGTGCAGGTCGTCTACGAGCAGATGCTGCGGCCGACCGACAAGCAGCACGAACCGTGGCTCGAGCGCGTGCTGAGCCAGCTCGAGGCCGCGTATGACGCGCTCGAGCCGCTGGTCGCGGCCGCGCACGGCTGGTTCGGCGGCGCGCGGCTGCTGCAGCCGGACGTGACGACGGCGATCGCGTGGCGCTTCACGCAGTTCATGGCGGCCGATTTTGCGCCGCTCGCGCGGATCGATCCGGCCCGCTATCCGGCGCTCGCCGCGCATTCCGCGCGTGCGGAGGCGCTGCCGGCGTTCGTCGAGACGCCGCTCGACTGAAGCGACGGCCGGGCCGGCGGGAGGGGCGGACAGCGGCGGCCCGCATGCACCGCCCCCGACTGCCGTCGATTGTTCTTGGGCGCTGACAAGTGACTTCGCTTTCCTGCGGTTTATCCGGATGGCGACGATCCCTAGAATCCACTCCATCGAATAGCGCGTTGCCAGATGGAGCCGATGATGAAAGCCCTGATCGAATCGAGCCTGTACCACCCGTCGGTCCTGTTGCCGCTGGCCGCGCTGACGCAGCTGATGGTCGAGCGCGATTTCAATCTCGGCCAGGTCGGCCTGATCGTCGCTGCACGCGGCGCACAGGCGGCCGTGGCGCGCTCGCGCGCACTGATCTTCTGCCGTCACTGCGAAGCGCAGGCATGACGGCGCGCACAACGCGCAGATGAAAAAAAGCCCGGCCGGCGCGCATGCACCGGTCGGGCGGATGTGAGGGCCGGGCAGCCGGCCGTGCGATCGAGCCCCGGTTCCCGCCGGGGCTTTTTCATTGCCGCGCTCAGGCGCGCGCGGTCGAGACGACGCCGTACAGCTCCGATTCGTCCTCGTCGCGCAGCTTGCGCACGAGCTGGTGCGCCTCGCGGCGCGTCGCGACGGCCGGCGGCGAGCCCTTCAGCGGCTGGCGCGCGGTTTCCGCGAGCGCGACGACCGACACGACGCCGATCACGGCGGCGCCCATCATGTAGTACGCGGGCATCATCAGGTTGTGGGTCACGTCGACGAGCCACGCGGTCACGAGCGGCGTCGTGCCGCCGAACAGCGACACCGACACGTTGAAGCCGATCGCGAGCGCGCCGTAGCGGATCTCGGTCGGGAACAGCGCCGGCAGCGCCGACGGCATTACGCCGGTGAAGCACGACAGCAGCACGCCGAGGATCAGCAGGCCGCCGAACACCGACGCGGTAGTGCCCGCGTGGATCAGCATCAGCGCCGGGATCGACAGCACGAACAGGCCGACGCAGCCGGCGAGCATCACCGGCTTGCGGCCGATCCGGTCGGACAGGCGGCCGGCGGCGAGCGTCATCGGCATCATCAGCACCATCACGAGCAGCACCAGCACGAGGCTGTGCGATTCGTCGAAGTGCAGCGTCGACGACATGAAGCTCGGCAGATACGACAGCACCATGTAGTCGGTGACGTTGAAGATCAGCACGAGGCCGACGCACAGCAGCAGCGCGCGCCAGTTGCGCAGCAGCGTTTCGCGAAAGCGCGCCTTCGGCACGGCCTTGTCCTGCGCTTCGCGCTCCTCGGCCTGGCGCTTGAACGCCGGCGTTTCCTCGAGCTTCATCCGGATATAGAGGCCGATCAGGCCGAGCGGGCCCGCGATCAGGAACGGCACGCGCCAGCCCCACGACAGCAGCGCTTCCTGCGACAGCGACGCAGTGAGCAGCGCGACGACGCCCGCGCCCATCACGTAGCCGATCAGCGTGCCGAACTCGAGGAAGCTGCCCATGAAGCCGCGGCGCTTGTCGGTC
Organism: Burkholderia pseudomultivorans; assembly: GCF_902499075.1. Classification (GTDB taxonomy): domain Bacteria; phylum Pseudomonadota; class Gammaproteobacteria; order Burkholderiales; family Burkholderiaceae; genus Burkholderia; species Burkholderia pseudomultivorans. Next base: position 88,513 of record NZ_CABVPP010000022.1, on the reverse strand, counting down.
GAGAATTCGGCGATGAAGGTCGCGGCGCCGCCGTATTCGCCGCCGGTCGAGAAGCCCTGCACGAGGCGGGCGACCAGCAGCAGCACGGGCGCCATGATGCCGATCGACGCGTAGCTCGGGATCAGGCCGATCGCGAAGGTGCCGACGGCCATCATGATCATCGTCATCGCGAGTACGCGCTGGCGGCCGATGCGGTCGCCGAGCGGGCCGAACACCATGCCGCCGAGCGGGCGCACGAGGAACGCGGCCGCGAACGTGCCGAAGGTCGCGAGCAGCTGCGCGGACGGGCTGCTGGACGGGAAGAACACCTTGCCGAGCGTGACGGCGATGTAGCTGTAGACGCCGAAGTCGAACCATTCCATCGCATTGCCGATGGCCATCGCGCTGACGGCGCGCTTGAGCAGGCTCTGGTCGACGACGGTAATGTCGTCCGCGGCGAGCGGGGCCTCGCCGGACGACGAAGGGGAAGAAGAGACAGCGGTCGGGCTGACGTGTGTTGCGGTCAAGGTCATGCACTCCTTTGACTGCGCCGGAACGGGCGAGCCGTCCGACACGGTTTGCCGGCAAGCGCGGTGTCGTGTGCGGCGCGTCGGGGCAGGCCATTAAGCGCTTACTGCGCAAGGGCTTGCTTCGACGCGGGCCCGATGGGCCGTCGCGACAGTGCGCTCATGAAGAATGGGCCGCGTGATGCTGGCGGCAGATGCCGGCGCGGACGAAGTCCGGTGTTCCGGCGGACGCCCGGAAGGGCGACGAAACGAGAAAAAGCGAGCCGCTCGGGCGCGCTTCTCTGTGGATGCGATTCCGGTCGAAGCCCCGGCCCGCCACGGGCGGACAGACTTCGCCCAAAATCGAATGGGCAGAAATTGAATGTTGAAACAGGCGACATGATAGCACGATGGCAGACGATCGTGCAAATTGCCGGGAAACGCCCGCCTGGCGGGGCGCGCTCGGGTATGATCGGCGGCGCGCGGCGAGGCCGCGCGGGCCCGATGATGCGGGCCGCATTCACGGGGAATCGGATGACCGAATGGATCAAGATCGCGGCGCTGTTCGCCGCCACCGCGCTGGCCGAAATCGTCGGCTGCTACCTGCCATGGCTCGTGCTGAAGGCGGGGCGGCCCGTGTGGCTGCTGGCGCCGGCCGCGCTGTCGCTCGCGCTGTTCGCGTGGCTGCTGACGCTGCATCCGAGCGCGGCGGGCCGCACGTACGCGGCGTACGGCGGCATGTATATCGCGGTCGCGCTGATCTGGCTGCGGATCGTGGACGGCGTCGCGCTGACCCGCTGGGACATGGCCGGCGCGGCGCTCGCGCTGGCCGGGATGGCCGTCATCGCGCTGCAGCCGCGCGCGTGAGCGCGGCCGCAGACGCAGACGCGGCGCTGCTGCGTCAGGCCGCTTCGGCTGCGTCGGCCGCAGCCGCCTGACGCCACACGCAGGTGCCCTTGACCGACTTGTCGAGCTCGTCGAGCTGGGTCTGATGCGCGGCAAGCTCGTCGTCGCTCGCGGCCAGCACCGGCAGGTCGAGCGACGCGAGCGACACGCGCTGGCCGTTGCCCGCGCCGCCGTCGGCCGCCTCGTCGTCGAGCATGTCGATCACGAGGCTGTCCTGCCCGCGCGTCATCGCCAGATACACTTCGGCGAGCAGTTCCGAGTCGAGCAGTGCGCCGTGCAGCGTACGGTGCGCGTTGCTGATCCCGAAACGGTCGCACAGCGCGTCGAGCGAGTTGCGCTTGCCCGGGAACATCTGCTTGGCCTGCACGAGCGTGTCGATCACGCCGCCGCAATGTTCGGTGAACGGCGGCAGGCCGAGCCGCGCGAACTCGGCGTCGAGAAAGCCGAGATCGAACGGCGCATTGTGGATGATCAGCTCCGCGCCCTTCACGAAGTCGCGGATCTGATCGACGACTTCGGCGAACTTCGGCTTGTCGCTGAGGAATTCGGTGGTCAGGCCGTGCACCGCCAGCGCGCCCGGGTCGCTGTCGCGCTCGGGGTTCACATAGATGTGCAGGTTGTTGCCGGTGAGCCGCCGGTTCAGCAGCTCGACGCAGCCGATTTCGATGAGGCGGTCGCCCGTGCGGGGATTCAGGCCGGTGGTTTCGGTATCGAGAATGATCTGGCGCATGTCGGATAAATCGGGAGAAACAGGGCAGGGAGGCGGCCGGCGGTCAGGCCGCGAGCGATTCGACGCCGCGATTCGCGAGCGCGTCCGCGCGTTCGTTTTCGGGATGGCCGGCGTGACCCTTCACCCAGCGCCACTCGACCTCGTGCTGCACGACGAGCGCATCGAGCCGCTTCCACAGGTCGGCGTTCTTCACCGGCGTTTTCGCCGCGGTCATCCAGCCCTTCTTCTTCCAGCCGTGGATCCACTCGCTGATGCCTTTCTGCACGTACTGCGAATCGGTATGGACGATCACGCGGCACGGCCGCTTCAGCGCCTCGAGCGCGGCGATCACGCCCATCAGCTCCATGCGGTTGTTGGTCGTGTTCGGCTCGCCGCCGAACAGCTCCTTCTCGCGGTCGCCGAAGCGCAGCAGCGCGCCCCAGCCGCCGGGGCCGGGATTGCCCTTGCAGGCGCCGTCGGTATAGATGTCGATCGTATCGATGGTCATGAGTGTTCTTGATGGGTGGTCGGGGAGGCCGCCGGCGTCAGGCCCGGCGCGAGCACGGGCTTCTTCACCTTGATCGGGCCGACGAGGCGCATGCCGCGCACGCGCTTGACGGCCGTCACCATGTAAACGGCGCCGAAGATCGGCCACCAGCGGTCGCCGGCGGCTTCCATGAAGCCGTAGCGGGCGAGCCATTTGTCGGTGGCGAGCGGCGGCCGGTAGCAGCCGAAGCGGCCGCGCTCGAGATCGAAGCCGAGCAGCTTGATCCAGTCCTTGAGCCGGATGAAGGCGATCTGGTCGCGCGTGGCCGGCACGAACGGCCGGTTCGCCATGCGCCCGAAGGTCTGCCGCATGCCCCACAGGCTCAGCGAATTGAAGCCGGTGATCACGAGCTGGCCTTCCGGCATCAGCACGCGCTCGGCCTCGCGCAGCAGCCGGTGCGGGTCGGACGTGAATTCGAGCGTATGCGGCATCACGATCAGGTCGACGCTCTGCGACTCGAACGGCAGGTCCAGCAGGTCGCACCAGGTCGTGCTGCGATCGGCCGGCGCGTGTTCCGGCGCGTGCGCCGCGCGCGCCCGCGGATACTGGAATGGTGCGCTCGCGCCGCTCGCCGGATCGAGCACGAGGCCGCGATACGGCATGCGGTTCTCGCGCAGCGCGTCGAGCTGCGGCAGCCCGAGCTGCAGCGCGTGAAAACCGAACACGTCGGACACGATGCGGTCGAGCTGCGCCTGCTCCCAGCCCAGCACGTAACGGCCGGGAGGGGAGTCGGTCCAGGCTGGCCAGTCTATAATTTGTCGGTCAGACATAACGATGATTGCGCGCCCATGAACGAGCTGGAATACGTGCCGGTGCCGGCATTCGAAGACAACTACATCTGGCTCGTGTCGGACGGCCGCGATGCGATCGCCGTCGATCCGGGTGAAGCCGCGCCGGTGCGCCGCGTTCTCGCCGAACGCGGCTGGCGGTTGACCGCTATTTTACTCACGCACCACCACGCCGACCATGTCGGCGGTGTCGCAGCACTGCGCGCTGGCCAGCCGGACGATCTGCCGCTGCCCGTCTACGGCCCGGCGGCCGAGTCGATCGGCGTGGTCACGCAGCCGCTCGCGGGCGGCGCGCGCGTGACGCTCGCCGCGCCGGCCGCGCGCTTCGACGTGCTCGACGTGCCGGGCCACACGCGCGGCCATATCGCCTACTTCCAGCCGGCCGGGCAGGGCGCGGCGGCGCCCCACATATTCTGCGGCGACACGCTGTTCTCGTGCGGCTGCGGCCGCCTGTTCGAGGGCACGCCCGCGCAGATGCTCGCGTCGCTCGACGCGCTCGCGGCGCTGCCGGGCGACACGCGCGTGCATTGCGCACACGAATACACGCTGTCGAACATCCGCTTCGCGCTCGCGTGCGAGCCCGGCAACGCGGCGCTGGCTGCGTGGCGCGACGAAGCGCAGGCGCTGCGCGCGCGCGGCGTGCCGACGCTGCCCACTACGATCGCGCACGAACGTGCCGTTAACCCGTTCATGCGTGCGGACAGCGAGGCGATCCGCGCGACGCTCGAGGCCGAACTGCACGAAACGGTGCCGGATCGTCTCGCGGCGTTCACGCTGATGCGCGAATGGAAAAACCGGTTCCGATGAGCGTTTCCGGAGGACTCCAAAGCTCAAGCGGAGTCTGTAAAAATTGCTCCAAATGCAGGATTTCGCTGAGTTTTCGGTGTTTTTATTGACGTGAAGCACGCACTTCCGTAGTATCGCCTGCAATTTCCAGCCGTCGGAAGCCGAGATTTTCATGCGACTTATATTGAGTGCGCTGATGGTCCTGCTACTCGCCGCTTGTGCGAGTCAGGGCCCTGTCGCCAACAACGCCGCCGATTCGCAGGCGACGTCCACCTACCTCCGTAAATCCGCCACCGCCAAAGAAACCGTCGACGTCGACAAGCAGTCCGTCGGCGATCTGACCAGTGCCGACAGCGATCTCTGGGCGCGCATTCGCCGCGGCTTCCAGATGCCGGACCTGCAGAGCGACCTCGTCGACATGCAGACGACGTGGTACACGCAGCGTCCCGACTACGTGCAGCGCATGACCGAGCGCTCGCAGAAATACCTGTATCACATCGTCGAGGAGCTCGAGGCGCGTCACATGCCGACCGAGCTCGCGCTGCTGCCGTTCATCGAATCCGCATACAACCCGCAGGCGCTGTCGGTCGCGAAGGCGGCCGGCATGTGGCAGTTCATGCCCGGCACGGGCCGCACCTACAACCTGAAGCGCAACATGTGGCAGGACGAGCGGCGCGACGTGCTCGCGTCGACGAGCGCCGCGCTCGACTATCTGTCGCGCCTGCATGACATGTTCGGCGACTGGTATCTCGCGCTGGCCGCGTACAACTGGGGCGAGGGCAACGTGCAGCGCGCGATCGCGCGCAACCAGGCGGCCGGCCTGCCGACCGACTACCAGAGCCTGCGGATGCCGAACGAGACGCGCAACTACGTGCCGAAGCTGCAGGCGGTGAAGAACATCATCGCGAATCCGCAGCAGTACGGCCTGACGCTGCCGGACATCCCGAACCACCCGTATTTCGTGACGGTCACGACGTCGCGCGACATCGACGTGTCGGTCGCCGCGAAGCTCGCGAACCTGTCGCTCGACGAATTCAAGTCGCTGAACCCGTCGTTCTCGAAGCCGGTGATCCTCGGTGCGACCGATCCGCAGATCCTGCTGCCGTTCGACAACGCGTCGGCGTTCGAGAAGAACCTGAAGTCGTACGACGGCCAGCTGTCGTCGTGGACGACCTACACGGTCAGCGAGCGCGCGCGGCCGGCGGCGATTGCCGAGAAGATCGGCGTCGACGCCGACACGCTGATGTCGGTCAACAAGATTCCGGCCGGCATGCGCCTGAAGCCGGGCTCGACGATCGTCGTGCCGCGCGGCGACGACGATGACGAGGACATCAGCGCGGACGTCGCGGAAAACGGCGTGCTCGCGATGGAGCCGGACGTGCCCGACACGCGCAAGATGCTGATCCGCGTGCGCCGCAAGCAGTCGATGGCGACGATCGCGAGCCGCTACGGCGTGTCGGTCGGCCAGCTGAAGGCATGGAACCGCACGCACCGCGATCTCGCGATGCCGGGCCAGGCGCTCGTGCTGCACGTGCCGGTCGGCCGCGCGGTGCCGGCCGAGCCGGGCCCCGAGCGGATCGCGACGTCGGTCGGCGGCGGTCATATCGAGCGCGCGAGCCTGTCGACGGGCGGCAAGTCCGCCGCGCGCGGCGCGAAGCGCGGTGCGGCGAAGCCGGCCGCGCGCACGACCCGCGCCGCGCCCGCGAAGGCGGCGCCGGCCAAGGCCGCTGCGCGCAAGGGCAAGAAGAAGTAACGCGGCTGCCGGCGCGGCGGCAGCCTGCCCGGGCTGCGCGATTGCGCTATCATCCGACGAAAACGCCGTCACCGAGGTGACGGCGTTTTTGTTTGCGCGCGGCGCGCAGCCGCCGCTCGATCCGATCGGGAGGAGTGATGTCGTCGGTGCAGGTGAGGGTGCTCGCGCTGTTTGCGCTCGGCTATTTCGTGTCGTACGTGTTTCGCGGCGTCAATCTCGGCTTCGCGCCGTTCGTCACGCGCGAACTCGGCCTGTCGGCCGCCGATCTCGGCCTGCTCACCAGTCTCTACTTTCTCGGCTTCGCGGGCGCACAGATTCCGGCGGGCGTGATGCTCGACCATTTCGGCCCGCGCCGCGTGACGGCCGGCATGCTGCTGTTCGCGGCGGCCGGCGCCGCCGTGTTCGGCGCCGCGCACAGCGTCGGCACGATGATGATCGGCCGGCTGCTGATCGGCGTCGGCGTGTCGGTGTGCCTCGGCGCGGCGTTCAAGGCGCTCGCGCAGCATTTCCCGGTCGGCCGGCTGCCGCTCGTCAACGGCCTGGTGATGGCGGTCGGCGGCCTCGGCGGCGTCGTGGTCGGCTCGCCGCTGACCTGGCTGCTCGGCTGGACCAGCTGGCGCGCGATCTGCGGCGGGCTCGCGGTGCTGACGATCGTCGTCGCGGCCGCGATCGGCTTCGGCGCGCCCGAAGCCGCGCAGACGCGCCACCAGGGCGGGCTCGTCAGCCAGTTCAAGGGCACCTGGCACATCCTGAGCAGCCGCGCGTTCTGGAAGATCGCGTCGTTCTCGGTCGTCACGCAGGGCGTGTTCTATGCGATGCAGTCGCTGTGGGTCGGGCCGTATCTGCGCGACGTCGCGGGCTTCGATGCGCAGCACGCGGCGCGCCTCGTGTCGGTGCTCGGCTTCGCGATGATGGCCGGCTGCGTCGGCTTCGGCGCGGCGGCGCGCATGCTCGAGCGGCGCGGCGTGTCCGTCTACGCATTCTGCGGCGTCGGCATGGCGCTGTTCGTCGCGACGCAGGTCGCGATCGTCGCGCGCGTGCCGCTGCCGCCCGCCGTGCTGTGGGCTGCGTACGGGATATTCGGCGGGGTCGGCATCCTGACCTACGCGGTGATGGCCGGCCATTTTCCCGCGCACCTGATCGGCCGCGCGAACACCACGCTGACGCTCGTGATCTTCCTGCTGATCTTCGCGTTCCAGATCGGCGTCGGCGCGGTGCTGTCGCACTGGCCCGCGGTCGACGGCCGTTATCCAGCCGCCGCGCACATCGCCGCGTGGAGCGTGCTGCTCGCGCTGCAGGCCGCGAGCGCGGTCTGGTACATATGGCCGGCGCGCAGCGCTGGCCAAGCGCACTGATCCGGCGGTACGCTGGCGGGTATGGCGCCCCTGAAATCGGGGCAGAAGCGCCCGCTCGCTGCGGCGCGCACATGATCGGACGGCCATATCGATTGAAGATAGGGCCATTTTCGGGCTATAATTTGAAAGTTTGTGCTGATCAACCTCGCACCCTAGCGCCTACCTCACTCATCCCGTTCATCCGCCGCACGCCGCCTGCCGGGCGATGCCGCGAAGCCTCGTGCGCCACGCGCCGGGTTCGCGTGCCGACCCTGCCGACAGCGTCCCGCTGGCGACCGCGCGCGTCTACGCAGCGCGGCGCCCGCGCGGCAGGGTAAACAGGTCGGCAGCAGGGTGTTCCCCAAGGAGCCTCCCGTGTTGCCGTCTTTTTCTCCCGCCTTGCTTGCACTCGCCGACGGCACGGTCTTTCGTGGTTATTCGATCGGGGCCGAAGGCCATACGATCGGCGAAGTCGTGTTCAACACCGCGATCACCGGCTATCAGGAAATCCTGACTGATCCGAGCTACGCGCGCCAGATCGTCACGCTCACCTATCCGCATATCGGCAACGTCGGCGTCAACGCCGAAGACGTCGAAGCCACGAAAGTCCATGCCGCCGGCCTGATCGTCCGCGACCTGCCGACGCTCGCGTCGAACTTCCGCATGGACCGCACGCTCGGCGATTACCTGCGCGACGAAGGCGTCGTCGCGATCGCCGGCATCGACACGCGCAAGCTGACCCGCATCCTGCGCGACAAGGGCGCGCAGAACGGCTGCATCCTGGCGGGCTCCGACGACGAAGCGAAGGCGATCGAGCTCGCGCGCTCGTTCCCGGGCCTCGCCGGCATGGACCTCGCGAAGGTCGTGTCGACCGCCAAGCCGTTCGAGTGGAAGCAGACCGAATGGCGCCTCGGCCGCGGCTACGGGATGCAGGAAGCGCCGAAGTACCGCGTCGTCGCGTTCGACTTCGGCGTCAAGTACAACATCCTGCGCATGCTCGCGGAGCGCGGCTGCCACGTGACGGTGCTGCCCGCGCAGGCGAGCGCGGAAGACGCACTGGCGCTGAATCCGGACGGCATCTTCCTGTCGAACGGCCCCGGCGATCCGGAGCCGTGCGACTATGCGATCGCGGCCACCAAAACCTTCATCGAGCGCGGCGTGCCGACCTTCGGCATCTGCCTCGGCCACCAGATCATGGGCCTCGCGGTCGGCGCGAAGACGCTGAAGATGAAGACCGGCCACCACGGCGCGAACCACCCGGTGAAGGACCTCGCCGACGGCCGCGTCGTGATCACGTCGCAGAACCACGGCTTCGCGGTCGACGCCGACTCGCTGCCGGCCAACGCGCGCGCGACGCACGTGTCGCTGTTCGACGGCACGCTGCAGGGCTTCGAGCTGACCGACAAGCCGGCGTTCTGCTTCCAGGGCCACCCGGAAGCGTCGCCCGGCCCGCACGACATCGGCTACCTGTTCGACCGTTTCACCGCGCTGATGGACGCGGCGAAGCAGCGCACCGCCTGAACGGCTGAAGCAAGGAGGCCCGCATCATGTTCGGTCACGCACTCGGCATCACGGATATCTGGACCTATGTGTTCGGCGTGATCTTCATCATCCTGCTGCCGGGGCCGAATTCGATGTACGTGCTGTCGCTCGCGGCGCAGCGCGGCGTGAAGGCCGGCTACCGCGCGGCCTGCGGCGTGTTCGTCGGCGACACGGTGCTGATGGTGCTGTCCGCCGCGGGCGTCGCGTCGCTGCTGAAGGCGAACCCGCTGCTGTTCTCGGTCGTCAAGTACGGCGGCGCCGCGTATCTGCTCTACATCGGCGCCGGCATGCTGCGCGGCGCGTGGCGCAAGCTGCGCGCGCCGGCGGGCGAGCCGGCCGAGGCGCCGCGCGCGGCCGACGGCGAGCGGTCGTTCGACAGGCCGTTTCGCAAGGCGCTGATCGTGAGCCTCCTGAACCCGAAGGCGATCCTGTTCTTCATCTCGTTCTTCATCCAGTTCGTCGACCCGGCATTCCCGCATCCCGCGCTGTCGTTCGCCGTGCTCGGGGCGATCGCGCAATGCGCGAGCTTCCTGTACCTGAGCACGTTGATCTTCGCGGGCGCACGGCTCGCCGAGCATTTCCGCCGCCGCCGCAGGCTCGCGGCGGGCGCGGCGAGCAGCGTGGGCGGCCTGTTCATCGGCTTCTCGGTGAAACTCGCGCTCGCCACCATGAGCTGAGCGCAGCCGGCCGATCCACGACAACGATTACTTATTGAATTCACAAGCCATGCCAAAACGCACAGACATCAAAAGCATCCTCATCATCGGCGCCGGCCCGATCATCATCGGCCAGGCGTGCGAGTTCGACTACTCGGGCGCACAGGCATGCAAGGCGCTGCGTGAGGAGGGCTACAAGGTCGTTCTCGTCAACAGCAACCCGGCGACGATCATGACCGACCCGAACACGGCCGACGTGACCTACATCGAGCCGATCACGTGGGAAGTCGTCGCACGCATCATCGAGAAGGAGCGCCCGGACGCGATCCTGCCGACGATGGGCGGCCAGACCGCGCTGAACTGCGCGCTCGACCTGCATCACCACGGCGTGCTCGAGAAGTTCGGCGTCGAGCTGATCGGCGCGTCGCCGGAAGCGATCGACAAGGCGGAAGACCGCCAGAAGTTCAAGGACGCGATGACCAAGATCGGTCTCGGCTCGGCGAAGTCGGGCATCGCGCACTCGATGGAAGAAGCGACCCAGGTGCACGCGGAGATCATGGCGTACACCGGCGGCAGCGGCTATCCGGTCGTGATCCGTCCGTCGTTCACGCTCGGCGGCTCGGGCGGCGGCATCGCATACAACCGCGAGGAGTTCGAGGAGATCTGCAAGCGCGGCCTGGACCTGTCGCCGACGCGCGAACTGCTGATCGAGGAATCGCTGCTCGGCTGGAAGGAATACGAGATGGAAGTCGTGCGCGACCGCGCCGACAACTGCATCATCGTCTGCTCGATCGAGAACCTCGACCCGATGGGCGTGCACACCGGCGACTCGATCACGGTCGCGCCGGCGCAGACGCTCACCGACAAGGAATACCAGATCCTGCGTAACGCATCGCTCGCGGTGCTGCGCGAGATCGGCGTCGACACGGGCGGCTCGAACGTGCAGTTCTCGATCAACCCGAAGGACGGCCGCATGGTCGTGATCGAGATGAACCCGCGCGTGTCGCGTTCGTCGGCGCTCGCGTCGAAGGCGACCGGCTTCCCGATCGCGAAGGTCGCGGCGAAGCTGGCGGTCGGCTACACGCTCGACGAGCTGAAGAACGAAATCACCGGCGGCCAGACGCCGGCGTCGTTCGAGCCGACGATCGACTACGTCGTCACGAAGATCCCGCGTTTCGCGTTCGAGAAGTTCCGCGAGGCCGATTCGCGCCTGACCACGCAGATGAAGTCGGTCGGCGAAGTGATGGCGATCGGCCGCACGTTCCAGGAATCGTTCCAGAAGGCGCTGCGCGGCCTCGAAGTCGGCGTCGACGGTCTCGACGAGAAGTCGACCGATCGCGACGAAATCGCAATCGAGATCCACGAGCCGGGCCCGGACCGCATCTGGTACGTCGGCGATGCGTTCCGCATCGGCATGACGGCCGAGGAAATCTACGCGGAAACCGCGATCGACCCGTGGTTCCTCGCGCAGATCGAGCAGATCATCCTGAAGGAAAAGGCGCTCGCGGGCCGCACGCTCGCGTCGCTGACCTTCGACGAGCTGCGCTTCCTGAAGCAGAGCGGCTTCTCCGACCGCCGCCTCGCGAAGCTGCTCGGCGCGACGCCGGAAGACGTGCGCCGCCGCCGCGTCGAGCTGAACGTGCGCCCGGTCTACAAGCGCGTCGACACCTGCGCGGCCGAGTTCGCGACGAAGACCGCGTACATGTACTCGACCTACGAGGAAGAGTGCGAGGCGCAGCCGACCACCAACAAGAAGATCATGGTGCTGGGCGGCGGCCCGAACCGGATCGGCCAGGGCATCGAGTTCGACTACTGCTGCGTGCACGCGGCGCTCGCGATGCGCGAGGACGGCTACGAAACGATCATGGTCAACTGCAACCCGGAAACGGTGTCGACCGACTATGACACGTCCGACCGCCTGTACTTCGAGCCGCTGACGCTCGAAGACGTGCTCGAGATCGTCGACAAGGAAAAGCCGGTCGGCGTGATCGTCCAGTACGGCGGCCAGACGCCGCTGAAGCTCGCGCTCGACCTCGAGGCGCACGGCGTGCCGATCATCGGCACCTCGCCGGACATGATCGACGCGGCGGAAGACCGCGAACGCTTCCAGAAGCTGCTGCAGGACCTCGGCCTGCGCCAGCCGCCGAACCGCACTGCGCGCGCCGAAGAAGAGGCGCTCGCGCTGGCGGCCGAAATCGGCTACCCGCTGGTCGTGCGCCCGTCGTACGTGCTCGGCGGCCGCGCGATGGAAATCGTCCACGAGCCGCGCGACCTCGAGCGCTACATGCGCGAGGCCGTGAAGGTGTCGAACGATTCGCCGGTGCTGCTCGACCGCTTCCTGAACGACGCGATCGAGTGCGACGTCGACTGCATCTGCGACGGCGACGCGGTGTTCATCGGCGGCGTGATGGAGCACATCGAGCAGGCGGGCGTCCACTCGGGCGACTCGGCATGCTCGCTGCCGCCGTATTCGCTGTCGAAGGAAACGGTCGCCGAGCTGAAGCGCCAGACCGCCGCGATGGCAAAGGCGCTGAACGTGGTCGGCCTGATGAACGTGCAGTTCGCGATCCAGCAGGTGCCGCAGGCCGACGGCTCGAAGCAGGACATCATCTACGTGCTCGAAGTGAACCCGCGCGCATCGCGCACGGTGCCGTACGTGTCGAAGGCGACCAGCCTGCCGCTCGCGAAGATCGCGGCGCGCGCGATGGTCGGCCAGAAGCTCGCGCAGCAGGGCGTGACGAAGGAAGTCGAGCCGCCGTACTTCAGCGTGAAGGAAGCGGTGTTCCCGTTCGTCAAGTTCCCGACCGTCGATCCGGTGCTCGGGCCGGAAATGCGTTCGACCGGCGAAGTGATGGGCGTCGGCCGGACCTTCGGCGAGGCGCTGTTCAAGTCGCAGCTCGCGGCCGGTTCGCGCCTGCCGGAGTCGGGCACGGTGCTGCTGACCGTGATGGATGCCGACAAGCCGAAGGCGGTCGAAGTCGCGCGGATGCTGCACGACCTCGGCTACCCGATCGTCGCGACCAAGGGCACGGCAGCCGCGATCGAGGCGGCCGGCGTGCCGGTGAAGGTCGTCAACAAGGTGAAGGACGGCCGTCCGCACATCGTCGACATGATCAAGAACGGCGAGATCGCGCTCGTGTTCACGACGGTCGACGAAACGCGCCAGGCGATCGCCGATTCGCGCTCGATCCGCATGAGCGCGCAGGCGCACAAGGTCACGTACTACACGACGATGTCGGGCGCGCGCGCGGCGGTCGAAGGCCTGCGTTACCTGAAGGATCTGGAAGTCTATGATTTACAAGGTCTTCACGCTCGCCTAAACTAAGCGGTCAGTTACCTGTCGAAGCAACACGTGCCGCGATTAGGCGGTGTTTCCGGTTCGCCGGAAATGCGCTTAATCGCGGTGATTTTTTTTATAGCCGTTTTTAGCGATTGAGCCGTTTATGAGCACCATTCCGTTGACAAAGCGTGGCGCAGAGCAACTGCGCGATGAATTGCAGCGCCTCAAGTCCGTCGAGCGGCCGGCCGTGATCAACGCGATCGCGGAGGCCCGCGCACAGGGCGATCTGTCCGAAAACGCCGAATACGACGCTGCGAAGGAAAAGCAGGGCTTTATCGAGGGCCGCATCGCGGAACTCGAATCGAAGCTGTCCGCTGCGCAGATCATCGATCCGACCGTCCTCGATGCGGACGGCCGCGTGGTGTTCGCCGCGACGGTCGAGCTCGAGGATCTCGAGTCGGGCGACACCGTCAAGTACCAGATCGTCGGCGACGACGAAGCCGATATCGATCATGGCCTGATCTCGGTCAGCTCGCCGATCGCGCGCGCGCTGATCGGCAAGTCCGAAGGCGACGTCGCGGCCGTGCAGGCGCCGAGCGGCGTGCGCGAGTACGAAATCATTTCCGTCAGCTACATCTGAAGCGGAGCGACGCAATGCCGCATCGCGTGTTCCGCCTGCTGTCGACCGTCTGGGTCGGCAGCCTGCTGACGATCGGGTACGCGGTCGCGCCCGTGCTGTTCAAGACGCTCGAGCGAATGACGGCCGGTTCGGTCGCGGCCCAGCTGTTCCGCATCGAGGCGATCGTCGGCGTCGTGTGCGGCGTGCTGCTGCTCGCGCTGTCGAACCAGCAGGTGCGGCGCGGCGGCGACGAATATCGCCGCGTGCGCTGGGTCGTCGCGGCGATGGTCGTCTGCGTGCTGATCGGGTATTTCGCGCTGCAGCCGTTCATGAACGCGCTGCGGGTGGCCGCGATGGAAGCGGGCACCGATATCGCGAACTCGCCGTATGCGAGCCGCTTCGGGATGCTGCACGGCGTCTCGAGCCTGTTCTACCTGGTCGAGAGCGTGCTGGGGCTGATGCTGATCTGGCGTCTGCCGGCGCGCGACGCGTAAGCGTCCCGGCGCCGCGCGGGCCGGCTGGCGCCGGGCCCGGGGCTCGCAGGACGGCACGGGTGACCCGTGCCGTTCTCGATCACTTGTCCTGGAACGGCCGCTTCGTGCTTGCCTGGCGCTTTTTCGCGCGCTTCACGTTGCCGCCGGCCGTTACGCGCTCGTTGCCGCGCACGACGACCTTGGTCGGCTTCGGCCGGCGCACCGGGCTCGCGTTCGGCGACACCTTGACGACCTTGACGGTGCGCGGGGCGCGGCCTTTCCTGTCGTCGGCGGCTTCGGCCGCGCTCGGCAGCGCGCCGGCACGGCGGCCGCGGGCCGGGGCCGCCACGGCGGCCTCGGGCTTCCAGATCACCAGCAGCTTGCCGATGTGCTGGATCGGCGCGGCGTCCAGACGGTCGCAGATCTCGTCGTAGATCGCGATGCGCGCGTCGCGTTCGTCGCCGAACACGCGGATCTTGATCAGCTGGTGCGCGTCGAGGTGCACCTTGATTTCCTTCAGCACGGCGTCGGTCAGCCCCTCGGCGCCGATCAGCACGACGGGCTTGAGCGCATGGGCCTGGGAGCGCAGCGCGGAGCGCTCGGCGGGGGAAAGCGAAAGGGCGGGCATGGAAATGTCGAAATCTAAATAAGGGCGCGTTGCACGAAAAGCGCAGGCGGAGCAGTTACCGCATCAGCCGCGCGCCGAAACCACGTAAAATCGCGGCTTGGGCCCGAAACGGGGCCGCAGCCGCGCGAAGAAGACGCGTATTATCCGCCAAAAGCGCGGCTTCACGAAGCAAATGGCAGCAATCTCTCTCTCGAATGGCAAAAAACCGCTTTAACCAGCACTGGCTGCACGACCACATCAACGACCCGTACGTCAAAATGGCGCAGCGGGAGGGCTATCGCGCGCGCGCCGCGTACAAGCTGAAGGAAATCGACGAGCAGGACAAGCTGATCCGTCCGGGCCAGGTGATCGTCGATCTCGGCGCGGCGCCGGGCAGCTGGAGCCAGTATGCCCGCAACAAGCTCGCGCAGGGCAAGAAGCGCGACGCGGTGCGCGAGGGCGGAATCGACGGCACGATCGTCGCGCTCGACATGCTGCCGATGGAGCCGATCGCCGACGTGCACTTCATCCAGGGCGACTTCCGCGAGGACGACGTGCTGCACCAGCTCGAGGACGTGCTCGAAGGTCGCCCGGTAGACCTTGTTATTTCCGACATGGCCCCCAACCTGTCGGGCGTGGCGTCGGCGGATGCGGCGCGCATCGAGCACGTGTGCGATCTGGCGCTCGAATTCGCGCAGAATCATCTGAAGCCGGACGGTGCGCTGCTCGTGAAGTGCTTTCACGGCAGCGGCTACAGCCAGATCGTCGAGAAGTTCAAGCAGCAGTTTAAAGTCGTCGCACCACGCAAACCCAAGGCGTCCCGCGACAAATCGTCCGAAACGTTCATTTTGGGTCGGCATCTGAAGCATCCGCAGTAACGCGGAGCACGGAGCCGCAAACGGGCTCCGGCCCTTGCCAGACAAGCGAATCGCTATCGCGGCGGTTGTCAATGCTTATGGCGGGGGTGGTCGGACTGGATTAGAATGACCGAGGAGCGCCGCAAGGAAAATGTAGGCGCTCGTCTACGAGTGAAGGAGTGGTGCTTTGAACAACAATATGTTTTCGAAGGCAGCAGTGTGGCTGGTGATCGCACTGGTGCTGTTTACGGTGTTCAAGCAGTTCGACAAGCCCCGCGTCCAGGAAGGCGTGTCCTATTCGCAGTTCATGGACGACGCCAAGAACGGCAAGGTCAAGAACGTCATCGTTCAGGGGCGCAACCTCACCGTCACTCCGGCTGATGGCCAGAAATACCAGATCGTGTCGCCCGGCGACATCTGGATGGTCGGCGATCTGATGAAGTACGGCGTGCAGGTCAGCGGCAAGGCCGACGACGAGCCGAACGCACTGATGTCCGCGCTGTACTACCTCGGGCCGACGATCCTGATCATCGTGTTCTGGTTCTACATGATGAGGCAGATGCAGGGGGGCGGCAAAGGCGGCGCATTCTCGTTCGGGAAATCGCGCGCGCGGCTGATCGACGAGAACAACAACGCGGTGAACTTCTCCGACGTCGCGGGCTGCGACGAAGCGAAGGAGGAAGTGTCCGAGCTGGTCGACTTCCTGCGCGATCCGCAGAAATTCCAGAAGCTCGGCGGTCGGATTCCGCGCGGCGTGCTGCTGGTCGGCCCGCCGGGGACCGGCAAGACGCTGCTCGCCCGCGCGATCGCCGGTGAAGCGAAGGTGCCGTTCTTCAGCATCTCGGGTTCGGACTTCGTCGAAATGTTCGTCGGCGTCGGTGCGGCCCGCGTGCGCGACATGTTCGAGCAGGCGAAGAAGCATGCGCCGTGCATCGTGTTCATCGACGAAATCGACGCGGTCGGCCGTCATCGCGGCGCCGGCATGGGCGGCGGCAACGACGAACGCGAGCAGACGCTGAACCAGATGCTCGTCGAGATGGACGGCTTCGAAGCGAACTCGGGCGTGATCGTGATCGCCGCGACCAACCGTTCGGACGTGCTCGACAAGGCGCTGCTGCGTCCGGGCCGTTTCGACCGCCAGGTCTATGTCGGCCTGCCGGACATCCGCGGCCGCGAGCAGATCATGCGCGTGCACCTGCGCAAGGTGCCGATCGCGAACGACGTCGATGCGGCAGTTATCGCGCGCGGCACGCCGGGCTTCTCGGGCGCCGATCTCGCGAACCTCGTGAACGAGGCGGCGCTGTTCGCCGCGCGTCGCGGCAAACGCATCGTCGAGATGCAGGATTTCGAGGACGCGAAGGACAAGATCTTCATGGGTCCGGAGCGCAAGTCGGCCGTGATTCGCGAGGAAGCGAAGCGCGCGACCGCGTACCACGAGTCGGGCCATGCGGTGATCGCGAAGCTGCTGCCGAAGGCCGATCCGGTGCACAAGGTCACGATCATTCCGCGCGGCCGTGCGCTGGGCGTCACGTGGCAGCTGCCGGAGCATGACAACGAGACGTACTCGAAGGACTACCTGCTCGACCGTCTGGCGATCCTGTTCGGCGGCCGCGTGGCCGAGGAACTGTTCCTGAACCTGATCAGCACCGGCGCATCGGACGACTTCAACAAGGCGACGCAGACGGCGCGTGCGATGGTGGCCCGTTTCGGCATGACCGACGCGCTCGGGCCGATGGTCTACGTCGACGACGAGAACGACGGCGGTCCGTTCGGCCGCGGCTTTACGCGCACGATCTCGGAAGCGACGCAGCAGAAGGTCGACGCGGAAATCCGCCGCGTGCTCGACGAGCAGTACGGGCTGGCCCGTCGCCTGCTCGAGGAGAATCGCGACAAGGTCGAGGCGATGACGGCCGCGCTGATGGAGTGGGAGACGATCGACGCCGATCAGATCAACGACATCATGGAAGGGCGTCCGCCGCGTTCGCCGAAGTCGCCTGCGGTCGGCAGCGACCCGTCGTCGGGCGGCGGCAGCAGCGCCGAGGTCAAGCCCGGCAACGCTCCGGCGCCTGCTTCGCCGGTATAAACTCCGCTTTAGCTCCGTTCACGGGCTGGTGTGATTCCACACCGGCCCGTTTTGCATTCATCCAAGCCTGCCGCTCGTGTCCGATTTCTCCGTTTTCCCATCTGTTCCCGCGCCGCTGCGGTGCGGTCGCTTCACGCTGACGTTCGAACGCCCGCTCGTGATGGGCATCCTCAACGCAACGCCCGACTCGTTCTCCGACGGCGGTCGCTTTCTCGCGCGCGACGACGCGCTGCGGCAGGCCGAGCGGATGATCGCAGAAGGCGCCGACATCCTCGACATCGGCGGCGAGTCGACGCGCCCGGGCGCGCCGCCGGTGCCGCTCGACGAGGAGCTCGCGCGCGTGATTCCGCTCGTCGAGGCGCTGCGGCCGCTGAACGTGCCGCTGTCGATCGATACCTACAAGCCGGCCGTGATGCGCGCGTCGCTCGCCGCCGGCGCCGACCTGATCAACGACATCTGGGGGTTCCGGCAGCCGGGCGCGATCGACGCGGTGCGCGACGGCGACAGCGGGCTGTGCGCGATGCACATGCTCGGCGAGCCGCAGACGATGCAGGTCGGCGAACCGGATTACGGCGACGTCGTGACCGACGTGCGCGATTTTCTGGCCGCGCGCGCGCAGGCGTTGCGCGACGCGGGTGTCGCGCCGGAGCGGATCTGCGTCGATCCCGGTTTCGGGTTCGGCAAGGCCGTGATCGACGACAACTATGCGCTACTGGCCGCGCTGCCCGACACGGCGCCCGTGCGGCCCGACGGGCGCGCGTATCCGATCCTCGCCGGCATGTCGCGCAAGTCGATGCTCGGTGCGGTGATCGGCGGCAAGCCGCCGGTCGAGCGCGTCGCGGCGAGCGTCGCGGCCGCGCTGTGCGCGGTCGGGCGCGGCGCCGCGATCGTGCGCGTGCACGACGTCGCGGCGACGGTCGATGCGCTGAAGGTATGGAATGCCGTGCGCGAAGCCGCACGGCAACGGTAAGTCAGAAGACGAAGGAGGAAGAATCACCATGGGACGTCGATATTTCGGCACGGACGGCATTCGCGGTACGGTGGGCGAAGCCCCGATCACGCCCGATTTCGTGTTGCGTCTCGGTTATGCAGCCGGCAAGGTGCTGGCCGGCGCGGCGGAGGTTGCGACCGGCGCGCGGCCGACCGTGCTGATCGGCAAGGACACGCGCGTGTCGGGCTACATGCTCGAGGCCGCGCTCGAAGCCGGCTTCTCGGCGGCGGGCGTCGACGTGATGCTGGCCGGCCCGATGCCGACGCCGGGCGTCGCATACCTGACGCGCGCGCTGCGCCTGTCGGCCGGCGTCGTGATCAGCGCATCGCACAACCCGTATCAGGACAACGGCATCAAGTTCTTCTCGGCGGACGGCAACAAGCTGCCGGACGACACCGAGGCCGAGATCGAAGCGTGGCTCGACAAGCCGCTCGAATGCGCGCCGTCGGACCGGCTCGGCAAGGCGCGCCGCCTCGACGACGCGGCCGGCCGCTACATCGAATTCTGCAAGAGCACGTTTCCGGCCGCGTTCGACCTGCGCGGGCTGAAGCTGGTGGTCGACTGCGCGCACGGCGCCGCATATCAGGTCGCGCCGCACGTGTTCCACGAGCTCGGCGCGGAGGTGATGCCGATCGGCGTCGCGCCGAACGGCTTCAACATCAACGACGGCGTCGGCGCGACCGCGCCCGATGCGCTGGTGCGCGCGGTGCGCGCGAATCATGCCGATCTCGGCATCGCGCTCGACGGCGACGCGGACCGCCTGCAGCTCGTCGACGCGACGGGCCGGCTGTACAACGGCGACGAGCTGCTGTACGTGCTCGTCAAGGACCGCATCGCGACCGACGGCAAGGTCGACGGCGCGGTCGGCACGCTGATGACCAACCTCGCGGTCGAGGTCGCGCTGCAGCGCGCCGGCGTGAAGTTCGTGCGCGCGGCGGTCGGCGACCGCTACGTGCTCGAACAGTTGCGCGAGCACGGCTGGCAGCTCGGCGCGGAAGGCTCGGGACATATCCTGTCGCTCGACCGGCATTCGACCGGCGACGGCATCGTGTCCGCGCTGCTCGTGCTGGCCGCGCTCAAGCGCAGCGGCAAGACGCTCGCGCAGATGCTCGACGGCGTGACGCTGTTCCCGCAGAAGCTGATCAACGTGCGGATGAAACCGGATGCCGACTGGAAGGGCAGTGCGTCGATCCGCGCGGCGATCGAGGCGGCCGAGGCGGCGCTGGCCGACAGCGGGCGCGTGCTGATCCGCGCGTCGGGCACCGAGCCCGTGTTGCGCGTGATGGTCGAAGCGCAGCATGCGGCCGATGCGAGCCGCCACGCGGAGGCGATCGCCGAAGCCGTGCGCGCGGCGACGGCCTGAACGCGGGCGGCACCGGGATGTGCGAACCCGCGCGTCTCCGGTGCCGCCGGCTGGTGCATCGAGATAGGCGGCGCCCGACGGGCGCCGTTTTTCATTTGAGTCGCGCGACCGGCGGTGCGTCGCTTTGCTGGCGCGCCGCGGCGCCAGACGTGCCGGAGACCGGTTCGCTGCGCGCGTGGCTTCCGACCCCGCTATGCGCGGCCGCAGCCGCGGCGAAGGGCTTTCCACGCGGTGCCCGGAACGATACGATCCGCTCGCGCACCGCGTAAGGGTGCCGCATTTCTCCTCTTCGGACCGGCAATTCTTGCCGGCCGCCGTGCCGCGCCGCCACCCCGGCGGACGCTGCTATACCCTTTCAACCAGTCATGTTACTGTCACGCCAGTTTCATCGATTGTCACATTACCGTCATGAGCAGCCCCTAACCTTCGCGGTGCCGTAGTCATCCGCTCACACACTGGAGGTCTCATGAAATTGATGCAAACCGCGATTGCCGGCCTGGCTGGCGCGCTTTTCGCCGTTGCCGCGCACGCTGCCGACATCACGGGGGCAGGCAGCACGTTCGCAATGCCGATCTACACGAAATGGGCTGCCGACTACCAGCAGTCCGGCGGCGCGAAGATCAACTACCAGGGTATCGGCTCGTCGGGCGGCCTGAAGCAGATCATCGCGAAGACGGTCGATTTTGCCGGTTCGGATGCGCCGCTGAAGGACGACGAACTCGCGAAGGAAGGCCTGTTCCAGTTCCCGACGGTGGTCGGCGGCGTGGTGCCGGTCGTCAACGTGCCGGGCGTGAAGGCCGGCGAACTGACGCTGTCGGGCCCGGTGCTCGGCGACATCTACCTCGGCAAGATCAAGAAGTGGAACGACCCGGCGATCGCCGCGCTGAACCCAAAGGTCAAGCTGCCGGATACGGACATCGCCGTGGTGCGCCGCGCTGACGGTTCGGGCACCAGCTTCATCTGGACGAACTACCTGTCGAAGGTCAACGGCGAGTGGAAGTCGAAGATCGGCGAAGGCACGACGGTCAACTGGCCGACGGGCACGGGCGGCAAGGGCAACGATGGCGTCGCGGCCTTCGTGCAGCGCCTGCCGGGCGCGATCGGCTACGTCGAGTGGGCGTACGCGAAGAAGAACAACATGGTCTACACGGCCCTGAAGAATTCGTCGGGCGCCGTCGTCGAGCCGAAGACCGAAACGTTCAAGGCCGCAGCCGCCAGCGCGAACTGGTCGAAGTCGTTCTACCAGATCCTGACGGACGAGCCGGGCAAGGACGCATGGCCGGTCGTCGGCGCGACGTTCGTGCTGCTGCACGCGAAGCAGGACAAGCCGGCGCAGGGCACGGAAACGCTGAAGTTCTTCGACTGGGCGTTCAAGAACGGCGAGAAGGCGGCCGACAGCCTCGACTACATCTCGCTGCCGTCGGCAGTCACGGCCGAGATCCGCAAGCAGTGGAAGACGAAGGTGACGGACGCATCGGGCAAGCCGATCGCCGAGTAAGCTTTGCAGCGGTTCGCTGCCCGGCCGTACCGGCCGGGCAGTGTGTGCGGTAAGGCCGGGCGTTACGGCGTCCGGCGATCAAAAGCAGGCACCCATGTCTGATATTTCATACGTGTCTTCCCGGTCCGCCGGCGGTGCGCCGCAACGCGCGCCCGGCCGTCTCGGCGACATCCTGTTCGGCGGCCTTGCACGGCTCGCCGCCATCGTGACCCTGCTGCTGCTCGGCGGGATCATCGTTTCCCTGATCATTGCGTCGATGCCGACCATCCAGAAGTTCGGCCTCGGCTTTCTGTGGCAATCCGAGTGGGATCCCAACTCGGACGTCTACGGCGCGCTCGTGCCGATCTACGGCACGCTCGTGACGTCGGTCATCGCGCTCGTCATCGCGGTGCCGGTCAGCTTCGGCATCGCGCTGTTCCTGACCGAACTGTCGCCCGTGTGGCTGCGCCGCCCGCTCGGCATCGCGATCGAACTGCTCGCCGCGATTCCGTCGATCGTGTACGGCATGTGGGGCCTGCTGGTGTTCGCGCCGATCTTCGCCGAATACTTCCAGAAACCGCTCGGCCGCCTGTTCGAGAACGTGTGGATTCTCGGCCCGCTGACCGCCGGCCCGCCGATCGGCATCGGCATTCTGGCCGCCGGCGTGATTCTCGCGATCATGATCATCCCGTACATCGCGTCGGTGATGCGCGACGTGTTCGAAGTCACGCCGGTGCTGCTGAAGGAGTCGGCGTACGGGATCGGCTGCACGACCTGGGAAGTGATGTGGAAGGTCGTGCTGCCCTACACGAAGACCGGCGTGATCGGCGGCGTGATGCTCGGCCTCGGCCGCGCGCTCGGCGAAACGATGGCCGTGACCTTCGTGATCGGCAACACGAACCTGCTCGACAGCGTGTCGCTGTTCGCGCCGGGCAACAGCATCACGTCGGCGCTCGCGAACGAATTCGCGGAAGCGCAGCCGGGCCTGCATACGTCCGCGCTGATGGAGCTGGGCCTGATCCTGTTCGTGATCACCTTCATCGTGCTGGCCATCTCCAAACTGCTGCTGCTGCGTCTCGAGAAGGGAGAGGGCAAGAAATGAGCGAGCCCATCATGAATTTTCCGGGGCCGGACGGCGCCGCGCTCGAAGCGATGCGCACGCGCCTGCAGCGCAAGCGCAAGGTGACCAACGCGATCGCGCTGACCGCGTCGCTCGGCGCGATGGCCTTCGGCCTGCTGTGGCTCGTCTGGATCCTGTACACGACGCTGCACCTGGGCATCGGCGGCCTGTCGCTGCAGCTGTTTACGGAATCGACGCCGCCGCCGAACACCGAAGGCGGCGGTCTCGCCAACGCGATCGTCGGCAGCCTGCTGCTGTGCGGCTTCGGCACGTTGATCGGCACGCCGATCGGCATTCTCGCCGGCGTCTATCTCGCCGAATACGGCCAGAAGAACGTGCTCGCGAGCACGATCCGCTTCATCAACGACATCCTGCTGTCGGCGCCGTCGATCGTGGTGGGCCTGTTCGTGTATGCGCTGGTCGTCGCGAAGTCGGGCCGCTTCTCGGGCTGGGCCGGCGTCATCGCGCTCGCGCTGCTGCAGATCCCGATCGTGATCCGCACCACCGAGAACATGCTGAAGCTGGTGCCCAACGCGCTGCGCGAAGCGGCCGTCGCGCTCGGCACGCCGAAGTGGCGGATGGTGCTGAAGATCACGCTGCGCGCTTCGCTCGGCGGCATTGTGACGGGCGTGCTGCTCGCGGTTGCGCGGATCGCCGGCGAAACGGCGCCGCTGCTGTTCACCGCACTGTCGAACCAGTTCTTCTCGTTCGACATGAGTCAGCCGATGGCGAACCTGCCCGTCACGATCTTCAAGTTCGCGATGAGCCCGTTCGCGGAATGGCAGTCGCTCGCTTGGGCGGGCGTGTTCCTGATCACGCTCGGGGTGCTCGGACTGAACATCCTGGCGCGTACGATCTTCTCGAAAAAGTAACGGCGGAGCAATCCGATGAATATGGCAGAAAGCCACCTGAATCCAGTCGAGCGCGCTGCTGCGCCCGCCGGCTCGCACGATGCGGCGAACGGTCGTCCGCTTGCGCCGCTGAACGCGAAGATCGAGGTCAACAACCTCAACTTCTTCTACAACAAGTTCCATGCGCTGAAGAACATCAACCTGCGCATTCCGGACGGTAAGGTGACCGCGTTCATCGGCCCGTCGGGCTGCGGCAAGTCGACGCTGCTGCGCACCTTCAACAAGATGTTCGCGCTCTATCCGGAGCAGCGAGCCGAGGGCGAGATCCTGATGGACGGCGAGAACCTGCTGACGACCAAGCGCGACATCTCGCTGCTGCGCGCGCGCATCGGCATGGTGTTCCAGAAGCCGACCCCGTTCCCGATGTCGATCTACGACAACATCGCGTTCGGCGTAAAGATGTTCGAGAAGCTCACGCGCTCGGAGATGGACGACCGCGTCGAGTGGGCGCTGACCAAGGCCGCGCTGTGGAACGAAGTGAAGGACAAGCTGGGCCAGAGCGGCTACGGCCTGTCGGGCGGCCAGCAGCAGCGTCTGTGCATCGCGCGCGGCATCGCGATCCGTCCGGAAGTGCTGCTGCTCGACGAGCCGTGCTCGGCACTCGATCCGATCTCGACGGGCCGCATCGAAGAGCTGATCGCCGAGCTCAAGAGCGACTACACGGTCGTGATCGTCACGCACAACATGCAGCAGGCGGCACGTTGCTCGGACTACACGGCCTATATGTACCTGGGCGAGCTGATCGAGTTCGGCGAGACCGAAAAGATCTTCATCAAGCCGGTGCGCAAGGAAACGGAAGACTACATCACCGGCCGCTTCGGCTGATGACGGAGAACAACAGTCATGTCGGATAAACATTTGTCGAGCCAGTTCGACGCCGATCTCAACGCGGTGTCGTCGAAGGTGCTGGAGATGGGCGGGCTCGTCGAGTCGCAGATCGTCGGCGCGATGACTGCACTCAACGAATTCGACCGCGATGCGGCCGAACGCGTGATCGCGGCCGAGGAGACCCTGAACGCGATGGAAGTCGACATCGACCAGGAGTGCGGCAACATCATCGCGCTGAGGCAGCCTGCCGCGCGCGACCTGCGTCTTTTGATGTCGATTTCGAAAACGATTACGAACCTCGAGCGCGCCGGCGACGAAGCCGAGAAGATCGCGAAGCGCGTGCGCCGTCTCGTCGACGAGCCGGCCGCGCGTGCGGTCAACATCGCCGAGATCAAGGTGTCGGGCGAGATGGCCGTGACGATCCTGCGCCGCGCGCTCGACGCGTTCGCGCGTCTCGATACGGTCGCCGCCGCGCAGATCGTCAAGGACGACAAGGAAATCGACCAGGAATTCCGCGCGTTCGTGCGCAAGCTCGTGTCGTACATGCAGGAAGATCCGCGCACGATCTCGGTCGGCCTCGAATACCTGTTCATCGCGAAGGCGATCGAACGGATCGGCGACCACGCGAAGAACATCGCCGAATTCATCATCTACATCGTGAAGGGCACCGACGTGCGGCACCAGCCGCGCGACTTGCTCGATCGCGAAGCCAACAGTTAACGCGACTACGCCAGGAAGACAGAGGTGCCGATGCCCAGCAACATTCTCGTCGTTGAAGATGAGCCCGCGATTTCCGAACTGATCTCGGTGAATCTCCAGCATGCCGGCCATTGCCCGATCCGCGCGTACAACGCGGAACAGGCGCAGAACCTGATCAGCGACGTGCTGCCCGATCTCGTGCTGCTCGACTGGATGCTGCCGGGCAAGTCCGGCATCGCGTTCGCGCGCGACCTGCGCAACAACGAGCGGACCAAGCACATCCCGATCATCATGCTGACCGCACGCGGCGACGAGCAGGACAAGGTGCTCGGCCTCGAGATCGGCGCGGACGACTACGTGACCAAGCCGTTCTCGCCGAAGGAGCTGATGGCGCGCATCAAGGCCGTACTGCGGCGCCGTGCGCCGCAGCTGACCGAGGACGTCGTGTCGATCAACGGCCTGCGTCTCGATCCGGCCACGCACCGCGTCGCCGCGCATGCGGAAGGCAGCGAGATCAAGCTCGATCTCGGCCCGACCGAGTTCCGCCTGCTGCATTTCTTCATGACGCATCCGGAGCGCGTGCACAGCCGCACGCAGCTGCTCGACCAGGTGTGGGGCGATCACGTGTTCGTCGAGGAGCGTACCGTCGACGTGCATATCAAACGATTGCGCGCGGCCTTGAAACCGGCCGGCTGCGATGCGATGATCGAGACCGTGCGCGGCAGCGGCTACCGGCTTGCCAAGCACGCGTAACGTAGTCGGACGTGCCGTGTGCCACGGCATGCCGTTCATTCTTCCGGACGCTGAATCATGAACATCATCTGGGCGCGCTTTCTGGTGTCGCTCGTGCTGCTCGTGCTGATCAGCGTATTGGTCGGCGTGTTCGCCGGCCCGATCGCGGGGCTCGGATTCGCGGTCGCGATGCTGGTCGTGCAGGGCTTTTTCAGTACGTTCCATACGCAGCGCCTGTGGCGCCTGCTCGATGCACCCGTCTACGGCGAGGTGCCGAGCGCGCCGGGCATCTGGGGCGAGATCTATTACCGGCTGCACAAGCTCGCGAAGCAGTGGCATGCGCAGGTGCGGCAGGTCGAGCAGCAGCATTCGCGCTTCATCCAGGCGATCCAGGCATCGCCGAACGGTGTCGCGATGCTCGACGACCGCGACCAGATCGAGTGGTGCAATTCGATCGCCGAAGTGCATTTCGGTCTCGACGCGAAGCGCGACTTGCGGCAGCACATCACGAACCTCGTGCGTCATCCGGACTTCGTTCGCTACCTGAACGCGCAGCATTACGACGAAACGCTGGTGATGCGCGGAATGGGCGGCGCGCGGCAGAACGTGCTGGCCGTGCAGGTGTTCCCGTACGGCGAGAATCGCAAGCTGCTGCTCACGCAGGACATCACCGAGCTCGAGCGCACCGATGCGATGCGGCGCGACTTCGTCGCGAACGTGTCGCACGAGCTGAAGACGCCGCTCACCGTGCTGTCGGGTTTTCTGGAGACGATGCGCGAGCTGCCGCTGAACGAGGAGGACCGCGCGCGCTATCTCGACATGATGGAGCAGCAGGCGTCGCGGATGCGGCACATCGTGACCGACCTGCTGGTACTCGCGAAGCTCGAGGGCGAGAGCAAGCCGCCGCTCGATCGCGCGATCGACATGCGTGCGGTGTTCGACCATCTGAAGGAAGACGCGCAGACGCTGTCGAACGGCCATCACGATATTTCGTTCGAGATCGACGAGACGCTCGGCGTCACCGGTGCGCAGACCGAAGTGTTCAGCGCGTTCGCGAATCTCGTGACCAATGCGATCCGCTATACGCCGGACGGCGGGAAGATCTGCGTGTCGTGGCGGCGCGAGGGCGCGCAGGGCGTGTTCTCGGTGACCGACAGCGGCTTCGGCATCCCGGCGGCCGACCTGCCGCGGCTGACCGAGCGCTTCTATCGCGTCGATCGCAGCCGCTCGCGCGATACGGGCGGCACGGGCCTCGGGCTCGCGATCGTCAAGCACGTGCTGCAGCGGCACGATGCGCATCTGTACGTGCAGAGCGAGGAGGGGCGCGGCAGCACGTTTACCGCGCGCTTCCCGGCATCGCGGATCATTGCGATCCGGCCGGCGGCGTTCGAGGCGTGATCGGTGCAGCGACGCGCGTCGACGACGAGGTGAAATAAAAAACGCAGCCCGCGTGGCTGCGTTTTTTATTTCGACGGCGCGGCGCGCCGTGCGCGTGTGTTACGAACAGAACTTCGCCAGCAGCCCGAGTTGCGCGTTGCGGATGGTCTTGCCTGCGCGGCGTCGACGATAGTGCCCGTCGCTGTGCATCTGCCAGGCCGACTGGTTGTCGCCGAGGCAGACCGACAGGCCTTCGGCGATCACGCGGCGCTTGAGCTTGCGATCGCGGATCGGGAACGCGACCTCGACGCGGCGGAACAGGTTGCGATCCATCCAGTCCGCGCTCGACAGGTAGACGTCTTCCGCGCCGTCCGCGTGGAAATAGTAGATCCGGTGGTGCTCGAGGAAGCGGCCGACGATCGAGCGCACCGTGATGTTTTCCGACAGCCCCGGCACGCCCGGCTTCAGCGCGCAGACGCCGCGCACGATCAGGTCGACCTTGACGCCGGCCTGCGACGCTTCGTACAGCGCCGCGATCACCGACGGCTCCAGCAGCGCGTTCATCTTCGCGACCACGCGGGCGCGCTTGCCCGCGCGCGCGTTGTCGATCTCCGCGCGAATCGCGTCGATGATGCGCGGGTGCAGCGTGAACGGCGACTGCCACAGCTCGTGCAGCGACAGCTCGCCGCCGATGCCGGTCAACTGCTGGAACACGTGATGGACGTCCTCGCAGATCTTCTGGTCGGCCGTCATCAGCCCGAAATCGGTATAGAGGCGTGCGGTGCGCGGATGATAGTTGCCGGTGCCGAGGTGCACGTAGCGGCGCAGCGACGCTTTGCCGCCCTGCACGACGCGACGCACGATCAGCATCATCTTCGCGTGGCACTTGTGGCCGACGACGCCGTACACGACATGCGCGCCGACCGCTTCGAGCTGCGACGCCCAGTTGATGTTGGTTTCCTCGTCGAAGCGCGCGAGCAGCTCGACGACGACGGTCACTTCCTTGCCGTTGCGCGCCGCTTCCATCAGCGCGTCCATCAGCGGCGAATCGGTGCCGGTGCGATAGATCGTCTGCTTGATCGCGACGACGCTCGGATCGCGCGCGGCCTGCTGCAGCAGTTCGAGCACCGGCTGGAAGCTCTCGTACGGATGGTGCAGCAGGATGTCGCCGTCGTCGATCGCATCGAACATCGTCGGCGCATTTGCGACCACCGCCGGGATCGATGCGGTAAACGGCGTGAATTTCAGGTCCGGGCGATCGACCAGATCGGGAATCTGCATCAGGCGCACGAGGTTCACGGAACCGATCACGCGATAGCAGTCCTTCTCGCCGATGCCGCTTTCTTCCAGCAGGCGCCGCACGATGTGCTGCGGCGTGTCGGCCGACACCTCGAGCCGCACCGCGTTGCCGAGGTGGCGCGCGGGCAGTTCGCCCTGCAGCGCGACGCGCAGGTTCGTGATTTCGTCCTCGTCGACGAACAGTTCGCTGTTGCGCGTGATGCGAAACTGGTTGCAGCTTTTCACGACGAGCTGCGGGAACAGTTCGCCGACGAAGCGCTGCATGAACGAGCTCAGCAGCACGAAGCCGTGCTCGAAGCCCGACAGCGCCTGCGGCATGCGCACGACGCGCGGCAGCGCGCGCGGCGCCTGCACGATGCCCATCACGGCCTGGCGGCCGAACGCGTCGCGGCCTTCGAGTTCGACGACGAAGTTCAGGCTCTTGTTCAGCACGCGCGGGAACGGGTGCGCGGGATCGAGGCCGATCGGCGTCAGCACGGGCAGCAGCTCGTCGAGGAAATAGCCGCGCGCCCATTCGAGCTGCGCTTCGTTCCACGAGTCGCTGTTGTGGAAGTAGATGCCTTCCTGTTCGAGGGCGGGCAGCACGGTTTCGTGCAGCATCGTGTACTGGCGGTGCACGAGTCGCTGCGCGCGCTCGACGACGAGATCGTAAGCATGCTGCAACGACATGCCGTCGGGCGTCATCGCGCCGGGGTTATCACGGAGCTGTTCCTGAAGGCCGGCCATCCGGACTTCGAAAAATTCGTCGAGGTTGCTGCTGGTGATGCAGATGAAGCGCAGGCGCTCGAGCAACGGGACTTGCGGGTCGGCCGCCTGGGCCAGCACGCGCTCGTTGAATCCGAGGATGCCGAGTTCACGATTGAGAAGCGGATAACGGACGGACATCGGCAGGATAGGGGGTAAGTCAGGCGCTGTTTCGAAAGGACGCTCGGAAACTCTCACGGTGCGATGACATGCTGATGACAATCGGGAATTTATAACAGCAAATTCTAAGCCTGGAACCTTTCATTTCATAAATGTTTTGGCTATATACAATCTTGCTTTGTGCATGGTTTGCAAGCGTGACATCCGAAAGCGTTCCACGCTTAAAATACCGGCTTTGATCGACCGCTTCGCGGGCCCGGCCGGGCGCCGCGGATGAATGCGCACGGAGCCCCTTTCTGATGGTTACAACCCCCCACCTGCTGGCTGCCGTGGATCTCGGCTCGAACAGCTTCCGGCTGATCGTCGGTCGCGTCGAGGAGACGTCGGCGGGCAGCCAGATCTATCCTGTCGATGCGCTGCGCGAGCCGGTTCGACTGGCCGCCGGCCTGTCGAGCGACAAGATGCTCGATCGCGCGTCGCAGGAGCGTGGCTGGGAAGCGCTGAAGCGGTTCGGCGAGCGCCTGCGCGATTTCCATCCCGATCACGTGCGCGCGGTCGCGACCAACACGCTGCGCGTCGCGAAGAACGCCGGCGAGTTTCTCGGCGAGGCCGAGGCGGCGCTCGGCTTCCCGATCGAAGTGATCGCCGGGCGCGAAGAAGCGCGCCTGATCTATGCGGGCGCCGCGCACTCGGTGCCGGCCAGCGCCGGCAAGCGGCTCGTCGTCGACATCGGCGGCGGCTCGACCGAATTCATCATCGGCTCGCACTACACGCCGATCGTGATGGAGAGTCTCTATATCGGCTGCGTGAGCCACAGCCGCGCATTCTTTCCGGCCGGCAACGTCGACGAATACACGATGCGGCAGGCCGAGCTCGCGGCCAAGCGCGAGATCCAGATCATCTCGAGCGAATACAAGAAGGCGGGCTGGGACCAGGCGATCGGTTCGTCGGGCACCGCGCGTGCGCTGGCGGAACTCGTCGAGGCGAACGGCTTCAACGATCCGGGCATCACGCACGGCATTTCGCGCGGCGGCCTCGAACGCCTGAAGCGCGCGCTGATCAAGTCCGAGAACGTGAACCGGCTGAAGCTGATCGCGCTGAAGCCCGATCGCGTGCCGGTGCTCGCGGGCGGCCTCGCGATCATGCTCGCGGTGTTCGAGGAACTCGGCGTCGACTATGTCGACACGACCGACGGCGCGCTGCGTCTGGGCGTGCTGTACGACCTGCTCGGCCGCACGCAGCACGAGGACATGCGCGCGGTGACCGTCGAAGGCTTCTCGCGCCGCTACGGCGTCGATCGCCCGCAGGCCGAGCGGATTGCCGCGCTCGCGGTGCGTTTCTACGATCAGCTCGAGGAGCCGGACGACGAGCGTCGCGAGGAGTGCCGGATGTTCCTCGGCTGGGCTGCGGCGCTGCACGAGATCGGCCTGTCGATTTCGCACAGCGCGTATCACAAGCATTCGGCGTATATCGCGAGCAATGCCGACATGCCGGGTTTCTCGCGCACCGACCAGGCGCGCCTCGCCGCACTCGTGCTCGGTCATGCGGGCAAGCTCGGCAAGCTGTCGCAGGCGCGCGAGGTCGAGTGGCCGCTGCTGTTCTGCCTGCGGCTCGCCGCGCTGCTGTGCCGGCGCCGAACCGATGCCGGGCTGCCGGACATTTCGGTGTCGCAGATGAAGAAGGGCGGGTATGAAGTGCGCCTGCCGAGCGCGTGGGTCGAACAGAACCCGCTGACGGACTACAGCCTCAGCCAGGAGGCGGCCGAGTGGGAGAAGGTCGGCATTCCGTATCGCGTGGTTTACACGGGCGCGTGATTGCGCCGGATGCCATGGCGCGGCGCACCGCACGGGTGCGCCGCGAGTGTCGGGCGGCCGTTCAGTCCGACGAACAGACGATCGCGGTCAGAAACGGGAACGCCTGCTTGACCGTTGCGTCGCTGCCGGCCTTGCGCACGGCTTCCTCCACCGCGGACTTCGTGCCGCGCACCACGACACCGTAAGCCCAGTCGCCGATCGGCTTGCCGTCCCCCTCGCGGAAGATCGGGTCGTTCGCCTGGTAGCCGAGCACGACGTAGACGCCGAATCCGTAGGCGGTCAGCGAGCGGGCCGTGCGGAATGCGTTGACCGAATTCGATTCGACATGCATCGGTTCCGGCTGAATGTCGCCGGCCGCGAGCAGCGGTGCGACGAACTTGTGGCCGTTCGAATGGCAGTCGAGCGCGTCGTCGAGCGACCTGGCCGATGCGGTGCCGGAGGCCGCGAGGGCGAGCAGCGCGCCGCAGAGCGTGGTTCGAAGGTGGTTTTTCATGCGGTTTCGCGAGGTTGAAACGATATTATCGCGTTTTCTCGTTTATCCGGATGTAAGCCCGGCCGGTTGTCCGGGGCCGGTCGTGAAGCTGCCGTGAGTCGATGTGGAACGGCTTGACGATGACGAGCAAGCGTCGGTGGATGGTGCGAGCAAACCGGCTTCCGGCGGCGGCAAGCGCGCGCGTCAGGGCGTCCGCCAGCCAGTCAATGTTCCTATCATTGCGTCAGTCGGCACGGGCGGGCTGGATTATGTCGCGCTTTCGATGTAATCGCGCTCGATCGCTGGTAATAGCGTGATATCTTGCGGTACGACAGAAGCATCCACCGTTCATTCAGCGACGAGGAGCGACATGCGCCTAGCCGATTTCATCGTTCGGAACATGGAGCCGATCCTGGTGCAGTGGGAAGCGTTTGCCGCCACGCTGCTGCCCGCTGCGAAGAGCATGGATTCGCAGGGGCTGCGCGATCACGCGCGCCAGATCCTGGAGGCCGTGGCCAAGGACATCGACACGCCGCAAACCAGGGAAGCGCAGCGCGAAAAGTCCCTTGGACGCGGGTCCGAGCCGGTGAGCGCCAGCGATACGGCCGCACAGACGCATGCCGTTCTGCGCGCCCGGCGAGGCTTCAACATCAATCAGCTGGCAGCCGAATATCGCGCCCTGCGTGCCAGCGTGCTGCGCTTGTGGATCGACGAGTGTCAGCCGACTCCGCCTCATCTGGACGACATGATTCGCTTCAACGAGGCGATAGATCAGGCGCTTGCGGAATCGGTCGCTTTCTTTACCGAACAGGTCGAGCAGGCACGCAACCTGCTGCTAGGCATGCTGGGTCACGACATGCGCACGCCGCTTCAGACGATTCAGGTCACGGCGAGCTATCTTGTGGCGCTCAATGCGGGCGGGGACGTATCGGAGGCCGCTGCCCGGCTGATCAGAAGCGGTGGTCGCATGCAGGGCCTTCTTGACGATCTTTGCGACTTCAATCGGACCCAGCTCGGGCTCGGCATCAATGTCTCTCCCCGCCATGTCGATCTCGCCCCGGTGCTCGCGAACGTCGTGGACGAATTGCGGACCGCTCATCCCGGTCGCGAGATCAATGTCGAGATAAGCGGCGATCTGCGAGGCGAATGGGATGATCAGCGCATGCAGCAGTTGCTGAGTAATCTGGTGAGCAACGCGGTCAAGTATGGAACGCCCGATACGCCGGTCCGGGTGTCAGCGGTATCGACAGAGACGGAAGTGCTCGTCGAGATCGGAAATAGCGGGCCGGCCATCGATCGGGTCATGCTCGACCATATCTTCGATCCGCTCAGGCGCGGGGCCGATCGATCGGAAAGAACGGGCGAAGATGTCGGCCTGGGACTCGGGTTATTCATCGCCAGCGAAATAGCCAAGGCACATCGCGGCCGGATCGATGCGCGATCCGATCAGACGGAAACGGTGTTTGCGGTGCGTTTGCCGAGGAGGGGGTGAGGGGCTTTGCGGGTCGCATTGAGCGAATTCCTGGTTTCGTGTGCCGCACGTGAGTCGCAAAGAAAGCACGCGGCGAGCAAAGCGCCAAATTTGCGTCGCAAACCGAACCGCGACGACTGCACCGGAGCACCCGTAGAATTCCTGGATATCGAAAAAGGACATGTCGCGAGCGAGAGCGTGACATGTTTTTCAGTGTGCTTATAATTCCAATCATTGACGGTGTTCTTTTTTTCATGAAGAAGCTCAAGCACGGCTTACTCCTCCTGATGTCGGTGATCCTGGCGCCGGCGTATGCTTCGGCTCAGGATATATATCGAATGGCAGGTGCAGCGCAGTTCGAACCGGGGCGTGATACTCATGCACTACCCTTTCCGGTCAATCCACAGACCGCAGCATTTCTCACTTTCGATGGCAGCGAGTTTGCATTTCATTACGCCGGGCACAGGTGCAACGTAAAGATCGACAAGAAGATGCGCTTCTATGTCGACCCGGTCATCTCTCGCTCGTTCGGTTCTGGAGACAAATTCAATGCGTTTCTGACCGCCAAGTTCCATGCGAAAGGCGCGGCGCTGACTGATACCTATATCCTCGGTGATGCCGACGCGCCGCTCTGCTCGAGTCTCAAGTCCGCGATGATCTATCGATCACCGGACGAGATGGTGCTGCTCGACGGTTCTTGGGCGTACGTTTTCGAGCGTCAGACCCATGCGCCAGCAAATGCGGCGCAAAATTTTGACTGCAGTAAAGCTGAAACGAATGTCGAACGCCTTATATGCAAGAATCCAGAGCTGATTAAACTCGATGCAACTGTCAATCGCGGCTACGTTGCGATGATGCTGACCAATTCGAAGGAAATTTCATATCAAGATCCAGTGAGACTGGATCAAATCGACTGGATCAAGACGGTACGGAATTCCTGTATTGATAATGCTTGCTTGCTGAAAGCATATCGCAGCCGCGTAGCCTACATCAAAGGTAGGATAGCGAGCACGTACCCGTCTTATCCAGAAGAGAACTCCAATCAGGAAAGCGATTGATGTATGCGCGCGTCTACCCGAGCGACATGCGGAATTCGTTGTCGACTTTGCGGAGGTGCAAGATGGCGCGATCTCTCATCGTGGAGGGAGATATGACATCGCACGGAGGACGCGTGATCAGCGGCTTGGACTTGCATGCCGGATTGAGGGCCATGAGCAGGCGTATGAGTACGGTCCGGTATGGTGGCCGGTCTGTGAGACGATCGGTGTGACCGTGTGCGACGGTCCCCGTCAGTCAAGCGCTGGGCGATAGTCGATAGTCGACGTTAAGCGACGACCGCTGCGTCGCGCCAGTCAGCGCGAGGGGGGAAGACGGTGCTGGGCGGGGATGAGCCGGATGCCGTTGGGCGCGGCTTCTCCTTATGGAGATGGATTCAGATTGTGCAAAATAGTGGCAGTGGTCTGGCAGAGTGTTAAAGAAAAAGGGGTTACACGCTTTCGGCATGTAACCCCTTGATTCCTTTGGTCGGAGCGAAAGGATTCGAACCTTCGACCCTCTGATCCCAAATCAGATGCGCTACCAGGCTGCGCTACGCTCCGACGAGCCAGAGATTCTATCGTCTAATTACCCGCGCGGTCAATCGCGTTATGCGTACGGCGTGCCACGGCAGCGACGACCGCGTCATCGAACATCGCATGGGCCCGGTGCAGGCGTACCATCGCCGGTCCGGGTCGACAGGAGGCAACCATGATGAACCTGATCCTCTGGCGCCACGCCGAAGCCGAAGACTACGCGTCCAGCGATTTGGCGCGCCAGCTGACCGCGCGCGGCCGCAAGGACGCGCAGGCGATGGCCAAATGGCTGCGCGGGCGCCTCGAGACGAACAGCGTGATCCTCGCGAGCCCGGCGGCGCGTACCGTGCAGACCGTCGAGGCGCTGACCGACCAGTACCGGACCGTCGACGCGCTCGCACCGAACGCAAGCGTCGACGACGTGCTGACGGCAGCCGGCTGGCCCGACGGCATCGCGCCCACCGTCGTGATCGTCGGCCACCAGCCGACGCTCGGCAGCGTGGCCGCGCGGCTGATCGCCGGCAGCGACGACAGCTGGAGCATCAAGAAGGGCGGAATCGTATGGCTCGCGAGCCGCACGCGCGACGGCAGCAAGCAGGCGGTGTTGCGCGCGCTGCTGACGCCGGAATTGATTTGAAGGGTTTGATCATACGGTTTCGCAAGCTTTCTGCTAAAGTCAATTCGGCGACACGTCATTGAACGGACATGGTCGTGCCACATAACGGTCATGGCTGGTTACTACATTGGCGGGCATGTCGTCCTATTCCTTACGACCAGGAAAGCCTAATGCGAGAACTGCCGACGCCTACGCTCCCTTTTGCCTCGCTGCCCCTCGATTCGACGCGGCGTCATCTGCCGCGCGCTGCTGAAACCGTTACCTCGGAATACCGCCTGCGCGCCGCGTGGGCGCGCACGGAAGACGAACTGCGCGAAGCCCAGCGCCTGCGCTACAGCGTGTTCGCCGAAGAGATGGGCGCGCAGGTCAGCGGTCCCGCCGGTCTCGACGTGGATCCGTTCGATGCGTACTGCGACCATCTGCTGGTCCGCGATCTCGATACGCTGAAGGTCGTCGGTACGTACCGCGTGCTGCCGCCGCACGAGGCGGCGCGTGTCGGCCGCCTGTACGCGGAAGGCGAATTCGACCTGTCGCGCCTGACGCACCTGCGCGGCAAGATGGTCGAGGTCGGCCGTTCGTGCGTGCACAGCGACTACCGCAGCGGCGCCGTGATCATGGCGCTGTGGGGCGGCCTGGGCGCCTACATGATGCAGAACGGCTACGAGACGATGCTCGGCTGCGCGAGCGTGTCGATGGCCGACGGCGGCCACTACGCGGCGAACCTGTACCAGTCGCTGCCGGCCAGCGCGCTGACGGCAACCGAATACCGCGCGTTCCCGCACACGGCGCTGCCGGTCGACGAGCTGCAGACGGGCACCGTCGTCGCGCCGCCGCCGCTGATCAAGGGCTACCTGCGCCTCGGTGCGAAGATCTGCGGCGCACCGGCGTGGGATCCCGACTTCAACTGCGCGGATTTCCTCACGCTGTTCCGCCTGTCCGACATCAACGCGCGCTACGCGCGGCATTTCCTGGGCTGAGCGGCCCGAATCGCATCGCGTCCGTCACGGGCGCGCGCAAGTGAACGCCGTCGTGCGGCTGCCGCGCGACGGCGTTCGTGCGTTCGGACGATGTTGAACGATCTGTTATCGGTCCCTGTTAATCGGCGAGACACACGCCAACCCGCGTGCCGGGGCAGGGCACGTTCGTTGGCGGCCCGCCTGCGGAAGGGGGCCGGGACTCGTGCAAGGCGGCCTGCCTAGCGTTTTGCTAGTGCTTGCGCCGCCAGTCGAGCAGGTGGTGTTCGGCCATCCAGTGGTGGATCATCCCTTCGCCGCCGTGGCTGCGCTTGTATTCGCGCGATTCGAAGTACGACAGCGCGACGAGCACCATCAGACCGATGAACAGGCCGATCAGGCCGGCAATTTCCTCAGACGACATGGCAGCCTCCTTTCTACGGCACAGCGCCATGCGTACATATTAGGACATGCGCCGCAGGACCCCGAAACCGGAATTCCGCTAGACTCGCGCGGTCGTGGCGCGCGGTGGGCGCGCCGCTTTCCGGAGCGATACCCGATGATCCGTTTCATGCTGGCCGTGCTGGCCGCATCTCTTCTCGCCGGCTGCGCGAGCGATCCCCGTCAGGCCCGTCGCGGTCATCCGCCGGAAGACCCGGCCGACTACCACGGCGTGCCGACCGACATGACGCCGCCGTCGATGCTCACCGAGCCGCCGCCGGCCGCTCAGTAACAGTAACGGCCGAAGTAACGGCCGATCCGAATGCCGGGCGCCCGTCCGGGCATCGGCAGCTTCAGGCGCCGGTCGTCGCCGCGACGCGCGCGTCGGCGCCGATCTGCCGCACCAGGCCCGGCAGGTAGCGCGCGAGCGTGGCGCCGCGCGCGGCCATGAACAGCAGCAGCGCGAACCACAGGCCGTGGTTGCCGAACGCATCGACGAAGGCGAACGTGGCCGCGACGAAGATCGCGAACGACACGACCATCGCGCGCATCAGCGACTGCGTTTGCGTCGCGCCGATGAACACGCCGTCGAGCAGGAATCCCCACACGGACACGACGGGCGAGATCGCGGCCCACGGCAGGTAGCGCAGCGCGACCGTGCGGATGTCGGCCTGATCGGTCAGGCGCGCGACGATCCAGCCGCCGGCCGCCCAGTAGGCGAGGGCGAACAGCAGTGCGCCGAGCGCGGACCAGAACAGCGTGATGCGCACGGCCTGCCGGAACGCGGCGCGATCGCGCGCGCCGGCAGCCGCGCCGACGAGCGCCTCGGCCGCATGCGCGAAACCGTCGAGGCCGTACGCCATGAAGGTCTGGAAGTTAAGCAGCAGCGCGTTCGCCGCGAGCGTCGCGTCGCCCTGTTTCGCGCCGAGATGCGCGAACCAGCCGAATGCGCCGAGCAGGCACAGTGTGCGCAGGAAGATGTCGCGATTGAGGGCAACGAGGCGCTTGAGCGCCGCGCGATCGGCGAGTGCGCGCGGCGCGAGCGGCGGCAGGCCGCGCGGACGCAACTGCCACAGCATCCACGCGCCGAGTGCGAAGCCGCACACGTCGGCGGTGGCGGTGGCCGCGCCGATTCCGGCGATGCCCCAGCCGAAGCCGTAGACGTACAGCAGCACCGCGCCGATGTTCACCGCGTTGATGAACACCTGCGCGACGAGCGCGAGCCGCACGCGCTGCACGCCCAGCAGGTAGCCGAGCACGACGTAGTTCGCGAGCGCGAACGGCGCGCTCCAGATCCGCGTGTGGCTGTACGTCAGCGCCGTCGCGCGCACCGCATCGCTGCCGCCGAGCGCGCTCAGCGCGAACGACAGCAACGGTACCTGCAGCGCGAGCACGGCGGCGCCGAGCGCGAACGCGACGATCAGCGCACGCAGCACGTTCAGCCGGATGCCGGCGGTGTCGCCGGCGCCGTGCGCCTGGGCGACCAGCCCGGTCGTGCCCATCCGCAGGAAGCCGAAGCCCCAGAACACGAAATTGAAGAACAGCCCGCCGAGCGCGACGCCGCCGAGATACTGCGCGCCGTCGAGGTGGCCGGCGACGGCCGTGTCGACCGCGCCGAGAATCGGCTGAGTCAGGTTCGCAAGGACGATCGGGAATGCGAGCGCGAGCACGCGCCGGTGCGACGTGGCGCGACCGGCGTCGTGCGGCAAGGCGGCATCGGACATGGCGGACGCGTCAGGCGCGTTCCTGCACGCACACCCACGGCGATACGACGACCGCCCACAGCTCCGGGTTGCGTGCCGCGTAGTCGCTGGCGGTTTCGGCCGGCATGCGGGCCACCAGGCCGGCGGACAGCCAGCGCGTGACCTGTTCGGCGTCGTCGCCGGCGATCGCTTCCGCGACGCTGACGAGATCGAGGTCGCGCGCGACGGCGAGCAGCTTGCCCTGCGCGAAGAAGCGCTCGAGATCGCACCAGTCGATCTTGGCGGTCTCGCCGAGGAGTTTGGCGTAGAGCGGGCTATGCGACGCGCCCGCGGCGGATTCGTGTTGGGAAGACATCGGTTTCTTGGAAAGACTGCGTGTGCGCCACTATAAACCATCCGGCCGGGCGGGCCGGGCGCGGCTCAAGCGTCGCGCAGCGCGCGGCGCACGATCTTGCCGGTCGCCGTCATCGGCAGGCTGTCGACGAACGCGATCGCGCGCGGGTATTCGTGCGCGGCGAGGCGCGTACGTACGTGCGCCTGCAGCGCCTGCACGAGCGCGTCGTCGCCGGCATGGCCGGGATTCAGCACGACGAACGCCTTGACGATCTCGGTGCGCGTCGGATCGGGCACGCCGACGACGGCGGCCATCCGCACGGCCGGATGCGTGAGCAGGCAGTCCTCGATCGGGCCGGGGCCGATCCGGTAGCCGGCGCTCGTGATCACATCGTCGTCGCGGCCGACGAAGCGCACGAAGCCGTCGGCGTCAATCATGCCGGTGTCGCCGGTCAGCAGGTAGTCGCCCGCGAACTTGTCGCGGGTCGCAGCGGGATTGCGCCAGTATTCGAGAAACATCACCGGATCGGGACGGTGCACCGCGATGTGTCCTTCGGTGCCGGGCGGCAGCGGCGTGCCATGTGCATCGACGATCGCGACGGCGTGACCGGGCACGGCCTT
The DNA here is from genome assembly GCF_902499075.1 of Burkholderia pseudomultivorans. GTDB lineage: Bacteria > Pseudomonadota > Gammaproteobacteria > Burkholderiales > Burkholderiaceae > Burkholderia > Burkholderia pseudomultivorans. Next base: position 49,432 of record NZ_CABVPP010000022.1, on the reverse strand, counting down.
GCCGATCGCGCCCGGCTGTGCGTCGAACAGCGCCGCGCACGACGACAGCACCATGTTGCATTCGGTTTGCCCGTAGAACTCGTTGATCGTGACGCCGAGCGCGTCGCGTCCCCACGCGGTCAGCTCGGTACCGAGCGATTCGCCGCCGCTCGCGACCGATTTCAGCGACAGCGCGTAGCGTTCGCGCGGCCGCTCGACGGTGCGCATCAGTTTCAGCGCGGTCGGCGGCAGGAACGCGTGCGTGACGCCGTGCCGCGCCATCAGCGCGAATGCCGCGTCGCCGTCGAACTTCTCGAAGCGGCGTGCCAGCACGGGCACGCCGTGATGCCAGGACGGCAGCAGCACGTCGAGCAGGCCGCCGATCCACGCCCAGTCGGCGGGTGTCCAGAACAGCCGCGCGTCGCGCGGGAAGCATTGCTGCGACATTTCGACGCCGGGCAGGTGGCCGGGCAGTACGCGGTGCGCGTGCAGCGCGCCTTTCGGTTTGCCGGTCGTGCCGGATGTGTAGATGATCAGCGCCGGATCGTCGGCGGCCGTGTCGGCCGGGACGAAGTCGGCCGATTCCGCGGCGAGCGCTGCGTCGTAGCGCAGCACGTCGGGTGTGTCGGGCGCATCGTCGCCGACGCAGTAGCAGGTGCGCAGTGCGGGCAGTTGCGGGCGCAACGGCGCGATTTTCGCGTAGCCGGCTGCGTCGGTGACGAGTGCGGCGGCTTCGCTGTTCGCGAGGCGGTATTCGAGCGCGTCGGCGCCGAACAGCGTGAAAAGCGGCACGGCGATCGCGCCGAGCTTGTACGCGGCGAGGTGGGCGATCGCCGTTTCCGGGCCTTGCGCGAGAAAGATGCCGATCCGGTCGCCGCGCCGCAGGCCGGCGCGCACGAAGCTGTTTGCGAGCCGGTTAGAGGCATCTCTCAGATCGTCGAACGTGAGACGCGTGACGTCGCCGTGCGCGGTTTCGTGGATCAGCGCGAGCCTGCCGCTGCCGTCCGCCCACTTGTCGCAGACGTCCACCGCGATGTTGTAGCGTGCCGGAACGGCCCACGCGAAGCGGGTGAGCAGGTCGTCGTAGCGTTCGGCGGCGGGCAGCATCGGGTGTCTCCTTGTCGTGTTGCAGGGCCTTCGATGCGTAGATTACATCGGCTTTTCATGCTGCCGAAACGACAAGCGCGTCTGATGATAGGGATTGTGCGGACTCGTCCGACGGGCCCGGTTCAGTGCACGATTCTGCGATGACGCATAAGATGATCACAAAACTGTAACGAGACCATGGATTTGCTTCTGATAGCTGCGGGGTTCAGCCTGTTCGGAATCGGGGTGCTGGTAGCGTTTGCACGCCACGTCGATCCGCTGTCCGGGCGTTTCACCGGACGTCTGCGCAAGCGCTGACTCAACTTTTCCGCCTCTCTTCGCGTCGACGCGCGATGCACACCGGCATCGCGTGTCGACGGCCGGTGCTCAGCGCGCCGGCAGGTAGCGTGCCGGATCGATCGACCGGCCGCCGTAGCGCAGCTCGAAATGCAGCGCGACGCGGTCGCTGTCGCTGTTGCCCATCTCGGCGATCGTCTGTCCCTGCGTGACCGACTGGCCTTCCTTCACGAGCAGCGCGCGATTATGCGCATACGCGGTCAGGTAATCGGCGTTGTGCTTGAGGATGATCAGGTTGCCGTAGCCGCGCAGCCCGTTGCCGGCATAGACGACGACACCCGGCGCGGCCGCCGCGACCGGCGTGCCCGCGGCGTTTGCGATGTCGATGCCCTTGGATTTCGAGCCGTCGAAGCTGCGGACCACGTTGCCGGGCGCCGGCCAGATCAGCGAGATGCTGGTGGCCGGCTTGACGGCCGATTCCACCGGCGCGGACGGTGCGGGGCGGCTGCGGCCCGCGGTGCCGGTGCCCGTGGTCGACGCCGTGGTCGTGCCGGGCGGCGGCGCGACGCGCAGCACCTGGCCGACCTCGATCGCATCCGGGTTCGTGATCTGGTTCCAGCGCACGATGCTCTGCACCGACTGGCGGTTGTCGCGCGCGATCTTGTAGAGCGTGTCGCCGCGCTCGACGCGATAGAAGCCGGGGCCGACGGGCGCGGAGCCGCACGCGACGAGCAGGGCGGCGCAGGCGGCCGCGATGAGTCGTTTCGTTGTTGTTCCGAACATTGAACCTCGCAAAACCCTGCCGCGGATCGCGCGGCAGGTGACACAAAAACGTCCGATTTTAACGGGTTCGACCCGCGTGCCGCAGTTTGGGTCCGTTGCGGGCCTCGTCGGGCGTCGGTTCGGCGTGCCGGCTTCAGTTCTCGAGCGGGCGCACGCGGATCCGCAGCGCGGCCGTTTCGGTCGCGCCCGGCGCGAGCCAGCGCAGCCCCAGCCCGTTGTGGATCGCGTCCGGCAGCCCGAGCCACGGCTCGACGCAATAGAAATCGGATTCCGGCTTTTCCGTCCAGGTCGTGACCGCGTACCACGGAATCGAGCCCGGGACGTCCAGCGCAATCTCGATCACGCGGCCGCGGCCCGGCATCTCGATGCGCACGGGGCTCGACGGCGTGCCGTCCAGGCAGTGGAAGCGGTCGAGGATCCGCGCTTCGTCGAGCGTGTAGCGGGCGTCGCCGCGTTCGGGCGCGCTGATCGAGCCGTCGGCGCGCTGCTCGCAGCGATGCGTCGGCGGCAGTTCCAGCGTCGTCGCCGCGCGCTCGTCGTGCGGTAGTGCGAAATAGAAATGATGACCCGCGTAGTAGGGCAGCGGTGTGCTGCCGAGATTGGTCGTGGTCAGTGCGACGTCGAGCGTGTGGGCGTCGGCGAGCCGGTAGCTGGCTTCGAAACGGAACTCGAACGGGTAGCCCGCGCGCAGCGCGTCGCTGGTTTCGAGCGTCATCGCGATCGCCGCGCCGTCGGCCGACGGCTGCGCCGCGAACGGCAGGTCGCGCGCGAAGCCGTGCATCGGCAGGTCGCGGACCACGCCATCGGCATCGCGCCAGCGGCCGAGTTCGCCGTCGACGCGATGGCGCCCGAGGAACGGAAACAGCAGCGGATTGCCGCCGCGCACGCGCGCGACGTTGCTCCAGTCTGCGGTGTCGGGCCAGAAGATGACGGGTTCGCCGTCGATGTGCCACGACAGCAGACGACCGCCGAATTGCGGGGCGACCCGGACAACGGACGGGCCGGCATGGAGTTCTTGAATCTCGTGTTGCTGGAAGATCGGCATGGCGAATCGAAATGAACGGGTGGGCGGATGCGCGACGGCGCGCTCCATTATCGGGCGCGACGCGGTCGGGGAAAACCCTTCTCGGGAAATTGCGAGTTTTGGCGGGTATCTATCGTCGGGATAATGCCTCTAAACCGGTGATATTGCCGGGTCATGACACTTCGAGGAGGCGCCATGGATCTGGCAATGGCAATGGGAATCGCGCTGTTCGGCATGTTCACCGGCAGTACGGTATTGTTTTTCTATCAGCTCGGTCGCTGACGGCAATTTCTGCCGGATTCGAAAGGCCCGCCATGCAAATGGCGGGCCTTTTGCTTTCCGATCGCTTACAAGTTGCAAGCGTTTGTGTGCATTGCCGCAATTGCCAGTCAAATGCCTTGGCGCAGTAATCATGGCTGGGCATAATCAGGGCGCGTTTTTGCGGACGCGCATCGCGTCGTCCGTCACTTCTTCCCGCTTAATTTCCATTCAAAGGACCGACGCGTGAGTCTCTGGTTTCTGGTATTCCTGAGCGTCCTGCAGGGCGTGACCGAACTCTTCCCCGTCAGCAGTCTCGGCCATACGTTGCTCGTGCCGGCGCTGTTCGGCATGCATATCGACAAGCATGCGCCGCAGTTGCTGCCGTTCCTTGTTGCGCTGCACCTCGGCACCGCGCTGGCGCTGCTGTGGTATTTCCGCGCGCGCTGGATCGCGCTGATCGGCGGTTTTTTCGCGCAGCTCGGCGGCCGCAAGAACGACGACGGCCATCTGATGTGGGCGTTGATCATCGGCACGATTCCGACGGGCATCGTCGGCCTGGTGCTCGAGAAGCGCATCGAGCACGTGTTCCATGATCTGCGGATCGTCGCGGCCGCGCTGATCGTCAATGGCGTGCTGCTTTGGATCGGCGATCGCATCCAGCGCAGCCGCGCGCATCAGCCGCCCGAGAAGATGACGTTCAAGCAGGCGTTCTTCGTGGGTCTCGCGCAGATCGGCGCGCTGATCCCGGGCTTTTCGCGCAGCGGGCTGACGATGATCGCCGGCAATGCGGCCGGGCTGACGGCGGAGAAGGCGGCGGAGTTTTCGTTCCTGCTCGGCACGCCGATCATCTTCGCGGCGGGCGTGCTCGAACTGCCGAAGCTGTTCCATGCGCGCGACCAGCTCGCCGACGCGCTGCTCGGCGGCGTGCTGACGGCGATCGCCGCGTACCTGAGCGTGCGGTTCCTGATGCGCTATTTCGAAGGGCGCGGCCGGCTGGCGTCGTTCGGCCTGTATTGCGTGATCGCCGGCGTGTTCTGCCTGGGCTGGTTCATGCTGCATGCGCAGCCCGTGTAAGGCCGCAGGCGCCGGTCTTGCGTGATTCGACGCGATGATCGGGTATAATTTCGGGCTCGGCTTCAGGCCGGGCCCGTTTCGTTTCTGGTTGCGTCGCGTCGGTTTCGTACCGGCGGCGGTGATCGGAGCCGGGTCCGGGTTGCTGGCGCCGTGTCTTTTTCCCTCGACCGCCCTTAGCTCAGTTGGATAGAGCAACGGCCTTCTAAGCCGTAGGTCACACGTTCGAATCGTGTAGGGCGGGCCAGTTATTCCTGAAAAATCAACGGGTTACGTCCAATCGGAATCCGGCGGATTCAAGGCCCAATCACAGATCAGTGTGACTGGGGTGTGACTGGATTCTATCGCCTAACTTTGCCCAGTGCTGGTCCCGCGCTTGCAGAATTCAACGGTCGGGCGACATAGCTATGGAGATGTAAAGGGACGCTACAGAAGCTTGCGCAGAAAAATCTGCTTCGGTAGTCTTGACAACGCATAAAAAGAGGGCTCTGACCGGCCAGGGTCAAAGCCCCCAACTTGTAATCGCTAGCTGATGGAGTTCGCCAACTCCTTGTTGTGAGTTTTCTCAGCGAGATTGACTATGGCGGGGGCATTATGCTCCTCCTTTGGGTTGTTGAGAAAACTGGTGGAGCCAGTCGGAATCGAACCGGCGCACGGTAGGTCCAAAGTCTCCCGCGTCGTACCCAACGATGGCCCCATTTATCACAGCAGATCGTCCACACTGCTCGGACCCTCAAGGATTTGTCCTTGGGGGTCTTTTTCTTTCTGCTCTACCAGCACATAGCCGCCTTTTTCTCGGTCAGAGGCGAAACGCTCGTCCTTGCTAAGCACAGACGATACGTAAGAAATTCGCGCACTCTTGTCCTTGTCCGGGCTCACCAAATTGCCTAGGCCATTCGCATCCATCAATTCGAGTACACCTCGGGCGGTCTGCGGACCGTGCCGTCTGATGATCTCGATTGCTTCCTTGGCGATAGCGTGGGCTTTGTTTCCCTGCGCCAAATTAACCAAGGCCCTCGTTGCCGCGTCAGCGGGGATAGGCCATTCAGCAGTAACGACCCTCGCGTTACGTAGGGCGTTGGAGGTACTTTGGAGGCGGGCTGCGACCTTGAAGAATCCTTCGAGGTCACGCAATTCCGCGTCGATCTTATCGATCGTTTCCATAAGTTGCTCCCGCTGCTTTTGGAGCGTGCTACGCCGGCCCTCGGCTTTCTCAAGAATGTCCATCTGCAGACCTCCGCACATCAATTTCTCAAAATCATAACAGAATGGATGTGTCAAGCAATAGGCGATTTACAGAATCCTGTGTTTCTGTCCAGTATTACGTGTCGCTCGCGTTTACGTAGTGGGTTACAATGGTTGAAACTTTGGAGAGCGCATGAAATACGACCCTAATTCATCAATCCGCAGCCAACGTGAAAATATGCAGGCGTATCAACTCCGTTTGCCGAAGGATGTGATCCGCGACCTGCAGATTCTGCGAGTGTTTGCGAGCGTAAAGGTATCGGAGGAACTGCGCGAATTGGTTTGCGGCTACGTCGAAAGTAAGCGGAGTCTCATCCAGCAGGCGGCCAAGGCTGCGGCAGGTTCCGATGAGGAGTAACGGACGGTAGCAGAAGGGGAGGAGCAGCAAACCGCAGCGCAAGCCATCTGCTACCGTGCATGGAGCATTCTGCAAAAAGGCGTTGCGTAGTGGTTTTGTGGTGTATATGATTGCAGAAAAGCGGGAGCAAAGTCACTCGTAGTTGTGCGTTTCGAAGCCTGCGTAGTGGTTTTTGTTTGTACGAAGTTGTGATTTTACGTCAGTCGAACGAATCCAGGAGCAGCGATGAGGACCAGTAGGACTGTAGTTGAGGCAGCAGAGATCGAGGCCCTGGCCGCGATTGGACGGGAATGGCGCGAAAGACTGCTGAAGCAGTACGAGGCAGTCGGGACCAGCGCGACCAATTCAAGACTTCACGCCACGCGGTGCGCACATGGGCCATTCCACGATATAAAACACCACACAGCTAAGGAGAGCTATCTCGCCTAGACGGCGAATCCCACGATACGAAATACCCCTGAGCTAAGGAGAGTCCTCCTGTATTTCGCAATATAAAACAGGGCCTAGCTTAGAAGATCGCATGAGGTTCGGTCCTCCAAATTTCACGATATAAAATAGGACGCAGCTTCGGAGAGGAAGAACCCCACCCCATGGGTAGGCATGCCCGATGATGCCCCGGGTACGTGCAAGGCGAACCATTTCTGCATAGTCGCTCGGCTGGTTTCTTTGTCATACCTTCGAAGGAGAAGAATTGCATACAGGACTTATTCCAGATAAGCCATATATTAAGGATAGCGTATTGACTGTTCGGATAACGCCGACGCTGCGCCGTGATCTGCGTAAGTTGGCCGCCGCGCGCGATGCGAGTGTTAGCGCAGTGGTGAAAGCCGCTCTTACGCACTATCTCGAACACGGCCAGAGAATCGCGCATTGACCGTCGGGCTGCAAATCTGGGACCAACAAGGCCGTATTGCTCTGGATGCGACTACGCGCGCAGGGCGGGTTAGCGGTGTCGTCCGAATTCATCCACCAGGAACGAAGGATGTGCAATGGATCGCGGGTGAAGCCGGTTCTGTTGCGGCGAACCTATCGGGAGGTATGAACCGCACCGGGAATCGTGGAGGCTGGTTGGTTTAAGTTAATGCGGACACGTCAGCGGTATTTCTGAGTTGTCTGTAGTAGTTTGCCTCAGCTTCAGCGGGCGGGATATAGCCGAGCGGTTCCATCAGCCGATGATGGTTATACCAGGCGACCCATTCCAGCGTTGCCAGTTCGACGGATTCCCTTGTTTTCCAAGGGGCGCGCCGATGAATCAGTTCCGTCTTGTACAGGCCGTTGATCGTTTCGGCCAGCGCATTGTCGTAGCTGTCGCCCCGGCTGCCGACCGACGGCTCGATGCCGGCCTCAGCCAGCCGTTCGCTGTAGCGAATGCTGACGTATTGGGCCCCTCTATCGGAGTGGTGTATCAAAGTCCCGTCCTCGCCCGGTTGGCGGGCGTACAGCGCTTGTTCAAGTGCATCCAGAACAAAGTCCGTGGTCATCGACGAGCTGACGCGCCAGCCAACAATACGGCGGGCGAACACGTCGATCACGAATGCCACGTACAGCCAGCCTTGCCATGTCGAGACATACGTAAAATCCGACACCCAGAGCTGATTCGGTCGGTCAGCCTTGAACTGCCGGTTGACTCGGTCCAGCGGGCGCGGCGCGCTCACATCGGCAATCGTCGTGCGAACACGCTTACCGCGAACTGCGCCACGCAAGCCCTGCAGCTTCATCAACCGTTCGACCGTGCAGCGTGCCACCGCAATGCCTTCCCGGTTCATCTGCTTCCAGACCTTCGGCACGCCGTAGACCTGCATGTTGGCCTGCCAGACACGCTTGATCTCCGGTTGCAAAAGCTCATCGCGTTTCGCGCGGGTGCAGCGTTTCGACGGATCGCGAAGTTGTGCTGCATGGCGTCGGTAGCCCGACGGGGCAATCCGCAAGACCTTGCAGATCGGCTCGACCCCGAAGGTGTCGCGATGCTGATCAATGAAGGCCTTCAGGATTTGAAACGGCGGTCGAGCTCCGCCTGGGCGAAAAACGCGCTCGCCAGTTTGAGAATCTCGTTGGTCCGGCGCAGTTCCTTGACCTCGCGCTCCAAGGCTTTGATGCGTTCACGCTCGGCCGTACTCACACCATCGCGCTCTCCACGGTCAACCTCGTCGCGCTTAACCCAATCCAACAGCGTCTGCGGCGTGCAGCCGATCATCGGCGCAATCGATTCGACTGCCGCCCACATCGACGGATGCTCGCTACGCTGCTCGCGTACCAGGCGCACTGCGCGCTCTCGGACTTCCGGGGAAAACTTGCTTGGCTTTTTGTTCATGGCTCCATTCTCTCAAGAGTTGGAGCCTCCACAAAACTCGGGGCGGTTCATACATCAGTGCGATGAAGAGGCGACCCGCAAAGAGAAGATAGTCGGTCATGGGCTCGTTCACATTGGATATGAACCTGGAGGAAATCGACGACGTCCGGTAGCTTGTGGCCCGATTGTCGCGGTGATGCGACGTCACGCTTGCGCCCGTCGGGCTACCCGAGGGGCGCAAGCGGACGCTGCGATAACAGCTGGGCTAGATCAGCTCTTGTCGTACGAGAACTGGATGCCGGCCGTGCCGCCGGTTTCGATGAACAGGTTCATGAACGCCGGGACGGTTGCGCTGCGCGCCCAGTCGCGTTGAAGCTCGCAGAACAGTTGCGCAACGCTGATCATCTGGCCGCCGGCCTGCTCGATGCGGCGCAGCGCGGCTTCGTGCGCGGCGACCGACGTGCCACCGACCGCGTCGACGACCACGTACACCTCGTAGCCAGCTTTCAGCGCGTCGAGCGCCGGGAACGTCAGGCACGCTTCGGTCCACAGCGCGGTCATGATGAGTTTCTTGCGGCCGGTCGCCTCGACGGCCTGGCGAAACTCGACGTCTTCCCACGAGTTGATGGTCGTGCGGTCGTAGGTCGGATAGCCTTCGAGTGCCGCGCGCAGTTGCGGGATCGGCGGTTTGTTCAGCCCGGTTTTAACGTTGACGGTCGAGTGGACGATCGGAAGGCCGTATGCAACCGCTGCCTTCGATGCGCCGACGATGTTGTTGATCAGCAGCTGGCGATCCATCGACGCGATCGAGTTCACCTGAACCGGCTGGTAATCGATGACGATGAACGCCGCGTTCTGCGGGGTGAGCAGGTGGTCGTTCGCGGGGTCGCGAATCGGTTCGCTTGCCATGGTTCTCTCCAGATCAGGGTGGTGGGAGGCTGGGAATAACGATCGCGCTGCTCCGTGGTGCGGGCGCGATGCGGTTCCGCTGTCGTGCCGCGCCGCGACGATCGAGGGGTGTCGTTGTGCGACATCGATGCGCTCTGCAGCCGGCGAGAGTCGTCAGCTTATGCGATTCGCGCGGCGGTGCGTAGCGCGCACGGGCAGAACATAGTGTTCTCGTTCATCGAACGGCATGTGCGCGCGAACGGGGGCAGCATGTCGCTACCATGAGCGACATGATCGGGATCACTGAATGGGTGTGAAGGTGACGGTCGAGGCGAATACTGCGCTCAACCGGTCCGCCTCCACGGAGGAGATCAGAGGCGCGGGTTGTGGGGCTGCGGGTGCGGTGACGAGCGAAATGTGTGGCCTAGCGTTGCGAGCGGGTCTTGCCGGCGAACCGTGGAGCGGGGGCCGATGCCGCACCCTCTACGGGCGTCGCATCTTCCAGCACAAGCTGCGCGGTGACGGCGAAGTGCTGACGCAGCAGCGCGCATGCGCGGTCGCCGTCGCGAGCGAGTACGGCCTTCACGATCTCCTCGTGTTCGCGGCCGACATCGCGCTCGCCAGCATGCTGGCTGCGCAGTGACTGATGCCGGTAGCGCGCGGTCTGTGTGCGCAGCGTCGCCGCGAAGTGCTTGAGCCACTTCGAGCGGCAACCGGCCAGCAGCGTCGCGTGAAAATGATCGTGCGCACGTTCCCAGTCGGGGTTCATTCGAGGTGGCTCGTCAACGACGGTCGGCAGGCTGTTCACCAGGTGGAACGCGGCGAGCACGGACGCTTCCCATTCGAGGTTGCCGCTCTCGATCGCGTCGCGCAGCGCTTCGGATTCGATGCATTGCCGCACCGAGGTGATGTCCTCGAGGTCCGCGCGGGACACGGGCGTCACGCGAAAGCCGCGCTGGTCCTCCGCTTCGACGAAGCCGCTCATCGCAAGCCGTGAAACAGCCTCGCGCAGCGGAATTACGCCGGCCTGGTAGCGGTCGGCTAACTCTCGGATCTTCAGCTTGGAACCGGGCGCGAGTGTGCCCGATACGATGTCCCGAAGAATGGTGTCGGCCAGTACCGACGCCATGGTTCGCGAGCCGCCGGCCGCTGCGTCGTCAAACGTCATGTCCACGAATGTTTTCCTCCAGATGGCCAAATTATATGCATAACCCACAGAAATATGCGAATACTAGGGTAAACATGCAAAGACGAAAATATATATATTTTCTAAATTTGTATCTAAATCGCAGCCAGCCCGGCGGCGACCCCTTGATCTGGAGATGTCATGCGTTACGTGAATTTTTCGCCCGATGGCCGCAAACGGATGCTCGGTGTGCAGCGCGACTCCACCATCGTGTCGCTCGGCGATGCGACGCTCGAACATTTGCTCGCGAGCGGTATCGACCTGGCCAGCTTCCCCGACCGGCAGGCATCGGCCGGCCCGACCTTCCACGTCGACGAGGTGACGTGGCTGCCGCCGCTCACACGGCCCGGCAAAATCATCTGCGTCGGGTTGAACTACGCCGACCACACGAAGGAAAGCCCGTACGAACAGCCTTCCTATCCGACCCTGTTCCCGCGCTTCACGACGAGCCTGATCGGCCACGGTGCGCCGATGATCCGGCCGCGCGTGTCCGATTCGCTGGACTTCGAGGGCGAGCTGGCCGTCGTGCTGAAAAGCGGCGGCCGTCACGTGCCGAAGGCACGCGCGCTCGATTGCGTGGCCGGCTACTCGGTGTTCAACGACGGTTCGGTGCGCGAGTACCAGTTCAAGGCGCCGCAATGGACGGTCGGCAAGAACTTCGACGGCACCGGCGCGTTCGGCCCGGCGCTCGTGACCGCCGACGAGCTGCCGGCGGGCGGCGCCGGCCTGCGGCTGGAAACGCGGCTGAACGGCAAGATCGTGCAGTCGGCGAACACGAGCGACATGCTGTTCGACGTCGCGACGCTGATCTCGATCGTCAGCGAGGCGATCACGCTGGAAGCGGGCGACGTGATCGTCAGCGGCACGCCGGCCGGCATCGGTTGGGCGCGCGACCCGAAGCTGATCATGCGCGACGGCGACGTATGCGAGGTCGAGATCGAAGGGCTCGGCATCCTGTGCAATCCCGTGCGCGACGAAGACGCGGCGCAATGAACGCCGGCTGTTGAACGCATCCATCAAGAGGCTGAGGAAGACATGAGACAGATTCGAGTTCCGGTGTTGGTGGTCGGCGCAGGGCCGGCTGGGCTGACAACTGCGGCGCTGCTTGCGAAGTACGGCGTCGAGGTGCTGGCAATCACGCGCTATCCGGGCACCGCTCACTCGCCGCGTGCGCACATCACGAACCAGCGCACCGTCGAGGTGTTCCGCGATCTCGGCATCGAGGAGCGCGTGCGCGCACTCGCGACGCCGAATGAGCTGATGACCAACAACGTGTGGGCGACCAGCTTCGCGGGTCGCGAGATCGCGCGGCTGCAAACTTGGGGGACCGGTACGCGGCGTAAGGCCGACTACGAGGCGGCCAGCCCGTCGCAGATGTGCAATGCGCCGCAACATCTGCTTGAGCCGGTGATCCTCGGCGCGGCGCGCGAGTACGGTGCGCGCATCCTGTTCAACACCGAACTCGTGTCGATTCGCCAGACCGACGACGCGGTGATCGCGCAGCTCGTCGACGTCGTGACGCGCGAGGAAATCGAGGTGATCGCCGATTACGCGGTCGGCGCGGACGGCGCGCAAAGCCTCGTGGTCAAGCAGCTCGGCTTCGAGCTCGACGGCGAAATGGGGCTCGGCTGCGCGGTGAACTGCTGGCTCGAGGTCGACCTCGAGAAATACACCGCGCACCGCCCGGGCGTGCTGTACTGGATGAGCCAGCCGGGCAGCGACTACTGGGTCGGCAGCGGCACGTACATTTGCGTGCGGCCTTGGAACGAATGGGTGCTGCTGTTCATGTACAACCCGAAGGACGGCGAGCCTGACCTGAGCCACGACGCGGTGATCGCAAGGGCCCGCGCGACGATCGGCGACCCCGACATCCCGATCCGCGTGAAGGCCGTGTCGAAATGGACGATCAACCGGATGGTCGCCCGCACGATGGTGAAAGGCCGCATTGCGATTGCCGGCGACGCCGCGCACCGCCATCCGCCGGCAAACGGCCTCGGCTCGAATACGTCAGTCCAGGATGCGTTCAATCTCGCATGGAAGCTTGCGTTGATCGTGCAGGGCAAGGCATCGCCCGCGCTGTTGCAGACCTATTCGGACGAACGTCAGCCGGTCGCCGAGACGGTCGTGAATCGTGCGTTCAAATCGGTTGGCGAGATGCTACCGATCGCGAAAGCGCTCGGCTTCACGGAAGGGCAAAGCGCGGAACAGGGCTGGGCCTCACTCGACGGGCTGTTCGCGGAGGACGAGACCGGCCGCAAGCGCCGCAAAGCGCTCGCCGACGCGGTCGAGCTGCAGAACTACCAGTTCAACTGCCACGGCGTCGAGCTCGGGCAGCACTATACGTCAGCGGCGATCGTGCGCGACGGTGCGACATTCCCGGTTCCGTTGCGCGACCCCGAGCTTTACTATCATCCGACGACAACACCGGGCGCGACGATTCCGCATGCGTGGATCCAGCACGACGGTGAGCAGGTGTCGACGCTCGACCTCGTCGGCCGCGGCGCGTTCACGGTGCTCACGGGCGCTGGCGGCCACGCATGGCTCGACGCGGCGAAGCGCGTCGGCGACGAATTCGGGATCGAGATCCGCGCGGTATCGATCGCGCACGGCACGCCGACGTTCGACATCTATGGCGATTGGGCGCGGCAGCGCGAGATCGAGGATCACGGCTGCGTGCTGGTGCGGCCCGACCGCTTCGTCGCATGGCGTTCGGAAGCACTGGCCGACGATCCGGCTGGCGCGCTGCGTCGCGTGCTATCGCGGATTCTTGGCCGCGCGACGCACGCGAAGGTTGACACGGCTGTGCTGGCCGAAGCGTAACGGAGACCGGCATGACGACTGCGACGACCACAACGACCGGTGCAAACCTCAAGCGGGCCCCGGTCGGAATCCACAGCATCGACCATTTCGCACTCGACGTGCCGGGGCTCGCGGACGCCCGTCGCTTCTTGACGGCGTTCGGCTTCGATATCGAGGAGGCCGGACACGAACTGCGGCTGCGCACCGAACCTGGCGGCCATATATGGGCGACGCTGCGCGAGGGCCCGCGCAAGCGGCTGGCGTACCTGTCGCTGAATTGCTTCGCCGACGATTTCGCGCCGCTGCGCGCTCAGATTCTCGGCGCGGGCGGGCGCGCGGCTGCTGCACCGCAAGGGCATGCGCCGGTCGACGGCTTCTGGTTCGAGGATTTGGACGGCAACCTGTTGCACCTGAGCACCGGCGCGAAGACGACACCCGGATGCAAACCGGCGCCGCCGCGCACGGGCGGCATCCGCCCGCAGCGCGGCGCACTGTTTCGCGGCGACGCCCCGATCGTGCATCCGGCGCGGCTGTCGCACGTACTGATGTTCACGCCGGACATCGGTCGCGCGATCGCGTTCTATGAAGCGGCGCTCGGCCTGCGCCTGTCGGACGGCGCCGCGGGCATCGTCGCGTTCCTGCATGCACGCCACGGCAGCGACCATCATCTGATCGCGTTCGCGCAGGGCACCGCGAAAGGCTGGCATCACAGCGCATGGGACGTGCCGGCCGTCGACGACGTCGGGCTCGGCAAGATGCAGATGCAGAGGGCTGGTTACGTGGAAGGCTGGGGTGTCGGGCGGCACGTGCTGGGCTCGAATTACTTCCAGTACGTGCGCGACCCGTGGGGCTCGTTCTGGGAGTATTCAGCCGACATCGACTATGTTGGCGCGGGCGTCGATTGGCCGGCGGGCGATCACCCGCCAGAGGACTCGCTGTACCTCTGGGGCCCCGACGTGCCAGGCTACTTTTTTGAGAATACCGAAGCCGGCTGATCGTCCTACCGCATGCGGCCGGCTTGCGCAGGCGTGCGCGAACACGCTACTCCTAACAGGCCCGGACTAGTCGATGATAGTGTTTACTGCATTTTTTCAATTTCTTTGAACCGAAAAGCGGTGTGTTTACGTTGCGATTGCACGTGAAAAGTAAAAAAGAGGCGATGGATCTGCGGGTGACATCCAGCAGATCCATCGAAATCAAGGTCTACGATGGTTGCTTCCCGGCCCGGCAGCTGTCAACCCATTCCCATGCCATGTCGGACCGGATGATCGCATCGGGACCGTTCTCGGCTACGAAATTCTTCTGCCATTTTTGCGTGCACGCATTATCTTCGGTCGGCACGCGTTTCGATCCTCGGTAGAAGCCGACGAAGAAGGCGACGTAGGTGCTGCTGCGTTGTTGCCGACAGGCGGGAAGCGTTGCTCGCATTCCGTTGACTACCTAGCTTTTTGCTGACCAGTGACGTCGATCGGATCCGGTGGTGTGAAGTTTCGAAGTTCTCGGATACAAGATCTCAGCTGTTTGTCGCACGTCAGCGTCCATCTACACCCGCGAACTCTCCAGCTTCTCCACTCACCCCCCGCGACCCACCTCGTCGATCCTCAGCAGCCGGCCGGCGTTCGCAATCACGACGAACGTGCCGACGTTGTGCAGGATCGCGGCCCACACCGCGCCGAGCACGCCGGTCGCGGCCAGCGCGATCACGGCGAGCGTCCACGCGAGCCCGATCGCCGCATTGATCGTCGCCGTGCGTCGGCAGCGCCGGCCGAGCCGGATGCAGGTCGGAATGCGCCGCAGTTCGTCGCCCAGCAGCACGACGTCGGCCGACGCGACCGCGATATCGACGCCATGCTCGCCCATCGCGATGCTGGTCGAGCCGGCCTTGATCGCCAGCAAGTCGTTCAGCCCGTCGCCGACGACGAGCGGATGCAGGCCGGCGCCGATCTCGCGCATCACGTAGTCGAGCTTGTCGTGCGGCAAGGCCTGCGCGATCACCGTGTCGATGCCGGTCTCGGCCGCGACCTTGCGCGCGACGCGCTCGAGGTCGCCCGTCAGCAGCGTCTGTCGCGCGACGCCCAGTGCACGCAACTCGACGAGCGCATCGTGTGCGTCGGGCCGCAGCGTATCGGCGAAGCCGAACCACGCGAGCAGCCGGCCGTCGAGCACGAGGCCGACCAGCGGCCCGTCGAAATCGTCGGGAGGCGGCGGCAATGCATCGGCATGCTCGGCGAGCAGTGCCGGCCGGCCCAGTACCGCGGTGCCGTCCGGCGTCTCGGCGACGACGCCGAGCCCGCGTAATTCACGGGTCCGTTCGAACGGCTCGATGGCGGCGCCTGCAAGACCGGACGCGATGGCATCGCGCACGAGCGCACGGCTCGCCGGGTGCGCGCTGCTCTCGCCGAGCCGCGCGGCCAGCACGCGTGCCCGTGCACCGTCGACGCCGGGCTGCAGCCACACCTGCCGGATCTGCAATTCACCGCGCGTGAGCGTGCCCGTCTTGTCGATCACGAGCGAGTCGACCTCGGCGATCTTGTCGAGGAACGCGGCATTGCGAAACAGGATGCCGTGCCGCGCGCCGACCGCGATGCCGGCGATCGCCGTAGACGGTGCCGCGAGCACCAGCGCACACGGGCATGCGGCCACGATGACCGCGAGCATCGCCGACGCGTTCGCGGACGTGAACCAGACGATCGCCGCGATCAGCAGCACCAGCGCGAGATAGGCGCCCATGTGCCGCTCGAGCACCTGCGTGACGGGCGGCTTCGCCTGTTCCGCGTGCTGCATCAGCGCGATGATCTTGCCGAGCGTCGAATCCTCGCCGGTATGCGTGACCTCGATGCGCAGCACGCCGTCGAGGTTCAGCGCACCGCCGTAGACGGCACTGCCTTCGTCGACGTCGAGCGGCACGGACTCGCCGGTGATCGGGCCGTTGTCGACGCTCGACGCGCCGGCATACACGATGCCGTCGACCGGAATGCGCGCACCGGCCACCACTTCGATCCGGTCGCCGGCGCGGAGCGCGTCGTAAGCGACTTCGGCGATGCTGCCGTCCGTGCCGATGCGGCGTACGCGGCCGGCCGTCAGCCGGCCGAGCGCACGGATCGCTTCCTGCGAGCCGAGCACGCTGCGCTCTTCGAGCGCGTGTCCGAACGTCATCACGATCGGCAGCAGCGCGGCCGTGGTCATGTCGCCGATCGCCCACGCGGCCAGCATCGCGAGTGCGATCAGGCGGTCGGTCACGCCATGCAGGCTCGGTGCGCGCAGGCTGTGCCACGCGCTCGCAAAGACGGGCCCCGCGACGATCAGCGATGCGAGCGCAGCGAGCATTTGCGCGAGCGTTTCGCCGCCGGCCGACAGCGTGCGCCACGCGAAAGACAGCACCAGCAGGCCGCCCGCGAGCAGCGCCAGCGCGATCTGCCGCGTGATCGTGCGCCGCTCGTCGGTGGACAGCGCGTAGATCGTCGCGGCGGCCGCAGCCGCGCTGGCGGGAGCGGTCGTGGTGTCCGGCCTCGTGGCCGGTTCGGCGAGCGGATTCAATGGGCGTTCCCGGGCAGGATCAGGTTCGAGGTATCGCGCGGATCGATCGTCGTCACGCGGCCGGCCTTCGACAGGATGCGTTGCATGCGATCGCGATAGAGCCGGGCCGGTAGGCCCGGATCGGCGTTATCGCGCAGCGTCGCTTCGAACTGGCGGATTTCCAGCGTGCTGGTCTGCGCCGCCGCGACGCGTTCGGCCGCGCGTGCCCGCGCGTCCTGGACGATCCGGTCGGCGTCCTGCTGCGCATCCTGCCGCCGCTGTTCGGCCGCGGTGCGCGCTTCGGCGATGGTGCGCTCGGCGAGCTGCAGCGACGTCAGTACCGAGTTGAACGCGTCGGCCGCCGCACCGGGAAACGCGGGCTGCACGTCGACGCGTGCGACTTCGATGCCGAGCCCCGTGTGCGCCGCGTCGAGCGCGCGCAGGTGCCGCGCGATCGCGTCGGCGAGATCGCCGCGCAGCCGTTCGCGACGCGCGGCCATCTGCCGGTCGGCGGCCAGCTGTTCGGGGCGCGCGACCAGGATCGCGTCGAGATCGCGCGTTGCCGCGACCTCGACGGCCGACGCGGACACGATTCGCTCGAGCGCGGCGTCGAGGCGGTCCCGCTGCAGCACATACGCGTACGGATCGCTGACGCGGTAGTAGAGCACCGCGTTCAACGCAACGGCGCCGCCGTCGCCGGTCAGCACGTAGCCGGAGCCGGCGAGCGCGTCGGGCAGCCGCGCGAGGCTCGACGCGGGCGGTACGAGCGCCCGCGGATCGCGGTCGAGCGACCGGATTTTCTGCTCGAGCACGCGCGCCGCGCCCGGCACGAGCAGCACCGACTCGAACGGCTGCGGCCACGCGATCACGAGCCCGGCGTCCTGCGTGCGCACGAACGCGCCGAAGCGCATCACGACCGCACGGCTGTCCGCCGGAATCCGCCGGATGTTCGAGCCGGCCCATGCACAGGCGGCGAGCACTGCGAGCGCTGCGACGAACCAGAACGACAGGCGCACAGCCTGCGCACCGGGCCCGAGCGGCGGTGCGGACGGGGCGTTCATCGTGCGGCCTTGTGCACTTTCGATGCCGGCCCGGCCGGGCCAGACGCGTCGGCCGGCCCCTGCACGAGCACGCGGAACGGCGCGGCATCGGTGCGCAGGATCAGGTTCGTATTGCTGCCGACTACCGCGTTCAGCGTGTCGAGCGAACGCAGCATCGTGTACAGATGCGGGTTGCCCGCATAACTCTTGCCATAGATGTCGGCCGCATCCTTGCGCGATTGTGCCTCGATGTCGGCCGCTTTCACGTTCGCATCGGCAAGCGCGATGCGGGCGTCGCGCTCGGCGTCGGAGCGGATCTGCGCGGCCTCGCGATTGCCGTCCGCGGTGCGCTGCGCGGCCACGGTCTCGCGTTCCGCGCTCATCCGGTCGACGGTCGCGGCAAGCGTGACGGCCGGCAGCGTGAGCCGCTCGAGCCCGACCTGCGCAACGCGCACGCCATAGGCCGCATAGAGCTGCGCGTCGATCTGCCGGCGCAGCGTGTCTTCGAATTCGCCGATCTTCACCTGCGCCGGATCGGTGTTCACGAGCGACGCGAGGTCGTATCCGGCCGACGTCGTCTGCAGCGCGGAGCCGACCAGCGAGCGGATCTGGCGCGCCGCTTCGTCCGGTTCGTTGCCGACTGCGCGCATGAAACGCCCGATGTCGCGCGCATCGGCCGGCACGCGCCATGCGACATAGGCCTCGACGATGATGCGCAGTCCGTCGCGGGTGCCGACGTCCTGCAGGCCGCTCGACGTCGTATGCAGGCGCAGGTCGACGGGCGTGACCGCATCGATCGGCGCGGGCAGGCGCCACGCCAGCCCCGGTTCGAGCAGCACGCGCACGGGGCGCCCGAAGCGCGTGATCACCGATGCCTCGCCGGCGCGCACCTGCACGAAGCTCGCGACCGCGAGCGCGACCAGCACGCACAGCAGCGCGACGGCGATGCGCAGGCGAAGCGCACCGGGCGGCGGCGATGCGCCGTGCGGCGCGTGATGGTGGTGGCCATGGCCGTGGTGCGCATGATCATGCGCGTGCGAATGAAACAGACTCACGATGTCACCCCGGATGCGGCGTCGCGCGCGTGTGGTGCGGCGGCACGGCCGGCCGCCGACTCGTGCCGCCCGCGCGGAAATTGCCGCGACATGTCAATGGATACCGGCCAGGTCGCCGGCCGGTGTGTTGCGAAGGTCGACGGTCGCCCGCGTGCCGTCGGCGAGACGATCGTCGATGATCGTCATGCGTGCATTGCGCAGGCCGCGCTGCAATCTGTCGAGGTAATACTCGAACGGAAACGCGGGGCCGCCGAGCCGGTATGCGATCAGGTCGGCATCGAAATCGATGCGCTGCACGCGTGCCGACGACAGCGTGTCGCCCGCCTGCGCTTCGGCCTGCGCGATGCGTGCGAGCGCCTGCTGCTGCGCGTTGCCGAGCAGGCCGGCCGCGAATCCGCGCGCCTGCGCGACGCTGCCCTGCGCGCGGATCTGCGCCGCCTGTACGTCGTGAAAGGCCGCCGCCGCGCCTGTCGGCGGGTGCACGCTCTCGATCACGACCGCGATCACGTCGACGCCGCTCTGCAGCCGGTCGAGCTGCTGCTGGATTGCGCGTTTCAGATGATCGGCCATCGCGGCCTGATTCGTCTCGAGCAGCGATTCGAGCGTATGCGACGCGAGGTAGTGCACCAGTTCGCGACTGGCGCTCATGCGTACCGTGCTTTCCGGGTCGATCGTGCGATAGAGCGCCGCACGGGCGTCGGCGTCGGTCGGGCCGAGGCGGTAGTCGACCCGCACGTCGGCGTTGACGATCTGGAAGTTCTGGCGATCGCCGTTCGCGCCGGCGATTACCTGGGTGGTTTCCCACGGATGCGGTGCATCCCACAGGCGGTTCAGGCGTTCGGGCGTCGGGCCGTCGGCCGGCACGGCGGGCGTATCGGCGCTGCCGTCGGTCGCGCTGCCCGCGATCGCGACCTGGTGCACGGCGCCGTTGTCGACGATGCGCGCGCGGCCGAACGGCCAGGGCAGCCCGACATGCAGGCCGGGCTGCCAGACCGCGACGGGTGCGCCGAAGCGCTCGTAGACCGCGCGTTGCTCCGGGTTCAGCACGACCATGGCGGTGAGCAGCCACGCGCATGCGACGGTGGCGCCGAGCGCGCCGGGCAGCAGCCGCACGAAGCTGCGCCAGCCCCAGCTTTGCCGCAGGTCGATGCCGTAACGGTGACGCAGTTCCGCGCCGAGCGACGCGAACGGCGACGGGCGCCGGCTCAGCAGGCCGGCGATCGCACTGGTCGGCACGATGGCGCCGCGCAGCACCGCAAACCACGACAGCACGCCGCGGATGGCCAGCTCGGCGGCGACGCCGGCGTTGAGCAGCGCAACGCCGTGCACGAGCCAGTCCGCCGCGCGGTGCTGGAACGCGAACCATGCCGCGGCTAGCGCGCCCGCGAGCGCGGTGACGAGCGCCACGCGCAGCACCTGCATGAGCGATGCGGAAACCGGCGAAGCGTTGGCCGCCGCCGCATGATGGCGTTCGGCGACGAGCGTGAGAAAGGCGAGGACGATACACGCCGCGCCGGCCGCGAGCGTCGGTTCGGGGGCGGCCGTCGCGCGGATCAGCGTGGCGGGCGGCGGCGCCTGCCAGGCGAGTGCGGCAATCGCGACGGAGAGCACGGCGCTTGCCGTGACGGCCCACGGCCGCCAGTCGATTGCGGCGACGATTGCCGGCCACGGGTGGTCGTGATGTTCCGCCTCCGGCTTGCGGCGGAACGCATCGCGCAGCGCGTCGACGAGCAGGGCGGCGGTGAATCCGTCCGGCGGGCGGCGGCGCGGGCGAGCGGCGAGCAGCACGCCGATCGCGACGACGAGCACGTTGCACCACGCGCTTGCGAGCGGCGCGCACCAGCGCAGATCGACAGGCAGGATGTCGACCGCGCTCAGCGTGCCGAGCCCGGCGACCAGCAATGCGGCGGCCCATGCAACCGGCACGAGGGCGTCGCGGCCGGCCGGGCTGTCGGGATTGTTCTCGCTGCCTTCCGCCTGTTGCCCCATCGGGGGTTCCTTACGTACGCGTTACAGGGTGCGCAGGTGTCTGCGCGAAATTCTGCGAGCGGCAATGTAGCGCGGCGGGCGGTGAAACTCAAGGTGCGTCAGCGGGAGCGAGGACGAACATGTGGTTCAGGAAGCGGCTGCCGAGCAGCCATGACTCGAGACCTCGGGGCGGTGGCCGGCTTCGTGTTCTGGCTGATGCACCGTTGGCAGCGATCCAGAGTTTGAATCGGCTTCCGGCGCCGATACCGGAAAGCAAAACGTCGTGCAAGGGCGGGGATGGTGCGTCGCCTGTCGTGGCGATCTCCCCGGCCCTGTCCTCCACAACAGTCAACTGATTTCGCGCCCCTTCGTTTCCGGCAACAGCAGCGCGGTGATCAGCACCACCAGATAAGCACCGCCCGCGAACATCCCGATCGCCATGCCGAGCCCGTATCCGTGCGCGAGATACCCGACGAGGCTCGGAAACAGTGCGCCGAGGCCGCGCCCGAAGTTGTACGCGAAGCCTTGCCCGTTGGCTCGCACCGCCGACGGAAACAGTTCGGTCAGGTAGGCGCCCATCCCGCTGAAGATCCCCGACGCCGCGAAGCCGAGCGGGAATCCGAGGATCAGCATCTGGTCGTTGGTGAGCCGCAGCTGCGTATACGCGTAGATGCTGATGCCCGACAGCATCGCGAAGATCAGCAGGTTCGCGCGGCGGCCGGCGCGGTCGGTCAGCCATGCACCGGTGAGATAGCCGGCGAACGAGCCGAGAATGATGACCAGCAGATAGCCGCCGGTGCCGACCACCGACAGATGACGCTCGGTTTTCAGGAACGTCGGCAGCCACGTGGTCACCGCGTAGTAGCCGCCCTGCACGCCGGTACACAGCAACGCGGTCAGCACCGTCGTCCTGAGTAGCGACGGCGAGAAGATCGCCCACATGGACGTGCGCTCGTCGCTCGCATCCTGCTGCTTGCGGGTGCGCTGGAATACCTCGGGTTCCGGCACGCCGCGGCGCATGTACAGGACCAGCAGCGCCGGCAGCGCACCGACCCAGAACAGCGCGCGCCACGCATAGTCTTCGGGCAGCCACGAAAACAGCACGGTATATACGATGGCCGCGATTCCCCAGCCGATCGACCAGGCACTCTGCACGGTGCCGACCGCTCGTCCGCGGAATTCGGTTCGCACGATTTCGCCCATCAGCACCGAGCCGACGGCCCATTCCCCGCCGAACCCGAGTCCTTGCAGCGCGCGCAGGACGAAGATCTGTTCGAAGTTCTGCGCGAAGCCGATGGCGACAGTGCACGCGGAAAACCACAGAATCGTCGCTTGCAGGATGCGTACGCGGCCGTAGCGGTCGGCGAGGATGCCGGCGATCCAGCCGCCGATCGCGGAGAACAGCAGCGTGACGGTGGCCAGCATGCCGGCCTGCGTGCTGTCGATCCTGAAGAGGGTGATCAGTGTGCTGATCACGAAGGTGAACACCATGAAATCGAGCGCGTCCATCGCCCAGCCGCCCGCCGCGGAAATGAAGGTCCGCTTTTCGGTGACGGACATCTCGCTGTACCAGCTCATCTTGTCTCCTTGAGTCACATGGCTCTGTTCGGCGGCCGGGCCGCACGGTTCATGGATTGCCTTGCGGGAAACCGTACAGGCGCGCCGGATTGTCGACGAGGATCCGGCGCCGGATCGCCGCGTCGGGCGCCCACTGGGCGAGCAGGTTGCGCAGATCGCCGGTATTGGGCATCCGGTCCGGTTCGAGCGATACGTGCGGCCAGTCGCTGCCCCAGACCATTCGGTCGGGCGCATCGGCGATCAGGGCCTGCGCGAACGGCGCGACGTCGTCGAAAGCCGGAAAGCGACGGCTGATCCGGTAAGCGCCGGACAGCTTGACCCAGAAGCCATGCCCGACCACCAGTTCGCGCAGCGCGGCAAAACCCGGCGAAGCCAGTCCGGCGTCGACCGGCGTGTGGCCCATGTGATCGACGATGCCGGTGATCGGCAGCCGCGTCATGCGCGGCATCAGTTCGGGCAGCGTCTTCACGTCCATCAGGAACTGCATGTGCCAGCCGAAATCCTTGATCCGGTGCGCGAGCGTTTCCATGGCGGCGAAACCGATGCCGCCGCCGAACAGCACGTTGATGCGCAGCCCGCGAACGCCGGCTTCGTGCATCGCCTCGAGTTCGCGGTCGCCGATCTCTGGCGATACCACGACGATGCCGCGCAGACGTTGCGGATGACGGCGCAGCGTCTGCAGCATGTAGCGGTTGTCGGTGCCGTGCACGCTGACCTGGACCAGCACGCCGTGGGTGCAGCCGACCGCGTCGAGCATCGCGAGGTACTGCTGCTCCGACGCCGGCGGCGGCGTGTAGCTGCGCTGCTCGACCAGCGGATAGTCGGGGCCGGTCGCAATCACGTGCGCGTGCGTGTCGACGGCGCCGACCGGCATCTCGAAGACGGGCGGAGCAACGTCGGGCAAAGGTGCGGCACAGTGAAAGCCGGCACCGGAGCGGGCGGATTCAGTCATCGTGATCTCCTCGAACGATCGGGGGCGGGGCGTCCGGCGGTCTGCCGGTCGGCATGGCGTCGGCGGCGGCCTGCGGGAAGCCGGAGTCGGTCGCGTCGATACGGCCTCGTGCCATGCCGGGTCTCCTGTCATTTTTTCTGCGTGCGGCGGCTGTCCGTGCGAGCAACGCGGCGTCGGCAACGGCGAACACGCCTTCCATCGCCTGAAGCCTAGCGGGAACCGTCGTCCGGAAACAGCGAATTAATCAATAACGCGATGTTCGCTTTTTGGAAACATGCGATCGCAACCGAAGCGGCGCGCGTTACCGGATTTGACGATTCCGAGGCCGACGCACGGCGATCGATGGCCGCGATCGCCGTGCCGGTTGCGTGCGCTCGCGCGAGTGAATTCGATTCCGAAGATTGTGCGGGCCGCCGGCCGACATCATGGTCGCCGGGCGTGCCGAACGCAAGTGCCGGCCCGAAGCTGATTGCGTACGGGCGTGAATTCGCCGCTCAGATGCTGGCACCGGCATGCGCCGAGCGGCCGACGGCGATCTTCGCCGTCAACGACTTCCTGTCGTCGGCGTGATGGGCGCGGCGCGCGACTGCGGGATGGAGGCGAGGCGCGACGTCGGCCGCGAATCTCCCGGGCCGTTCACGCAGCCCGAACAGGCGCAGCGGCCGGCCGACTTCCTGCCCCCGCGAAGCGTTTCATCAGATAGCGCCGCACGGGTTCTTCGACGCACTTCGCGAGAATCGCCGCGACCGCAATCGACAGGCAGCACGCAAGCGCCGCTGCGCCGACGATATGCCGTTCGCTGTTCGGCAGATAGGTGAAGACGAGCCGCCCGACCGGATAGTGAACGCAGTACAGCGGGTACGACAGCCAGCCGATGAACGAACAGATTCGCGCGGAAAGCACGCCGCCCGGACGGAGCTTCGCGCCTTGAAAGATCAGCATCGGCGCGACGAAAATCAGGATCGCGAGCGGGTAAGTGCCCTTGATCGAAGTGGGGAACAGCGTAATCAGCAGGAACGCGACGAACAGCGACCGCTCGCTCCTGATCAGCCTGCCAGACATCCAGTACGCGCGCGGTGCGTCGCCAGAGCCGAGCATCTTCCGGATGGCGACGCCGATCAGGAATCCGTAGGTGACGCGGAAGAACCCGCCGACGAAGTTGTCCGCCCGCCACCCCTGATTGACGATGATCGTCAGCTTTCCGTCGTTGATGCCGATCAGCATGCCGTACACGACGAACAGCGCGAGGCTCGCATAGGCGGCCTTCAGCAGCGACTTGTGGTCGAAGCGGATCGCCGCGACGAACAGCAGGCTGGCAAACATCTCGAAGAACAGCGACCATTCCGGCGGATTCAACGGGAAATTCCCGGCATCGCCGAGGGTCGATACGCCGAGCGCGGACGTGCTGGCGAAACTGCCGACGCTCATGTTCCCGAGATACGGCAGCAGCAGGAAATTCTCGCCGACGGCCGACACGAAGTTGCCGACGGAAAACGCCGCGGTGCCGTCGAGCTTCATCGCATGGAGACTGATTGCGCCGATCACGAGACCGAGGAAGATCATCGGGTAGAGGCGCACAAGCCGCATTTTCAGGTATCGGCCGATGCCGAGCGCGTGGTGAAGCTTGTCGCCGTACGAGTGCGTCAGGATGAAGCCGCTCAGGATGAAGAAGATGTCGACCGACAGGTATGCGCTCTGAAGCACCGGCACGCTCAGATCCTGCAGAAAGTGCATGACCATCACGCTGATGGCCGCGATGCCGCGCAGGCCGTCGAGCACTTCGTATTTCGGGTGGCGGTTCGTCATTGGCGCTGGGTGAATCCGGGGGAAATGGAGTGGTCGGGCGCGTCCGAGGCGATATATCGCCGCCATGGCGCTGCCTACTTATTACCGGATCGCGCACCCGCACGATGTGCTCCAGCACACAGTAAGCGGCCGACGCCGGTCGAGCGCGGCCCGCCTAGGTAGTTCTTCTTAGTTGAAATTTGCAACTATTGCGAACAGAATCTGTTTCACGCTCAACGCCCGACGAGGTCAGCCATGTCCAAGCCCGACCACCCGATCCTCGAATACCTGACGTTTCGTATCGACCGGCTCAGTGAACTGACGAAGGAGGCCGGCACGCAGGTGTACGAAAGCGAATTCGGCGTGTCGGTGCGCGACCTGCGCATCGTGCGGCTGGTCGCGCTCGAACCGGGGCTGACGCTGACGCGGCTGATCGAACTGACGATGCTCGAAAAGACGCTCGTGTCGAAGATCGTCAGCGCGATGGTCAAGCGCGGCTTCGTGCGCCGCGAAGTCGGCCGCGTCGACGCCCGCCAGATCAACCTGTTCCTGACACCCGAAGGCGACGATCTCGTCAAGCGGACCTACGAGCGCGGCAACGTGCTCGAACAAGCGATGCTGAACGCGCTGCCTCCCGACGAACTGCGCGTGTTCAATAGCGTCGTCGACAAGCTGACTGCCGGCCTCATCGACCATCTCGCGAAACAGAAGCAAGCGGCGAATCCGCCGAAGCGCGTCGCCTGACAGGTGGCGCGCCAGTTAAGCCGGTACGTTTCCGGCCGGGCGCGCCGCAGCCGATAAACAAGTTAGGAGTGCGTCATGTGAGAGCGGCGTGCACTGCACGTCGCGCGCCTCGACCCAGCAGGGGACCCCATGTCGGAAAAATCGCAAGCAAGACGCGGCTGGCGCATCGTCGGTCTGCTGTTTCTGTTCATGATGATCAATTACGCGGACAAGTCGGTGCTCGGCTTCGTCGCGCTGCCGATGATGCGCGACCTGCAGCTCAGTCCGACGCAGTTCGGCCTGCTCGGCAGCGCGTTCTATCTGCTGTACTCGGTGGCGGGCGTGACGGGCGGCGTGCTGACGCGCTACGTCAAGGCCAGGTGGATCCTGCTGCTGCTCGCGCTGATCTGGGCGGCCGCCCAGTTTCCGATGGCGACGCCGGTGGGTTTCGGCACGCTGCTCGTCTGCCGCGTGCTGCTCGGTGCGGGCGAGGGGCCGGCTTACCCGGTCGCGCTGCATGCGGTCTACAAATGGTTCGACGATCACAAGCGCAGCGTGCCGACGTCGATCGTCCAGACCGGCGCGCCGCTCGGCGTGGTGGTGGCCGCGCCGGCGCTGACCGCGCTGATGGAGCGCTATTCGTGGCGCACGTCGTTCGTCGCGCTCGGCGTCGTCGGGCTGATCTGGGCGGCGATGTGGCTGCTGTGGGGCGAGGAAGGGCGCGGCGACCGGCGCGACCGTTCCGCCGCCGACGCGGCCGGGCACGCCGGCGTGCTGCCCTATCGTCGTCTGCTGCTCGATCCGACCGTCGTCGTCGTGACGGTGCAATGGTTTCTCGCGGCGCTGATCGCGGCCATCGGCCTGACCTGGGGGCCCGTCTACCTGAACTCGGTGCTCGGGTTCGGCACGAAGGAGATCGGCTGGATCTTCGCGATCCAGGTCGCCGCGCAGGTGCCGCTCGGGCTCGCGGTCAATGCGCTGTCGCAGTCGATGATCGGTCGCGGCGTGACGACGCGCGTCGCGCGCGGCATCTTCTGCAGCCTGTGCTGCGTGGTCGGTGCGATCGCGTATCTGGTGCTGCTGACGCATGCGGCACCGGTCACGAAGGTCGCGTGGCTGACGATCGGCGGCGCGTTCGTGATGCAGGTCAACGCATTCGGGCCGCAGATCGTCGCCGAGATGACGCCGGAGTCGCAGCGCGGCACGGTGATCGCGGTGGCGGTGTCGGTGGCGTCGACGGCCGGCGTGCTCGGGCCGTTCCTGCTCGGCGGCGTGATGGATGCGATGGGCGGCCTGAGTCGCGATTCCGGCGCGTTCGCGTTCGTGTATGGCGGGATCGGCACCGCGTTGCTGGTGGCGGCCGTGCTCGGCTTCGCGCTGCTCGATCCGGCCCGCTCGAAGCGGCGTCTCGCAGGACTGGAAAGCGCCGACGCGGCTCGTCCGCCATCCGGCGCGGCCGCGTAAGCGTGCGCCGAGCGCGCGGTGTCGTTACACGATCCGCGTGACGAACGCCGTACCGGTTTTCTCGTGCAATCCGCGCCGTTCGGGCGCTCTCTGGATCATCATGGATACGACTGAATCGCTTAACGAACTCAGCGCCGCGAGCTTGATCGACGGCTATCGCCGCAAGGCGCTTTCGCCGGTCGAGGTCACGCAGGCGGTATTGGCGCGCATCGCCGACTGGGAACCGCTGATCCGCGCGACCTATGCGCTCGATGCCGACCGTGCGCTCGCGATGGCGCGCGCATCGGAGGCGCGCTGGCTGCGCGGCGAGCCCGCTGGCCCGCTCGACGGCGTGCCGGTCACGCTGAAAGAGAACATCGCGACGCGCGGCGTGCCGGTGCCGCTCGGCTGTGCCGCGACCGAACTGGTTCCCGCCGCGGAGGACTCGCCGCCCGCGGCGCGCCTGCGTGAAGCCGGCGCGGTATTCGTCAGCAAGACGACGATGCCGGATTTCGGCTTGCTCGGCGCTGCGGCATCGAGCTTTCATCCGCTCACGCGCAATCCGTGGGACCTGCGCCGCAATACCGGCGGATCGAGTTCGGGCGCGGGCGCGGCGGCCGCAGCAGGTTACGGGCCGCTGCACCTGGGCACCGACATCGGCGGCTCGGTGCGAATTCCCGCCGCATTCTGCGGCGTATTCGGCTTCAAGCCGAGCTTCGGCCGTGTACCGGTCGACATGCCGTACCCGAGCCGCGTGACGGGACCGCTGACGCGCACCGTGCGCGATGCGGCGCTGGCGATGCAGACGATCGCGCTGCCGGACGCACGCGATCACATGAGCCTGCCGTACCAGCCGGTCGACTGGCTGAACCTCGCGCGCGACGTGAAGGGTTTGCGCATCGGCCTGTGGCTCGAACCCGGCAACGGCGTGCGCGTCGCGCCCGACGTGCGCGCGTCGATCGAGCGGGCAGCGGCGGCGTTCGAGGCGGCCGGCGCGACCGTCGTTCCGATGCGGCCGTGGATTTCGCCCGGCACGCTGCTCGCCGTCGCGCGCTTCTGGGGCGCGCGCCTGCGCGGCACGCTGGCCGCATTGCCCGAGGTGCGGCGCGCGAAGGTTGCCGAATTCGTGCGTCGCCGCGCGCTGGCCGATGCGGGCGCAACGGGCGACGAAATCTACGATGCGTACGCGAAGATGCTCGCGCTGCGCGAACGAACGGTGGCCGCGACGCGCGACTTCGACTACGTGCTGTCGCCGACTTTCCCGCAGCCGCCGTTCGACGCCGAGGCCACGCATCTGGATCTCGACGGGCTGCATCCGATCGAGCAGGTCGTGTTCACGATCGTCTTCAATGTTTCCGAGCAGCCGGCCGCGTCGATCAACTGCGGCTATACGGCCGACGGTTTGCCGATCGGCATGCAGATCGCCGGACGGCGATTCGACGATCACGGCGTGCTGCAACTCGCGCAGCGCTGGGAGGACATGTGTCCGGTCCGGCGTGCGTGGCCCGAACCCGCCGCGGCGCGTTCGACCGTGTAGGCGCCGGCTGCGGCGGCGCGACGTCGTCGTTGCGCGCTCGCGTCGACGACGACATCCGCGCTATCCGGCCGCGGCTCGACCGCCTGCTTACGCGGGGTCGAGCCGCGGCGATTCCGCGGGCATCGCCGCATAGCGTGTCGGATACACGCCGATGTATTCGCGAAAGCTCCGGCTGAAATTGGCGACGTCGCTGAATCCGACCTTGGCCGCGATCTGCGTGACGGTCAGCCTGCGCTCGTCGAGCAGCCGGCATGCGTAGGCGAAGCGCGTGCGCTGGCACACGTCGCGAAACGTCTGCCCCTGCTTGCCGAGATAACGATTGAGCGTGCGCACGGTCACGTTCATGGCCGCCGCGACGTCCTCGCGCGTCAAGCGGAAATCCTGGCTCTGCGTGAGCATCATTTCGATCAGCGCCACCACGTCGTCCGCGTCGGCCGGCGTGCGCGAGCGCGCTTCGCACTGCGCCTCCGCACGCTCCTTCGCGAGCCGGTTCGCCATCGGCAGCGGCCGGTCGAGCAGCGACGCGGCGAGCATCACGGTCACGCCCGGCGTCCCGCGGCTGCCGAAGCGATAGCGCGCGAGGCGACGCCCCAGATAGCGATGGACGTCGGCGGGTTCGTCCGTCGACAGGTGAATGTCGTAATCGTCGTTGTCCGCGCCGACGATGCCGTCGATCTGGACCTGGAACGCTGCGGCCAGCGCTTCGACGAAGTACTGCAGCGTGCGGTCGCGCATCGCGACGGTCGGCGTGAACGTGATTTCCGCGCAGCCCGCGCGTCGTGCGTAGCGCATCGTCACGATCGGCAGGATCAGGTGGTAATAGCGCGCGGCGAGCCGCACCAGTTCATCGAGCGTGCTGCTGCTGAGCAGCGCGTAGCCGAGCGGGCCGTGTCCGGTCAGCCGTGCCTGCTGGCCGAGTCGCAGGCCGAGATGCGCGCAGCCGCTGACGTCGCTGGCCGTCTCGATCAGGCAGTCGAGCTGCGCGAGCGTGAGCGTGCCGTTCGGATCGCGAAGCATCCGCATGTCGAGTCCCGAGCGCGCGGTGAAATCGCGAAGATCCGGCAGGTGTTCGACGACGATCTGCGCAAGCCCCGAGTAGTAATGGCCCGGCAAGTGGTAGAGGGGTGTTCGCACGACGTGGCTCCCGGTGTTTGCGCGCAAACGCGCTGTCCTGATTCGACAACGTAGTGTCCCATTCGAACAAGGGCAGGACAACCGGGGTTGACCATCATAGGCGGACCGGGCGCACGAACCATCGGCCCCGGTGGACGACAGGCATCCGGCCTGCTGCATCGATACGCAGCGACGCGAGCGCCGGCTGCTTCGTCATGCAGACACCGCGCGCGTCGCGCATTCGCCTCGCAATTGCGACGACGCGCCTTCGAAGGAGACGACGAATGTTCTACGAAAACGTGGCGACCGAATGCATCGACGATGCGTCGATTCCGTGGGTGCCGATGTCGGACAAGCTGCCCGACGTGCTGCTGAAATACTTCAAGCTCGACCCGACGCGCGGCGAAATCATCGTGCTGATGAAGTCGCCCGGACGCGGCCAGCTGCCGAAGCATCACCACACCGGAACGGTGATCGTCTACACGCTGAAGGGGCGCTGGAAATATGTCGAGCACGATTGGGTGGCCGGCCCCGGCAGTCTGGTATTCGAGACCGCCGCGTCGAGCCACACGCCGCAGGCATTGCCCGGCGACGAAATCGTCACGCTCAACATCGTGCAGGGCGAACTGGTCTACCTCGACGAGAACGACCGGATCCTGTCGATCGAGAACTGGAAGTCCGCGATGCAGCGCTACCTGGCCCATTGCGAAAAACACCGCATCACGCCGAAGGACATCACCGCGTTCGGCGGATGAACGCGCGCGCGGCAAATCGTTCCGCACACGTCCCGGCCGGGACGTCCGACTGACCATTCTCACTCGAATCGACCGATATGAAATCCCATGTTCTTCGTCTGGCAGGAAAGCGTGCATACATCACCGGCGCGGCCGGCGGGCTCGGCGGCGCGATTGCGCGCCGCATGGCCGAGCAGGGCGCGAAGGTGTTCCTGACCGATATCGGCGAGCCGTCGGCGCTCGCACGGCTCACGGACGAAATCAATGCGGCGCACGGCGAGCAGGTTGCGTGGAGCGCCGTCCAGGACGTGCGCGACGAAGCGCGCTGGCAAACGCTGCTCGGCGAGGCCGCCGACGCGATGGGCGGCGTGTCGGTGCTCGTGAACAATGCGGGCGTCGGCTCGCGCGGCGGCCTGGCGCAGATCGAGCAGGCCGAATGGCGGCGCGTGATGGAGATCAACGTCGACAGCATCATGCTCGGCTGCAAGCACGCGCTGCCGTACCTGCGCGACGCGCAGCCCGCGTCGATCGTCAATATCTCGTCGGTGGCAGCGTTCCGGGTGGACCCGGACCTGATCGCGTACAACACGTCGAAGGCCGCGGTGGCGATGCTGACGAAATCGATCGCGATCGATTGCACGCGCAACCGTCTCGACGTGCGCTGCAACTCGATCCATCCCGCGTATGTGCGCACCGGCATCGTTGCGCCGGTCTTCGCGCAGTTGGGCGACGAAGCGGCGACGCGCGCGCTGACGCGCAACATCCCGATGGGACGGCTCGGCGAGCCGGACGACGTGGCCTATGCGGCGCTTTATCTCGCGTCGGACGAGAGCCGCTTCGTGACGGCGTCCGAGCTGGTGGTCGACGGCGGGCTGTGTCCGGCGTGAATGCCGACGCAACGCGCGTGGCGGCGCGGGCATGAGCGGCGCCGGCCGCTTCAACGTATCGCGGGCGTCTTCCCGACAGGCGGGCGCCCGCAGCATCTGTCAAGGATTCCCATGTCCTCCACTGCCAGCAAACAGGTCGACGCCGGGATGACGCTCGCGGCGCCGCCGCGGCTCGACGCGTTATACGCGAAAGTCACGCGGCGTCTCATTCCGTTTCTGTTCGTCTGCTATCTGTTCAGTTTCGTCGATCGCTCGAACGTCGGCTTCGCGCAGCTTCAGATGAAGACGTCGCTCGGCTTCAGCGATGCGGCCTACGGCATCGGCGCGACGATGTTCTTCGTCGGCTATGCATTGTTCGAGGTGCCGAGCAACCTGTTGCTGCAACGCATCGGCGCGCGCGCGACGCTGTTCCGGATCATGCTGCTGTGGGGCGCGGCGTCGGCCGGCACGATGCTGGTGCGCACGCCGGCCGAGTTCTATGCGATGCGCTTTCTGCTCGGCGTCTTCGAGGCCGGTTTCTTTCCGGGCATCGTGCTGTACCTCACGTACTGGTTCCCGTCGAATCGCCGGGCGCGCGCAATCGCGCTGATCATGATGGCGAGCGTCGCGGCCGGTTTCGTCACCGGCCCCGTGTCGGGCGTGATCCTGAAGTCGCTGCACGAGGCGGGCGGGCTGGAAGGCTGGCAATGGATGTTCGTAATCGAGGGGCTGCCGACGATGCTGGCCGCGGGGCTCGTGTTCGTGCTGCTGCCCGACCGGCCCGATCACGCGACGTGGCTCGACGCCGCCGAGAAGGACCTGATTCGCGCCGCGCTCGCGGAGCCCGGCGACGCGCACGAGCGTCGTTCGCTGATGCGCGTGATCGGCGATGCGCGCACGTATCTGCTCGCGTTCGGCATCTTCGTCAACGGCTGCACCGGCTATTTCCTCGCGTTCTGGGTGCCGACGCTGATTCGCGAGCTCGGCGTCGACGATCCGCGCGCGATCGGCCTCTATACGGTGATTCCGAACGTGTTCGGCATCGCCGCGATGATTCTCTACGGCCGGCATTCCGATCTGCGCAACGAGCAGCGCCTGCACTGGGCGTTCGCGTTCGTCGCGGCCGCGCTCGGGTTTCTCGCGCTGGGCCGCTCGGTCCAGCACAGCCTGCCGTGGACGATCGCCGCGCTCGCGTTCGGCGGCTCCGCGCTGGTGTCGTCGACGCCGATCTTCTGGGCGATGGCGACGCGCTATTTCACGCGAGGCCGCACGGCGGCCGGCATCGCGTTCGTCAATTCGCTGGCGAGCGTTTCCGGCGCGAGCCCTGCGCTGATCGGACTGGTCAAGACCCGCACCGGCAGCCTGGCGCCCGCGATCGACGCGATGGCGCTGTTGCTGCTGATCGCGGCGGTGGCCGTCGGGTTCGGCATGCGCGCTGCGCTGCCGGCCGGCGAGCGTCGCGCGACGGGCCGATGAATGCAGTGCGTATTTGGCACGGCAATCGTGCCGCCCGTTATTTCATTCCAGAGGAAGCGACATGAACGACTCCGATATCAAGCGCGACATGACGGCCGGCGAATGGCAGGCGCGCGTCGACCTGGCTGCCGCGTATCGCCTGACGGCCTTGTACGGATGGGACGACCTGGTGTACACGCATATCTCGATGCGGATTCCGGGCACGCATGAATTCCTGATCAACCCGTACGGAATGATGTTCGACGAGATCACGGCGTCGTCGCTGGTCAAGATCGATCTCGACGGCAACAAGCTCGCGCCGTCGACCTACGACATCAATCCGGCGGGCTTCACGATCCACAGTGCGATCCACGCGGCGCGGGAAGACGTGTGCTGCGTGATGCACACGCATTCGCTGAACGGCGTCGCGGTGTCCGCGCAGTCCGACGGGCTGCTGCCGATCTCGCAGCAGGCGCTGCTGGTGCTGCGCTCGCTCGGGTATCACGACTACGAGGGCATCGCGGTCGAGCCCGAGGAAAAGCCGCGACTCGTCCGCGATCTCGGCGACCGCGACACGCTGATGCTGCGCAACCACGGACTGCTGACGGTCGGCGCCAGCGCGGCCGCGGCGTTCGTGCGGATGTATTTCGCCGAAGCGGCCTGCGCGATCCAGGTGCGCGCGCAGGCCGGCGGCGCGCTGCGCATGATTCCGCAGCCGATTCTCGACGGCATCGCGCGGCAGTCGCGCATCACGACACGCAACATGGGCCCCGAGCAACTCGTGTGGCCCGGCTTGCTGCGCCGGCTCGAGCGCAGGAACCCCGGCTACGCGACCTGACCCGACGGCGCGCGACACAGGGTGGCAACGGCAGCAGCGGCAGCGACCGGACGACCGGGTCCGGTCGATACAGACAAGACAAGAAAGGAGACAGGAATGCGCTCGACCATGCTTGGCGTTTGCGGCGCCGCGTTTGCGCTCGCATCGGGTTCGGCCGTCGCGGCCGATTCGTCGGTCACGCTGTACGGCATCACCGACGCGTTCATCCAGTATCTCGGCAACGGCGGCGCGCATGCGTTTTCGCAGCGCAGCGGCGGCGCGTCGACGTCGGTGTTCGGGCTGAGCGGCAGCGAGGATCTGGGCGGCGGCCTGCGCGTGCGATTCGTGCTCGAGAACGGCTTCAATCTGAACAACGGCTCGTTGTACCTCGACAGCACCGCGATGTTCGTTCGTCAGTCGTGGATCGGCCTGCAGGACGATCGCTACGGGACGCTGTCGTTCGGCCGGCAATACGGTCCCGGCTTCTACCTCGTGTATCCGGCCGATCCGTTCGGGCTGAACGACGCGACGTCGCCGTACTCCGGCAACATGGCCGCGATCGATCGCCTCACGCTCGCGACGCAATACGATACCGGCCGCGCCGACAACTCGATCCTGTATCAGTCGCCGGTCGTCGGCGGCTGGCGGTTGCGGGCGATGTACGCGTTCGCGTCGACCGTCGCGCAGCCGCTGCGGCGCACGGTCGGCAACGAGCTCGGCGTGACGCTGTCGTATGCCGGGCACGGCTTGTATGCGGGCGTCGGCTACGGCAACCAGCGTTCGGGCACGCTGTCGTTCCCGGGCCTGCCGGCGGCGCTCGACGTGCCGGGCGCGCAGTATTTCGGCGCGGCGCTCGCGTATCGGTGGGGCATCGTGAACCTGCAGCTCAATTACACGTACAACCGGCCCGACGACGCGTCGCCCGGATCGTTGACCGCGCAGCTCGGCAGCGCACATCCGTACAGCGTCGCCGAGGTCGGCGCGACGATCTCGCCGACGGTGACGGATACGATCGAGTTCGCGCTCGTCCAGCGCAAGGTGCGCGGCGCGCACGACAACGCGATCGCGGCCCAGCTCGGCGTCGACCATCTGCTGTCCAAGCGCACCAGCGTCTATGCGCGCGCCGGCTGGATCAAGAACAACGGCAGTTCGACCGCGAGCTGGTCGGGCGTGAGCGTCAGTGCGCCGGGCGCGACGCAGGTGCTCGCCGGCGTCGGCATCATGCATCGATTCTGAGGCGGGCCCCGCGTCATCCGCCGTGCGCGTGGGCGTTGTTGTTCGCGAACGGTCGTGCTAAATTGCCGATCGGCTCGCGCGATCGCCGGCCTGTCTCCGAGGTCTCGACGCGGCTGCGCCGCGGCGCGGCCGCTGTCGTTCGGTCCGACCGAGCGGCGGGGAAGCGGGCGCGGCATTCGCGCGCGAATGCCGGACGCCGATCGACAGGAGACGGACGCGATGAAGCATGCATCGGGAAGGCGCGGCGCGCTGGCGCGCCGCGCACGTGATGAGCAATGCCGGGCGATGCAGGAGGCGACGCGATGAGCCTGTTGATGTCGCGACGCGATCTCGCGTTCCTGCTGTACGACTGGCTCGATGCGCAGACGCTCGTCGCGCTGCCGCGCTATGCGGAGCACAGTCGCGAGACCTTCGATGCGGTGCTCGATACCAGCGAGCGGATCGCCGCCGATCTGTTCGCGCCACATGCGGCGCGCGGCGATCGCGAGGAGCCGCGATTCGACGGCGAACGCGTGACGCTGATCCCGGAAGTCGAACCCGCGGTGCGCGCGTTCGCGGACGCCGGCCTGATCGCGGCCGGGCACGACGAGGCGCTCGGCGGCATGCGCCTGCCGAAGCTGATCGAGGCGGCGTCGTTCCTGTTCTTCCAGGCCGCGAACATCGCGACGGCGGCCTATCCGTTCCTGACCGTCGCCAACGCGAACCTGCTGGTCGCGCACGGCAGCCCCGCGCAGGTCGACGCATTCGCCCGCCCCGAACTGGAAGGGCGGTTCCTCGGCACGATGTGCCTGTCGGAACCGCAGGCGGGTTCGTCGCTGTCCGACATCGCGACGCGCGCCGATTTCGACGGCGAATCGCCGCTCGGCCCGCGCTACCGGCTCACCGGCAACAAGATGTGGATTTCCGGCGGCGAGCACGAACTGGCGGAAAACATCGTCCACCTGGTGCTCGCGAAGATCCCCGACGAACACGGCCGGCTGCCGCCCGGCACGCGCGGCATCTCGCTGTTCATCGTGCCGAAATACCTGCCGGGCGCCGATGCGGGCACGCGCGGCGAACACAACGACGTCGTGCTCGCCGGACTGAACCACAAGATGGGCTATCGCGGCACTACCAACTGCCTGCTGAACTTCGGCGAAGGCACGCGCCATCGTCCCGGCGGACGCGCGGGAGCGATCGGTTATCGGGTCGGCGAGCCGAATCACGGTCTCGCGTACATGTTCCACATGATGAACGAAGCGCGCATCGGCGTCGGCGCGGGTGCGGTGGCGCTCGGCTACACGGGCTACCTGCATGCGCTCGACTATGCGCGCAACCGGCCGCAAGGGCGGCCGCTCGGGCCGGCCGGCAAGGATGCCGCCGCGCCGCAGGCGCCGATCGTCGCGCACCCGGATGTGCGGCGCATGCTGCTCGCGCAGAAGGCTTACGTCGAAGGCGGGCTGGCGCTGGTCCTGTACTGCGCGCGGCTCGTCGACGAAGCGCGCGCGCACGAGGATGCGCACGCGCGCGCCGACGCGACGCGCCTGCTCGACATCCTGACGCCGATCGCGAAGAGCTGGCCGTCGCAGTGGTGTCTTGCCGCGAACGATCTCGCGATCCAGGTGCACGGCGGCTACGGCTACACGCGCGACTATGCGGTCGAGCGGCTCTATCGCGACAATCGTCTGAACCCGATTCACGAAGGCACGCACGGGATCCAGGCGCTCGACCTGCTGGGCCGCAAGGTCGGGCAGGACGAGGGCGCCGCGCTGCACGCGCTCGATGCACGTGTCGCGTCGACCGTCGAGCGTGCGCGACGCGCGCATGGCGACGCTGCGGCGCAGGCCGATGCGCTCGCGCGGCGCTGGACGAGGCTGCTCGACGTCACGCGCCAGCTGGGCGCGATCGGCGATCCGCAACTGCGGCTGGCGAATGCGAGCGTCTATCTGGAGGCGTTCGGGCACGTCGTCGTTGCGTGGCTGTGGCTCGACGTCGCGCTGGCCGCGCAAGGTGAAAGCGACGACTTCCATGAAGGCAAGCGCGCCGCCGCCCGTTATTTCTTCCGCTGGGAACTGCCGAAGGTGGATGCGCAGCTCGATCTGCTCGCAAGCGTCGACACGACGACGCTCGACATGCGCGACGCGTGGTTCTGAGCATCGGTCGCGCGCCGGCCCGCTCGATTGAGCGGGCGCGCAGGTTTCATGAACGGAACGTGCGGGATCGTCCCGCGAGTCGTACGGATGCCCGGTCACGCCGCGCAAGGAGAGTGTCAGCATGAAAGCCCTGTTGTGTACCGCATTCGGCCCGATCGACAGTTTGCGCATCGACGACGTGGCGGCGCCCGAGCCGGCCGCCGGTCAGGTGCGGATTCGCGTGAAGGCGGCGTCGCTCAATTTCCCCGACGCGCTGATCGTCCAGGGGCTGTATCAGGTGAAGCCGGCGCTGCCGTTCTCGCCCGGCGCCGAGCTCGCCGGCGTGATCGACGCGGTCGGCGCCGGCGTGACCGCGTGGAAGCCCGGCGACGCGGTGGTCGCGTTTACCGGCCACGGCGGTTTCGCCGAGCAGTGCGTGGCCGACCTGCATCAGGTCGCCGCGCTGCCGCCCGGCATGACGTTCGAGCAGGGCGCGGCGCTGGTGCTCGCGTACGGCACGTCGCTGCACGCGTTGCAGCAGCGCGCGAGACTGCAGGCGGGCGAGACGCTGCTCGTGCTCGGCGCGGCGGGCGGCGTCGGGCTTGCCGCGATCGAGATCGCGAAAGCGCTGGGCGCGCGCGTCATCGCGGCTGCGTCGAGTGCCGACAAGCTCGCGCTGTGCCGCGCGGCGGGCGCCGAGGAGACGATCGACTACGCGACCGAGGACTTGCGCCGCCGCGTGGACGAACTGACCGGCGGGCGCGGTGCGGACGTCGTCTACGATCCGGTCGGCGGCGCGTACAGCGAAGCGGCGCTGCGGGCGACCGCGTGGCGCGGCCGGTTCCTCGTGGTCGGCTTTGCCGCCGGCGAGATCCCGAAGATCGCGCTTAACCTGGCGCTGCTCAGGGAGCGCGACATCCTCGGCGTGTTCTGGGGCGACGCGATGCGTCGCGACCCTGCGCAGCATGCCGCGAACCTGCGCCAGCTCGCGGCATGGTTCGCATCCGGCAAGGTGCGTCCCGCGATTACCGAGCGCGTACCGCTCGCGGGCGCGGCGGACGCGATCGCGCGGATGGCGAGCCGGCAGATCAAGGGCAAGGTGGTGATCCTGCCGGACGCCTGATACGGTTTCGTCGCGCGGCCGAACGCCGGGCGCGTCGGCATGCGCCGCGCCGAGCCGCTCGGCGCGCCTGGATGACGACGCGGGCCTTTCACGGATGCCCGACGCACGCGACCGGGCTTTGATGCATCACGGCGGCGACGGCATCGTATCGCGCGCGTCGCCGCGCGCAAAGCTCACGATCTCGACGCGGCGATCCGGCTGCAGGCAGGCGACGAGCCTGTCGTGCGACATCGTGTCGGCGCAGTGCGTGATCGGATCCTGTTCGCCGAATCCGCGCGCGTCGATGCGGTCGGCCGGGATGCCGTGCTCGACGAGCAGCGCCTTCACCGCATTCGCGCGACGCTGGGACAGTTGCTGGTTGTATGCGGCGGAGCCGAGCCGGTCGGTGTAGCCGCGCACCTCGATGCGTCCGAAACGGGTGGCGCTCAGTCTCGCCGCGATTTCGCGGATGTCCGCGCGTCCGCCCGGCAGGATGTCGGCGAGATCGCCGCGGTCGAACGCGAACAGCGCGTCGGCCGATAGCCGCATCACCTGCGCGACCGGAGCGGCGGGCGGCGGCATTGCGACGCGTCGTTCGACCGCGCTCCAGTGGCCGGGCACCCAGACGTAGCGGCCGTACTGCCAGCCCCAGTAGCCACGCTCCCACGCATAGCCGATGCGGGGCGCCGGCGCCGCTTCATAGACGGGCGCCGGCGGCGCCAGCACCATCACCTGCGCGGACGCGGGCGCAATGTCGGCGAACCACGCGGCGGCAAGCAGGCCGCAGCCGGCAACGGCGGTTGCGATGCGATGACGCCGGGAGCCGGCATCGTAACGGGTAGAGGCGTGTTTCATGATGGATCGTCCAGCGTATCGGATAACGAACGGATTGCGCGGGAAGGTGCTTTCGCGCTCATCCAAGGCTAGCCGCTTGCTCGATGAAAAGCCTTTGCGGTGTGTAAGCAAACGTCGCGGCGTGCACCGGTGATGCGTAGGAGCGAAGGGCGCGCCGTCAACCGGAATGGCGGTGTGCGGCGCAGGTTGAGACGCACTGCGGGGTAATGGCGCGTAATGCACGGCGGCCGACGAAACGGGCGCGCAGCGGGTCGCACAGTCCGGTCGTTCGGCGTTTGCGGTGTGTTTCCGGCGCAATGAGGGAGGGCGTCCGATGATTGAGACGCGGACAGGAAGTAATCGACGATCCGTTGCATGGAGTACTGAAGAATGGATCCGAACGCACGTGCCGCGGCATCGGTCTCGGGCGACCGGCACGCGCACGGATGGGACTCGCGATGCTTCGGACGTTTGCTATGCTGCGCCGTCGCGATCGCGTTTCTTTCAACCCGCTCGCGACAATCGGATGGTCGCCGTGGAACCCACACGTTCGGTCGAACCGACCGCAACGAGCGACGGCCCCGACACCGGAATTCGACAGATGACGAACACGTTTATCCGAGCACTCGTATGGACGCTGCCGCTCGCATTCGGTCTGGTTGCGTGCGCAGCCAGCGGCCAAACCGCGCCGATGCAATGCGGCCAGCCGCTTGCTCAGCGTCTGACGCAGGCCGCGCTCGCGTCGCCCGCGGCCGTGCAGCAGGACGGTTCGCTTTACGGAATGGCGCGCTGGACGCCGGCGACGCGCGCACGCTATCTGGGCCTGACGTTTCCGGGGCTGCTGTCGTGCGCGTACACGGTGAGCGCGATCTTCCGCGAGGCCTGTCACCCGATTGGCCAGCTCGCGTCCGTGACGTCGGTCGACGCGGCGCTGTCGCGCTGGCGGAAGATCGACGATGCGGACGACCTGAAGCCCGGCGACGTCGTGTTCTGGCGGCCGCGGCGCAACGGCTTGCTGCCGTGTCCGAACACGCACTGGCATGTGGGGATTGCCATCGGCGACGGCAGGACGATCGACAACGACTGGTGGTCGGGCAAGCCGGAGACGCATTCGGTGAGCCGCGTGTGCTCGACTTTCGCGTATGCGCGGCGGGCGCCGTGAGAGAGGGTCGCGCGCCGAACCTGACAAATTGCTGACGCGTCAATTCGATATGTTATATCATCCGACGTTTTCGTCGCGGGCCGCGGATGCCGGTGCGGCGCGCGACGCGACCCTGCGCATATCGATACGACGCGATGAAGACGAACACCATGCTGGCCCGGACGGAACGGCGGCACGCCGGCCCGCGCCGGAACGAAGGCGGCTGGCGCACGCGCGCCGCGCACGGCTGCGCGACCTTGCTGGGCTGTGCGATGGCGAGCTCCGGCGCGCTCGCCGCGGAAGCGGTTGCGCAGGATGACCGTCATGCGCTGCCGTCGATCAACGTCACCGCCCGCGCCACGCCCGCCGATTCGCTGACGCAGCCGCTCGAAACGGGCTCGCGGCTCGGGCTCGCGAGCCTCGACACGCCGGCGAGCGTCGAGACGGTCACGGCCGAGGCGATCGACGCGCGCGGCGACCGCACGATACGCGACGCGGTGACGCGCACCGCGGGTTTCGCGAGCGCCTACGCGCCCGGCACCGGCGGCACCGCGCTCAGCGTGCGCGGATTCGACGGGCAGGAATCGGTGATGACGCTGCTCGACGGCGTGCGTCTGTTCCCGGCGGCCGGCACGATCACCTTCCCGTTCGACACGTGGTCGGTCGATCGCATCGAGGTGCTGCGCGGCCCGGCGTCGGTGCTGTACGGCGAGGGCGCGATCGGCG
This sequence comes from Burkholderia pseudomultivorans, assembly GCF_902499075.1. GTDB lineage: Bacteria > Pseudomonadota > Gammaproteobacteria > Burkholderiales > Burkholderiaceae > Burkholderia > Burkholderia pseudomultivorans. Next base: position 8,433 of record NZ_CABVPP010000022.1, on the reverse strand, counting down.
GCGTCGTGAACGTCGTGCCGAAGCGGCCGCAACGCGCGCGCGAGACGACGCTTCAGCTCGGCGTCGGCGCCGACGGCGCGAAGCGCGCCGGCTTCGACACGACGGGCGCGCTCGGTCCGCGGCTGTCGTATCGCTTCTATGCAAGCGACGCGCGCGCGAACGGGCTGGCCGAGCGAGCCGATACGCATGCGACTGCACTCGGCGGCGCGCTGAAATTCGATGCGAGCCCGCGTCTCACGCTGACGCTCGACTACGACTACGGCCGCCAGATGCCGGCGACGTACTACGGCGTGCCGGCGCCGCACGGCACGCTCGATCCGTCGCTGCGCAAGCTCAACTACAACGTCGGCGACGCGACGATCGCGTACTACGACCAGTGGACGCGGCTGTCCGCCACCTACCGGCCCGCCGCCGGCGTGACGCTCGACAACCGGTTCTACTACCTGAGCTCGAACCGGCACTGGCGCAATGCGGAGCGCTACGCGCTCGACACCGCGACCGGCCGCGTCACGCGCGGCGACTATCTCGACATCGCGCATCATCAGCGGCAGGTCGGCGACCGGCTGACCGCGCGCTTCGACGGCACGCTGGCCGGCCGCGCGAACCGCTTCGTCGTCGGCGCCGAGTTCAACCGGATCACGTTCGACGGCACCAACAACGCGCCGTACGGCGGCGAATCGACCGTCGATGCGCACGGCTTCGATCTCGGCACGTTCGCCAGCCCGGACCCGACGGTCCCGCAGTTCGGCACGCGCGCGAACCAGCTCGCGGTGTTCGCGGAGAACCGTCTCGAAGTCCTGCCGCGTCTCGCGTGGGTGAGCGGCCTGCGCTACGACCACATCGCGTTCAGCCGCGAGCAGGCCGCGACCGGCGCTGGTTTCGACAAGCGTTTCGCGAACGTCGGCTGGCGCACGGGCTTCGTCTTCGAGATCGCGCCGACGCTGTCCGCGTATGCGCAATACACGACGGGCGCGGAAGGCCTCGGCTCGCTCGTCACGCTGTCGGCGTCGCAGGCGAACTACCGGCTCGCGACGGGCGCGCAATGGGAGGCCGGCGTCAAGCAGACGCTGCTCGACGGCCGCGCGTACTGGACGCTCGCGCTGTACGACATCACGAAACGCAACCTGCTCAGCACCGACCCGCTGCATCCGGCGCTGCGCCGGCAGGTCGGCCGGCAATCGTCGCGCGGCATCGAGCTGAGCGGCGGCGCGCGGCTGCCGCACGGCTGGACGGTCGATGCGAATGTCGCGCTGCTGCGCGCGCGTTACGACGAATTCAACCAGTCGTCGGGCGGCACGACGGTATCGCGCGCCGGCAACGTGCCGTCGAACGTGCCGCAGCAGACCGCGAACCTGTGGCTCGGCTGGGCCTTCGCCGAACGCTGGCAGGCGAACGCGGGCGTGCGCTACGTCGGTCCGACCTATGGCGACGACGCGAACCGCGTGCAGGTGCCGTCGTACACGGTGTTCGATGCGTCGCTGCGCTGGCAGGCGAGCGCGCGCGCCGAGCTCGCGCTGTACCTGCGCAATCTCGCGAACCGCACGTACGCGGTGACGACGTCGAACGGCGGCGAGCAATGGCTGCTCGGTCCGTCGCGCGCGGCGGAACTCGTCGCGACGATGCGCTTCTAGCGTGCGCCCGTCCGTGACGCCGAAGCTCGAGGTCGAGCGCGTGAGCTGGTCGCCGGGCGGCGCAGTCACGGTGCTCGACACGGTGACGCTCGCGGTGGCCGCCGGCGAATTCGTCGGCCTCGTCGGCCCGAACGGCAGCGGCAAGACGAGCCTGCTGCGCTGCATATTCCGCTATGCGTGTCCCGACGCGGGCCGCGTGACGCTCGACGCGCACGACGTGTGGCGGATGCGGCCGCGCGCGGTCGCGCAGCGGATCGCGGTGCTGCAGCAGGAAGCGCCGGACGATTTCGGACTGACCGTCGACGAACTGGTCGCGATGGGGCGCACGCCGCACCAGCGGCCGCTCGATGCGGAGACGCGCGACGATCGCCGCATCGTCGAAGCCGCGCTGCACGACGTCGGGCTGCGCGAGCGCCGCGCGCAGCCGTTCGCGTCGCTGTCGGGCGGCGAGAAGCAGCGCGCGCTGCTGGCGCGCGCGCTTGCTCAGCAGCCCGAACTGCTGCTGCTCGACGAACCGACCAACCACCTCGACCTGCGCCATCAGCTCGAACTGCTCGCGCGCGTGCGACGCATCGGCATCGCGACGCTCGCGACGATTCACGATCTCAACCTCGCGGCCGCCTATTGCGACCGGCTCCACGTGCTCGCGCACGGCCGGGTCGTCGCATCCGGCACGCCGGCCGACGTGCTGACCGAGGCGCTGCTGCGCGACGTGTTCGGCGTCGCCGCGCTCGTCGATCGCCATCCGGTCACGGGCCGGCCACGCATCACGCCGCTTCATCCGGAATGACCGCCATGCCGATTGCCGTTTCGTTTCGTCTGCGTCGCCCGTCCCGCGGCCGGTTTCGCCGACTGCTTGCCGCCGTGTTTGCCGCCGTGTTTGCCGTCGCGTTCGCCGGCGCGTTCGCCGGCGCGGCCGTTCACGCGGGCGCCTATCCCGTCACCGTGCGCAGCTGCGATCGCGACGTGACCTTCGAGCGTGCGCCGACGCGCGCGGTCAGCAACGACGTGAACCTCACCGAGATGATGCTCGTGCTCGGGCTGAAGGACCGCCTGGCCGGCTATACGGGCATCGGCGCATGGAAGACCGGCACCGCGCGGCTGCAGAAGGCGCTGGCCGGCGTGCCCGAACTCGCGAGCCAGTATCCGTCGCTCGAGGTGCTGGCCGCCGCGCGCGCGGACTTCTACCTGGCCGGCTGGAACTACGGGATGCACGTCGGCGGCCCGGTGACGCCGGCGACGCTCGCGCCGTTCGGCATCCGCACCTACGAGCTGACCGAATCGTGCGCGCACGTGATGAAGCGGCCGCCCGCATCGTTCGACGACGTGTTCCGCGACTTGCGCAATCTCGCGCGCATTTTCGGCGTCGACGCACGCGGCGAGCAGGTCGTTGCCGCGATGCGTGCGCGGCTCGCGGCCGTCGCGGCCGCGCTCGGGCCTGCGACGCCGCCGCTGCGCGTCTTCGTGTACGACAGCGGCACCGACAAGCCGATGACGGCCGGCGCGCTCGCGATGCCGACCGCGTTGCTGGCGGCCGCGGGCGCGCGCAACGTGATGGACGACGTGCCGCGCAGCTGGACGCAGGTGAGCTGGGAAAGCGTCGTCGCGCGCGATCCGCAGGCGATCGTGATCGTCGACTACTCGGCTGTGACGGCCGCGCAGAAGCGGCAGTTCCTGCTGAGCCAGCCCGCGCTCGCGCGCGTTGCCGCGATCCGCGACCGGCGCTTCGTCGTGATCCCGTACGACGCGGCGACGCCGGGCCCCGAGAACGTCGCGGCCGTCGAGACGCTGGCGCGCGCGCTGCATCCGGCCGCGTTTGCGCGGCCGTCGAAATGAGTATGCGTGCCGGTATCGCGATGGCCGCGTCGCGCCGTCGCGCGCGCGTGGCGGCGCCAGCGCTCGCCGTGCTGCTGGTCGCGTCGATCGTCGTGTCGGCGACGTTCGGCCCTGCGCCGATCGCGATGCCGCTCGCAGCGCGGATCGTCGGCGCGCATCTCGCGGCCGCGTTCGGTCATGGCAGCCCGCTCGCGCTCGCGTGGAGCGCAGGCGACGATGCGATCGTCTGGCTGATCCGGATGCCGCGTGCGCTGCTCGCGGCGATCGTCGGCGCGACGCTGGCGGCGGTCGGCGTCGCATTGCAGGCGGCCACCGCGAACCGGCTGGCCGACCCGCATCTGCTCGGCGTGAGTTCGGGCGCGATGCTCGGCGCGGTGACGGTCACGGTCGTGTCGGGCGCGGCGTTCGGACCGTTCACGCTGTCGGCCGCCGCGTTCGCGGGCGCGCTCGCCGCGACCGCCTGCGTCGTCGCGCTCGCGTACCGGCGCGGCCGGCTCGAATCGGACCGGCTGCTGCTCGCGGGCGTGTCGGTGTCGTTCATGATGGCCGCGGTTGCCAACCTGCTGCTTTATCTCGGCGACCAGCGCGCGGCCGCGGCGGTGCTGTTCTGGATGCTCGGCGGCGTCGGACTCGCGCGCTGGGATCTGCTGCCGGTGCCGGCCGTGTGCGCGGTGCTGGCGGGCGCCGCACTGTATGCGCGCAGGCGCGAACTGAACGCACTGATGTCGGGCGACGTCGCGGCGGCCGCGCTCGGCGTGCCCGGCGCGCGGATGCGCCGCGAAGTGTTCGTGATCGCGTCGTTTGCGACGGGCGCGATGGTCGCGGTGAGCGGCGCGATCGGTTTCGTCGGCCTCGTGACGCCGCATCTGTGCCGCCGCGTCGTGGGGGCCGAGCATGGCAGCCTGCTGCCGGTCGCCGCGCTGACGGGCGCGATCCTGCTGGTCTGGGCCGACGTGGTCGCGCGCACGCTCGCGGCGCCCGAGGATTTGCCGATCGGCATCGTCACCGCGCTGTTCGGCAGCCTGTTCTTCGTCGCGCTGCTGCGCCGGCGCTGATCGGCGGGCCGTGCATGCCGGTGCGCGCGTGACGGGCAGCCTTATCGCAACGGTGCGGCGAGGGCGGCGCCGGCCCGTGCATGCGCCGGGCTTGCCGTCGCGTCGTCGCTGGCGTCGGGCAGGCTCCGCGCGGGCAGCGTGATCACGAAGCGCGCGCCGCCGAGCGGCGAATCCTCGAGCCGCACGTCGCCGCCGTGCACGATGGCGACGCGTCGCACGATCGCGAGCCCTAGGCCGAAGCCGCCGGTCTGCCGGTCGCGGCTCGAGTCGAGCCGCTGGAACGGCTCGAACACGCGCGCGCGCTCGGCGGCCGGAATGCCGGGGCCGTCGTCGTCGACGCTCAGCACCAGCGCGCCCGACGCATCGCGCGCGGCCGCGAGCCACACCGTGCGCGACGCATAGCGCGCGCCGTTGCGGATCAGGTTCAGCAGCGCGCGCGCGACGAGCTTCGGGTCGCACACGTGGGTCGCCGGTGCGCCGTCGGTCGACACGTCGAGCTGGATCCCGCGATCGGCGACGTCGTTCGCGACATTGCCGGCGACGCTGTCGACCAGCGCGTCGACATCGATCTCCATCGGCGCCAGTTCGCTGGCGCCCTGTTCGAGCCGCCCGATCGTCAGCAACTCGGTGACCAGTTCGTCGAGCTCGCGCACGTCGCGCCGCAGCGCATCGCGGCGCTCGCGCATCCGGCCGCTCTCGTCGGCGTCCGCGAGCAGCGCGAGGCCGAATTCGAGCCGCGCGAGCGGCGTCTTCAGCTCGTGCGAAATGCCGTGCATCATCTCGCGCTGCTGCTTGATCGACGCCTCGATGCGCGCGGCCATGTCGTTGAACTGCTGCGACAGTTCGTCGATGTTCGAGCGCCCCGACAACTGCACGCGCGTCGACAGGTCGCCTGCGCCGAACGCGCGCGCGGCAGCCTGCAGCTTGCGCAGGTCGCGCCAGTGGTGGTGGGTCCACAGCACGATCGCGAGCAGCGTCGCGATCGCCAGCACGCCGTACGCGTAGATCCGGATGTCGAGGTCGAACGCTTCGGCCGGATGCGCGTACAGCACGGAACCGTCCGCGAGCGGCATGTAGTAATCCTTGCCGTCGTAGCTGATCGCGATCCTGCCGCTGTCGAGGTCGCGCAGCGGCGCGCCGCTCAGCTGCGCGCGCGCGTCGGCCATCGAGATGAAGCGGAAGCCCTCGTTGCCGTGTCGCGCGAGTTCGCGCAGCGCCAGCGTGCGCTGCGCGCCCGGATGGCGTTCGAGGTAATCGTTCAGCACGAACGCATAGGTCGTCAGCGAATCGCGCTGCGCCTGCGCGCCGCGCTCGTAGAAGATCCGGTCGAACGAAAGCTGGATGAACACGATCGATGCCGCGACGAACACGATCACGATGAGGTACAGCCGGATCAGCGGGCGCAGCATTTATTCGTCCCATGCGGAGGGGCTGAACAGATAGCCGCGGCCCCAGATCGTCTTGATCTTGTGCGGCTCCGACGACGCGTCCTCGAAGCGGCGGCGCAGCTTCGAGATGCCGGAGTCGACCGAGCGGTCGAGCCCGTCGAATTCGATGCCGCGCAATTGCTTCAGGATGTCGTCGCGGCTCAGCACGGTGCCGGCCGCGCGCGCGAGGATCAGCAGCAGGTTGAACTCGGCCGTCTTCAGGTCGACCGGCTGGCCGCGCCACGTGACGGTGCGGTTCGGCGGCGAAATCGTCAGTTCGCCGAACACGAGCGCCTCGGGGGCGGCGGGGCGCGCGCCGACGTCGGCCGGTTGCGCGCGGCGCAGCAGCGCGCGGGCGCGCGCGACCAGCACGCGCGGCTCGATCGGCTTCGTCACGTAGTCGTCGGCGCCGGTCTCGAGGCCGGCGATCTGGTCGTAGACGTCCGCGCGGGCGGTCAGGATCAGCACCGGCACGTTGGTGAACGCGCGGATGCGCCGGCAGACTTCCATCCCGTCGAGGTTCGGCAGCATCAGGTCGAGTATCACGAGCGCAGGGCGATGCTCGCGCACCGCCGCGACGGCCAGGTCGCCGCGCCGCACGACCGTCACCGCGAATTCGTAGCTGTCCAGGTATTCGCGGACGAGCTGCGCGAGGCGGTCGTCGTCCTCGATCAGCAGGACGTGGTGTTTGAGCGGATCTTCGTTCATGGTCTCCCCGGAATGCGCGCGTCGCCGCATGCGCGGACGGCTGGCATGCGGCGCGGCACCGGCATTCTATCCGCGGTCGCGACAGGCGGGATCACGTCGCAACAATCACCGACAATCGAACACAATTGAGCACAGATTCCCCGCAGTTTCGGGACAGATTCAGTGTGCGCCGGCTCCTAGACTCCGGGCTCCTTCATCCGGAATCCGCTACCGTGCGCCCAACTCTTCCTCGCTACCGCTATTGCATGCCGCTCGCCGGCCTGGCCCTCGCCGCCGCCGCTCACGCGGAAAACCAATACACGATCTCGCTCGACGGCGGCTTCGCCCCGCGCTATCAGGGCAGCAACCCGTATCGCGGCATCGTCGCGCCGTCGTTTTCGGCGCGCTTCGGCAACGGGTTTTTCATCGGCGCGCCGGACGGCGCCGGCTATCGGCTCGACCTGCCGCACGGCGTGTTCGTGTCCGCCGCGGTGAACTACGATCCCGGCCGCGCGGACGAGAATCGCTTCGACCTGCCGGGCTCAGACTACTTGAAGGGGATGGGGCGGATTCCGGGCTCGGTGCTGGTGGGCGTGCGTGCGGGCGTGATGCTGTTCGGCGGCGCCGCGTTGAGCGTCGCACTCGACACGCCCGTCACGCACACGTCGCGCGGCGTGTCGGGGCACGTCGATCTCGCGGTGCCCGTGTTCAAGCGCGCACAGCACGAGGTCGTCGTGACGGGCAGCGTGCATGCGGGCACCGGACGCTATACGCAGACCTTCTACGGCGTGACCGACGCGCAGGCGGCGGCGAGCCGGTTCCGGCCGTATTCGACCGGCGGCGGGATCGACAGCGCGTCGATGTCGGTCGCGTGGAACTGGAGCCTGTCGCAGCACTGGTCGATGCACGCGACGGCCGGCGTCACGCGTCTGCTCGGCCGCTACGGGGACAGCCCGATCGTGCAGTCGCGCAGCAGCTGCTTCGGCGCGGCCGGCGTCAGCTACCGGTTCTGAACGAGCGGCGGCCGATGTCGATGCGCCGGCCTGCGGTAACATGCAGGCGGCTCGGCAGCGGGCCTGACAAGGAGAAATCGACGATGAAGCGAACGATCGCGATGGCGATTGCAGTCGTTGCATGCGCAACGTTTGCGGGATGTGCGGACATGAACACGAACGAGACGAACGCGGGCAATGCGGCCGCCAATGCCGGCCAGACCAACGCGCCGCATACGTGCAAGGCCGACGCCGCGCCGGACGACGCGCTGGTCGGCAAGACCGAGGCCGAGGCGACCGCGCTGCTGGACGGCTGCCTGTGGCGCGTGCTCGAACGCGACGGCAAGTCGCTGCCGGGCACGATGGACTACCGTCGGGAGCGCCGCAATCTCGGCATTCGCGACGGCAAGGTGAGCAGGGTGTGGCGCGGCTGATGCCGCGTGCGCGTTACTTCGAGATGTACCAGAGCGCGTCCGCGCTGGCGCGCGACGGCGATTTCGCCGCGGCCGGCGGCTGAGTCGTCGCGGCGGGCGGCGTGGCGGACGTCACGGCCGTCGGCCACGTGGCGGGCAGGTTCGCCGGGCTCGGCGTATTGGCCGCTTCGGCGGTGGGGGGCGTCGACGCGGCGCCCGATGTCGACGGCGTGTTCAGATACCAGAGCGCGTCGGTCGACGCCGCGCGCTTGCTTGCCGCATTCGTCGCGGCTTTGGCGGTCGTCTCCGCGGCTTTCTTCGACGCAGGCGCCGCCGCCGTCGCGGCCGGTTGCTGCGGCGCCGTGCCGGCCTGCGCGGTCGCGCCGGCCGTG
>NZ_CABVPP010000021.1 GCF_902499075.1 Burkholderia pseudomultivorans | reverse complement strand
GGCGGGCAGCGCCGACGGTACGCCGCCAACCGCACCGCTGCCTGCCGACAAGCCGGGCGCCGTCGCTTGCCCCGGCGGCGTCGAGAAGAATTCGGCCGCGAGCCGCGCGAGCGCCGCGGGGTCGGGCAGGCCGGCCGGCAGCGGCGCGTGCGGCAGCGCGAGCGCGTCGCTGCCCGGCACGGCGGGATTAACGGTAGGTGTCGGGATAGTCATGGTACTTGGCGATTTCGACGTCATCGAGGACAGCCAGCGCATCCGGCGAATGGACCGCGAGCGAGCAGTACAGCGAGATCAGGTACGACGCGATCGCCTGGTTGTTGATCCCCATGAAGCGCACCGACAGCCCCGGCCCCTGCTCGCCCGCGACGCCCGGCTGATAGAGGCCGACGACGCCCTGCCGCTTGTCGCCGACGCGCAGCAGCAGGATCTTGGTCTTGCCGTCCGCGACCGGCACCTTGTCCGACGGGATCAGCGGAATGCCGCGCCACGTGAGGAACTGCGAGCCGAACAGGCTGACCGTCGGCGGCGGCACGCCGCGCCGCGTGCATTCTCGGCCGAACGCGGCGATCGCGAGCGGATGCGTGAGGAAGAACGCGGGCTCCTTCCAGACTTTCGTCAGCAGTTCGTCGAGATCGTCCGGCGTCGGCGCGCCCGTCAGCGGGAAGATCCGCTGTTCGTCGGTCACGTTCGCGAGCAGTCCGTAGTCCGGATTGTTGATCAGCTGGCTTTCCTGCAGCTCCTTGATCGTCTCGATCGTCAGGCGCAGCTGCTCCTTGATCTGGTCGTGCGGGCTGCTGTAGAGATCGGAGATCCGCGTATGCACGTCGAGCACCGTGCTGACCGCGTTCAGGAAATACTCGCGCGGCTGCTCTTCATACGGCACGAACGTCTGCGGCAGCACGCTCTCGTCCTCGAGCTGCGTGCAGGCGGCGCGGACCGCTTCCGGGTTCTTCACCTGGTTCAGGCGATAAATGCCCGCCTCGACCGGCACCCATTGCAGCAGATGGGTCAGCCAGCGCGGCGTGATGGTGGAAAGCTGCGGGACGGTCTTGGTAGCGTTCGCTAGTTGGCGGGCGGCGTGATCGCTCAGCGCGGCCGAGCCGCTTGCAACGGTCGACATGTGTGGCTCCGGGTTCTTTAGATGAAAAACGGGATTGCTTATGACGCTGGATGATTATCGGAAGCGCACGCCTGCCGGCTCAACATGCTATAGCCGTCACGCGGCACCGCCGATGGTGGAAAAACGCGGAACGAATGCGGCCGGTCAGGGCACGAGCGCGTCGGACGGGCTGCTCAGCAGCGACGACAGCGACACGTCGAACGCGCGCGCGATCTTGTGCGCGGTGACGATCGACGCGATCGCCTCGCCGCGCTCGATCTCGCCGACGTACGAACGGTTCAACCCCGCATGCTCGGCAAGCTGCTCCTGCGACCACGTGCGCGCTTCCCGCAACCGGCGCACGGTGGACCCGAAGTGCTGGATCAGATCGCTCATGACGCCACCCGTGCGATCGCGGCCGTCTCGACCGCCGCGCGCGGCGTCGCGCTCGCGTCGCTGCGCAACACCGCCTGCGTGACGTTCGCGCCGGCCGGCACGTCCTGCGTGAGCCACACGTTGCCGCCGATCACCGCGCCGCGCCCGATCGTCACGCGGCCAAGGATCGTCGCACCCGCGTAAATGACGACGTCGTCCTCGACGATCGGATGACGCGCGAGCCCCTTCTCCAGGTGGCCGGCCGCGTCGCGCGGAAAGCGCTTCGCGCCGAGCGTGACGGCCTGGTACACGCGCACGCGCTCGCCGATGATCGCCGTCTCGCCGATCACGACGCCGGTGCCATGGTCGATGAAGAAGCCGCCGCCGATGCGCGCGCCCGGATGGATGTCGATGCCGGTCTCCGCGTGCGCCTGCTCGGCGATGATCCGTGCGAGCAGCGGCAGGCCGAGCCGATAGAGTTCGTGCGCGAGCCGGTGGTGGATCATCGCGAGGATGCCCGGATAGCACAGCAGCACTTCGTCGACGCTGCCGGCCGCCGGATCGCCGTGAAAGGCCGCCAGCACGTCGCTGTCGAGCAGCCGGCGGATCTCGGGCAGGCGCGCGGCGAATGCCTGCACGGCCGCCGAAGCCGGTTCATCGATCGACGGGTCGCTATTGCGCTGGCGCGCCGCGTAGCGCAGTTCCAGCGTCACCTGGGCAAGCAGCGCGTTGAGCGCCGCGTCGAGCGCGTGCGCCACATAGAAGTTCTCGCTTTCCTGACGCAAGTCGGGCGGCCCGAGACGCATCGGGAACAGCACGCCCTTCAACGCGCCGACGATCTGCGCGAGCGCCTCGCGCGCCGGCAGGTCGCGTCCGCCCGGTTCGAGCGAGCGCCGCTGCTTCTCGCGCCATGCGCGGCGCACGCTCTGCAGCGACTGGACAATGTCGTCGATATCGAATGCGGCCATGATCCCCTCTCCCCGTATCGCCGCGCGTCAGTCCTGCACCCACGGCAGACCGTGGAAACGCCAGCCGTTGCGGCCGCCGCGGTGCTGTCCGTCGTCCAGGTCGCCCTCGAACCCTTCGAGCACGTTGAACACCTGCGTGAACCCGGCCTTGGTCGCGGCCTCGGCCGCCTGCGCGGACCGGTTGCCGCTGCGGCACAGCAACAGCACCACGGCGTCCTTGCCGGTCTTCGCTTCCAGTTCGCGCACGAAACGCGGGTTGCGCGTCAGGCTCGTGCCGGTGGCCCATGCGACGTGCAGCGACGCCGGCACGTGGCCGACGAATTTCCGCTCTTCCGCGGTGCGCACGTCGACGAGCAACGCGTCGCCGGCCGAGAACAGCGCCCAGGCAACTTCCGGCGCGACGCCGCCCGCGTAGGGCGTGCCGGCCGATGCGGCGGCCGCGCGGGCGTCTTCGAGCGCCTGCTGCGCGACGGTTCGTTCTTCCAATGCATGCGTCATGACGCTTCCTTGTCCTTGCAGATTCGTATGACCAAAAAAGGTTGGGAGTGCGGCCGCTGCAGCTTGCGTGCTGTCTATAGCCGTCAGCGCCACTATGCGAGCGCGTGTCGGGAAGCAGAACCAATAAAAATTCATTTCCTAATCAGCGCCGCGAGAATTGCAATGGCGCAGATGTGCGATCGACAAGGGGGCGCGTACGCGAACAGGCAATGCGTGGCGATGGCGAAGCGATGAGCGATACGCTATGCGCCGTCGCATCAGGAAGGGTTTTGCAAGAATCGTCGAGGAGAGTGCAGCGCCGCAGAACGCGGATCGCTATGGAATCCAAACTTGAACACGATGCAGGAACAGCCTCGCGCGCGATGCGGGTGTGCCGTCGTCAGTCACTGCTCGACACACGCATCGCGATCGCGATGCGACAGGCAACCCGCACGGGCCGCCTGTCGCGACGCTCAAAGCGCCTTCACGATCGCGCCGTCGACGCGAATGTTCTGCCCGGTGATGTAGCCCGCGCCGTCGGACAGCAGGAAGGCGACCGTCTGCGCGATCTCCTGCGTCTTGCCGAAACGGCCGGCCGGAATGCGCGCGACGATCTCCGGCGTCTCCGGCCAGCTGTCGATGAAGCCCGGCAGCACCGCGTTCATCCGGATGTTCTCGGCCGCATAGCGTTCCGCGTAGAGACGCGTCCACGCACTCAGCGCCGCGCGCAGCGCCGACGACACCGGCATCGGCTGCTCGGGCGCGTCCGCCGCGAAACTCGAGATGTTGACCACCGCCCCGCCGCCCTGTTTCTGGAAGATCGGCGTCACGCGACGCATCACGCGCACGACGTTCAGCAGGATCAGGTCGAGCCCCGCGTGCCAGTTGTCGTCGGTGATCGACAGCAGGTCGCCCTTCGGCGGGTGCCCGGTGTTGTTGACGACCGCGTCGATCCGGCCGTAGCGCGCGAGCGTCTGCTGCACCAGCCGCTCGATGTCGGCGTCGTCGGTCACCGAGCCCTGGATGCCGAACCCGCCCAGTTCCTCGCCAAGCGCAACCGCGCTGCCGGACGGCGACATCAGCGCGACGCGGTAGCCCGTCGCCGCCAGTTCGCGCGCGATCGCCGCGCCCATGCCCTTGCCCGCCGCCGTGATCAACGCCACTTTTTCTACAGTCACGATGCACCTCTCGTTCGAAATCCGCTGCCGCGCAGCCGCCATTCGGCGCGCCAAGATGGTAATGTAGGCGCATCGCCCGCCTCTGTCGAATCAGTATTTCTGCGCTCAGACGATAGATTTTCTACAGCCTTACGATGCCGCTCCGCCCTTCCCGCCTGCCGCCGCTGAATGCGCTTCGCGCGTTCGAAGTATCCGCGCGGCACCTCAATTTCCGCGCCGCCGCCGACGAGATCGGCGTCACGCAGGGCGCGGTCGCGCAGCAGGTGCGTCATCTGGAGGACGTGCTCGGGCTGAAACTGTTCGAACGTCTGCCGCGCGGCCTCGCGCTGACGCACGACGGCGCCGCGTATTTCTCCGACGTGCAGCGCGCGCTGAACGCGATCGCCGATGCGACCGACCGGCTCGTGAAGCGCCGCGCGACGCTGACGATCAGCACGACGCCGTCGTTCGCGTCGAAGTGGCTGATCCCGCGCCTCGCACAGTTCACCGATGCGCATCCCGACTTCGACGTGCGCGTGATCGCCGATCAGCAGCTCGCGACGTTTCGCCATGACGGCGTCGACCTCGCGATCCGCTACGGCAAGCCGCCGTTCGGCAAGCATCTCGCCGCGCACGCGTTGTTCACGCTCGATGTGTGCGCGGTGTGCAGCCCGGCGTTGCTGGCTGCGCCCGCGTCGCCGCGTTCGCTGGCCGGTCATGTGCTGTTGCACGACGCGCACGATCTGTGGCCGGCGTTTCTCGCTGCGTGGCCCGAACCTGTCGATGTCGATCCGCACAAGGGGCTGCGCTTCAACCAGACCTCGCTCGCGATCGATGCGGCCGTTGCCGGGCAAGGCATCGCGCTTGCGACCGATCCGCTCGTCGAGCGCGACATCGCCGCCGGGCGACTGTGCAAGCCGTTCGATTTCGCGTTTCCGCTGTCGGTGGGCTTCTATCTCGTGTATCCGGCCGAGCGGCGCGACGACGACGAGATCATCATGATGCGGGAGTGGATGATTCGGCAGGCGGTGACGGACGGGCGGCCTTGAGGATCGGGCGTGCGATGACGGCGCATTCGCTACCGGCAGCAGGTGCGCGAGCGTCGTCTCACGGCGCAACCCAGCGGCCTTCATAGCCGCGGTCATTCAGATCGAATACCGCGCGACGATGGCCGGAGCGCGCGAGTTCGAGCCAGTCGATACGCGTTACGGCGACGTGAATTACGCAGAAGTTGGCATAACCGTCGTCGGCCGGCGCGCTGTCCTGGCTCGCCGCGAGATGCGCGTCGTCGGGCGACTCGACCGGTGTTCCCGGCGGCAACGGCGCACGATACAGCAGCAATGTATGCGGCCGGCTCGATTGCCAGATCGCGCGCCGCTCCGCTTCGTCGGTGCAGATCGATGCGATGCCCTCGACGCGAATCTGCACGAGCGCATCGAGATCGACGCCGACCAGCGCGACGCGCGGATCGCGACGCAACTCCGCGACTTTCTCCGACCGTGCATCGGTATGCAACGATAGCCGCCGCATATCGCGGCGCACCTGGCGCAACACAACCGTGCGCACCTTCGGCGCGCCGTCGATACCGAGCGTCGCGAGTTGCAGCATCGTGAACGGCGAGCGCTGTGCGCCGACGCCGAACTCGATACAGGACCAGAGCCGGTCGTAGGTAGCGGAAAGCGATGCGGGGCCTTGGTCGGACATGGCTGGCAATCGGAACGTGTCGATTGCGCAAGCTTAACCGTTTCGGCGGCGACGCAAGCGCCGTCCGCCGCTCAGTTGTAACCGAGCACGATCACCGCCGCGTCGCCGGCATCGGCCGGATCCGTGCCGAGCCGGCCGAGCACCGCGGCGACGTACTGCGGACCCGCGCCGATCTGCGACGACCGATGCTCGATAGCCGCGACATCGGCCATACCCGGCGCGGCGTCGATCCGTCTCGTGTCGTTGATGGTGTGGTTCATGACCGGTCTCCTCACGCGGCGATGGCCACACCGTACGCGCGCACGAGGCGCGCCACGCCTTCCCGGATCGCGTCGACGTCCGGCGCGGCGAACGACAGACGCAGCGACGCATCGTCGACGTTGTCCGCGAAGAACGCGTTGCCGGGCACGAATACGATCTTGTTCGCGATCGCCTGCTGCAGCAGCACCGCCGACGACACCGTGCCGATCCGCGCCCACACGAACATCCCGCCTTCCGGGCGATGGAACGCAATCGCATCGCCGAGACCGTCGCGCAGCGCATCGCACATCGCGTCGCACTTGCGCTTGTACGCGGCCGTGATGCGCGGCAGGTGGCGCTCGAGCGCGCCGTCGGCCAGATATTCGGCAGCGGTCGCCTGCGTCCACGGCGTGCTGCACAGATCGACCGTCTGCTTCGCGATCACGCAGCGCCGCGCGATCTCGGCCGGCGCGATCGTCCAGCCGACGCGCAGCCCCGGCGCGACGATCTTCGACAGGCTCGCGAAATGCACGATCCAGTCGCGCGCGCCGTCCACTTCGTCGGCCAGCGCGAGCATCGACGGCACGGCTTCGCCCGCGAAGCGCAGATCGCCGTACGGATCGTCCTCGACGATCAGGAAGCGGTATTGCACCGCGAGACGCAGCAGCTTCACGCGGCGTTCTCGCGTAAGCGTGGCGCCGGTCGGGTTCGCGAAGGTCGGCACCGTGTACAGCAGCTTCGGCTGCACGATCGAACCCGACGCGAGCAGTGCTTCGAGACGGTCGACGTCGAGGCCCGCGCCGTCGACCGGAATCGTCGCGATGCGCGCCTGTTGTAGACGCATCGCCTGCAAGGTGGCCGGATAGGCCGGCTGTTCGGTCAGCACGACGTCGCCCGGCGACACCATCACGCGCAGCAGCAGGTCGAGGCCCTGCTGCGAGCCGGTCGTGACGAGCAGTTCGGCCGGCGTGCACGCGACGCCGCGACGCGCCATCAGCGCGATCAGTTGCTGCTTCAGTTCGGCAAGGCCGTCGGTCGGGCCGTACTGCAGGCAGCGGACCGGCTGCGCATACGCGCGCGCGGCTGCGGCGTCCAGGCCGTCGACGTCGAACAGATCGCTGGCCGGATAACCGCCGGCGAAGGAAATCATGCCGGGCTCTGCGAGGTACTTGAACAACTCGCGAATCGGCGAGCCGGCGGGGTTCTGGAATGAGGGCGTGAACGCGTACATGTCGTCGTGTGCTGGATGGCGAGGGGCCAGGTTGCCGACCGTCGTCGCGTATCGACGCAACGGCGGTGAATTCGAGCCACGATTGTCGACAGTCGTTAAAGCTGCGGCAAACGATATCTATGCACTAGGTCTTGCGGTTTGGTCATTAACCGGGGGAAGAGGTAGAGCGGTTTCGACCCGCCGTTGCGGCCTTTACGAGCACGCCGCGAGGTCTGCTCTTGCTTGCCGGATCGCCTCGTCGAACGCCGACAGGTCGAATTTCATCGTCACGCGCTTCGGCAGGAGATAAAGATCCGTGACGAGCTCGACTTTCATCCGATCGTCTCCGTCTTCCTTGTCGATCACGCACAATCGCTGGCTGCGGAAGGCGATCGCGTCGAGTACTCGGTGATGGCGCGCTCGCATTTTTGCCGCCATCGACTGCCTTCACAGTAAACCGAAAACCGATCGAATCGCCGCTCGACGCGCCTTATGGCCTCACCACCTACTCAGCCGGTTTCAAAACGAACAGCACATAGCCGCGCGCCGCCATCACGCGTCCCCACGCACGCTTGCTAACCTCGACATAGTTCGGCACCTCCCGACTGAACGCCGCGGACCGCTCGACACACGCCGTATCGCCGACGCGGCACACCAGCAGCACGCCCTGCTGCCGTACCTCATCCGCGGTCAACCACGGCGTCGTCCGGGGGCGCTCCATATCCCAATAGCGCGTCCGTCGATTGCCATAGAAGAGAACGGACTGTGCCTCGTGGACGGTACCGGTCACGACCGGAATCTCGCCACCGACGGCTGTTCGCCAGAGCAGACGCGCCGCCATCGCGAGTTCCTTGCGCGGTTCGGCTGCGTCGTCTGTCCCACGCAACACGGCGTTGAACCCGACCGCTGCCGTCGCCACCAGCACGATCGCCCAATAGGCTGCCATCAGGCGACGCGCGCGCTCCGGCTCGACGTTGATTTCGGCCTCGCGCAGCACCGCCAGCCACATCGGCACGATCGCAAACCAGGCGGCCATTCCCCACACCGATGCCATTTGCGTGCCGGTTGCGACGGCCACCCCGCCCGTGACGATGAGCGGACCGAACGTCAGCCACCAAAGGTCGGGATACCTTGACGGCCTGACATTACTGTCGATCATCGTTCTCACCGCTCGCCAACGCGATCGGCCTGCGAGCAAAACGACGAATCCGAACGACAGGCACAGATAGGCGATCTGCGCGAGCGTATAGACGCCGAATCGCTCGACCGCCGCCCACCGCGCGCCGCCCATCCGACCTTCCGCGTAGGAGAATGTCTCGAACCGGTCGGTCACGAGCCACGCGATATGCGGACCCAGCACGGCCGCTCCGGCTGCGACGGCGATGAGCGCGGGCCAGCTCCACAGTCGAGCACGCCACGCGGGCCGCGCGAGGGCCGCCGTCAATAACGCGGTCAGCAACACGACCGAAAAATACTTCCCGAGCAGCGAGAGCGCGCCGAACACACCGAGCGCAAGCGCGAACCGCCGTCGTCCCGTCTGCATGAACCGGACGAAAAAATAGGCCGTCCACGGCCAGAGCGACAACAGGATCGCGTTCGCATTGAACTTGACCGCGAGCGTCGAATAAAGCGGCGACACGGCCATCGCCAGCCCCGCGACGACGGCGATCCGGCGCGGCACGAACTGCCCGGCAAGCGCTACGATGCCGAGCAGACCGATCAATACGTTGACCGACGACAGCGCGAAATAGGCAAGGTCCGTATTGGGAAAAATGCGAAACCACGCGGCCGTCACCCATGCGAACAGCGGCGGATGCTTGAAGTAGCCGGCCTGCCATTCGATACCCCACGCGTAGTTCTCGATCATGTCGCCCTGCATGTCGAGATTGCCGCGCGACAACCATGCGGCGACAGTCCACACGACAGCATTGATCGGTAAAAGCGCGAGCAACGGCAGCGGCTCGCGGGTAGTGACTTGTGCCATGAGAATCGAGTGGAAATGGAAGCGGGCGACGACGGTTGGAAATTCACCGCCTGCGAATTCGAAACGTCCAGAGCGAGTTGGCCGTATAGGTCGTCACCAGCACGACGCCAGTCGACATGCATTGAGCAGCCAACCACGGCCATCGACCGCGGTACGAGAGAAGCCACATGAGCACGCCATTGACGGCAATCCCGAGAGCAGCCACGGGGAAGAAGCGCAGCGCGGTTGCGCAATGCGAGCCGACCGCCCGAAACGTCACGTGATAATTGAGCAGGTAATTCACGCCGGCCCCCGCGATGGCGCCCGTGCACGATGCGACGACGACGTCGCACGCCCGCAGCGAAACCAGCATGGCCGTCGTTCCGTACTGCATCGCGGTTCCGATTGCGCCGACCGACGCATAGCGCACGAATCGGCGGGTTTCCGGTCCGATCATGCGCCGTCCTTGCGGTGAATTTCGCGCACGATGTAAACCGGACGGCGCTTCGTCTCCATATAGATGCGGCCGACGTACTCGCCGATAATCCCGATGCCGACCAGTTGCATGCCGCCGAGAAACAGCACGGCCGTGATAAGCGACGCATAGCCGGGCACGCTGATTCCGTGAATCAGCGTGCGCGCGGCGAGATAGCCCGAATAGACGATCGCACCGCCCGCGGTCGCGCCGCCGATGTAAGTCCATACCCTGAGTGGCAGCGTGCCGAAGCTGGTCAGCCCTTCCAGCGCGAAATTCCACAGCTTCCAGCCCGAGAATTTCGAATGGCCGGCCACGCGCGGACGGCGCACATAATCGACCGACGTGACCCGAAAGCCGACCCAGGAAAACAATCCCTTCATGAAGCGACGGTTCTCCGGCATTCGCCTCAGCGCATCGACGACGCGTCTCGACATCAGTCTGAAGTCGCCTGCATTATCTGGAATCGGCGTATCGGAAATCGCATTGTGGACGCGATAAAACAGCGCTGCGGTACGGCGCTTGAGCCAGGAATCCGAATGACGATCCGAGCGCGTTGCGAGCACGACGTCGAAACCTTCACGCCACCGCTCGACCAGCATCGGAATCACGTCGGGCGGATCCTGCAAATCCGCATCGAACGGAATCACGACATCGCCGGTCGCGACGTCGAGCCCGGCCGTCAAGGCCGCCTCCTTGCCGAAATTTCGGGAAAGGTCGACAACCTGTATGCGCGCATCGGCTTCGCAAAATTCGAGCAGTCGCGCCAAGGTTGCATCGGTGCTGCCGTCGTTGACGCAAACGACCTCGTAATCGGTGTCGGGAATACCGTTCAGCGTCGCCCTGATTTCGCGAAAGAACGCGTCGATCGCATCTTCCTCGTTGTAGAACGGCGTGACGATCGACAAGATCGGGCGAGCGTGCCGAACGTCGATCGTATCGGCAGATGAAGACAATCTAGCACCGCAGGCCTTATGCATTTTTCGTAGATGCGGTGCAGCCGCGGATTTTTACCGTGTCCATTATCTTCGCGCTTCGATTCAAGGCGACACCCTCGATTTCAAGAATGAAAAACCGCAGCCGATACCTCAGCATTCGCCCTCGGTTGCGCGACGGCACGATCGGAGATGGCATTTATTCGGACTTCAAACGACTTCGTCGGCGAGCAAAAAATAATCCAGCGAGCATACTGATTTCATGACCAACTTGAAATCGGACGATTACGAAAAATGTGCTCTGATTCATTGATCCAGTCCGATCCGGTCGTCGAGCTTCGCCAGATCGACGGTGTTTTCCGGTTCGGTGATGACTGGTTATAGGTGGGGGACGCAGACGGTATCGCGTCTGCCACGCCAACGTGATGGCGCGCCGCAGCTCGGCTGCATTCATGTACACACGAACGGCCGTTGCGCCGCCGTTGACGACCGCCGATCGGCGCGCAAAAAAAAGCCCGACAAAACCGTCGGGCCAATCGGTGAGACACAAGGAGAACCCCACCCGCCACACCGGGTGGGACACGCCGCGCTACACGACGTTCTTTTCGACGATCGGCCGGTTTTCCAGCACCCGCGCCCAGCCGAGCGACGACAGATCGAGCGTTTCATAACGCCCGCCGAGAATCAGCTCGCTCACTCCGCGCCCGGTGGCCGGCCCTTGCTGCAGTCCGTGCCCGCTGTACCCGTTCGCGAACACGACGTTGTCGAGTTCCGGGTGATACCCGATGATCGCGTTGTGATCGAACACGTTGTACTCGTAATACCCCGACCAGCAGTTCTCGACCCGCAGCGCCTCGAACTCCGGCACGCGATGCGCGAGCGTCGGCCAGATCACCTCGTCGAACAGGTCGTGATCGACTTCGTCGAGCGGCAGATCGTCCGGATCCTTGTCCGGGCTCGGCGACGTCCCGCAGATATAGGTGCGCCCTTCCGGCCGGAAATACACGCCCGTCGGATCGATCAGCAACGGACAGTCGGCGAGCCGCGCCGGCGACGACACGTTGAAAATGCTCCGCCGCCGCGCATAAACGGGAATCTCGATTCCCATCTTCGCCGACAGCCCGCGCGCCCACGCACCGGCCGCATTGACGAGCGTGCCGCACGCATGGCGTTCGCCGTCGTCCGTCACGACGTGCGTAACCTTGCGCCCGTCCCGCACGACATCCGTCACGTCGGAAGCCACGTAACGCGCGCCCAGCGCCTGCGCCTTCTTGCGCAGCGCCTGCACGAGCCCGTACCCGTCGAACCAGCCCTCGCCCGTCACGCCATACGCGCCCGCAACGAGATCCTCGACGTTCAGCCAAGGAAACTTCTCGCGCAGCGCCTCCGCATCCATCAAGCGGATATCCGCGCCAAGCCGCGTCTGCAGCGCATGATTCTCGCGCAGCGTCGCCTCGCCCGCCGGCGTCGCGAGAAACAGATAGCCGCCTTCGTGCAGATCGATCGACGGCCGATTCCCGTCGACTTCAAGTCGCTCGCCGAGCGTGCGCAGGAACTCGATCCCGAACAACGACATCTCGATCGACAGCGGCGTCGAGAACTGCTGCCGGATCGACGCAGCCGACAACGCCGACGACGATTTCGCATACGTGGGGTCGCGTTCGATGACGGTCACGGATACCGTCGGATCCTTGGCGCGCAGAAAATAGGCGATCGAGCTGCCGATCACACCACCGCCGACGATGACGACTTGAGAACTCACGACTGACTCCAGTTGCACGTAAAAGGCGCAGCCGTCCGGCCGCGCCCGTAATTTGTCCGCACCGCGTCGCACGCGACGCCGCGCCGGCGCAAGGCGATCGCGATCGACCGCTCACGTATTTCAGCATGTCCGGCCGCGCCGCGAAAGCCTCCGCGCGTTCGCGTTCAATCCGCCGATTGGGTCGTGACGGGCTGCCACGCGGCGTTCTTCACTTCATACAGCGTCGAGCTCGGATTCTTCAGGTCGCCGGTGCCGGTGAACGCGATCGTGCCGGTGATTCCGTCGTAGCGCGTGCTCTTCAGCGCGCCGTTGAAATCGGCCGGCTTCGTCGAATTGGCCTTCTGCATCGCATTGATCGCGATCCACGTCGCGTCGTACGCGAACGGCGCATACGCGAGCATGTCGACGCCGTACTTCTGCTTGAATTTCGTCTCGAACAGCTTGCCCTTCGCCAAACGCGACAGCGGCTGCCCGTACTCCCACACGGCCGCGCCTTCCGCCGCGCTGCCCGCGAGCTTGATGAAGTTCGCGTTCATCACGCCGCCGCCCGCGAGGAACTGCGCGCGGATGCCGAGCTGGCGCATGCGCTTCACGAGCATCGCGGATTGCGCATCGAGACCGCCGAAGAACACCAGGTCGGCGTTCACGCTCTTGATCTTCGTGAGCTGCGCGCTGAAGTCGACCGCCTTGTCGTTGGTGAATTCGCGCGCGACGATCGTGCCGCCGTTCGCCTTCACGGCCTTTTCGAATTCGTCGGCCTCGCCCTGGCCGAACGCGGTGCGATCGTCGATGATCGCGATGCGCTTCGCCTTCGTCACGGTCGCCGCGTAGGCGCCCGCGTTGCCGGCGTTCTGCGTGTCGGTCGCGATCACGCGGTAGACGGTGCCGAGCCCCGCGCGCGTGATGTCCGGATTGGTCGCCGACGGCGTGATCATCGGAATGCCGGCCTTCGCGTAGATCTTCGACGCGGGCAGCGTCGTGCCCGAATTGAAATGGCCGATCACGACCGCGACCTGCCCGTCCGTCAGCTGTTGCGCGGCCTGTACGCCGATCCGCGGATCGCTCTGGTCGTCCTGCGACGTCACGACGAACTTCACCGGCTTGCCGCCGATCGTCGTGCGCGCGGCGTTCGCCTCGTCGACGGCCATTCGCACGCCGTTCTCGATGTCCTTGCCGTATGCGGCGCCGCCGCCCGTCAGCGGCACGGCCACGCCGACCTTCACCACCGTTTCCTGCGCATGCGCCGGGCCGGTCTGGAACGCGAGGATCGCGGCGGTCAGCGCAAGGCCGGAAAGCGAGCGGAGTCGGAACGTCATCGGGGCAGTCCTTTTCTTCGGTGGGTCGATGGACGACGCGCAGCCGGGGCGCGTCGGCGCAACCTCCCGCGCGTCGGCGAATCGCCGGGTTCCGTCTCGGGGGAACCTTTCACCGCGAACGAGGTGAAAGGATTGTGGGTAGCCAATACCCGCGCAGCAAACGAAATATCGGAACTATGTTGTGAGGAATTGTCATCAAGTTCCGGTACGCGGATCGATCGGAAGGCGTGCGACGGCGAGCCGCGAGCGGCAAGCGTCGTGTGCGATCGGCGCCCGCATTCGCCGGGGCTGAGCCGATGAGGTCATGCCGGCGCGGCATCAAGCCGGCCGCCGCCGCTCCGATCGCGTCAATGCCGCTCCGTATTGCGCCGCGCCGCGTCCGCCGCTTCGCCGGCCTTCTCCTGGAGCCTGCCGGCCTCCTGTTCGGCGACGCCTTCCGCTTCCGTCCTGCGGTCGCCCGTGACCTTGCCGAGCGCTTCCTTGACCGAACCCTTCACCTGTTTGCGCTTGCCTTCGATGCGATTCCTGTCCATGGTCGTCTCCTGCTGTATTCGACACAGAGCCGACGATCACGGCGGCCGCGCGCCGCGCCGTCGAATGGACAGGATCGCAAACGGCCGCCGTGCGCGGCAGATGCGGATGCACCAGCGCGCATGATGCATCCGCACCGTCGATCCGCGAACGCGGGAGCGCGCCGGACCTACTCCTTGTCCCGCTTCGCCGCCTTGTCGCCGCGCGCGCCGTTCGCATCGGCCGCGCCGACGATGCCGCGCTCGCGCGCCCAGACGATCGCCTCGCCGCGACTGTGCACGTCGAGCTTCGCGTAGATCGTCGCGACGTGATTGCGCACCGTGTTCGGCGCCAGCCCGAGGCGGCCGGCGATCTCCTTGTCCGCGAGGCCGTGACACAGCAGGTCGAACACGTCGCGCTCGCGCGCGGTCAGGTCCGACAACTGCGCGCCCGCGTCCGGCGCATTCGCGCGCCGCACGTTCGCGAGCTTCTCGATCAGCGTGCGGCTGAACCACGACGCATCCTGCATCGCGGTTTCGATCGCATACACGAGTTCCATCTCGGTGCGCTTGCGATCGCTGATGTCGAGCAGCGCGACCAGCAGGCAGTCCTGCCCGTGAATCGCGACGGGATCGGCCGACACCAGGCAGTCGCGCACGTCGCCATCCAGCGTGCGGATCCGCACGTCCGCGTTGCGCACGTTGCCGTCGCGCGCGAGCTGGGCCTCGAGCCGCTGACGCGCGCCGTGTTCGGCCCACAGTCCGATCTCGTCCGTCGACTTGCCGAGCACGTCGGCCTGCGCATGCCCCGTCATGCCGACGAACGCGTCGTTGACGTCGAGCAGTTCGAACCGGTCCGCAGTGACGATCGCGGTCGCGACCGGCGCCATCCGGAACGCCTTCGCGAAGCGCTCCTCGCTCTGGCGCAGCGCGCGCTCGGCCTGCTTGCGCGGCTCGAGATCCATGAACGTGAACAGCATGCACGGCTCGTCGTTCATGTCGATCGGCTGTCCCGCGACGACCACCGCCTTCGTGCCGCCGCCCGCGACCTTCAGCACAGCCTCCATCTGCGGGATCGTCGCGCCTTCGCCGAGCCGCTCGATCGCAAGTTCGCGCTGCTCGGCGTGTTCGAGCACGTCGAGTTCGTACACCGAGCGGCCGAGCACGTCGTCGCGCGCATGGCCCGTCATGTCGAGAAAGCCCTGGTTGACCTTCACGTAGCGCAGGTCGTCGAGCCGGCAGATCACGGCCGGCGCCGGATTCGCGCTGAAGGTGCGCTCGAAGCGCTGCTCGGCGCTCGCCCATTCGGTTGCGTCGTGCAGCACGAGCGCGAGGCAGTCGGGCTCGCCGGCCGCGTTCGTCAGCACGAGGCTGCGGATCCGGTGCACCCATGTCACGTTCTCGTCGGCGGCCGATTCGACTTCGACCGTCACGTCGCTGAATTCCTCGCCGGCGATCACGCGATCCATCGGATAGTGTCCGTCGCGCACCAGATGGTTGTTCCGGTAGCGCAGCCGAAACCGCTCGCGATAGTCGGTGACGTCCGCGCCGAGCGCCTTCAGCTCGGTCACGCCGTGCATCGCGAGCGCGGCCTCGTTTGCCCACACGATTCGCTGGTCGGGCTCGATCAGGATCACGCCCTCGGTCAGCCCGGCGATGATCTGGTGCAGCTGGCGCCGATCGGTATGCGATTTCAACGCCTGTTCGTTTACGGGTTCGTCCATCGAAGGGTTCCACGTCGTCAGCAAGGTCGTCGCACCAGTCGCCTGCCGTACCGGCAGGCGCCATGCGCACCGACACGCGCCGCCCGGCGCGTGTGGCGATGATCGCGTGCTGCGCGTCCGCACGGCAGACGCGAATGCACTACCCGCCATAGTACATTCGCACCGCGCGTCGCCTATGTGCGCCAGCCCGCTGCGGTGCGACGCGCGCGTACGGACGCCGTATCGCTTCCGCCGTGCGCCGAGCGCACACGTGCACGCCCCGCCGCACCGCTTCGCTCCTCCGGTGCGAATGCACTAGTCGATCAGGTGAATTTGCGCGATGCCGCGCCCCGCCTGCCCCGGTACGCTGGACTTGCATCGGCGCTCATGCGCTGCCATCCCGAACCGCACAGGAGAAGCAACGATGAAGCTGCACCAGACACCCGATCCGACGCGGCCCGAACCGCATCCGGACAACCCGCCGGAGCCGGCGCCCGGCACGGATCCGCCGGTCCCGCTGCCGCCCGACCCGCCGCGCCCGGACGTGCCGCCGCGCGAACCCGGCTACGACACGCCGATCGTGAAGTGACGCACACGGTCGCATTCATTCATCACGCCAACCGACGGAGGAATCGATATGAACAAGACCCCGCATCTTTCGACGCTGCTCGCCGTCAGCGCGGCCTTTCTGCTCGGCGTCGCGCCCATCGCGAACGTCCATGCGCAGGCCTCGTCCGGCGACGGCACGGCGGCCGAATCGAGCCAGCCCGTCACCGATACGTGGATCACCACCAAGGTGAAGAGCGAACTCGCGACCACCGATGGGCTGAAGAGTCTCGACATCGGCGTGAAGACGATCGACGGCGTCGTCACGCTCACTGGCGTGCTGCCGAGCAAGATCGCCGTGAAGAAGGCCGTCGCGGTGACGCGCGCGATCAAGGGCGTGAAGCACGTCGACGCATCCGGCCTGAAGGCAAAGGCCTGACCACGCTGCGCGGCGAGCCGCCGCGCTTTTTCCTGACCTGAACCAAGGAGCACACGATGAACGAGGACAAGATCAAGGGCCAATGGAAGCAGCTCTCGGGCAAGCTGAAGGCCAAGTGGGGCAAGCTGACCGACGACGATCTCAAGGTAGCCGACGGCAATCGCGAGTATCTGGCCGGCAAGATCCAGGAGCGTTACGGGATCGCCCGCGACGAGGCCGAGAAGCAGCTGAAGGAATTCGATCGCGAGCTGTAACGCGATGACGCAACTCGCCGCGACGCCGCCGGCGTCGCGGCTTTCCCTGTCAGGACGACGAGATGGGCAAATATCTGATCGCGTGGTTGCTGGGCGTGCCCCTCGGGGTGCTGGTGCTGTTCTATCTGATCACGCACCTGTTCTGAATGCGCGATGCGCACCGCGATGGCGCGCGCCGAACGGCGCGCGTTTTGCGTTTACTTCGCGTTCGCCGTCATCTTGAAGATGCCCTGCGCATTGCCGGCATCGAAGCGCAGATCGGTCACCCAGCGGCGCTGCGCCTGGTCGAACGTGCGCTTGCGCGTGATGAACTCGTAGAACGAGCCCGGCACGTTGCGCTTCACGATGCCGCCGTCGCGCGTGCGGAACTCGCGCTCGACGGTATCGGCGCGGTAAGCGGTCTGGAATACGCGGCCCGAACGCGAGCGCTCGACTTCCGGCTTCATCGGCCGGCCCTTCGCCTTCTCGTCGTCGGACAGCGCGAACACGTCGGCGACGCGGTCGGTCGCGTGGTTGAACGCGTTGCCTTCGGTGGCGATCCACGCCATCTCGGCGGACTCGAGCAGCAGCGTTTCGTAGTCGAGTTCGTTCGGCACGTCGTGCTGACGCGCGAAGGCGCCGACGATCCCGGGCAGCAGTTGATGGGCGGCCTCGAGCGACAGCCAGCCTTCGCGCTCGACTTCCCACAGCAGCGCAACGGCCGCCGGCGACAGCGGATCGCGCGACGAGCTCACGACGTTCGTCACGGCCTGCTGGAATTCCTTCGAGAAACGTTCCGGATGCAGCTCGCTGACGAAGAACTGCGCGATCTCGTCCGGGGCATCTTCATGCGCGTACGCGCGGCCCGTCATCCCGAGCTTGTCGAGCGGATAGCGGCCGTTCAGGCGGAAGCCGAGCGGACGCAGGATCCGCGTGAACGCGGCCTCGCCCGGCGGCAGCGCGCCCGTGTGCGGCCAGCGCACCGTGCGCAGCGCGCCGTGATCGAAATAGACGGAGCCGCCCTTTTCGATCGCATCGGCCGTATACGCGCGGCCGTTCGCCGAACGCTCGAGCAGCCCTTCGAACAGCGCCATGTTCATCGCCTGCGCGATCTCCGCGCGCGTCACGACGCCGGGTTCCCACTCGTCGAGAATGGAAGGCATGTTCAGGGTCGCGAACAGGGCGTCGGTTTTCGCCTGTCCCAGCAGCTTCGTCAGCAAGCTGTCGATATTCGGGTTGCGCATCGGAATCTCTCGTGTCGAGGACGGCCGGCAAAGCGTGCCGGCAAACTTGTCGGCCGGCCGCCCGCGGGCGCCCAGCCTTGCACGGGATGCATTATTCAAAGGCTTGCAGCCGGGCGTAAAGCGAGATTAAATTGACACGTGATGAGTTTTTGGAATTATCCGCGGTCTGTCGCCGGCCGTCGCGGCCCGCCCCATCGTCCGACTTATCGAACATCATGCGTAAATTCAAGATCCCCAACATGGGCGCGCTCGTCGCGTTCGAAGCCGCCGCGCGCCACGAAAGTTTCACGCATGCAGCGAAGGAACTGTTCCTGACCGAAAGCGCAGTATCGCGGCAGATCGCAACGCTCGAATCGAGCCTCGGCGTGCGGCTGTTCGCGCGCGTCAAGCAGCGCGTCGTGCTGACGCGCGCCGGCAAGCTGTACGGCACGCAGGTGCGACGCGCGCTCGAAGCGCTCGACCGCGACACGCTGTCGATCATCGCGCACGGCAGCGGCGGCGGCTATCTGGAACTCGCGGTGCTGCCGACCTTCGCATCGCACTGGCTGATCCCGCGCATCAAGAGCTTCTACGATCGCACGCCCGACGTGCGTGTGAACATGGGCAGCCGTACCGACCTGTTCTCGTTCGAGGACACGCACTTCGAAGCGGCGATTCACTACGGCAAGCCGACCTGGCCCGGCACGTCGTCCGACTACCTGTTCGGCGAGGAAGTGGTGCCGATCTGCTCGCCCGCGCTGCTCGACGGCCCGGTGGAGCGCGTCGAGGATCTGCTCGCCTATCCGCTGCTGCACTCGACGACGCGCCCCGGCGCGTGGGCGCAATGGTTCGAGACGCACGGCGTCGAGGACATCCGCACGATGCAGGGCGTGCGCTACGAGCTGCATACGATGCTGATCAGCGCGGCCGCGGCCGGGCTCGGCATCGCGCTGGTGCCGAAGTTCTTCGTCGAGGAGCAGTTGCAGCAACTCGGGCTGGTCGTCCCGTGCGACGCGGCGACGGTCGGCGATTCGGCGTACTACCTCGTGTATCCGACGGAGTTCAGCCATAGCAAGCCGCTGGAGTTGTTTCGCGCGTGGCTGCTTGAACAGGCGAGCGCGTATGCGGCGCCGGGGGGCGATACGGTGGCGGTGGACGCCGATGTGGAGGATGACGAGGACGTCGAGTAGCGGGGAGCGTGTGCGATAGCAGGCTGGTCGGCGGAAGCGCGGAACACGTTGCTTTTACGCCTGTTGCTTTGCAATCGGCGATCTTTGTGCACAGGAGGACACAAGATATCTCGCCATGCGTGCAACTCGGCATGAAGACGGTCGCGCAAATCGGGAGTCGGGCGACCGGCGGAATCCGCTTAGCGCAACAACGTGCCGGTCGAACACGGATAAGGAAGCATCGCCGGCAGCGAGCGAGACGCCCCTGTCCGGCGCGCGCCGGGCCGGGCAACCCCGACCCGGCGCTCCGGGCAGCCGACCTCGCTTCGGCAGCGCGGCGGCATTTCTTCGTTCACTTCGTAGGCTCTCTCAGGTTCCCTGCATTTTTTACTTCGCCGCGCTGCGCCATTATCCGCTCAAACCGGTCATTGTGAAACGTTTGCGCAAGCGAAAAACGCCGTATACACGCTATTCGGACACAATTTAACAATTGCCTTTCAACTCCGGCGTTCGCGTGGGGTAGATCTTGCATTCGACTCGGCGTTCCTTTTTAATGGAACTGGTTCCATTCCTTGTTTCGGCCATGCCGTCGCGTGACGCGCCGTCGTCTGCGCGTCATCATGCTGATTCAGGATCGAGGACCCGCCAGCTCAGGATTCCGTATCGCCCGTCCGTTCCCGGACACCCCGTCAAGCGAGACCGTCATGCCCGATTCCGCCTCCCTGCAGCAACTGTTTCCCGCCGTCCAGGACATCCCCGCCGAATACCGGCTGAACTCGCCGATCCACCAGCGCGTGTCGCTCGTCGACGGCGAACTGCGACCGTGGGACGGCGCGACCAAGACCGTGCTGTCGCCCGTCTGCGTGCGGCAGCCGGACGGCAGCGTCGAACAGGTCGAGATCGGCAGCTATCCGGTGATGGGCGAAACGGAAAGCGACGCGGCGCTCGACGCCGCGGTGCGCGCCTACGATTCGGGTCGCGGCGAATGGCCGACGATGAAGGTCGAGCAGCGCATCGCGTGCATGCAGGACTTCATCAAGCGGATGGTCGCGCAGCGCGAACTCGTCGTGAATCTGATCATGTGGGAGATCGGCAAGAGTCTCGCCGACTCGCAGAAGGAGTTCGACCGCACCGTCACGTACATGACGCAGACGATCGACGCGCTGAAGGAGCTCGACAACGCGAATTCGCGCTTCGTGATCGCGGAAGGCACGATCGGCCAGATCCGTCGCACGCCGCTCGGCGTCGTGCTGTGCATGGGCCCGTACAACTATCCGCTGAACGAAACCTTCGCGACGCTGATTCCGGCGCTGCTGATGGGCAACACCGTCGTGTTCAAGCCGCCGCAGTACGGCACGCTGCTGTTCGAGCCGCTGCTCGAGGCGTTCCGCGACGCGTTCCCGAAGGGCGTGATCAACACGATCTACGCACCGGGTGCGGTGGTCGTGCCGCACATGCTCGCGTCGGGCAAGATCAACGTGCTCGCGCTGATCGGGTCGAGCAAGGTCGCCGATCACCTGAAGAAGCAGCATCCGAAGTCGCACCGGTTGCGCGCGATCCTCGGCCTCGATGCGAAGAACGCGGCGATCGTGCTGCCCGACGCCGATCTCGATCTCACCGTGAAGGAATGCCTGCTCGGCGCGCTGTCGTTCAACGGCCAGCGCTGTACCGCGCTGAAGATGCTGCTCGTGCATCGCTCGATCGTCGACGAGTTCCTGAAGCGCTTCACCGCCGAACTCGCGAAGATGAAGGTCGGCATGCCGTGGGAGAAAGGCGTCGCGATCACGCCGCTGCCCGGCATGCACCGCACCGCGTACATGACGGACGCGATCGACGATGCGAAGGCGAAGGGCGCGCAGGTCGTCAACGATTCGGGCGGCGTGTTCTGCAAGACGCTGTTCTATCCGGCCGTCGTGTATCCGGTGTCGGAGGGGATGAAGCTGTATCGCGAGGAACAGTTCGGGCCGATCATTCCGGTCGCGCCGTTCGACGACGTCGAAACCGCGCTCGACTACGTGACGACGTCGGATCACGGCCAGCAGGTCAGCATCTTCGGTTCGGACCCGGCGCAGATCGGCGCGCTCGTCGATCCGCTCGTGAACCAGGTGTGCCGCGTGAACATCAACTGCCAGTGCCAGCGCGGCCCCGACGTGTTCCCGTTCGCCGGACGCAAGGATTCGGCGGAAGGCACGCTGTCGGTGAGCGATGCGCTGCGCGCGTTCTCGATCCGCTCGATGGTCGCGGCGAAACAGACGGACAGCAGCAAGCAGCTGCTCGACACGATCGTGTCGGATCACTACTCGAAGTTCGTGAATACGGGGTTTATTTTCTGACGCGGATGCGGATGCGGCCGGTTTGAGAAAATCCGCTGTGCGCGAGAGTGCAGCGGATTTTTTTCGTCCTTGCCGGCGGCTGGGTCAGATCAGCGTCGGGGACGAGGCCGCGGCCGAGCGGCACGGAATCGTTGCTTGCGGCCCCCGTCGCGCTTCGCTCAGGCGCCGCCACCGCGATACGCGCGTGGATCACCGCCGCCTGACGCGCGACGCACCGCCTTACACGTTCGACGCCAGCAGCCGGATGCCCGCCACCCCGAACACGACGGCGAGACACGCTTCCATCGCCCGGCGGCAGCGCACGTACAGCCGGCGTGCGCGATCCATCGAGAACACCAGCGCATAGCCGCCGAACACCGCGCATCCGATCACGACGCAACCCGGCACGACGGCGCCGTGCGACGCGCCCGCGCCATTCGACGACAGCGCGACGATCGACACCCAGACGAGGATCGCTTTCGGATTGGTGAGATGCAGCATCGCGCCGCGGGCATAGAAGCGCGCCAGCCTCGGCTCGCTCGCCACGTTACCCGCCGACGACGAAGCCGGCGCCGCCATTGCGGTGCGCGCGGACTTGAAGGCGAGCCACAGCAGATACAGCCCGCCGAACAGCTTGATCGCGACGAGCAGCTTCGACCATGCGAGCAGCGCCGCCGACACGCCGAGCGTGGCGATCGTCGCCCAGCACATCGATCCCGATATCACGCCGAGCGCGAACGCCAGCGCTGCCTTCCGGCCATGATGCGCGGCGACCGACATGATCGCGAGATTGCTCGGCCCGGGGCTGGCCGTACCGACGAAATAAGCCGTATAGGCCAGCAGCAGATTGGCCGTGAAGAAGGTGTGATTGGTCATGGCGGATCCCGGGACGCGATGCGGAAATTGTTCGCCGATGCGCGCCGCCTGCCCATGGACAATTGCGCGCCGATCCGCTGGGCCAGTTGCGCGCAAAGAACGGCATGCGCCGCACGATCCGTCGCGCCGACCGCATGTCCCGGTCCCGGTCTCGGTTATGAAACACCCGGCGCACGCGCAGCGGCATGCCGCGATCCCGCGAATGTCGTCCCGCACTGCGGCGCCACACCGCGCAAACCCGTTACCGGCGCAGACGGCGCATGCCGGACGCGTGCCGGGCAGGCGCTCGCCGGCCGTCAGCACGAAGCCCGACGACGGGTTTCATGCACGCGTTACGTTACATCCCTGAAGCATTTCGCATCTGCGCCGCGTGTCGGCCGGCCCACATCCGCCACAACACGCATAGGAATGCACGCCTCGATTTCCGCTGCCAGCCCGCGCCGGCGGCCCTGTGCGACCGACCCGCCGCGCCGGCCCGTCATTGCGCGGGCATTGCGGCGCGGCGCTGGTACGGAACCTGCATCCGTTTCCGGTGACAGCCGCGCCGCCGGTCGGCGCGGCCCCGAGCCCATCGCCGGGCGCGTCGCCGCACGCGCCCGATCGATCCGTGCAAGCAACGAGGCCATTCATGGATGCGCTGCCCAACTCGTCCGAGACGTCGTTCCAGCTCTTTCTCGCGAAACTGCTCGAACAGCCGCTGCCCGACTGGACCGAAAAACAGCAGATGGAACTCGAGATGGCGCGCAGCTTGTCCACCGAGATGGTTCGCCTGGCGGAAGCCATGCGCGGCACCACGGATCTCGCGCGCTGCCTCGTGCTGCTCCGCTATGCGAAGGTGCTCGACTTCATCCTGACGTCGCTCGCCGCGCGCCGAGACATTCATCCGCAGACGCTGCGCACGCTGTTCCGGCTCGCGAACCTGAAGGTCGACGATGCGTATCCGGTGTGAGCCGGCATCGCGCATCGTCGAGCGGCCGTTGCCGATACACGGACATGGCCGCTAACATCGCCGCATGAGCGTCAAGACCCGCAAGTCCCGACTCGCCGGCGAACTGGGCGTTTTCGTCCAGCGATACGGGCGCAAGGCGCAGAAACAGCTCGACCCGAACGATCGCCGCTACGACCACGACGTCGAGCGGGCGATGCGGCGGCTGTCGCCGGCCGCTCTTTCCGACCTGCTGTCCGGCGATGTGGAAGACGACGCGCCGGACGAATCGCCCCGCCCGGCGCGCGACGAATGAGCGGCGAAGCGACCGCCTTACTGGTGCTTATCGCGCCACCCGCCGCGCCATCCATTTCCGATACCGCCTGCTCTGGCACTGCGCGGCAAGCTGCTGCGACACCAGCGCACGCAGCGGCGATACCGACGGATTCGTCCGCCGGCCTTCGCTGAGCCGCCCGAGCTGAAACTTCACCACGGCCATGTTCGCCAGTGCGCCCAGCGCCTTGTTCTTCCAGCGGATCGGCTGCAGCAGCGGCACGCTGTCCTTGCCCGCCTGCCAGTCGCGCGGCAGGTTCGGATCGATCGACAACGCGGTCGCGATACCGACCATCGCAATGCCGCTGTCGACCACCTGCTCGGCCACCGCGCGACGCCGAATACCGCCGGTGACCATCAGCGGCATCTGCGCGACCGCCGCGATGTCGCGCGCGAATTCGAGGAAGTACGCTTCGCGGGCGAGTGTGCGGCCGTCGCGCGCCTGCCCCTGCATCGCCGGCGCCTCGTAGCTGCCGCCCGACAGTTCGACCAGATCGACGCCGAGCGGATTGAGCAGTTCGACCACGCGCTTCGCGTCGTCCGCGCTGAAGCCGCCGCGCTGGAAATCGGCCGAATTGAGCTTGACCGCGACGACGAACCCCGGCGACACCGCCGCACGCACGGCCCGCACGATGTCGAGCAGCAGGCGCGCGCGATGCTCGATGCTGCCGCCCCACGCGTCCTGCCGGCGATTCGTCAGCGGCGACAGGAACTGGCTCAGCAGATAGCCGTGCGCCGCGTGGATCTGCACGCCGGTGAAACCGCTGCGCTCCGCCAGCCGCGCGCTGCGAACGAAGCGCTGCTGCACGTCGTCGATGTCGGCCGCCGTCATCTCCTTCGGCACCGGGAACTGCTTCGACAGCGAGCCGAGATCGAGCGGCACCGCCGACGGCGCAAGCGTCGTCTGGCCGAGCGCCGCGGGCATCTGCCGCCCCGGATGGTTGAGCTGCATCCATACGTGCGCGCCGCCCGAGCGCGCGACCTGCGCCCAGCGGCTGAAGCGTTCGAGATGCGCGTCGTTCTCGAGCACGACGCCGTTCGGCCCCGTCATCGCGCGGCCGTCCACCATCACGTTGCCGGTCAGGATCAGCCCGACCCGGCCGTCGGCCCACGCCTGGTACAGGCGCAGCAACGCGTCGGACGGCGCGTGATCCGCGTCGGCCATGTTTTCTTCCATCGCAGCCTTGGCCAGCCGGTTCGGAATCACCGCGCCGTTAGGCAGCGTCAGGGGTGCGAACAGTTTCATGAGTGCGTCCTCGATTGACTGATGCCCGACGATAACTTTAAAGTTCACTTCAAGGTCAAGTCCTTTGGAGCACGGCATGAAGATCGGTGAACTGGCGCGCGCCAGCGGCCTCGCGGCGTCGCGCATCCGCTTCTACGAAGCGAGCGGCCTGCTGGAGCCGGCCAGGCGGCAGGCGAACGGGTATCGGGAATACGGGTCGGAAGCGTTGACACGGCTGGCGATCATCGATCGCGCGCAGCGCGCGGGGTTCACGCTCGACGAGATTCGCGCGGTGCTGCCGCCCGATCTCGGCGCATGGCCGCGCGACGAGCTGCTGGACGCGCTACGGCACAAGATCGACGAGATTGCGTCGCTCGAACGGCGTCTCGCGCAAAACCGGCAGCATCTGCAGACGCTGGTCGACACGATCGAAACCAAACCGGCCGGCGAGGATTGCGCGGGTGCGGCACAGCGCATGCTCGACCGGATGTGCGCGGAAGCCGACGAGCCGGAAGTGGCTGCCGCGGCCGTGCGGCCTGCACGGCCGCTTGGGGCGGTACGGAAGCGGGCTTGAGCCTGGGAGCGGGCTGGACGGATTTCCGGGGATGGCTCGCGCTTGGCAGCCGGAGCGGTCTTCCGATCCCCTCGCAGCCGGCCAATCCGGCGACGTTTCTGCCAGCCAGCGCTCCAGCGCTATACCTCGCTCAGCGCGTGCCACTCGAGGCGCATCGAACGCCGCCGGCGTGCTTGCCGCGAATGGCGATTGCGAAATCAACCGTCCGAATTCTGCAAATCTTCGGACGCCTCGCTCGACACGAATTCAACGACGCTCGGTAATCGGACCTTCGGCGTCTACGGCTCCGACGGCAGCAGCGGCGCCGCCGACGGTGACCGGGCCCTGCGCTTCCAGATCGCCGTGTACGATCAGCGGACCATGCACGGTAAGCGGGCCGTGAAACTTGTTGTCTCCCTGACGTCTGCGTATGGCAGGGTCGTCGGGAGAAATGCGGTCGATACGGGCGGCAGTGATCGGGCCGCGGGCGTGAATGTCGCCGGCCACCGTCAGCGAGCCGTCGACCGTCACCGGCCCAAGGACGACGAGCGAGCCGTCGATGCTGAGCGGTCCGGTGACAACGGGCTCGGCATAGGCCGATGTGTGCAAGATCGAGCATGCCAGCAGAACCGCGCCCGCCATGACGCCCTCTGTCAGCCTCGATGTCATGCTCGTTACGAGCGTCGGATTGAAACGCTTCACGTGTCCTCCTCGTGATCGGCGCGACTTGCGCCAGCGTCAACGGTCTGCTGATTTGCGACGATCGGCTGCCGCTCGCGCAGCTTCCTGCGGTATTTCAGTCTAGTCGGGGAGGTCGCGAAGACAAGCGGCGTTGGCCGATGATTCGGCGGGCGTGATTGGGGGCTGAACGGCGGATTGAGCGTCTGCGGATGTCCGGGAGGAATAGCAGGTGCTGGCCGGCTACTGCCGAACATGATCGGCAGCCGCCCCGAAGCAGTCCTTCGTAGCACGAATAACCGGACGGCGGCTCCCGACAGCTGAGCGGACAACTCGCGGTCAATCATCAGGGCCAATATCTCTCCAGTCTTCCGGCATAACAATCTTGGCGTCGATGTTGGCGTGTTCTTTCAACAGATACAGCAGGTTACTGCCTGCCAGTAATTCAATAGGTTTGCCGTTAGCGAACTCAAAGGCCGCTTTGCCGTAACCACTCGTCGCGACCAGGATGCCTTTTGACGCACCTTCGTTCTGCATGGTGCCGAACAGATCACGCACGGCGCTGACCCCGACGGTATTCTTGTACCGCTTGGCTTGGATCACCACTTTGCCGCCGAAGATCGGACGAGGATCGAAGGCTACGCAATCCACGCCACCGTCCCGAGATGCCTGCGTCTGGCGAGACTCCAGCCCCATGGTCGTGAACAGGTTGGTAATCAGCGACTCGAATTCGCCCGGTGTCAGGTCCATCAGGTTAGGCCTCTGATCGAGCGTGGCGAGGACATCGCCCTCCTGAACAAAGCGCGGATCAGTCATGTTCAGTTCGAGCACGGGACGCACCGGCGCCAATTCGGCGGCGCTCTTCGAGACCGACGCGTTCAGCGACTTCAGGCAGGCAAGCGGTTCGACATTTGCCAAGTCCATGTCGTGAAATATCTCGCGCGTTGTCCGAACCGTGATGATGCAGGGCCGGATAGGCCGACCATTGCCTCTGTCGATAGAGTCCACATATCCATTGAACACGACCGTTTCCACGTACGCGGGCGTGTCAGACGCAAAAATTTCGTACAACGACCGCAACGTCGTTTGGGCAACGACGTCGGCGTACATCGCGCGCCGCTGACTCTCGGGTCGAGTTGATTCCGTAAAAGAGTCCGTGGCTTTGACGTATCTGACAGATTTCACCGCCGGAACAATTTCGTCGTATTCCGGTAGATCGTAGGCCACAATCAGCTGTTTCGACTCGGCCTGATATTCAGCGCTGGCTGTCACCGGAAACCCGTCGGGATAAGGGCTGCTTTCCAGAACCGTTGCAAAGTAAGAGGCAATTGCGTTCGAGTCTCCTGCACGAAACGCCGCCTCAAGCTGTTCGACTTGCTGGTTGTGTTCGTCCGCTTCACGTTTAGCTTGCTCCACAACACGCTCATGGGCGTCGCGGCGCTTCTTTACTTCAGCCTCGCGCATTGCATTTCGGGACACACGGGCCTGGGCCTCGACATCAAAGCGTTGTCGCGCCAACGACTCTTCTTTCGCATGCTTTTTCCTCACCCACGGCAACAGATTCGCCATGCCGTTGGGTTTTTCTGGAGCGTAGTCATCCCAACGAGGAGGATCTTCGATGAGCGAGAAATTTCCCAGGTCCAGAGGTTTGTAGGTTGGCTTGGTCCGCAGCTTCGCGAAATCTAGGACTGGATTGCGTCGAATACCGTCAGTCAGGATTTTCCTAAGTACTTGCACCTGCTCCTCAAGCTCCTGGTTCTGACTTTGCGCGTCTTCCATTTGCGATTCGACGTGAAGCCGCTTGTTTTCCTTCTCGTCGGCAATCAAAGCGCGCTGATAGGCCTTTTCGGCACGCTCAGCCTCTCTGATCGCGCGGATTTGCGCGCGTCGTTCGCTCTCATAGGCGCGCTGCGACGCTCGGGCAGAACGCTCCATCTCACGAGAAATACGGTTCAAGGTACTCACAAATCCCCGGCGTGCCATGCGGCCTCCTACAGTGCTTTTAGTGTCGATCCCGATCATACCGAGGATACGAGACTCGATGGCAACCTCCCGGCGTATTTCGTCAGAGAAAAGTTCTGCATGCGTCGTTGAGCCGCGCGACGATTCGAGCATTTGAAATTCGAGATATCGAAGCCTGACTGCGAGCCACCGAAACGAGGACTCAAGGAGTCGCGATGAGAGCGCGATAAGGGTCCTGGACTACCTCGGCATGTGCCCGCGGACATTCGTGCGCCAAAGCGGAGTCAGGTGCGAGCCGGATTCGGTGAAGGACCGTTTACAGAGCGAACTTGTCGTTGCAATTGTCTGATCGACGCATTCCACGAAGGTCTATTCATGGCCGACTACCGTCAGTCGTTGACAGCAACGGCGTCCGCCGCTTTCAAAGGCAGAGCAGCCATGCAAGCACCGCCTCTGCGTTCGAGCCGCAGCGGATATCCCGCTGCACACAGGCAGTTCGAATCACACCGACGCCGCCGAGCGAATCAAGCCGAATCGCAGGCCAACTCACCTCCCCAGCCTCCCGAACCTCTGCTCGACATACGCCGGAATATTTTCCGGCGTAACGACGACCACCGACGAAGATGCACCCACAGCCGAGGCCGGCAAAAGCCTGTGGAAATGCATCACATGGTGACAGGCAGTCCTCAGATCCAGGCGAAGATCATGATGCAGGACAGCGCTGAGTTTGCCGGCGCGAAGCAGCTGCACGTTGTCTCGGTCCAGGTCATGTCCAATGAAACATTCCGGCAGCTGTCCTACCGACTCCAGCGCGCGAAGTATCGCAGCGTTGCCCCCGCCCATCGAATAGACCGCCACGATTTTCTTCCTGCGGCCCACGGCCCGTTTCACGTGCTCCTCGGTTTGCACGTCAAGGCCGTGACCGCCGCTGGCATCAACCAGTTTCAGCTTTGGATAGCGCCGCTGTAATGCTTCACGAAAGCTGATTGCCCTGTCTTCTTCACCTCTGAAACGTTCGTTGCTCATCGTCACGAGCACATCACCTTCCCGGCGGGGCAGCCATTGACCGATGAGGTAGGCGGCGGTCGCGCCCGCCATTCGATTGTCGAGACCGGCATAAGCCGCGCGCGGCGACTGCGGAATGTCCGTGAACAGCGTGACAACCGGGATGCCTCGCTGCTGCAAATCGTCAACGGCATCGGCGATTTCCGAAACGTCTCGCGCCTTCAGGAATACGCCGTGACTGCCTCTGCGGCCGATCGCGGCAAGCGCGTCGACGACTTCGGCCGTCGCCATGGTGTCCTGCATCAGGAAGCGCGGCCGGAATACCGCGGGCCGAAGGCCCGGCAACTCCGACATCAATGCTTCACGTATCTCGTCGGAAAACCTTCGCGGTGCCTCGACCACCACATCGACGACCAGCTTGCGTCCACTGATCGCCCGCTGGAACTGCTGCTCCTCCAGTTCCTTTATCGCATGCCGGACACGCTGACGCGTGTGCTCGCGGACATGTGGCCTGCCGTTCAGCACGCGATCCACGGTGGCTAATCCCAGGCCCGCCTGCAGAGCGATTTCCTTCATGAGAAAGCGATGCGCCACGATGAGTCGCCCCGTCTTGAAGTGTTTTTGATGTGTTTATCGTAACGCAAGCGTCCGCCGCAGGGCTATCGTTGCTACCAGACAAGGAGGACACGACATGAGCAGCACTGACTCGCGCCGCGATGCGCAGGCACGCCATTGGTATCGGGAGCAGGATTGTTCGCTTCAGGACTTTCGTTCCGTGCTGAAGCCGCAGAACGCGGACACCGCTTTGAGGTTTGCCGCCGACATCTGCCGACACATTCCTTTATACGACTGCCGCGAACTCCGGGGTGCGCTTGCGAACGAGTCGCGACGAGCCGAACTGCAAGCCGAGTGGGGCACTGTGCTGAATCTCGGGGCAGGCGTTCTGGTCCTGAAGGGCGCCTATGCCGATACAACTCCCGTTGACGAGGCAACCGGGGTTTTCGAATCGATCATCCAGGAAGAGCGCGAAGCCGGCAGCGCGGCGGCCGACCATTTCGCCAAGGCCGGTGCGAACGACCGGATCTGGAATGCGCAGGAAAAATTGTGCCTGCGAGCGCCCGCCGTGTTTGCGCGCTATTACGCGAATGCCGCGGTGCGCGCGATTGCCGAGGCCTGGCTCGGCCCGCATTTCCAGATGACGTCGCAGGTCAACGTGGTGCGGCCGGGCGGCCAGGCGCAGCAGGCACATCGCGACTACCACCTTGGCTTTCAGACGACGGCGGAAGCCGAGCGATACCCTTGCCACGTTCATGCGATGTCCCCGTTCCTCACGCTGCAAGGGGCCATTGCCCACAGCAACATGCCGGTGGAAAGCGGGCCGACCAAACTGCTCCCGTTTTCGCAGCGATATGCCGAGGGCTATCTTGCGTGGCGCCGCCAGGACTTTCGCGATTACTTCGAGACGCATTACGCACAAATACCGCTCGAAAAAGGCGATGCACTCTTCTTCAGTCCTGCGCTTTTCCATGCAGCCGGCTCGAATCGAACGACGTCCGTGCAGCGGATGGCGAACCTGCTGCAGATTTCGTCGGCCTACGGCCGCGCAATGGAGTCGCTGAATCGAACGAGGATGTGCGAAGCACTGTATCCCGTCCTGCTGGACAGTCTTGCGGCGTCGACCATGACTCAAGCGGAAGCGGATGCGGCGATCGCGTCGTGTGCGGAAGGTTATCCCTTCCCAACGAACCTGGACAAAGACCCGCCGCTCGACGGCCTTGCTCCCGAGAGCCAGCAAAGCCTCTTTTCCCGAGCGCTCAACGAACGTTGGGCTGTGGAAAGATTCTGCGCGGCGGTTCGCGAACAAGGCTACCGGCGAGAGGCCTAGCGCGCACGGTGCGGGCGTCAGTAGTGCGCAAAGTTCGCTTCGGGCGCATGCACCCTCGCGCGGCACGCGCCCTTGGCGGTCGGGGAATGATCGACGCCATTCCGTTGCCGATCGAGCCCTGCCGGCCCGGCTCGCCGCCAATCCCGCCCCGACCGCCGCGCGCGATGCGCATTGCATGATCGGCATTCGCATCGACACGCAAGCGCAGCCGGTTCGAATCCGATTCATCGAAACCGCATGTCCCGCCCCGGCCGCGAACCGATCGTTCGCGCCGAAATTTCATTACGTCCCGGGTAATCGACGCACATCACACGCGCAACGATCATGAACCCATCGACCACCGAACCGCACCGCCTCACCCCACGGAGCCCACCATGACCGCATACGCCATCGCCCACCTGCACGACGTCGAAATGTGCGACGACATCGTCGAATACCTCGAACGCATCGACGGCACGCTCGCGCCGTTCGGCGGCCGCTTCGTGATCCACGGCGCGCGTCCGGAGGTGCGCGAAGGCGTGTGGCACGGCGACCTGATCGCAATTGCGTTCGCCGATCTCGACACGGCCCGCGCGTGGTACACGTCGGACGCGTACCGCGAGATCCAGCCGCTGCGCGCACGCCATGCGAGCGGGCCGTTGATCCTGATCGACGGCGTCGATGCGCAGCATCGGGCAACCGATATCCTGCGCTGACGCGCGGCGCTTACGACGCCTTCCGCTCCATCGGCTCGCCGACCACGAAGCCGCCGCCCTGGAACCGCTGCGCAGGATCGTCGTAGTCCGCGGTCGGCGCCGTCACCGGGAAGCGTTCCGCGAACTGCGCGGAGCTGTCGCGCGGCCGGAACCCGAGGAAGCCGGCCTTGGTGTTGTCCCACCACTTCACCGGGTTGTCCGACACGCCGTAGACGATCGCGTGTCCGACGCGGTTCGTCAGCAGCGCGCAGCGCACGAGCTCGATGAAGTCGCGATAGCTGAGGTACGTGACCAGCATGCGCGGATTCTTCGGCTCCTCGAACGACGAGCCGATCCGCAGGCACACGGTCTCGATCCCGAAACGATCGAAGTAATAGCGCGACAGCGCCTCGCCGAAGCACTTCGTCACGCCGTACAGGCTGTCGGGCCGCTGCGGCGAATCGGCGTCGAGCACTTCGGTGACCGGATGAAAACCGATCGCATGATTCGAACTGGCGAACACGATCCGCTTCACCCCGTGCCGGCGCGCGGCTTCGTACAGGTTGTACGTGCCGGTGATGTTCGCATCGACGAGATCGTCGAACGGCGCGTCGATCGAGATGCCGCCGAGATGGACGATCGCATCGACGCCGTCGACGAGCTGCATCACCGCCGCCCGGTCGGCCAGGTCGACGACGCGGGTTTCTTCATGCGCGGCTGCGTCGCCGAGCGACGCGATGTCGCTCACACGCACGACGTCGGCCCAGCTCGCGAGCGCGCCGCGCAACTGGCGGCCGAGGTTGCCGGCCGCGCCCGTCAGCAGCAGGCGCCCGAACGGCTTGCCCGTTCCGGTGGATGAAGCATTCATCGGATCTCCTTCGATTCTGAACTGATTTGGAAAACGTTTTCCGACTATACGCGCGACCTGGCTCGAACGTCAATGCCGGACACCGTTTCGGACTATCCGCACTTTCCCGATGGCGAGGCGCCGGCTATGCGGCGGCTTTTTCTGCCACAATCCGGCGTTATCGAACGAAAACGTTACCCTTCGGATGAAAAAAGTTTCCCCGACGATCCGCGACGTGGCCGCGGAAGCCGGCGTGTCGGTCGCGACGGTGTCGAAGTACGTGAACGGCACGCAGCGTTTCTCGCCGAACGTCGAGGCCCGGCTCAAGGAAGCGATCGACCGGCTCGGCTACCGGTCGAATCCGCTCGCGCGCTCGATGATCACCGGACGCACGCGCACCATCGGCCTCGTGATCCTCGACATCAGCAACCCGCACTTCACGAACGTCGTGAAAGGCGCGAACCGCGTCGCGCTGCAGCACGACTACACGCTGCTGCTGGTCGACACCGAGGAGAACCAGGCGCGCGAACGCTCGCTGATCGAGGCGCTCGCGCAGCGCGTCGACGGGCTGATCGTCAGCACGCGGATGCCCGACGACGAAGCCGGCTGGATGCTCGACCTGCACAAGCCGCTGGTGCTGCTGCGCCGCAGCCCGAGCCTGTCGCTGCCGAGCGTCGGCATCGACAA
This sequence comes from Burkholderia pseudomultivorans, assembly GCF_902499075.1. GTDB lineage: Bacteria > Pseudomonadota > Gammaproteobacteria > Burkholderiales > Burkholderiaceae > Burkholderia > Burkholderia pseudomultivorans. The sequence continues at coordinate 63,372 of NZ_CABVPP010000021.1, read as the reverse complement.
CCGGATGTCGACCTACATGCTTGCGCGCCATCTGCTGAACCTCGGCCACACGCGCATCGCGTATCTCGGCTTCGGCTCGGCGCGCGTCAACGACGAGCGGATCCAGGGTGCGCGCGACTGCCTCGCCGAAGCGGGGCTCGCGCTCGACGTGCACGATGCGCATGCGCCGACCGCCGAGGCCGGCGAACGCGCGTGTTCGCGCGTGATGCTCGGGCCGCAGCGTCCGCAGGCGGTGATCTGCTACAACGACCTGATCGCGCTCGGCTTCATGAAGGAGGCCGCGTCGCTCGGCTTCCAGCTGCCGCGCGACGTCTCCGTCGCGGGCATCGACAACGTGCCGTACGGCCAGTACGCGGCGCCCGCGCTGACCACGGTCGACATCCAGAGCGAGAACATGGGCGAACTCGCGATGCAGAAACTGATCGACGCGCTCGCCGGCCGCACCGACGCGAGCTATTCGACGTTCGAGCCGCGGCTGATCGTGCGCGCGTCGACGGCGGCGATCGGCTGAACGGCTGGCAGCGCCGGCATCGCGACGCCCCGACGCAAACGCGCCGCCAACGAGGGCGGCGCGCTTCGCAACCGACGCAACACGCTCAGGCATCGAGCTTCGCCGGCTTCATCTTCGGCGTCAGCACGTGCATCACGGCCAGCGCGATCAGGTACGCCGACGCGCCGATCGCGAACAGCACCCAGTAATGGCCGGTACGTTGCAGCACCTGGCCGATCACTTCCGAGAACAGCACGCCGCCGAGCGAGCCGGCCATCCCGCCGATGCCGACCACCGACGCGACCGCGCGGCGCGGGAACAGGTCCGAGGCGGTCGTGAACAGGTTCGCCGACCAGCCCTGGTGCGCAGCGGCAGCGAGGCCGACGATCAGCACCGCGGCCCACAGATCCTGCACCTGCGACACGAACGCGATCGGCAGCACGCAGCATGCGCAGATCAGCATTGCGGTCTTGCGCGCGGCGTTCACGCTCCAGCCCGCGCGCAGCATCAACGACGAGATCCAGCCGCCGCCGATGCTGCCGACCGTCGTCAGCGCATAGATGCAGACGAGCGGCAGGCCGATGTGCTGCATGTCCATCCCGCGCGACTCGTTGAGCCACTTCGGCAGCCAGAACAGATAGAACCACCAGACCGGATCGGTCAGGAACTTGCCGATCAGGAACGCCCACGTCTCGCGCTTGCGGATCAGTTCGCCCCAGCGCGGCGCGCCGGCGTCCGCGTTCGCCGCGTCGAGCGCTTCGGCCTCGTCGCGCGGCTCGTCGTATTCGGCGGCGAGCGCGCGCGTATCGGCCTGGCGATAGAACACGAGCCACACGGCGAGCCACACGAGACCGATCGCGCCGACGATCACGAACGCCGCGCGCCAGCCGTACGCGACCGCGATGGCCGGGATGATCGCCGGCGCGAACACCGCGCCGATGTTCGCGCCCGAGTTGAAGATGCCCGTCGCGAGCGCGCGTTCGCGGCGCGGAAACCATTCGGCCGTCGTCTTGATCGCCGCCGGGAAGTTGCCGCCCTCGCCGATCCCGAGCAGCGCGCGCACGAACGCGAAGCCCATCACCGAGCCGACCGCCGCATGCAGCATCGCGGCGATGCTCCACACCAGCATCGCCGCCGCATACGAGATGCGCGTGCCGAGCCAGTCGACGATGCGGCCGAAGCCGAGCAGGCCGAGCGCGTAGAACGCGGAAAACGCCATCACGATTCGGCCGTACTGGATCTGGCTCCAGCCGATGTCGTGCTGGAGCATCGGCGCAAGCAGGCCGAGGATCTGCCGATCCATGTAATTGATGACGGTCGCAAAGAACAGCAGCGCGCAGACGGCCCAGCGGTAGCGGCTGGCGGCGCGCGCGACGCCGATGACGGCAGATTGCATGAATGTCTCCGATGCGCGGCCGCGCCCGTCGCGCCGCACGATGTTCATGACCGGCGACAGGCGCCGGAGCGGGCCGCGCCACGCGTCCCCTGCGCGGCGCAACCGGTCGCTCGATGATTTGGAAAACGTTTTTCAAAGGATAGGAGCTTTGCGGACGTGCTGTCAGTCGGGGATTTCGATGAGTCGTCTCTTGTTTCATGCCCGCAAAAGAGACGACTGTTTCGTCATCTGGCGTTAACCGTTTTTCCCGAAGCGAACGGCGGCGCGGGCAGGCGGGCGCCTGCGCCGATACACATGTCCGATTCCGGCCGAAATCCGCGCCGGCGATGGTTTACATTGCTCGCATGCACCTCGACCCCGACACCTGCTACGACGCGCTGCTTTCTAGAAACCGCCGTTTCGACGGCTGGTTCTTCGTCGGCGTGTCGACGACGGGCGTGTACTGCCGGCCGGTTTGTCCGGTGAAGCCGCCGAAGGCGCGGAACTGTCGCTACTTCCCGAGCGCCGCGACCGCCGAGAAGGCCGGCTTTCGCCCGTGCATGCGCTGCCGCCCCGAACTCGCGCCCGGCCACGGCCTGCTCGACCTGTCCGGCAGCCTCGCCGACGCGGCCGCGACGCTGATCGAGGACGGTTTCCTGAACGACCACGGCGTCGATGCGCTCGCGCGACGCGTCGGCGTGACCGAGCGCCATCTGCGCCGGATCTTCGGTGCACAGTTCGGCGTGTCGCCCGTCGAGTTCGCGCAAACGCACCGCCTGCTGATGGCGAAGCGGCTGCTGACCGATACGACGCTGCCGGTGGCCGTCGTCGCGTCGACGGCCGGGTTCGGCAGCGTGCGGCGCTTCAACGATCTGTTCCTGCAGCGCTACGGGCTGAACCCGCTGCGCTTGCGCAAAAGCGCTGCGGCGGGCATGTCGGCCGGCGGCGACATGACGTTTCCGTTGCCGTACCGGCCGCCGTTCGCGTGGGACGAGCTGATGCGCTTTCTCGCGCAGCGGCAGATCGCCGGCGTCGAACGCGTCGATGCGCGCGGCTATGCGCGCGTCGTCGAACTGCCGCGCGGCAGCAACGGATGCGTGACGGGCTGGCTGTCGGTTGCGCACGTGCCGCAGCGCTTCGCGCTCGCCGTCACGGTATCGCCCGCGCTGACGCCGGTCGTGCCGGCCGTGCTCGCGCGCGTGCGGCGGCTGTTCGATCTCGACAGCCGTCCCGACGTGATCGATGCGCATTTCGGCGCACTCGCGGACGGCTCGCCCGGCCTGCGTGTGCCCGGCGCGTTCGACGGCCTCGAGATTGCATTGCGCGCGATCGCCGGCGAACAACTCGCGGCGACGCAGGCGGCCGGCAATCTCGCGCGGATCGCCGAACGCTTCGGCAGCGAGGTCGAACATGCGCCGCCGGGCCTCACGCATACGCTGCCATCTGCGGCGACGCTGGCCGCCGTGCCGCCGGCGGCGCTCGAAGCGATCGGGATTACGCGCGAAACGGCGCGGGCGATCGTGTCGCTTGCACGCGCAGTCGCCGACGGTACGCTCGTGCTCGAACCGATGGCGCCGCTCGACGCGACGCTCGCGGCGCTGCGCGCGCTGCCCGGTTTCGACGAACGCGCGGTGCAGTACGTCGCGATGCGCGCGATGGCCTGGCCGAACGCGTTCCCCGCCGACGATGCGTGGCTGGCCGCGCACGTCGATTCGACCGAACACCCCGACCGCACGCGCATGCCGCCGGCCGCGTCGCATGCCGCGCGCTGGGCGCCGTGGCGCGCGTATGCCGCGCTGCACGCGTGGCGCCTTCATGGAGATGGATTGCGATGACGCCCGCCCACCTGATTCCGAGCCCGCTGGGCGACATCGCCGTGCGCATCGAGGACGATGCGCTGACGGGTTTGTTTTTCGTCGGCCAGAAGTATTTCCCGCCGCTTGCGATCGCGGATCAGGCCAACGTGCGCGCCGCGCCGCCGATCGTGCGCAAGGTCGCGGAAGAGATCGCCGAATACTTCGGCGGCACGCGCGAGACGTTCTCGGTGCCGATCCACCTGCGCGGCACCGAGTTCCAGCGGTGTGTATGGAAGGAACTGCTCGCGATTCCGTTCGGCGAGCTTTTGTCGTACGGAGACATCACCGCGCGCGTCGGCTTGCCGATGAGCAGCGCGCGCGCCGTCGGCGGCGCGGTCGGACGGAACCCGGTATCGATCATCGTGCCGTGCCATCGCGTGATCGGCGCGTCGGGGAGTCTCACCGGTTATGCGGGCGGTATCGAGCGGAAGCGTGCGTTGCTGGCGCTCGAAGGAGCGGGGTATGCCGACGGCCGGCACAATCCCGCCCAGCACGTACTGGCCTGGTGACGGGCGATCCGCGCGATCGTGCGCTGGCGCGCATGCGCGAACCGCCCGGCACGACACCGCACTCAGAAGTTGTGGCGAATGCCGAGACCCAGCGCGTCGCCGTGCGACATCCCGCTGACGATGTCGTATTGTCCCGCGACGTAAACATCCGTGCGCTTGGACAGCCGATAGTCATAAGCAATGCCAACGGTATTGCGCGTCAGGCTACCGACTGCATCGCGCGCATGCGCGAAACCATACGACGCCAGCAGCACGCCATACCCGATCGGAATCGATGCGCCGACCTGCGCGTTCTCGTGCCGGATGTCGCCTTGCACGCTGCCGACCTTGGTCTCGATGTACTGTCCTTGCGCGAACAGCCTGACCGCCTTCAGGTCGTACGCGATGCCGCCCTGCACGGCCGTCTGGCGACCGAAGGCGAGCAACGCGGCTGGTGCCGTCACGTCGCCGGGGGTTTCGTTGAACCGCACCTGCTGGAACGCGAGCGTCGCCGAAAACGGACCGTTTCCGTAGATCACGTTGCCACCCCACTTGTTCTGCCCGGCCGCGCCGGGCTTGCCCCCGAACGCGTAGATGAAGCTTGCCTGCAGGCCGGCCAGCGACGGCGTCGTGTACAGCACCGAATCGTTCCAGCTCGCATCGCCGATCAGGCCCGGGTCGTACACGTCGCGCCCCGCGAGCGCCAGATAGCTCTGCACGATCATCGGCGCGTAGCCGTACGAATCCACCAGCGGATTGAAGAGCGCCGTCGAATAGAAGAACGGCGTGATATTGCGCCCGAGGCGGACCGAACCGTAAGTATCGCTCTGCAGGCCGACATACGCGTCGCGATCGAAGAGGCCGGAACCGGGCGATGCGCCCATCGTCCCGTTGTTGGTGCGGAAGTAGCCGTTCAGGTTGAACACGGCCTTCCAGCCGCCACCGAGGTCCTCGTTGCCCTTGATGCCCCAGAACGACGTCTGGATGTCGCCCGAGCCGACCTGGTAGGCTGTGCCGGACGTACCGGCCGCGCGGCTGAAGCCGACGAACGAATCGATTTGCCCGTACAGCGTGACACTGGATTGTGCGTGCGCCGTGCCCTGCCCGAGCAGCGCAACGGCAAGCATGGCACCGCACAGATGTTTTTTCTTGTGGTTCACGAGAACCCCCTACATCAAATGAAGGATCGGGTCATGGCGCGACATCAGCGCACCGATGCCGGATCGACGTGTTTCGCAAGCAACATGCACAGGCCCGACAGGAAGCACGGCACCGCGCCCCAGATCAGCGCGGCCTGGACCCAGTCGGCGCCGCCCGTGAGGGTTTGCGTGATGCCGAAGCCGGCGCAGATCGCGCCAAGCTGGCCGCAGGCGTTGACGAACGCGCCCGCCGTCGCGCGAATGTGGCTGGGAAAGCTCTCGCCGATCAGGAACAGATTCGCGGAATACGGCCCGATCAGGAAAAACAGTCCGAGCGAATACAGCGGGACGATCTGCCAGAAATCGCCGTTGGGCGCCCGCAGCATCAGGTAGAACGCGATGCCGCCGACGATCCAGCCCAGCGCGACCGTGTTGCGGCGGCCGATCCGGTCGCCCAGCCAGCCGTGGAACACGTAGCCGAGAAAGCCGGCGAGATTGGATACGATCAGCACTTCGAGCGCACTCGAGAATTCAACGTGCTTGCCGGACGCGCCGCCCGCGCCGGCGAGCACCGACGTGCCGAGCACGGCAAAGATCACGATCGCGAACCAGTTGAGGAACGTGCCGAGCGACAGCGCGAGCGTCGAGCGCCGCAGGCCGCCCCGAAAAATCGCGGCCGCGCCGCCTTGATGCTGATCGGGGTCAATGTGCCACTCGCGCGCGAGCGCATCGGCCTGCTGGCCCTGACCGACCGCACGCAACGCGCGGATGCGCTGGCCGACCTCGAACTGCGGCGTCTCGACTAGCCTGCGCCCGAGGATCGCGATGACGACCGCCGGGAACATCGCGAAAACGAACGAAGTCGCCCAGCCGCCGCCCGGCCCGAACCACTGCTCGCCGAGCGGATAGAGCACCGCGACGAGCGCGGCGGTGAGCACCGCGCCGATCGGCCAGCCGCCCTGCACCAGCGCATACACGAAGCCGCGCCGCTTCGCGGACTTCTCGTCCGTGTGCACGACCGCGAACAGTTCGCTCAGATAGACCGCATTGATCGACTGTTCGCTGTAGCCGAGCCCCGCGAGCGAGCGCACCAGCACCAGCAGCACGATGCCGGCGCCCGACGCAATGCCGATCGCCCAGCCGGCGACAGCCGTCAGGCCCGAGCAGATCGCCGCCCCCGCCACCGCGACGATGATGCCCTTGCGGCGCCCCATCCGGTCCACGATCGGGCCGATGCCGAACGCGACCACCGCCGTGCCAAGCGTCACCCAGGTATTGATGCTCGCCTGCGTGGCCGCGCTCCAGTGAAAGTGCTCGCCGATGCGCGGCAGCAGCGTGCCGAACAGGATGAAGTCGTAGACCGCGAATACCCACGCAAAAAAGCACACGCGCGTCGCATAGCCGACCTCCCGGCGCGTCACCGATGGCGGCGTCCAGTCCTCCCGCCACACCCCTGCGGCGGCCAGTTGCCCCGCCTGATTTTTTATCAAGTCGCTCATCACGAAACTCCGGTTGATCACACGATCCGAACGGTCGACCCGGCCCGCTCGATGCCGCGAGACGCGACGGGCCGGCAAGTCGGCCTCACGCCTCAATAAACAGAGGAATCCGAATCGACAGTTGCGATACGCACATCCGGGCAGCCCACCACGGCGGCCGGCGGAGCCGCCAAGGCCGCCGCCCCGAAGCCGGAGGCGTGTTCGCGCACAAGCACCGCGCCTCCGGGGCCGGTCAGTCGCCAGTCAGTCGGCGACCCGGCATAAATGTACTATGTCGACAACAGTCATTTATAATTGGGCGGCTTTTCAAAAATACCCGGTATCGGCATAAACCCGCACGATCCCGCCTCGCACCGGAAACATCTCCGCACGGGCTCGCTGCACGCGCTATCGCCGAACAGTGACATCGACCTCGCGTAAACCCCCATATCCGTCGCGCCGCAAGCCGGATTCAATATAAAACGTATATTTTTTTCAATATCCGTTTATAAACCCGATCATGTCCGATGCCTGCCCCTCGACTGCCCTGGCACTGACCCGCCGATATGCCGCCGGCGACACCGATCCCGTGCGGGTCGCCCGAGCCGCGCTGGAGCGGGCGGCGGCAATGCCGGCGGTGTTCCTGTCCGTCACGCCGGCGCGCGCGCTCGCTGCGGCGGCCGCGTCGGCCACACGCTGGCGGCTGGGACAGCCGCTGAGCGCGCTCGACGGCGTGCCGGTCGCGTGGAAGGACCTGTTCGACATGGCCGGCACGGTCACCACCGCAGGCGCCGAGGCGTTCCGAGCCCGTGCTCCGGCCGCGCACGATGCAGCGCTGGTCGCCGCGGCGGAGCGGGCCGGCATGGTCAGCATCGGCAAGACCAACCTGAGCGAACTCGCGTATTCGGGGCTCGGTCTGAATCCGCATTTCGGCACGCCGACGAATCCGCGGCTGGGTCGCGGCACCCGCGTGCCCGGCGGTTCGTCGTCAGGCGCCGCGATCGCGGTCGCGAGCGATGTGGTGCCGATCTCGATCGGCACCGACACGGCCGGATCGATCCGCATTCCGTCGGCGTTCAACGGGCTGACCGGCTACCGCGCGAGCACGACCCGCTACACGCGCGACGGCGTGACGCCGTTGTCGGCCACGCTCGACACGCTCGGGCCGCTTGCGCACGGCGTCGCCGACTGCGCGGCATTCGACGCTGCCGTGCGCGGCGCTGCGCGCCCCATCGATCCGGCGTCGCTGCGCGATCATTGCTTCGTCGTCGATCCCGCGCTGCTCGAACGCTATCGCGTCGGCACCGATGTCGCGCGCAACCTGCGGCGCTTCGCCGAACGGCTCGCCGCCGCCGGCGCACGGATCGTCACGCGCCCGCTTTCCACGCTGGCGGACGTGCATGCGCTGATTCACGCGCAGGGCTGGCTCGGTGCGCTCGAAGCGTTCGACCAGTACCGAGGCCTGCTCGACAGCGACGATGCGCAGCGGCTCGACCCGCGCGTGCGAACGCGGCTCGAACTGGCGCGAGCCGTGCCGGCGGCACGTTTGACGGAACTGCGGGCCGCCCGCACGGCGCTGATTGCCCGGTTCGCTGCGGAGCTCGGCGACGCGACCCTGCTCGCGCCGACCGTCGCGCATGTCGCGCCGCCGCTGGCGCCGCTCGAAGCCGACCCGACACGCTTCGCCGAAGTCAATTTGCAGACGCTTGCGCTGACGATGCCCGGCAGCCTGCTCGATACGCCCGCGATTGCCATGCCGTCCGGCGCCGACGCGGCCGGGATGCCCACCGGCATCCAGCTGATGCGCGCACAAGGCGACGACGACAGGCTGCTCGCCGTCGCCCGCGCGATCGAAACCCTTCCCCTCTGACACAACGCGACAAAGGTAACGCTATGGCCAAGGAAATCCTGATTTCATTCGGCGTCGACGTCGACGCCGTCGCCGGCTGGCTCGGCTCCTACGGCGGCGAGGATTCGCCCGACGACATCTCGCGCGGCATGTTCGCCGGCGAGGTCGGCTCGATGCGCCTGCTCAAGCTGTTCGAACGCGAGAACATCAAGACCACGTGGTTCATCCCCGGACACTCGATCGAGACGTTCCCGGAGCAAATGAAGGCGGTGGCGCAGGCGGGCCACGAAATTGGTATCCACGGCTACAGCCACGAAAACCCGATCGCGATGACACGCGAGCAGGAAGAAGCCGTGCTCGACCGCAGCATCGAACTCGTCACGCAGTTGAGCGGCCGCCGACCGACCGGCTACGTCGCGCCGTGGTGGGAGTTCAGCACGGTGACCAACGAATTGCTCGTGAAGAAGGGCATCAAGTACGACCACAGCCTGATGCACAACGATTTCCATCCGTATTACGTGCGGGTTGGCGACGCATGGACCCGAATCGACTACAGCAAGCATCCCGATACGTGGATGAAGCCGCTCGTGCGTGGTGAGGAAACCGATCTGGTCGAAGTTCCCGCCAACTGGTATCTCGACGATCTGCCGCCGATGATGTTCATCAAGAAATCGCCGAACAGCCACGGCTTCGTCAATCCCCGCGACATCGAGTCGATGTGGCGCGACCAGTTCGACTGGGTGTATCGCGAACACGACTACGCGGTGTTTCCGATCACGCTCCATCCGGACGTTTCCGGCCGGCCGCAGGTTCTGCTGATGCTCGAGCGCCTGATCACTCATTTCCGCGCGCACGACGGCGTGCGCTTCTGCACCTGCAACGAGATCGCCGACGATTTTCTGCGGCGCCACCCGCGCCGGAAAGCAGGCTGACCGGCCCCTCTCGACTCGCCGCGCATCGCGCGGCCATCACCGGAGCATCATCGATGAAAGTTGCCATCGTTACGGGCGCCGCGAGCGGAATCGGCCACGCGCTGGCCGTCGCCTATGCACGGGCCGGCGTCGCGGTGGTCGGCGGCTACCTGCCCGCCGATCCGCACGATCCGTCGCTCACCGCACGCGCCGTCGAACAAGCCGGCGGCCGCTGCGTGATGCGCGCGGTGGACGTCACCGCGTCCGACGACGTCGAGGCGTTCGCTCAAACGGCGCTCGACACCTTCGGACGGCTCGACTATGCCGTCGCCAACGCCGGGCTGCTGCGCGCGTCCCCGCTCGACCAGATGACCGACGAACGATGGTTCGAAATGCTCGACGTCGATCTGTCCGGCGTGATGCGGACGCTGCGCGCGGCCTCCCGGCGAATGTCCGACGGCGGCGCGATGGTCGCCGTGTCGTCGATCGCGGGCGCGGTATACGGCTGGGAAAGCCATGCGCACTATGCCGCCGCGAAAGCCGGCATCCCGGGACTGTGCCGCTCGGTCGCCGTCGAACTCGCGCACCGGCGGATCCGCTGCAACGCGGTGATTCCGGGGCTCATCGAAACGCCGCAGTCGCTCGACGCACGCAATTCGCTCGGTCAGGACGGGCTGCGCGCCGCCGCCGCGAAAATCCCGCTCGGCCGCGTCGGTCGGCCCGACGAGATCGCGAAACTGATTCGCTATCTGACCAGCGACGACGCGTCCTACGTGACCGGCCAGTCGGTCGTCGCGGACGGCGGTCTGACAGCACGCTGGCCGGACTGACGCCGCCTCGCGACGATGAATCCGACACGGCTCCCCCGATGCAACGCACTCAACCCGCGTCGCGGATGCGCAGCCAGCACGCGCGAAACGACACGACGAGGACCGACATGAACACGCTGTTTTCCCTGGCCGGCCGCCGCGCGGTCGTGACCGGCGCCGCGAGCGGCATCGGCTCGGCCATCGCGCAGGTTTACGCGCAGGCGGGCGCCGCCCTGGTGCTCGCCGATCTCGACGGCGACCGTCTCGACGCCATCGTGCAGCACTGCCGCGAGTTCGGCGTCACGGTCGTGCCAGTGCAGGCCGACGTAGGCGACGAGCCGGACGCGAACCGGATCATCGACCGCTGCATCGCGTCGTTCGGCGGCATCGACATCCTCGTCAACAACGCCGGCATGCTCACGCAAGCGCGTTGCGTCGACCTGACCACGCAGATGTGGGACGACATGCTGCGCGTCGACCTACGCAGCGTGTTCCTGTGCACCCGCCGCGCGCTGCCGTCGATGCTCGCGCAGCGCTGGGGCCGCGTGATCAACGTCGCGTCGCAGCTCGGCATCAAGGGCGGCGCGGAACTCAGCCATTACGCCGCAGCGAAGGCCGGCGTGATCGGCCTGACGAAATCGCTCGCGCGCGAGGTCGCGCCCGACAACGTGCTCGTCAACGCGATCGCGCCCGGCCCGATCGAGACGCCGCTCGTCGACGGAATCAGCGCCGCGTGGAAAGCGGCGAAATCGGCGGAACTGCCGCTGCGCCGCTTCGGGCGCGCCGACGAGGTTGCGCCGGCCGCGCTGCTGTTGGCGTCCGATCCGGGCGGCAACCTGTTCGTCGGCCAGACGCTCGGTCCCAACTCGGGCGACGTGATGCCGTGACCCGGCGCGCAAGGAACAGAGAACGGAGAACGAAACCAACATGTGCGGAATGTGCGGGCTGCTGGGCGGCGGCAACCACTGGACGAATACCGGCGCACCCGACGACGGCGCCACCAGGCGCCGGCGCCGCCAGATGCAGGTCGCGCTCGCGAATCGCATCTTGCGCACCTTCCGGCTGCGGCTCGACGATTTCCACGGACAGTCGTTCGTGCTGACCGCACCGACCGGCGCGGCCGAACTCGTCGCCGATTTCACGCAGGTCTGGAAAGTGGCCGAGCAAATGCTCGGAAGGCCGCTCGATCCGCTCACGCTGTTCGACGACGAGGCCGCGCGATGAGTCTTGCATACGATGTGGTGCCGGTCACGCTAGTCACCGGTTTCCTGGGCAGCGGCAAGTCGACGCTGCTCGCCGACCTGCTCGAAGGCGACGCGGCGCGGGACACGGCGGTGCTCGTCAACGAATTCGGCGAGGTCGGGCTGGATCATCTGCTGGTCGGCGCGATCGACGCGCAGACCCTCCTGCTGGACAACGGCTGCCTGTGCTGCGCGATACGCGGCGAGCTGAAGGATGCATTGGCGACACTCTTCTCGCGCCGCGCGCGCGGAGAAGTGCCGCCTTTCTCGCGCGTGGTGCTCGAAACGAGCGGCCTCGCGACGCCCGCGCCGATCCTCGCCACACTGCTCGGCGATCCCGTCATTCGCAACCATTACGTGCTGGCCGGCACGCTTACCGTGATCGATGCGGTCAACCATGCGTGGCAGCACGAGCGGCATCCCGAATGGCTGGCGCAGGTCGGCGCGGCGGATCGCCTGCTGATCGGCAAGGCCGATCTCGTCGACGCGGCACAAGTCGAGCGGATCGCCGGCCTGCTGGCCACGCTGAATCCGGCCGCAAGCGTCCACGTGCGGCGCGCAGGCGCCGAACTCGACGCGCTGCGCGCCGGCCTGTTCGAGCCGGGCGACGTGCATCACCTGATCCGCAACCTCGGGCGAGCCGTTCGCGCGACCGCGCCAGCCAACTCCGCCGAGCGGCCCGCGCACCGCGAGCGGCTCGCGGCTTCCGGCATCGCATCGTTCTGCCTGACGTTCGACACGCGGCTCGACTGGGAAGTGTTCACGCTGTGGTTTACCATGCTGCTGAATCGTCACGGCGACCGGATCCTGCGCGTGAAAGGGCTGCTCTGGCTGACCGGCTCCGAGCGGCCGGCGGTCCTGCATGCCGTCCGGCATCTCGTGCATCCGGTGCTGCATCCCGATGCGCTGGCCGTTGCGCAGGACGGTGCGCACGCGTCAAGGCTGGTCTTCATCGCCGAAGGCCTGAATGCCGACGTGCTGCACGCTTCGTATCGGCGCTTCCAACACCATCTCGAGGAATCCAGCCGTTGAACACCGCGAACCGCCACTCAGGTCCCGACGCCGCGACGCGCGCGCCGGCGATCGTCGGCAGCCGGGTCGAACTGCGCGTGCTCGGCACATCGGTCACGCTGCAGGAGCACCTGCGCCGGCAGGCCGAACAGGATCTCGGCATCAAGCTGCGCTTTCTCGTGCACGACGGTCCGACCGTGCAGCGCGAAGGTGTGATGCATCCAGAACGTTACGACGTCTACGACCAGTGGTTTCACAGTCTCGACTGCCTGTGGCCTGCGCATGCGCTGCAGTCGATCGATGTCGACCGCATTCGCCGCTGGGACGAAATCAACGCGCTGCCCCGCATCGGCCGGCTGGCCGGCCATCCCGGCGCGAGCGCCGGCAGCGTGCCGGCGGATCGCCTGTACGTGCAGCCGGACCACTCGCTCGGCCGCACCGTGTCGAACCGCATCAGCATGCTGCCGCTCACGCACAACGCCGACAGCTTCGCCTATCTCGCCGATGCGCTGCCCGATCGACTCATCGAGCAGGGCGAGAGCTGGGCCTGGCTGCTCGCGCCCGAACTCGCGGGCCGCGTCGCGCTGCAGGCGGACCCGGCGATCGGCGCCATCGACGCGGCACTCGCGGTCGAGGCGAGCGGCCTGATGCGGTTCGCCGATATCGGCAATCTGTCGCTCGAGGAAATCGATCGCCTGATCGACATCCTGATCGACTACCAGCGGCGCGGCCATTTCGCGGGGTTCTGGTCAACCTTCGCCGAGGCCGCGCAATTGATGCTCGACAAGCGCGTCGCGATCCAGAGCATCTGGTCGCCGGCGACGCTCGAGCTCGAACGGGCCGGCCTGCAGTTCAGGCTCGCGAGCCCGCGCGAGGGCTATCGTGCGTGGTTCGGCGGGCTCGCGCTGTCGCGCCGGGCCGATGGCCGCGTGCGCGACGCCGCCTACGAATACCTGAACTGGTGGCTCGAAGGATGGGCCGGCGCGACGATGGCGCGACAAGGCTTCTACATCGCCAACCCGGAGCGGGCGCGGCGCTGCATGGACGAGCCCGAATGGGCCTATTGGTATAATGGCGAGCCTGCCGCCAGCGATCTTCCCGGGCCGACCGGCCAGCATCGGAACATCGCCGGGCAGTTGCGCGACGGCGGCGACTACGCCGCGCGCATGAGTCGCATTGCGGTCTGGGATTCCGTAATGGACGAGCACAACTACCTGGTACGTCGATGGAGCGAGTTCCTGAGGACCTGACGAACGGCGTTTCATGCGATGACTAGACGCGCACCTTCCCCCGCCCGGGCCGCCGCGCGAGCCGACCTTCCCGAGGCGGACAGCCGCCACCGCTACCGACTGATTCACGATCATCTGGCCCGTGCGATCCGCGCGGGCCGCATCGCGCCTGGCCTCGTCCTGCTCGAAGGGCCGGTCGCCGGGCTGTTCGGCACGAGCCGGGTGCCGGTACGCAAGGCATTCGAGCTGCTGCATGCGAACGGCCTGCTGTGCACGTTCGAAGGCCGCGGCTACCTCGTCGCCAGCCCGGATGGCGCGGCACCCGAGCCGCTGCGCGCGCCGCTCTCCGAATCCGCGCTCGGCTTCGACGCACCACCCGCGCCGCTCGACCTGCCGGCAACCGGCGAGCGGGTCTATCACGCGCTCGACGAAGCGGTGTCGGTCGCGATCGTATTCGGCCACTTCCGGATCGACGAAAGCGCGGCGGCCGAGACGTTCCAGGTCAGCCGCGGCGTCGTGCGCGAAGCGCTGACCCGGCTGCGCGATCGCGGGCTCGTCGAGAAATCCGCCTATTCGCACTGGCTGTGCGGCCCGCTTACCGCGCGTGCAGTTGCCCAGGACTATGAATTACGCATGCTCCTCGAGCCGGCCGCACTCCGGTCGAGCCAGCCATTCCTGCAGCACGGGATGCTGACCGATGCGATCTCGGCGATCGAACGAGCCATCGCCCATCCCGAATCAGTCGACGCCGACGCGCTTCAGCAGCTCGAAACGACGCTGCATGTCGATTGCCTCGCGCATGCGCCGAACCGCAAGCTCCTCGACACGATCCGCCATGCGCACATGCCGCTGACAGTCAACCATGCGTTCTACCACGCGTTCAACCTGCACCCGGAGTCCGGCACGCTGGACGAGCATCGGGCGGTGCTGCGCCATCTGGCCGCCGGCGATGTCGAGCGCGCGGTCGCGGCGCTCCATGCCCATCTGCAAGCCGCTCAGACACGGACGCTGCGGCGGTTGAAAGTGCTCGCGGTACTGCCCGAGCCGGATCTCCCGTCCTTCATCCAACGGATTCCGTAACGCGCCGTCGTTCCGGTGTCGCGACGACCGCCCCATCCGCTCGGCCCGATTGGCCGACGACGGACGTCATTACCGCTTGCGCATCGCATGCGCAACCCGCGCGTTGGTCTCGAATTTGGCGCGGCGGGTCGAGAAAAACGTCCGCACGTTGCGCACGTTCGATGCTCCGGTGAACAGCCGCCGCGCGAATTCGTCGTATTCGGCGACGTCGGCCAGATCGGCCACCACGACGAAATCGGGCCCTGGCGACACGCGGTAGCACTGCGTAACCGACGGCTCCGCGCAGACATAGGCTTCGAACGCGTCGTAGTCTTCGGCCGTCTGCCGGTCAAGGCTGATCTCGATCAGCGCCGTGACGGCCGTGCCGATCGCGACCTGGTCGAGCATCGCGACCTGGCGGCGGATCACGCCTGCTTCCGTCAGCCGGCGCACGCGGCGCATGCAGGTTGGCGGCGACGACAGCGCGCGTTCGGCGAGTTCCAGGTTCGACACCGACGCGTCGTCCTGCAGGATCGTAAGAATGCGCACGTCAAGATCGTCGAGGGTGATACCGGCCATCGGCGGCTCCTTTGGATCAGTGATGTGAAATTTAATTTCAATATCATATCTGATCATCGGGTTATTTCATTAGAATCGATATTTTGAAATTAAATTCCATTCCGTCGCCCCTACCATCGCCGTCACCGATTCAGACAGGACATTTACGGAGCGCGATATGTGTGGAATTGTCGGGGCGGTTGCCCAGCGGGACATCCTGCCGAACCTCGTCGACGGGCTGAAGCGGCTCGAATACCGCGGTTACGACTCGTGCGGCGTCGTGGTCTACCGCGACCGCGCGCTGGCCCGCGCGCGCAGCGTCGAGCGCGTCGCCAACCTGCAGCGCGAGATCGCCGCGCAGGCGCTGTCCGGCTACACCGGCATCGCGCATACGCGCTGGGCCACGCACGGCGCGCCCGTCACGCTCAATGCGCATCCGCACTTCTCGCCGAGCGACGACGATGCGCGCATCGCGCTGTCGCACAACGGGATCATCGAGAACTGCGATCAATTGCGCGCCGAACTCGAAGCGCACGGCTACGTGTTCGCGAGCCAGACCGACAGCGAGGCGATCGCGCACCTGATCGATCATCTGTACGACGGCGACCTGTTCGACGCGGTCCGGCGCGCCGTCGCGCGGCTGTGCGGCAGCTATGCGATCGCGGTGATGTGCCGCGACGAACCGCACCGGATCGTCGGCGCGCGCGACGGGATGCCGCTCGTGGTCGGCGTGGGCGAAGGCGAGAATTTCCTCGCGTCGGACGCGATCGCGCTGTCCGGCATCACCGACCGCATCGCCTACCTGGAGAACGGCGACGTCGCCGATATCCAGCTTCATCGCTACTGGATCGTCGATGCCGCGGGCCAGCGCGTCGAGCGTGCGGTGCAGCGCGTCGCCGCGCACAGCGGTGCGGCCGATCTCGGTTCGTATCGCTACTACATGCAGAAGGAGATCTTCGAGCAGCCGCAGGCCGTCGCCGATACGCTGCTCGACGTCACGTCGATCATGCCGGAGCTGTTCGGCGATCGGGCATGGCGCGTGTTCAACGACGTCGATTCGGTGTTGCTGCTCGCGTGCGGCGGCAGTTATCACGCGGCGCTCACCGCGAAGTACTGGATCGAGAGCATCGCGAAACTGCCGGCGAGCGTCGAGATTGCGAGCGAGTTCCGCTATCGCGACAGCGTGCCGAATCCGCGCACGCTCGTCGTCGCGGTGTCGCAGAGCGGCGAGACGGCCGACGTGCTCGGCGCGGTGCATGTCGCGAAGCAGAACGGGATGGCGCATACGCTTGCGATCTGCAACGTGGCGACGAGCGCGCTGATGCGCGAATGCGCGTTGCAGTTCGTGACGCGCGCGGGCATCGAGATCGGCGTGGCGTCGACCAAGGCGTTTACGACGCAGCTCGTCGCGCTGTTCCTGCTGACGCTTTCACTGGCACAGGTGCGCGGGCGATTGAGCGACGACGACGAGAAGGAACATCTGCGCGCGCTGCGGCATCTGCCCGATGCGATGTCGAAGGTGCTCGCGCTGGAACCGCAGATCATCGCGTGGTCGGAATTGCTCGCACGGCGCGACAACATGCTGTTTCTCGGGCGCGGGATGCATTATCCGATCGCGCTGGAAGGGGCGCTGAAGATGAAGGAGATTTCGTATATCCATGCGGAGGCTTATCCGGCCGGCGAACTGAAGCACGGGCCGCTGGCGCTGGTCAGCAACGAGATGCCGGTGATTGCGGTCGCGCCCAACGACATGCTGCTCGAGAAGCTGCGATCGAACATGCATGAGGTCAGCGCGCGCAACGGGAAGCTGTTCGTGTTCGCGGATGTCGATTGCGGACTGTCGCCGGGGAACGGGATCGACGTGATCCGGCTCAATGAATACTACGGGCCGCTTTCGCCGATCCTGCATACGGTGCCGATGCAGTTGCTGGCTTATCACGCGGCGCTGGCGAGGGGGACGGATATCGACAAGCCGAGGAATCTGGCGAAGTCGGTGACGGTGGAATAGGCGCGGGGCGATGATGGCATGACCGCGCACCGTGCGACACCGACGCGGCCGCCAGCCCTACCCATTCAAAACTGATGACGCACCGCCACCCGCGCGACGAACTGATTCGATGTCGAAGAGGGCGTGACGGCCGCACACACTGTAGGCGCTACATATTTTCGGTCGGGATCAATTCAGAATTGACCGGCTCGTGTTGCGCCGCGTCCACGCCGGCCGTCACATTGACGTTGCATGCAGGGTCGTTGCGGCGGTAATGCGCGACGACGAACTCGACGAAATTCTGCACGGCGAAGGTCTGTCTGGACTGCTTCGCATACAGTGCCCACACGGTGCGCGCACCATCGCGCAACGCGACATGCGCGAGCAGCGGCTGCAGCGCACCGCTTTCCAGTTCCGCCGAGATCAGCGCGCGCGGCAACCGCGCGATGCCGAGGCCCGCGAGCGCCGCGCCCTTGACCGTCAGCGGCGGCTGCGCGTTCAGGATCGGACGCACAACGGCCCGGTAGGTTCCGTAGTCGTCGGCTTCGACGGTGTGCAGTCGCTCGACATCACCGGTCCGATGGAAGTGTTCGCGGTCGCGAACCGCCATCTGCCGGAGCATGCCGCGCCCTATCGGCTCACGCTCGCGTCGCCGCACGGCGGCGACATCGTCACGCATACCGGCCTGCGCCTCGCGGGCCCGACCGCACTCGCGGCGCTGCCCGAGCGCATCGACACGATCGTCATCGCCGGCGGCAGCGAAGCGGCGCTGCGGCAAGCCGCGTCGGACGACAGCGTGCTGCCGTGGCTGCATGCACGCATCGCCGACACGCGGCGAATCGCAAGCATCTGCACGGGCGCGTTCGTGCTCGCTGCGGGCGGATGGCTGAACGGCAAGCGCGCGACCACGCACTGGAACCAGTGTTCGACGCTGCAAGCGCTGTGCCCCGACGCGCGCATCGAGCCGGATGCGATCTATGTCAGCGATCCGCCGTTCCATACGTCGGCCGGCGTGACCGCCGGCATCGATCTCTGCATCGCGCTCGTCGAAGCGGGCTGCGGCGCGCCGACCGCACTCGCCGTCGCGCGCGAACCCGTGCTGTTCGTGCACCGCCCGGGCGGGCAGGCGTAGTTCAGCGTCGGCCTCGACATCCACGCCCATGCGACGCCACGCATGCGCGCGCTGCTCACCGGGATCGCCGACGATCCGACCGGCGATCTCGGCATCGCCGCGCTGGCCGCGCGCATGCACATGAGCGAACGAACGTTTGCGCGCCGCTTCCGCGACGAGACCGGACAAGCGCCCGCGCAATTCGTGCTGGCTGCGCGGATCGAGCGCGCGAAAGCGCTGCTGGAGCGCGCCGACTGGCCGCTGGAGCGCGTCGCGGAACGTTCCGGTTTCGGCAGTGTGGATGCGTTGCAGCGCGCGTTCGCGAAGCGGGTCGGCGTGTCGCCGCGCGACTATCGTGCGCGCTTCGGCGCGAAGTGCGGCGTTCGTTGAAGGCATCGACACGGCTAGCGCGACTCGCTGCGCAAAATGCCCGCTTCGCTTGGGCGGAACGAACAATCGGCGACCGGCGCGCATTCGCACGCCGGCCGCCGATCTGTCGACTACGTCACTGCATCGCTATTCCTGCTGCTGTTGCTGCTCCTGCAACTGCCGCTGCTGAATGAACTGCCGCACGTCGCTCATCGTCACGCGGCCCGTGTGCTTCGTATCGATCTCGTCGAAGTGCTTCGCGACATAACCGAGACCGCTGCTTTGCGCCTGCGCCTTGGTCACCGCCGCGCCGTTGCTCAGCACCGTGTTGGCGCCCAGCCTCGCGTCGACACGCTGCTGCGCCTGCTGCTGCAGCGTCGCGCCGGTCGACGGCAGCACTGGCGCCACGCGGTTCGCGGGAAAGAACGGGCCGTCGACACCTCGCCCGCCGTGCGGCAGCTTTACCGGCGCGACCGCCTGCGGCGGCAATGCGTAGGCGCTGCCCATCACGGCACCGAGGACGAGCAGCGGAGATATACGTCGCATCAAATGGATTAGGGACATGATCGCTCGCATTCAATGGATGAATTGAGGGTTCCTGACATCAGGCGTCCGCCGTTCACGGCGCCGCCGCCACGGTGGTCGCCGCCGTCGCGCCGGGAATGCTCCCCGTCGGCGTGCCGGCCGGGTTTTCATCCGGCCACGGCGGAGGCAAGGTCCGCAGCGTCAGCGCGGTCGGAATCCGCCTGCCCTGGTAGTAGTACGCGAGATCCCGCTTCATCTGCGGACGCGCCACGTCGTCCAGATAAATCATATGCCCGCCCTGGAAGAAATTCACCTGCAGCTTCGGGTTCAGGCCCTTCACCGTCTGCAGTCGCGCGAGCTGCTTCTCGGTGTTGAAGAACGGCGTCGCCAGATCGTGGAAGCCGTTTTCCGCAAGCACCTGGAGCTTCGGATTGAGCTGCAGCGCGCCAAGCAGATCGGGGATCGTGTCCGGCATCGGCTGACCGTCGTGCGAGAAGTCCCACACCTCGATGATGTTGTCGTTCAACGGCACGTAGGTCGCATTCGGCGCGGTATAGCCGAGATAGTCGGGCAACTGCGTCGCGAGCGCGTTCGTGAACGGCTGCGAGATCAGGATGTCCGACGGATCGCCGTCCGTCTGCAGACGCGGGTCCGAGTTCGGCAGCGATACGCGCCCGTCGTACCGGCCGATCGTCGTTCCCGGCAGCAGGCTCGTGCCGAACGGATTCGCATTGAAATAGCCTTGCAGCGCCTGCAGCGTCAGGCTCGACGGGATCGACCAAAGCCTGAGCGTCGCATTGCTCGGGAACACCGGTGTGCCGAGCGCATCCGGTATGCCGAGCTGGCTCAGCACCCACGACTGCGAGTATTTCTGCAACTGGTTGTAGATGAGCGTCGTAAACAGTTCGGTCTGCAATGCATAAACCGCCTGATTGACCGGCGCCGGCGACACCTGGTTGAAGTACGCCGCCACCGCCGCATAACCGGGCAGGTAGCCGGCCACGGTGTCCGTATCGAGCAGCAGCCCCTCCGTCGACTGCGTGATCGCCACCGCTTCCGTCGCGTCCGCGAAGTAGTTCAGGATCGACGATTGCAGCACGATCCCCGTCAGGTGCACGCCCGCCGATTCGAGCGCCAGCGCCAGCATGTCGGTGCGCGGCGTGCCGTACGATTCGCCGTACAGATAAATCGGCGAGTTGCTGCGATTGTTGACCGTCAGATAGCGCTCGACGAAGTCGCGCATGATGTTGACGTCCGCATCGGAGCCCCAGAACTTCTGGTTGGTGTTCGGCAGCACGGCTTCCGACAGCCCGGTTCCCGGCGGGTCGATGAACACGAGGTCCGTCGTGTCGATCAGGCTTTCCTGGTTGTCGACGAGCGGATAGTTCGGCCAGTTGGTGCCGAACAGCGGATCGGGCGTGGCGACGCGCGTCGGCGCGAACGAGCCGAGCCGCAGCCAGATCGACGACGAGCCCGGCCCGCCGTTATAGACGAACGTCACCGGGCGCGGCTTGCCGTTCGTGCTCGGCGCGGTGTACGCGACATACGACATCGATGCTTCCGGATTGCCGTTCGCATCGGCTGCGGTCAAGTGGCCGGTGGTCGTCGTGTAGTTGATCGTCGTGCCGCCGGATTTCCACTGGTAATGCATGACGGCCGCCTTCTCGGCGACCTGCGTCGCGGCGAGGCCGTCGGTCGCGTTCATCGAGTAGGCGACCGGATCGACGTACGGCTGGTTGCCCGCCGGTGTCTGGCTGCTGGCCGATTGCTGCGCGCTGGCCTGCTGGCTGGCCGTGGCCTGCGCGAGACTCGACGCGCCGACCGACGATGAATCGTCGCCGCCGCACGCCGCGAGAACCACGGTCACGATCGTCAATGCGCCTAGCCCGGCCAACCGGGCTCGACGGCCCGGACTGTTCCCGGTACTGCTTCTGTCTGGTTTCATCTCTGTCCTTGGTGTGGGTTCGAATACCGCTTCACAAAGGCCGCCTGTGCCGGCAAAGCGCGCAGCAACACCCGCCACTCGCGCTGCGCATCGGCATACGGCGGTTGGGGATTGGACTTCTTCAAGAGACTGAACTTGATACAGACACAGCTCACTGCTGGCGTGAATGGTGCTTGAACGCCCCCTGCAGTTTTGACTTCCTTTTCATTACCAAAATTTACGACACAACAAAAATAGGCGGTGCTGCGCCGCGTTGTCAAAGATCATTCCGATATTAAGCAGATGACAATGATGCGAATAGCGATCAGTGTCTGCCTTTCGAAAGAAGGCGGGATTGTTTGGGCATGGTGCGGTTTCAGCGCTGGAGGCTGGCGATTATTTTTATTTTCGGATGCAACGGCACCACGCCCTGCTCTGCGCCCTCTGCCTTTCCGACAAAATCCCTTCAAATCTCCGCGATTTATCTTTCGTTTTAATTTCGCAGCATTGGGCGAAACTCATCGGGGATGAGTGCACGATGATTCGGCAATTCCGCTTACTCCGGCCATTTATTAATCGAATTGCCCAGCCAACGCGAGCCGACAAAAAATACCGAATCACTTAATTTGGCGACGCCGATTCGGCATTATTTACGCGACGATTCGACAAGATTTTCCGCAGATGCGGCGATCGCGATTCGACCGCAACAAAAAGCATTCGCGAGCGGCTCGTCATGCATGCGCTGCCGCTCGCGACGACGACGCGCGGCGTCACCGCGCGTCGTCCACCACACAGGACCTAGCGAGCCGTCAACGGCCGCCGCCCGGCAGCGCGATATCGATCAGCACCGGATCGTGATCCGACGAACGATAGGCATCGGGCGCGTAGTACGTCTGCTGCTGCGCGGCCGTCTTGTACGCAAGCGTGTACTGCAGCGCGACCGGCTCGTCCGCGTTGATGTGCCATTCGTGCACGGCCTTCACGTGCGACGCGAGCGGCAGCGAGGCGAGCGCGTGATCGAGATAGCCGGCTTCGCCGTTGTAGACGTAGCTGTACGCGTTGTCGCCGATCCAGCGCGACACGAGGTTGCGGTAGCCGCGCGATTCGAGCAGGCGGATCGGATCCTCGTACGTGTAGCTGTTGAAATCGCCGATCAGCAGCACGCCCTGGCCCGCCACGCCCGTCGGCGTGCCGGCCAGCCAGTCGGCCAGCTTTGCCGCCGCGCGCGTGCGCGTCGGGTTCCAGCAGCCCTGGCCGTCGCCCTGGTCGAGATCGTCGTTGGTCGCGTCCGGGCAGTTCTTCGACTTCAGATGGTTGACCGCGATCGTCAGCGCCTGCTTGCCGCCGATGCGACGGAACGATTGCGCGAGCGGCTGGCGGTTCTTGTCGTCGATCGCAAGCGTCGATGCGCGGCCGACCGGCTCGACCTTGCGGCTGTCGTAGATCATCGCGACCGCGATCGCGTCGCCGCCGAGCCGCGACGTGCCCGGATCGACGACGCGCCAACTGTCGCCGAGCTTCGCGGCGAGCTGGCGCACCGCGCTCAGTTCGCCGTAGCCGTTGTTCTGAATTTCCATCAGGCCGATCACGTCGGCGTCGAGCGCCTTCAGCGCGCTGACGATCTTCGCGTCCTGGCGAACGAATTCCTGGTAGTTCTTCGCGCCGCGGTTGTTCGGATCGTCGAAGCCGCCGCCCAGCCCGTTGCCGTTGAAGTAGTTGAGGACGTTGAACGACGCGACACGCAGGTTCGCATGCGGATCGCGCGCGGGTGCCTGCGTGCGCGGGTTCGCGCGTGCGTCGAAGGTCGGCACCGCCGCGCCGGGCACCGGCTGGATGCGCCATGAGCCGTACCGCACTTCCAGCACGCCTTCGACGCCGCGCACCGTATAGCCGGTGCGCAGCGTGTTCGACGCGGACAGCTCCGGCGCCGGATACGGCACGGTCGCAGGGTTCTGCTTGTTCGAACCGTCGTCGAGAATCAGCCGGTTGCGCGCGTTCGCGTCGATCTGCGTCTGCGCCTGCGCGGGCGGCACGACGCTCGTCGGCGTGCGCAGGCGGCCGTTGCTGAGCAACACGCTGCCGTAGCGGCCGAGCTCGTAGTTATCCGTAACGTTCAGCGTCTGCGGCAGGCGCACGAGCATCCCTTCGTACGCGTCGAACGCGTTCGGGCTGTCGACCGGCAGCGTCAGCGTCGCGGGCGTGACGGACTGGCCGTTCGCGCACACTGCGATCGCGCCCGACAGCGTCAGTTGCGTCTGCCCGTATTTTTCCTCGACCTTGCCCGTCACGTGGACCAGATCGCCGGCCTTCGCGCGCGCCTTCGGCGCATAGACGAACAGCCCTTCCGACACGCCCGGCTGGTTGCGGCGCTGCGGATCGGCCTGCTGCACGAAGAAACCGCCGAAGCCGTCCGTGCCGCCGAAATCGGCGGTGACGACGGCCTCGATCGACACGTTCTGGCCGGCGAGCGGCGACGGCGCGCCCGGCCCCTGGATATCGGCGATCGGCGTCGCGCTGCCGCCGCAGTTCGGGCTGACGGGGGCGGCGGTGACGGCCAGCGCCGGCGCGGCGAGCGTCGGCAGAAGCAATAGCGGGGCAAACAGTCGGATTGTCGAGCGCATGACAGGGAATCCCGGTTGTGAGGGTGGCGAAAGCTTAGCGGCGCTCAATGACAGTTTGTAGTAATTGGCCGATAGGCCAATGTAATAGCCCGCGCAGTTTTCGCCGACGCCCGACATCGGCTTCGCATCGCATGGCGTAGCGGCGCGCGCCCCGTCACTGACGGTCCGGGTCCAGTCCGTCCGCCTTCAGCACTGCCTGAACCGTCGGCCTCGCCCGGACCCGGTCATACCACGCGCGCACATTGTCGAACCGGCTCAAATCGATATCCGCGTCGTAAACCGAACGCATCCATTCCGCCTTGCCCCAGCCCGTCAACGCGAACAAATACGCATCGGCGACCGTAAACGTCTCGCCCGTCACGAACGTCTTGCCGGCGAACTGTCGATCGATCCACGCAAACCGGCTGTCGAGCTTGCGACGCGCCGGCTCGACGTACTTTCCCGCCTGCACCGCATACAGCAACGGAATAAAGCCCTTGTGGATTTCCGCCGTCAGGAAGTTGAGCCACTCCATCAGCCGATAGCGCGCGAGCGTGCCCCATGCCGGCGCCAGCCCCGCGTCAGGCCGCCGGTCCGCAAGGTATTGCGCGATCACGGGGCTTTCGCGCAGGGTCGTGCCGTCGTCGAGTTCGAGCAGCGGCACGTAGCCGAGTTCGTTCACGTCGTAGTAGTCGCGTCCGTCATCGACGAGATGCCTGCGCGCGTCGACGCCGACGATGTCCGCGTCGAGTGCCAGTTCGCGCAGCACGATGCAGATGGCCTGCGAACAACTGCCGGGGGCGTGGTAGAGCTTCATGTGTTTCCTCGGGGTTCCGGTGGGATGTATCGATTCGCCGCGACGCGGGCGCTAATATCTCGCATCGCGTCATCGATGAGAAGACGGCAGTCGTTTGTGCCGTAGTCACAAAAAATTTACCGACCGGATCACCCGCATGAAGACGAGTGCAACAGGATGTTCGATTGAAGAAGCAATGCGCCTGCTCGGCGGCCGCTGGCGGCTGCTGCTGGTGTCCTACCTGCTCGACGGCCCGAAACGCTTCAGCGACCTGCGCCGCGACATGCCGGGCATCTCGCAGCGCATGCTGACGCTCGACCTGCGTGCCCTCGAAGACGCGGGGCTCGTGCGCCGCACCGTCTATCCCGAAGTGCCGGTCAAGGTCGAATACGATCTCACCGCGGACGGCGACCGTCTGCGGCCGGTCGTCGAAGTGATGAGGGAGTTCGGGCTGTGGCTGAAGGCGCGCAACGAGGCCGCCATGCTCGCCGAGGCGTCGGCATCGTAGTGACGACGCCCCCGCTTGACGGGCGAGCGCAACGCAACGCCATCCCACCCACCATGTTCTCGAAGCCCTCCATGCCACCCCGCCCGACATTCCGGCCACGTGCATCCCTCTGCGCGCCGCTGCTCGCCTGCTGCGCATCGCTCGCCCCGGCCCACGCCGCCGAGCCGCTACTCGCATTCAAGGTCGACGACAAGGTCACCGCCCGCGTCGAACGTGCGGACAGCAAGCACATCACCGTACGCTTCCTGCCGGGCGGCACCACGCAGACGCTCGACGTCACCGTCACCGACGAAGACGGCCACTATCAACTCGAAACCGACGACTACAATTTCGACGGCCATCAGGATCTCGCGATCCGCGCACTGCTCGGCATGGTCAACGCGAGCTACGGCGTTTACCTGTACGACGTGGCCCGCCGACGCTTCGAAC
This sequence comes from Burkholderia pseudomultivorans, assembly GCF_902499075.1. Lineage (GTDB taxonomy): Bacteria > Pseudomonadota > Gammaproteobacteria > Burkholderiales > Burkholderiaceae > Burkholderia > Burkholderia pseudomultivorans. The sequence goes on along the minus strand of NZ_CABVPP010000021.1, from coordinate 37,630 downwards.
CGCTGCGGATGCCGGCCGGCAACATGCCGCAAGGCAACTGCGGCGACCTCGTCAATCTCGATGCCAAACCGAAGGAGCGCACGCTGTACAGTTCCTGCCGCGGCGGCCCGATGTGGACCACCGACGCCTACCGCTTCGACGGCAACGGCCGGCTCTACCTGTACCAGGCCAGCGAAACCATCCCGGACGACGTGGTCACGCTGCTCGGCGTCGACGAGACCGCCGGCCAAGGGCCGCCGTCGATGCGCATCACCTACGACGCGCACGGCAGGCGCATCGCGCGCCGCCCCGACGCCTACGGCGGCGGGACGGTCACGTTCAAGGTGCGCGCCGCGCGCGTGCCGCTGCACGACGCGGCGAGCGACGCGCCGACGCGGCGCTACGTCGTTGCCGGCGACACGCTGGAACTGGTCGATGCGAGCGCCGACTTCCGGTGGCTGAAGGTGGTCTACCGCAATCCACACGCCGGCGCGGTGACGGGCTGGATCGACGTGAAGGAAGCAACGGGCGGCTGACGCGCACGCCGGCCCGCACCCGCCCATTTCCCACATATTGGAAGGCCGTCGTCCCATTTATAGGGATGCCTATCCATATGTTGACGCATTTCGGCTCACGGCCCTAACGTTCGGCCCAAGACACCAGATTGGCTGGAACCGGTCGCATCGCCGGTCCCGGACACATACCGAACAGGAGACGACCGTGGCCCATTCCGCGTCACGCACCCCCGCCAGCCCGCAGCAGCGGCCGCCCACGCGCGCCGAAACCTCGATGGAATCCGCCGCGCGCACCCACGCGGCGGCCGCAACCACACCCCCTTCCCGCAAGCGCCTGCTGATCCTCGCGCTGCTGTTCGTCACGGTCGTGATCAACTATCTCGACCGCAGCAACCTGTCGATCGCCGCGCCTGCACTGTTCCGCGAACTGAACATCGATCCGGTGCGCGCCGGCCTCGTGTTCTCCGCATTCGGCTGGACCTATGCGCTGATGCAGATCCCCGGCGGCTGGCTCGTCGACAAGGTATCGCCGCGCGTACTGTATGCGGGCGCGCTCGCGCTGTGGTCGGCCGCGACGCTGCTGCTCGGCTTCGCCGGCTCGTTCGCCGGACTGATCGTGCTGCGTCTCGCGGTCGGCGCGCTCGAAGCGCCCGCCTATCCGATCAACAATCGCGTGGTCACGACGTGGTTCCCGACGCGCGAACGCGCGACCGCGATCGGCGGCTACACGTCGGGCCAGTTCGTCGGGCTCGCGTTCCTGACACCGGTCCTCGCGTGGCTGCAGGTCCACCTCGGCTGGCACATGGTGTTCGTCGCGACGGGGCTCGCGGGTATCGCGTGGGCCGCGATCTGGTACGCGGTGTATCGCGAACCGCGCGCGTTTCGCGGCGTCAACGCCGGCGAGATCGCGCTGATCCGCGACGGCGGCGGCCTCGTCGATCTCGAGGACCGCATCGCGGCACGCAGCGAACGCACGCCGTCGACGTGGCGCGACCTCGGCATCGTGCTCGGCCGGCGCAAGCTGTGGGGCATCTATCTCGGCCAGTTCGCGCTGAACTCGACGCTGTGGTTCTTCCTCACGTGGTTCCCGACCTATCTCGTCAAATATCGCGGGATGGACTTCATCAAGTCGGGCTTTCTCGCGTCGCTGCCGTTCCTCGCCGCGTTCGTCGGCGTGCTGTGCTCGGGCGTGCTGTCGGACTGGCTGATGCGTCGCGGCGCATCGCAAGGCTTCGCGCGCAAGCTGCCGATCATCTCCGGGCTGCTGATCTCGACCTGCATCATCGGCGCGAACTACGTGAGCTCGACCGGCTGGGTGATCGCGTTCATGACGCTCGCGTTCTTCGGCAACGGCTTCGCGTCGATCACGTGGTCGCTGGTGTCGGGTCTCGCGCCCGCGCGGCTGCTCGGCCTGACGGGCGGCATGTTCAACCTGATCGGCAACCTGTCCGCGATCGCGACGCCGATCGTGATCGGGCTGCTGGTCGACGGGGCCGACTTCTCGCGCGCGATCACCTACATCGCCGCGATGGCGCTCGCCGGCAGCCTGTCTTACGGGCTGCTCGTCGGCAAGGTCGAACGGATCGACGCGTAAGCCGCATCGACGGGCGCGCCGTCGCATCGCTGCGACGGCGCACGCCCGCGCAATGGACGCGCATGCGTCAGAACCGCTGGAACCCGTCGCGCGCGAGATCGTGCGGATTGCCGGCCGCGTATTCGAGCGCGCAGCCGTCGGTGTCGATGCCGACGGTCAGCAGCGTTTCCCAGCGCTCGGTGTCGGGCATCGACAGGTCGGGATGGAAGCACACCACGGCCTGATCGCCGGCCGCGCCGCACATCGCCGCTGCACGCTCGCGCACGTCGGCGCTCGTCATCCCGTTCACGACCTCGTTCAGGTGCGCGAAGCGCTCGCGCGTCGTCGAGCTGTCGGGCATGCATTCGCCGCCGCTCAGCGCGCGATCGAGGAAGTGGTTCGTATGCAGCAGCCAGCCGTCCGCGCGCGGCACCACGACACCGACGCCGGCAGGGCTCAGTTCGATGCTCGCCGCGCGCGGGTTCGCGTCGTGCCGCGTGAACACGGTCAGCACCGTCGACGCGCTCACGCGCGCGCTGCGCGCCAGCTCGATCGCCTCCTGCACCGTGGTCGCCTCCTCGAGCAGGCGTCGCGCGATCGCGTGCACAGGCACGCCCGCGCTGTCGTTGTCGCTCGCGTGATGCAGGATGTTGAAGTGCAGCCCGAGCCCCGCGCTGTTCACGCCGAGCTTCGCGAGCATCCCGCATTCGGTGAACAGCTTGACGGTGCGGCTGTGACGCGTCGCGAACTGCATCAGCAACCCATCGGGCGCGAGGCTGTCGTGCCAGTCCCAGGTTTGCAGCGTGCGCGGCACCTGCGTGCCGGCCGGCGCATGGACGGTCGTCGAGCACTCGCCTTCGGTCGACGCGGGTGCGGTCGCGAGAATTTCGGTGCGCGCGTTCAGGCACGCGAGCTGCCAGCGCGGCAGGTCGACGCCGTTCGCGATCGCCTGCACTTCGTCGGCGAGCTCCGGACACCACGCTTCGAGCGACGCGAGGCTCGCCTCGCCGATCTGCCGCGCACGCAGCGGATCGATGCCGAGCTTCGGAAAGAACGCGAGATAGCGCGCGACCGTCTGCCGGATCTGCGGTGCGAAACGCTCGCCGAGCTGGCGGCCGCGTTCGCGCGGATCGGTGATGTCGGTCACGAAAGTATGCAGCTTCACGATGAAGTCTCCTGGTTCGGATGAGGGCCGAGCGCGGCTCGGCCCGGAATGTCATGCGGCACGCATCGCTGTGCGCGCCGGAAATCGGACCGCACGGTCGCGGCGCGTCCGTTCGTCGACGGATGCGTGAATGGGCGCGCGATCCATCGTATCCTCACGCGGCCGGCACGCGTCGCACGCGATGCTTGCGCAACCGCCCGGGGAACCAGCCTAACGGAAGCGTCGCCGCCGGTCGCGCCCGGTTTTTGCATAACTTCTGTGCCTGTCAGGAATAGATTCAATGGACAAGATGACCGCGCTCACGATGTTCGTCGCGACGGCCGAGCATGGCGGCTTCAGCCGTGCCGCCGAACAGCTCGGCAAGACGCCGTCGGCGGTGACGAAAGGCGTCACGCAGCTCGAAGCCGAGCTCGGCGCGCGCCTGTTCGAGCGCACGACGCGACGCATGGCGCTGACCGAAGCCGGCCATCTCTATCTCGATGCCGCGCGTCAGGCGCTGATGCAGCTGCAGCTCGCCGGCGAGGAAGTCGAGCAGTTGCAGCACGAACTGCGCGGCAACCTGCGAATCGCGACGTCGCCTGCATTCGGGCCGGCCTTCTTCACGCAGGTGTGCTGCCGCTTCATGCGCGAGCATCCGCTGGTGCGCCTGGAAGTCGAGATGACCGAAGCCGATCCGCTCGACGGCAGCTACGATCTGTCGCTGCGCGACGGGCCGACCGACCTGCCCGACGTGATCGCACAGCCGCTGCTCGAAAACCGCCTCGTGCTGTGCGCGAGCCCCGCGTATCTCGCGCGCCGCGGCGGCGACGTGACGCTCGACAACTACCAGACGCACGACTGGCTGATCTTCCGCCATCCGCTGATCAACCGGCATTTCTGGTGGATCGGCCGCGACGGCGAGCGCGTCCGCGTGAAGCAGCCGACGCCGCGGCTGTCGAGCGGCAACTACGACTTCCTGCTCGCGTGCCTGCTCGACGGCCACGGGCTGCAGTTCGCGCCCGCGTGGAGCGTCGCGCGCTATCTCTCGCAAGGCGACCTGGTCGAGGTGCCGACCGAGCTGTCGCGCGAGACGAGCGCATTCGGCCCGTGGATTCACGTGCTGTTCCTGCCGCATCGCCGCCACACGCGCAAGGTGCGCGTGTTCATCCAGTTCCTGCGCGAGCAGTTGCAGGCGCTCGGCCTCCAGCTCGCGCCGCACGGCACGCCGCTGCCGCCGCTCGATCCGGAGGCGGCCCGCGCCGCCGCGCGTGCGTAGCGCGTCGGCGGAAGCGGAAGCAGACACGTCCTCACTCAAAACGAGTAGATGAACTGCATCCCGGCGAGGTCGTTGCTGCGCGAGTAGGAACCGTTGCTCTTCAGGAACACCGGATGGTTCGCCGCGTCGTGGCGGTACTCGAGCTTCACGGTGATCTGCTCGGTCGGATAGAACAGCAGGTCGGCCGTGATCGCATAGCGTTGCGCGCCCTTGCACTCGGTGCCGTTCGACGCCGAGTTCTGGAAGCACGCCGGATCGATGCCGAAGCCGCTCGAGCCGTTCACCGCCGGATTGCCACCCGCGAGCCCATACTGGATGTTGGTGCCGCCGCCGCCGTTCGACGTATTGTTCAGATAGTCGAAGCGCAGCGTCGCGCCCATCCTGCCGACCCACGACGACGTCCACTTCGTATGGCCGAGCAGCGACATCCCGTACCAGCGCGCGGTGCCGCCGTTCCATGCGCCCTTCTGCAGTTCGCCGTAGTCGACCTGCGCGTTGACCTGCGTCTTGTCGTGCGTATAGGTCATGTCGGCTTCGACGTACTTGTACAAGCCGGTCGGCGACGACCCGTTGCACTGGTAGCCGTAGCCGCCCGCATCCGGGCACGGCGAGAACAGCGACTGCCGGCCGAGCATCCCCGAAACGCCGAAGTCGAACGCGGTCGACGTCGCGTTGTCGAAGCGCGCGGTAATGGTCGGCGTCCAGTTGCTCTTGGTCGTGTTGTTCGCCGCGTTCGCGATCGCGCCAGCGGTGCGCAGCACCTCGTTGCCGACGATCACCTGCCAGAAGCGCGTCATCGCCGCGTTCGAGCCCTTCAGCCCGATGCCGACGAGGTTGCCCGGTTCGCTGAAGTCGTACAGCAGCCCGTGCGTGAGCGTCAGCATCTGCGTCGACGGCTGCACCTCGTAGCCGGCCAGACTCGTCATCATCCCGGCCTCGAAGGTCCTCGTCGTGCTGAGCGGTACGTTGACCTGCGCCTGCGTGACGATGTTGTTGCCGACGCCGCCGTGCGCATTGCTGAACACGTTGCCGAAGCCGCGGTTCGGCTGGATCACGATCTCGGCCGACGGCGCCATCGGCCCGACGCCGAAGGTCTTCTTGATGTCGAGATAGACGTCGCCGATCGTGCTGTTGAAGTAGTCGTACGCGCCCGGATCGTGGTTCAGGAACTGGAAACCCGCCGAGTGCTGCGCGCGGTTGTACAGGTACAGCGGATCGACATAGCCGGTGATGCTCAGGCCCGCGAGCGGGCCGGTGGTCGCCGCTTCCTGCAGCGTGTCGACCTTCAGCGATGCGTTCGCGATCTGCTCGCGCATCTGCTGCAGGTCGTCGTTCGTGAACGCGGGCGCCGAACCGGACGGCGGCCCCTCGGCGGCAGCCGTGTTGATCGTGCCGATTTTCGCGGCGCCCGGTGTGGGGTTGCCCGAAGCGGGCGCTCCGGACGCGACGATGCTTGCGCGCAGTTCGTTCACTTGCCGTTGCAGCGCGGCGACCTGCGCCTCCAGCGCCTTCATCTTGCTCGCGTCGGTGGTCTGCCGCGGCGTGTGGGCGGATGCCGTGGCCGCTTCGAACGCGAGCAGGCACAACGCCGTCATATGTTTGATTTTCATGGGATCGGTGATCGTAGGGACGCGCGCGCCCCCGCCCGCCGCCGATGGCGGCGGGGCACGCGCGGGAAATCGGGGGAAAGGGAGCCGGCTTACTCGGTCTTCAGCCGGGTCCAGAGACGGTTCTGCAGACGCATCAGGTCAGGCGGGATCGGCTTGCTGAGGCTCAGCTTGCGGATCACGTCGGCCGGCGGAAACACGGCCGGGTCGCTCGTCACCTCGGCGCGCACGAGGCGCCTCGACGACGGCACGGCCGACGGATACGACGTGTCGTTGGTCAGGTTCGCACTCTCCTTCTCCGACAGCACGAAGTTGATGAACCTCAGTGCGGCGTCAGGGTGCGGCGCGTCCTTCGGGATCGCCATCATGTCGAACCACATCGCGCTACCTTCGGTCGGGATCACATACTTGATGTGATACGGCTTCTTCGCGGACGCGGCCGCGATGCGCGCGGAGTTCACGTCGCCCGACCAGCCGAGCGCGAGGCACACGTCGCCGCCCGCGAGGTCGTTGATGTAGCTGCTCGAATTGAACTGCGTGATGTACGGCCGCACCGTCTTCAGCAGCTCGTAGGCGGCCTGGTAGTCGGCCGGGTTGGTCGTGTTCGGATCCTTCTTCAGGTACACGAACGCCATCCCGAACGCGTCGACTGGCGAATCGAGCACCGACACGCCGCAGCGCTTGAGCTTCTGCGCGTACTTCGGGTCGAACAGCAGCGCCCAGCTGTCGAGCGGCGCGTCGTTGCCGAGCGCGGCCTTGACCTTCTCGACGTTGATCCCGAGCCCGTCCGTGCCCCACGTCCACGGAATGCCGAACTGGTTGCCCGGATCGTCCTTCGACAGCACCTTCATGATTTCCGGGTCGAGCAGCCCGTAGTTCGGCACCTGGCTCTTGTCGATCTTGCGGAAGATGCCGGCCTGCAGCTGGCGCGCCCAGAAGATGTCGGACGGTACGACGACGTCGTAGCCCGAGGTGCCCGACAGCAGCTTCGCCTGCAGCGTCTCGTTCGAATCGAACTCCTGATAGACGACCTTGATGCCGGTCGCCTTCTCGAAGTTCGCGACCGTGTCCTTGCCGATCGAGTTGCCCCAGTTGTACACGTTGACGACTTCCGCCGCCCGCGCGGGCGGCGCGCCGTAGCACGCGATGCCGCCCAGCGCGAGCGCCGCGCATGCCGTTCTCAGATGCTTGTTCCAATCCCCTGCCATGGTTTCCTCCGTCGATATCGTGATCCGTTCGCCTGAACGGCAGTCCGGAAAAATGTAGCCAGAGGAAATTGGCCGGTCTGCCCTGCCAATAGGGGGACACGCCGCACAATCGACGCCTCCGGCATGCACGGGATGCGTCGCGACACAACAGGACGGAAGCGATTTGAAAGACGACGTCGCCGCTCCGTCAGATTGTCGCCGTTCAGGCCGCTGCGATCCCCGCGCGCGCACCGAACGCGTCGCCGACGTGCGTGATGCTGCCATCCATCATCGTCAGCGCGACGTCGATGCGGCCGATGTCGTACTGGCCGACCTCGAACAGGTCGTTCTCGAGCACGACGAGATCCGCGCGCTTGCCCGGTGTCAGCGATCCGATCTCGTGCTCCATCCCGAGCTGGTACGCACCGTGGATCGTGTACGCGGCGATCAGCTGCGGAATGCTCAGGCGCTCGGCGATGTCCGGGAACACCGGCGCGTGCGGCTCGCCCGCGAGCTGGCGCGTGTGGCCCGACTCGATGTGTTCGAGCGGCTTGTGCTGGCAGCGGCACTGGCACGCGAGGCCGTCCATCCCGATCGACACCGTCACGCCTTCGTCGAGGAACGTGCGGAACTTGTACATGTTGCTCCAGCGTGCGTGACCGTAGTGATCGCGCAGCTGCTCGGTATAAGCATCGACGACGCCCCATTGCAGTTGCGTGTTCGCCATCACGCCCGCGCGGCGGAAGCGCGGGATGTCGTCCGGATGCGTGAGGAACGCGTGCGTGATCACGTGGCGGCGATCGCGCGGCGGATTCGAGCGGTTGACCTGCTCGAAGCCATCGAGCGCCATGCGCACGGCCGCGTCGCCGACGCAATGGACCATCACGTTCGCGTTCGCGCGATCGGCTTCGACGAGATAGCGATTGAACGTGTCGGCCGGCATCGTCGGCGCGCCGCAGGTGTCCGGGCGGTCCGCATAGGGTTCGAGCAGGTACGCGGTGTGGTTCGCCTCGGTGCCGTCGAGGAACAGCTTCAGCGCGCGCGCCTTCACGAGCGGCGAATCGTACCGCTCGCGGTATCGGACCAGCGTGCCGACCGGATCGTCGATGTCGCCGATCACCGCGACGCTGCCGACCACGCGCAGCTTCAGATCGCCCGCGCGCTCCATCGTCTGCAGCGTGTCGAACAGCAGCGACTGGTCGCCGCTCGCGTCGAAGAAGCCTGCGTCGAACACGGTCGTCACGCCGGCCGCGCACAGCTTTTGCTGCCACGGCGGAATCGACTTCAGGTACAGGTCGATGCCGGTCGGCATCAGGCCGGCCGCGCTGATCCGCTGCATCAGCAGCGAATACGCGGCGCCGTCGACGACGAGGCCGGTCGGCTCGCCCGTCGCCGGATCCTTCTCGAACCAGCTCGCGCCTTCCTGCACCGGCGGCGTCGACGCGTCGATGCGCGCGATCTCCAGCGCCTTCGAGTTCACCCACATCGAATGGAAATCGGTCGACAGCAGGCACACCGGGCGATCGGCGCAGATCGCGTCGAGCGTCTCCTTGCGCAGCATCTGCGGCGGAATCGTCGCCTGGATCCAGCCCATTCCGGTGATCGCCGGTTCGTCGGGATGCGCATCGACGTACGCACGCAGCGCGTCGAGCACCTGCTGCGGATCCTCGTAGTTCACGAAGGCCTGGAATGCGAACGCGGTCGTCTCGAAGTGCCAGTGCGATTCGACGAAGCCCGGCAGCACGAGCCGGCCGCCCGCATCGACGACCTTCGTGTTCGCGCCGACATGGGCCTGCACGGCCGCCGTGTCGCCGACATGGACGATCCGTCCGTCGCGCACGGCAATGGCCTGCGCCCACGGCCGGTGCGAATCGACGGTGTAGACCTTCGCGTTGGTCAGAACGAAATCCGCGGGCGTCGTCGCGGCGGGCGTCGGTTGAATCTGCATGGCCAGTCCTTTCTGTCTCGGGTTTCGAAGCGCTTTCACTATAGGCAGACGATTCGCGCCGGTCTGCCCCCCCGAAACAGGGGCTTTCGAACATTCCCGCGGCGCGCGACGGCGGATTTTTTATCCGGTAAATTCCCGGCTGACGCGTGCGCGCGGTTCGCGTAACGTCGCCCTGTCACTCGTCCGCCCCGGTCCGATCATGCGATTTCTTCATCCCGACCCGGCCGCCCACGGCCACTACCTGATCGGCGTGCGTCCCGGCTCGCTCGGCGCGACGATTCGCGCGGTCGGCACGCCGGGATTCGTCGCGGCGGTCACCGCGTTCGTCAACGACAGCATCGCCGCCGACGCCGTGCATCTCGAACGCTGGCGCACCGACACCGGCAGCACGTCGGGCTACGTCGTCGAATGGCTCGGCAGCGGCAGCCTGCGCTTCGCAGCGGACACGCTGCGCGTGATGGATCTCTATTACCAGGACTACTGTCACGTCGATCCGCTGTTCGCGCCGCTGCGCGGCAAGGCCGGCACGCTGCTCGTGCAGCGTCATATCGACGGGCTCGCGCACGGCGACTTCCGCCGGCGGATCTTCGACGAGCCCGGCATCGCGCAGGAATGCGTGCTCGTGCACGGCAATGCGCATGTGCAGTACGCGCTCGGTCTCGCACGCACGGAAGGGCAGGCCGCGTTCACGACCGACGAGCTGTTTCATTTCCGGCAGATGGTCGACCTGCTGTTCCCGATGTTCGACCTGCATGCACGCACTTGCGCGGCACGCCGCATCGCGTCGGTGTCGACGAACGCGACGTCGTATGCGGGTTTCGATGCACGGCTCGAACGGCAGAACGTGCAGTTGTCGCGACGCGAGCACGAGATCTGCCGGCTGCTGCTGTGCGGGCGTTCGGTGCCCGAGGCCGCACAGCAGCTCGACGTGAAGCTGTCGACCGCCGAGTCGTACGTGAAGCGCGCCTTCGCGAAGCTCGGCGTACGCACGCGCCGCGAGCTGTTCGACTGGATGCTCGTCGACTGTTGAACGTGACATGCAGGCGACGCGCTACGCCGCCCGCCTGCGCTACGCCGCCAGCGCGATCGCCTTGATGTTGAATGCGCGCAGCAGGTCGTCGCAGAACGCGTCGACGATCGGCTTGTCGGATGTGCTGCGCTTCATCGCGAGATGCAGCGGCACGTCGAAGCTGAACGTCGAACGGCCGACGGCCTTCACGAGCCCGCGCTGCTCGAACGGCTCCGCGTAATGCGCGGGCAGGTAGCCGAGATGGCCGCCCGACAGGATCAGGATCGTCGCGGCCTCGATGCTGTCCGCGCTCGCGGTCACGCGCCGCTCGGGCAGCGGATACTGCTCCTCCGGCACCGGATAGGTGCGCCACACCCAGTCGTGCGCCTGCAGGTCGTCGGCCGTCACCGGGCGCGACGCATGGAACAGCGGATGCCCGCGCCCGCAGTAGACCACCTGCTCCTCGGTAAACAGCGGCGTATAGACCAGCCCCGGCACGCGATGCCAGAAATAGCCGATCGCGAGATCGAGCTGATTGTTGACGAGGCTTTCCTCGAGCTCCTGCGGCGACGCGACCTTCATCGAGAACGTGACGGCCTGGTCGCGCTTGCGGAACGCGCCGATCGCATCGGCGAGCCGCGCGTTCTCGACGAGCGGCGCCTGGCCGATCAGCCCGATCGACAGCGTGCCGACCAGCTTGCGGTCGATGTCGCGCACGCGCGCGACGAACTCGGAGGTCGCCGCGACCAGCGTGCGCGCGGTCGCCGCGAAGCGCTCGCCCTTCGACGTCAGGCGAAAGCCGCCGCGTCCGCGATCGCACAGCTTGAAGCCGACGCGCGCCTCGAGCGCGGACAGCTGCGTGCTGATCGTCGATTGCCGCACGCCGAGCGACGCCTCGGCGGCGGTGATGCCGCGTGCGTCGACGACGGCGAGAAAGACCCGGATGAGCCGGAGATCGAGATCGGTGGTATTCGAAAACATGCTGAAGCCGCTGCGCATGCGCGCGTTGTCGGGCCGGCCCGGCGCGCTGTGCGCGACGCCGGCCACCCGCGCCGATGAACCCGATTCGGACGCGCGCCGCCATCGGCATCGGCGCGCACCGCACCCGTCACGTCACTCCGGCGTCGCCGCGAGCGCCTGATTCATACCGAACACCGCGGGCCGCAGCCGCACGTAGCAGAGGAACGCGATCGCACACAGCACGATCGCCGCGATCAGCGCCGACTGCGTGCCGGTGTTCTCGATCAGCGAACCGCCGGCGACCGACCCGACGCCGTAACCGAGCGCGACGCAGCCCGGCGACAGCGCGGCCGACTTCCCGACCAGGTCGTACTGCGGAATCGTCGCGTAGATCAGCAGCGCGCCGCCCGTCCAGCAGCCGATGAACACGACCGCGCCGAGCGCGAACGTCACGGGCGACGCCGGCATCGCGAGCAGCACGGCCGCGACCGCGCAGCCGCCGAGGTTCAGCAGCGCCCAGCGGCGCAGGCCCGCGCCGACGCCGAGCTTCGGCATCGCCGCGCAGATCGCGAGGCTCGCGACGTTCGCGATGCCGAGCACCAGCGACACGGCTTTCGCGCTCAGGCCCGCATCGGTGCCGATCTTCTCGAGGAAGGTCCACACGACGCCGACGCCGCCGTACAGCGCAAGCTGCGCGCACAGCACGAGCATCGCGCCGCTGCGGTCGATGCGGCCCGCCGCGCCCGCGGGTACCGGCGCGGCCAGCGTCTCGCCGTGGTGGAACAACGGGGTCGCCAGCACGAACACGCCGAGCACCGTCGCGACGAAGCCGAACACGCCATACGCACCCCACAGGCCGCTCAGCATCGGGAACACATATGCGAGCAGCATCATGCTCCACAGCACCTGGCCCATCAGCATCAAGCCGAGATTGCGTTCCGGCCGACGCGAATACGATAGGTAGCGCAGCGCGATGCCGTTCAGCCCGCCCGAACCGACGCCCGCGATGAACTGCAGCATCGAATATGCGACGAGCCCGTGCGTCGCGAGCGTGCCGAGGTTCGCGCCGGCCGCGAGCGTGACCGCGCCTGCCAGCACGAGCCGCACCGGCTGCCGCCCGAGCACGAACGCGACCAGCAGCGTGCCGGTCGATTCGCCGAGCACCTCGACGAAGCTCGACAGGCCGAGCGCGGCCTCGCCGAAGCCCCAATGACGCTCGACCTGCCCGACGATCGCGGGCAGGCCGAGGAATACCGTCGGCCCGAGTATGCCGAGCAGCAGCATCACGACGACGAACCGAGCGCTTCCCTGTCGCGCTTCATCTTGTATGTTCACTACGTTCATCCGGTGTCTCTCTCGCTGTCCGCTGCGCGGACAGTCTCCTCATGGGATGCGCCGCGCGGCGGCCCGGCTCCGGACCGCCGCGCCGCTTACATCGGGAAGCCCATCGCCTTCAGGCCGCTGATCCATGCACGCTTCCAGCCGCCTTCGGCATCGGCGCCGTCGAACGCATGGAACGTGATCTTCGCGGCGACCCAGCGCATCGGTTCGGGCGGGATATAGGTCGGACTCTGGTTCGCGATGTCGAGCTTGCGCTCGGGGCTGTCGCGATCGAACAGGATGTTCAGGCCCATGAACGCGCCGAAGCGGCTCGCCGCGACGCCGAAGCCCGTATAGCCCGCGACGAACACGGCCTTGTCGCCGAGGTAGCGCTTCGCGAATACCGAGCCGCGCGAGCAGTAGTCGATCGGGCCGCCCCACGCGTGCGAGAAGCGCACGTCGCTCAGTTGCGGGAAGGTCCGGTAGAACGCCTGCGCGAGCCGGTAGTAGGTTTCGCGCTTGCCGTCCTGGTGCGGGTCGGGGTCGCCGTCGAAGTGATAGCTCACCAGCCCGCCGAAGATGATGTTGTTGTTCTTTGTCAGGCGGAAATAGTTCAGCTGCGTGCGCGTGTCGTATATCCCCTGCCGGTTCTTCCAGCCGATCCGCACAAGCTGCTCGTCGGTCAGCGGCTCGGTCGCGAGCACGTGGTCGCGCACCTGCATCACGCGGCGGTTGATGTCGGAAATCCCGACTTTCGCTGTGCCGCTGCCGAACATCACGCGCGGCGCGCGCACGCTGCCCTTCGGCGTCTTCACGTAGACGGTGCTGCCTTCGTCGGTCACGGTCGTCAGCGGCGTGTGCTCGTACAGCTTCACGCCGAGCGACAGCGCCGCACGCTTGAGCCCCCACGCGAGCTTCGCCGGATGTACGATGCCGCTGCGATTGCGCGACCACAGCGCGCCCGCGAACAGCGGCGAGTTCAGCTGCTCGAGCGTTTCCTCGCGATTCAGCAGCACGACGTTGTGCCCGTATTCGCGATGCAGGTCGTAATCGCCCTTCAGGTGCGCGAGATGCTCGGGATCGACCGCGACCGTCATCTCGCCGTTCCATTCGATGTCGGCATCGATGTCGTAGCGCTTCAGCGTGTCCTCGAAGCCGTCGAGGTTGCGATGACCGAATTCCTCGAGCTGCGCGATATCGTTCGGGAATACGCGCACTGCGTTCGGCAGCCCATGCATCACCGACGTCGAGATGATCCCGCCCGCGCGCCCCGACGCACCGTGCGCGACCTTGCCGGCCTCGATCAGCACCACGTTCAGGTGCGGCATCTGTTCCTTCGCCTGCACGGCCGACCACAGCCCGGTGAACCCGCCGCCGACGATCAGCAGGTCGGCCGTCACGTCGCCGACGAGTTCCGGCTCGGTCGCCGGCGCGGCCGGATTGTCGAGCCAGTACGGGAACAGCTTCGTGTTCGCGAGCGCCTGCTCGACGCTCAGCGCGACCGGCACGCCGCGCGTCGCGTGCACCGGTGCGGTCGGTTTTGCTTCCTTGACTTCCATTTCCATGATTCCAGCCATGCCACGTGATCCCGGCCCGCTCGCCCGCGCGCGGCCTGCCGGTGCGCCGTGTACGGCGCGCGACGGACTGCGCGTGCGGACGATCCAAAACGAAACCGCCGCCGGGCGCGCGTCACACGGACGACGACACCACGGCGGCAGCTTCTGACATCACGACTTCTCGAGCAGCACGTAGAACTTCTTCGCGTCCTCGATCGTCTCCCAGCGCCCCGCGAAACCGGCCGGCAGCAGATAGCCCTGGCCCGGCGTGAATTCCTTGCGGTTGCCTTCGACGTCGGTCAGCGCGATCCGACCCTCGACGAGCCACACGGCTTCGTCGGCCTCGGTAGCCGGAAACTCGACCGAGCCGACCTTGCCTTCCCACCAGCCGATGATGTAGTTGCCGCTCTTGCCTTCGGCCGCGCGCCAGTCGCTTTCGTCCATCCCGAAGTCGAGCTTCGTGAATTCGCCCACGCCTGCGCCCAGCGGCAGGATGTCCTTGATCAGTTTGGTCATCTGAATCTTTCGTCTCTTGATTAAAAAAAGCAGAGACAAAGTTACTCATTTACACTGCCCCGGTATGCCCCCCTCCGGGGGGGACAAGCCGCGTTTCGCGATGGGCGCGCCTCGAAACGGCGGGAGCCGGTATTTCTCCCTAATGACGTTTGCCGTTGCGGACGCTACAATCCGCGCGCTTTTCCGCAGGCCTTTTCCATCGGGGACCGCATGCTGCTCAACGTGAACCCCTTCCACCGCGACACCGACCGTTTCAACGTGTCGTTCAAGGCGCTCGGCGAACTGATCGAAACGGTCGGCACGCCGCACTTCGTGCCGCGCCTCACGCAGCTGCTCAACGAAGTGGTGCCGCTCGACGTCGCGCATGTCGAACGCTCGCGCGTCGACGGCACGATGCCGACCGGCTATCGTTGCGAATGGATCGGCAGCAGCGGCATCGGCACCGAGACCGCGGAAATCTCCGACGTGATGACGCTCTACTACGAGCGCTTTCTCGACAGCGACCCGCTGTTCGCGGGCTTGCGCGGCAAGACCGGCACGATGCTCGTCGTGCGCGACATCGCGGCGATCCCGCCAGGCGAATTCCGCCAGCGCCTGTTCGACGACGTGCGGATCGGCCACGAATGCGTGCTCGCGCGCGGCACGCGCTATTCGCAGCACTCGATCGCGCTCGAACGCGGCCGCGACCGGCCGCCGTTCACGCTCGCCGAGATGAACCGCTTTCGCAGCATCAGCGACGTGCTGTTTCCGCTGCTCGAACTGCACGCGTCGACGACCGCCGTGCGGCGCGTCGCGCATCCGACGCCCGACGTGCATCCGCTCGCGCAGTTCGACGCGCGCCTCGCCGCCGACAACGTGAAGCTGTCGAAGCGCGAATACGAAACCTGCAAGCACCTGCTGTCCGGCAAGACCGTGCCCGAGACCGCCGCGATCCTCGGCGTGCGCGTCGCGTCGGCCGAGTCGTACGTGAAGCGTGCGTTCGCGAAGCTCGGCGTGCGCACCAAGCGCGAACTCGCCGCGTGGGGCGCTGCCGCCAACGCCCCAGCAGCGCCGCCGATCGCCGGCTGAACGCGCCGCCGCGTTCGATACCGCCGCGTCGATGCGGCGGCGCCGCTTGCATCGAGACCCGTCGATGTAAACGTTGCGACTTCAAAATCTTCGCGCGGGCGTTCTCCTCTACCATCGGCCGATCGTTTTTCATCAGAAAGAGGAGACGGCCCCATGCACCGCGAACTGAACCAGCCGCTGGGCGGCAACGAGATGCCGCGCTTCGGCGGCATCGCCACGATGATGCGCCTGCCGCAGGCCGACACGACCGACGGACTCGACGTCTGCTTCGTCGGCGTGCCGCTCGATCTCGGCACGTCGAATCGCTCCGGCTCGCGCTTCGGCCCGCGGCAGATTCGCTCCGAATCCGTGCTGCTGCGCCCGTACAACATGGCCACGCGCGCCGCACCGTTCGATTCGCTGCAGGTCGCCGACATCGGCGACGTCGCGACCAATCCGTACGACCTGAAGGACTCGGTGCGCCGCATCGAGGAAGCCTACGACCGGATCGTCGCGAACGGCTGCCGGCCGATCACGCTCGGCGGCGACCACACGATCGCGTGGCCGATCCTGCGCGCGCTGCACCGCAAGTACGGCAAGGTCGCGGTCGTGCATGTCGACGCGCACGCGGACGTCAACGACACGATGTTCGGCGAGAAGATCGCGCACGGCACGCCGTTCCGCCGCGCGGTCGAGGACGGGCTGCTGCAATGCGACAAGGTCACGCAGATCGGCCTGCGCGGCACCGGCTATCACGCGGACGATTTCGACTGGTGCCGCGCACAGGGCTTCACCGTCGTGCAGGCCGAGGAATGCTGGAACAAGTCGCTCGCGCCGCTGATGGCGCAGGTGCGCGAACGCGTCGGCGACACGCCCGTCTACCTGAGCTTCGACATCGACGGCCTCGATCCGTCGTTCGCGCCCGGCACCGGCACGCCCGAAGTCGGCGGCCTGTCCGTGCAGCAGGGCCTCGAGATCGTGCGCGGGATGAAAGGGCTCAACATCGTCGGTGCGGACCTCGTCGAAGTGTCGCCGCCGTACGATCCGGCCGGCACCACTGCGCTCGTCGGCGCGAACCTCGCGTTCGAGATGCTCTGCGTGATGCCGGGCGTCAACTACCGCTAACCCGCTCACACCGACAGGATGACCGCCATGTCCACCGCTGACTTTTCCCTTTCCGCCGCGACGCTCGTGCTGCCCGCCGCGCGCATCGCCGGCCTGCCCGTGCGCACGCACTCGGACGACGCGGGCGCGCCGATCTGCAATGCATCGACCGGCGAGACGATCGGCTGGCAGGAATTCGCGACCGCCGCGCATGTCGACGCCGCGGTGCGCGCCGCGCGCGACGCATTCGCCGGCTGGCGCGACACGCCGCCTGCCGAGCGCGGCCGGATTCTCGCGAAGATCGCAGCGCGCGTCGAAGCCGACAGCGAGCGCTTGGCCGCGCTGCAGATGCAGGTCAGCGGCAAGCCGCCGTTCGAAGCGCAAGCCGATGTCGGCGACGTCGCCGCGACGTTCGCGTACTACGCGCAGCTGTGCGAAGACCCCGCGACGTTCGCCGCCGAGCCGGTCGCGCTGCCGGCCGATACGGTCGCGGCCGAGCGCTTCCATGATGCGGTCGGCGTCGCCGCGCTGATCGTGCCGTGGAACTTCCCGATGGTCACGACCGCATGGAAGCTCGCGCCCGCGCTCGCGGCCGGCTGCGCGGTCGTGCTGAAGCCGTCCGAACTGACGTCGCCGGCCGAGCACGCGCTGATCGACATCGCGATCGAAGCCGGCGTGCCGGCCGGCGTCGTCAACATCGTGAACGGCGGCGCCGAGGTCGGCGCGGCGCTGACCGCGCATCCGCTGATCGACAAGATCTCGTTTACCGGCAGCACCGCCGCCGGCCGCAAGGTGATGCAGGCCGCGGCCGAGGACATGAAGCGCGTGACGCTCGAACTCGGCGGCAAGTCGGCGCTGATCGTGCGCGACGACGCCGACCTCGATCTCGCGGTGTCGCTCGCGGTCGCGGGCGCGTTCACGAACGCCGGCCAGATGTGCTCGGCGACCGCGCGCATCCTCGTGCACGACAGCGTCTATCGCAGCTTCATGGCCGCGTTCGAGACGGCCGTGCGCGCACTGGTCGTCGCGCCGCCGGCTGCGGAGCAGGTCGCGATGGGACCGCTGATCTCGGCCGCACAGCGTGCGCGCGTCGATGCGATGCTGAAGCAGGGCATCGACACGGGCGCGCGCGTCGCGTTCAGCGGGCGCGTCGCCGATGCGGGCGGCGACGGCTTCTTCATGGCGCCCGTCGTGATCGCCGAACCGACGGCCGACAACCTGCTGTGGACCGACGAAGTGTTCGGCCCCGTCGCCTGCGTGAAGTCGTTCCGCACCGACGATGAAGCGATCGCGCTCGCAAACGATACGCGCTACGGGCTCGTCGCGACGGTGGTGACGCGCGATGCGGCAGTCGCGAAGCAGTTTCAGTCGCGCGTGCGGGCGGGGTTGGTCTGGATCAATGCGCCGCAGCTCATCTATCCGCACGTATGCTGGGGCGGATTCGGGCTGAGCGGGATCGGACGCGAACTCGGCATCGCGGGGCTGCGCAGCTATCAGGAACTGCGACACGCGATGCGGGCGGTCGACTGATCGGCGCGGCTGTCGAAGCCGTGGGCGACATTCCGGCGGGGCCGGGGTGTCGCTCTTTTTTCCGGGTTTCGGGAGCTTTCCGCGTCCCGTTTTTTATCGCTTCGTGCCCATCGCGCGCCTACGCGATGTCCTCGCCCGCGCCGAACATCGGCACCATCGCATCGCGTTCGGCCTTCAGCAGCTCGATGACACGCGCGACGACACGATCGGGCGGCCTGCCGTCCGGCTGGACGAGCACGGTCTCGATGCGCAAACGCGGCCGAAAAGGCTTCAGCACGACCGGCAGGCCGCGCAATTCGCCGGCCGCCAGCGGATCGACGATCGCGAGCCCGAGGCCTTCCGCCGCCAGACCGCACCGTGCGGCCGTGTACTGCGCCATCAGTGCAAAATGCGCATCGACGCCGGCTCGCGCGAACGCATCTTCGATCGCCTGCTGAAATGCGCCCGGCGCCCCTGCGATCAACGGAACGCCGGCAAGATCGGATACCCCGATCGCCCGCTTGCGCGCCAGCGGATGCCGGCGCGGCACCGCGCACACCGCATCGACGGTCAGAAACGATTCGCTTCGCACGCCCGCATAATCGGCGCGCGGCCGCACGAGGCCGACATCGCACTGCGCGGTCGACGCCCACGACCAGATCGTGTCCGGCCCCGGCACGTAAAGCGACACGCGCACGCCGGGACTGACCGCGCTCAACTGCCGGATCGCGCGCGGCACAAGCGTCGTCGCGAGCGACGGCTGGCACGCGATCCGCAGCGAACCCGTGCCGCGTTCGCGTATCTGGCGGGCCGCGTGCCGCAGCTGATCGAGTCCCGCATAGGTACGCTCGACTTCGCGCGCGAACGCTTCTCCCTCGACGGTCGGCAGCGCGCTGCCGTGCCCGCGCACGAACAACGCGAAGCCGAGTTCCGCTTCGAGCTGCGCGATCGCGCGACTGACATGCGGCTGGCCGATACCGAGCGCTTCCGCCGCTCTCGTCATGCCGCCATGACGCATCACCGCACGAAAAAGATCGAGATGGGCCGGATTGAGCATGCCTGATCTGCATGGAAAGACGCGATTCCGGCATTTGACGACATGGACGACGCTGTCGTCAAATGGGTTCGCCACCCTGCGTAAAAGGAGACGCCGATGATTCAAGCCGCGCTGCTGTCGATCCTGACCATCGTCGCCGGCGTCAGCCTGATGACGCAGCAGGTGCTCAATGCGAACCTGCGCGGCGCACTGAATTCAGCCGCGTGGTCAAGCTTCGCGAGTTACGCGCTCGGACTGGCCTGCATGGCCGTGCTGGCGCTCGTGCTGCGCGATCCGCTGCCGTCGTCCGCGCTCGCGGCGCGCATCCCGTGGTGGGCATTCAGCGGCGGCATGTTCGGCGCGATCTTCATCGCGCTCGCCATTTTCACGATCCCGAAGCTGGGCGCGGCGACCTTTCTCGTGCTGGTCGTGACGGGCCAGATGCTCGCGTCGATGACGATCGATCACTTCGGCTGGTTCGGCCTGGTGCAACGGCCGATCGATGTGCCGCGCGTCGTCGGCATCGCTCTGCTGATCGGCGGCTGCGTTCTGATTCGCAGATAAACGACCGGCTCGTCCACCGCCGTGATGTTCGAATCGACCGGCATCGATCATCGATATATCCAATAGAATATATCGACACCCGCACCACCGGAGACGCACCATGAATCGCCCCCTGCAGCGCGCCGCACGCGAACACGCACCGACGCACCGGATCCGCGCGCTGAAGCCGCTGCCGAACGATGCGCGTGCGCAGCAGGTCACGCGCGTCGTCGATGCGTTCAGGCGGCTTCGCGGCAGCGTCGTGCGCTTCATCCACATGTTCGAGGCGGGACGCGATACGGCGCTGCCCGACGACGCGCTGTCCGCGATGAGCTTGCGCGAACTGCTGGCGACGCTCGAAGAAGCCGCGCGGGCCGCGCGCTTCACGCGTTTGCGCGATCTCGAACAGGCAATCGCGCACGCACGCGTGCTCGAACGCACGCGCGACGACGTGTTTTCCGATTCCTTCAGCAACGATCCGGCTGCGATGCACGAAGCGATCGCGGCGCTGGAGCGCGCCGACGTGCGCTTCGTCGCGCTGTGTGTCGAATCCGTGATGGCGCGCCACGCACCGGCGCCGGCCTGATGTCCCGGCTGCTCCACATTTCCCCGAATTCCACCCGTTATATTCCGTGGTATATTGCGCGCATCTTTCGCGCATCCGTCTCCGGCTCGTCAGCGCCGGACAGAGGTCAACATGCACGCTCCGCCCTTTCGACTGGCCCGCATGGCGGGCATTGCGTCGGCCGGCGACACCGCATCGTCGGGCGGCGGCCGCGTCGACGCATGCTGCGCGCCGTCCCGCGCGCAACGCGCCGACACGAAGCGCCGCGCGCGGCTGTCGGAGCTCGATGCGACCCTGCACTGCTCGATCATCGGCACCTGCCTGACCACCCATGAGCTGCGCAAGCTCGTGCCGAAATTCACCGATCTCGACCGCCAGCGTGCGACCGACCTGGAAATCCACCACGCGGCCGTCGAACTCGCGATCGAAGGTACTGCCGGCGCCAAGGCGCTGCACAAGGCGCTCGACGAGCGCTACGCCGGCGCGATCCGCACGTTCGACAGCGCGCCGGACGATGACGCGCTGCTCGCGCTATGGAAGGACGCGCTCAAGCGCGGCGACATTCCGCCCGCGTACTGGGCGCTGATGACACATCCGCGCGCGACGCCCAGCGTGCGCCAGGCGGCCTTCGGCGACCTGCACATGCTGTCGCATCTGGTCGGCGCGGCCAATCGCGCGGATATCCGGCGGCTGGTCGCGCTCGAACAGGAAAACGCGGCGCTGCACGCGAAGCTCGATCGGCAGCAGGCCCGCCTGCATGAGATCAGCCAGCAGCGCGACGCAGCGCTCGATGCGCTGGACGCATGCCGTGCGCGTCAGGATGCACAACCGGAGGCGGACGGAAGCCGTCTGCGCGACGAAGTCCGCGAGCTGCGCGAAGCGCTGGCGTTGCGCGACGAACGGCTTGCGCTGCACACGAGCCGCCGCGAGGCCGCCGAACAGCGGATCGCCGCGGAACAGGCGAGCGCCCGCGCGATGCGCGCGCGGCTCGACGAACTGATGACGATGGTGAAGACGCTGCGCGCGGAAGCGAGCGCGCTGGAACACGCGGTGCAGATGTCGACCGACGATCCGTCCGAACGCGCGGCCGATTCGCTGTCGATGCTGCGCGGCAAGCGCGTCGTCTACGTCGGCGGCCGCCCGGGGTCGAACCGCGCGATTCGCCGGATCGTCGAGACGTCGGGCGGCGAAATGATCGTGCACGACGGCGGCATCGAGGACCGCAAGGGTCTGCTCGCCGCGGCGCTGCCGGGCGCGAACCTGGTCGTGTTCCCGGTCGACTGCATCGATCACGATTCGATGAACCAGCTGAAGCGCATCTGCGAGCGCAGCCATGTTGCGTACTACCCGCTGCGGACTGCGAGCGTCGCGAGCTTCGTCGAACTGATCGGCCGGCTCGATGCGCACGCGCGCGAAGCGGCGCTTCCCGATTCGTCGGCAGGGGACGCTTCGCGGTTCTGTCTGCGGCATGGGTAGCGGAAGCGTTCTGCCGAGATCGAGTGCGGCTGAAGGCAATTCAAGCGCGCAACTACGGCACGCTCAGCGGCGCACCATTTTTGTCAGCGCGGCGATGTCGTCCGCGCAGGCCGCGTAGGCGCGCGCCTCGATCCCGCGATAGAGCCGGATGATTTCCTCGCCGACCGGCGTCAGCACGCTGCCGCCGCCGCTCTGTCCGCCGTGCTCGGAGACCGTCGCGGGCGATTTGAGCGAGCGGTTCAGCTCGTCCATCAACAGCCACGCGCGCCGGTACGACATCTTCAGGCTGCGCGCCGCCGCCGAAATCGACCCGTGCTCGCGCACGGCCTCGAGCAGCGCGACCTTGCCCGGCCCGAGCGCGATCGTGTCGGCCTGCTGGATGCGCATCCTGAAACGTACCTGGGGTTTGGGGGATGCCGAAGTCTTCATGTTGTCCGCCGGTTGAACCATGCGCGCAAGCATACACGATGGATCGCGCGGCGACGCTGCCGGCGACGCGGGCGGCTCAGATCTCGAGCACGCGTGCGACGACGCCCGCGAGACGCTTCACGTGGCGCGGCGCCGGCAGGATATCGGCGGCGGAAACGAGGATCGGCGCACCTTCATCGATCGACAGCGGCTCGTCGCCGCGCGCGAACGCGACCAGCACGCGCTCGCCGATCGGCGTATTGAACAGCTCGTGCCAGGAAAACGTCACCGCGTAGCCGTCGTGCGCATGCGCGATGAAGACGGTGCGCTTGAAATCGCCGACCTGCGCGCCGAGCAGGCCGGCCGCATCGATCAGGTCCTTCAGCCGCGCACCGCGATATCGATCGACGCTGCGAATGAAGCGATGCGTCGTGAAGCAGCGCAGATCGAACGGCTCGGCCGTCGCGTGCGCATAGCGGCGCAGATCGTCGAGCGTCACCGTCAGCGGCCGCGCGAATGCGCCCGTCAGCGCGATCGAACCGATCGTCGCGTCCTGTGACGGCTGCGCCGCCGTACCTGCCATCTCCATGCTTCCTCCGGGGCCGGCCCCATGCCGGCGCATCGATATATCGGCGAATATATTACGCTGCACCGCGGCTGGCCGCGCGATCGGCATCGGGTATGAGCGGCATACCGGATCTTTTATGACCCTAGACGAGCAGGTCCTCGTAGAACGCACCGAACGGTCGCGTCGGGTGGGCGATCTGGATCTCGAGAATCCACAGGCCGGCAGCGGGCACCGCATCGAAGTCGCCGAGATTGCCGGCCTTGTAGATCGCATGCGGGAAGTCGCTGACGCGATGCCCGTTGATGTCGAGGTTCAGCCGGAAGCCGTGCGCGTCGGCACGCCGCGCCGCGAAATCGTACAGCGCGATGCCGCCGCAGCCGGTGGTTCGCCAGTGCTGCTCGACTTCGCGGTAGATCGTACGCGCGGCGTCCGCGCAGGCGCGCATGTCCGGATCGTCGCCGCACACGAAGGTCGCGCCCGCATCGCCTTCGTGCTTCGCCCATACCGCGCCGAGGTCGATGAAGAAGATATCGTGGTCGGCCAGCACCGGATCCGCCGCCGAACGCTCCTTGAAGGTTCGCAGCGTGTTTTCGCCGAAACGGACGATCACGGGATGCCAGATCCGGTCCATCCCGAGATCGTCGAGGATGCGCCGCCCGAGCGCATTGGCCTCCGATTCGCGCATGCCGGGCCGGATACCAGCCGCGATCATGTCGACGGCCTTCCACGTCATGGTTCTCGCGTGCCGCATCGCGTCGAGCGAAAACGCCGCGCCGACGGCTTCCTTGACTGCTGTATTCATTGTGGTGCTCCCATGGTCAGGCGCCCGGGAACATCCCGGGCGCGCCGGCGCCTAGAACTTGTGACGCAGGCCGACGCGCGTGACGAACTGCGTATTCGCACCCGCATTGCCGATGAACGACGCCGACGAGCCGATCTCGGCCTGCACCGGCACCACGCGACCATTGACCGTATTGCTGCCCGACGCCTTCTGGTAGGCCGCGCTCACGTACACGTCGGTGCGCTTCGACAGCGCATAGTCGACGGCGGCGTTGACCTGGTGCCACTTGCCTTCGAAGCGGTCGTCGAGTTTCGAGAACGTATAGCCGAGCCCGGCGCTCAGTGCCGGCGTGAACGCGTAGCGGCCGCCGATTTCGTAGTTGTTCAGCTCCGACGCCTCGCCCGACAGCGGCTCGAACTTCGTGTGCGTCCAGTTCGCCCACACGAGCGCGGCCGCGATCGCATAACGCGCGCCGACGCCGAAGGTTTCGAGGTCGCGCAGCCCGAGCGTGTTGACGTTCGCGATGCTCACGCCGAACGCGGGCGTCGCGCCACCCGGGAAGCGGATGTTCGTGTACGCAGCGCCGATGCCGAACG
The DNA here is from genome assembly GCF_902499075.1 of Burkholderia pseudomultivorans. Classification (GTDB taxonomy): domain Bacteria; phylum Pseudomonadota; class Gammaproteobacteria; order Burkholderiales; family Burkholderiaceae; genus Burkholderia; species Burkholderia pseudomultivorans. The sequence goes on along the minus strand of NZ_CABVPP010000021.1, from coordinate 13,407 downwards.
GGCCTTGCGCGTAGTTCGCGCCGAAGCTGTACGCGCTCGACGCGCCCTGCGTGGTCGTGCCGCCCGACGACGTCGTCGGCGCGCCGGCGAACTGCGTCGAGTTCGAGAAGCCGTACATCGCGCCGAACGTGAGGCCCGCGAAGTTCGCGCTCTGGAACTTCACCGCGTTGTTGATGCGGCTGGACGTCAGCTGGTCGAGGTCGTTGATGTGATACGCGTAGTTGCCGGCCGGCGTCTGGCTGCCCATCGTGTAGTTGCCGCCGATGTAGTCGGTCGAGAACGAGTACTGGCGACCGAACGTCAGCGAGCCGACGCCGTTCTTCGACAGGCCGACGAACACTTGGCGGCCGAACAGCGCACCGCCCTGGCCAAGCGTGCCGTCGCCGCTGCTGAAACCGCTTTCCAGCACGAACAGCGCCTTCAGGCCGCCGCCGAGATCCTCGGTGCCGCGGATGCCCCAGCGGCTGCCCGACGCAACGCCGTCGCCGTACTTGACGAGCTTGCCGTGTCCGGTCGAGGTCGCGACCTTGTTCGCATACGTGACGCCCGCATCGATCAGCCCGTACAGCGTGACGCTGCTCTGCGCGTGCGCGCTCGCGCCGAACATCCCGAGTGTGGCCGCGGCCACGATGGTCTTCTTCATGCTCTTCCTTTTCATGGGCGCGCGCGACTCCGTCGCTGCGGAACGCGCGGCGTGTTGACGAAAAATCGTTTGACGTACCGATGCAAGTGCACTGCATCGTCGGGACGCACCCGCGCCTCATGCGCGCGGGCACGATGCTCCGTTTCGATGCCGGTGTGTGCTTGCTAAAGCGGCATGCCGCAGGGCGGCCGCTCGTATTGCAGCGCCGACCCGTGTGCCCGCAGGTGCGGGCGGGCGTGTCGGCGCGTTGCTCCGGCGATGCAGGTCAGAGAGTCGCTTCTTCCGGCTTTCGCGGAGCAGTGGACGGCGTGACGCCTGACGGTGTCACGGCCTTCGATATATTTGTCGAAATATATCGAGTTGTCATCGGGCGGTAAACATTTATTCGGGTGTTTGTCGTCTTTCGTCCACACGCGTTCAACGACGGTCGAGTCGATCGGCCGTGCGTCCGTTCGCGGTCATCGCGCGGCCGTCCCGCTTCCGTCCGCAAACACCCGCCGCCACTCGACGATGCGCACGGCCTTGCGCAGCCCGGCCGGCCGGAATGGATCCGCCTTCATCAGATGCTCGACCTGCTCGCACGCATCCGCTCGAACGAGCCAAAGGCCGGATACGCGATTCCGGACAATCCGGATCCTTCCTGCCTTCATTCGCATAATCAGTCATGCGACATTTTATGGAGACGCGATAGCATCGGTTTCAAAACACGTCGCCGGATGAAATGGCACCGCGGCTTTTATACGGGAAATCGACCGCAAAATCGTTTACACAAAATCGCGCAACAACAGGTTCGCACATCAAATCTATTTATAAATTTTCGGAATGGTGACTCGCACCCTGATCATCGATCGGTTCTCAAGGTAGACGGATCCGATCGATTGCTCTATACTCGGCTCACTTCATCACCCAAAGTACGACTCGTGCATAACGGCGATGCAAGCTCGCAATTGGTTGCGAGCGCAACCGTTTTGCCACATCAAAAGGGGCCGTCGGCCCCAGCGGATGAGCCTTGGCCCGTCCGCGTCCTTGCCGCTTGCTTCACATGGCGGCGCCTGCCCGAGGGCGCAAATCACGCGGTAATTGCGCTGCCGGGCCGAACATGACAATCAGGCGAACGCATCGACGCGTTCATTCGACTTTCCGTTGCGCATTGCTGCGCATCGGCGAGGACTGTTTCCGTCAGTTCAATCGCGGCCATGCCGGGATCACGAACTTCCATCGCGGCGTGTGCCAGCATGCGTACCGCACCGAGATCGAGGAGGCGTATCTTCATGACTCGACGCACTGTCCGACTGTTGGGCAGCCTGATAGCCGTCATCGTCGTCGCCTGGGCGCTGGCGCGCGGCATCGGCGCAGAGACGTTCCGCCAGCGCGCAGACGACCTGACGTACTACGCGGGCCGGCACATGCTGCTGGTCGGCTACTCGATGGTGCTCGCGATCGTCGTCGGCGTGCCGGCCGGCGTGCTGCTGAGCCGTCCGCGGTTCCAGCGCCAGGCCGAGCGCTTCATGCAGGTCTTCAACATCGGCAATACGATCCCTTCGCTCGCAGTGCTTGCAATCGCACTCGGCATCTTCGGCATCGGCGACGTGCCCGCGATCGTCGCGCTGTTCCTCGCCTCGCTGCTGCCGATTACGCGCAATACCTACGAAGGCGTGAAGAACGTGCCCGCCGCGCTGCGCGAGGCCGCCAAAGGCATCGGCATGACGGGCTGGCAATCGCTGCTGCGCGTGGAGCTGCCGAATGCGCTGCCCATCATCGTCGGCGGCGTGCGCACCGCGCTCGCGATCAACGTCGGCACCGCACCGCTCGCCTATCTGATCGGCGCCGACAGCCTCGGCTCGCTGATCTTCCCCGGCATCTATCTCGACAACCAGCCGCTGCTGCTGCTCGGCGCGTCGCTCACCGCCGCGCTCGCACTCGTGCTGGACGGTGTCGTCGCCGCGGCAAGCCGGCACTGGCTCGCACGCCACGGAGGTGCGGCATGACGCGTCGCATTGCAATCCGGGCCATCGCACGCCTTGTCGCGGCCAGCGCGCTGTGCGTGGCGGCGAGCACGTCGGCATTCGCCGCGAAGCTCGTGCTGGGCGCCAAGAACTTCACCGAGCAATACGTGCTCGCGGAAGTCACCGCGCAATACCTGCGTTCGCGCGGCTACGACGTCGAGGTCAAGTCGGGCCTCGGCAGCACGCTCGCGCGCAGCGCGCTGGAGAACGGCCAGTTCGACCTGATGTGGGACTACACGGGCACCGCGGCGCTCGTCTACAACAAGATCCAGGACAAGCTGTCGCCCGACGAGATGTACCGGCGCGTGAAGGCGCTCGACGTGCCGCGCGGGCTCGTCTGGCTCCGCGCGTCGCCGCTCAACGATACCTATGCGCTCGGCCTGCCGAGCAAGGTCGTGGAGGCCACCGGCATCCGGACGATCTCGCAGCTTGCCGCGCATCTGAAGACCGATCCCGCCGCGAAGCGCTACGTGTTCGGCATGGACGCGGAATTCGCGAACCGCCCCGACGGCCTGAAGCCGCTGCTCGAAACCTACGACATGCACTTCAGCCGCGCGCAGATGAAGCAGATGGATCCGGGGCTCGTCTATACGGCGCTGCACAACAACCAGCTGACGATCGGCCTCGTCTATACGACCGACGGCCGCGTGAAGGGGTTCGGCATCGTGCCGCTCGAAGACGACAAGCATTACTTCCCGCCATACAACGCGACGCCGGTGGTGCGCAAGGACACGCTCGATCGCAACCCGAAGCTCGCGGCGCAGCTCGATGCGCTGTCGGCGGCTCTCGACAACGACGTGATGCAGGCGATGAACAAGGCGGTCGATCTCGACGGCAAGTCGCCGCGCGAGGTCGCCGACGCGTTCCTGCGCACGCACCCGCTACCTTGAAGGAGGCCCGATGACTCTGTCCGCCTATCTCGCTTCGAGCTGGCCCGAGCTGCTGCAGCTCACGCTGCAGCACATCTGGCTCGTCGGCATCGCCGTGGGCTGCGCGATCGTCGCGGGCGTGCCGCTCGGCATCCTGATCAACCGCCACGAATGGCTCGCCGGCCCGCTGCTCGGCCTCGCCACCATCGTGCTCACGCTGCCGTCGATTGCGCTGTTCGGCCTGATGATCCCGTTCTTCTCGCGCTTCGGCCAGGGCATCGGCGCGGCGCCTGCGATCACCGCGGTGTTCCTCTACTCGCTGCTGCCGATCATGCGCAACACCTACCTCGCGCTGCGCAACGTCGAGCCCGGGATCAGGGAAGCCGGCACCGGCATCGGCATGACCTCGTGGCAGCGGCTGCGCCTCGTCGATCTGCCGCTCGCGGTGCCGGTGATTCTCGCCGGCGTGCGCACCGCGGTCGTGATGAACATCGGCGTGATGACGATCACCGCCGTGATCGGCGCGGGCGGCCTCGGCACGCTGATCCTGCGCGCGATCGGCCAGAGCAGCATGATGAAGCTGCTGGTGGGCGCCGTGCTCGTGAGCGTGCTCGCGATCGTCGCCGACCTGCTGCTGCAGATGCTGCAGCGTGCATTGACACCGAAGGGAGTGCAGAAGACATGATCGAACTCGACAAACTGACCAAGACCTTCACCGGAAAGGACGGCCAGGCCGTACGCGCCGTCGACGCCGTGAGCCTGTCGGTGGCCGAGGGCGAAATCTGCGTATTCCTCGGCCCGTCGGGCTGCGGCAAGACCACCACGCTCAAGATGATCAACCGACTCATCGAACCCACGTCGGGCCGCGCGCTGATCAACGGCGAGGACACCGCGCAACTGAACGAAGTCGACCTGCGACGCCATATCGGCTACGTGATCCAGCAGATCGGGCTGTTCCCGAACATGACGATCGAAGAGAACATCACCGTCGTGCCGCGCCTGCTGCGCTGGGACAAGAAGCGCTGCGCCGAACGCGCGCAGGAGCTGATGTCGATGGTCGCGCTCGATCCGAAGCAGTACCTGAAGCGCTATCCGCGCGAGCTGTCGGGCGGCCAGCAGCAGCGCATCGGCGTGATTCGCGCGCTGGCGGCCGACCCGCCCGTGCTGCTGATGGACGAGCCGTTCGGCGCGGTCGACCCGATCAATCGCGAATCGATCCAGAACGAGTTCTTCCAGATGCAGCGGCAGTTGAAGAAGACCGTGATCATGGTGAGCCACGACATCGACGAGGCGATCAAGCTCGGCGACCGCATCGCGGTGTTCCGGCGCGGCCAGCTCGTCCAGTACGATCATCCCGATACGCTGCTCGCGCGGCCGCGCGACGAATTCGTCGCGCAGTTCGTGGGCCAGGACAGCACGCTCAAGCGCCTGCTGCTCGTGAAGGCGGGGGATGCCGCCACGCAGCCCGAAACGGCGCGCGTCGATACGCCGCTGGCGCACGCCTTCACGGTGATGGACGACACGGACTGCCGCTACCTGAGCGTGCTCGACGATGCCGGCCGCGCACTCGGCTACGTGACGCGCCGCGCGGCGCGCGCGGCCGACGGCGTGTGCGGCGATCGCATCACGCCGTTCGCCGCCAGCGTGTCGATGGACGACAACCTGCGCATCGTGCTGTCGAAGATGTACCAGTACAGCGCGTCGTGGATGCCGGTGCTCGATGCCGACGGCGTGTGGATCGGCGAGGTCACGCAGGATTCGATCGCCGCGTACCTGAGCTCGGGCCGTTCGCGCCGGCAGACGGGCCAGCCGCCCGGCGAGCCGAGCGCGTTCTCGACGGCCGCGGCGCACTGACTGCGCGCGGCCATCCGCCGGTCAAAGCAGCTTGACCATGAATACGCGCGACGTGCCTTCCGGCTCGCACGGCACTTCCCCGAAGACCTCGTAACCCTGCTTGCGGTAGAAGCCCGGCGCCTGGAACGAGATCGTATAGAGCACCGCGCGGCTGCAGCCGCGCCGCTTCGCCTCGGCTTCGGCCGTCTGCAGCAGCCGGCTGCCGACACCGCCGCCGCGCAGCGAATCGGGCAGGTAGAACAGGTCGATGAAAAACAGCCCGAGCGACGTGCGGCCGGTCAGGCCGCCGAGCACTTCGCCGCTCGCCGGATCGGTCACGTAGACGTCGAGCGCCGCGCTGTCGGCGCGCCCCGTCACCGCGTCGTTGAATTCGCCGAGCTTCCGGCTGATGAAGTCGCGAGCCGCAGGCTGCGCGGTGTCGGCAAGCTGAAAGGAAATGTCGGGAGAAGCGGTCATGAGCGGGCGCATGCGTGAGCGGAATGACCGGGGCACGCATGCCCCGGCGCGATTCGTCCGACTATAGCGTGAAGCGCGTGCAGCGCGCCACCCGTGCTCACGCCACCGCGAATGCCGCCTTCATGTCCGCCATGCGACGCCGCTCGCGCGCGATCATCATCTGGTTCACGACGATCACGCCGATCGTCACCGTCGCGATGAACAGCGTCGCCAGCGCGTTCATCTCCGGGTTCAGCCCCAGCCGCACGCGCGAGAACACCACCAGCGGCAGCGTCGTCGAACCGGGCCCCGACAGGAACGCCGACAGCACCAGGTCGTCGATCGACAGCGTGAACGACAGCAGCCACCCCGACAGCAGCGCTTGCGAGATCAGCGGCAGCGTCACCACGAAGAACACCTTCAGCGGCGTCGCGCCCAGATCCAGCGCCGCCTCCTCCAGCGACTTGTTCATCTCCTTCACGCGCGACTGCACGATGATCGCCACGTACGACACGCACAGCATCACGTGGCCGATCCAGATCGTCACCATCCCGCGCCCCTTCGGCCAGCCGAACATCTGCTCCAGCGCGACGAACAGCAGCAGCAGCGAGATCCCCTGGATCACCTCCGGTATCACCAGCGGCGCGTTGATCATCCCCGTGTACAGCGTGAAGCCCTTGAAGCGCCCGAAGCGCGCCAGCACGAAGCCCGCCCACGTGCCGATCACCACCGACGCGGTTGCCGTCAGCAGGCCGATCTTCAGCGACAGCCACGCGGCGCTCAGCAACTCGTCGTCCTGCCACAGCGCCGCGTACCACTTCAGCGAGAAGCCCGACCACACCGTCACCAGCTTCGACTCGTTGAACGAGTACACGACCAGGCTGACGATCGGGATGTACAGGAACAGGAACCCGAAGGCGAGAACGCCCGTCGACAGCGGTTTGCTCGGCTTGATCATTTCGCGTCCTCCAGTTCCTTGACCTGGTAGTACTGGAACAGCGCCATCGGCACCAGCAGCAGCACCACCATCGCGACCGTCACGGCCGACGCCATCGGCCAGTCCATGTTGTTGAAGAATTCATCCCACATCACGCGCCCGATCATCAGCGTGTCCGCACCGCCCAGCAGCTCCGGGATCACGTACTCGCCGACCGCCGGGATGAACACCAGCAGGCTGCCCGCGATGATCCCGTTCTTCGACAGCGGCAGCGTGATGCGCGTGAACGCGACCCACGGCTTCGCGCCGAGGTCGTATGCGGCCTCCAGCAGCGTGAGGTCCATCTTCACGAGGTGCGCGTACAGCGGCATCACCATGAACGGCAGGTACGAATAGACCATCCCGATGTAGACGCCCGCATCGCTGTGATAGAGCCGCAGCGGCGTGTGGATGATGCCCAGCGCGATCAGCGCATGGTTCAGCAGGCCGTCGTCCTTCAGGATGCCGATCCACGCGTACACGCGGATCAGGAACGAGGTCCAGAACGGCAGCATCACGGCCATCATCAGCACGTTGCGCGTGCCCGGCTCCGAGCGCGCGATGTAGTACGCCATCGGATAGCCGATCAGCAGGCACAGCACCGTCGACACGGCGGCCATCTTCAGCGAGCTGAGGTAGGTCGCGACGTACAGGTCGTCCTGCAGCAGGAACGCGTAGTGCGACAGCTGCAGCGCGAAGTGCACGACGCCGTCCTTGATCTCGACGAGCGACGTGTACGGCGGGATGCCCATCACCTGGTCGGCGAAGCTGATCTTCAGCACCAGCACGAACGGCAGCGCAAAGAAGATCGCGAGCCACAGGAACGGCACGCCGATCACCACGCTGCGGCCCGACGGCAGGAAACGCGACAGCAGCGGGAAACGGTTGCGGCGTGCGGAGGTCGAGGCCGCGCTCGCGGCCGCGGCGCCGGACGACACCGGCGCGGACGAAGGGGAAGCGGAAGTTCTCATCGCATGGTCCTCACTGCGTCAGCACGACGCCGCTGGACGGCGACCACGACACGAACACGTCGTCGTTCCACGCGGGCGCGCCGTCGTGCATCAGGTGCGAGCTCGCCAGGTTCGACACGACCGTCTTGCCGCTCGGCAGTCGCACGTGGTACAGCGAGTACGCGCCCATGTACGCGATGTCGGTGACGACGCCGCGCGCCCAGTTGTGCGGCGAGGCCGGCTTCTCGCGCGACACGTGCACGCGCTCCGGGCGCACCGAGATGCCGACCGGCATGCCGAGCGGGCCGGTGATGCCGTGGCTCACGTGCATGCGCGCCTCGAGGTCGTCGCTCTCGACGAAGATGTGGTCGGGCTCGTCCTCGACCACGCGCCCTTCGAACAGGTTGGTCGAGCCGATGAACTCGGCCGAGAAGCGGCTGTTCGGGAATTCGTACACTTCGCCCGGCGCGCCGATCTGCACGATCTTGCCTTCGCTCATCACCGCGAGGCGGCTGGCCATCGTCATCGCCTCTTCCTGGTCGTGCGTGACCATCACGCAGGTGACGTCGACCTTCTCGATGATGTTGACCAGTTCGAGCTGGGTCTTCTGGCGAATCTTCTTGTCGAGCGCGGACATCGGCTCGTCGAGCAGCAGCAGCTTCGGGCGCTTGACCAGCGAGCGCGCGAGCGCGACGCGCTGCTGCTGGCCGCCGGACAGCTGGTGCGGCTTGCGCTGCGCGTACTTGCTCATCTGCACGAGTGCGAGCGCGTCGGCCACGCGCTCCCTGATCTCGTTCTTCGGCGTGCCTTCCTGCTTCAGGCCGAACGCGACGTTCGACTCGACCGTCATGTGCGGGAACAGCGCGTACGACTGGAACATCATGTTCACCGGGCGGCGGTACGGCGGCAGCGACGCGAGGTCCTCGCCGTCGACGTAGATCTTGCCGGAGGTCGCCGTCTCCAGCCCGGCGAGCATGCGCAGCAGCGTCGACTTGCCGCAGCCCGAGCTGCCGAGCAGCGCGAACAGCTCGTTCTTCGCGATCGTCAGGTTCACGTTGTCGACGGCCGTGCTGTCGCCGAATTTCTTCACGACGTTTTCGATGCGCACGAAGGTGTCGGTCGGTTTGATGAGGGTCGTTTCGCGACGTGCTGCATCAGTGCTACTGAATGAATCCCGTTTCATGATGGTCCGTGGTAAGCGAGTAATCGGGCGGGCGAATCCGCAGCGCGACCGGTGTGCGGTCGCGCGGTATGGACGGAGAGGGATCGAGCGATTCCTCGTCCGGAACGCATGACGCAGGAAGGCGGGTGTCGGGAATGAGGCGCGGCGCTCAGCCGCGCGCGGAAGCGGCCGTCGTGACGAACGGCGCCGCGATGCGGCCGGCATGCCGCGTCGGGCCGACGGCCGGATTCGCCGCAGCGGCTGTCATGAGGATTTCATCGGTTTTCATCGGGCTTTCCGCACGCATCTGTCGTCTCCAGTGCGAATTTTTAAACCCGTCAAAAACTTTTTGGATCGCGAATTTCGGTTCCGGACATTGAGCGGAATCGATGTTTGCGCGCACGGGAAAACGGGGGCGCGACGCAGCCCGCGCGGCCACGCGGATACCCGTCGGCACGCAGGCCGGCGGGTGATGTGGCGGGTGGGGAAAACCAGCAGGCACGACGTCCTGCGCCGCATCGTATCGGCGTGCGGAATGCGACGGAAACGTGTCGACGCCGGATGCGTCGCAACGGGAGGCCGCACCCCGGTGCGGCACACGGGACAAAACGCGCGTCAGTTGTACCCCAGAATCGCGACCGACGCGACATCCGGCCGGTCGGTCGTGCTGCCGACCAGCGACATCATCGGTTCCTGCAGCACGGCCTGATACGACGTCACGCGCGCATCGTCGGGCGTGCCCGCATCGTCCGGAAACGGTTCGTCGAATGCGTCGAAGCCGCTGAAAAATTCGGGTTGCGTCTGCGAAAAAGTCATCTCCACTCCTTGGTCGATTATCGGTTTTCTAGCTTGCCCGTTTCAGCGCGGCCGCGTGCGCGGCCCCGCCATCGTGCGCGGCTTCCGCATGCGCGAGCTGCGCGCGCGTGCGTCGGGTGATGTGGATCACCACGAAGACGACCGGCGCGATCAGCAGTCCTTCCGCGAGTTCGGGATCGACCGGCAGGTTCATCACGTGCAGCGCCTTGAATGCCGCCGTCGCAAGCGACAGCACGTAGTACGAAATGGCCGCCACCGACAGCCCTTCGACCGCATGCTGAAGATGCAGCTGATTGCGCGCGGTACGCTCCATCCCGGCCAGCAGGCGCGTGACGTCCTTTTCCTGCGCGAGATTCACGCGCGTGCGCAGCAGGTCGACCGCGCGTGCGATTCGCGCGGCGATCTGCTCGTGACGCGCCCATACGCTGCGGCAGGTCTCCATTGCCGGCGCGAAGCGCCGCTCCATGAATTCCGCGATCGTCGGCATTCCCTCGATGCGCTCCTCGCGCAGTTCGTGGATGCGCGCGAGCACCAGCTTCTCGTACGCGCGCGACGCGCTGAAGCGGCTGCCCGAGCCCGACAGCGCCTCGACGCGCACCGCGAGATGCGTGAGCCTGACGAGCAGCGCCGTATCGTCGCCGTCCGCGCCGCCGGCGTCCATCTGCTGCATCAGCGTGTGCAGCGACGCATGGATCTCGTCGAGCTCGCGGCTCATCCGCCGCGCGACGGGCAGCGCGAGCAGCGCCATCATCCGGTACGTTTCGATTTCATACAGGCGCTGCAGCAGCCGGCCGCCCTGCTCCTCGCGGAAGTCCTCGTCGACGACGAGAAAGCGCATGAAGCCGTCGTCGCGCACGTGCCAGTCGCAGAACACCTTGCCGCCGCCGAGCACGCTGCTGCCGACCGGCACGGGTCCGTCGATCCAGCGGCGCAGGTCGCCGCACACGAGCCGCGCAGCGTCGCCGGACAACAGTTCCATGCGCACCGCGACGAAGCGGATGCCGGCCAGCCGCGCGAACCACGCGGCCGGAATGCCTTCGATCGCAAGATCGTCGAAGTAGCCGGTGTCGCGACGCGGCGCGACGAACGTGAAGGTCGAGAATTCGGTGTGGCGCTCCCACTTCAGGTGCCAGCCGCACGGCGACTGCACCGCGTAGTGCGTCGCGCCTTCGTGCGGCGCGGCAATGCCGGTGTCGCGGCACAGCGCGTGCAGCAGCGTTTCGTGGAGGTCGGGCTGGCCGTCCGCATAGATCGCGTAATGCGTGAGCGACACGGCTTCGGCGAGCCGCAGGAACGGCCGGGCATGCAATTCGGCGGCCAGTGCCGCGCGCAACGGATGGTCCATCATCGATACACCACGCTTCCTGTTCAGTCCTGCGCGCCGCGCCGCATCCCGACGATGCCGCCGGCATGATCGCACTATGGCAGACACATAACGACAATAAAAACGCATAATGTTGATCGTTACGTTCAGTTTTCCTGATACCGATGAAAATGCTCGATCACGACGTGCTCGCCACCGTCGTCGCCGTCGCGGAGACCGGCAACATGACGCGCGCCGCCGAGGCCGTGAACCGCTCGCAGTCGGCCGTGAGCATGCAGATCAAGAGCCTCGAGGATGCGATCGGCCGGCCGCTGTTCGTGCGCAAGCCGCGCAGCATCGTGCTCACGCGCGAAGGCGAAGTGCTGCTGGGATTCGCCAGACGAATGCTGGCGCTGCGCGACGAGGCGTGGGCGGCCGTCGTGCGGCCGGAGGTGACCGGCAAGGTCGTGATCGGCGTGCCGGACGACTACGCGTCGTCGCTGCTGCCGTCGGTGCTGAAGAAATTCTCGGCGACCTACCCGAAGGTCGAGATCCAGGTGATCGGGCTGCCGAGCAGCGCGCTCGCGCCGCTGCTGAAGGACGGCACCGTCGATCTCGTGTGCGGCACGCGCATCAAGGGCCTGTCCGGCGACTTCATCCGCCACGAGCCGATGGCATGGGCCGCGATGACGAACGGGCCGCGCGTGTGGGAAGAACGGCCGCTGCCGATCGCGGTGTTCATGCCGGGCAGCGTCGCGCGCGAGAACGCGATCCGCAGCCTCGAACGCGCGAAGCTGCCATACCGGACGTCCTACGAAAGCCCGAGCCTGCTCGGGCTGCTCAGCATGGTGGAAGCGGGGCTCGCGGTCGCGCCGCTCGCGCGCTGCGCGATCCCCGCGCAACTGTCGATGCTCGGCCGCTCGCACGGGCTGCCCGACCTGCCGCCGCTCGAACTGATCCTCGCGCGCAGCACGAAATCGAAACGGCCGCCGTGCGACTTCCTCGCCGAGCAACTGATGGACGACCTGCAACGGCAGACCGGCCAGGCCGGCGACGCGTGATCCCGCTACGGCGGCCAGCGCACGCGCGCCGCAGACGCGCTCGCGTCAGGCCGACACGCCGAAGCCGGCCGTGCCCAGCGCCGCGTTGACGATCCCCGCCACCGTATCGACGAGCGCTTCGAGCGTCTCGCCGCGCACGTGCCGCCCGGCCGGCGGGACGTGCTCGGTGCGTCGGCCGCCCCATTGCGAGCCGACCACGACCGACAGCGTCGCGCCGAACCGGTGGCCGTGCCGGCGGCCGAACACGCCGATGCGGCGTTCCGATACGTACGCCTGCTCGGGCAGCGACAGCCGGATCTCGACGGCCGCCTGCGCCGGATCGCCCGCGCGCGCGTTCGCGTCGACGCCCGGCGCGAACGCCTTGGCGACGCGAAGCGTCACGTACGAATCCCAAGCGGCAAGCGGGCCGCCGGCCGCGTCGACGCGCTCGATATCGACCGACCACTGATGATGGTCGGGCACGCGGATCGCCTGGCGCAGCAGCACGTCGGCCGTACGAACCGTCACCATGACCTGGCGGGCGAGCTGCCTGCCCGACGGCAGCGCCGCGGCGGGCGCGCGGCGGGCTGCCGGGCGCGCGACCTGCACTTCTTCCATGAGGTACATGAATTCTCCGTTATCAAGGGCGGCGCCGCGCACGACGCGGCGCCCGAACGTTCGCCGTCGCCGGCTGATGCAGCGCACGACGACCGGCCGGCAGATCGAACGAGCAACCGGAAGGAACGAGCAATAAGCGTGCCGCGCGCTACCGGGGACGCGCCGCGGCGCGCGACGCGTGCACGACCGGCCCGATCAGCGCGTCGGCCAGCTGCGCGATCAGCATGTGCAGCGTGAAGTCCAGGTCTTCGGGCGCGATATCGAAGCGCAGGTGGATCGCATTGCGCACGGTGCGCGCGCCCGCGACATAGACGCCGAGCGGGGAGCCCAGCAGCGCCGCGAGGCGGTCGTGCGCGGCGCGGGGCGAGCACGCGCTCAGCGTGACGGGCAGCAGCACGCGCGGAAACGGTGACGGAGCGACGGGGTGGCGTACGCCGTGCCGGCACCGCCGGCCGGCGACATCGAAAGCGGGAACGGGGCGAATGAAGGTCATGGAGCGGACGGTAGCCGTCTCGGCAGTTCGACACGCTTCGAGATTAGGGGGCGCGACATAAACGCCGTGCAAAAAAGCGGCGTGCCGGTGAAAAAACGGCATGTTTCTCCGAGCGGGAGCCGACGCACCTGCCCCGCCATCGGCCCGATTCCGCCCCGTGCGCGACTAGCAGGCTGTTGAAATTGGATACGGTGTAAACGGGCCCTGAGGGCAGTGCGTTAGAGATATCGTGTTCATGATCT
>NZ_CABVPP010000020.1 GCF_902499075.1 Burkholderia pseudomultivorans | reverse complement strand
TCGTTTCTTCTTCATTGGCATATCCATGGCTTTTACACCTCATGATATGCCCCGCCCACGAAATCACGGATAGGTCCAAATTTGGGAACAAATTTATGCAAACCAACGAGCAACGTGCAAACCCCACCCAAACCTACGTAATTCTACGTACCCCCGCATACGTAGTTATCCGCTTGTAAGCCCCCGCGCCGCGCGGAATACTACGACCCACCGCCCCGGCCTTCGACAGGACCGGGGCGCGACGCATTGACGTCACGCGCGCGCGGCCATCCACCCACCAGCCGCGCGCAGTCGAAAACCAAATAGGAGACTAGGAGACGCCATGAATCGGGCATCCAGCACCCTGCTCTGGATCGCGGTCGCGCTGCTCGGCGCGTTCGCGTTCGGAACCATCGCCCTCGCGCACGGCGAGCGCGTCAGTGCCCTGTGGATCGTGATTGCCGCGGTCTGCGTGTATCTGATCGCCTATCGTTTCTACAGCCGCTTCATCGCCAGCAAGGTCATGCAGCTCGACGGGTTGCGGATGACGCCGGCCGTCAAGTACAACGACGGCCTCGACTACGTGCCGACCAACAAGTACGTGCTGTTCGGCCATCACTTCGCCGCGATCGCCGGCGCCGGCCCGCTCGTCGGGCCCGTGCTCGCCGCGCAGATGGGCTACACGCCCGGCATGCTGTGGATCCTGGCGGGCGTCGTGTTCGCCGGCGCGGTGCAGGACTTCATCGTGCTGTTCATCTCGACGCGTCGCGACGGCCGCTCGCTCGGCGATCTCGTCAAGATGGAGCTCGGCACGGTACCCGGCGTGATCGCGCTGTTCGGCGCGTTCCTGATCATGGTGATCATCCTCGCGGTGCTCGCGCTGATCGTCGTGAAGGCGTTGACCAATTCGCCATGGGGCACGTTCACCGTCGCCGCGACGATTCCGATCGCGCTGTTCATGGGCGTCTACACGCGCTACATCCGTCCGGGCCGTATCGGCGAAGTGTCGATCATCGGCTTCGTGCTGCTGATGGCGTCGATCGCGTTCGGCCAGAACGTGCACGATTCGCCGACGCTCGCCGCCTGGTTCACGTTCAGCGGCACGCAGCTCACCTGGATCCTGATCGGTTACGGCTTTGTCGCGTCGGTGCTGCCGGTGTGGCTGCTGCTCGCGCCGCGCGACTACCTGTCGACGTTCCTGAAGATCGGCACGATCGTCGGTCTCGCGATCGGCATCCTGGTCGTCGCGCCGGAACTGAAGATGCCCGCGCTGACGAAGTTCGTCGACGGCACGGGCCCGGTGTGGTCGGGCAACCTGTTCCCGTTCCTGTTCATCACGATCGCGTGCGGCGCGGTGTCGGGCTTCCACGCGCTGATTTCGTCGGGCACGACGCCGAAGCTGATCGACAACGAAACCAACGCGCGCTTCATCGGTTACGGCGCGATGCTGATGGAATCGTTCGTCGCGATCATGGCGCTGGTCGCCGCGTGCGTGATCGAGCCGGGCGTCTACTTCGCGATGAACGCGCCGGCCGCCGTGCTCGGCTCGACGCCGGAAGCGGTCGCGAACACCGTCACGCAATGGGGCTTCGTGCTGACGCCCGACATGCTCACGCAGACTGCGAAGGCGGTCGGCGAGACGACCATCATCGCGCGTGCGGGCGGCGCGCCGACGCTGGCGGTCGGCATGGCGCACATCCTGCACCAGGTGATCGGCGGCGAGGCGATGATGGCGTTCTGGTATCACTTCGCGATCCTGTTCGAGGCGCTGTTCATCCTGACGGCCGTCGATGCCGGCACGCGCGCGGGCCGCTTCATGCTGCAGGATCTGCTCGGCACGTTCCACCCGGCGCTCAAGCGCACCGAATCGCTGCCCGCAAACCTGGTCGCGACCGGCCTGTGCGTGGCCGCGTGGGGTTACTTCCTGTATCAGGGCGTGGTCGATCCGCTCGGCGGCATCAACACGCTGTGGCCGCTGTTCGGCATCTCGAACCAGATGCTTGCCGCGATCGCGCTGGTGCTCGGCACCGTCGTGCTGTTCAAGATGAAGCGCGAGCGCTATGCGTGGGTGACGATCGTGCCGACCGTGTGGCTGCTGATCTGTACGCTGACGGCCGGCTGGCAGAAGGTGTTCGACTCGAACCCGAAGGTCAGCTTCCTCGCGCACGCGGCGAAGCTGCAGGCCGCGGTGGACGAGGGCAAGGTGCTCGCGCCGGCGAAGTCGATCGCGCAGATGAAGCGGATCATCTTCAACGACTATATCGACGCCGCGCTCGCTGGGCTGTTCATCCTCGTCGTGGTAAGCATCGCGGTGTACGGGCTGCTGGCCGTGCTGCGCGCGCGCCGCGAGTCGAAGCCGACCGTGCGCGAGACGCCGTACGAGGCGATGCCGGCCGCGCAACTCGGCAGCGGACGTTAAGGGGAGGCCGCGATGTTCAGCGATCTTGGCAGCGACCTGCGCAGCGCAGGGCGTTACCTCGGGCAGGCGTTGCGGCTGATGGTCGGCCTGCCCGACTACGATACCTACGTCGCGCACATGCGCGCCACGCATCCGGACCGCGAGCCGATGACGTATGAGGCATTCTTCCGCGAGCGCCAGAATGCGCGGTACGGATCGGGCGCGGGGAAGTGCTGCTGAACTGAATCGGTCGCCGGTTCGGTAGCGAACACGAAAGCGTCGTGACTTGTGTCACGGCGCTTTTTCTTTGTGCGGCGGCGGCGCGGCGACGTGACGTTTGCGGAGCCTCGAGCCGTCGTTTCCAGGCCGCCGGTATCATGGAACCCATTTGATTTGCGCCGATGAGTTGCGCAGGAGGTCAGGTCGTGCATGTCGGTGAGCGTTTCAACAGCATTACGCATCTTGTCGGCGCGGTGCTGTCGGTGGCGGGACTGGCGGCGCTGGTGACGATGGGCGCGCTCGAAGGCGATCCCTACAAGGTGGTCAGCTTCAGCGTGTACGGCGCGATGCTGTGCGTGCTCTACGCGATCTCGACGCTCTATCACAGCGTGCGCAACCCGCGCCTGAAGGCGATTCTGCAGAAATGCGACCACTCGGCGATCTATCTGCTGATTGCCGGCAGCTATACGCCGTTTACGCTGGTGACGCTGCGCGGCCCGTGGGGCTGGTCGCTGTTCGGCGTGAGCTGGGGGCTGGCCGTGTTCGGCATCGCGCAGGAGCTCACGCTCGGGCGGCGCACGCGAATCCTGTCGATGGTGCTGTACGTGCTGATGGGATGGCTCGCGCTCGTCGCGATCCGTCCGCTGATTCATGCGCTGCCGCCGGTGGGCACCGCGTGGCTCGTGGCCGGTGGCGTGATCTACAGCGTCGGGATCTACTTCTTCATCAACGACGAACGGATTCGTCACGGCCACGGGATCTGGCATCTGTTCGTGCTGGCGGGGAGCCTGTGCCAGTTCGTCAGTGTCGCGATGTATGTCGCGTGAGCGGGGCGCGTGACGCCGCGCGCCGGCATGAGCTTCATCGTCGATCGCGCGCAGCAGCCGCCGCCGTCAACGTCTGAAACCCGACCCATCCCCAGTACACGCGGTGATGCGCGATCAGCCCGTCGCGCAGATCCATCACCTCGACGAGATCGACCTGGTCGCCGTCCGGCGTGGCGCGAGGATATTCCCATGTGAGTTGCCGGCCGTTCGAGAAGAACAGGCCGGTTCGATACCAGCGTCCGAGCCGGTTGCGCGGATTGCGCAGGCCCGCCGCGAAGAACGCGCCGATCGCCGCTTTGCCGTGCAGCACGCCCGAACCCTGCGCGGGCAGCGTGACGACGATCAACGGTGTTTCGAGCACCGCGTCGTCCGCATACAGCGCCATCAGCGCATCGAGGTCGCGGGCGACGACGGCGGCGTGCCAGTCGTCGTGAATGCGCCGGGCGTCGGCATCGGAAGAGGTCATTGCGGGTTCCCCGAAGGTACGATTACGGAACCCACTGTATCGACGCCGTGCCGGCGGACGTTTCACCGCAAACCGAAATGTCGATGTCGACATGCGAGCGGCATCGGCGTCGGGTGACGCGCGATGCCTATCCCGCCAGCGCGTCGAGATTCAGCGTATACGACTTGCCGATCCACGCGGCCGAATCGCGATGGTCGCGCAGGTCGTCGCCGGTATTCGGGTGCAGGAAGATATCCAGCGCACCGTGGTTCAGCACGAGCCACGGCACGATGTCGTCGAACTGCGCGGCGCCGAACGCGATCTGGTACGACCACGCCGGATGCGGCCCGACCGGGCGTTCGTGGAAGCGGCCGAGATCGATGACCGCGCCGAAGCGTGCGTCGATGGTCTGACGAAACGCCCACGCCGCGTCGCGGCTGGCGGCATCGAAGTAGACGTGCGCGTGCCAGTTCTTGATGGCGTTGACGTCGATGAAATCCATGGAGAGACCCGAAGAAAAGTAGAACCTGCGTGATGCGCGGTACGAAGCGGCGCGATACGTCATTATCGCGCGTGCTCGTCGCGGATGTCGGGCCGCGGCGAGCCGTTCGGGTGCACGAGGTTTGTCGCATGTCGGAAAAGACGTGCCGCGTGCGCAAAATTTTTCATGCGAGCCGGCGCGGACCACCTTCCCCCACCGGCAACATTTCATTTCGCAAATTGAAAAAGCACCGCGCGCACCGCGCGAAACCGCCGCGAAAAGCGCGGTCAGGTAATTGAATGAAATAAAGAAATTCCATTTCGGCGGGATTCGCGAACGCCGCCGATTTCAGGCCGAATATCCGACCCGAAAATATCAATTGCGGATTCGGCTATTCAAGCGGCGCGGTGCGCGGCATACGATGGTTTCAACGCATCGCCACGATCGATGCGGAAACAACCATCTTGAGGCCACCACCATGCGATCCCTCGTATCCGTTGCTGTTCTGTCCAGCGCACTCGTTGCGCTGCCCGCCGTCAGCTTTGCGCAGTCCGCCGGCACCGGCTGGTCGCCGAACGCCACGCATCTGACGTGGTCCGCGGCGCGCGCGGAAACCGACGTGCAGTTGATGCAGATGACGCGTGTCGGCTACCGCGCGACGGCGGCCGGCAACCAGAATTATCCGCTTGCGATGCAGCGTGCGCTCGAACGCGTGCGCAATCCGGTGCCGGACCGCTCGGCCGAGGAGAAGGCCGCGATGCAGGCGCGTGCGGCGCGCGACGCGCAGGCAGGCCATCCGGTCAGGGCGTTCTTCGTGAAGACCGCGTATTACCTGAAGGGCGAGAACACGTTCTGATGCGGGAGGCGAGCATGGGATGCATGACCCGATTCCCCGACGTCGTGCGCGCGTCGGTACCGCGTCGGCTGCCGGAAGTGCGCCCGGCATCGCGAAGGATCGAGCTGCACGGCGCGTGGCGTCGTGCGCCCGGCACTCGCGATGCGAGCCGCGGCGCGTCCGTGTGCCGGACCGGATGGCCGGATGCCGGCGCGGACGACGATCCGCGAAGCGAGCGCGAATCATGAAGGCCACGAAGAAAACCCGTCGCCACGCGCCGCTGACGCGCGAGTGGCTGTTGCCGCTGCCGCCTGCGTACGCGCGCGACATTTCCCTCAAATGCCACATGGCGCTCGTCGCGCTGCGCGGCGAGCACGGCAGCGAAGCGCTGCTGCTGCGCTTGCGCACGAGTCTCTACCTGGTGTTCCTGGCGCTCGACGACTTGACGGGCGCGGACGCGAGCGTCGAGCTGTGCGTCGACGCGGAGCGCGCGCTCGACGCGAGCACGGCGCGCGCGGAGCAAAGCGGCGCATGGACGCTGACCGACGACGAAGGGGTGTTGCTCGAGCGCGTGCTCGCGGCGAACGACGCCTGTGTCGACACGCTGACGCGATATCGGCTGACGGAACTGTGGCGGCATGTCTGCGCGTTCGCGGCCAGCGGCCAGCCGAAGCTGGTCGCGAATGCGGCCGCGCGAATGCGGGCGCACCGGACCGAAGCGCTGGCCGCCTAGCGGCTGCGCACCGAAGCAGGTTGGAGGAGACAGGGCCGGCCGCCTTCGCGCGGCTGCCGACGCAAGCGGATACCGGCACAAAACGCGGCCCAAAACGAAAGCGCCACGGAGTGCATTCACTCCGTGGCGCTTCTATTCGTGCATGCCTGCGCGGAGGCTGAGCCTCCGCTTCGCGTTACACGCGCTCAGGCCGCCGCAGCCGGCTTCGTCGGCTTCTGCAGCTTGCCCTTGCCGGCGCGCTGGATTTCCTCGAGCTTGATCTCGACGTGACGCGAGAACACGTACTCGGCCGGACGCTGCTTGTCGATCGAGATGTCCGGCGCGAACGCGCCTTCGGTCCTGATGCCCTTGCGGCTCACGGCGAACGCCTTCAGCGGATGCGCGATCGTGTCCATCACGGCGGTGGCCTCGAAGCCGCAGTGGACCATGCAGTCCGCGCACTTCTCGTAGTTGCCGACGCCGTAGTTGTCCCAGTTCGTGTCTTCCATCAGTTCCTTGAAGGTCTTCACGTAACCTTCGCCGACCAGATAGCACGGCTTCTGCCAGCCGAACACGGTACGCGCCGGGTTGCCCCACGGCGTGCACTTGTACGTCTGGTTGCCGGCCAGGAAGTCGAGGAACAGCGACGACTGGCTGAACGACCAGCGCTTGCCGCCTTCGCCGCGCTTGAAAATTTCGCGGAACAGGTTCTTCGTCTTGTCGCGGTTCAGGAAGTGCTGCTGATCCGGCGCGCGTTCGTACGCGTAGCCCGGCGACACGGTGATGCCGTCGACGCCGATCGGCTTGAGCGTGTCGAAGAACTTCGCGACGCGCTCGGGGATCGCATCGTTGAACAGCGTGCAGTTGATGTTCACGCGGAAGCCGCGGCGCTTCGCTTCCTTGATCGCCGCGACGGCCTTGTCGTACACGCCGTCCTGCGACACGGAGTGATCGTGCATCTCCTTGTCGCCGTCGAGGTGGACCGACCAGACGAAATACGGATTCGGCTGGTAGTCGTCCATCTTCTTTTCCATCAGCAGCGCGTTCGTGCACAGGTACACGAACTTCTTGCGCTTCATGATGCCCTTGACGATTTCCGGCATTTCCTTGTGCAGCAGCGGCTCGCCGCCGGCGATCGAGACGATCGGTGCGCCGCATTCGTCGACGGCCTCCAGGCATTCCTCGACGGACAGGCGCTGGTTCAGGATCGGGTCCGGGTAATCGATCTTGCCGCAGCCGTTACACGCGAGGTTGCAGCGGAACAGCGGCTCGAGCATCAGCGCGAGCGGATAGCGTTTGTTGCCGGACAGGTGTTGGCGCATGATGTACGCGCCGACGCGGACTTGCTGGAGCAGCGGAATAGACAAGAGATGTCCTCCTTAAACTTCGCGGGCGACAGCTTGCATGAGCTTCGCCGGCAACTTGAATTCGACTTTTTCCTCACGGCCCGCCATCGTCGCGACTTCGACGGGCCCCAGCGCGCGCAGCGCGCCGATTACATCCTCGACCATCTCTTCGGGCGCCGACGCGCCGGCGGTCAGGCCGACCGTCTGCACGCCCGCGAACCATTCGGCCTTCACTTCCGAGCCGTCCGCGACGAGATAGCTCGGCACGCCGCTTTCGGTGCCGATCTCGCGCAGGCGGTTCGAATTCGAACTGTTGGTCGCGCCGACCACGAGCAGCACGTCGACCTGCTCGCTCAACTCGCGCACGGCGGCCTGGCGGTTTTGCGTCGCGTAGCAGATGTCGCGCGTGTCCGGGCCGACGATGTCGGTGAACCGGCGCTGCAGCGCTTCGATGATGCCGCGCGTATCGTCGACCGACAGCGTCGTCTGCGTGACGTACGCCACCGGCGTATCGACCGGCAGCGTCAGCGTGTCGACCTCGGCCTCGCTCTGCACCAGCACCACCTCGGCCGGAATCTGGCCGATCGTCCCTTCGACTTCCGGATGGCCCGCATGGCCGATCAGGATCAGCCGGCGGCCGGCGGCCACATATTGCCGGCCCTGCACGTGCACCTTCGTGACGAGCGGACAGGTCGCGTCGAGCACGTCGAGCCCGCGCGCCTGCGCATCGCGCTCGACCGTCTGGGCGACACCGTGCGCGCTGAAGATCGCGACGGCACCATGCGGCACCTCGTCGAGCTCCTCAACGAATCGGGCCCCTTTATTACGCAGATTTTCGACGACATGCCGGTTATGAACGATCTCGTGACGCACATAGACCGGCGCGCCGTGCTGTTGCAGCGCGCGATCGACGATCTCGATCGCACGGACAACCCCCGCACAAAAACCGCGGGGCTGGGCAAGGATGACTCGCATAAGTGAGCGAACTCCGACGACAGAAACGGGGTTCGATGAGCTGGCACTGCTCGATCGCCCCGGCTTGATGTAATGAAGGCAGGAAACGAACCGGCCAGGCCAGGCCCCGGAACCCCGAATTAATCGCGCATTTTAACTCTATCGGGCCGTCCTTGCTTTGGCGCTGCAACCGCCGTGTTGCAATCGCGGCACGGGCGCGTCGGCGCTCGCGCGCGCGGAACCCAGTAAACTACGCGGTTTCGCGGACAGCCGCTCCGGCTGCCCGGCGTCGCGCTCATTTCAAGGCCTTTCGATGACCGTCGATTTTTTCGCGTATTGCCCGTCCGCCCTTGCGGTGCCGGGTGTTTTTATTCCGACCCCGATCGAGCAGTCCGGCGCCGTCCGGCGGGAGGCGCGCCGATGATGCTGGCGATCGCATTCCTGCTGTCCGGCCTGTCGCTGGTGATCTGGATCGTGCTGCTGGTCGCGCGCGGCGGCTTCTGGCGCGCGCAGCCCGCGCGGCCGCTGCCGCCCGACGCGCGCGGCGCGGCGGCGGAAGCCGGCTGGCCGGCCGTCGTCGCGGTCGTGCCGGCGCGCAACGAAGCCGACGTGATCGCGCGCGCGGCGACGTCGCTGCTCGAGCAGGACTATCCGGGCGATTTTCATCTGATCATCGTCGACGACCACAGCGACGACGGCACGGCCGACGCGGCCCGCGCAGCCGCGCTCGCGGCCAACCGCGCCGAGCGCCTGACGGTGCTGGGCGCGAAGCCGCTGCCGGCCGGCTGGTCGGGCAAGGTGTGGGCGCAGTCGCAGGGGATTGCCGCGGTGCACACGCTCGGCCTGCCGGCCGACTATCTGCTGCTGACGGATGCCGACATCGGCCATCCGCCGGACGCGGTCGCGCAGCTCGTCACGCGCGCACAGGCCGAGCAGCGCGATCTCGTGTCGCTGATGGTGCGGCTGCGCTGCGACTCGTTCTGGGAAAAGGCGCTGATCCCGGCGTTCGTGTTCTTCTTCGCGAAGCTCTACCCGTTCTCGTGGATCAACAACCCGCGCAACAAGACCGCGGGCGCCGCGGGCGGCTGCATGCTCGTCAAGCGCACGGCGCTCGAGGAAGCGGGCGGCATCGAATCGATTCGCGGCGCGCTGATCGACGACTGCAGCCTCGCCGCGCAGATCAAGCATCGCGGCAGCGGCCGCCATCCGATCCGTCTCGATCTCGCCGACCGCAGCGTGTCGCTGCGCCCGTACGACAGCTGGCGCGACATCTGGAACATGATCGCGCGCACCGCGTTCACGCAGCTTCACTATTCGCCGTGGCTGCTCGCCGGCACGCTGCTCGGGATGACGATCATCTACCTGGTGCCGCCCGTCGCCGCGCTCGTGTATGGCGCGCGCGCGTGGCCGGCGTGGCTCGCGTGGGCGTCGATGTGCGCCGCGTATGCGCCGATGCTGCGCTACTACCGGCGCTCGCCGCTGTGGGCGCCCGCGCTGCCGCTCGTCGCGGCGTTCTATGTCGGCGCGACGTTCGCGTCCGCGTGGCGCTACTGGCGCGGCAAGGGCGGTCAGTGGAAGGCGCGCGTGCAGGCGCCGGTCGATCGCTGAGCGGCGCGGCCGCCGCCGCATCGTGCGCGGCCTCGCGGCGGCTTGCCCGATCCCGTTGGCGTCACCGCGGAAGCGGCGATGCCGATCCCCGGAAAACAAACAGCCCGATCGGTGCGCAACCGGTCGGGCTGTTGTTCGTTGGCGGCGCGTTTCGGCGCGCTTACCGCTGGGTCAGCATCATGTACATCTGGATCACGACGTCCGGCGAGAACGTGAACGGCACCCAGCCGTAGCCGGTGTGACGCGCGACCAGCAGGCGGTCGCCGTTCGACTGCTTCTGCACGGCCATCATCGGGTTCTTCGTCGACACGAAACGCCAGCCGGGCGGGATACCCTGCGGCGGTTCCGGCTGCATCGACGCGCGCGCGTGCGCGAGTTCCTCGATCAGCTGGCCGAGCTGTTCCGGATGCAGCGTGATCGATTCGCCGTTGACGGTCAGCGTGAGCTCGTTCTGCGACGGGCGCGACACGTGCAGCGTCGACTTGTCGGCCGGCGCCGGTTCGGTCGATTCCGCGGATGCTGCGGGTGCTGCGGCCGCCACGTCGCTCCCGGCCACGGCGACGACCGCGGTCCCGGTGTCGGCAGTGTCGGCGGCTTCGGTCGCCACGCCGGTTACCGCTTCGGCGGCCGACGACCCGGCTGCACCGGCGGGCTCCGCCGCGATGGCGGCCGGCGTTTCCGTCGGCTCCGCTACTTCCACATCCTCGACGTCGGCCGCTGCGGCGGTCTGCGTCGTCATCGCATCCTTGACGACGGCTTCGACCAGCGCTTCCGCGTCGGCGACGGCCTTCGCGTGGCGTTCGGCGGCCGCCTCGGCCTCCGCGATCGCTTCGGTGTGGCGCTGCGTGACGGCTTCGGCCTCGGCGGTGGCTTCCGCATGACGCTTCGCGGCGGCTTCGGCTTCGGCGATCGCCTGCGCGTGACGCTGCGCGACGGCCTGCGCCTCGGCGGTGGCTTCCGCGTGGCGCTGCGCCGCGGCTTCGGTTTCGGCGATCGCCTGCGCATGGCGCTGCGCGAGCGCTTCGGCTTCGGCGATCATCGCCGCATGGCGCTGCGTCGCGGCTTCGGCCTCGGCGGTGGCTTCCGCATGACGCTGCGCGGCGGCTTCGGCTTCGGCAATCGCCTGCGCGTGACGTTGCGCGGCGGCTTCCGCTTCGGTCGCGGCAGCGTGATGACGCTGCGCGGCGGCCTCGGCTTCGGCGATCGCCGCCGCGTGGCGTTGCGATGCGGCCTCGGCGTCCGCGTGGCGCTGCGCGAGCGCTTCGGTCAGCGCGGTCGCTTCCGCATGGCGCTGCACGGCGGCTTCGGCTTGCGTGGCGGCATCCGTGTGACGCTGCGCGGCGGCCTCGGCCTGCGCGGTCGCTTCGGCGTGGCGCTGCTGCGCCGCTTCGGCCTCGGCGGCCGCTTCCTGGTGGCGCTGCGCGGCAGCGCGGGCTTCGGTTTCCGCCGCGGCGTGGCGCGCGGCGGCGGCTTCGGCTTCCGCCGCGGCGGCGCGCGCGAAGGCTTCCGCGCTGCGTGCCGCCTGTTGCGCGGCGTGGTGATCGTGGAGGAGCTGATCGACGCCCGTCTTGAGCGCATCGATCTGATCGTTCAGGTTCATGCGTGCTTTCTCTGCGTAGGACCCGCGATTTTACCCGCTGCGCCGGTGACGGTCCGCGCGCGACGTGTAACAAAGTGCGCAAAGCGGCGCGACGTACGCCGCTTTGTGCTACTTCAGGTAGCCCGCCGAGCGGAACCAGTCGAGCGCGTCGCGCAGCCCGTCGCGATACGGCCGCGCGCGGTAGCCGAGTTCGCGCTCGGCCTTCGCGGACGTGAAATACATCTTGTTCTTCGACATCCGCAGCCCGTCCACGGTGACGAACGGCTCCTTCTTCGTGAACTTCGCGACGGCCTCGGCGCCGACCGCGAGCGGATACAGCGGCCAGCGCGGCAGCGCGATCGTCGGCGCCTTGCGGCCGGTCATCTGCGCGATGTCGGCGAGCATCTGCTGCAGCGGCAGGTTCTCGCCGCCGAGGATGTAGCGCTCGCCGATCCTGCCGCGCTCGAGCGCGAGGAAGTGGCCGTGCGCGACGTCGTCGACGTGCACGAGGTTCAGCCCGGTGTCGACGAACGCGGGGATCTTGCCGAGCGCGGCCTCGACGATGATGCGGCCGGTCGGCGTCGGTTTCACGTCGCGCGGGCCGATCGGCGTCGACGGATTGACGATCACGGCCGGCAGCCCTTCGTCGGCGATCATCCGCTCGACCGCGCGCTCGGCGAGCACCTTGCTGCGCTTGTATACGCCGATTGCCTGCTCGGGCGTCAGCGGCCGGTTCTCGTCGGCCGGATCGCCGGCGCTCGTGACTTTCAGCGTCGCGACGCTGCTCGTATAGACGATCCGCTCGACGCCCTCGGCGCGCGCCGCGCGCATCGTCGCAACCGCGCCTTCGAGGTTCGCGCGCTCGATTTCGTCGGGATCGGGCGCCCACAGCCGGTAATCGGCCGCCACGTGCAGCAGGTAGCGCACGCCGCGCAGCGCGGCGCGCATCGACGTCTCGTCGCGCATGTCGCCGGTGACGATCTCGGCGTCGAGATCCGCGAGGTTCGTGCGCGGGCTGGTCGGGCGCACCAGCACGCGCACCGCATAGCCCTTCTGCTGCGCGATGCGTGCGACGGCCGAGCCGACGAAACCGGACGCGCCGGTGACCAGGACGAGATCGCGGGAGGTATCAGTCATGCCATTCCTTCATGGCCGCGCGCGAGCGGCGCGGCGGTTATGCGTCGGCGAGATTGTACGTGGTCGGCGCGTGCGGCGACGCCGGCCCGGTGCACGCGGCGGGCATGGCCGTTGCGCCCGTGCGTGGCCGCCCGGCCGCCGCGCACGTGTGCGAACCGGCCGACGCGACTACAATGCCGGGCTTGAAATGCAACGGGAGAGGGGTGACGCGATGACCCGCAATGAACTGGACGAACGGATCGAGACCTACTACGTGCGGGTGCGCGGCGTCGTGCAGGGCGTCGGCTTCCGTCACGCGACGGTGCGCGAGGCGCACGCGCTGAAGCTGCGCGGCTGGGTGTCGAATCTCGACGACGGCAGCGTCGAGGCGATGATCCAGGGCCCGGGTGCGCAGATCGACCGGATGCTCGCGTGGCTGCGTCACGGGCCGCCGGCCGCGCGCGTGACCGAGGTGACGTTCGAGGAGCGCCGGACCGAAAAGCGCTTCGAGCGCTTCCAGCAGCAATAGGCGCATATGACGGGGTATCCGGAGGCCGGGCGCGGCGTCATGTTGTCGGTGGCGGCGTCGACGCTGTTCGCGCTGATGTCGGCGTACGCAAAACTGCTGGCGCCGCTGACCGGCCTCGACATCTTCGCGTGGCGCGTGTTGTGGACCGCGCCCGGCGCGCTCGCGCTGGTGGCGCTGCGCGGCCGCTGGCCGGCGCTGGTCGCGCTCGCCGCACGCAGCGTGCGCGACTGGCGGTTGCTGATCGCGGTGCCGGCGAGCGCCGCGCTGCTCGGCCTGCAGCTGTGGCTGTTCCTGTGGGCGCCGCTGCACGGGCGCATGCTCGAAGTGTCGCTCGGCTATTTCCTGCTGCCGCTGACGATGGTGCTGGTCGGCCGCTACTACTATCACGAACGGCTCGATCCGCTGCAGTGGGCGGCCGTCGCGTGCGCGGCGCTCGGCGTCGCGCATGAAGTCTGGGCGACGCGCGCGTTCGCGTGGCCGACGCTCGTCGTCGCGCTCGGCTATCCGCCGTATTTCGTGCTGCGCCGCCGGATCAACGCCGATTCGCTGGCCGCGTTCGCGATCGAGGTTGCGCTGCTGTGCCCGATCGCGCTCGCGATGGTGGCGACCAGCGCGACGCCGGTCGCCAGCCGTCCGCTGCTGTGGATCGTGCTGCTGCCGGGCCTCGGCGTGCTCAGCACGCTGGCGCTCGCGTGCTACCTGAAGGCGAGCCGGATGCTGCCGATGGCGCTGTTCGGGATCCTCGGCTACGTCGAGCCCGTGCTGCTCGTCGCGGTGTCGCTGCTGCTGCTCGGCGAGACGCTCACGGTCGCGAAGCTCGCGACCTACGGGCCGATCTGGGTCGCCGTCGCGCTGACCGCGTGGCACAGCGCGATGCTGATGCGGCGCCTGCCCGTGCGCAAATAGTCGTCGCGCGCAACTCGCCCGCATTGCGACGCGCAGCGCGCAACGTGCCGCGTATCGTGTCGATGACCGCCCGCCGACCGCAAGCTGTCGGCGCGCTGACGGCCGGCTGGCAGCCTTGCCCGGTGGGCCTCGGCGATCTTGCCCCTGTAACCGAACCGAAGATTCGGTTGCACTTTGTTACTTAGGGTATCTCCGGATCGGCCGTTAGACTGACCTGACCGTCTTTACTTCGTATGCAGTGTTCCAATGAACGGTCATCTCCGTGCCTGGCCAGCCGGATTGGCGCGATGCGAGCATACGCGTGTCGCCGCCGGTCGCGCTTGCCTTCCCGTTTCTTCTCCCGAGTCTTCCGGTGCGTGCCGCGCCGCCATCGCGTGGGGGCGGTCATGTCGTTGAACGCGCCGCTTTCCGCCGCCAGTGTGCCGCCGCGCAGCGGCCGCCTGATCGAAGTCGATTTCTTCCGCGGGATCGTGCTGCTGATGATCGTCGTCGATCATATCGGCGCGAGCGTGCTGTCGCGCGTGACGCTGCATGCGTTCGCGCTGTGCGACGCGGCCGAGGTGTTCGTGTTTCTCGGCGGCTTCGCGACCGCGAGCGCGTACGGCGCGATCGCCGAACGGCACGGCGCGCGCGCCGCGCAGCGGCGCTTCGTGCGTCGCGCGATGCAGATCTATCGCGCATTCCTCGCGACGTCGACGCTGATGCTCGTCGTATCCGCGGTGCTCGACCACTACGGGATCGACGCGCCGAACCTCGCGCTCGACGACGTCAGCGTGATGCTCGCGTCGCCGCTCACGGGCCTCGCCGAACTGCTGACGTTCCAGCGCCAGCCGTATCTCGCGTCGGTGCTGCCGATGTACGTGCTGTTCGCGCTCGCGTCGCCGGTGCTGGTGCCGTTCGCGCGCCGTCATCCGTGGCTGCTCGTCGCGCTCAGCGTCGCGTCGTGGCTCGCGGCCGGCTGGCTCGGCCCGGAACTGCTCGATACCGATACGTTCCGCTGGAGCTTCAATCCGTTTGCGTGGCAGCTGATGTTCGTCGCCGGCGTGCTCGCGCGCTGCCAGCCGTTCTATCGGCGCGTCGCGCTCGGGCGCTGGAGCGCGGCGGCAACCGGCGTCGCGTGCGCGGTCGTGCTCGGCTGCGCGAGCTACAAGCTGTTCTCGGGCCTGCCGGTGCCCGAAGGCGTGCTCAAGCGCGATCTCGCGCTGCCGCGCGTCGTGAGCTTCGCAGCCGTCGCGTGGCTGATGGCCGACTGGGTGCGCTATGGCTGGATCGCGCGGGTCGCGCAGGCCGTGCGGCCCGTCGTCGCGGTCGGCCAGCGCGGGCTGATCTGCTTCGTCGCGGGCGCGGTGATCTCGCTGGTCATCGATTCGCTGCTGCATCCGGTCGCGAACGGCGCGGCGCTGCGCCATCTCGGCGTGGGCTTCGCGGCCGACGCCTGCGCGCTCGGGCTGATGATGGCGGTGGCCGGTTCGGGGGCGTGGTTCTCGCGATGGCGCAGCGCGGCTGCGTGAGCACGCGGGAGGCGCGGGAAGGGCTCGAGGCGCGCGAAGCGCGCAGGCGGCACGCCGGCGTGCCGTCAGTGGCGCGAGCCGATATCGGAGCGGGAAGCGGGGGACGTGTCGTCGGATTCGGCGTCGTCGCGTTCGTCGGACGCTGCCGCGTCGTCCTGCTGCGCGAGTACCGCATCGGCTTCGGCGGCTGCCCGGGCGGCGCGCAATGCGGTGCATCGCTGCGCGCGCCGAATGTCGGACAGTATCCTCAAGAGCCGCGTCGTCTTGCTTTTCATCGTGTTCTCCTGCCTGTCGCGCGTCTCGTCGGAAGCGCTCCCTGCAACCAGTGTAGGACGCGATTGCGCAACCGGCAGGAGAATGTGGCGTGCACGCAGCACGCCGAGGGATAGTCCTTACTGCGCGGCGACGGCCTGCGCCTGCAGCGCTTCGTCGCGACGCTCTTCCGCGCAGCGCTGATGCTGGCGCGACAGGCGGTTCATCATCGGCAGCAGCAGCAGCGCGAGCAGCATGCCGATCGCGGCGAGCCAGCCGAGCTTCTCGAACAGCGACAGATAGAGCGGCAGCGAATCGACGGCCGGCAGATCGTGCGACGGCATCTGCGCGAAGTTCGCGACGACGCTGCCCAGATACTGCGACACGCCGGTCGCGACGAAGTACGCACCCATCATGAAGCCGCTCATCCGCGCCGGCACGTAGCGCGCGATCATCGCGAGGCCGAGGCCGCTCACCAGCAGTTCGCCGAGCGAGTAGAGGCCGTAGCCCCACACCATGAACCACGACGACACGCGGCCGTCGATCGCGTAGCGGCCGCTGATCGTGAACACCAGGTAGCCCGCCGCGACCGCGCCGAAGCCGAGCGCGTACTTCGCGGCGACCGGCAGGTCGCGGCCGCGCTTCGAGAACGCGTTGTAGACCCACACGAGCACCGGGCTCAGCAGCATGATCCAGATCGGGTTCAGCGCCTGGAACTGCGCGGCGCTCCACGTGAACAGCGTCGTGCCGAACAGGATGAAGCGCGGATCGACGTTGCGCAGTGCGAACAGCGTCAGCGACGTCGACATCTGCACGTAGAAGATGAAGAACAGGATCACCTGCGCGATCAGCACGAGCGCGGCAATCAGGCCGGCGCGCTCCGAGCGTTCCGACTTCGCGATCATGTACGCGAAGATCGCGAGGATCGCGACCGCGGCCGTCCATACGCTCGCCACCGCCAGCTGCTTGTGCTGCAGCACGTACAGCGTGACGAGCGCGAGCGCGACGCCGCCTGCCGCGACCGCGCCGAGGCGCTTCCAGCGGATCGGCTCGTCGTCGGGCTGCGAGCCGATGTGCGCGAGCGTGCGGTGCATCAGCATGAAATTCAGGATTGCGAGCAGCATGCCGCCGCAGCAGACCGCGAACGCGGTGTGCCAGCCCCAGTGATCCTTGATCCACGGCGTCGCGAGCATCGACACGGTCGAGCCGATGTTGACCGCCATGTAGTAGATCGTGAACGCGCTGTCGATGCGCGCGTCGTCGCCTTCGTAGATGCGGCGCACGAGGTTCGCCGCGTTGGCCTTGAACAGGCCGTTGCCGACGACGATCACGCCGAGCGACGTGTACATGTAGACGAGCTGGTCGTTCGGCACCGCCAGCATCAGGTAGCCGGCGCACAGCACGGCCGCGCCGATGATCATCGTGCGACGGGCGCCGAGCACCTTGTCGCCGATCCAGCCGCCGATCGACGGCGACGCGTAGACGAGTGCGGTGAACGCGCCCCACGTCAGGTTCGCATGGCTGTCGGTGAAGCCGAGCCGGTCGACCATGAACAGGACCAGGAGCGCGGCCATGCCGTAGTAGCCGAAGCGCTCCCACATTTCGATGAGGAAGACCGTCGTAAACGATCGGGTTTGTGAAACAGGTGCGTGCATCATCAAATCTCGTTGAAACGGGCGACGCGGATCGCGTGTCGCCAAGGGTCGAACTGGCGCCCGTGCGTGGCGGCCGGGTAGGCTTGCGCGCAGGCGGTGGCATCAGTCGGGCGGTTGGCCCGGGCCGGGGTCAGACTCCGCCGGAATCTGGCGGGGCGAGCCCCCGACCGGCGCGCGAATGGTAACGTTTGCCGGTCCGGTGCGTCAGGTCCGCACCACATAGGGAAATCCCCGACATGGCAGCAGCTTTCAGGAACATTTGTCTCGTCATGTCGTTGTAAACTTTGCGCCCGGCCCTCCGAAAAATCCCGGAGAGCCGCTTGCAGCTTGCCTGTGAAGGCGGCGAGTCTGGCAAGATAGCGCTTCTTTTCGCTCGCTTCGGCCCCTGTTTAGTGCACCGGGCTCAACGCCGAAGGCGTGTGCGAACCCGAAGACTAAGCCATATCGACCTAACTTAGTTACTTTCCATCAAACATTTTTTGACGACCACTTTTCGGCCTGCTATGGTTCCCCCCACTGAAAACTCGCGGTCCGCCGACGCTGCCGCCGCACTGGGCAGCAAGATTCGCGCGTTGCGCCAACGACTGAAGCGCACGCTCGACGAAACGGCGACGGTCGCGGGCATTTCGAAGCCGTTTCTGTCCCAGGTCGAGCGCGGGCTCGCATCGCCGTCGCTGACTTCGCTGGCCGGCATCGCGCAGGCGCTCGGCGTAACGGTGCAGTACTTCGTGGATACGCCGAGCGAAGAACGCTCGGTCTGTCGAGGCGAGCAGTTGCGCTTCTTCGGATTCGCCGATTCGGCGAACCTGTTCGCGAGGCTGACCAACGTGACCGAAGGGCGTCAGCTCGAGGCGATTCTCGTGCGGATGCCGCCGGGACAGAAGCGATCGGAGGTGACGACACACGCAGGAGAGGAGTTCCTGTATGTGATTGAAGGGGAAGTGTCGCTGACGCTGGAAGGCAAGACGTTCGTTCTGCAGGCCGGCGACAGCTCGCACTATCAGTCGACGGTTCCGCACAGCTGGGTCAACACCGCGAAGATCGAGTCGGTGGTGGTCTGGGTCGGGACGCCGAGGCTGTTCTAACGCACAGGTATTCCTTCGTTTCCAAGACGGAGTGCCTGTCGAAAGAAACGTAAGGAATACTAATATGCAATACGAGAATCACGGGCCTCCTCAATCGCTGCTCCCGACAGCGTCTCACGCGTAACCCGCGGCACCCGCCGCGCGACGCTCACCGAACAACCTTCTCAAGACTGCCACGATGAAATCCTTGCATGCCATGTCGGCCGTGCTGGCCGCGCTCGCCCTGACGACGCCCGCCGCTCGCGCCGTTACCGTCCCGTCGAACGTCACGCTCGCTGCGCAGCAGGACCTGACGCGACAGGTGCCCGCCGAAGTCGAGTCGCTCGATCCCGCGCACATCGAATCGTGGACCGGCAACACCATCGGCCTCGACCTGTTCGAAGGGCTCGCCCGCATCGACGCGACCGGCCAGGTCGTGCCGGGCGTCGCGCTGTCGTGGGAGCGCAAGACACCGACGACGTGGATCTTCAAGCTTCGCCACGACGCGAAGTGGAGCAACGGCCAGCCGGTGACGGCCGCCGATTTCGTCTATTCGTGGCAGCGCCTCGTCGATCCGAAGACGGGCTCGAAATACACGATCCTCGTCGAGTTCGTGAAGAACTCGAAGGAGATCATCGCGGGCAAGGCCGCACCGTCGACGCTCGGCGTGCGCGCGGTCGACCCGTACACGCTGGAGGTGACGACCGACGTGCCGGTCGCGTTCTTCCCCGAGCTGACCGCGATGGCGCCGCTCGCGCCGGTGAACAAGGACGTGGTCGCGAAGTTCGGCGATGCGTGGACGCGCCCGGGCAACCTCGTCAGCAACGGCGCATACCAGCTGGTCGACTGGCAGCCGAACAACCGCATCGTGATGACGAAGGACGCGAAGTACTGGAATGCGCCGAAGGTCGTGATCAACAAGGTCACGTACCTGCCGATCGAAAGCGATGAAACGGCGATGCGCATGTACCAGGCCGGTCAGATCGACTACAGCTACTCGATTCCGTCGGGGATCTTCCAGCAGGTCAGCAAGCAGTTCGGCAGCGAGCTGCGTCCGGGCCTGCAACTGGCGACGTACTACTACTACCTGAACAACAGCGATCCGGTGCTGAAGGACAAGCGCGTGCGCCAGGCGCTGTCGATGGTGATCGATCGCGACGTGCTCACGCAGCGGCTCACGCAGGCCGGCGAGAAGCCGATGTACGGGCTGATGCCGAACGGCACGAAGGGCGTGCAGCCGTTCACGCCGGAATGGGCGTCCTGGCCGATGGCCAAGCGCGTCGAGACCGCGAAGAACCTGCTGAAGCAGGCCGGCTACTCGGACGCGAAGCCGCTGTCGTTCACGCTGACGTACAACACCAACGATCTGCACAAGAAGGTCGCGCTGTTCACCGCGTCCGAATGGCGCACGAAGCTCGGCATCAACACCAAGCTGGAGAACGTCGAGTTCAAGGTGCTGATGAAGGAGCGGCATGACGGCAAGGTGCAGATCGCGCGCGACGGCTGGTTCGCCGACTACAACGACGCGATGACCTTCTTCGACCTGATCCGCTGCGGCAGCTCGCAGAACACCGTCGGCTACTGCAACAAGCAGGTCGATGCGCTCGTCGACGAAGGCAACCAGAAGCTCGACGACAAGGCGCGCGCCGCGCTGCTCACGCAGGCGCACGACACCGCACTGAACGACACGCCGATGGTGCCGCTGTTCCAGTACTCGGCCGACCGCCTCGTGAAGCCGTACGTGGGCGGCTACTCGCTGAAGAACGTGATCGACATGCGTGCTTCGCAGGACATGTACCTGATCAAGCACTGAGCGGAGCGATCATGCTGGCCTACGCTTTGAGACGCACGTTGTGGGCGGTGCCGACGATCCTCGCGGTCATCACCGTCTGCTACCTGCTGCTGCATTTCACGCCCGGCGGCCCGTTCGATACGGAGAAGCAGCTGTCCGCGGCGACGCTCGCGAACCTGAACGCGAAGTACCACCTCGACGAGCCGCTGTGGAAGCAGTACCTGCTGTATCTCGGCTCGCTGCTGCACGGCGATCTCGGTCCGTCGTTCCGGTACGTCGACTGGTCCGTGAACGACCTCGTGAAGAAGGCGCTGCCCGTGAGTCTCGGCGTGGGCGGCGTGTCGATCCCGATCTCGATCGTGCTCGGCGTGCTGCTCGGCACCGTCGCGGCCGTGCGCCGCGACAGCCTGATCGACCGCTTCGTGATGCTGATCGGCAACTTCGGCAACGTCGTGCCGCCGTTCGTGCTCGGCCCGGTGCTCGTATGGATCTTCGCGATCCTGCTGAAGACGTCGGCCGGCAACGGCTGGCTGCCGGCCGGCGGCTGGGGCGACGGCGGCTGGCAGTACCGGCTGCTGCCGATCGTGCTGCTGACCTTCATCAACGTGTCGCTGCTCGCGCGCGTGATGCGCGGCTCGATGATCGAGACGCTGTCGAGCAACTACATCCGCACCGCGCGCGCGAAGGGCCTGCCCGGCTCGACGATCGTGCTGCGCCATGCGCTGAAGCCGGCGCTGATGCCGGTCGTGTCGCTGTTCGGCACGGTCTGCATCACGTCGATCACGGCGGCCGTCGTCACCGAATCGGTGTTCGCGCTGCCGGGGCTCGGGCAGCTCGTCGTGAACGGCGCGATCAACCGCGACTACACGCTGGTGCTCGGCCTCGTCGTGCTGACGACCGTCTGCGCGGTGCTGTTCAACCTGCTGGTCGACCTCGCGTACGCGTGGCTCGATCCGCGTATCCGTTACTGAGCGAGGCGCAGCGATGACTCCCACCACACCTGCCGTCGGCCTGCCCGTGCAGACCGACACGCCGCCGCGTTCGCGCTCGCCGCTCGCGCTGGCATTCGCGCGTTTCCTGCACAACCGTGCAGCCGTGTTCAGCCTCGTGCTGCTCGCGCTGATCGCGCTCGCCTGCTTCGTCGGCCCGTGGCTGCTGGCGGCCGATCCGGCCGCGAGCGACTGGGGCGCGATCAGCCTGCCGCCGACGCTCGCGAACCAGCACTGGTTCGGCACCGACGAACTCGGCCGCGACCTGCTGGTGCGCACGCTGATCGGCGGGCGCGTATCGATCGAGGTCGGCCTGCTCGGCACGCTCGTGTCGGGCCTGTTCGGCGTCGCGTGGGGCGCGACCGCGGGCTTCGCGGGCGGCCGCGTCGACGCGGTGATGATGCGCATCGTCGACATGATGTACGCGATCCCGTACCTGCTGATCGCGATCCTGATGATGACGCTGTTCGGCCGTTCGTTCCTGCTCGTCGTGCTGACCATCAGCGCGTTCTCGTGGATCGACATGGCGCGCGTCGTGCGCGGCCAGACGCTGTCGCTGCGCAGCCGCGAGTTCGTCGATGCGGCGCGCGCGATCGGCGTGTCGCCGGCATCGATCGTGCTGCGCCACGTCGTGCCGAACCTGCTCGGCGTGGTCGTCGTGTACGCGACCGTGTCGGTGCCGAACATCGTGCTGACCGAATCGGTGCTGTCGTTCCTCGGTCTCGGCGTGCAGGAGCCGATGACGAGCTGGGGCGTGCTGATCCAGGACGGCGCGCAGAAACTGGAATCGATGCCGTGGCTGCTGCTGGCCCCGGCCGTCATGCTGTGCGTGACGCTCTACTGCGTGAATTTCGTCGGCGACGGCCTGCGGGATGCGCTCGACCCGAAGGATCGCTGAAGATGGCCGCACTACTTGAAGTCGACAACCTCGGCGTGCGCTTCACGCGCAAGGATGCACCGCCGATCGACGCCGTCAGCGGCGTGTCGTTCTCGCTCGAAGCCGGCAAGACGCTCGGCATCGTCGGCGAATCGGGCTCGGGCAAGAGCCAGACCGTGATGGCGCTGCTCGGCCTGCTGGCCGGCAACGGCACGACCAGCGGCGCCGCGCGCTATCGCGGCAAGAACCTGCTCGAGATGGATACGCGCGCGCTGAACGCGGTGCGCGGCGACCGGATCGCGATGATCTTCCAGGATCCGATGACGTCGCTCAATCCGTTCCTGACGATCGAGCGGCAGATGACCGAGACGCTGCAGCTGCACCGCAAGCTGTCGCGCAAGGCGGCGACGCAGCGCGCGATCGAGGCGCTCGAATCGGTGCGCATTCCCGACGCCGCGCGCTGCATCCGCATGTATCCGCACGAGTTCTCGGGCGGCATGCGGCAGCGCGTGATGATCGCGATGGCGCTGCTGTCCGAGCCGGAAGTGCTGATCGCCGACGAGCCGACCACCGCGCTCGACGTGACCGTGCAGGCCCAGATCATCGACCTGCTGCGCGAGCTGAACCGCGAGCGCGGCACCGCGATCGTGCTGATCACGCACGACATGGGCGTGGTCGCGGGCCTCGCGGACGACGTGATGGTCATGTATGCGGGCCGCACCGTCGAATACGCGCCGGCCGAGTCGATCTTCGCGGCGCCGTCGCATCCGTACACGATCGGGCTGCTGAACGCGCTGCCGCGCCTGACCGACGCCGACGACGCGCCGCTCGTCGCGATTCCCGGCAATCCGCCGATGCCCGGCACCGCGGCCGCCGGCTGCGCGTTCGCGAAGCGCTGCGCGTATGCGGAAGGCCGGTGCGACACGGCGCGCCCGGCACTCGAAACCTATGGCGCCGCGCATGCGGTGCGCGCATGCCACCGGCCGGTGGCCGATCTGACGGGAGGACTGCGATGAGCGTCGATCAACGCCGCGATAGCGGCGCGACGGACGACACGCTGCTGTCCGTCGAGAATCTGAAGGTGCATTTCCGCGTGCCGCTCGGCGGCTATCCGTGGTCGCCGAAGGGTACGCTGCGCGCGGTCGACGGCGTGTCGTTCGACGTGAAGCGCGGCGAAACGGTCGGGCTCGTCGGCGAATCGGGCTGCGGGAAGTCGACGCTCGCGCGCGCGCTGATCGGCCTCGTGCCGGCGACGGCCGGCACCGTGAAATGGCGCGGCCGGACGGTCGAGCCCGAGCACCTGCGCGGCACCGCGATGCGGCGCGAAATGCAGATGATCTTCCAGGATCCGCTCGCGTCGCTCGATCCGCGCATGACGATCGAGCAGGTCGTCGCCGAGCCGCTCGTCACGCACCAGCCGGGCCTTGGACGTGCCGAAGTGCGGCGCCGCGTGGTCGCGATGCTCGAGCGGGTCGGCCTGAACGCGCATCACATGCTCCGTTATCCGCATGAATTTTCCGGCGGGCAGTGCCAGCGTGTGGGCATCGCGCGCGCGCTGATCGGCGAGCCGAAGCTCGTGATCTGCGACGAACCGGTGTCGGCGCTCGACGTGTCGATCCAGGCGCAGATCGTGAACCTGCTGCGCGACCTGCAGCGCGATCTGTCGCTGTCCTATCTGTTCGTCGCGCACGATCTCGCGGTGGTGAAGGCGATCAGCCAGCGCGTGCTGGTGATGTATCTCGGCCGCGTGATGGAGTTCGGCACGCGGCACGACGTGTACGGCGTGCCGCAGCACCCGTACACGCGCGCGCTGCTCGACGCGGCGCCGACGCCGGAACC
This sequence comes from Burkholderia pseudomultivorans, assembly GCF_902499075.1. Classification (GTDB taxonomy): domain Bacteria; phylum Pseudomonadota; class Gammaproteobacteria; order Burkholderiales; family Burkholderiaceae; genus Burkholderia; species Burkholderia pseudomultivorans. The sequence continues at coordinate 73,525 of NZ_CABVPP010000020.1, read as the reverse complement.
GGCACGCGAGCGTGCGCGCCGGCCGATGCTGCTGGCGGGCGAAATGCCGTCGCCGCTGAACCCGCCGTCGGGCTGCGCATTCCGGACGCGCTGCCCGGTCGCGATCGACGCATGCGCGCAGGACGTGCCGCTGCCGGAAGTGCGGCACGGCTCGGCGGCGCGCGTCGCGTGCATCCGCGCGGGCGCGGCATGAGCGTCGAACAACCATAAACAGGCAGGTCGACAGGGGTAAGTGCGGCGCGAACGATCTTCGCGTCGCGGGTACAGGCGCGCCCGTAGGCGGTCGCGCCGGGTGGGGGCCGGGCGCGGATCGCGGCCGGCGGGACGACATCAACACAAGAAGAGAACCACGATGAAAAAGCAGAAGACGATCGGGACGGCATCGAAGATGCTGCTTGCATGGGGACTGCCGGCGCTCGCCGGCGTGTCGCTGACGGGCGTCGCGCGCGCCGACGACGCGGCCCCGGCGCCGCTGACGGTCGCGCAGGCCGCGCCGGCCGCGCCGGCCGCCGGTGCGAGCGTCGCGCAGGCGACGACGCCGAACGCCATTGTCAACGCCGAGGCCAGCCAGGCCGTCACGCCGCCCGACGAGCCGTCCGCGCAATCGAAGTCGAAGGGCTTCATCGCCGACAGCCATCTCGACTTCCTGTTCCGCAACTACTCGGACATGCTCGACAACAAGGGCGGCCCGCACCGCCACGCGTGGGTCCAGGGCGTGATGGCGAACTTCGAATCGGGCTACACGACGGGCCTGATCGGCATCGGCTTCGACGCATCGCTGTATGCGGCGCTGAAGCTCGACGGCGGCGCGGGCGCGGGCAGCATGGTGCACATCGCGAAGGGCGGCGGCGGCTCGAACCAGCTCGCGTGGGCGTACCCGGGCGTCTACGACGTGAAGGCGCGCATCTCGAACACGGTGATCAAGTACGGTCTGCAGGCCGTCGACAACCCGTTCATGGAGCAGCACGACAACCGCGCGCTGCCGCCGACCTTCCTCGGCGCGACGATCGTCAGCAACGAATTCAAGAACGTGATGCTCGAGGCCGGCAGCTTCACGAAGACCGACGCGCGCGGGCACACGACGCTCACGAACCTGACGACGCAGTACGGCGGCACGCGCGTCAATCGCCTGACGTACGTGGGCGGCACGTGGGACTACTCGCCGAACGGCGAGCTCGCGCTGTATGCGGACCAGGCCGACGACGTGTGGCACCAGTACTACGCGTCGGTGAAGCACAGCATCGGCGATACGAAGTCGATCAAGTGGACCGGCTTCGCGAACGTCTACTCGACGCACGACACGGGCGATGCGCTGCAGGGCAAGATCGACAACAACGCGTACAGCCTGTCGCTGGCCGCGCAGCACGGCCCGCACGAACTGCTGCTCGGTTACCAGCAGATCCTCGGCGACCAGTTCTTCGACTACATCACCGAGACCAACGGGATCTTCCTGACCAACTCGATGGACGTCGACTACAACGCGCCGCACGAAAAGTCGCTGCAGCTGCGCTACACGTTCTACGGCAAGGAAGCGGGCCTGCCCGGCTTCAAGGCGATGGTGTGGGGCGTGACGGGCTGGGGCGCGGATGCGAGCGCGGGCGCGGCGAACGACCCGAGCAAGTCGAGCATCTACTGGAGCAACGGCGCGCCGGTGCAGGGCCGTCACCACGAGTTCGGCTTCATCCCGTCGTACACGTTCCAGAGCGGCAAGCTGAAGGACACGAAGGTCACGTTCATCGCGATGTGGCACAACGGTTCGGCTCACTACTCGGATGCGACGAACCGCGAGTACCGCCTGGTGGTGAACCTGCCGCTGCACGCGTTCTGACCGTGATCGACGCGCGGGCTGCCTCGCGTCGCACGGCCGGCCGCGCTCAGGCCGGCTTGTGCAGCCCCGCGATCGCGTCGTTTGCCGCCGGCAGGTCCTCGGCGAGCGACGCGAGCTGGCGGCCCGTGTCGCGCCATGCGTCGAGGCCGCCGCGCAGCGCGAGCGCATCGGTGAAGCCGGCGTCGAGCAGGCGCTTCGCCATCAGCGCGGCCGTCACCTCGTTCGGGCACGAGCAGTACACGACGAACTTCTGCGTCAGCGGATAACGCGCGACGATGTCGCCGATCTGGCGTTCGTCGGCGAACTGCGCGCCGGGAATCGTGAACGGATCGAGCTTGCGGTGTTCGGGCGAGCGCACGTCGAGGATCACCGGCGCGGGCGCGTCGCGCAGCAGCGCGTCGAGTTCGTCGACGCCGATCCGCGCGCTTGCGAGCTGGCGGATCAGCGCGCGGCGCCGCATCCAGCGGATCGCCGCATAAACGGCCAGCAGCGCGACGATCACCACCAGCACCGCGCGGCCGAGCCGGCTCGCGCCGGCGAACAGCCAGTCGATCTGCCGGTAGAACACCAGCCCCGCCACGAGCCCGACGATCGTCCACAGCGCGGCGCCGAGCGCGTCGTAGCCGACGAACGTGCGGTAGCGCGTACCGAGCGCGCCGGCCATCGGCACCGACACGAGCGACAGCCCCGGGATGAAGCGCGCGACTGCGAGCACGCGCACGCCGTAGCGGCCGAAGAAACGCTCGGTCTTTTTCACGCAGCTGTCACGCGACAGCGACAGCCGGCAGATCGTCTTCAGCGTCGTGCCGCCGTAGCGCCGGCCGGCGACATACCAGACGGTGTCGCCGATCAGCGCGCCGAGCACCGACAGCGCGACCACCGTCACGAGTTGCGAGCCGATCATTCCCGGGTGCATCGCGGCCATCGCGCCGAACAGCACGAGCGTCGGCAACGCCGGCACCGGCAGCCCGATGGCCGCCGCGAGCACATTGGCGAAGACGAGAAGCGGCCCGTACTGGGCGACGAGGTCACGGAGCATGGCGGCTGACTGGAATGGACGCGCGCGCGGAAAACCTGAAGATGGGCCGATTATCGGCCATTTTCAAGTCGGCGGACGGAATGACGGAAAGCGCCTGACGGCAGCAGGGTGATGACGGTGAGCGGGCGGCGTGCGCGCCGCTCACCGTGGCGGATCAGGAGGGGGTGCGGGCGAGCGACGCGAGGCCGTGGTTTTCGCCGGGCAGCTCGGCGCCGTGCGAGCGAATCGCCGCGATCAGCTCGGCCGGCGTGATTTCATAGCGCACTTCGCGATGAATGCCGGGCTTGCGTTCGTCGATTTCGATCAGCAGCACGCTCTTGCCGTCGCCGGTCGCTTCGAGCCGGAGCGAGCGCAGTTCGCGGCCGTCGGCCGGGTCGTGTTCGGTGAGCAGGGTCATTGCCCCGGATGAGCCGGTAGTGCGCATCGAACCTATCCTCGTGTCGTGGTTGCCGTGTTGGCGAAATGTCGTTGTAGAAAAACTGCAAAACAGCTTGACGCAGTTTAACGCGAACGGACGGCATTACGGAGCATTTTCGTGCGGTCGGAAATGAGGGTTATACCACCGATCCGTCAGATGTTTGTGCCGCGCCGGACGGGCGTTCCGGGCGGGTTGCGGGCCATGGCGCGGGCTGCCGGCCGCCGTTCGCGGCCGGTGCGGCAGGCACGGCGACACGCGGCGCAGCGCGCGTCGCCGCGGCCGCGTCAGAAGCGGTCGGCGAGTCCCATCGCCGGGTCGCTGACCGAGTGGCGGCCGGTTTCGACGCGGCCTGCCACGCGGCGCGAGAAGCTCGCGTCGCTGTCCGCCGTCACGACGAAGTCGTACCAGTTGCCGGTCGAGTCGAGCTTCCAGTGCAGCTCGGACTGTTCGCCGGCGCGCACCGTGACGGTCCACGTGGTGCCGGTGCCGTTGTCATGGCCGCGGCCATGGTCGTCGTTTGCGCCGCGGGCGGTCAGCGGCCCGTAGACCCGGTTCGATTTCACCGTGAAGCGCACCGTGCCGGCGCCGTGATTGCTCAGCCGCAGATGCAGGTTGCCGCTCGCGCCCGCGTAGCCGACGCGGATCTCCGGGTTCGGCGCGCGGGCGCCGGCCAGCCGCGTCAGGTCGCCAGTGAAGCGGCGGTGATAGCCGTTCGGGCCGAGCACCCAAAGGTCATATTTACCGCTGTCGTCGGCGCCCGCCGCCCAGTTGCCGTGCAGCGTCTTGCCCGGCTCGACCGCGTAGCGCCGCGGCAGGCGGTCGAGATGCAGCTTGTCATAGACGTGAAACACGGCGGCCGCGCGGCCGGTATTCGCGAACTTCAGCGTGATCGTGCCCTTGCCGGCATCGGCGCGCGCGCTCGCATGCAGCTCGTACGGCAGCGCGCGCGACGGGCGCACGCCGGCGGCCTGCGCGGGCGCGGCCGGCGTGGCGGGCGGCGCGATCTTCGGCGCGGCCTGCTGCGCGGCGCTCAGCGCGTCGACCTGGCTCTTCGTCGAGCGGCCTGCGAGCGTCGGCAGCGGCTCGTTGTTCGGCGAGCGGAAGTTGAATGCGCTCGTCAGGTCGCCGCACACCGCGCGGCGGTACGCACCGATCTGCGGCTCGGCGACGCCGAAGCGCTGCTCGAGGAAGCGCAGCGTCGACGTATGGTCGAACACCTGCGAATTGACCCAGCCGCCGCGGCTCCACGGCGACACGACCCACATCGGCACGCGCGGACCGGGGCCGTACGGACGGCCATCGGCTGCGGGCTGGCTCGACGTGGCCGGCGCGAAGTCGTGGTATTCGACCGCGACGTCGGCGTCGCGCAGCGTATGGCCGCCCGCGAGCGTGCCGTCGGCATTGCGCGACGGCGCGGCCGGCGACGGCATGTGGTCGAAGAAACCGTCGTTTTCGTCGTAATTGATCAGCAGCACTGTCTTGCTCCACACCTCCGGGTTCGCGGTCAGCGCATCGAGCACGGCCTGCACATACCAGCCGCCCTGCGCGGGGCTCGACGGTCCCGGGTGCTCGCTGTAGACCGACGGCGGAACGATCCACGACACGGCCGGCAGCCTGCCGTTGCGGATGTCGTCGCTGAACGACTCGAGGAAGCCGTACGGCATCGTGTTGCCGAAGCCTTTCGCGAGCGGGCTGAGCGGGTCGTCGATCGCCGGATCGTAGAACGGGCCGGCGGCCGTCACCGGCTGCGTGATGTCGGTCGACGCGACATATACGGGCCGGCGCGCGGCCGGCATCTGCTCGATGGCCGCGCGCCAGTGGCGGAAGCTCATCATCTCGTTGCAGCCGAAGTTGTCGATCAGGCTCTGGTAGACCTTCCAGCTCACGCCGGCCTGCTGCAGCCGGTCGGCGTAGGTCGTCCAGGTCCAGCCCTGGCTCGACGGGCCGATGTCGTTGCCGCCGTTGAACTGGTTGTTCAGCGCGGCGACCCTCACGCGGCTGCCGTCGGCCGGGCTGATGCCGTTCGGGCCGTTGGTGCCGCTCCAGTAGAACAGGCGGTTCGCGATCGTGCCGGTGTGCATCCCGCAGTGGTAGTGGTCGCACAGCGTGAACGCATCGGCGAGCGCGCGCTGGAACGGCACTTCGGCCGCGTCGTAGTAGCCCATCGACAGCAGCGTCTTCGCGTCGGGCCAGCGGTTCATGCGGCCGTGATCCCAGGCGGCCTGCGCGTCGGCCCACGTGTGCGGCGTGCCGCCCGCGCGCTGCGCGTTGCCCTGGCTCGCGTCGAGGTGATACGGCGTGCTGGTCGTGGCGGGCGTCGTCTTCGTGTAGGTCTGGTAGAACACGTCGCGGCCGTTCGGCGACGGCACCGCGAAGCGGTCGCCGTAGCCGCGCACGCCCTTGAACGTGCCGAAGTAGCTGTCGAATGCGCGATTCTCCATCATCAGCAGTACGACGTGCTTCACGTCGTTGATGGTGCCCGTTTCGTGAAACGCGGGGATCGCGAGCGCGCGGCGGATGCTCGGCGGAAACGCGGACAGCGCGGCGGCCGAGAGGCCGGCGGTGGTGGTTTTCTGGAGAAATTTGCGGCGTGACGTCATGGCGTTCGAGTCCTGTGATGGTGGGAGCGTTCGTGACTTCGTCTGGTTGCGCCCAAGCGTCGTCCCCCCCTGGGACGGTCCGCGATGCGCGTGCGTGCGGATGCGCCGGCCGCGCGCCGGATGTGCGCGCCCCACGGACGACGCGCTGCGTCGCGTGGCGGTTTCGACCGTCGTCGCCGGTCCGTGCCTCGCGCGCTCGTGATGCGCGGGACGGGATGTCGGCACGCGCCGGCCCGGCGCATGCCGGGCAGGGCGGCGCCCAGTCTAGGGAGCCGACGTGACGTCGACGTGATGGAGAAATGACATCGCATGTCGTTCGCGTGACGTTGTGTGCGCAACGAATCGCGTGCGGGTGAATGGCGGGTGGAAGTGGCGAGGAATTACCGATCTCCATGAGATGGTCGGTAAAAAATGTCGATCCGCATGAGAGGAATTCTGCATTGCGTCGTTGCGGGCACAACCGAATCGCAGAAGATGGTCCTGTTACGCCGGACGGCATCGACATGCCGAGCGAACACGTGACGACCGTGTTGCATTCGCATGAAACCGGATATGCTCGATGGCATGCGGTACGCGCACCGCATGCCCTTAAAAAAACGATACCCTGGACGCTACCCCGTCATGACCGACATCACGATCCGACACAGCGACGCGCACGACGTCGACGCGATCCGCAAGATCTCCGCGCAGCCCGCGGTCTACATGAACACGCTGCAGCATCCGTTCCCGTCGTTCGAGAAATGGCAGCAGCGGCTCGATCGCATTCGCGAACAGGGCGTGAGCCTCGTCGCCGAAATCGACGGTGCGGTGGTCGGCCATCTCGCCCTGCATACCGAACCGAATCCGCGCCGCCGTCATGCGGCGGGGCTCGGCATGATGGTCGACGCGTCGCATCACGGGCGCGGCATCGGCAGCCGCCTGCTCGCGGCTGCGATCGACCTTGCCGAGAACTGGCTGAACGTCACGCGTGTCGAGCTGACCGTGTTCGTCGACAACCGCGCGGCGATCGCGCTCTACGAAAAGCACGGCTTCCGGATCGAAGGCGAAGCGCCGGACTATGCGCTGCGCGACGGCGTATATGCGTCCGTGTATCACATGGCGCGACTCAGGCCGCGGCCGTGACGACGCGCGGCCGATGCCTGATATTCATTCGAGAATTCGTTCGTTTTCAATCGGCCGCCTGCATCGTATCGTCGAGCGATTTGCCGGCCGTCGCGACAGGCGCGCGGCGCGCCTTCCCGCCATCGTCTTTTCAACGGAACCCGCTTCGATGAAAACCGTTCTCCGGAATCTGACCGCCGCCTGCCTGTTCGCCGCGTCGGGTGCGGCTTTTGCCACCGCCGCGCCGCAAGGCGTCGCAGCGAGCCCGTCGCCGCAGCGCGCCCATCTGCCGCCCGGCATCGCATGGCAGCAGGGCGACGTCGACGACGCCTTCGCGCTCGCGAAGCGCACCGGCAAGCCGTTGCTGCTGTACTGGGGCGCGGTGTGGTGCCCGTCGTGCAACCAGGTGAAGTCGACGATCTTCAGCCAGCAGGCATTCAAGACGCGCTCGTCGTTGTTCGTGCCCGTGTATCTCGACGGCGACACCGAGAGCGCGCAGAAGCTCGGCGAGCGCTTCAAGGTGCACGGCTATCCGACGATGATCCTGTTCCGTCCCGACGGCACCGAGGTCACGCGGCTGCCGGGCGAGGCCGATCTCGACCGCTACATGCAGGCGCTGTCGCTGGGCATGACCGCCGCGCATCCGGTGCGGCAGACGCTTGCGAGCGCGCTGAAGGATGGCGCATCGCTGACGCCAGACGAATGGCGCCTGCTGGCCGACTACTCGTGGGATACCGACGGTGCGCTGCCGGTGCCGGCCGATCGCGTCGCGCAGACCTTGCAGACGCTGTCGCAGCGTGCGCGGGCAGCCGGCGCGAAGGCCGAGGCGGCGCGCTTCGCGCTGAAGGCGGCCGTGGCCGCCGCATCGGACGATCCGCCTCAGGCCGGCGCGCTCGACAAGTCGGCGCTCGCCGACGCATGGCGAACGGTGTTGGCCGATCGTGCGCTGTCGCGGGCCGATTCCGACGTGCTGGTGGTGGCGCCGGCGCGCGTCGTCGCGTATCTCGGCGGCAGCGATGCGCAGCGCGCGAAGCTGCGCGGCGCATACGACGCAGCACTCGCGCGGCTGTCGACCGATGCGACGCTGTCGTCGATCGATCGTCTGATGGCATTGCACGGGCGCGTGCTGCTCGCGCGCGGCGAGGCGCGCACCGGCGCGCCGCTCGATGCGCCGGCGCTCGTCGATACCGTGCGCCGACAGATCGCCGCGTCGGTGCAGGGCGCGGCGAATCCGTACGAGCGGCAGGCGCTCGTCAGCGAGGGCGCGGATACGTTGACCGATGCCGGGCTGTTCGACGAGTCGGATGCGCTGCTGAAAGCCGAACTGCCGCGCTCGTCGACGCCGTACTACTTCATGTCCGGGCTGGCCGCGAACGCGAAGGCGCGCGGCGACAACGCGGCGGCGCTCGACTGGTACCGGAAGGCGTATGACACGGCGACGGGCCCGGCGACGAAGCTGCGCTGGGGCGCGACCTATTTCGCGAACGCGGTGCAGCTGGCGCCCGACGACTCGGCGCGGATCGAGGGGATTGCCGCGAGCGTGCTCGCACAGGCCGGCAAGACGCGGGATGCGTTCTACGGTGCGAACCTGCGTGCGCTGACCAAGGTCGTCGCGCAGCTGAACCGCTGGCGCAGCGGCGGCGCGCACGATGCGGCGGTCAGGACGGTCGTCCGGCAGTTCGACGAGGTATGCGGGAAGCTGCCCGCGGGCGACCCGCAGGCAGCGGCGTGTGCGAAGCTGATTCAGCCGGTGAAGGCGTGACGGCCGGCGTGGCCGTGCGCAGGATCAGCGGCCCGATTCCGACGACGCGTCGCGCGCGCTGCCGTATCCGGCGCCGTTCTGCTGCGCGATCTTCGCTTCGGCCGACTTGATGCTGGCCGGATAGAACCAGTCGCTCGGCTGGAAGCCGGCTTGCTTCAGTGCCTTGACTTCGGCACGGACCTGCGCGCGCGTCAGCGGCTGGTTCGACTGCGCATGGGCGACGACCGGGCCGGTGACGGCCAGGGCAAGGGCAACCGCTTGTATCAGGCGCTTCATGATCGGGACCTCCAGGTTTCCGGTGAATCGGCCGCGCTTCGTGTGACGAATGCGTCGAGCGACGTTGAAACCAGTGTAGGCCGGGCCGGCCGCCTGAAAAATGCGCCGGCGACCAATGCAGTGTTTTGCTGCGGACAACAATGACGGTGGAGCGAGCGGGGTCGAATGGCGGGGCGGGGCGGCGCGGCGCGGGCGGCATGCGAAACGCCGCCCGTCGCGAGCGCTTACACGAGCCCCGTCATGTAATACACGGCGATCACGAAGAACACCGCGAGCGTCTTGATGACGGTCACCGCGAAGATGTCGCGATACGACTCGCGGTGCGTGAGGCCCGTGACCGCGAGCAGCGTGATCACCGCGCCGTTGTGCGGCAGCGTGTCCATGCCGCCGCTCGCCATCGCGACGACACGGTGCAGCACGTCCATCGGGATGTTGGCCGCCTGCGCGCCCTTGATGAACACGTCCGACATCGCGGCGAGCGCGATGCTCATGCCGCCCGACGCCGAGCCGGTGATGCCCGCGAGCGAGCTGACCGACACCGCGGCGTTGACGAGCGGGTTCGGGATGCTCTTCAGCGCGTCGCCGACGACGAGAAAGCCCGGCAGTGCAGCGATCACGCCGCCGAAGCCGTATTCCGACGCGGTGTTCATCGCGGCGAGCAGCGCGCCGCCGACGGCCGCCTTCGAGCCGGCCGCGAAGCGTTCGCTGACGCGCCTGAACGCGGTCAGCACGACCAGCACGATGCCGAGCAGCAGCGCGGCCTCGACCGACCAGATCGCGACGACGGTCTTGATCGACGTCGTCACCGGCGTGTGCACGCCGGGCAGCACGTCCGGCGCGACCGTATAGGACGCGGCGCCGTACCACTGCGGGATCAGCTTCGTGAACGCGAAGTTCGACACGCCGACCAGGATCAGCGGCAGGATCGCGAGCGCGGGATTCGGCAGCGATTGCGCTTCGACGCGTTCCGGCTCGTTGACGAGCGACGAGCCGTAGCCTTCGCCCTTCGCCATCGCGGCACGGCGACGCCATTCGAGATAGCTCAGACCGACAACGATGATGAACAGCGAGCCGATCGTGCCGAGCGCGGGCGCGGCCCACGCGGTCGTCTTGAAGAACGTGGTCGGGATGATGTTCTGGATCTGCGGCGTGCCGGGCAGCGAATCCATCGTGAACGAGAACGCGCCGAGTGCGATCGCGCCGGGCATCAGCCGCTTCGGAATGTTGCTCTGGCGATAGAGTTCGGCCGCGAACGGATAGACCGCGAACACGACGACGAACAGCGACACGCCGCCATAGGTGAGCAGCGCGCACACCGCGACGATCACCGCATTCGCGCGCGAGCGGCCGATATAGCGGATCGCTGCATGGACGATCGACTCGGAGAAGCCGGACAGTTCGATCACCTTGCCGAACACCGCGCCGAGCATGAACACCGGGAAATACAGTTTGACGAAGCCGACCATCTTCTCCATGAAGATGCCGGAGAAGACCGGCGCGACGGCGGCCGGATCGGTCAACAGCACCGCGCCGAGCGCGGCGATCGGCGCGAACAGGATCACGCTGTAGCCGCGATACGCGGCGAACATCAGGAACGCCAGCGCGGCGAGGACGATCACGAAAGACAAGGGAAGTCTCCTAATGGCTCTGGTTGTTGTTCGGTCGTGCGGCGCGCCGCGGACCGGCTCAGGTTCTGCAGGTTTCGTGCCACCGGCCGCATTGCGCCGCCGGACGCGGGTCCGCCGGCGGCCGGCGGGCCCGCGCCGGCCAATGTCTGAGGATTCTACATAAAATGTCTCCATCCGGAGACGATCCTGACCGTCCGGCCGATCGGCGGAATGGGCAGGGTGTTCCCGGACAAGGCGTTGCGGCGTGTCTCCGGAATGAGATAATTCGTCCCGTTCTGGAGACAAGCGGCCAAGCATACGCGGAGACGACGACACGATGATGAACGACTGGGTGCGCCTGCCCGTCAACTACGGCGATGTGCTGCGACGCGCCGCCGAGTCGCTGTTCCGGACGTTCGAGGATTCGAGCGCGGGCACCGTGGTCGTCGATCGCGACGCGCGCGTCGTGTGGATGAACGAGCGCTATGCGGCGCGCTTCGGCTTCGCCGATCCGCAGCAGGCGGTCGGCCTCGACTGCGAGGCCGTGATTCCGAACAGCCTGATGCGCGAAGTCGTGTCGACCGGGCAGCCGATCCTGCTCGACATCATGGAGACGGGCCGCGAACCGCTCGTCGTCACGCGCCTGCCGCTGAAGAATGAGGCGGGCGAGACGGTCGGCGCGATCGGCTTCGCGCTGTTCGACCAGTTGAAGACGCTCACGCCGATCTTTTCGCGCTACGCACAGCTTCAGCAGCAGCTGATCGCGACGCAGCGTTCGCTCGCGCAGGCGCGCCGCGCGAAATACACGTTCGCGAGTTTCGTCGGCACGAGTGCCGCGAGCCTCGAAACCAAGCGTCAGGCGCGCCGTGCCGCGCAGGTCGATTCGCCGGTGCTGCTGCTCGGCGAGACGGGCACCGGCAAGGAACTGCTCGCGCATGCGATCCATGCGGCGTCGGCGCGCGCGCTGCAGCCGCTCGTGACCGTCAACGTCGCCGCGATTCCCGATACGCTGCTCGAAACCGAATTCTTCGGCGCGGCGCCGGGCGCGTATACAGGCGCCGACCGCAAGGGCCGCGTCGGCAAGTTCGAACTGGCCGATCGCGGCACGCTGTTTCTCGACGAGATCGGCGACATGCCGCTGCCGCTGCAGGGCAAGCTGCTGCGCGTGCTGCAGGACAAGGAGTTCGAGCCGGTCGGCTCGAACCGCATCGTGCGCGCGGATGTGCGGATCATCGCCGCGACGTCGGCCGATCTGCCGGCGCTCGTGGCGGCCGGACGTTTTCGCGCCGATCTCTATTACCGGCTGAATGTGCTGACGATTCATGCGCCGCCGCTGCGCGAACGGGCGTCCGACATCGCCGCGCTCGTCTACGCGACGCTCGAGGAGCTGGCCGCCCAGCACGGACGCGCCGCGCACTGCGAACTGACCGACGATGCACTGCGCATGCTGTGCGCGTATCCGTGGCCGGGCAACGTGCGCGAGCTGCGCAATACGCTCGAGCGCGCACTGATGTTGTCCGACCGCTCGGTGATCGATGCGCGCGCGCTCGCGCCGTTTCTCGGTCCGGTGCGCATGCAGCAGGACGGTGCGTCGCTGGTGCGACCGGCTGCCGCGCCGCCGGCCGACGGCGGCGCGCGCGGCGTCTCGTACGCCGACGCGTTGGCGGCATGGGAGCGCCAGTTCCTGACCGACGCGCTGGCTGCATGCGACGGCCGCGTGGTGGACGCGGCCGCGCGCATCGGTATCGGCCGCGCGACGCTTTACAAGAAACTGGCGGCGCTGGGCATCGACCGGTAAGCCGTTCCGGTTTTGCACGGGATCTGTCCAGACGCCGGCACGCGAGCCGTCCGGCGTCCGGTCGGCCATACAACATGGGTCGGCGCAAGCGCGCGTGCGTGAACGCCGGCCGACAGGAGACGACATGAAGCGAATCGGCATGGCGGCATGCGCGGCGCTCGCGCTGGCGAGTTCGGCGTTCGCGCAGTCGGGCGATGCCGACGCGCCGACGGCGCGCCGCAACTGGTACAACGATCCGTTCGTCGCGTTGTCGCGGGACGTGGCCGAATGCCCGCTGCCGCTCGGCCCGTGGATGACCCGCGCCGAAATGTCGGACGATGCGCATTACCGCGCCGAACGCGGGACCACCTGCTGGCTCGCGCACCGCTGCACGAAGCCGAATTCCTACATGTATGACGCACCGATCGCGGAAGCCGCGAAGGCGCATTTCGCCGGTTCCGACCGGCTGCGCGGCACGAGCCTGTGGATCACCGTGCAGCGGCGCTTCATCTATGTCGAAGGATGCGCGGATGCGGCGCTCGACCGACAGGCCCTGCAACGGGAATTCGAAGCGCTGCCCGACGTCGAGCAGGTGTTCATTCGCATCACCGACGATCCGCGCCGGAGCTTGCCGTACAAGACGCGCGGACAACCCGACCGGTCGCCGAACTGAACATCGGGGGACGACGCATGGCATACTCGCGACATTTAAAAAAAGGTTGACGGAAAGAACAATGAAACACATGCTTGCGTCGGTCTGTCGGCGGCCCGGAAGGCTGCTGCGTCGGGCCGGATTATTGGCCCTGATCGCGGGGCTCGGCGGTTGCGGCGGCAGTGCGCCGCTGTTTACTTCGGACGGGCGCCCGACCACGCAGGTGCAATGTACGGGCGACTCGTGGGGCAACTGCATGGACAACGCCCGCGCGATCTGCAACGGCGAGTACGACGTGCTTCAGCAGTCCACCGACGGCGGCGTGCGGAGTCTGCTGTTCGCGTGCAGGAAGAAAAGCGGCTATTGATCCGTGAGTGGCGGACGGGGGACGTGCCCGTTTGGGACATGCCTGTCAGGGACATGCCCGTCAGGGACAGCGCTTTTCTATTTGCGTGGCGTTGGCTATTTTTCTTGAATAACCCTCACGGAATCCCATCGATATGGCGACCTACCGGCAACTGTCCGTGCAACTCGAAAGGCTTCAGCAAAAGATCGACAAGGAACGCGAAAAGGCGATTGCCGACGCAATCGCCGAGATCCGCGCAAAAATCGAGGAATTCGACATCACGCCGGAAGAGCTCGGTTTCCGTCCGCTCGGCGCCGCCGCCGCGAAACCGAAGCGCCCGTTGCCGCCGAAATATCGCAATCCGAAGACGGGCGAAACATGGAGCGGCCGCGGGCGCGCGCCGGCCTGGCTCGGCAAGAACCGAACGCGTTTCCTGATCAAGGACTGACTCCCGAAAATCCTCACCTTTGGTGCGTGGATAGACGGTGCGATTGGCCAGATGGCCATCGCACCGTTTTGTTTTGATGCGGCCGCCATGCGATTCCGTTTCGCGAATCGTCGTGCGACAGCACGCAATTAACGGATCGCCTTTCGCGAATTCGCTGCGATTCGACTGCTTGTCGCGGCGATTTTCGGTAAACACGCCTGCAATTGCGTATGGCCCGCGCATTCGCATCGGCGAATTTCGCGGTGCATGCGCGGCGAAAGTTTTCATCACCGCTTGCCGATTGGCGTGTCGTTGCACGCCGGTCCCGAACATTCTCACCATTGCTCCTGTAAATCCTCACCTTTGGTTTGCACGGCGCGGATCGTCGTGCTCGCGTCGTGCATGGATGGCCCGGGAATGATGCGGGTGTTGACGGCCGCCGAATAGCTGGCCGTTCGGCATATAGGCAGCCGCAGGCCGTTCGCCTATGCTTGGAGTTCGCGTCGCCCGGCGCGCGGCCCCCATGGTCGCGTGTCGGCCGGATCGTCTTTCATAACCGTGTGGAGCCGATGTGACCGTTCGCCATCTCGATGCGTTGTTCCAGCCCAGGTCCGTTGCGGTCGTCGGTGCGTCGTCGCGTGAAGGCAGCATCGGCGCGATGGTGTGGTCGCGCGTGCTCGACGGTGCGTTCCAGGGGCCCGTCTGGCCCGTCAATCCGAAGCACCGCGAGCTGAACGGACATACCGTGGTGGCCGACGTCGACCGGCTGCCCGCGCCGCCGTCGGTTGCCGTGATCTGCACGCGGCCGGCGACATGGGCCGGCATCGTGCGCAAGCTCGGCGAACTCGGCACGCGTGTCGCGATCATCGTCGGCGAGGCGCGCACCGATGCCGATCGCGCCGCGCTCGATCGCACGCTCAAGGCCGCGAAGCCGTTCGTGCTCCGTATCGTCGGGCCGGGCAGCCTCGGCGTGTTGTCGCCTGCGCGTCACGCGCATTTCGGCGCACCGGCGTATACGGCACGCTCGGGCGGCGTCGCGTGGGTATCGCAATCGAATGCGCTGACGAACGCGGTGCTCGGCTGGGCCGGCGCGCGCGGGCTCGGCTTTTCGCACGTCGTCGCACTCGGCAGCGAGGCCGACGTCGATGCGGGCGATGTGATCGACTATCTGGCGAGCGATCCCGGCACGCGCGCGATCCTGCTCGAACTCGATTCGGTGCGCGCCGCGCGCAAGTTCATGTCGGCCGCGCGCGCGGCGGCGCGTAACAAGCCGGTGCTCGCGTTGCGCACCGGGCGCGCGGATCCCGGCGATGCGCTCTATACGGCGGCGTTCCAGCGTGCGGGGATGGTGCGCGTCGATGCGCTCGACGATCTGCTCGACGAGATCGAGACGCTCGGCGTCGGCCGCGTCGCGGCGCGCGGCGCGGCGACGCTCGTGACGAGCGATGCGGGCGTTGCGAAACTCGCTGTCGATGCCGTCGCCGAAGTGCGCGACGTGCTGTCCGCGTGGCCGCCGGCCGCAACGGCTGCCGTGTCGGCCGCGTTGCCGCATCTCGAGGCACCCGGCAATCCGCTGACGCTCGGCGACGATGCGCGCCCCGAGCATTTCGCCGCGGCGATCAAGGCGCTGGCGCCGTTCCCGCAGACGGGCACGTTGTTCGTCGTGCATTCGACTTCGCACAGCGCGCCGGCCGAACGGGTTGCACGCACGCTGATCGACGCGCGGCAGCATGCGCATCGCGGAATCCTCGCGTGTTTCTTCGGCGCGGTCGATGCGGCGACGCGCGATGCGCTGCACGCGAACGGCATTCCGGTGCATACGACGCCGCAGCGGCTTGCGCGCGCCTATGCGCGTCTGGTCGACTACAACCTCGGGCGGCAACTGCTGATGCAGACGCCGGAGGGCACGCCGCCGCAGCCGGCCGCATGCGTCGCATCCGCGCAGGCCGACGCGCGCCGGATGCTCGAAGCCGGGCAGCACGAACTCGCCGGCGACGCCGCGCTGCAATGGCTGTCCCATTTCGGTCTGCACGGCGCGACGGCCGACGAGCAGGCGGGCGCGAGGATCGTCGACGTGACGGTCGACATGTACGACGATTCGAATTTCGGTCCGGTGTTTCGTTATGCGGTGCCGTCGGCGGACGGCGTCTCGGCGCCGTTCGTCGTCTACGGCTTGCCGCCGATGAATACGGTGCTCGCGCGTGCGGTGATGGCGCGCTCGCCCTATGCGCGCCGTGCGCCGGTCGAGCCGACGCTCGATGCGCTGACCGCGTTGTCGCAGGTCGTGTGCGACGTGCGCGAGGTCGTCGCGATGTCGGTCACGCTGCGCGTGTTGCCCGACCGCGCGCGGCTGATCGCGCCGCGCATCACGCTCGCCGCGGGGCGCAGCCGGCTCGCGATCATGCCGTATCCGCGTCATCTCGAACAGACGCTCGACTGGCGCGGCGAGACGGTGACGATTCGTCCGATCCGCCCGGAAGACGAGGCCGCACACAACGAACTGCTCGCGGCGATGACGCCGGAGGACCTGCGCATGCGCTTCTTCGGCGCGGTGCGCAGCTTCGATCATTCGCAGGTCGCGCGCATGACGCAGATCGACTACGACCGCGAAATGGCCTTCATCGTCGAGGTGACCGATGCATCGGGCCGGTCGCACACGCTCGCGGTCGCGCGTGCGGTTTCCGATCCCGACAACGAGACCGCGGAATTCGCGATCGCCGTGCGGCCGGACCAGAAGGGCAAGGGGCTCGGCCGGCTGATGATGACGCGCATCATCGACTACGCGCGCTCGCGCGGCACCGCATGGATGGTCGGCGAGGCGCTGCGCGAGAACGCGCCGATGATCTCGCTGGCGAAGTCGTGCGGGTTCGAGGTGTCGGCGACGGAGGAGCCGGGCGTCGTCGGCTTCAGGATGAAGTTGCAGCCGTAGAGCAGGTCGCGCGGATATACGGCGCTATTGGCTAGTCACCGGTTTCCGGCTGCGCCGGTCGCCGTGCACGTTCGGCCCGCGTTTCGCAGCCCGTCGATGCGTGTTCGCGATCGCATCCCACCGCTGCCATACCGAAATACCGCGCAGCGACCGGAAAGGTGAGATTTTTCGGGAGCGGCGAGTGAGCGCTTACGGGAGCCCGAAGGTGAGCCAATACGGGAACGCCCGGTGAGCCTCTTCGGGAACCGCCGGTGAGCCTTTCCGGGACACGTCGGTGAGGGCCTGCGGGAGGGCGTGGTGAGACTGTTCGGGATACACCGGTGAGTGTCTGCGGGAGGCGCCGGTGAGGACATCCGGGAAGACTTCGGTGAGTGTCTCCGGGATCGTTCGGTGAGCTTTTACGGGAGCAAAGGTGAGCACTCACTAAACGCGAAGGTGAGTGTTTGCGGGAGTGTGCGGGCGTCCGCATCCCGCAAGCGCGGGCGCCGGCGTGGCCGGCGTTTTGCGCGCCGCGGGCCCGGCACGAACCGTGCCCGCGGCGGGGTTCAGGCAGCGAGTTTTGCTGCCGCGTCGTTCACCTGGTCGCGCGAAATCGCGAGTTCGTCGAGATGCGCATCGGCATAGACTGCGCCCGTTTCGCGCTCGAGGCGGGCGATCGTCAACGCACAGCGCGCGGTGTCCTTCGGCATCGCGATGAAGCGTTTGACCGACTCGCCGGACGTGAACGCGTCGAACAGCGCGCCGCGCACGTCGTCCGGCAGCGTCTTGGTCCACTGGTACGGCTTGCCGTTGAACGTGATCGACGGCGGCAGCGTGCGTTCCTTCTTGGTTGCCGTGATGAGCCCGTAGGTGCGGGCCGCGTCGCCGATCTGCTCGGGCGAGAACAGCTCGTCGGGCGTGATGTCGAACTGCTCGATGTAGTCCTCGATCGCCCGCATCGCGGCGGCACGATCGTCACGCTTTTTCTGCGCGCGCGCGACGATATCGCGCAGTTCGTCCGCTTCTTCGGGCGTGATCGTGAAGCTTGCCTGCTTCTGCTGAAGTTCGGAGAAACGCTGGAATTCTTGATCGTTCAGAAGTTTGGCCATGACATCCATCGGATACGGCGGCCGCAACCGCGGGCCGCCGTAGTTTTTGAGAGGGCCGTCATTCTAGCGTAGCGCGCCCGTGCGTAGCCGCGCGCGGTTGCGACGATCCGGCGCCGCGCGTCGAACGGGCGATACGCCGGTGCCGGACGCAGCTTCGCGTGGTCGCGCCCGGCTCCGGCGGGCGCGTCGTGTACGGCCGCGTCAGCAGGCCTCGGCGCGGTACATCGACAGATGGCCGGCCGTATCGCGCAAGCGCTCGACGACCGCATCGATGGACGGCGCCGCGTGCGCGTCGATACGGCGCATGTACGGGCAGGTCAGCACCGCGATCGCATGCCCGGACGGCCCGAGCAGCGGCACGCTCAGATCGGTGACGCCGTACGCCTGCCGGCTGTCCTGGCGCAGGAAACCGGTCTGCCGGATCGACTGGCACGCATGCGCGAGTTCCTGCTCGTTCAGCGCCGCTTCGCCCTTGACCTTGCGATGCTCGGCCAGCATGTGCGCGCGCTGCTCGGCGCTCTGGAACGACAGCATCATGCGCCCCGACGCCGTGTCGGCGAGCCCGACGCGCGCGCCGATCCGGACCGACACGCCCCACGAGCCGGGCCCGTCGACCTGCGCGATCACGAGCAGGCTGCCGCGATCGTAGACGGTCAGGTGGCACGATTGCTCGGCGGCGTCGGCGAAGCGCTGCATCGGCGGCAGCGCTTCGGCGATCAGCCGGTTCATCGGTGGATGGCGGTGTGCGAGCGTGAACAGCTTGAGGCTGAGCGTATAGCGGTCGCCGCCGGGCGAGCGCATCACGTAGCGGCGCGCAACCAGGCGTTCGAGCATCCGGTAGATTTCGCTCGCGTTGCGGCCGAGTTCCTTCGTGATTTCGGTACGGGTGAGTCCTTCCTTCTGTTCCGACAGCAGCTCGAGAATGTCGAGCCCCTTGTCGAGCGCGGGCGCGCGATAGCGATCGATTGTTCCCATCGATTCCCGTGCGTCGCTACCGGGAAGCAGGTCGTTGGTCGTTTGCATTGATATTGGTATGAGGTTCGAGAATTACCATCGATCGGTGGCGACGTACGCGACGAACTGCAGCACCCACGGCTCGAAGGCAATGAACGCAATTCGTTCGAGCTTAACAACAAACCAGCAGTGTGCAATGCCGCGTCTTTTTACCGATCGTTACCGGACAAGAACGGATCAGGGGTCGATCCCGATGACAGGGTCGGCCCGAATATCCGTTATTCCGCATGTCGAAGATGCGACAAGGTGAAAAGTGAGCCGCAGACGCGCTGTCCGGCCGCTTCACCGTTATGTCCGGATGCCCCAATAGTCGGTATGCGTCGTGCGTCATTTCACGGCGCGCGGCCGATGGTAAAAAGAGTCGCGGGCCAGCGACGGCGCGGCCGCGCACGGAGGCCGGCCGTTGCAGGCGGGAGCGTGGCGCGGCGTGCGCGCCGTCGTCGCCGATGCGCAGACCGGCGGCCGCCCGACCGACGCGCGCCGCACTGTCGTGCGGCGCCGCGATCGCTGCGCCCGCGCGAATCTTGCGCGTCGAGCGGCAAGCCGGATGCAGTGCCGGCGGGCGCCATCGACGATCGACGATCAGTCCGGCCGCGCGGCTGCGGTCCGCCGCGCCGGCCGGTATCCTGTCACATTCGACTACAGAGGTTGAGCACGATGAAACTGCTTCGCTATGGCCCGCCCGGCCAGGAAAAGCCCGGCATTCTCGACGCGGACGGACGGATTCGCGACTTGTCCGCACAGGTGCCGGATCTGGCCGGCGACGTATTGTCGGACGAGGGTCTTGCGCGGCTGCGCGCGATCGATCCGGCGACGCTGCCGCTGGTGCCGGGCGAGCCGCGTATCGGCGCATGCGTCGGGCGCGTCGGCAAATTTATCGGCATCGGTCTGAACTATGCCGATCACGCGGCCGAAGCCGGCATGCCGGTGCCGAAGGAGCCGGTCGTGTTCGGCAAATGGACGAGTTCGATCTGCGGCCCGAACGACGGCATCGACATCCCGAAGGGATCGGTCAAGACGGACTGGGAAGTCGAGCTCGGCGTCGTGATCGGCGCGCCGTGCAAGGACGTCGACGAGGCACGCGCACTCGACTATGTCGCCGGCTACTGCGTCGTCAACGACGTGTCCGAACGCGAGTGGCAGATCGAGCGCGGCGGCCAGTGGGACAAGGGCAAGGGCTTCGACACGTTCGGCCCGATCGGCCCGTGGCTCGTCACGCGCGACGAGGTGCCCGATCCGCAGCGTCTCGATTTGTGGCTCGACGTCGACGGCCATCGCTATCAGAACGGCAACACGCGCACGATGGTGTTCACCGTCGCGCAACTGATCGCGTATCTGTCGCGCTGCATGAGCCTGCAGCCGGGCGACGTAATCACGACCGGCACGCCGCCGGGCGTCGGGATGGGCATCAAGCCGGCGCCGGTGTTCCTGAAGGCCGGCCAGACGGTGCGCCTCGGCATCGAAGGCCTCGGCGAGCAACTGCAGCACACGCGCGGCGCGCAGTAAGCGCCGGTGCGACGCGCAACCGGTTGCGGGCGCAACCGGTCTCGCCGTGCTCCCGCCGCCACGCAGCGCGGACCCGAAAGACAAGAGCCCGATTCCGCGTCACGTGGAATCGGGCTCTTGCAGTTTGTGCGCCGATGATTCGCCGCCGCCGGGCGCGACCCCGCGCGACGCCCGGTCGCGCCCAGGTCACACGAGGTTGTCGAGTTCGCAGTGCGCTTCCAGCCGATACCCGTCGGGATCGACGACGAATGCCGCGTAATAGCCGGGGCCGTAGTGCTCGCGTTTGCCGGGCCCGCCGTTGTCCTGCCCGCCGTGCTCGAGCGCGGCCCGGTAGAACGCATCGACTTCGACCGGCGAACTGGCCTTGAACGAGACGTGCAGCCCCGATTCGGCATCGGCGACGACCGGCCGCGCCACCTGCGTGAGCCACAGCGACGGTTCTTCGGTGCCGTAGCCGAGGGATCTGTCGTCGCTGTACAGCCGCTTGTAGCCGAGCGCGCCGAGCGTGCTGTCGTAGAACGCGCGGCTGCGCCCGATATGCGCGACGCCGAAGGAAAGGTGATCGATCATCTGCTGGCTCCTTGGACTGAAGGGGAACGTCGGTGCGGCAAACTGTTTTTAACCACCATGCTGGTTATGCTAGAAAGCGATCCGGCGCTTGTCAACCTGCATGGTGGTTAGTACGATCCCCGACATGAACGAAACCCGCGCCGGGGCGGCGCCGGACAGCCTGATTCCGACGCCGCCCGAAACCCTGAGCATCGATTTCGCGAACACGCTGTACTGGCGAGGCACCGCCACGCCGACGGAAACGTTCGGATCGGTCGACGACCTGCTGGCCTGGTGCCGCGAGCGCGCCGGCGTGCCGGCGTGGCTGGCCGAAGCGTGCCGCGCGCGCAGCGCGGATGAAGAACTCGGGTCGGTGCTGCTGGCGCGCGCGCTCGCATTGCGCGAGGCGCTGTATCGGCTGTTTCACGCGCAGGCGGAGCAGCGCGAGCCGCATCCCGACGATCTCGCGCTGCTCGGCGGATTTCTCGGGGAAGCGTCGCCGCGCGTCGCGCTGGCGCGGGTCGACGGCGGCTATGCGTGGCGGATCGACGCGCGCAACGCGACGCTTGCCGGGCTGCTGAGCCCGGTGCTGTGGTCGGCGACCGACCTGCTCGGCGGCGCGCGGCTCGCGAAGGTCAAGCGCTGCGCGAACGACGCGTGCCAGTGGCTGTTCATCGACGACAGCAAGAACGGCAGCCGTCGCTGGTGCTCGATGTCGTCGTGCGGCAATCGCGCGAAGGCCTATCGCCACTATCACAAGGCGGACTGACGCGCCTGCGCGAAGCTTCCGCGCGCGTCGACGCTATTTCGCCGACAGCTTCCGCCACAGCGTCGTCTTGCTGATGCCGAGCATCGCGCACGCGCGGTCGCGGTCGCCGCCGCACGCGTCGAGCACCGCGCGGATCTCGTCGGCCTCCGCGCGGCGCCGGCGCGCGTGCAGCGTCTGCGCATCGTCGGCTTCGGCGGCGTCGGCGGCGTCGGCGGCGTCGGCCGGCAGCGCGAACAGCTCGGGCGCGATCGTCTGCAGCGCGTCGGGCGCGAGCGCGGCGCACGCGGCGGCCGGATCGCTTTCGTCGGCTTCCTCGGCCAGTTCCACCGCAATCCGCTCGATCACGTTCTGCAGTTCCCGCACGTTGCCGGGCCACCGGTAGCGCGCGAGCGTCGCCTGCGTCGCGCCAAGCACGCGCGCGGCGTCGTCGGTGTCGCGCAGACGCTCCGCCAGACGCGGCTCGCGCCGCGCGGCCTGCACGAGCAGCGTGGCCGCGAGCGCGGGGAGATCGGCCGCGCGTTCGCGCAGCGGCGGCAGGCCGATGTTCAGGATGTTGAGCCGGTAATAGAGATCGGCGCGGAACGTGCCGGCCTCGACGGCCGCGAGCAGCGGATGGTGCGTCGCGGCGATCACGCGCACGTCGATGCGGATCGGCTCGGTCGAGCCGAGGCGGATCACCTCGCGCTCCTGCAGCACGCGCAGCAGCCGGCTCTGCAGCGACGGCGGCATCTCGCCGATCTCGTCGAGAAACAGCGTGCCGCGGTGCGCGGCCTCGAACAGGCCGGTCTTGCCGCCGCGCCGCGCACCGGTGAACGCGCCTTCTTCGTAGCCGAACAGTTCGCTCTCGAGCAGCGCTTCCGGAAACGCGCCGCAATTGACCGCGACGAACGGATAGCCGCGCCGCGCGGACAGCCCGTGCAGGCTCTGCGCGATCATTTCCTTGCCGGTGCCGCTTTCGCCGAGCACCAGCACGGTCGCATCCGATTTCGCGTAGCGGCGCACGAGGTCGCGCACGCGCGTCATCGGCGCGGACGCGCCGACCACGTCGTCGAGCGCATAGCGCGCGGCGAACTGCTGCGTGCCCGGCTGCGAACGCAGCGCACGGTCGAGCCGTTCGACCGCGCGCGATTCCTGGAACGTCAGCACGCTGCCCGACGTGACGCCGCGATCGACGAGCGGCCCGCGATGCACGACGTAGCGGATCCCGCGCACGGTCGCGAGCGCATCGCCGTCCTCGCCGCGCAGCGTGCGCAGCTCGGGCCGCAGGTCGACCAGCGCGCGGCCGACGGCCGCCGCGGGCTCGACGCCGAGCGCCGACGCGAGGCGTTCGTTGATCGCCTCGACGCGGCCCTGCGCGTCGAGCGCGACCACGCCGTCGCGCAGATGCTGGAGCAGGTTGTCGAGCCGCTGGCGGCGGAACGCCTCGGCATGCGTCGCGTACGCGACCTCGAGCGCGGTATCGACGGCCTTGCGCACCGACGTGTGCGAATACAGGAACACCGCGCCCATCCCGGCGCTGGCCGCGAGATCGGTGACGAGGCCGGGGCCGACGATCGTCTCGATGCCGCGGTCGCGCAGGTCGTGCACGCACGCTTCCGCTTCCTGCGCGGACTGATATGACGCAAACTGCACGTCGAGGCCGTACGCGGCGACGAAGCGGCGCACTTCGGGCGGCGTTTCGCCGGCGCTGACGAGCGCGATCCGCGTCGCGTCGCGCCGCGCGCGCGCGAGCGCCTGCATCACGTCGAAGCCGGTCGGCGACACGACCACGACCGGCACCTGCGCGCGCGTCTTCAGGAAGCCGCCGTTCGAGCCGGCCGCGACGATCACGTCGGGGCGCGTCGCGCCGGCCTCGGCAATCGCGCTCAGCGCATCCTCATACGCGCGCGACACGATGCGCACGTCGGCGCGTTCGTCGAATTCGCCGGCGATCTCGCGAAACAGGTCGCGCAGGCGGCTGATGC
Source organism: Burkholderia pseudomultivorans (assembly GCF_902499075.1). Taxonomy (GTDB): domain Bacteria; phylum Pseudomonadota; class Gammaproteobacteria; order Burkholderiales; family Burkholderiaceae; genus Burkholderia; species Burkholderia pseudomultivorans. Next base: position 49,873 of record NZ_CABVPP010000020.1, on the reverse strand, counting down.
CCATCGCCCAGATGCGCGGACGCACCGTGCGGTCGGCGGCGCCGACGGGCTTGATCGAGGAGAGGTCCATGCAGCCGATTATGCGCGCCGCATTTCATTTTTGGAACACGAAATTTCCAATTTGAAACAAGCGGGCACGATCGCGCATCGGCCGTTTGCTTAAAAATCAGCGGGTTAGCCGCGCGATGCAAGCTGGCCCGGTCCTTGCTGTTAAAAGGCATTCCTTCAGGAGGCCGTTCATGAGCAACACGCATCTTCAGAGCGCCGGCGCGAAATTCCGCGCGGCAGTCGCGGCGGAGCAGCCGCTGCAGGTCGTCGGCGCGATCACCGCGTACGCGGCCAAGATGGCGCAGGCCACCGGCTTCAAGGCCGTGTACCTGTCGGGCGGCGGCGTCGCCGCGAATTCGCTCGGCATCCCCGATCTCGGCATCAGCACGATGGAAGACGTGCTGATCGACGCGAACCGGATCACCAACGCGACCGACCTGCCGCTGCTGGTCGACATCGATACCGGCTGGGGCGGCGCGTTCAACATCGCGCGCACGGTCCGCTCGTTCATCAAGGCCGGCGTCGCCGCCGTGCACATGGAGGACCAGGTCGGCCAGAAGCGCTGCGGCCATCGTCCGGGCAAGGAAGTCGTGCCGACCGAGGAAATGGTCGATCGCGTGAAGGCTGCGGTCGACGCGCGCACCGACGACCAGTTCGTGATCATGGCGCGCACCGACGCGGCCGCGGCCGAAGGGATCGACGCGGCGATCGAGCGCGCGGTGGCCTATGTCGAGGCGGGCGCGGACATGATCTTCCCGGAAGCGATGAAGACGCTCGACGACTACCGCCGCTTCAAGGCGGCCGTGAAGGTGCCGATTCTCGCGAACCTGACCGAGTTCGGTTCGACGCCGATGTTCACGCTCGACGAGCTGCGCGAGGCGAACGTCGACATCGCGCTGTACTGCTGCGGCGCATATCGCGCGATGAACAAGGCCGCGCTGAATTTCTACGAGACGGTGCGCCGCGACGGTACGCAGAAGGCGGCCGTGCCGACGATGCAGACCCGCGCCGAGCTGTACGACTTCCTCGGCTACCACGAATACGAGCGCAAGCTCGACGAGCTGTTCGCGCAGGGCAAGAAGTAAGCCGCGCGCCCCGACATACGAATCCGCATCCCCGCATCTGGAGAACCGAAACATGAGCGAGACGAAAGACGCAGCAGCACCGGCCGCCGCAGGCGCATTCAAGCCGAAGAAGTCGGTGGCGCTGTCGGGCGTGACGGCCGGCAACACGGCGCTCTGCACGGTCGGCAAGACCGGCAACGACCTGCACTATCGCGGCTACGACATTCTCGACGTCGCCGAATCGTGCGAGTTCGAGGAAATCGCGCACCTGCTCGTCCACGAGACGCTGCCGAACCTGACCGAGCTGGCCGCGTACAAGGCGAAGCTGCGCGGCCTGCGCGGCCTGCCGAGCGCGCTGAAGGCCGCGCTCGAGCAGATCCCGGCGTCCGCGCACCCGATGGACGTGATGCGCACCGGTGTGTCGGTGCTCGGCACCGTGCTGCCGGAGAAGGACGACCACAACCTGCCGGGCGCGCGCGACATCGCCGACCGCCTGATGGCGTCGCTCGGCTCGATGCTGCTGTACTGGTATCACTTCTCGCATAACGGCAAGCGCATCGAAACGGAAACCGACGACGACTCGATCGGCGGTCACTTCCTGCACCTGCTGCACGGCAAGACGCCGTCGAAGTCGTGGGTCGACGCGATGCACACGTCGCTGATCCTGTACGCGGAGCACGAGTTCAACGCATCGACGTTCACGGGCCGCGTGATCGCAGGCACGGGCTCGGACATCTACTCGGCGATCACCGGCGCGATCGGCGCGCTGCGCGGGCCGAAGCACGGCGGCGCGAACGAGGTCGCGTACGAGATCCAGAGCCGCTACCGCTCGCCGGACGAAGCGGAAGCCGACATCCGCCGCCGTGTCGAGAACAAGGAAGTCGTGATCGGCTTCGGTCACCCGGTCTACACGATCTCCGATCCGCGCAACAAGGTGATCAAGGGCGTCGCGCACAAGCTGTCGAAGGAAGCGGGCGACCTGAAGCTGTACGACATCGCCGAGCGCCTCGAATCGGTGATGTGGGACGCGAAGAAGATGTTCCCGAACCTCGACTGGTTCAGCGCGGTGTCGTACCACATGATGGGCGTGCCGACCGCGATGTTCACGCCGCTGTTCGTGATCTCGCGCACGTCCGGCTGGGCCGCGCACATCATCGAGCAGCGCGTCGACAACAAGATCATCCGCCCGAGCGCGAACTACACGGGCCCGGACGATCTGCAGTTCGTGCCGATCGAGAAGCGCTGATACGCCAGCCGCGCGCACCGGCGTCCGTTCCGCGGGCGGCCGGTGTGCGCCGCACGCCATACTTCGATTTCCCCCCACATGATGAATACCGCCTACCGCAAACCCCTGCCCGGCACGTCGCTGGACTACTTCGACACGCGCGCCGCGGTCGAGGCGATCGCGCCCGGCGCCTACGACACGCTGCCGTACACGTCGCGCGTGCTCGCCGAGAACCTCGTGCGCCGCTGCGATCCGGCGATCCTTGCCGATTCGCTGAAGCAGATCATCGAGCGCAAGCGCGAGCGCGACTTTCCGTGGTTCCCGGCGCGCGTGGTATGTCACGACATCCTCGGCCAGACCGCGCTCGTCGACCTCGCCGGGCTGCGCGATGCGATCGCCGAGCGCGGCGGCGACCCGGCCAAGGTGAACCCGGTCGTGCCGGTGCAACTGATCGTCGACCACTCGCTGGCGGTCGAATGCGGCGGCTTCGATCCGGACGCGTTCGCGAAGAACCGCGCGATCGAGGATCGCCGCAACGAGGATCGCTTCCACTTCATCGAGTGGACCAAGCAGTCGTTCGAGAACGTCGACGTGATCCCGCCGGGCAACGGCATCATGCACCAGATCAACCTGGAGAAGATGTCGCCGGTGATCCAGGTGCAGGACGGCGTCGCGTATCCGGACACCTGCGTCGGCACCGACAGCCACACGCCGCACGTCGATGCGCTCGGCGTGATCGCGATCGGCGTCGGCGGGCTGGAGGCGGAGAACGTGATGCTCGGCCGCGCGTCGTGGATGCGGCTGCCGGACATCGTCGGCGTCGAGCTGACCGGCAAGCGCCAGCCCGGCATCACCGCGACCGACATCGTGCTCGCGCTGACCGAGTTCCTGCGCAAGGAAAAGGTGGTCGGCGCGTATCTGGAATTCCGCGGCGAAGGCGCGGCGAGCCTGACGCTCGGCGATCGCGCGACGATCTCGAACATGGCGCCCGAATACGGCGCGACCGCCGCGATGTTCTTCATCGACGGCCAGACCACCGACTACCTGCGCCTGACGGGCCGCAGCGACGAACAGGTGAAGCTCGTCGAGACCTACGCGAAGGCGGCCGGCCTGTGGGCCGACACGCTGGATGACGCGCAATACGAGCGCACGCTGACGTTCGACCTGTCGAGCGTGGTGCGCAACATGGCCGGCCCGTCGAATCCGCACAAGCGGTTGCCGACGTCCGATCTCGCCGCGCGCGGGATCGCCGGCCAGTGGGAAGAAAAGGCGGGCGAGATGCCCGACGGCGCGGTGATCATCGCGGCGATCACGAGCTGCACGAACACCAGCAACCCGCGCAACGTGATCGCGGCCGGCCTGCTCGCGCGCAACGCGAACGCGCGCGGCCTCGTGCGCAAGCCGTGGGTGAAGAGCTCGCTCGCGCCGGGCTCGAAGGCGGTCGAGCTGTACCTGAAGGAAGCGAACCTGCTGCCCGAACTCGAAAAGCTCGGCTTCGGCATCGTCGCGTTCGCGTGCACGACCTGCAACGGGATGTCGGGCGCGCTCGATCCGAAGATCCAGCAGGAGATCGTCGATCGCGACCTGTATGCGACGGCCGTGCTGTCCGGCAACCGCAACTTCGACGGCCGCATCCATCCGTATGCGAAGCAGGCGTTCCTCGCGTCGCCGCCGCTCGTCGTCGCTTATGCGATTGCCGGCACGATCCGCTTCGACATCGAGAAGGACGTGCTCGGCCACGACCGGGACGGCAAGCCCGTCACGCTGAAGGACATCTGGCCGACCGACGAGGAAATCGATGCGATCGTCGCGTCGAGCGTGAAGCCCGAGCAGTTCCGCACCGTCTACGAGCCGATGTTCGCGCGCGTGGCCGATGCGGGCGAGCGCGCGGCGCCGCTCTACGACTGGCGGCCGCAGAGCACGTATATCCGCCGTCCGCCGTACTGGGAAGGCGCGCTGGCCGGCGAGCGCACGCTGAAGGGCATGCGTCCGCTCGCGGTGCTCGGCGACAACATCACGACCGACCATCTGTCGCCGTCGAACGCGATCATGGCGAACAGCGCCGCCGGCGAATACCTCGCGAAGATGGGCCTGCCGGAAGAAGACTTCAACTCGTACGCGACGCACCGGGGAGACCACCTGACCGCGCAGCGCGCGACCTTCGCGAACCCGACGCTCGTCAACGAGATGGCGGTGGTCGACGGCGCGGTGAAGAAGGGCTCGCTCGCGCGCGTGGAGCCGGACGGCAAGGTCATGCGGATGTGGGAAGCGATCGAGACGTACATGAATCGCAAGCAGCCGCTGATCGTCGTCGCCGGGGCCGACTACGGCCAGGGCTCGTCGCGGGACTGGGCGGCCAAGGGCGTGCGACTCGCGGGCGTCGAGGCGATCGTCGCCGAAGGCTTCGAGCGGATCCACCGCACGAACCTGATCGGGATGGGCGTGCTGCCGCTCGAGTTCAAGCCCGGCACGAACCGGACGACGCTCGGCATCGACGGCACCGAGACCTTCGACGTGATCGGCGAGCGCACGCCGCGCGCCGACCTGACGCTCGTGATTCATCGCCGCAACGGCGAGCGCGTCGAGGTGCCCGTCACGTGCCGGCTCGATACGGCCGAGGAAGTGTCGATCTACGACGCGGGCGGCGTGCTGCAGCGCTTCGCGCAGGACTTCCTCGAGTCGTCGCAGGCCGCGTGATGCGGCAGGGCGCCGGGCGGGCGATGCGGTGGCATCGCCTGCGCGGCGGCTTCATGCGCCGCGGCGGCGCGTGGAGCGAAGGGTCTGTTCCGGCGGCGTCGCGTGAACAGGCCCGCGTCATTTTGCTTCGCATGGCATCGGAGTGCGAAGCATCCGGCAGCGTAAGGCGCTGACGCGCCGGCTTCGATCAACAAGGGATACACGAACATGGCTCATATTCCTCAAATCAGGATTCCCGCGACCTACATCCGCGGCGGCACCAGCAAGGGCGTGTTCTTCCGGCTTCAGGACCTGCCCGAGGCCGCGCAGGCGCCGGGCGCCGCGCGCGACGCGCTGCTGCTGCGCGTGATCGGCAGCCCCGATCCGTACGGCAAGCAGATCGACGGGATGGGCGGCGCGACGTCGTCGACCAGCAAGACGGTGATCGTGTCGAAGAGCACGCGCGCCGGCCACGACGTCGACTACCTGTTCGGGCAGGTGTCGATCGACAAGGCGTTCGTCGACTGGAGCGGCAACTGCGGAAACCTGTCGGCGGCGGTCGGCCCGTTCGCGATCAGCGGCGGCCTCGTCGATCCCGCGCGCGTGCCGCGCGACGGCGTCGCGACCGTGCGGATCTGGCAGGCGAACATCGGCAAGACGATCGTGGCGCACGTGCCGATCACGAACGGCGCGGTGCAGGAGACCGGCGATTTCGAACTGGACGGCGTCACGTTCCCGGCTGCCGAAGTGCAGCTCGAGTTCATGGACCCGGCCGCCGAGGAAGAGGGCGCGGGCGGCGCGATGTTCCCGACCGGCAACCTGGTCGACGATCTCGCGGTGCCGGGCGTCGGCACGCTGAAGGCGACGATGATCAACGCGGGGATTCCGACGATCTTCGTCGATGCGGAAGCGATCGGCTATACGGGCACGGAACTGCAGGACGCGATCAACGGCGACGCGAAGGCGCTCGAGAAGTTCGAGACGATCCGCGCGCACGGCGCGCTGCGCATGGGCCTGATCGACACGCTCGACGAGATCGCGACGCGGCAGCACACGCCGAAGATCGCGTTCGTCGCGAAGCCGGCCGACTATGTCGCGTCGAGCGGCAAGCGCGTGAACGCGGGCGACGTCGACCTGCTGGTGCGCGCGATGTCGATGGGCAAGCTGCACCACGCGATGATGGGCACGGCGGCGGTCGCGATCGGCACGGCCGCGGCGATTCCGGGCACGCTCGTCAATCTCGCGGCGGGCGGCGGCGAACGCAACGCGGTGCGCTTCGGGCATCCGTCGGGCACGCTGCGCGTCGGCGCGGAGGCGAAGCAGGAGAACGGCGAGTGGACCGTCACGAAGGCGATCATGAGCCGCAGCGCGCGTGTGCTGATGGAAGGCTGGGTGCGCGTGCCGGGGGATGCGTTCTGATCGTTGCCGGTTGCATGGGCGAGGACGCGGGCGGCTTCGGCCGCCCGCGTCGCTTCGGTCAGCCGTGCAGGAAGCGACGCAGTGCGTCGTGGCTGAGGCGGCGGGCGGAGCGCCGGTAGCAAGCAGCCAGCACGCATTCACCTAGAATCGAAACATCCGCCAATCCTGTCCGGCGGTATTCCCGCGAGGCCGATATGTCACTGAACGCGCCGCTTGCAGGCGTCCACATCGTCGAATTCGAAGGTCTCGGCCCCGGCCCGCTCGCGGGCTGGATGCTGGCCGGGATGGGCGCGCGCGTCACGCTGATCGCGCGCCCGTCCGGCCGCACGAGCGCGCCCGATGCGCTGCGGCCGCGCGACGGCGACCTGCTGCGCGACGGCAAGACCATCGTCGAACTCGACCTGAAGGCGTCGGACGGCCGCGACGCGGCGCTTGCGCTGATCGCACAGGCCGACGCGCTGATCGAGGGGCTGCGGCCCGGCGTGATGGAGCGGCTCGGCCTCGGGCCCGACGCGTGTGCACGCCGCAACCCGACGCTCGTATACGGCCGGATGACGGGCTGGGGTCAGCACGGACCGCTCGCGGCGGCGGCCGGCCACGACCTGAACTACGTCGCGCTGACCGGGCTGCTGTCGCTGTCCGGGCCGCGCGACGGCCGGCCCGGCCTGCCGCCGACCGTGGTCGGCGACGCGGGCGGCGCGCTCGGGCTCGCGTTCGGGATGGTCTGCGCGCTGTTCGACGTGCGCGGCGGCGGACCGGGGCGCGTGGTCGACGGCGCGATCGTCGACATCGTGTCGATGCTCGGCACGCTCGCGCTGTGGGCGCGCGCGAACGGCCAGCTCGACGGCGCGCAGCCGAGCCTGTTTCACGACGCGCCGTTCTACGACGTATATCGCTGCGCCGACGGCGCATGCGTGACGATCGGCGCGCTCGAGCCGCCGTTTTACGCGCTGCTGATCGAACGGCTCGGGCTGACCGACGTCGATCCGGCGTCGCAGTACGACCGCGCGCGCTGGCCGGCGCTGAAGGCGCGTTTCGCCGAGGTGTTCGCGCAACAGCCTGCCGCGCACTGGCGTGCGCTGCTCGAAGGCAGCGATGCGTGCTTCGCGCCGGTGCTGAGCGTGGCCGAAGCGGCAGCGCATCCGCACAACGCGGCGCGCGGGATTTATCGAACCGATGCGAACGGGAACGTGCGCGCGCGCATGGCGCCGCGTTTTCTGCCGCTGACGGAAGACGGCGGGACGGCGTGACCGAACGCACCGGTTCCGGCCTCGGCGCGGCGTCAGGCCGCTGCGCTCAGGCCGTTTCCTCCGGCGCGCCCGGCATCTTGCCGTCGCCGACGCGGTTGATCGTCCCTTGCGCGATCGCGACGAGCCGCTCGTGATCGCCGTCGATGACGAACACGTGACACTGGCAGGTCGCGTGGTTGCGGCCCGCATAGACGAGCTTCGCGCGTGCGACGAGCGTGCCGTTCACGGCCGGCCGCAGATAGTTGATCTTGTATTCGGCGGTGATCACGCGCGGGCCGAGCGCGAGCGCGCCGGCGAACGTCAGCGCGTTGTCGGCGAGATAGCTGATGACGCCGCCGTGCACGAACCCGTGCTGCTGCCGCAGTTCTTCGCGCACGGGCAGACACAGCGACACTTCGTTGTCGCCGATATGCATCAGCTCCGTGCCCAGCAGCATGCTGAACGGTTGCGCGCGCAATGCGCCGCGCGCGTGGTCCACGATGTCGGTCATCGACTTCCCTCGCAATGAGTGGCCGCTTGCGCTGAACTCTAGGAAGGGGGCTGCGGATAAGCAAGGAAATTCGTCCGCATCGCGCGCGCGATGCGGCGCGACTTTTGCGCGGAAGGCGGGAATCGTGTGTATTTCGGCGCCGCCGCTGCCGGATGAGCGAACCGCGTGCCTGTTCGATGTGCGGCGCGCGTGCCCCGCGGCGGCGGCGTCGTTTCCCGGCAGGCGCTCAGGCGCCGGCCGGCAGCGCCGCGTAGGCGGTCGCGAGGTGGTAGGGCGTCGTCGACGGCATGTCGGCGCGCGACACCTGCCCGTCGGCGGTCTTGCATTCGAACCAGCCGCGCGGATGCAGGAAGCGCGCGGCGAAGCGCTCGATCTGCGTCGCGAGCGGCGCGGAGGCCGGCGTGCCGCCGTGCGTCGCGAGCGCGCGCAGATATTCGGTCTGGGCCCAGATTCGCTGCGTGCCGTCGATGCATGCGCCCTGCGCGTCGAGTGCCGCGCAGACGCCGCCCGTCTGCGCATCGACGCCGTGTCGTTCCGCGAATTCGAATGCGCGCGCGAGCGCGTCGGCGAGTGCCGTGTGCGCGAGCCGCGCGCCGGCCGCGTCGACCAGATAGAACCATTCGAACTGGTGGCCGGGCTCGAAGCGGTTGCCGGCGGTGCCGAGCGGCAGCTCGGCGACGCAGCCGGTCGCCGTGTCGACGAAGGTGCGCTCGACGGCCTGCGCGGTGCGCGCGAGCGCGTCGTCGAATGCCGGGTCGCCGAACGCGTCGGCGGCCGCGAGCCACGCTTCGGTCAGATGCATCAGCGGATTCTGCAGCGCGCCGCTGCCCGACGACGAGAAATCGGCGTGACGGGCCGCATCGAGCAGCGCGTCGCCCGGTGCCGGCGCGAAGCGGTCCTGGATCAGCGCGGCGGTTTCCTCGGCGATCGTGCGCGCGGCCGGTTCGCCCGATGCCGCATGCCACGCGGCGCAGGCGAACACGACGAACGCGTGCGTATAGAGATCCTTGGTCGTGTCGAGCGGCGCGCCCTGCGCATCGACGCTGTAGATCCAGCCGCCATGGCGCGTATCGCGGAAACGATCGCGCAGCGAGTCGAACAGCGTGGCCGCATGCGCCGCGGCGCCGGCTTGCGCGAATACGAACAACTGCCGCGCGCACGCCATCGCGCGATAGCGCGTTACCGGCAGCGGTGCGTGGGTGGCCGGATCGACGGCTTCGAACGGCAGTTGCAATGCGCGGTCGAACCCTGAACCCCGCCAGATCGGCAAGACGACGTGCGCGAAATGGTGGCGCAATTGGGCGGCCTGGGCGGAAGCGGAGTCGGAGACGGACATGACGGGGTTGAGCGCTTGGATCGAACGTGTCGGCGCGGCCCGGATCGGCGCAGCCGGGCCCAAGGATAAAACATTCCGCGCGGCCGGCACCACAAAAAAGGAGATAAATCGGATGCTCAGCAATCTGGAACTCGTGATGCGGCTCATTCTCGCGGCGGCGCTCGGCAGCGTCATCGGTTTCGAGCGCGAGCGCCTGTCGTGGGCGGCCGGGCTGCGCACGCACATGCTCGTGTGCGTCGGCTCGGCGCTGATCATGATCGTGTCGGCGTTCGGTTTCGCCGACGTGCTCGGCAGCGACCACATCGTGCTCGATCCGTCGCGGATCGCCGCGCAGGTCGTGTCGGGGATCGGCTTCCTCGGCGCGGGCTCGATCCTGCTGCGCGGCGAGATCGTGCGCGGGCTGACGACGGCCGCGAGCCTGTGGTCGGTGGCCGCGATCGGCCTCGCGGTGGGCGGCGGGCTTTATGTCGCGTCGATTTCGGCGACGATCATCATCCTGATCATCCTGGCCGGCATCAAGCCGCTCGAACGGCGCTACTTCACGGTGCGGCAGCGGCGCCAGCTTGCGCTGACGGTCGTGAGCGGCACGCTGACGTTCGACTCGCTGCATGCGGCGCTCGGCCCCGACAGCGCGCGCGTAAAGCAATTCGTCGTGCAGCGCGCCGACGACACGGGCGAGCACGACGAGGTGCGCATCGCGCTCGCGCGGGTGTCGGATCTCGAATATCGCGCGATCTGCGACAAGCTGCGCGCGTTGCGCGGCGTCACGCGCTTCGAGGAAGGGAGAGGGTTGTCGGGCGACGAATAGGCGGCGGCTCATGCGACAATGGCCGGCCACCGATTCCGTTCGACGTCCGGTTCCGCGCCCGCGGGCCTTGCCATCCGATCTCATGACCGAATCCGTTACCGCGCCTCGTTCCCGTTCCAGCAACCGTTCGTCGGCCCGCTCCCGGCCGCGCTCGGCCGCCGCCGCAGGGGATGCGGCCGCGAAGACGGCTGTGAAGGCCGCGCGCGCGCCGGGCGGCGATCCGGCGCCTGTGGAGCAGACGCTCGACCTGTTCGGCGATCCGGTGCTCGAGCCGGGCGAACGTGTGTCGGGCGCGGTGCGCGACGATGCGGTTGCGCAGGCTTCGGCGGAAGCGAGTCGTGCTGCCGATGATGCCGCTGCCGGCCGGCAGGCGACGCTCGACGGGTTTGAGGCGGCTGAAGCGGCAACTTCGGGGAAGCGCGTGGAAGTCGGCGGTGTTGCGGATTCGAATGTTGCCGATACGGAGCACGCTGCGGCGCCCGGCGATGTGTCGGCGTCCGGGCACGATGAGGCTGCGACGGTCGGCAGCGCGTCGCTAGTCGACGGAATGGCAGCGACGTCGAGCGATGCGCACGCAGGCGCGGAAATCGCGGCGAAGGCCGCCGATGCGCGTGTGAGCGATGCGGCGTCCGTGGCGGCGGTTGAAGTACGTGCGGCCGACGGCACGGCATCCGAGGGCGGTAGCGCATCGGCGACGGGTGATGCACCGGCTGTCGATGGCGGCGCGGCGGCGCACGTCGATCGCGCACTCGACCCTGCCGATGTCGCGACAAAGGGCGATGACACCGATAATGCGGCCGCCGCCGACCCGATCGACGAAGCCGCGGCAGTCGAGTCGGGTACGGCACGGGCTGCCGCCGACAACGTGAAGGAGCGCCGATCGTCGTCGGGCGCAAAGCGTCGCACGACGCGGCCGCGCGATACGGCGGCACGCTCCGGGCCGGTTTCGACGATCCCGGCAGCCGCGTCCGTATCGACCGAATCGAGCCCGGCACCGGAAACCGCATCGGTGGCCGAGCAACCTGCCGCGCCGCAACCGGTCGCACCGGCGGCGAGCGCCATCCAGCGCGATGCGGGCCGACCGGCTGCCGCATCGGCGTCGCCGGTCGCACAGCCGCCCGTGACTTCCGCGGCCGCGTTCGTGACGAAGCCCTCGGCGGAGCAGGCGGGCGCACCGGCCTTCGATCCGGAAACGCAACTGCGCCCGTTGTCGGACCGCCTCACGGCTCTGCAGACCGAAGTGGCCGGATTGACGCGCGCGGCCGATCGCGAGATGCGCCGCGTCAACCGGCTGCTGCTCGCACTGGCCGTGGTCGTGCTGGCCGTGCTTGTCGCGCTGGTGATGCAGACGCGGCAGATTGCGCACCTGAAGCAGGACGTTGCCACCCGGCAACTGCGGATCGATCGTCTGGCGGCCGATCTGTCGACCCAGCAGGCGACGCTGATGACGCTCGAGGAGCATCACGAAGTGCTGCTGTCCCAGGTCGACCGGCTGCAGCGCAACGCGTCCCGCGAGGCCGCCGCTGCGAAGCGGGCCCGTCGCACGCACTAATCGTTTCGACCCTGTCTGGAAAGCCGCGTCCGGCAAGGATCGCAAGGTCGCGCGGCGCATCGACACGGCAGCGCGGTGCGACAAACCGATGCAGCGCACTGGCAGAATCTAGGGAAAACCCTTAGAATGGCACTTATCTCAGGGAAAACCCTAGCCTTATCTGTCAGGAGTCTCACATGAGCTTCATCCTCGCGCTGCTGCAAAAGATCGACGACTTGTTCGTTTCGCCGCACCTGCCGCTCGATGCGGAATACTCGTACGCTGCCCGTCGCGCTGAAGCCGAGCGTGTGCGTCGTTCGCACCTCGTGCCGATTTGCCTGTACCGTCGCTGATTCAGCCCGGCGCGCGCCGTTCAGCGCCCGCTTCCGCCGCCGCCCCGTGCGCCGGCGCGACCGTCCCGCTACACTGAAAGCTCGATCCCTCCCACGGCGACCGGGCCATGCTGCAGATGCGGCCAATGACGGCCGGTGAATTTCACGCGTACCGCAAGCGCGCCATCGACGGCTATGCGCGCGATCTCGTGTCATCCGGGCAAAACGCCGCCGAAGACGCGGCCGACCGTGCCCGCGCCTGCTTCGACACCCTGCTGCCCGACGGCCTGCTGACTCCCGGCCAGACACTCGTCTCGCTGGTCGACACCGCCAGCGGCGACACCGTCGGCGACCTCTGGTACGCGCTGGTCGCCGAGGGGCCGAATCGCACCTTGTTCATCTACGATCTCGAGATCGTCGCGTCCCGACGTCGCGAGGGCTGGGCCACGCGCGCACTCGACGCACTCGAGGACGACGCGCGCCGCCACGGCGTGACCGAGATCGGGCTCTCGGTGTTCAACCACAACGCGGCGGCGCGCGCGCTGTATCGCGCGTGCGGTTTCGTGCCGATCACGACGACGCTGATCAAGCCGGTCGTTCACGACTGAATTCGCTCCCGGATAGCGCCTTTTTCGATGAAATCGACCGCCCGCGGTCGTCGCTCGCGCACTCAGCGCGCGCGTCCCTTCCATCGCCGCAGCAGCAGCGCATTCGTCACCACACTGACGCTGGAAAACGCCATCGCGGCGCCTGCGATCACGGGGCTCAGCCAGCCGAGCGCCGCGAGCGGCACGCCGATCAGGTTGTAGACGAACGCCCAGAACAGGTTCTGCTGGATCTTCCGGTAGGTGCGCTTCGAAATGTCGATTGCGTCGGCGACGAGCGCCGGATCGCCGCGCATCAGCGTAATGCCGGCCGTATGCATCGCGACGTCGCTGCCGGTTGCCATCGCGATGCCGACGTCGGCTGCGGCGAGCGCGGGCGCGTCGTTGATCCCGTCGCCGGCCATCGCGACGATTCCGCCGTGCGTGCGCTTCAGATCGGCGACCACGCGCGCCTTGTCGTCGGGCAATACCTGCGCATGGACCTCGTCGATCCCGAGCGACGCCGCGACGGCTGCCGCGCTGCCGCGGTTGTCGCCCGTGACCAGCACGCTCGCGACGCCGCGTGCGGCGAGCGCCGCGATCGCGTCGCGCGCGCCGGGTTTCACGGTGTCGCCGAACGCGATCAGCGCGACCGCCGCACGCGGCGCGTCGGCGCGCATCAGCCACGAGATCGTGTTGCCCGCGCTTTCGAGTTCGGCGGCATGTGCGTCGAGCGCGGGCGGCACGACGATGCCGAGTTCGTCGCGCCAGCGCGTGCTGCCGAGTGCGAGCAACTGCCCGTCGACGCGCGCTTCGACGCCGCGCCCGGCCACCGCGCGCGCGTCGGTCGCGACCGGCGCGGATGCCGCACCGCCGTCAGCCGCAGCCGCCGCGTCATGCGCGGCGATCACCGCGCGGGCGAGCGGATGGTCGCTGTGCCGCTGCACCGCCGCCGCGAGCGCGAGCGCTTCGCCGCGCGGCATGCCGACCGCGTCGAAGGCCGTCACCGACGGCTTGCCCTCGGTCAGCGTGCCGGTCTTGTCGAACGCGATCACGGTCGTGCGCTGCGCGAGTTCGAGCGCCTGCGCGTCCTTGATCAGCACGCCGTGCCGGGCCGCGACACCGGTGCCGGCCATGATCGCGGCGGGCGTCGCGAGGCCGAGCGCGCACGGGCACGCGATGACCAGCACCGCAACCGCGTTGAGGATCGCGGTTTCCGCGCCGGCGCCGGCAAGCAGCCAGCCGATCAGCGTCAGCAGCGCGATGCCGAGGATCGTCGGCACGAACACCGCGCTGACGCGATCGACCAGACGCTGGATCGGCGCTTTCTCCGCTTGTGCGGATTCGACGAGACGGATGATGCGCGCGAGCGTCGTTTCCGCGCCGATCGCGGCGGTTTCGACGACGAGCGCGCCTTCGCCGTTGATCGAGCCGGCCGTGACGATGTCGCCGGCGTCTTTCGGAACGGGCAGGCTTTCTCCGGTGATCAGCGATTCGTCGATATGCGAGCGGCCCGATACGATCCGGCCGTCGACGGGCACGCGTTCGCCCGGCCGGATGCTGACGGCCGTGCCGACGCGCACCTGCGCGAGCGGCACGTCGCGCTCGACGCCGTGTTCGACGACGCGCGCGCGGTCGGGGCGCAGCGCGTTCAGCGCGCGGATCGCTTCGGTCGTCTGCCGCTTCGCACGCGCTTCGAGCCACTTGCCGAAGCGCACCAGCGTGACGATGACGGCCGACGCCTCGAAGTACAGATGGCCGGGATGCGCGGGATCGCGCAGCAGCATCCACAGGCTCAGCCCGAATGCCGCCGACGTGCCGAGCGCGACGAGCAGATCCATGTTGCCCGCGCGGGCCTTCACCGCATGCCACGCGGCGCGGTAGAAGCGCGCACCGAAGCCGAACTGGACGATCGACGCGAGCACGAACTGCAGCCAGCCGGGCAGCATCGCGTCGACGCCGAACGGCGCGGCCAGCATCGGCGCGACGAGCGGCGCGCTCAGCACGGCGGCCCCGATCACGAGGTTGCGCTCGCGGATCGCTTCGCGGCGCTTGCGGGCGTCGGTGTCGGGCGCGGGGCGGGCGGTTTGCGCGTCGGCGGATGCGGCGGATGCGGGCGCGGCTGTCAGCGAGGCGCGATAGCCGGCGGTCGTGACGGCCGCGATCAGCGCGTCGGCGGCGAGCGGGCCTGCGCCGTGCACCGACGCGCGCTCGGTCGCGAGATTCACCGACGCGCGCGCGACGCCCGGCACGGCGGCCAGCGCTTTCTCGACGCGACCGGCGCAGGACGCGCAGGTCATGCCGCCGATGTCGAGTTCGATATCGGTGGAAGCGGTTGAAGCGGCGGTGGATGCCGCGCCGCCAGTATCCGGCTCGACCGGCGTTGCGCCATAGCCGGCCTGCTTCACGGCTTCGACCAGCCGCGTAGCGGTGACGTCGGCCATCGCCTCGACGGTGGCGCGTTCGGTCGCGAGATTGACCGACGCATGCGTGACGCCGGGCACCTTCGCGAGCGCCTTTTCGACGCGCGACACGCAGGACGCGCAAGTCATCCCGTCGATGTCGAGTTCGATCGTCGTCTCGGCTGCAAGCGTTCGGTCGGCGGCGCCCGATGCTGCCGGCGCAGCGGCGCGGCGCGCATGCGTCGCCGCAACCGCAGCCGTTCCGATCCCCGCTTCACGCACCGCCGCACGATAACCGGTCGCGCCGACCGCTTCGACCAGCTGCGCCGGTTCGACCGTCTCCTGGGCGGTCACGGTGGCCGAGTGCCGGTCGAGATCGACCGCCGCGTCGACGACGCCCGGCACGGCGGCCAGCGCGCGCTGCACGCGGCCCGTGCAGCCGCCGCAATGCATGCCGTCGACGCTCAGCTCGATCGTGTGCAGGGCGGCGGAAGCAAGTGGTTCAGTCATGTCGGATGTCCCCCAGGCGCAATTCGTGACGCGATGGGTGTCAGTATCAACATTCCCATGATGGTAAGGTCAAGCACGGCGACGATGTGCCGCAGGCGCGTCCCGAGCAAGCGCCGTGGGCCTGTAGCAGGAGGCGAACCGCGAACGTGACGCAGTAGGTCTTGCCGCAGACCGGTTCGGCACGTTCCCGACATTTCCGGCGATGTCGCGCGCAACATTCGTCCACGCGTAGGGATCTTCAAAAGCGCCATCCAGCACGTTCCGGACGCGGGCATCGATCTTCCCCCAATTTCTGGCCGCCCGGCCGAACGCATCCGCACGCGCCACCCGTCGCCGCTACCGCCCAGTTCGTTATTCGGCATATTGGGGGATGCCCTTAGGCGCTATGATACCGGCCTGACATCAGCGTCCTGCGCCGCGAAGCGGCCATCCGGGGCTTGCTGCGCTGTCTGGCATGCGCCGTTCGCTGACGAACCCGGCGTTGACTGAAAAGAATGATATTCGGCCAGTAATCGATGATTGAAAACCTACGAGAGTCAATTTCTCTGCGGCGCGCGTGCGCGCCGTTGGCCATGGCGGCGCTGCTGGCGGGATGCGCGTCGCAGCCGGACGCGATCCAGCAGAAAACCGGCTGGATGCGCACGGAAGTCGCCGACTCCTATGTGTACGCGTATCCGCTCGTGCTGATGGACGTCGCGAAGGACGTCGCAACGGGCGGCGACGGCGCGCAGCCGGGCCAGGCGCCGCTCAACACGCTGCGCCACGCGCAGGCGCTGCCGCCGGTCGGCGCGGTCAATCCGCCGCTGCCGGGCGTCGATACGCTCGATTCGACCGGCTGGCTCGACGTGGCGGACGAACCCGTGATCGTCACGCTGCCCGACACCCGCGGCCGCTACTGGGACGCCCGCGCGCTCGACATGTGGACGAACGTGCTGTGGTCGTCGTCGAGCGTGGCCGCGCACGGCGCGCGCGGCGGTGCACGATCGCAAACGATTGCCTTCACCGCGAAGGGCTGGCAGGGCGCGCTGCCGAAGGGCGCGGTGCGCGTCGACGTGCCGTCGCGCAATGCCTGGCTCGAGGTGAGGCTGCAGACGAGCGGCGGCCGCGACCTGACCCACGTGAAGAAACTGCAGCGCGCGATCCGCGTGGTGCCGCTGTCGGTCTACACGGGCGCCGCACGCGGCGCGTCGGTCGCGGTCCACGCGGGCAGCGCGCCGTCCGAGGCGGTGAGCGGCGGCACGCCGGCCGAGCAGGTGGCTGCGCTCGATCCGAAGGCGTTCTTCACGCGTTTCGCGCAGGCCTTGCAGGACAACCCGGCGCCCGACGACGACCCGCACGCGAAGCAATTGCTCGACGACATCGGCGTATCGGCCGGCTACCCGGTGCTGTGGACGGGCGACCGCCTCGCGGCCGCGACGGCCGGCGTCGCGGAGGCGCGCGCGCGGCTCGCGACGCCGCCGCCGAACCTGCTGAACGCGAACGGCTGGAACTGGATCGGCGACACGGCCGGCAAGTACGGCCAGGACTACGCGCTGCGCGCGTATGCGGCCTACACGCAGTTCGGCACCGCGACGCGCGACGACGAGACGCTGGCGATCGTCCGCGTCGACAGCGACGGCCATCCGCTGAACGGCGCGAACCGCTACGTGCTGCATTTCGCGCCGCGGGCGCTGCCGCCGGTGCGCGCGTTCTGGACGCTGACGCCGTACACGACGAACGGCGCGCTGCCCGACGTCGGGTCCGCACGCCGCTCGCTCGGCGATCGCGACCGGCTGCGCCGCAATCACGACGGCTCGATCGACATCGTCGTGTCCGCGTCGCCCGGCGGCGCGAACTGGCTGCCGGCGCCGCGCACCGATTTCGCGCTCGCGTTGCGCCTGTATGCGCCGAAGCCGCAGGCGAGCGACGGCTCGTGGATGCCGCCCGTCGTCGTCCGGAAATGAACGGACGGCCGCCGCCGCGGTCCGACCGGCGGGCGCGGCGGCGGCGCCCGAACTCCGTTCCGTCACCTCCTGAGCCTATACTTTCGGGATAGCGCGCGCGGGCGAGCCGGTTTTCCGGTGCGGCCCGGCGTCCATTCCCGAGGCAATCCAGCATGGCAAGCGCAGACAAAGAAACCCTACCCTCGACCCTCCATGCCCTCGGCGGCATCGCACGCGCGCGTCGCACCCGGCGCATCGGCATCGGCGTGCTGATCTTCCTGGTTCTATTCGGACTGCTCGGATTCTTCGCGGCGCCGCCGCTGATCCGCCATATCGCCGAACAGCAGCTGAGCAAGCAGCTCGACCGGCCCGCGACGATCCGGCGCATCGCGCTGAACCCGTACACGCTGAATCTCGAAGCCGACAGCATTCACCTCGGCGAGCACGGCGGGCAGGGCGATTTCATCGACATCGCGAAGCTCGTCGTGCGGCCGTCGTGGGCGTCGCTGTTTCGCGGCGCGCCGATCGTCAACGAGCTGCGCCTCGACTCGCCGCGCTTTCACATCGTCCGCTACGACGCGCAGCGCTTCAACTTCACCGACCTGATCGAGAAATTCTCGACCCCGTCGAAACCCGACAGCAAGCCGACGCTGTTCTCCGTGTCGAACATCCAGATCAACAACGGCCGGATCGATTTCGACGACCGTCTGCTGAACGAAAAGCACGTCGTCGACGAGTGGACGCTCGGCATTCCGTACATCGCGACGCTGCCGTCGAAGACCGACATCTTCGTCCAGCCGACGCTGCGCATGCGGTTCGACGGCAGCCCGATCGCGATCGACGGCAAGACCAAGCCGTTTGCGCAGTCGCGCGAATCGGAGATCGCGCTGAAGTTCGACAAGCTCGACGTGCCGAAGCTGATCTCGTACGCGCCGACCAAACTGCCGGTCGCCGTCACGAGCGGCCTGCTGAGCAGCGACCTCGCGCTCAGTTTCGCGATGAACGGCGAAACGCCGGCGCTGCGCGTGTCGGGCACCGTCGACCTGGCCGACGCGAAGGTGACGGGCCTCGCGTCCGAGCCGCTGTTCGCCGCGCGCGGCGTGCACGTCGCGGCGGCCAGCCTCGAGCCGCTGCGCAACGTGCTGCATTTCGACGAGATCCGCATCGACCAGCCGGTGGTCGACCTGTCGCGCGACAAGCAGGGCGTGCTGAACGTCGAAAAACTCGCCGGGCAGCCGTCCGCCGCGCCGAAGCCGGCCGCGGCCGCCTCGGGTGCCACGGGCGCTGCTGCCGCCTCCGCCGCGAGCGGCGCGAAGCCGGCCGAAGCGAACGCGAAGACGCCGCCGCTCGACCTGACGATCCGCCATTTCGCGATCGACGGCGGCACGGTCAACGTCGACGACCGCGTGCCGGCCACGCCGACCGCGCTGTCGCTGACGAAGCTCGCCGCGACGCTCGACGGCTTCTCGCTGCAAGGCAAGACGCCCGCGAAGTACACGCTGTCGACGTCGCTGTCGCGCGGCGGCGACCTGAAGGCCGAAGGCGCATTCAGCCTGGCGGCGAAGCAGGTCGACACCAAGCTGACGGTCGACGCGCTCGCGCTGCCGCCGCTGCAGCCGTATCTCGGCGAGGCGACGCGCGCGCGCGTGCTCGACGGCGCGCTCGGCGCGACGCTCAACGCGAAGGCCGACTGGGGCAAGACGCCGCTCGACGCGCAGGTTGCCGACAGCGTCGTGAGCCTGAAGTCGGTGAAGATCGCGGCGCCGGACGCGAAGTCGCCCGCGATCGTGCTGCCCGATGCGAGCGCGAAGATCGCGAAGGTCGACGTCGCCGCGCGCACCGCGGAGATCGCGAGCGTCGACGCCAGCGGACTGGCGCTCGACGTGAAGCGGCTGAAGGACGGCAGGATCGACCTCGCGGCGCTCGCAGGCCCCGCGCAGGCGTCGGTGCCGAAGCGCACGGTCGCGCGCAAGGCCGAGGCCGCCGCGCCGTCGTGGCATTACCGAATCGATGCGCTGAACGTGAAGGATTCGTCCGCGAACTTCACGGACCTGTCGACGCCGCGTCCGGTGAAACTGGCGGTCAAGCCGCTCGAACTGTCGGTGCAGAAGCTCAGCGACGACATGACGAAGCCGCTGCCGGTGCAACTGAAGGCGACGCTGAACCGCAAGGGTTCGCTGAACGTGTCGGGCGACGTGACCGCGCAGCCGCTGAAGCTCGGCCTGAAGATCAACGGCAACCGCCTCGACGCGGCCGCGTTCGAGCCGTATTTCGGCAGTGCGCTGAACGCGACGATCGCGAGCGCGCTGCTCAACGCGCAGGGCAACCTGCAGTTCGCGCAGGTGAAGAACGCGATGCGCGCGACGTATCGCGGCGACGTCGCGCTCGTCGACGTGCGGATGCTCGACAAGGCGACCTCCGATCCGTTCGCGGGCTGGCGCTCGCTTGCGCTGTCGAACCTGAAGGCGAATTACGACGAGAAGGGTACCGATGTCGACGCGTCGCGCGTGACGTTCTCCGACTTCTACGGCCGCGTGCTGCTCGACGCGCAGGGGCGGCTGAACCTGAAGGACGTCGTCGCGAAGGAGTCGGGCCCCGCGCAGTCGCTCACGCGCGATGCGAGCAAGGGCGAGCCGGTGCCGCTGTCGCCGGGCGTCACGCCGCCGGCCGCCGCGCAGGCGGCATCGGCCGCGGCCGTGCAGCAGGCGTCGGCGCCGGCCGCCGCGTCGGCGACGGTGGTCGTGAAGGCCGCGCCGCCGCCGCAGAACCCGGTGCGGATGCATTTCGGCCAGCTGGTGCTGCAGAACGGCCGCGTGACCTACACCGACAACTTCATCAAGCCGAACTACACGGCGAACCTGGTCGCGATCAAGGGCACGGTCGGCGCGTTCGGCACCGATTCGACGACCTCCGCGCCGGTCGACGTCGCTGCGAACCTCGCGGGCAACGGGCCGATCTCGATCAAGGGCTCGGTGAACCCGCTGATCGACAAGCCGGCGCTGGACCTCACGGCGACCGCGCACGACATCGAACTGACCAACCTGACGCCGTACTCGGCGAAGTACGCGGGCTATCCGATCACGAAGGGCAAGCTCAACGTCGATCTGCACTACGAGCTCGCGAACGACCAGCTGAAGGCGAACAACCACATCTTCATCGACCAGCTGACGTTCGGCGACCACGTCGAGAACGACACGGCGACGAAGCTGCCGGTGAAGCTCGCGATCTCGCTGCTGAAGAACACGCGCGGCGAGATCGACGTGAACCTGCCGGTGTCGGGTTCGCTGTCGAATCCGGAGTTCAGCATCGGCGGGCTGATCTGGCATGCGGTGCTGAACCTGATCGCGAAGGCCGTCACGTCGCCGTTCACGCTGCTCGCGAACGCGTTCGGCGGCGGCGGCGAGGATCTCGGCTATGTCGAGTTCGCGCCGGGTTCGTCCGAACTCGACGACGCGCAGCAGAAGAAGCTCGACACCATCGTGAAGATGCTGACCGAGAAGCCATCGATCCGTCTCGACCTGATCGGCCGCGTCGACCCGGCCAAGGACACGCCGGGGCTGCGCGATGCGTACGTCGAACGCCTGGTTCGCCAGCAGAAGCTGAAGGACGTGGTCGGCCAGGGCGAGAGCATCGATCCGATGTCGGTGAAGGTCGAGCCGGCCGAGTACGGCAAGTACCTGACGCGTGCATACAAGGCCGCCGACTTCAAGAAGCCGCGCAACCTGATCGGCCTGCAGAAGACGCTGCCCGACGCGGACATGAAGAAGGCGCTGGCCGAGCACGCGCCGGCCGACGACAACGCGTTGCGCGCGCTCGCGCAGCAGCGTGCGCAGGCGGTGCGTCAGTACCTCGAAGGCAAGATCGATGCGAGCCGCGTGTTCGTCGTCGCGCCGAAACTCGATGCGAAGGGCATCGAGGACAAGGGCGCGACCACGCGCGTCGATTTCGGCCTGCAGTAAGCGCTTTGCCGCCGCGGCGCCCGCTCGACCGGGGCGCTGCGGCGCGCGTCTTCAGCGCGCGGCGATCGCCGGCTCGCGCTTGTCCAGTTCCTTTCTCGCGGCCAGCGGCAGGCGTGCGTCGTCCCACTGCGCGAGCCATTCGACTTCCTTCGCCGTAAAGACCTGTCCGTAATTGCGCAATGCGTACTGCAGCGCGTCGACGACATGATGGCGAATGATTTCGGGGGTGCGTGCATCGTCCAGCACGAACCGGAGGGCTTCCAGGGTCGACATACTCGTGCTCCGGGTCAGGGAAAACCCTTTATCACACGCCAATAGTCGCGCGCCAACCGGAAAAAAATTCGCGCCGCGCCGATTGCGACGATTGCGTGTCGTTTGCGATTGGTTACGTTTGACAGAAAACAGAAAGCCCCGCTTCATCCGACCGCCGCACGGCGCGGCGATATTTTGCGCGCTGTTGGCAGGTCACGCAGTTCAACGTCAATCGATGAGGTGGGGTGATGATGTCTTTCTTCGTTAAGCAGCGGAAAACGGCAGTGATGGCGGCGGGCGCGCTGGCGCTCGCGAGCATGGGCGCATACGCGCAGCAGGACGGCAACAGTCAGGGCAGCGATGCCGCGCACGGCCGGCGCGTCGTCAAGCACGTGCTGCTGATCAGCATCGACGGCCTGCACGAGCAGGATCTCGCGCGCTGCATCGGCGCGAACACGTGTCCGAATCTCGCGGTGCTCGCGCAAAGCGGCGTGACGTACACGAACGCGTATACGCCGGGCCTGTCGGACTCGTTCCCGGGCCTCGCGGCGCTCGTGACGGGCGGCTCGCCGAAGACGGCCGGCCTGTTCTACGACGTGTCGTACGACCGCAACCTGTACGCGCCGAGCGACACGACCTGCTCGGGCAAGCAGGGCTGGAACGTCGTGTTCGACGAGACCACCGGCATCGACGCCGAGAACGGCGGCGCGCTCGTCCACCTCGACGGCGGCGGCGCATTCAACCCGCAGGCGATTCCGCACGCGAAGGTCAACGGCCAGTGCGTGCCGGTTTATCCGCACAACTACGTGAAAACCAACACGGTGTTCGAGGCTGTGAAGGCGGGCATCCCGAACGCGCATACCGCGTGGGCCGACAAGCACGCGTGGGGCTACGACTGGCTGAACGGGCCGTCGGGCACCGGCGTCGACGATCTCGCGCGCACCGAGATCAACTCGATCGATCCGGCGACGGGCACGAACTACACCGACATCTACTCGCATACCGCGCGCTTCGACAACCTGCACGTGCAGGCGCTGATCAACCAGATCGGCGGCCGCGACTCGACGGGGACGAAGAGCGCGCCGGTGCCGACGCTGTTCGGCGCCGACTTCCAGACGCTCAGCGTCGCGCAGAAGGCGCCGGTCGCGACGGGCGGCGGCTATCTCGACGCGAACTTCACGCCGAACGGGCAGGTCGCGAACGCGATCACGTATGTCGACAACTCGATCGGTCATATCGTCGCGGCGCTGAAGCAGGCCAACCTGTATTCGTCGACGGCCGTGATCGTCACGTCGAAGCACGGCCAGTCGCCGACCGATCACACCAAGCTCGTGAAGAACGGCGATACGCTGACCAAGCTGCTCGAAGCGAACAATTATCTCGACCCGAACGGCAACTTCGGCCAGAACAACACGACGACGGGCAACCTGAACGACGGTTCGGGCCTGGTCGGCACGGGCTTCGTGCAGACCGACGACGTCGGCCTGATCTGGCTGCGCGACCGCAACCAGCGCACGGCCGTCGTGCAGACGCTGAAAGCGAACCTGGGCTGCAATGCGCCGGGGATCTGCGCGGACGGTTCGCAGGCCTACATCCTGTACGGCGCGGCGCTGGCCGACCGCTTCGGCGATCCGGCCAACGGCCGCACGCCGGACATCGTCGTGCAGCCGAATCCGGGCGTGATCTATATGTCGAGCACGAAGAAGGACGAGGAGCACGGCGGCAACGCGCCCGACGACAGCCATCTCGGCCTGCTCGTGTCGTATCCGGGCCTGCATCGCGCGCGCACCGTGACCGACCTGGTCGGCACGAAGCAGGTCGCGCCGACGATTCTCGGGCTGCTCGGTGCGGACCCGCGACTGCTGCATGCGGTCGTGGCCGAGAACACGCGCGTGCTGCCGGGGCTCGGTATCGACCGTTGAGGCGGGTATCCAGGGAGGCGTCGGGCGCGGATCGCCGCGCCTGACGGGAAGGCGCCCGCGGCATGACGCGGGCGATGCGGGCGGCCCCGGATGCGGCCGATGCATGCGGCTTGAAATCCGCCGCATGCGCCGGCATATTCGCGACGCGTCACCCGTTCAACGACATACCGAGAGGTCGGTTCATGCGCCTTCTGCTTGCCCTGCTGCTGCCGTGGTTCCAGTTCTTCACGATCGGCCGCCCGATCGCCGGGATCATCTGCCTGATCCTGCAACTCACGATCATCGGCTGGCTGCCGGCCGCGATCTGGTCGGTGTATGCACTGAGCCAGTACAAGACCGACCGCAAGATCGAAGCGGCCCTGCGCGGGCGCGGATGATGCGCCGCAGCCGGGCGTGACCGGCATCCTGCGCCCGGACTTCGCGCCGGGCGCCCAGCTTACTTCACCGCAATCATTTCACGGCAAACAGCGTCAGGTTCATGAAGATCTTGAACGCGTAGCCGAGCGTGACGGCGCCGATTACGCCGCCTGCCCACAGCACGACGAACCACATCCAGCCGCGCATGCGCGGCCGGCGCGTATCGGGTTGCCGTTCAGTGGTGGTAGTAATGCTGGTCTTCATGGCGCACCTTGCCTCGGAATACCCAATAACCCATCGTCGTGTAGGCGATGATGATCGGGAGGATAACCGCTGCGCCGACCAGCGTGAAGGTCTGGCTCGAATGCGGTGCGGCGGCTTCCCAGATCGTCAGCGTCTGCGGAATCGCGTACGGGAACAGCGACACGAGCAGGCCGACGTAGCCGAGCAGCACCAGCGCCAGCGCGAGCACGAACGGCGTCATGTCGTGCCGGTCGCGCACCGCGCGCCGCATCCACACCGCGCATCCGGCCACGAGGAACGGCACCGGCAGCAGACGCCAGAACAGCCCCGTATCGAACCAGCGCTGCGCAATGGCCGGATCCTGCAGCGGCGTCCACAGGCTGACGATCGCGATGAAGCCGAGCAGCACGACCGTCAGCGGCCACACCACGCGATGCAGCCGGCGCTGCAGGTCGCCTTCGGTCTTCGCGACCAGCCAGCAGCAGCCGAGCAGCGCATAGGTCGCGATCAGGCCGAGGCCGGTCAGCAGGCTGAACGGCGTGAGCCAGTCGAACGCGTCGCCCGCGAACACGCCGTTCTTCACGTCGATGCCCTGCAGGAACGCGCCGAGCGCGATCCCCTGGAAGAACGTCGCGCCGGCCGAGCCGCCGATGAACGCGAGATCCCACAGATGCTTGGTGCGCCGCGCCTTCGCGCGGATCTCGAACGATACGCCGCGGAAGATCAGGCAGACCAGCATGAAGATCAGCGGCAGGTACAGCGCGGACAGCACGGTCGAGTAGACGACCGGGAACACCGCGAACAGGCCCGCGCCGCCGAGCACGAGCCAGGTCTCGTTGCCGTCCCACACGGGCGCGACGGTGTTCATCATCAGGTCGCGTTCGTTCTCGTCCGGGAAGAACGGGAAGACGATGCCGATGCCGAGGTCGAAGCCGTCGAGCACGACGTACATGAAGAGCCCCAATGCGATGATCGCGGCCCAGATTACGGTGACGTCCATAGGTTTTCTCGTGTGCGGATGGGGTGGGCGGCTCAGACGGTCTCGAGCGGTTCGTCGACGGCCGACATCGGGCGGCGCGCGGTATGGTCGCGGCGCGTGTCGGGCGTGTCGTCGTGCTTCGCATCGGGCAGCGCGGGGCCGGCCTTCATCAGCTTCAGCATGTAGTACACGCCGGTGCCGAACACGAGGAAGTACACGATCACGAACGTCATCATCGACACGCTGACCTGCTGCACCGACAGCGGCGACACCGCGTGCGCGGTGCGCATCACGCCATAGACGACCCACGGCTGGCGGCCCGCTTCGGTCGTCACCCAGCCGGCGAGCAGCGACACGAAGCCGGCCGGGCCCATCGCCAGCGCGAAGCGCTGCAGCAGCTTCGATTCATACAGGCGGCCGCGGCGGCGCAGGAACCACGCGAGCACGGCGAGGCCGATCATCGCGAAGCCGAGGCCGACCATGATCCGGAAGCTCCAGAACACGAGCGTCGAGTTCGGCCGGTCTTCCGGCGGGAATTCCTTCAGCCCGCGGATCTCGCCGTCCCAGCTGTGCGTGAGGATCAGGCTGCCGAGATGCGGGACCTTCAGCGCATAGTGCGTGGTCTCGGCCTTCATGTCGGGAATGCCGAACAGGTTCAGCGCGGTGCCGCCCTTTTCGGTTTCCCACAGCCCCTCGATCGCGGCGATCTTCGCGGGCTGGTACTTCAGCGTGTTCAGGCCGTGCTGGTCGCCGATCACCGCCTGCACCGGCGCGAGCACCAGCAGCAGCCACAGCGCCATCGAGAACATCTTCTTCACGCTCTTGTCGCGGCGGCCCTTCAGCAGGTGGTATGCGCCGGTCGCGGCCACGACCAGCGCGGCGACGATGAACGCGGCGATCGCCATGTGCAGCAGGCGGTACGGGAACGACGGGTTGAAGACGATCGCGAACCAGTCGGTCGGCACGACGCGGCCGTCGACGATCTCGAAGCCCTGCGGGGTCTGCATCCAGCTGTTCGATGCGAGGATCCAGAAGGTCGAGATCAGCGTGCCGATCGCGACCATCAGCGTCGCGCCGAAGTGCGCGCGCGGGCTCACGCGGTTCCAGCCGAACAGCATGATCCCGAGGAAGCCTGCTTCGAGGAAGAACGCGGTCATCACTTCGTACATCAGCAGCGGGCCCGTGACCGAGCCGGCGAAGCTGGAGAAGCCCGACCAGTTGGTGCCGAACTGATAGCTCATCACGACGCCGGAGACGACGCCCATCCCGAACGCGACGGCGAAGATCTTCGACCAGAACAGGCACAGCGTCTTGTAGTACGGCTTGCCGGTCTTGAGCCAGCGGTATTCGAGCACCGCGATGAAGCTCGCGAGGCCGATGCTCATGGCCGGGAAGACGATGTGAAAGGAGACGGTGAACGCGAATTGCAGGCGGGCCAGATCGAGGGCCGAGAAAGCGGTGTCCATACCAGTTGACCGAAGCTGTCGATGCCCGCCGGCGGATGCCGGCGGACCCCGGCCGGCGGGCGGCGGGGTTGGCTGGAGTATGGGACGCGATGTTGCGCCGCGAAATGTGCCAACTCGTCGCAGATGTCCAGCCCGTCGCGCACGATTCCGGGGTAAATCGTTGATTCGTATCAAGAACGGTGTTCGCGGCGTGCGGCCGCCCGGCGTGGCGGTCTGCCGCACGTGCGTCAATATGGCGCGTCGCGTCATCGAACGCTATCGGGCGCGGCGAACCGCGCGCGCGGCGCCGTGCGCGAGCGGCCGGTTTCGGCCTGTTAGCGCGTAATATGCGCGGCCGCGCCAGCGGGCCGCCGCCGATGGGGTCTGTCACAACGGTAACGGCATGCAACATTGGCGCGGGTGCCCGTAATGGATGCCGGATCGCGCGCGGCGTAGCGTTCGATATGCCGGGTTCGAATCGACGAACCGGCCTGCCGGAGAACGTGACGTGAATGGATTGAAGCTCGCGCTGGGCGCGGTCGCGACGGTGGCGATCGCGACGGGCGGCATCGCGCATGCCGCCCGGGTCGGGGTCTATGTCGGCCCCGGCTACCCGTACTACTACCCCGTGGTTCCTGCGCCGTACTACTACCCGCCGCCCGTCGTCGCGGTGCCCGTCGATCCGGGCCCGCCGCCCGAATACGTCGAGAAGGGGCAGCCGCAGGACAGCGGCGACGCGAACGTCTGGTACTACTGCGACGCGTCGCGGCATTACTACCCGTATGTGAAGGAATGCAAGTCGGGCTGGCGATCGGTGCCGGCGCGACCGCAATGACGGAGGCGCGACGATGAAACCAGCGATTCGACATCTGCGCCTGCCGGCCGCGCTGGCGCTGGCCGCGCTGCTCGGCGCGTGCGTGTACATGCCGACCGGGCCGAGCGTGATGGCGCTGCCGGGCACCGGCAAGTCGTTCGACCAGTTCCGCGCAGACGACGCGAACTGCCGCCAGTTTGCGTTCCAGCAGTCCGGCGGCGTGAGTGCCGGGCAGGCGTCGACCGCGAGCGCGGTCGGCAGCGCGGCTGTCGGCACCGCGCTGGGCGCGGCGGCGGGCGCCGCGATCAACGGCGGCACCGGTGCGGCCGTCGGTGCGGGAGCGGGCCTGCTCGCGGGCAGCGTGGTCGGCGCCGGCGCGGCGCAGGGCTCGGCGTACGACATGCAGCGCCGCTACGACTACGGCTATCTGCAATGCATGTATGCGTCCGGCAATCGTGTGCCGGTGCCGGGCGGGATGAGCGGCGGCGGTGGCGGGTATGGCGGCGACGGATACGGCGGCGCGCCGCGTACGCCGCCGCCGATGCCGCCGGCCGGCGTTCAACCGCCGCCGCCGCGCTACTGACGGCAGGCGGCACGGCGCGAAGCGACGCGGTGTACGGGCACGCCGCGCGCGCCCCGCGCCGTCGGCAGGCATACGGCGAATTGCGTACACTCTGAGTCTCGTTTCGGCAGGGCCGGGCGCCTCGGTTCCGGCCTGCGTTCACTCAGGGCAAAGCAATGATCGATTTACGCAGCGATACCGTGACGCGTCCGAGCCAGGCGATGCTGGCCGCGATGACAGCCGCCGAAGTCGGCGACGACGTATGGGGCGACGACCCGACCGTGCTGCGCCTGCAGGCCGCCACGGCCGAGCGCGCGGGCAAGGAAGCCGGCCTGTTCTTCCCGAGCGGCACGCAGAGCAATCTGGCCGCGCTGATGGCGCACTGCGAGCGCGGCGACGAATACATCGTCGGCCAGCTTGCCCACACCTACAAGTACGAAGGCGGCGGCGCGGCCGTGCTCGGCAGCATCCAGCCGCAACCGATCGAGAACGCGCCGGACGGCACGCTGCCGATCGCGAAGATCGCCGCCGCGATCAAGCCGATCGACAACCATTTCGCGCGCACGCGTCTGCTCGCGCTCGAGAACACGATCGGCGGCCAGGTGCTGCCGGAAGGCTATGTGCACGAAGCCGTCGCGTTCGCGCGCAGCCGCGGGCTGGCCGCGCATCTCGACGGCGCGCGCGTGTGCAACGCGGCGGTCGCGTCGGGCCGCTCGATCGCCGAGCTGTGCGCGCCGTTCGACACCGTGTCGATCTGCTTCTCGAAGGGGCTCGGCGCGCCGGTCGGTTCGGTGCTGGTCGGCAGCCGCCCGCTGATCGAGCGCGCGCAGCGCTGGCGCAAGGTGCTCGGCGGCGGGATGCGCCAGTCGGGCATTCTCGCGGCGGCGTGCCTGTATGCGCTCGACCACAACGTCGAGCGGCTCGCCGACGACCATGCGAACGCCGCGCATCTCGCGACGGGCCTTGCGCGCATCGAGCCCGTGAAAGTGCTGTCGCAGGCGACGAACATGGTGTTCGCGCAATTCCCCGAAGCCGATTGCGCGCCGCTCGAAGCGTGGCTCAAGGCACGCGGGATGCTCACGCAGATGCTCTACGCGTCGCGCTTCGTCACGCACTGCGACGTGTCGCGCGCGGACATCGACACATTCGTCGAGGCGGTCGGCGCGTATTTCGCGCAGCGGCGCGGCTGAAGTCCTCGCGTGCCGGGCGGCGGCAACCGCTGTCCGCGCGGCACGCGGGATGGCGCTGCCGCCGCGTCGCGGCACCGATCATCCGCTCGATTCATTTCGGCAGCGGCTCGAGCAGCCGGCGCGCGGCCTCGACGACGCGCGTGGACAGAGACGCCATCGTCGGCGACTGCACGGTCCACGCGTGCCAGTACAGCGCGACGTCGGTCGGGTGCGCGGGAGCGAGATCGACGAGCCCCTGCGCGTCGAGCGGCGCGCCGCCGATCAGCGGCTCCGGCACCATCGCGTAGCCGAGTCCGTGCCGCACCGCCGCGAAGTGCGCATGTGTGCCCGGCACGTAGTGGCACGGATACGCGCCGTCCGGCAGCCCGAATTTTTCTTCCAGGAACGACGACTGCAGCGTGTCGCGCCGCGAATACGCGACCACCGGCGCGCGCCGCGCGCTCGCGCGGTTCAGCCCGCGCGGAAACCAGCGCACCGCGAACGCGGCGGCCGCGAGCAGCCGGTAGCGCGTCGTGCCGAGCGGCGTCGCGACGCAGCCGCGCATCGGCTTCGGCTCGGTCGTCACGCAGCCGATCGCCATCCCGCTCTCGAGCAGCGCGAACGTGTGGTCCTGATCCTCGACGATCAACTCGAACAGGATGCGCTCGCCCGCCAGCACCGAGGTCAGCGCGGGCAGGAACCAGGTGCCGAGGCTGTCGGAGTTGAGCGCGATCGTGACGGAGATCGGCGATTCGCGCTCGGTTGCGAGCATGCTTTGCAGGTCGGCCTGCAGCAGCGCGACGCGGCGCAGATGCTGCAGCACGCGCTGCCCGGCCACCGTCGGCCGACACGGCCGCGTGCGCAGCACGAGCGGTGTGCCGAGGCTCGCCTCCAGCGCGCGCACGCGCTGCGTGACCGCGGATGCGGTCACGTGCAGCCGCACGGCCGCCTGCTCGAAGCTGCCGGTGTCGGCGACGGCCAGCAGCGCGGCGGCCTGCTTTGGATCGATCGTCATCGACATGGCGACGGAATTCCTGTGAACGCAAGACGTGAACAGGCCGTAGTGTAAGGCAGCGCGCACGGTCGGCCGGTCGCGGCGAATCGTCCCGCCGCACCGGAATCCACCGTACACCGCGCGTCGGCAGCGTGCATTTTGGCCTACGCTATAAGTCGACACGAACCGGCGACGGAGCGACTTCACGATGATCTTCCGGCAACTCTTCGACCCGCAATCGTCTACCTACACGTACCTGCTCGCCGACCACGCATCGCGCGAGGCGCTGCTGATCGACCCGGTCTTCGAACAGGTGCGTCGCGACTCGGCGCTGCTCGACGAACTGGGCTTGCGGCTCGTCGCGACCGTCGACACGCACGTGCACGCCGATCACGTGACAGGCGCGTGGCTGCTGAAGCAGCGCACCGGCAGCGCGATCGCGATCTCGGCCGCGAGCGGCGCGCAGGGCGCGGATCGCTATCTGCGCGACGGCGACCGCTGCGCATTCGGCGCGCGCTACCTGACCGTGCGCGCGACGCCCGGCCATACGAACGGCTGCATCAGCCTCGTGCTCGACGACGAATCGATGGCCTTCACCGGCGACTGCCTGCTGATCCGCGGCACGGGGCGCACCGATTTCCAGCAGGGCGATCCGCGCGCGTTATATCGCGCGGTGCACGGCCGGCTGTTCACGCTGCCGGCCGCGTGCCTGCTGTATCCCGCACACGACTATCGCGGGCTGACGGCGACGAGCGTCGGCGAGGAGCGGCGCTTCAATCCGCGCCTCGGCGGCGATCTCAGCGAAGACGATTTCGCGGGCTACATGCACAACCTCGGCCTCCCGCATCCGCGGCAGATCGACGTCGCGGTGCCCGCGAACCTGCGGTGCGGGGTCGCCGCGAGCGCACCCGACGCGCACGCGGAGGCCGACTGGGCGCCGCTCGTCTATACGTTCGCCGGCTTTTGGGAAATCGATCCGCAGTGGCTCGAGGATCATCTGCCGGCGGTACAGGTCGTCGACGTGCGCGAGCCCGACGAGTTCAAGGGCCCGCTCGGCCATCTGCCCGGCGCGACGTCGATTCCGCTCGGCGAACTGGCCGCGCGCGCCGGCGAGCTCGCCCGCGACCGGCCGATCGTGACCGTATGCCGGGCAGGCGGGCGTTCCGCGCAGGCGACCGTGCTGCTGCGCAAGGCCGGTTTCGACGCGGTCGCGAACCTCGGTGGCGGGATGCTGCGCTGGCGCGCGGAAGGGCGGGTCGCGATGGACGGCAGGTCGTAGCGCCTGCATGATGCGGAAAGATCCGCACGCATGTCGAATCGGCCGGCCGTCGTTCGTCGTCACGGTATCCGACCATGCGGTGCCACGACACGGCGCCCGAACTCCACAGAGGCCGCGCAATGATGCCGACGCTTTACGCCCATCCGTTTTCGTCCTACTGCCAGAAGGTGCTGACCGCGCTGTACGAGAACGGTACGCCGTTCGATTACCGTCTGCTGCCGCACGACGACCCGAAACCGATGCAGGAGCTGGCCGCGCTGTGGCCGATGAAGCGTTTTCCGGTGCTGGTGGACGCAGGCCGCACGATCATCGAGGCGACCATCATCGTCGAGTATCTCGGGCTCAAATATCCGGGGCCGGTGCGCTTGCTGCCCGAGGATCCGAACGACGCGATCGAGGTGCGGATGATGGATCGTTTCTTCGACAACTACGTGGCGACGCCGCAGCAGAAGGTCGTATTCGACGCGCTGCGTCCGCAGGCCGAGCGCGATGCGCGGGGCGTTGCCGACGCGCGCGCGATGCTGGAAAAATCGTACGCATGGCTCGACGCGAAGATGGCCGATCGCGAATGGGCGGCCGGCGACCGCTTCAGCCTCGCCGACTGCGGCGCCGCGCCGTTCCTGTTCTACGCGGACTGGACCCACCGGATCGATCCGTCGTTCGCGAACGTGATTGCGTATCGCAAGCGTTTGCTTGCGCGGCCGTCGTTCGCGCGGGCCGTCGACGAGGCGCGGCCGTTCCGTTCGTTCTTTCCGCTCGGCGCGCCGGATCGCGACTGACGCGCGCGGGTGCCGCGCGGCGCGAGGCCGCCGCGTGCGGCCGGCAGCGCAGGCCCGGTCGGCGGAACGACAGCAGCGGCAGCATCGCAAAGCCCGCGCGTCACATCGCATGCGTCGCCGACTGTGCGAGCGTCAGCAGTTCGTCGAACTGCGTGATCAGCTCGAAGCACAGCAGGAACGCGAGCGTATAGGCGGGCGCGGGGAAGCGCCGGATCGTCTGCAGTACTTGCGGCGCGAAGCGCGAACGGATCACGTCGCGCGTCAGCAGCCACGTGATCGCGACGCCGATGGCCGCGCCCGCGAGCAGGTCGGTCGGGTAGTGGAAGCCGAGATACGCGCGCGGCAGGCAGATGAACACGACCGCATACAGCAGTGCGAGCACGCCGACGCGGCGCGCGATGATGAAGATGCCCGTCGCGATCGCCATCCACAGCATCGCGTGATCGCTCGGGAACGAACTCCAGGCCTGCAGCGTGGCGGCGCGCAAGCCCGCGGACGGGAAGTGCAGGTGCAGCTCGGGGTTGTAGATCGGCCGCACGCGGAACGGCAGCACCTCGGCGAGCAGCCGGCCGATCGCGAGCGCGACGAGGCCGCTTGCGAGCGTCGCGACGACCAGCTCGCGTTGCCGTTCGCGGTGCGGACCGGGCTGGAACCACAGCCAGCACAACACGGGGACGAGCACGAAGCCCTTGAACGTGTACAGGCCGGCGATCACGCGAATCGCGTGATTCATCAGTGGACCGAACGTAATGTGCGTGAGAAAGATCTGGATCGCGGTGTCGAAATTATTCATGTTCTGTGACCCCGACGGACGCGCCGCGCATGACGAGCGGCCGGCAGGATCGGGAAGCGCGCTCGCAGCGGAGCGCAATGGGTGGCAAGTATGTCACCCGTTATTTCGAAGAAAATGCGAAAAAATACCGGGAATCCCCTGATAAAACGGCGGCGACGAGATGGGGCCGGATTGGACGAGGCCGTGCCGCAAGGCGGGTGCGAATCGTCCGACGTTTGCGCCGGCACGCTTCACGCGGCGTGAAAAATGTCGGACCGAACCGGACGATTCGACGACGCGATGCGGATCTTGCATCGGATGAGCGAATGCGTTTGCGTGCTGCGCGAACTTGTCGTGCAGGGCGGGATCGCGAATGCACCGGTCGAAAATAAAAAGAAAAGGCGGGCAAGCCCGGTCGGGTTTGCCCGCGTTGCCTGCGGTCGCGGTTGCCGGTGCGGTCAGCCGCGCCGGATGCCTTCGGGCAGCGTGCTGATGCGGCGCACCTCCTGCGAGTCGAGCCACGCGCGCGACGTGGCGCAGTCGACGAACATCGCGGTCGCGTCTTCGCCCCAGAACAGGTCGCCGTCGAGTTCGAAGGTCGGCACGCCGAACACGCCGTGCGCGATCGCCTGATCGGTGTTCGCACGCAGCGCATCCTTCACCGGCTGCGCGTCGACGGCGCTCACGCCTTCCGGAAAGCCGACCGCGTCGCACAGCGCGGCGAAGCCTTCCGGCGACGCGACATCGTGACCGTCACGCCAGATATAACGGAAGATCTGCCGGATTGCGTCGCGCGAGCCGCCCATCGCGATCGCGAGGCGCAGCGGCCGGATCGGGTTGAACGGATGGGCGGGCGGCATCCGGAACGGGATGCCGAGCTTGTCCGCGCGATATTGCGCGTGGCGGTAGGTGAAGATGCGCTTCGCCGCGATCTCCGCGGGCGCCTTCTGCCCCCAGTGCGCGAGCAGCGCGCCGAGCACGATCGGTTTCGGCTCGAAGGTTGCAGCGGGCGGCAGCCGGTCGAACTGTTCCTGTTGCAGGTAGGCGAACGGCGAAACGAAATCGAAATACCACGTTGCGATGCGCGCAGCGTTCATCGGGCGGGTCTCCTCGTGCATGTCCGGATCAGGGGGCGCCGGCCGGGTGACGGGGCGGTCGACGCACGCGGGTGACGGCCAGTGTCGCATGGTCCGGCGCTTCGCGTCGCGCGGCACGCCGGACGCGGTGGCGGTGGGGCGGCATGCGCGCCGGGCATCGTACGACGTGCTGCACCTGCGACCCGCACGGCACGCCGGCCCGGTCAAGACCGCAGCCGCCCCTCGCCGCTTTCCACCAGCGCCGCGAGCCGCGCGAGCGCCATGCGCCAGCCGGTCTCGTTGTCGGCGGCCGGCACGCCGGGCGGCACGCCGTCGTGCGTGGCGTCGACGCGTGTACCGCCGTCCTCGTCCGACAGCGTGATCGTGATCGTCATTGCGCCGCGCAGCATCGGATCGTCGGTTTCGAATACATCGATTTCGACGATCCGCTCGTCCGGCACGAGCGTCACGAAGCGGCCGTGATAGGTGTCGGTGTGCGCGGTGGTCTTGCCGACGCCCGCCGCAGGGCCGCCTGCCGCAGGACCGCCTGCCGCAGGATCACCTGCCGCAGGCGCTTCATAAGTCAGCGAGACCCGCAGCGCGCCGCCTTCGCGCGCGTCGTACGCATGCACGCGGCAGGTCATGCCGTCGGGCACCTTCCATTGCTCGACCGCGTGCGGATCGAGCAGCGCGCGGTAGACGCGCTCGCGCGGGGCATTGACGTGCCGGCTGATTCGGGTCGAGTGCGCATGCAACATGGCCGCCTCCTCCGGAGCGCGCGGCGGCGCGGGCTGCATGCCCGCGTCCGCGGCGGTCCTGTGTCGAATCGTAGGCGCGCGCGCGGCGCCATGCAATGGCGGCGCCGTGCGCGTGCCGACGTTCAGCGCAGCGCGGCGGCGAAGTCGTCCAGTTGCGTGATGCAGATGTTCCAGCCCTCGAAAAAACCGAGCGCTTCGTGGCGATCGCGCGTCGCCGCGTCGGGATGCATCACGCGCGCCTCGTAGCGGCAGCCCGCGTCGTCGTCGGCCATCGTGACGATCGCGGTGAAGCCGAGCCACGGCACCTGCGGCCGCCAGCCGCCGGTCAGCATCGACGTGAATGCGATGCGCGATTCGGGCACGATCTCGAGAAAGCAACCGGGGTTGTCGCTCGTGCCGCCGTCGGGGCCGCGCATGAAGGTGTAAAAGGCGCCGCCCGGCCACAGCTCGAACGCGCGGACTTCGGTCGTCCACGGCTTCGGGCACCACCATTCCTTCAGCAGTGCAGGATCGGTCCATGCGCGCCACAGCGCGCTGCGCGGCGCGCGCAGCGTGCGCGTGATCACGAGGTCGCGGCTTTCATCGGGTTCGACGTGGCTTGCTGACATGCGCTTGCTCCTCCTGATGGCGGCGTTCGACGAATTCGACGAGACGGTCCGAGCGCGCTTCCCACAGCGCACGCTGCGCGGCGAGCCACTGCTCGGCCTCGGTCAGCCGGCTGCCGACCAGTTCGCAGGTGCGCGAACGGCCGGTTTTGCGGGTCCGGACCAGGCCGCTGCGCTCGAGCACCGCGACATGCTTCATGAACGACGGCAGCGCCATGTCGAACGGCGCGGCCAGCGCGGAGACGGTCTGCTCGCCGTGACCGAGCGCGCCGACGATCGCGCAGCGCGTCGGATCGGCGAGGGCGTGGAATACGTCGCTGATGCCGGGTTGAAAGTTAGCCATGGGGCTAAGTATAGGCGGTGCGGCGGGACGGTGCAGCGGGAATTTTCGTCGCGTAGCATGATGCGGCGGCAACGCGCGGATCGAGCGGCGCGTTGCCGAATGCCTGCCGCTGTCGCGCAATGTCGCGCGTCGCCGGCTTGCTTGCCGAACCGGGCCGTGCCGATTGCCGAGCGCATGCGCCCGCCCGACTACCGGAGTGCGAATGACCGAACCTGTTACCGTGCGTCGCGTCGAGGCGCGCGATGCGATGGCCAGCGTCGATGCGCTGGCCGACGTGCTGATCGATTGCGTCGAAGGCGGCGCGTCGGTCAGCTTCATGTTGCCGATCGCGCGGCCGACCGCCGTCGCGTTCTGGACGCGCGTGGCCGAAGGCGTCGCGAACGGCGAGCGGATCCTGCTGATTGCGGAGGACGCGGCGGGCCGGATCGTCGGCACCGTGCAGGTCGTGACCGCGCAGCCGGAGAACCAGCCGCATCGAGCCGATATCGCGAAGATGCTGGTCGCGCGGCACGCGCGCCGGCAGGGTGTCGCCGCGCGCCTGATGGCCGCGGCCGACGCGGCCGCGCGCGAGGCCGGCAAGACCGTGCTGGTGCTCGATACCGTGACGGGCGGCGACGCCGAGCGGCTCTACGAGCGGGCCGGCTGGCAGCGCGTCGGCGTCGTGCCGAACTACGCGTTGATGCCCGATGGCGCGCCGTGCGCGACGACCTTCTTCCACAAGCAGCTCGCGTAGCGGCGGCGTGCGTCGTCCCATGCCACGCCAACCCTCACGTCGCCGGCCGAATTCGATGAAACGTACCCATGTCGCGCTGGCTGTCGCCGGCCTGCTCGTCGCGCTGCCGATCGCCGCGTATGCGTTCGTCAAGCCGTTGCGCGTCGTCGCGCCCGCGCTGCTTCCCGGCGTGTCCTGCCCGCGTGCGGACATCTGCACCGACGATCCCGCGAAGCTCGACGTCGCGCAGCGCCTGTACGACGACGGCTCCGCGCGTGCGGCGGCGGCGGTCGGCGCGTTCCGGCAGGCGCCGCGCGTGGTGTTCTGCTCGACCCGCGCGTGCGCCGACCAATTCGGCCTCGGCGAGCGGGCGGCGCTGACGCTCGGGAATTTCGGCGTGGTCGTCGCGCCGCGCGGCTGGCAGACCTTCTTCGTCGCGCACG
Organism: Burkholderia pseudomultivorans; assembly: GCF_902499075.1. GTDB lineage: Bacteria > Pseudomonadota > Gammaproteobacteria > Burkholderiales > Burkholderiaceae > Burkholderia > Burkholderia pseudomultivorans. The sequence continues at coordinate 12,813 of NZ_CABVPP010000020.1, read as the reverse complement.
AACTGATTCACCACCGCCAGGCCGAGGTGCTCGGCAACGTGGCCGTCGCGACCAAACCGCGCTGGCTGATCGAAGGGATGGCCTATTCGCTCAGCGGCGATCCGCGTCGTCCGCTGAAGGAACCGTTCGAGGCGTGGCGCGCACGCTTCGACGCGTGGCATGCGACGCTCGGCGCGCAGCCGCTGTGGGACGCTGCGCGCGCGGTCGAATAACGGGCCGCCGGGTGTGCGCGGGCTGCCGCGCCGCGCGTCACGCCGGCGCGGACGGCGCGTCGGGCGAATCGACGAGCGCGTGGCGTCCCGCGTCGAGGATTTCGTCGGCGAATGCCGGATCGACGCCGGCAACCGCGCGCGACAGCACGAGCGTGCCGACCATCTGGCTGAACATCGCGATCGCGTCGCGCCGGCTTTGCTCCGCCGTCGCGCCGTCGGTGGCGACCTTCGCCGCGAGCCGGTCGAGATACGCGGCGAGGCCCTGCGCATAGCACGCGCGCGCCGCGTCGGTCAGGCGCGGCGCGTCGCCCGCGAAGCCGGACAGCGGGCAGCCGGCTTCGACGTTGTCGCGATGCGCGTCCGACAGGTACGACGCGACCTGCTGCGCGACGCTGCCGGCACCCGGCGAATCCGCGCGGTCCGCCATCGCCTTTTCCAGCACCGCCGCGACCAGTGCGTCCTTCGACTTGAAATGGTTGTAGAAGCCGCCCTGCGTGAAGCCGGCTTCCTTCATCAGCTCGGTCAGCCCCACCGCGTCGACGCCGCGTGCGCGGAACAGCCGCTCGGCGGCCGCGACGATCGCGCTGCGGTTTTCGGCGGCCTGCTGTCTCGAAACGCCCATCGATTCCTCCCTGATTTCGCCGATCGCGTCGATTGAAAAACACAATGGCAGTCACCATTGACGTGCCCGAATCGCATCGGCACAATGCACCGCAAAGACAATGGCGATCGACATTGATATCGAGTGTAGCCGACTTCGCGATCGACGCGAAGCGGGCTGCGCGGCACGCAGGGCGATCGGCACGGTCTTGGGCGTCGGCGGGGCGGCAGATCGGCGCAAGCGCCGGCCCTGCGTCGACGCAACGGTTCGGTACGCATCGGCAAGCTCGTTTCCACCGGATTCCACGCGCGCGGCGAGCCGGCGCGCAGGCGATCCATCACGCGAAAGGAAGGATCATGAAGATCGAAGGGGCAGTCGTTTTCGTGACGGGCGCGAATCGCGGGCTCGGCCGCGAATTTGCGAAGCAGGCGCTCGAAAGAGGCGCGCGCAAGGTGTATGCGGGCGCGCGCGATCCGGCCGGCGTGACGCTGCCGGGCGTCGTGCCGGTGAAGCTCGACGTGACCGATCCGGCGTCGGTGGCCGAGGCCGCCGAGGCGGCGCGCGACGTCACGCTGCTGATCAACAACGCGGGCATCGCGCGGCTCGGCAGCCTGACGGACGACGGTGCGGTGGTCGCGCTGCGCGATCACTTCGAAACCAACGTGTTCGGCGTGCTCGCGATGGTGCGCGCGTTCGCGGGCACGCTGGCCGGCCACGGCGGCGGCGCGATCCTGAACGTGTTGTCGGTCGCGAGCTGGGTGAACCGGCCGATCCTGTCGGGCTACGGCGTGTCGAAGTCGGCGGCGTGGGCGCTGACCAACGGCCTGCGTTATTCGCTGCGCGAGCAGCACACGCAGGTCGTCGGGCTGCATGCCGGCTTCATCGATACCGACCTGACGCGCGGGCTGGACGTGCCGAAGGCGACGCCGGCCGACGTCGTGCGCCAGGCGTACGACGCGATCGAGGCGGGCGCGGAGGAAGTGTCCACCGACGAATTTACGCGGCAGGTGAAGGCCGGGTTGTCGGCGGGGATCTATCTGGAGGAAGGCGCGCCGCTTTGACGGCGCGACCGGCGAGCGTGGCGGATGGCCCGCCGGCGCTCGCCGCCCGCCTGCCGCCCGCGCGATCGCGCGCGGCAGGCCGGCCGGTCAGGCCGTGACGTCGATCAGACCCGGGATCTTCACGTCCGGGTTCACGTCCGCGTCGTAGTCGACGCCGGCGATCTCGAAGCCGAACAGACGCAGGAAGTCGGTCTTGTAGCCGGCAAAATCGGTCAGCTCGTACAGGTTGTCGTTGGTGACCTGGTCCCACAGCGCGACGACCTTCGCCTGAATCTGCAGATCGAGTTCCTTGTAGTCCGCGCGCAGGCGGCCTTCGTCGTCGACGTGCGGCGTCGCGCCGTACAGGCTGTCCTTCAGCAGCCCGTAGACCTGCTCGATGCAGCCTTCGTGCGTGCCGGCCTCCTTCATCACCTTGAACAGCAGCGACAGGTAGAGCGGCATCATCGGGATCGCCGAGCTCGCCTGCGTGACGACGGCTTTCAGCACCGACACGCGGGCGTCGCCGCCGTGCGCGGCCAGCTTGTCGCGGATCGACAGCACCTTCCGGTCGAGATCCTTCTTCGCTTCGCCGATCGAGCCGTTCCAGTAGATGTCGTGCGTGATCTGCTCGCCGAGATACGTGAACGCGGTCGTCTTCGCGCCGTCGGCCAGCACGCCGGCCTCGTCGAGCGCGTCGATCCACATCTGCCAGTCCTCGCCGCCCATCACGGCGACGGTGCCGTCGATCTCTTCCTGCGTCGCGGCCTCGAGCGCGGTTTCGCGGATCACTTCCTTGTCGGTGTCGATGCCGCGGAAGCTGACCGACTTGCCGATCGGCTTCAGCGTCGAGCTGATGGTTTCGCCGGTCTTCGGATGCGTGCGGCGCGGTGCGGCGAGGCTGTAGACGACGAGGTCGACCTTGCCGAGATCCTGCTTGATGGTGTCGATCGTGACCTGCTTGACCTTGTCGGAGAACGCATCGCCGTTGATGCTGCGCGCGTAGAGGCCCTTTTCCGCCGCGAACTTCTCGAACGCGGCGCTGTTGTACCAGCCGGCCGTGCCGGGCTTGGTGTCGCTGCCGGCGCGCTCGAAGAACACGCCGAGCGTGTCCGCGCCCGCACCGAATGCGGCCGAGATCCGGGCGGCGAGGCCGTAGCCGGTCGACGCGCCGATCACGAGCACCTTCTTCGGACCATGGGCGATCGGGCCGTGCGAAGTCACGTAGTCGATCTGTTCCTTGACGTTGGCTTCGCAGCCGACGGGATGAGTCGTCACGCAGATAAAGCCACGCACGCGCGGTTTGATGATCATGGAAACCTCTTGTCTGAAAGGCGGCAACGGCCTGAAAACGGAAAAATCCCGCGCATTGTAAAGGAAGCGGCGAATCGCGGGCGGGCATGGCCGCCCGCGCCGCGTGCCGGCGCGTCGCGGCGGCCAGGGTCGGACCACGGGATGCGCGCATCCGGCGGCGGCTTCGGCTATTTCTCTCTTGACAGAAATAACTGAAAAACCTAAATTTCGCGACATGGAACTCACACCGATTGCCGAACGATTCATTCTTCACTGGGGCGAAATGGGCTCGCGGTGGGGCGTGAACCGCACCGTGTCGCAGATTCACGCGCTGCTCTACCTCGCCGGCCGGCCGATTGCGGCCGACGAGATCGCGGAGACGCTGAACGTCGCGCGCTCGAACGTCAGCACGAGCCTGAAGGAGCTGCAGGCATGGCGGCTCGCGAAGGTCGTCCACGTGCTGGGCGATCGCCGCGATCATTTCGAGACGTCGACCGACATCTGGGAGTTGTTCAAGCTGATCGTCGAAGGGCGGCGCCAGCGCGAGATCGAGCCGACGCTCACGGTGCTGCGCGATTGCCTGACGAGCCCGGAGATCGCCGACGAGAGCCGCGAGACCGAGCAGCGGATCCGCGACACGCTGCAGTTCGTCGAGACGCTGACGACCTGGTCGGACGAGATGCTGCGGCTCAAGCCCGATACGCTGATGAAGGCGCTCGGCATCGGCGCGAAGATCAGCCAGACGGTCAGGCGCAAGTCGTCGAAGTAACCTGCGCGGGCGGCAGCCCGCTTTTTTTGCGATGAATATTTCTGTTTGTACAGAAATAACTGTAAATAGAGGATGAAAATGAACAGGTCCGTCCCGCTGGTGTTCCGGTTCCCCGCGTCGGAGCGTGCGGCATGAACGTGCTCGTATGCGGCGCGAACGGCTTTATCGGGCGGGCGCTGTGCACGCAGCTCGAAGCGCGCGGTCATCGCGTGCTGCGCGGCGTGCGCGCAGCGGCCGGCCCGCGCGACATCGCGATCGATTTCGCGAAGGACGTCGACGTCGAGCCGTGGCTCGACCGGCTGACGCGGCACGGCGTCGAGGTCGTGGTCAATGCAGTGGGTATCCTCGGCGACCGGCGCGACGCGACGCTCGACACCGTGCATCGCGCGGCGCCCTGCGCGTTGTTCGCGGCCTGCGTTCGCGCGGGTGTGCGGCGCGTGATCCAGATCTCGGCGCTCGGTGTCGAGCGCGGCGACTCGCGCTATTTCGCGAGCAAGCTGGCCGCCGATCGTTTTCTGCGCACGCTGCCGCTCGATGCCCGGATCGTGCGTCCCGCACTCGTGTACGGCGCGGACGGCGCGTCGGCGCGGTGGTTCCGGATGCTGGCGAGCCTGCCCGTGCACGGGCTGCCGGCCGGCGGCCGTCAGGTGCTGCGTCCCGTGCACGTCGACGATCTCGCCGAATGCGTCGCGCGGCTCGTCGATGCGCCGGCGCGCGGCGACGCGATCGTCGACGTGGTCGGCGGCGACGAAGTCGAGTATCGCGAGATGCTGAGCGCCTATCGCGCCGCGATGGGCTTGCCGCCCGCGCTGCGCGTGACGCTGCCCGGCGCGCTGGTCGGTGGGGCGGCCGCGCTGTCGGGGCTGATGCCGGGCGCGATGCTGACGCGCGACACGTGGACGATGCTGCGGGCCGGCAACACCGGCGACCCGGCCGCCACGGTCGCGCTGCTCGGGCGGCCGCCGCGCGGGCTGCGCACCTTCGCCGGCACGGACGCGGCCGCGCTGCGGCGCGACGCGTTCGCGATGTGGCAGCGCCCGCTGCTGCGGGGCGCGCTCGCGATCGTATGGATCTGGACGGCCGTCGTTAGCGCGTTCGTCCATCCGTTGAACGACAGTCTCGCGCGGCTCGCGCTCGCGCACCTGACCGGGCTGCCCGCGCAGGTCGCGCTTTATGCGGCGTGCGCACTGGATTTCGCGTTCGGCGTCGCGACCGTCGCCGCGCCGTCGCGCCGCCTGTGGCTCGCGCAGGGCGCGCTGATCGTCGCGTATTCGGCCGTCATCGCGGTCACGATGCCCGGCCTGCTGGCCGAGCCGTTCGGGCCGGTGCTCAAGAACGTACCGATTCTCGCCATCCTGTCGATCCTGTTTGCCGGAGAAGAACGCTCGTGAATACCTATCTCGTCGTCAAGACGCTGCACATTCTGTCGTCGGTGCTGCTGGTCGGCACCGGGTTCGGTACCGCGTTCTACCTGTTCTTCGCGAACCGCACGCGCTCGGTGCCGGCGATCGCGGCCGTGTCGCGCCTCGTGGTGCGCGCCGACTGGTGGTTTACGACGCCGGCCGTGATCTTCCAGCCCGCGTCGGGGCTGTGGCTCGCGCATACGGCCGGCTGGCCATGGCATGCGCCGTGGCTCGCTGCATCGCTCGTGCTGTACACGATCGCGGGCGCATGCTGGCTGCCGGTCGTATGGCTGCAGATCGAACTGGCCGCGATGGCGAAGCTCGCGCACGCGAACGGCGACGCCGCGCTGCCGGAGCGGTACTGGCGCTATGCGAAGCGCTGGGAGCGGCTCGGCTATCCGGCGTTCTTCGCGATGCTGGGCGTCTATTTCCTGATGGTGCTCAAGCCGATGTGACCGTCGATCGATGCATCGGGTCGCGGTTGCCGGAATAAAAAAGGAGTGCAAAGCATGAAAGCGGATCAACTGGTGCTGTATTTCGATGGCCGGTGCCCGTTATGCGTGGAGCAGGTGCGGCGTCTCGGCGCCTCGGACACGCAGCGCCGGCTGGCGTTCGTCGACATCGCCGGGCCCGGTTTCGATCCCGCGCCGCCAGGCGTCGATCGCGCGGCGCTGAATCGCGAACTGCACGGCCGCCTGCCCGATGGACGCATCGTGGCCGGCGTGGACGCCATCCTGACGGCTTATGCGCTGGCCGGCCGCCGCTGGCTCGTGTGGCCGCTTCGCGTGCCGGGAATGCGAAGCGCGCTGGCGGTGCTGTATCGGTGCGTCGCCCGCAATCGACATGTACTGTCGCGCTGGCTCGGGTATCGGGCAGCCGAGGCCTGCGACTCGACGGGGTGCACGTGCGGAGCGGATCGCACCGGTGCCCGGATCCACGAACACGACCGCGCGCGCCGCGTCGCGGTGAGCTGGATGGTCGGCGCGGCGATCGTGCACCTGCTCGTCGGTGCGGCGCTGCCGTGGATCGCCGGTTCGCCGCTGCTCGACGGCTATCACATCGGCATCGAACGCCACTTCTGGGCGGCCGCGGCGCCGGTTCCCGCGCGCCTTCAGCAGCTGTGGTGGATGTCGCTGCTCGGCGCGACGCTGCAATGCCTGTCGATCTGGATGCTGGCGCTCGTGCATCTCGGCAACCGGCTGCGCAGGCGGGCCGTATGGGGATGGCTGCTCGCCGGCCTGCTGGTCTGGGCGCCGCAGGACCTGATGATGTCGTGGCATGCAGGTATCGGAATCAATATCGCGGCGGACGTGGCGGCGCTGGCCGCGCTGGTGCCGCCGCTCGTCTGGCTGTGGAGGAGGGACGCCGCATGAACGGCTTGCCTGCTTTCGACTGGGCCATCGACCTGCTGATCGTGCAGGGCGCGATGGGCGCATTCGACACGCTCTATCATCACGAGCTCACGCAGGACCTGCCGCACCGGCCGCATGCGCGGCGGGAACTCGCGATCCACGCGGTGCGGTCCGTGCTCTACGGTCTCGTGTTCGCGTCGTTCGCGCGGCTCGCGTTCCATGGCGCGTGGGTGGCGGCCATCGCGGCCGTGCTCGGCGTCGAAGTGCTGCTGACGCTGTGGGATTTCGTCGTCGAGGACCGCAGCCGCAAGCTGCCGGCGACCGAGCGCGTGCTGCATACGCTGCTGGCCGTCAACGGCGGCGCGCTGATCGGCCTGTATGCGATGCAGCTGGCCGACTGGGCGCAGGCGCCGACCGCACTGCACGTCGTCGATGCCGGATGGCGCGGCGCGCTGCTGACCGTGTTCGCGATCGGCGTGACCGCGTCGGGCATCCGCGACGGCATCGCCGCGTGCCGGATCGCGCGGCGCGCGCCGGTCGCCAATCCGTTCGACGGGCTGTCGCCCGGCAACGTGCTGGTCACCGGCGGCACGGGTTTCATCGGCGAAGCGCTCGTCAACCGCCTGCTCGACGCCGGTCATACGATCACGCTGCTGACGCGCGATCCGCTGCGCGCCGCGTACCAGTTCCACGGGCGCGTGCGCAGCGTGACGTCGGCTGCGCAGCTGCGTCCGCACGAGCGGTTCGATACGGTCGTCAACCTCGCCGGCGCACCCGTGCTCGGCGCGCGCTGGAGCAAGCGCCGGCAGGCGCTGCTGCTCGCCAGCCGCGCCGGCGTCACGCGCTCGCTGATGCAATGGGTCGAGACCGCCGAAGTTAAGCCGCGCACGTGGATACAGGCTTCCGCGATCGGCTACTACGGTGTGCGCGCGCCCGATGAACGGGTCGACGAAGACAGCCGTGCCGGCAGCGGGTTCATGTCCGAGCTGTGCCGGCAATGGGAGGCGTCTGCGCAGCCGCTGGCGCGTCACGGCGTGCGTACTGTCGTGCTGCGGCTCGGCATCGTGTTCGGTCCCGGCGGCGCGCTGCGGCCGATGCTGCTGCCGCACTACGTCGGCTTCGGCGGCCGTCTCGGCGACGGTGCGCAGGTGATGAGCTGGATTCATCGCGACGATGTGCTGCGGATCGTCGCGCGCGCGATGTCGGATCCGCGCATGCAGGGCGTCTACAACGCGGTCGCGCCCGCGGCGCTGAGCCAGCGCGAATTCGTGCAGGTCGTCGCGAAGGTGCTGCGCCGTCCCGCATGGCTGCACCTGCCGGCCGCGCCGCTGCGCTGCGCGATGGGCGAAATGGCCGAACTGCTGCTGGACGGGCAGCGCGTGACGCCTGCGCGGCTGCAGCAATACGGCTTCGTGTTTCGGTTCCCGACCGCCGAGCACGCGCTGCGCGACCTGACCGGACGGTAGTGTGCGGTCGAGGGCTGTGGTTTTCGACGAGGTCGTGTATAACTTCGACGGTAAGGCGTCCGCGGTGCTCACGCGTCGCGGGCGCTCCGCATTCCGACCTCACAAGGAGCCCGCATGCTGCAGATACTCGGCAAGATCCCGTCCATCAACGTACGCAAGGTGCTGTGGCTGTGCGCCGAGCTGAACCTGCCGTTCGAACGCGAAGACTGGGGCTCGGGCTTTCGCTCGACCGACGATCCGGCCTATCTCGCGCTGAATCCGAACGGTCTCGTGCCCGTCATCAAGGACGGCGATTTCGTGCTGTGGGAATCGAACACGATCCTCCGCTATCTCGCGAACCGCCATGGCGACGCGTCGCTTTATCCGGTCGAGCCGCAGGCCCGCGCGCGGGTCGACCAATGGATCGACTGGCAGGGATCGGACCTGAATCGCGCGTGGCCGCCCGCGTTTCTCGGCCTCGTGCGCAAAGCGCCCGAGCATCAGGATCCGGCCGCGATCGCGCAGTCGATCGCGAACTGGACGAAGCACATGCGCGTGCTGAACGCGCAGCTCGAGGCGACCGGCGCGTTCGTGGCCGGCGATCGGTTCACGCTGGCCGATATTCCGATCGGGCTGTCGGTGAACCGCTGGTTCGGCACGCCGTTCGAGCACCCGGACTTCCCGGCGGTGAGCCGCTATGTCGAGCGGCTCGCGACGCGCGAAGGGTTCAAGACCTACGGCGGCAGCGCGAACCCCTGACGCGCCGCGGTATCGGCGGCCGGTGCACGGGCGAGAGCCAGCCGATACCTCGGTCGGTCGTGCCCACGCTGCGCGGGTACGCGTTACCCGCGTTGCCCGCTATCCGCCGGCCGGCGGCAGCGCGTCGAGCACGCGCGCGAGAAACGCCTCGTGATTCCACGCGGATTCGGGGCGCGACAGCCCGAGCCGCACGACCACCAGCTGCCGGCTCGGCACCACGCTGACGAACTGTCCTTCGTGGCCGACCGCATGAAACGCGTCGGCCGGCATCGCGCTCGCATGCGGATCCCGGTCGTTGAACGGTTCCGGCACCTTGACCCACAGATGCGCGCCGAATTCCTGGCGCGGCGACAGTGGCGTCGCGCTCGCCATGTAGCGCACCCAGCCTTCCGGCAGCAGCCGCTGCCCGTTCCATACGCCGTCCTGCAGCAGAAGCTGGCCGAAGCGCGCCCAGTCGCGCGCGCTCGCATACATGAACGACGCGCCGGCCAGCGTGCCGGCCGCATCGGGCTCGAACACGGCGCTGCGCATCCCGAGCGGCGCGAACAGCGCGCGCCGCGGGAACGACAAATAGTCTTGCCCGCTGCCGCCCAGCGCGTCGCGCATCACGCGCGCGACGATCTCGGTCGTGCCGCTCGAGTAGTACCACTGCGTGCCGGGCTGCGCGGCGAGCGGCATGGTCGATGCGAACCGCGCGGTATCGGGCTGCGTGAACAGCATCACGGCGACATCGGACAGCGGGTCGTCGTAGTCCTCGTTGAAGTGCAGGCCGCTCGTCATCCGCAGCAGTTCGTCGAGCGTGATGGCCGCGCGCGGATCGCCGCGGCCGCGCCATTCGGGCAGCAGCGCCGATGCGTCCGGCGACAGCCGGTGCTGCGCGACGAGCGTGCCGACCAGCGCGGCCGTCACGCTCTTCGTCATCGACCAGCCGGGCAGCGGCGTGTCGGCGGTGAAGCCGGGCGCATAGCGCTCGGCGATCACCTCGCCGCGCCACATCACGACGACCGCGCGCGTGCGGCGCGGCCGCGCCGGGTCGGGCTCGTCGAATGCGCGGTCGAGCGCCGTCCGCAGCTTGCGCGCGTCGATGCCGGCCGGCAGTGCGGCGAGCGGCTCGGGTCGGGCGGGCGGCGGATCGGGGAACGGCGGCAGCGCGGCCGGCAGTGCGCCCGGCGACGGCCCGAGCACGAGCGTGCAGCCGAGCCCGGGGCGGAATTCGGCGTCGCGTTCGGCGAAGCCGGCGAAGGTCGCGCGGGCGCGATGGTGCTCGGCATCGATCGACGGCCGCACCAGCTTCAGCAGCGGATGCACGCCGGCCATGATGTCGACGTCGATTACCGACGCGGCCGGCCGGCCCGACACGAACACGCCCGAACACAGCGCCTTGGCCGCGTAGCCGGTGGCGATCGGCGCGAGCCGCGACAGCATGTAGCCGGCATAGCCGAGCGCGGCGACGAGCGCGACCGCGAGGCCGCGTCGAATCAACGGTTTGACGGGGATCGTCATGCGCGAGCGTCCTCGATGGCGTGCCGGCCGGCAACGATCCGGCAGTGTCGCAGGTTCGGGCGACGGGTGGCAATCGCGGCTGTATGACGCGCGGCGCCGCGAGTTGAAATCGGGCCGCGCATCGGCCGATAATCGTCCGACATCGATCTCCCAGCCAACCGTTACCGGAAAAACGCCATGTCCTACGACAACAACAACCCGTTCGCAAAAATCCTGCGCGGCGAACTGCCGTGCGTGAAGGTCGCCGAAGACGACGCGACCGTCGCGATCATGGACCTGATGCCGCAGGCCGACGGCCACGTGCTCGTGATCCCGAAGGAGCCCGCGGCGCAGATCTTCGACCTGTCCGGCGACGCGGCCGCGGCGAGCATCCGCATGACGCAGCGCGTCGCGGCGGCGGTGCGTGCGGCGCTCGAACCGGACGGCCTGTTCATCGGCCAGTTCAACGGCGCGGCGGCGGGCCAGACGGTCGCGCACGTGCACTTCCACGTGATTCCGCGCTCGGAAGGCGTCGAATTGCGGATGCATGCGCGCGACATGGCCGATGCGGCGACGCTCGAATCGATCGCGCAGCGGATCCGCGCGCACTTCGTGTAACGCGCACGACGGCGGGGCCGCGCGCTTGCCGGCCGCCGCGTCGCTGCCATCTGTTTCAGCGGTCATGCGAGGTAATACGTGTAACCGCGCACGAAACGCGGCCCGGAAAGCCGCGCGCTAGACTCGGCGCATTGCTTCATCGAGCGACGGGAAGGGCGGATCGCCGCTTCGTCCGGCCGCCGCGCGCACCGCGGCGGCGCGGCCTTCGCACGATGCCATTCGTCTTTCGTGTTGTTTAGCGCCGGGATCCGAGCCATGACCAGACTACTCCTCACGCTTGCCCTGATCGGCGGCCTGTCCGGCTGCTATGTCGCGCCGCCTTACGGATATGCGCCCGCGCCGGCGTACTATGGCTATGCGCCCGCGTATTACGCACCGCCGATCAGCGTCGGCATCGGCGGCAACTTCCGGATTCGCTGAGCGTCCGGCGGGCACGGCTGTTTGCCCGTGTGCCGGACGAACCGGTCCGGCGTCGCCCGCATGACGACCGGTGCGGCGCGTCACGCGCCGCACGCGCATCGTTCGCCCGGGATCCTATACTTCACAGGAAAACGCATCCCGGCGAGGCAGCGATGGCACTCACGCCCAAGGTCGCGATCCTGTCGAGCGTGTCCACGCTCGTCTACCTCGGGCTCGCCGTGCTCGGCATCGGCGGGTTCGACGCATTCTTTTCCCATCCGCCGCTGGTCGTGATCGTCGTCGCAACGCTCGCGATGGCCGTCGTCGCGATGTTCACCGAAGGCAACCTGAGCGCCGGCGAGCGCGAAAGCCGCGACAACCGCTGGGTGCTCGCGGCGTTCGCGCTGTTCGGATTGCTGCTCGCGTATCTGCCCGCGCTGACGGACCAGCTCGATTTCTGGACGTTCGGCGGCGATGCGCTGCGATGGATCGGCGTCGTGCTGTATGTCGCAGGCGGCGCGCTGCGCATCTGGCCGGTGTTCGTGCTCGGCAAGCGCTTCAGCGGGCTCGTCGCGATCCAGCCGGGCCATGCGCTGGTGACGGACGGCATCTACCGGCGCATCCGCAATCCGAGCTATCTCGGCCTGCTCGTCAATGCGGTCGGCTGGGCGTTCGCGTTCCGCTCGGGCGTCGGCGTGCTGCTGGTCGTGCTGATGCTCGTGCCGCTCGTCGCGCGCATCCGTGCCGAGGAGGCGCTGCTGCGCTCGCAGTTCGGCGCCGAATACGACGCGTATTGCGCACGAACCTGGCGACTGATTCCCGGCCTGTACTGACTTCTTCACTGCCTCCGGCGACGGACGAGTGCCGGCGTCGTCGCGTGCGGCATGCGCGGCATCCGGTGTCGCGACCGCGCGACACCGTGCCCGGTCGGCATCCTGCTTCGGAGGGACGGAACCCGTATCGAAGCCCGCGCCGACGCGGGTTTCAGCCGGCGTGTCCGGCTCCGTGTATACCCGCGTTTTCCGTAAACAACTTGTTACCAGAATCCCGGGGTCAAGAGCGCGGGACCGGTGCTATTCTTCGCCGCAAGCTCATTGAAATGAATTGGTCCGGGGTTCGGCACAATGCCTGAATCGGCGTCGATCGGTTCAAATCACCGTACCGAGCGCACCTTCGATAACCAACCAGGAAGAATACGGGCATGTGGAAGAAGATCGCCCCCACTCTCGTCGTCGCCGCTTTCGTCGGCGCGACTTCGCTGCCGGCAGCAGCTAGCGATTTGAACAACGCGCTTGGCGGCGCGCTCGGCGGGGTAGCCGGCGCAGCCGTCGGCGGCGCGGTCGGCGGCAGCACCGGCTCGGTGATCGGCGGCGCGATCGGCGGCGGCGCAGGCGGCGCCGTGACGTCGAACCGTCGCGAGCGCACCGGCGCGATCATCGGCGG
>NZ_CABVPP010000019.1 GCF_902499075.1 Burkholderia pseudomultivorans | reverse complement strand
AGCGAAACAACGATGAGGTTAACAGAGCGTGCAGCGGGTTAACAGCCCTCGTAACTCTTTTTGTTAGAGCTTTTAAGCGGTCATGTCGAGCACGACGCCGCGCGTGGCGATCGGCGGCACCTTCTCGACGCCGAGCTTCTTCACGCCGTCGACGGCCACGAAGTCGGCCGCGCGGTTGCCGTTGTAGTACACGTTGTCGATGCCGATGTGGCCGATCCCGTTCAGCTGCGTGCCGACGCCGGTCCACGCATTGACGAGCTCGTCGTTGAACGTGAACTTGTTCGGCCCGAGGCTCTTGCCGGCCTGCTGGCCGACCTGTACGTTGTACAGCCGGAAGCTGCGATGGCGAAACGCAGGCAGGTTCTTGTCGACCGGCACCGCGAGCGCATACGTCTTGCCGGCCTTCACGAGGCCGACCGCGGCGCGCACGACGTCGGGCGTCAGCAGGTTGGCCGCGCCGATCTCGTCGTTCGCGCCGTATGCGGACGGATACCAGTCGGCTGCGGCTGCGGCGGCGGCCGGCGTCGCGTGGGCCGCGGCGAGCGGCACGATGGCGGCAAGCGCGAGCCGTGCGAGGGTTGCTTTCATTCTGGATTCCTGTGAACGGTTACGCCGCGGCTTGCGCGAGCGTCGGATAGTCGGTCAGACCTTGCGCGCCGCCGCCGAACAGCGTGTTGCGGTCGTGCAGCGCGAGCGGCGCGCCGGTGCGCAGGCGTTCGGGCAGGTCCGGGTTCGCGACGAACGGACGGCCGAACGCGATCAAGTCCGCCCAGCCGGCCGCGATCGCTTCGCGGGCGCGCTCGGCCGTGTATTTGCCGGCGTAGATCAACACGCCGCGGAACGCGGCGCGCAGCTGCTGCTTGAACGCGACCGGCATCAGCGGCGCGTCGTCCCAGTCGGCTTCCGCGATGTGCAGATAGCCGATACCGAGTTCGCCGAGCAGCTTCGCGGCCGAGAGATACGTCGTTTCCGGATCGTCGTCGACGCAGCCGTTCAGCGTGGTCAGCGGCGCGAGACGCACGCCGACGCGCGATGCGTCGCCGGTGCCGTCGATCAGTGCCTGCGTGACTTCTCGCAGGAAACGCAGCCGGTTCTGGAGCGAGCCGCCGTACGCATCGGTGCGCGTGTTCGCGTTCGAATCGATGAACTGGTTGACGAGATAGCCGTTCGCGCCGTGCAGCTCGACGCCGTCGAAGCCGGCGTCGATCGCATTGCGCGCGGCGGCGCGATACTGCTCGACGATGTCGCGGATCTCGTCGATCGTCAGCGCGCGCGGCTCGGACGCCTGTACGAAGCCGGGCGTGTTGCCGTCTTCGCCGGCGATGAAGACGTTCACGCCCTTCGCCTGCAGCGGCGACGACGACACGGGTTGCCGGCCGCCGAGCAGGCTCGTGTGGCTCAGCCGCCCGACGTGCCAGAGCTGCGCGAAGATGCGGCCGTGCGCGGCATGCACGGCGTCCGTCACCTTGCGCCAGCCGGCGATCTGCTCACGCGTGTGAATGCCGGGCGTCCATGCGTAGCCCTTGCCGAGCGGCGCGATGTAGGTGCCTTCGCTGACGATCAGCCCCGCACTCGCGCGCTGCGCGTAGTACGCGGCCATCAGTTCGTTCGCGATGTCGCCGGGCTGGCTCGCGCGCGAGCGCGTCATCGGCGGCATCACGATGCGGTTCGGCAGCGTCAGCGCGCCGAGGCGAAGCGGTTGGAAAATCGGGTCCTGGGTCATGATGGGTGTCCTGTCGGATGCCGCGGCGCGCGGCCGCGGACGGATCGATTCGATAAACGGGCGGGGCGTTCAGTCCCACTTCGGCGCGAGGCCGGCCGGGTCGACTTCGCGGCCGTTGCGCTCGAGCGCGCCGATCTGCGCCATGTCGTCGTCGGTCAGACGCAGCGTCTGCGCGAGCAGGTTGCTCGCGAGGTTTTCGCGCTTCGTCGACGACGGAATCACCGAGTAGCCGAGCTGCATCGCCCATGCGAGCGCGACCTGCGCGGGCGTTGCATCGTGGCGCTTCGCGATCGCGCCGATCACCGGGTCGCCGAGCACCTTGCCGTAGGCGAGCGTCATGTACGACGTCACGTGGATGCCTTCGGCGTTCAGGAATTCGACGAGCTTGCGGTTCTGCAGATACGGGCTCAGTTCGATCTGGTTCGTCGCGATCGCGTCCTTGCCGACCGCCGCGATCGCCTCCTTCGTCAGCGCGATATTGAAGTTCGAGATGCCGATCCGGCGCGTGAGGCCCTTCGCCTTCGCGTCGGCGAGCGCGTTCATGAACGTCGCGAGCGGCACACCGTGGTCGGGGGCCGGCCAGTGGATCAGCGTCAGGTCGACGGTGTCGGTGCGCAGCTTGCGCAGGCTTTCCTCGAGGCTCGGCACGAGCTTGTCGGGCGCATAGTTGTCGACCCAGATCTTCGTCGTCAGGAACAGCTCGTCGCGGCGCACGCCCGATGCGGCGATCGCTTCGCCGACTTCGGCTTCGTTGCCGTAGATCTGCGCGGTGTCGATCGCGCGGTAGCCGAGCTCGAGGGCGCTGCGGACCGAGTCGATCACGACCTGGCCTTGCAGGCGGAACGTGCCGAGGCCGAATGCGGGAATCTTGTTCATCATGGGCTCCTGGATGGATGGAACGGTGTCGCTGCGGGAATCATTCTGGCGTGCCGGACTCATGAGATAAACGCCGTCAGCGGACAAAAATAATTGATTTCAAATCAAGGATGGGGCGCGGTTGCGCGCACTGCTGCGCCCGCGCGCCGGCGTTACGCGGCGCGCACCTGCGTGCGCGGATGGAACGCCGGCAGCACATCCGCTGCGATCTCGGCCATCGACTCGCCGACCGGCCGGCGGTTGCGGCGGAAATGCAGGCCGACGTGCTGCACGCCCGCGTCGCGCATCGCCGCGAGTTCCTCCGCGAGCGCGATGCGGCCCGCGCGTGCGCCGAAGCGGTGTCGCTGCAGCGGCTCGTGCGGGTCTTCCGCGAGGTCGAGATGGATGAAGCTCACGTACGGCTTGTCGCCCGCGACCGCGCGCCAGTTCGCCGCGCGCTGCGCGTGATCGGCGGGCGCGCCCGGATAAGCGAGGCAGCCGTCCATGTGCTCGCCGATCCACGCGGGCGTCTGCTGCGCGAGGCCCGCGACGAGCAGTGGTACCGGCGTGCGCGGGGCCGGCAGCACGTCGAGGCCGGGCGGCAGATGCGCAAGCGCGCCGTCGCGCAGCAGCGCGATCTGGTCGCGGAAGTTCGCGCCGCGCGATGCGAAGTCGCGGCCGAACAACGGATATTCGACCGGACGATCGCCGCTCGCGACGCCGAGCAGCAGGCGGCCGCCGCTCAGCTCCTGGATCGTCGCCGCCGATTTCAGCGTCAGCAGCGGTTCGCGCAGCGGCAGTACGATGGCGGCCGTGCCGAGCAGGATGTCGCGCGTGATGCCGGCGAGGTAGCCGAGATACGAGAACGCCTCGAATACCTGCGCGGCATCGCCGAACGACGGGTCGTACATCGGCACGTCGCGCACCCACAGCGCGCGGAAGCCGAGCGTGTCCGCGCGCCGCGCGAGTTCCGCGTGCTGCGTCATGTCCGGCACGCCGGGACGGCGGCCGTCGTGCTGGCGTTTCGCGTCGCCGGCGGGCGACCAGTCGTTGTCGAGCGGCAGTTCGACGCCGATGCTGAAGCCGCCTGCGGTCAGTTTGTCGAGGGAAGGGAACATGGTCGGACTCCGTTCAGACTTCGCGCAGGCTGCCTGCGAGGCGGTAAAAATCGAGCGACGACGCGGTGAAGAACGAGCGCGACGTGCCGGCGGCGAAATCGTCGATGTGTACGACGGTCGCGCGGTCGGCTTCTTGCCACGAGATCGCGTACGTGTCGTCCGCGACGTGCTGCCACGTGTATTCGACTTCGCCGGAAGCGCCCGCGTACGGGCCTTCGGTGATCTCGTAGCGCATGTGCACGCCGTCGTCGTCGTAGGCATTCAGCGCGGTCAGGCCGTCGTAGCGGACTTCGAAGGTCTTGCCCGCGAACGGCGGGCGCGGAATCGATGTATTCATGTTGAGCT
This sequence comes from Burkholderia pseudomultivorans, assembly GCF_902499075.1. Lineage (GTDB taxonomy): Bacteria > Pseudomonadota > Gammaproteobacteria > Burkholderiales > Burkholderiaceae > Burkholderia > Burkholderia pseudomultivorans. The sequence continues at coordinate 95,082 of NZ_CABVPP010000019.1, read as the reverse complement.
CCTGCGGATCGGTGCGCTCAGTGCGCGAGTTCGACGGGTTCGGCCGTGCGTGCGGGCAGGCCCTGGCGGCGATCGAGGCGGCCGCTCAGCGCGGTCAGCGCGAATGCGCCGAGCGTGACGACGGCGGCGATCCACGGCGTATGGCCGAGGCCGACGTGCGCGACGATCAGGCCGCCGAGCGACGAGCCGCCCGCCACGCCGAGGTTGAACGCGGCGATGTTGAAGCCGGACGCGACGTCGGTCGCGTCAGGCGCGAAGTGGCGCGCCTGCTTGACCACGTACACCTGCAACCCCGGCACGTTGCCGAACGCGACGGCGCCCCATGCGAGCATCGTCAGCACCGCGAGCCACTTCACGTGGACGGTGAAGGTCAGCGCGAGCAGCACGAGCGCGAGCAGCAGGAAGATCCGCTTCAGCGCCTTGACCGGGCCGACGCGGTCGGCGAGCTTGCCGCCCCACACGTTGCCGAACGCGACCGACACGCCGTAGCCGACGAGCACGAGGCTGACCTGCGACGGCGTGAAGCCCGCGATCTGCTCGAGCAGCGGCGCCATGTACGTGAACGCGATCAGCGAGCCGCCGTAGCCGACCGCCGTCATCGCATAGACGAGCAGCAGGCGCGGCTGCGCGAGCACGCGGAACTGGCGTGCGAGCGGTGCGGGCGGCGTCTGCGGAAGCTTGCGCGGCACGAAGGCGACCGCGCCGACGAACGCGACAAGCCCGAACAGCGCGACGATCAGGAACGTCGCGCGCCAGCCGAAGTGCTGGCCGATGAACGTGCCGAGCGGAATGCCGGCGACGAACGCGACGGTCATGCCGCTGAACATCGTCGCGATCGCGCTCGCGGCTTTTTCCTTCGGCACGAGCGTGGTCGCGATGATCGAGCCGACCGAGAAGAATACGCCGTGCGCGAGGCCGGTCAGCACGCGTGCGACGATCAGCGATTCGTAGTTCGGCGCCTGCCATGCGACGAGGTTGCCGACGGTGAACAGCGCCATCAGTGCGGCGAGCAGCGTCTTGCGCGGCACGCGGCCGGTGAGCGCGGTAAGCAGCGGCGCGCCGATCGCGACGCTCAATGCATACAGGCTGACGAGCAGCCCGGCCGACGGCAGGCTGACGCCGAGATCGGCGCCGATCGTCGGGATCAGCCCGACGATGACGAATTCGGTCGTACCGATGGCGAATGCGCTGATTGTGAGCGCAAGCAGGGCGAGTGGCATGATGGGATCCGGTTTCCAGTGAGGACGGATCGCAGTGTGCCGGCTTTACTTTTGCAGAAAAACTCGTCTATAAACCAAATTGTTTTGATTTCAGATCAACAATGAAGATCGCATGAAAATCACGCTCGACGAACTCCAGGCCTTTGCAGCCGTGGTCGACACCGGTTCGATCACGGCCGCCGCGCAGCAGCTCGATCTGACGGTATCGGCCGCGAGCCGCACGCTCGCGCGGCTCGAGGAGAAGCTGAAGACGACGCTGCTGCGCCGGACCACGCGCCGGCTGGAACTCACCGAAGAAGGGCGCGCGTTCCTGCAGGATGCGCGCGCGATCATCGAATCGGTCGAAAACGCGGAGGAGCAGATGCTCGCGCGCCGCGAAATGCCGTCGGGACGGCTGCGCGTCGACGCCGCGACGCCGTTCATGCTGCACGTGATCGTGCCGCTCGTGCGCGGCTACCGCGAACGCTTTCCGAAGGTCGAACTGGAGCTGAACAGCAACGAAGGGATCATCGACCTGCTGGAGCGGCGCACCGACGTCGCGATCCGGATCGGCCGGCTGAAGGATTCGACGCTGCACAGCCGGCGCATCGGCAGCAGCCGGGTGCGGATCCTGGCGAGCCCCGCGTATCTCGACGCGCACGGCCAGCCGCGCAAGGTCGAGGATCTCGCCCGGCACACGCTGCTCGGCTTCACGCAGCCGGAGTCGCTGAACGTGTGGCCGCTGCTCGGCGCCGACGACGAGCCACATCGCATCGAGCCGGACGTGCGCTCGTCGAGCGGCGAGACGCTCAGGCAGCTCGCGCTGGAAGGGGCGGGCATCGTGTGCCTGTCGGATTTCATGACCGCGCAGGATCGCGATGCGGGCCGCCTCGTGCCGGTGCTCGCGCGCCAGACGCTCGACGTGCAGCAGCCGATTCATGCGGTGTATTACCGGAACACGGCGATTTCGTCGCGGATCGCGTCGTTCGTCGACTACCTGATCGATGCGCTCGGCAGCAGCGCCGATGCGCCGACGCGGCGCAAGGCGGTATGGATGGGGACGCTGTAGCGGCCGGCCCCGCGCGCCGCCGGTGCACCGTGCGGCGGCGGCGCCGGCGGTGCGCGGCGGTCACATCGGGCGATGTGCGCCCGTCACGCTTCTTCGGACCACGACATGTTGTCGCGCGCGAGCAGCGCGGACGATGCGGCCGGGCCGAACGTGCCGGCCGTGTAGAGGCGCGGCCGGTCGCCGAGCTGCTTCCAGCCGTCGAGGATCGGCTCGACCCACGACCACGCGGCTTCCAGTTCGTCGCGGCGCATGAAGTGCGTGAGACGCCCGCGGATCACGTCGATCAGCAGCCGCTCGTACGCTTCCGCGCGCCGTTCCGGAATCGCCTGCTGCAGGTCGAGGTTCAGGCTCACGGGCACCATGTTCATCCCGCTGCCCGGTTCCTTCGCAAGCATCTGCAACTGGATCGATTCTTCCGGCTGGAGCTGGATCACGAGGCGGTTGCTGTAGTGGCGCGGGCCGGTCGGAATGATCGAGAACGGCATGTCCGCGAACTCGATCACGATTTCCGACTGGCGGCGCTGCAGCCGCTTGCCGGTGCGCAGGAAGAACGGCACGTTCGCCCAGCGCCAGTTGTTGATGTATGCGCGCAGCGCGACGAAGGTTTCCGCGCGGCTGTCGGCCGGCACGTTGTCTTCCTCGAGATAGCCCTTGACCGGCTGGCCGTCGACCGCGCCGGCCGTGTACTGGCCGCGCACCGTGTCGCGCGCGACGTCGGCCACCGCCATCGGCCGCAGCGAGCGCAGCACCTTCAGTTTCTCGTCGCGCACGGCGTCCGGATCGAGCGACACGGGCGGCTCCATCGCGACGATGCACAGCAGTTGCAGCAGGTGGTTCTGCACCATGTCGCGCAGTGCGCCGGTGTGGTCGTAGAAGCCCGCGCGGCTGCCGACGCCGACCGTCTCCGCGACCGTGATCTGCACGCTGCGGATGCTCGGCGCCTGCCACAGCGGCCCGAAGATCGGGTTGCCGAAGCGCAGCACCATCAGGTTCTGCACGGTTTCCTTGCCGAGGTAGTGGTCGATCCGGTAGATCTGCGATTCCTCGAAGTGCTTGCCGACCGCGTCGTTGATCGCCTTCGCGGACGCGAGATCGTGGCCCAGCGGCTTTTCGAGCACGACGCGCGAGCGCGCGTCAACGAGGTGCGCGGCCGACAGGTTGTCGCAGATCGTCGTGAACAGCTCCGGCGACGTCGACAGGTAGAACACGCGGATCGCGTCGCCGCGCGCGGCTTCGGCGAGCCGCTGGTAGTCGTCCGGCGCGTTCACGTCGATCAGCACGTACTTGAACAGGTCGAGGAAGCGGCTCCACGCTGCGGCGTCGAACGCCTTTTCGTCGATGAACGGGCGCGACTGCTCGTCCATGAACTTGCGATAACCGTCGATGCCCCAGTCGCGGCGGCCGACGGCGATGATGCGCGTGTCGGGCGGCAGGTTCTGGTGCAGATGCGCCATGTACAGCGCGGGCAGCAGCTTGCGGGCGGCCAGGTCGCCGCCGCCGCCGAAGATGATCATGTCGACAGGCCGGTCGGCCTCGGTCTGGGTAGGCTGATTCGTCATGGATGGGTCGCGTCTGAAACGGTGAGCGTGGAACGAACGGCGAAGCACCGGGCGCCGACAGGCGCGCGCACCGGTACGTGAAAACGCTAATAGTGCACGCTTTTGATGGATCGTGTATGCGTTCGCTCTTTCAACGTGTAACGGGCGCTGCGTCGCCGGGGGCGATTTCCTGACGATCAGGCGCGCGGCGGGCGTTACGCGATGCGCCGCCAGACCCTGCTGCGGGGATAACCCGGCCGGTTTGCCCGCTCGGCCGGCACGCTTGCCGGATCGGCAGCCGCGACGAGCCGAAGCTATGCGTGCTATGCGACCGGCTCGGGCAGGAGAGCCGGCTCGGCTGTTTCGCGGTCGGCGCTAAACGGACCGAATGCCGGCGGCTTCGGCCGCCCGGGCAAGCGCGAGCGCCGCGTTTCTTCCGCATGCCCGCGCCGCCCGCGGTGCTCAACGTCCCATCGCGTAGAACTCCACGTTGGGCCGCAGGTTCGTCACGTTCGCGATCCGGTTGGACATGCCGAAGAATGCCGAGATCGCCGCGATGTCCCACATGTCTTCCTCGGTGAAACCGTGCGACTTGAGCGTGTCGAAGTCCGTTTCGCCGACCTGCTGCGCGGCCTGCGACACCTTCATCGCGAAGTCCAGCATCGCCTTCTGCCGCGCGGTGATGTCGGCCTTGCGGTAGTTGCTGGCGACCTGGTCGGCGATCAGCGGGTTCTTCGCGCGCACGCGCAGGATCGCGCCATGCGCGATCACGCAGTACTGGCACTGGTTCGCGCTGCTGGTGGCGACCACGATCATTTCCCGTTCGGCCTTGCTGAGGTTGCCCGGCTTGTCCATCAGCGCGTCGTGGTACGCCATGAACGCGCGAAACTCGTCCGGGCGATGCGCGAGCGTCAGGAACACGTTCGGGATGAAGCCGGACTTTTCCTGTACGGCCGCGATGCGTTCGCGAATGTCGTCGGGCAGTTCGTCGAGCGTCGGCACGGGGAAGCGGCTGATGGGGGCGGTCTCCGCTGCGGTCATGATGTCTCCTCGATGAAATGGCGTGGACGGTCCCGATGCACGAGCTGCCGGGCCGGATGAAAGAAACGCGGACGACGGATTGCCGTTGTGCCCGGTTTTACGCGTTGACGTCCACGACGATGCGGCCGCGCACCTTGCCGCTCATCAGTTCGTCGGCCAGCGCGACGACGTCGCCCAGGCCGGCCTGATGCCCGATGGCGCCCAGTTTGTCGACATCGAGGTCGGACGCGAGCCGGCGCCATGCGGCCAGCCGGTCGTCGCGCGGGCACATGACGCTGTCGATCCCGACCAGCGTGACGCCGCGCAGGATGAACGGCGCGACCGTCGCGGGGAAGTCCATGCCGGCCGCGAGGCCGCAGGCCGTCACGACGCCGCGGTAGCGCGTGGTCGCACAGACGTTCGCGAGCACGTGGCTGCCCGCGACGTCGACCGCGCCGGCCCAGCGCTCCTTGCCCAGCGGCTTGCCGGGTGCGCTGAACTGCGATCGATCGAGGATCTCCGCCGCACCGAGCTGCGTCAGGTAGTCGGCATCGTCCGGACGGCCGGTCACTGCGACGACGCGGTAGCCGAGCCGCGCCAGGATGGCGATCGCGACGCTGCCCACGCCGCCGGCCGCGCCGGTCACCACGATCTCGCCGTCGCCCGGGCGCACGCCATGGCGTTCCAGCGCCATCACGCACAGCATCGCGGTGTAGCCCGCGGTGCCGATGGCCATCGCCTGTTGCGGCGAGAATGCGGACGGCAGCGGCACCAGCCAGTCGCCGTCGACGCGCGCTTTCTGCGCGAGGCCGCCCCAGTGCGTTTCGCCGACACCCCAGCCGTTGAGCACGACCCGATCGCCGGGACGGTAGTCCGGGTGCGTGCTGTCCTCGACTTCGCCGACGAAATCGATGCCCGGCACCATCGGAAACTTGCGGACCACCGGCGCCTTGCCGGTGATCGCAAGGCCGTCCTTGTAGTTCAGCGTCGAGTACTGCACCCGCACCGTCACGTTGCCGGCGGGCAACTGCGCGTCGTCCAGCGTTTGCAGCCGCGCGTGCTGGCCGGTTTCGTCCTTGTCGATCACGATGCCGTGGAACATGGGTTCTCCTTTCTAGACCGATCGTCTAGGCAATGGCAAAAAAATTCAGCGGCGGCGCAGTCCATCGAAGAAAAACTGCGCGAACAACGCGAGCGGCATATCGCTGCGCTCCAGCTTCGCGCGCAGCACCGCGCCTTCCCAGCCGATCCAGAAGAACGCCGCCAGGTCGGCCGGAGTGGCCGAGTCGGCCAGCTCGCCGACCTGTTGCGCGGCGACCAGGCAAGCGGCGAGGCGGTGCTGCCAGTCTTCGAACGTCGCGTGCAGCCGCGCACGGAAGCTCTCGGGCAGCGCGCCCATTTCCTGGCCGAGGTTGCCGATCAGGCAGCCGCGGCCGTATGCGTAGCGGGCCATGCCGTCGCGGGCGTCGTCGACGAACGCGCGCACGCGCTGCAGCGGCGACAGCGCCGTGTTGCCGAAATGACGGTCCAGCTTGCGTGCAAAGAAGTCGGCGTAGCGGTCGATCAGTTCGAGGCCGAACGCCTCCTTGCTGTCGAAGTAGTGATAGAACGAGCCCTTGGGCACGCCGGCGCGCCCGAGGATCTCGTCGAGCCCGGTGGCCGAGAAGCCTTTTTCGGTCAGCACTTCGAGGCCGGTGCGCAGCAGCATGTCCCGCGTGGCGACGAGGTCCTCGTGTTTCCTGGGTGGCCTGCCGCGGCGGCGAGGCGGGTCGGTTCGAACGTCCATGCGCGAATAATAGACCGTTCGTCTCAAAAATCAACAACCGCACTGCGCCGCGCGTCGGCGACCTCGATCGGGCAGCCGGGATCGGTAAAAACCCTGATTAAAAAGCTTTATCGCGGTGAAAAATTCCGCATCTTATTGAATCGATATCGGCTCGATATAGTGGCTCGCTTTCCCGCATGCGCCCGGGCGCATGCGCTGACAATCAGCTGGAGCCCGTTGATGACCGACGCCCGATTCACCGAAATCGAGGATCTGATGCCCGCCGCCGGCGGACTGCGCGAGATCCGCCACCATATCCACCACCACCCCGAACTGGCCTACGAGGAACACGAGACGGCCGCGCTCGTCGCCGACAAGCTCGAGCAATGGGGCTGGCAGGTGACGCGCGGGGTCGGCCGGACGGGCGTGGTCGGCACGCTGCGCGTCGGCGACGGCCCGCGCAGCATCGGCATTCGCGCCGACATGGATGCGCTGCCGATCGTCGAGGCGACCGGCCTGCCGTACGCGAGCGGCACGCACGGCAAGATGCACGCATGCGGCCACGACGGCCACACGACGATGCTGCTCGGCGCCGCGCAGCATCTCGCGAAGACGCGCAACTTCTCCGGCACCGTGCACCTGTATTTCCAGCCGGCGGAAGAGCACGGCGTCGACAGCGGCGCGAAGAAGATGATCGACGACGGCCTGTTCGAGCGCTTCCCGTGCGACGCGGTGTTCGGCATGCACAACCATCCGGGCGCGGCGCCCGGCGTATTCCTGATGCGGCGCGGCCCGTTCATGTCGGCCGGCGACAAGGCGATCATCACGATCGAAGGCGTCGGCGGCCACGCGGCGCGACCGCACCTGACGGTCGATCCGGTCGTCGTCGCGGCGAGCATCGTGATGGCGCTGCAGACGATCGTCGCGCGCAACGTCGATCCCGCACAGCCGGCGGTCGTGACGGTCGGCTCGATGCATGCGGGCACCGCGAACAACGTGATTCCGAACGGTGCGCGTCTCGAACTCAGCGTGCGTTCGTTCAGCCCCGAGGTGCGCGCGCTGCTGAAGCGCCGGATCGTCGCGCTGGCCGAGACGCAGGCGGCGAGCTACGGCGCGACCGCGCAGGTCGAATACATCGAGGGCTATCCGGTCGTCGTCAATACGGATGCCGAAACGGATTTCGCCGCGCAGGTCGCGCGCGAACTGGTCGGCGATGCGCACGTCGTCGAGCAGGCCGACCTGCTGATGGGCAGCGAGGATTTCGCGTTCATGCTGCAGCAGCGGCCCGGCTCGTTCGTGCGGCTCGGCAACGGCGAAGGCGAGGACGGCTGCATGGTGCACAACCCGAAATACGACTTCAACGATCGCAACCTGCCGATCGGCGCGGCGTTCTGGACGCGCCTCGTGGAGCGCTACCTGGGGCAGTGATCGCGGCGAAGGCGCGCTGGCGGCCGGCGCTTGCGGCCGCATCGACAGGAGAGGGAACGATGCAGAAAGACCATCTCGCGCTGCACCCCGCGCCGGCCGCGCCCGCTGCGAGCGGCGCGCCGGCCGTCACGCGGCGCGGTGCGATCGCGGCGGCCGTGATCGGCAACTGGCTGGAATTCTTCGATTTCACCGTGTACGGCTTTTTCGCGGTGCTGATCGGCCGGCTGTTCTTCCCGTCGAGCGATCCGACCACTTCGCTGCTGCTGTCGGTCGCGACGTTCGCGGCGGGCTTCTTCACGCGGCCGCTCGGCAGCGTCGTGCTCGGCGTGTATGCGGACCGCAAGGGCCGCAAGGCTGCGCTGAACCTGACGATCATGCTGATGGCGCTCGGCACGGGGCTGATCGCGATCGCGCCGACCTATGCGCAGATCGGCGTGGCGGCGCCGCTGATCGTCGTCTGCGCGCGGCTGATGCAGGGCTTCTCGCAGGGCGGCGAATTCGGCGCGGCGACGTCGACGCTGATCGAACACGGCGGCGTGTCGCGGCGCGCGTTCCGGGCGAGCTGGCAGCTCGCGACGCAGGGCGGCGCGGCGCTGATGGGCTCGGGTTTCGCGGCGCTGCTGTCGAACACGCTGACGAAGGATGCGCTCGAAAGCTGGGGCTGGCGGCTGCCGTTCTTCGCGGGCGTGCTGATCGCGCCGGTCGGCATGTACCTGCGCCGGCGCCTGGCCGACGATGCGCCCGGCGACAGCCATCACGGGATCGAGCGCGGCGTGCTGCACGAGCTGTTCTCGCGGCACGCGCGCACGGTGCTGCTGCTGATGCTCACGGTGATGGGCGGCACGGTGTCGACCTACATCCTGACGTTCTACATGCCGACCTACGCGATCCACACGCTCGGCCTGCCGATGAAGCTGTCGATGTTCGTCGGCGTTGCATCGGGCTGCGTGATGCTGGTCACGTGCCCGCTGTTCGGCTGGCTGTCGGACCGGATCGGCAGTCGCCGCCTGCCGATCTTCATCGGTCGCGGCGTGCTCGTCGTGCTGCTGTTCCCGGCGTTCTGGCTGATGAACCATCATCCGTCGCTGTCGGCGATCCTGCCGCTGACCGCGCTGATGCTGCTGTTCTATTCGCTCGGCTCCGCATCGGAAATGGCGCTCATGTGCGAGTCGCTGCCGCGCCATGTGCGCGCGACCGGCATCTCGATCGCGTATGCGCTCGCGGTGACGATCTTCGGCGGCACCGCACAGCTCGTCGCGACCTGGCTCGTGCAGGCGACCGGCAGCAAGCTCGCGCCGGCCGGCTATGTGGCCGCTTGCGTGATCCTGTCGCTGATCGCGGTCGCGATGCTGCGCGAGACGGCCGGCGACAGGATGGACTGACGCGGCGCGCGGCCTACCTGCCGCGCACCATTCGCAGATACGATGCGAGCATCGTCGCGAGTTCCTGTGCGGCCGGCGTCAGCGGCACGGCCGCGCGCTGCAGCAGGCAGATGTCCTGCGCTTCGGCGCGCTCGCGGACCGGCACCTTCACGAGCGCGCCGGCGAACGGCCCGTGCCGCGTGACGGCTTCGGTCTCGAGCGAGAGGCAATCGGTCTGCGTGACGAGCTGCAGCGTCTCGAACATCCCTTCGACGGTGGCCAGGATCTTCGGCGGCGGCAGGCCGTGCGCGTCGAAGTAGGCGAGCAGGCGGTTGACGACCGGGTCCGCGCTCAGGTTCGGCGAACGCGTCGACACCCACGCATGGTCGGCCAGTTCGGCGAGCGATTGCGCGTGCCTCTTCGGATGTCCGGCGCGGCAGACGACCACCGGCGCGGACGCATGCAGCGGCGTGACCGCGAGATCGGTCGTATCGGTCTGTTTCGCGACGAGCGCGATCGCGAAATCGACTGCGCTTTCGCGCAGCCAGCCGATCATCATCCGCGACGTGCCGGTGCGCAGATGCACGTCGACCTTGTCGAAGCGCGCGCGGAACGCGCTCAGCACCGGCGCGAACGCATCGATCAGCGGCTCGGCCGCGAGGCCGAGCGTGACGGTGCCTTCGTACGCGCCGCTCAGCTGCCGGATTTCCCGCTCGACCTGCTCGCATTCGCCGAGGATCGCGCCGGAGCGCGCAAGCAGCCGCTGGCCGACGGCGGTCGGCACGATGCCGCGATTGGTGCGCGTGAACAGCGTCGCGCCGAGCGTCGCTTCGAGGCTTTGCAGTTGCTGCGTGACGCCGCTTTGCGCGAGATCGAGCGCGCGCGCCGCGGCGCGCAGGCTGCCGTGCTCGACGACGGCCTGGAAGATGCGAAGCTGGGACAGCGTGAACGCCATGAGCGAGCGCCGGGTCGGTGATCGGAAAGAGTGATCATGATAAGTCAGCCGCGCATTCCGGCCGCGCGCGTCGCGCCCTACGATCGCAGGCAGTCCGGTTCGTGCCGGTGGTCCACCGTCCTGCTCCTGTCGAACATGAAACGCATCCTCGTCCCGCTCGTTTCGCTGTGCGTCGCGCTTGCGGCGCTCCCTGCGCATGCCGTCGATGCGCACACCGTGCGTCTCGGCATCGACCCGACCTATCCGCCGATGGATTCGAAGGCGCCCGACGGCAGCCTGAAGGGTTTCGACGTCGATCTCGGCAACGAGATCTGCCGCCGCGCGCAGCTGCATTGCCAGTGGGTCGAGCTCGAATTCTCCGGGATGATTCCCGCGCTGCAGGCGCGCAAGATCGACGCGATCCTGTCGTCGATGGCGATCACCGAGAAGCGCGAAAAGCAGATCCTGTTCTCGTCGAAGCTGTTCCGCTTCAAGTCGCGGCTCGTCGCGCGGCCCGCGAGCGGGCTCGGCAGCACCGCCGCGTCGCTTGCGGGCAAGCGCGTCGGCGTGCAGTCGGGCACGCAGTTCGAGTCGTGGGCGCTCGCGCACTGGGCGCCGGCCGGCGTCGGCGTGGTGCCGTACAAGAGTCAGGACGACGTGTTCGCCGATCTCGTCAACGGCCGCCTCGACGCGGCGCTGCTCGGCGCGGTGGAAGCCGACTACGGCTTCCTGCGCACGCCGAAGGGCAAGGGCTTCGCATTCGTCGGCGCGCCGCTCGACATGGGCGACCGCGGCGTCGGCATCGGCATGCGGCAGTCCGACACGGCGCTCAAGGCGTCGATCGACGGCGCGATCGCGTCGATGCTGAAGGACGGCACGTACGACCGGATCGCGAAGCGCTATTTCGATTTCAATCCGTACGGCGACTGAGCGCCGTCCGTTTCCGTTCATCCGCCTACCTTCGTTCGAGATTCTCGATGCAGATCCGCCATACGCCGCTGCTGTCGCCGTCGATCGGCACCCAGCGTACGCTGACGAGCTTTCATTTCGGGCCGGCCGATGCCGGCCGCAAGATCTACCTGCAGGCCGCGCTGCACGCGGACGAGACGCCCGCGATGCTCGCTGCGTTCATCCTCAAGCAGCGGCTCGCGCAGCTCGACGCCGACGGCCGGCTCGCGGCCGAGATCGTGCTCGTGCCGGTCGCGAACCCGATCGGCCTCAATCATCATCTGCTCGGCCAGTTCATCGGCCGCTTCGATCTCGCGAGCGGCCGCAATTTCAATCGCGGCTTCCTGCCGCTCGCCGAGATCGCCGCGCGGGCGCGCGAGCGGCTCGGCGCGGACCCGGTGCGCAATCGCGCGATCGTGCGCGAATGCGTCGGCGCGGCGCTCGACGACATCGCGCCGCGCACCGAATTCGACGCGCTGCAACGTGCGCTGCTGAAGCTGTCGCACGACGCCGACGTCGTGCTCGACCTGCATTGCTCGCTCGAAGCCGTGATGCACGTTTATACGAGCGACAGCGCATGGCCGGACGTCGAGCCGCTCGCGCGCTACCTCGGCGCGCAGGTGTCGCTGCTGGCCGAGGATTCGGGCGGCCATGCGTTCGACGATGCGCATCACCTGCTGTGGTCGCAGCTGCGCGAGCATTTGCCGGCAGGCACGCCGATGGCGGCCGGCACGGTGGCCGTGACGGTCGAGTGTCGCGGCCAGCGCGACGTGACCTACGAACTCGCCGAGCGCGACGCCGGCGCGCTGCTCGACTATCTCGGGTGGCTCGGCGCGGTGCGCGGCGCGCGTGCGCCGCTGCCGCCGCTCGCCGCGCCGGCCACGCCGCTGGCGGGCAGCGAGCAGTTCTACGCGCCGGCGAGCGGGATTCTCGTGCACCGCGCGGCGATCGGCGCGACGATCCGCGCCGGCGATCCGCTGTTCGATATCGTCGATCCGCTGACCGACGCGATCACGACGGTCGTCAGCGGGACCGACGGCGTGTTCTATATGCGTCGCGCGATCCGCTTCGTGACGGCGGGCGCGCCGCTCGGCCGCGTGACGGGCACGGTCCCCGTGCGCACGGGGATGCTGCTCGGCGCGTGAAGGCCGCACGTCGCGCATGGCGGCGCGGCGGGCTGTCCGACGGCAGTCGCGCAATTTCGTTCTTGTCAGATTGACCGTGTTTTGCGCCGTCACTAAATTCGTTGTGCGGAGCTTGCTCCGTGTTCCGTGAGAAGAACGTTGCAACAGAGTCTGGGGTTAACGGGCAGCCTGCGCTGCCCGTTTTTTGTGATGCGCTCGAGCACGAGCAACAGGACGCATTCCATGACGAACGGGAAAAAGGATGTCGTGCCGGCCGGCTATGCCGGCATCCACGGCAGCATTGTCGAATTGCTCGACGAGGCGCGCCGGGCGGCCGCGCGCAGCGTCAATGCGCTGATGACGGCGAGCTATTGGGAGATCGGCCGCCGCATCGTCGAGGCCGAGCAGCGAGGGAAGCGGCGGGCGGGATACGGCGAGCAGTTGATCGAAAGGCTGTCGGTCGATCTGACTGCGCGGTTCGGGCGGGGGTTCAGCCGCCAGAATTTGCAGCAGATGCGTTCGTTCTTCCTGACCTGGCCAATTCGCCAGACACTGTCTGGCGAATCTTCCCCGGTACCGGTGCATCGCGGGCGGCTCGACGAACTGGCGCAGTATTTCACGCTCCCGTGGTCCGCCTACGTGCGGCTGCTGTCGGTGAAGGACGACCACGCTCGCCGTTTCTACGAAGCCGAAGCGCTACGCGGTGGATGGAGCGTGCGCCAGCTCGACCGGCAGATCGGCAGCCAGTTTTACGAGCGCACGGCGCTGTCGAGGGACAAGGCTGCGATGCAGGCCAAGGGCACAGTGCCCGGCCCGGCGGATGCCGTCACGCCCGACGACGCGATCAAGGACCCGTACGTGCTCGAGTTTCTGAACCTCAAGGACGAATATTCGGAGTCCGACCTCGAGAGCGCGCTGATCGAGCGGCTGCAGGCGCTTCTGATCGAGCTCGGCGACGGGTTTACCTTCGTCGGGCGCCAGCGCCGCTTGCGTATCGACCACACCTGGTATCGGGTGGACCTGCTGTTCTTCCACCGCCGGCTGCGCTGTCTCGTGATCGTCGACCTGAAGCTCGGCAGCCTGACCCCTGCCGATGTGGGCCAGATGCACCTGTATTGCAACTATGCGAAGGCGCACTGGACGCTTCCCGACGAGAACCCGCCGGTGGGCCTGATCCTCTGCGCCGACAAGGGGCACGCGATGGCGCGCTATGCGCTCGAGGGCCTGCCTAACCAGGTCATGGCCGCCAACTATCGAACCGTGCTGCCGGAGGCCGAGTTGCTGCAACGGGAGCTGGAGAACACGCGGCGCATGCTCGAGTCCCGCGTCAAGACCCCGCAACGCTAGCGGCTTGCGCTTACCCCCGCCGCGCCACCAGCGCCGACACGCGCTGCGCCGCTTCCTGCAGCGGCCCGAGAAACTCCTTCACCATCTGCTTCGCGGTATGCCGCTGCGCGTTGCCGCTGACGTTCATCGCCGCGATGATCTGCCCGCGCCGGTTGCGGATCGGCGCGGAAATCGACATCAGGCCCACTTCGAGCTCCTGGTCGACGACGGCCCAGCCTTGCTCGCGCACCTGCGCGATCGTCGCCTTCAGTTCGGCAAGGTCCGTGATCGTGCGCGCCGTGTGCGCGCGGATGCTGCTCTGCGTGAGCGTTTCGTCGAGCGCCGCGTCGTCGAGCGCGGACAGCAGCACGCGTCCCATCGACGTGCAGTACGCGGGCAGCCGGCTGCCGATCGACAGGTTGATCGTCATGATCTTGTGCGTCGGCACGCGCAGCACGTAGACGATCTCGGTGCGATCGAGCACGGCGGCCGAACAGCTCTCGTGGATCTGCGCGGACAACTGCTCCATCACCGGTTCCGCGAGATTCCAGAACGGCATCGACGTCAGATACGCGAACCCGAGTTCGAGGATCTTCGGCGTGAGCCGGAACAGGCGGCCGTCGGCTTCGACATAACCGAGCGTCTGCAGCGTGAGCAGGATGCGGCGCGCGCCCGCGCGCGTCAGGCCGGTGGCCGACGCGACCTCGGTGAGCGTCTGTTCGGGGCGCTCCGCGTCGAACGCGCGGATCACCGCGAGCCCGCGGGCAAACGACTGGACGTAGGAGTCGCCGGGTTTCGTCTGGATGTCTTCGGTCGTCATGAACAGGAGGAATGTCGTGCAGCCGAGAAGATAGCGCATGGGGACGAACGCGCCAACCGCGCGGCGGACCGGGCGCTTGACAGGTCGTCCCCGCACTCCCTATGATGCGTTGGACGTTCGATACACGATCTTATGTTCGTATATAGAACATTTAAGCGCATCCCGGCGGGTAATGCAAGGGGCGCGCCCCGTTCATTTCCCAGCCTTGCATGGGACCGGAGCCCGCGTTGAAGCGCGCCCCGGTCGACAGGAGACACTGATGACCGAAGCTTTTCTGTGTGATGCGATTCGTACGCCGATCGGCCGCTACGGCGGCGCCCTGAAAGACGTTCGCGCCGACGACCTCGGCGCGGTGCCGCTCAAGGCGCTCGTCGAGCGCAACCGCGACGTCGACTGGACGGCCGTCGACGACGTGATCTACGGCTGCGCGAACCAGGCCGGCGAAGACAATCGCAACGTCGCGCGCATGTCGCTGCTGCTCGCGGGCCTGCCGGAGGGCGTGCCGGGTTCGACGATCAACCGCCTGTGCGGTTCGGGCATGGACGCGGTCGGCGTGGCCGCGCGCGCGATCAAGTCGGGCGAAGCCGCGCTGATGGTCGCCGGCGGCGTCGAAAGCATGACGCGCGCGCCGTTCGTGATGGGCAAGGCCGCGAGCGCGTTCGCACGTCAGGCCGACATCCACGATACGACGATCGGCTGGCGCTTCGTCAATCCGTTGATGAAGCAGCTGTATGGCGTCGATTCGATGCCCGAGACCGCCGAGAATGTCGCGGTCGATTACAACGTCAGCCGCGCCGACCAGGATCTGTTCGCGCTGCGCAGCCAGCAGAAGGCCGCGCGCGCGCAGCAGGACGGCACGCTCGCCGAGGAAATCGTGTCGGTGACGATTCCGCAGAAGAAGGGCGACCCGCTCGTCGTGTCGCGCGACGAACATCCGCGCGAGACGTCGCTCGAGGCGCTGGCGAAGCTGAAGGGCGTCGTGCGCGCGGACGGCTCGGTGACGGCCGGCAACGCGTCGGGCGTCAACGACGGCGCGGCGGCGCTGCTGCTCGCGAACGAAGCGAGCGCGAAGCGCTTCGGCCTCACGCCGCGCGCGCGCGTGCTGGGCATTGCGACCGCCGGCGTCGCGCCGCGCGTGATGGGCATCGGCCCGGCGCCGGCCACGCAGAAACTGCTGGCGCGTCTCGGCATGACGATCGACCAGTTCGACGTGATCGAACTGAACGAGGCGTTCGCATCGCAGGGCCTCGCGGTGTTGCGCATGCTCGGCGTCGCCGACGACGATCCGCGCGTGAACCCGAACGGCGGCGCGATCGCGCTCGGCCATCCGCTCGGCGCGTCGGGCGCACGGCTCGTGACGACCGCGATGTACCAGCTTCACCGCACGAACGGCCGCTTCGCACTGTGCACGATGTGCATCGGCGTCGGTCAGGGCATCGCGATCGCGATCGAACGCGTCTGACGCAGCCTGCGCGGCCCTCGGCCGCGTCCGAAACCGCCCGGTTGGCGCGCGCGACGCGCGGAACCGGGCGGTTTTTTTACGCCTATCGGCGGCGTGAGCCATTCCGCGTGCTGTCCGGCATGAATGCGAAATCCCGTAAAGAGAAGTATTCGCATCGCGATCGAAGCGATTTCCTCCGATTAATCGCGATGCAATTAGCTGCGCGCGGAAATAATCGCGAATACGGTAAAAGCATTGTCCGACATGGGTCTGGTTTTATCCATGAACATCTTGTTTGACGAATATCAGAGTCGACGGTTAAATCGCGCGATTTTCCGTTGAGCGGGTAATGTTTTCCGGAAATTTGCCGAAAAGAGCAGGGGTCGGATCGATGGCTTGCCGCATGCCGGCGGCCGCCGGTCGAAAGCCTTTTATCCAGAAACGGGCGCAAAACCCGTCCACCGGAGCCCTGTACATGCGCAACAACCAGCCCGTCACGCAACGCGAATTCGATTTGCCCGACGACGCGACGCTGATGTCGACCACCGACGCGGACAGCTACGTCACGTACGCGAATGCGGCCTTTATCCAGGTCAGCGGATTTTCCGGCGAGGAAATCGAAGGCCAGCCGCACAACCTCGTGCGCCATCCGGACATGCCGAAGGAAGCGTTCGCCGACATGTGGGCGACGCTGAAGGGCGGCGAGCCGTGGTCCGCGCTCGTGAAGAACCGCCGCAAGAACGGCGACCATTACTGGGTGCGCGCGAATGCGCTGCCGGTGATGCGCAACGGCCAGCCGCAAGGCTACATGTCGGTGCGCACGAAGCCGGCGCGCGACGAGATCGCGGCCGCCGATGCGTTGTATCGCGATTTCCGCGAAGGCAAGGCCGGCCGCCGCCGCTTCCACAAGGGGCTGGTTGTCCGCACGGGCGTGGCGAGTGTCGCGTCGCTGTTCCAGACGATGTCGGTGCGCATGCGCCTGAATTCGACGCTGTGCGTGCTCGCGCCGGCCGTGATCGGCGCGGGCTGGGCGTGCGGTCTCGCCGGCGGCGGGCTCGCCGCGTTCGCAGCGGCGACGCTCGGCCTGTCGATTGCGGCAGGCCTCTGGCTCGACGCGCAGATCGCGCGGCCGCTGCGCCAGCTGCGCGACCAGGCGCTGAACGTCGCGACCGGCGAGAGCCGGCGCGGCGTGCGGATGAACCGCGTCGACGAGATCGGCATGACGCTGCGCACGATCAACCAGCTCGGGCTGATGTTCCGCTGGCTCGTCGACGACGTCAGCGAACAGGTGCTCAACGTCCAGCGCGCGAGCAACGAGATCGCGCAGGGCAACAACGACCTGAGCGCGCGCACCGAGCAGGCCGCGACCAGCGTGCAGCAGACGGCCGCGTCGATGGCGCAGATGACGGCCACCGTGGCGAGCAATGCGGAGACGGCACAGCAGGCCAACCAGCTGTCGGTATCGGCGAGCGACGCGGCCGAGCGCGGCGGGCAGGCGGTGTCGGAGGTCGTTGCGACGATGAGCGACATCACCGAGAGTTCGCGCAAGATCGCCGACATCATCGGCGTGATCGACGGCATCGCGTTCCAGACCAACATCCTCGCGCTGAATGCGGCGGTCGAGGCCGCGCGGGCGGGCGATCAGGGGCGCGGCTTCGCGGTCGTCGCCGGCGAGGTGCGCGCGCTGGCGCAGCGCAGCGCGAACGCGGCGAAGGAGATCAAGACGCTGATCGGCGCGAGCGTCGAGCGGGTCGAATCGGGCGCGCGGCGCGTGGACGAAGCCGGCCGCACGATGGAGGACATCGTCTCGCAGGTGAAGCGCGTGTCGGACCTGATCGCGGAAATCAGCTCGTCGACGGCCGAGCAGAGTACCGGCGTCGCGCAGGTCGACCAGGCGGTCGTGCATCTGGACAACATCACGCAGCAGAATGCGGCGCTCGTCGAACAGAGCGCGGCGGCGTCCGAGAGCCTGAAGCAGCAGGCGACGCGGCTGGTCGATGCGGTGAACGTGTTCCGCTGAACGCGGCAGGAAGGTGACGCGGGCGCGACGGAGAGGGGCGCCGGCCCGCGTCGGTGCCGCCCGGTTCCGGCCGGGCGGCAGGGTCCGCGAGCGCGCCCGGCGGGCGCGCTCACGCATCCCGAACCGTCAGACGGCGAGGCAGAGGTACTTGATCACGACGTAGTCGTCGATGCCGTAGTGCGAGCCTTCGCGGCCGAGGCCCGACTGCTTGACGCCGCCGAACGGCGCGACTTCGTTCGAGATCAGGCCCGTGTTCACGCCGACCATCCCGTATTCGAGCGCTTCGGCGACCTTCCACACGCGGCCGATGTCGCGGCTGTAGAAGTACGCGGCGAGGCCGAACTCGGTGTCGTTCGCGAGCCGGACCACTTCGTCGTCGCTGCTGAACTTGAACAGCGGCGCGAGCGGCCCGAACGTCTCTTCCTTCGCGACCTTCATCGCCGGCGTGACGCCGGTCAGCACGGTCGGCTCGAAGAAGCCGTGGCCGAGCGCGTGGCGCTTGCCGCCGGTGACGACGGTCGCGCCCTTCGCGAGCGCGTCCTCGATGTGCGCCTCGACCTTCAGCACGGCCGCTTCGTTGATCAGCGGACCCTGCGTGACGCCCGGCTCGGTGCCGCGCCCGACCTTCAGCTGGCCGACCGCCGCAGCGAGCTTCTGCGCGAACTGGTCGTACACGGCTTCATGCACGTAGAAGCGGTTCGTGCACACGCAGGTCTGGCCGCTGTTGCGGTACTTCGATGCGATCGCGCCCTGCACGGCCGCGTCGAGATCGGCATCGTCGAACACGATGAACGGCGCGTTGCCGCCGAGCTCCAGCGACACCTTCTTGACCGTCGCCGCGCATTGCGACATCAGCAGGCGGCCGACCGGCGTCGAGCCGGTGAACGACAGCTTGCGCACGATCGGGTTCGACGTCAGCTCGCCGCCGATCGCCTTCGGATCGCCCGTGACGACGCTGAACACGCCGGCCGGCACGCCCGCGCGCTCGGCCAGCACGGCCATCGCGAGCGCGGAGAACGGCGTCGCCTCGGCCGGCTTCACGACGATCGGGCAGCCTGCGGCAAGTGCCGGGCCGACCTTGCGCGTGATCATCGCCGCCGGGAAGTTCCACGGCGTGATCGCCGCGCACACGCCGATCGCTTCCTTCGTCACGACGATGCGCTTGTCGCTCGCCGGCGTCGGGATCGTGTCGCCGTACACGCGCTTGCCTTCCTCGGCGAACCACTCGAGGAACGACGCGGCATAGCCGATCTCGCCCTTCGCCTCGGCAAGCGACTTGCCTTGCTCGGTCGTGAGGATCAGCGCGAGGTCGTCGGCGTTTTCCATCATCAGGTCGTGCCACTTGCGCAGGATGACCGCGCGTTCCTTCGCGGTCTTCTTGCGCCACGCCGGCCACGCGGCGTTCGCGGCTTCGATCGCGTGACGCGTCTCGGCCGCGCCCATCGCCGGCACGGTGCCGAGCAGGCCGCCCGTCGCCGGGTTGCGGACTTCGAACGTCTCGCCGTTCGCCGCGCCTTGCCATTCGCCGTTGACGTACGCCTGCTGGCGGAACAGCGACGGATCTTTCAGTGCCAGGGTTTCTTGAACAGTGCTCATTCCGGTACCTGCTGTGAAGATGAAACGGCCGCCGCCGTCTTCAAGACGGCGGCGGCGCATTCGGTTGACGGGGAGCTCAGGCCGGCACGCCGACCGTTTCCTTCAGCACTTCCTCGAGGATCGCGAGCGCTTCGTCGAACACGGCTTGCGGGATCGTCAGCGGGAACAGGAAGCGCACGACGTTCGAGTAGACGCCACAGACCAGCAACAGCAGGCCGCGCTCGAGCGCACGCGCCTGCACGCGCTTCGTGAATTCGGCGTCCGGCTCGCCGGTGCCCGGCTTCATGAACTCGACTGCGATCATCGCGCCCGGGCCGCGCACGTCGGCGATCTGCGGCACGTCGGCCTGCAGTGCGTTCAGCTTCGCCTTCAGCACGTCGCCGAGCTGCGTCGCGCGCTCGCACAGCTTCTCTTCGTCGATGATGTCGAGCACCGCGTGCGCCGATGCGACCGCCAGCGGGTTGCCCGCGTACGTGCCGCCGAGACCGCCGGGCGCGGCCGCGTCCATCACGTCCGCACGGCCGACGACGCCCGACAGCGGCATGCCGCCCGCGAGGCTCTTCGCCATCGTGATCAGGTCGGCCAGCACGTCGTAGTGCTGCATCGCGAACAGCTTGCCGGTACGCGCGAAGCCCGTCTGCACTTCGTCGGCGATCAGCAGGATGCCGTGTTCGTTACAGATCTTGCGCAGCGCGCGCACGAACTCGGCCGGCGCCGGGTTGAAGCCGCCTTCGCCCTGGACCGGTTCGAAGATGATCGCGGCGACGCGCTTCGGATCGATGTCGGCCTTGAACAGCATCTCGATCGCCTTGATCGAGTCGGCGGTCGTCACGCCGTGCACGGCGTTCGGGTACGGCGCGTGGAACACGTCGCCCGGGAACGGGCCGAAGTTCAGCTTGTACGGCGCGACCTTGCCGGTCAGCGCCATGCCCATCATCGTGCGGCCGTGGAAGCCGCCCGAGAACGCGATGACGCCCGGACGGCCGGTCGCCGCGCGCGCGATCTTGATCGCGTTTTCGACGGCTTCGGCGCCGGTCGTGAAGAATGCGGTCTTCTTCGGGAAGTCGCCCGGCGCGCGGGCGTTGATCTTCTCGGCCAGCTCGACGTACGACGCGTACGGGACGATCTGGTACGCGGTGTGCGTGAAGTGGTTCAGTTGCTCGGAGATCGCCTTGACGATCTTCGGGTGGCGGTGGCCGGTGTTCAGCACCGCGATGCCGGCGGCGAAATCGATGAAGCGACGGCCTTCGACGTCCCACAGCTCCGCATTTTCGGCGCGGGCGGCGTAGAACTCGCACATCACTCCGACGCCGCGCGGGGTGGCGGCGTTCTTGCGGGCCAGCAGGTCGGCATTCTTCACGGTCATCTCCTTGATGTTCTTTCCGGTGAGTAGGGAATCGGGCGCATCGGCAGCCCATGGAGGCGACTATAATCACATTTGGCTCTGACAATCAGAGCCATTTCAATAAATAATCAGGAGCCAATCATGCGCGCAAGCGTGTTGTCGGACTGGCTGGCGCAGCGCCTCGTGCGCGGCGGCGCGCAGCCGATCTACCGGCAGCTTCACCGGCTGCTGCAGCAGGCGATCCTGTCGCGCGAGCTGCCGGCCGGCACGCGCGTGCCGTCGTCGCGGCTGCTGGCGGCCGAACTCGGGATCGCGCGCAACACGGTGACGCAGGTTTACGAACAGCTTGCGCTCGAAGGCTACGTGAACTCGGCGACCGGGCGCGGCACCTTCGTCGCCGACAGCGCGCCGGACGAGATCGTCGGCGCGCCGCCCGACGCGTCTGTCCGGCCGGCGGCGGCCGTGACTTCGTCGGTGCGGCCGCTGTCCGCGCGCGGCACGCGGCTCGTCGAGGGTGCGGGCGTGTCGAAGCGGCAGGGCGGCGCATTCATGCCGGGCGTGCCCGACGTGTCGCGGTTTCCGGCGCGCGTGTGGACGCGGCTGCACAACAAGTACTGGCGCCGGCTGCGTCCCGACCTGCTGACCTATGCGCCGGGCGGCGGCCTCGCGCTGCTGCGCGAGGCGCTGGCCGACTATCTGCGCACGTCGCGCTCGGTGCGCTGCACGCCCGAGCAGATCGTGATCACGACCGGCATCCACCAGTCGATCGACCTCGCGGTGCGGCTGCTGACCGATCCGGGCGATGCGATCTGGACCGAGGATCCGTGCTACTGGGGCGTGCGCAGCGTGCTGAACGTGTCGGGCCTGACGACGCGGCCGATCCCGGTCGACGAAGAAGGGATCGCGCCGTCGCCTGCCGATCTCGCCGAGCCGCCGAAGCTGATGCTCGTCACGCCGTCGCACCAGTATCCGCTCGGGATGGTGATGAGCCTCGCGCGGCGGCGGATGCTGCTCGAATATGCGCGCCAGCACGGCTGCTGGATCATCGAGGACGACTACGACAGCGAATTCCGCTACGGCAGCCGGCCGCTCGCGTCGCTGCAGGGCCTCGACACGTCGGGGCAGGTGATCTATGTCGGCAGTTTCGGCAAGACGCTGTTTCCGGGGCTGCGGGTCGGCTACCTGGTCGCGCCGGAACCGCTCGCGGAGAGCTTCGCGACCGCGAGCGCCGAGCTGTATCGCGAGGGGCAGCTGCTGCAGCAGGCGGTACTCGCGGAATTCATCGCGGAAGGGCATTTCGTGTCGCATATCCGCAAGATGCGCACGCTGTACGGGCAGCGCCGCGAGGTGCTGCTCGATGCGGTCGCGCGTCGCTACGGCGATGCGCTGCATGCGCTCGGCAGCGACGCGGGGCTGCATCTCGTCACGCAGTTGCCCGACGGCGTCGACGATCGCGCGGTCGCGCAGGCTGCGCTCGAACGCAATATCGTCGTGCGGCCGCTGTCGGGTTATTACGCGGAGCGCGAACGCGCGGCGTCGGGGCTGCTGCTCGGCTATGCGTGCGTGCCGGAGGACGAGATCGCGACGGCGTTCGCGACGCTCGCCGAGGCGATCGACGAGCGGGCGTTCGGCGGGGCGGTTGCGGTGGCCTGAGGCGCGTCGTCCGTTGCGATGCGTGCCGATCGCCGCGGCGCGCAAAGCATCCGCGTTTCGGTTTCGCCGCGCGCGCGCCGGCTACAGCCGGATCAGCGCCGCGCCCGCCACCACCAGTGCGCATGCGACGAGCCGCTGCGCGCCGGGCCGCTCGCGCATCACGAGCCAGCCGATTGCGACTGCGAAGATCGAGCTGGTCTCGCGCAGCGCCGATACCGTGCCGACCGGCAGGTGCCGGTACGCGAGAATCACGATCCCGTACGCGGCGAGCGAGATCGTGCCGGCGATCGCGCCCTGCGCGAGCGCGGTGCGCGAGCCGAGCACCGCGCGCGGGCCGCCGCGCAGCGCACCGACCAGCACGAACTGCGGCACGCTCCACAGCACGTACACCCACGCGATATAGCCGAGCGCGCTTCCCGACGCACGCGCGCCGATCCCGTCGCAGATCGAATACGCGGCGATGAATACGCCTGTGAGCAGCGCATACGGCACGCCTTCGCCGGAAAACCGGAATCCGCGCCGCAGCGCGAGCGACATGATGCCGAACGACACCAGCGCGATGCCCGCGAAGCCGAGCGGCGTCGGCCGCTCGTGCAGTATCGCGAGCGCCAGCACCGAGACGAGCAGCGGCGAGATGCCGCGCGCGATCGGATAGATCTGCCCGAACTCGCCGCTGCGGTAGGCGCGTGCGAGCGTAAAGCAGTACGCGACCTCGAGCGCGGCCGACGCGGCGATATACGGCCACGCGGCCCGCGCCGGCGCGGGCAGCAGCGCGGCGCCGGCCAGGCCGAACGCGAGATACGGCAGCGACATCGTGCCGAGCTGGACGAGCCGGTCTTCGCTGACGTGGAGGAACGCATTCCAGATCGCGTGCAGCAGCGCGGAGCCCAGCACGAGGCCGATGAAGAGGTGGTCCATGGGAACGGGTTGACGGGGGCGGGAGAGGGCGCGCGGCCATTATGCGGGTATCGGGCGCGCCTGCACGGAATTGTCGATAATGGCGTGTTGTTATTCACCGGATGCCGACCATGACCGAAGCCACCCAAGCCCCGCCCGCCGTTCCGCGCCTCACGAGCCTGTCGCATGGCGGCGGCTGCGGCTGCAAGATCGCGCCGGGCGTGCTGTCCGAGCTGCTGAAGCGCGCGACGCCGCCCGCACTGTTCCCGGACCTGCTGGTCGGCACCGAGACGTCCGACGATGCGGCCGTGTACCGTCTGAACGACGAGCAGGCGATCGTCGCGACGACCGACTTCTTCATGCCGATCGTCGACGATCCGTTCGACTTCGGCCGCATCGCGGCGACCAACGCGCTGTCCGATGTCTATGCGATGGGCGGCAAGCCGATCCTCGCGCTCGCGCTGGTCGGGATGCCGATCAACGTGCTGCCGCACGAGACGATCGCGGCCGTGCTGCGCGGCGGCGAAGCGGTGTGTGCGGACGCGGGCATTCCGGTCGCGGGCGGTCACTCGATCGACTCGGTCGAACCGATCTACGGGCTGGCGGCGCTCGGCGTCGTGCACCCGTCGCGCGTGAAGCGCAACGCGGCCGCGCGCGCGGGCGACGTGCTCGTGCTCGGCAAGCCGCTCGGCGTCGGCGTGTTGTCGGCGGCGCTGAAGAAGAACCAGCTCGACGACGCCGGCTACGCGCAGATGGTCGCGACGACCACCAAGCTGAACCGGCCGGGCGCCGAGCTTGCCGCGCTGCCGGGCGTGCATGCGCTGACCGACGTGACGGGCTTCGGGTTGCTCGGCCATACGCTCGAACTGGCGCGCGGCGCAGGGCTGACCGCGCGCGTGCACTACGCATCGCTGCCGTGGCTCGCGGGCGTCGAGACGTTCGTCGCCGATGGCGTGTTCACCGGCGCGTCGGGGCGCAACTGGGCCGCGTACGGCGCGGACGTGCGGCTGGCGGATGGTTTGCCGCCCGTCGCGCAGGCGCTGCTGACGGATCCGCAGACCTCGGGCGGCCTGCTCGTGGCGTGCACGCCCGACGCGGTCGAGGACGTGCTGGCCTGCTTCCGCGCGGACGGCTTCGACCGCGCGGCCGTGATCGGCGAGATGACGGACGGCCCCGCGCGCGTCGACGTGGCCTGACGCGAATTTTCACGCGCGCTTTTTGGCGGCCGCTAGAATCGATGCCTTCCCT
Source organism: Burkholderia pseudomultivorans (assembly GCF_902499075.1). Classification (GTDB taxonomy): domain Bacteria; phylum Pseudomonadota; class Gammaproteobacteria; order Burkholderiales; family Burkholderiaceae; genus Burkholderia; species Burkholderia pseudomultivorans. Next base: position 70,350 of record NZ_CABVPP010000019.1, on the reverse strand, counting down.
CGAGGGCATCGACGACCGATGAACGATTACCTGTTCGGGCTGATGATCGCGCTGTCGGTCGGGCCCGTCGCGCTGATGATCGCGAACTACGGGATGCGCGCCGGCACCGCGAGCGGCGTGCGCGCGGCCGTCGGCGTCGCGACCGCCGACGGCTGCTACGCGGTGGTCGCGTTTACGATCGGCGCGGTGCTGGCGAGCACGCTGGCCGCGCACCTGTCGCTGTTTCGCCTCGTCGGCGCACTCGTGCTGCTCGCGATGGGCGCGCGGATGCTGTGGCACGCGCTGCGCGATCGCCGCCGCACGCTCGACGGCGATGCACGGCCGCCGGGCGATCGACCGTTCATGTCGATGTTCTTCGTCACGCTCGCGAACCCGCTGACGATCCTGCTGTTCTACGGTTACGCGACGGCCGCCGCGGCCACGCACCGGCACTGGCTGACCGGTGCCGCGTGCGTGTTCGTCGGCAGCCTCACGGGGCAGCTGGTGTTCGCGTTCGGCGGCAGCGCGATCGGCCGCGTCGTGAAGTCGCCGGCGCTGCTGGCCGCGAGCCACGTGGTCGCGGCGCTCGTCGTGCTCGGTTACGGCGTCGCGGCGCTGGCGCGGTTGTAGCGGCGGCTTTGCGATGCGCGGGCCGTGGCCCGCCGATTGCGCCGGTTCGGTGCGTCGGCGGATCGAATAGCATTCCTGACGTTGTCGATCGATGCGCCGCGCGATACAGGCGCAGACCGCCTCGCGTCCCTTCATGTGCGATGCCGCACCGAGCGCGTCGAAACCCGCCCCGGCGTTTCGTAGTCGGGTTCCGTGTCGCGCACGCGCGTTCTATACTCGGTCGCGCAGTCTCCGAGAGCCGTTCTCACCCAACATCACCGAAACAAGGAACGCCGATGCTGACTCGCTCGATACTTTCCGCCGCCGCCTTCTCGCTGGCGGCCTGTGCGACCGCGCCGTCGATTGCGCAGGATAACCAGGGCAACGCAGGCAATGCCTTCGCCGAGACCGGCGCACAGGGCCGCCCGGTCAAGGTCATGATCATCACGATGTTCGGGCCGGAAGGCCAGGCCTGGCTCGACCGGATCGGTCCGTGGCGCGACATCGCCGTGCCGGGCCTGTCGCCCGACTACCCGAACGTACACTGCAACAAGCAGGACGTGTGCGTGGTGACGACCGGCATGGGCTATGCGAACGCCGCGTCGACGATCATGGCGCTGACGTTCTCGCAGCGCTTCGACCTGCGGCACACCTACTTCCTGGTCTCCGGCATCGCGGGCGTCGATCCGGCGCAAGGCACGGTCGGCTCCGCCGCGTGGTCGAAGTATCTCGTCGATTTCAGCCTGCAATGGGAGCTCGACGCGCGCGAGATTCCCGCCGGCTGGAACACCGGCTATCTCGGCATCAACACGAAGAGCCCGAACGACAAGCCGCCGCTCGACTATCGCACCGAGGTGTTCCAGCTCAACCCGAAGCTGGCCGACGCCGCGTATGCGCTGTCGCGCAACGTCGTGCTCGCCGACAGCGCGCAGGCGCAGGCCGCGCGCGCGAAGTTCACCTACGCGCCTGCGAACCGGCCGCCGACGGTGATCCAGTGCGACACGTCATCCGGCAACACGTGGTTCTCCGGCACGCTGATCGGCGAGCGCGCGCGTCAGTGGACCAAGATCCTGACGGACGGCAAGGGCACGTACTGCATGACCGCGCAGGAAGACAACGCGACCTACGAAGCGCTCAAGCGCGCGGCGAGCGTGAAGCGGGTCGACCTGTCGCGCGTCGCGGTGCTGCGCACCGGTTCGGATTTCGACCGGCCGTACGACGGACAGACGAGCGCCGACAACCTGCTGAACTACGCGGACCAGGGCGGCTTCGCGCCGGCGACCGAAAACCTGTACCGCGCGGGCAATCCGCTGGTGCAGGAGATCGTCACGCACTGGGGCGAGTGGCGCGACGGCGTGCCGCGCCGCTGAAGGCCGGCCGGACGTTCGGCCGCGCCGGTCAATGCGATCGCGGGGCCGAGCGGAACGGCGTCCAGACCGGCGTGCTGTCGTCCCAATGGTCGAGCGGCGAAGGAAGTTGATCGTTCATCATCTGCTCCAGCAACTAACTGATTGAGTCGTCGTCGCCACGCCGCGCGCGGGTTCGCCCGCTGCGCGGCGTGACGCGTTTACCGGCCTGCGCCTGCGAGCTGGTTGCCTTCCGGCGTCGGGCGATACGGGCCCTGTGCCAGTTCGAGTCCCTGCGGATACGACGTCGCCTTGCGCAGGTAAGCGAGCGTGCCGTCGCGGCGTGCCTGCTCGACTTCCGCGTTGACTTCGGCGCGCGTGCGCGGGCCGTTGTGCTGCGAGTACCACGACGTGTTGCCGTAGTCGCCGGCATGCGGTGCGGACGTATCGGCGAAGGCCGGTGCGGACACGGCGAGCGCCAGGGCGACGGCGGAAAGAAGATTGCGGCGGTTCATGACATCACTCCTGTATCGGCGGAGTCGGCGCTTTCGCGCCGGCCCCGGTCCCGTCGTCGGACGGGACTCGTTTGATGCGCAACGTGTGCGCTACAGGGTTTACTCTAGGTGTCCGATCCGTCGCGATAAATGCCGCCGACGCGAATTGAATTGTCGTCTCAGAGGAACAATCGTCATCCGCACGGCCGGCGCGGGTATTCGAAAACCGTCGGAAGCCGCATCGCGCGGGGCTTGCGCCGATGTCGGGCCGGCTGCGCGGTGCGCGCTGCGCGATTGGCCGCGCGCGACACAAAGGTGTGCTGCGGATTCAGGAAGGATGCAGGCGCGGCGGTACGCGCATGCAGTGCGAAAGCGATGCGGCGCACGGACCGGACAGCCCGTGCGCCGCGCAGGGGACGCGCGCGTCGGACGCGCGGCTCAGCGGATCAGGCGACCCACTCGTTGATCACCGGCGTATCGAGCGCCGGCGCGCGTTCGGCTTCCTCGAACGTGCGCTTGCTGCACGTCGCGTCGAGGCAGCCCTTGCCGCTCAGCAGCGGGCAGCGGTCGAATACTTCGGCGATCCAGTCGACGAACACGCGCACCTTCGGCGACAGGTGGCGGCTGTGCGGATACACGACCGAGATCGGCATCGGCAGCGGCTTGATGCCGGGCAGCACTTCCTTGAGCCGGCCTTCGCGCAGGTGCGGCAGCACCATGAACAGCGGCGGCTGGATCAGCCCGAAGCCTTCGAGCCCGCAGGTCACGTACGCATCCGCATCGTTGACCGACACGATGCCGTTCATCTTGACCTCGGTTTCCTTGCCGTCGATCAGGAACGACCAGTCGATCGTGCGTCCCGTGCGGCTCGAGAAATAGTTGACGGCCTTGTGGTCGTTCAGGTCCTCGATGGTCTGCGGCTCGCCATGCCGTTCGAGATAGTCGGGCGACGCGACCGTCACGCCCTCGAACAGGCCGACGCGGCGCGCGACGAGCGACGAGTCCTGCAGCGCACCGACGCGGATCACGCAGTCGACGCCTTCCTGCAGCAGGTCGACCGGACGGTCGGACAGACCCAGCTGCAGATCGATGTCCGGATAGCGCGTGTGGAATTCGCACAGCGAAGGAATGACGAGCAGCCGTCCGATCGAGCCGGGCATGTCGATACGCAACTTTCCGTGCGGCTTCCGGTTGTTGTTCTGGAAGCTCGCCTCGGTTTCCTCGACGTCCGCGAGGATCCGCACGCAGCGTTCGTAGTACGCGGCGCCGTCGGGCGTCAGCGACAGCCGGCGCGTGGTCCGGTGCATCAGCCGCACGCCGAGGAATGCTTCGAGATTCTGGATGATCGTCGTGACGGACGCCCGCGGCAGGCTGAGCGTTTCTGCTGCTTTGGTGAAGCTGCTTGTATCGACGACGCGAGTAAACACCTGCATGGCCTGAAGCCGGTCCATCACAACCTCCGCAATCTAATGAGCCGCCGGAACAAAGAGGCTGCGCCGCCTCGTAGGCAACGCAGCCTCTGATTGTTCGGGGGCGTTGAATTGTGTTGCCGGATTATAGGCATTTATCCCAATGTCTGCCGGACCCAGAATTCGTTCCATCTCGAAATGGATGCTGCATCGTCATGGACGCTTCCGAATTCAGCAAATTCCTGCAGGCAGCGCTGCCCGCCGAAGCCAGGCCCGGCGCGGCGCTGACGGTCGCCGAGGTGGAAATCCCCGGCTACGCGCAGGACATCGCACTGCGCGTTTATCGCCGCGCGGACAAGACCGGGTTGCCAGTAGTGCTTTACTTCCACGGCGGCGGCTTCGTGCGCGGCACGCTCGAAGACGCCGATTTTGCCGCGCGCTTTTTAGCAGAACGCTTACCGGCGCTCGTAGTGTCGGTCGATTATTCGCTGGCGCCGGCGTTCCCGTTTCCGGCCGCGCCGGAGGATGCGTATCGCGCGGCGGTGTGGGCCGCGACGCGTGCGCGCGCGTTCGGCGGCAACCCGAAGAAGATCGGCGTCGCCGGACACGATGCGGGCGGCCAGCTCGCGAACTGTCTCGCGTTCATCGCGCGCGACCGCGGCGAAGTGTCGATCGTCGCGCAGGCGCTGTTCGGGCCGATGCTCGACCCGAGCATGACGCGCATCGGCGATGCCGACCGCCTCGCGTCCGACATCACGCCGCGCGAATGCGCGGCATGCTATCGCGCGTATCTGCCCGAGGCGGCGCAGCGCATGCATCCGTATGCGGCGCCGCTCGAATCGTCGCGCCTCGCGGGCTTGCCGCCGACGCTCGTCGTCACCGCACAGAACGACGTGCTGCATGTGGAAGCGGAGAAATACGCGGGCTGCCTGATCTCGTCGGGCGTGCTGACGCAGGTGATCCGCTATCCGGACGTCACGCACGCCGCGCTCGCGACCCACGAAGCCGCGTTCGAAGAGGCCGTGCGCTTCTTCCAGTGCCGCTTCCAGGCGCGCCAGCCGAACCGCAACGAATAACCAATCCAATCCACGCTTACTGGAGATCCATATGGCCATCCTACGCACCTCCCGTTCACGCATCGCGACAGCGGCGATCGTGACGCTTGCCGTCGTCGGCCTCGGGACGTTCGGCGCGATGCGCGTCAACGCGAACGCACCCGAGAAGGCCGCCGCCCCGCTGCCGGAAGTCGACGTCGCGGCCGTCGTGCCGCAGACCGTGACCGACTGGCAAAGCTATTCGGGCCGCCTCGAAGCGGTCGAGAAAGTCGACGTGCGCCCGCAGGTGTCGGGCACGATCGTCGCAGTGAACTTCAAGGACGGCGCGCTCGTGAAGAAGGGCGACGTGCTGTTCGTGATCGATCCGCGCCCGTATCAGGCGGAAGTCGACCGCGCGGCCGCGCAGCTCGCGGCCGCGCAGGCGCGCAACGGCTACGCGCAGACCGACTGGCAGCGCGCGCAGCGGCTGATCGGCGACAACGCGATCGCGAAGCGCGATTTCGACGAGAAGCAGAACGCGGCGCGCGAAGCAACCGCGAACCTGAAGGCGGCCGAAGCCGCGCTCGAAACCGCGCGCATCAACCTCGGCTACACGCGAATCACCGCGCCGGTGTCGGGGCGCGTGTCGCGCGCGGAAATCACGGTCGGCAACGTCGTGTCGGCCGGCGCATCGGCCGCGCCGCTGACGACGCTGGTGTCGGTGTCGCCGATCTACGCATCGTTCGACGCGGACGAGCAGACCTACCTGCAATACATCAACGGCGCGCGCGACGGCCGCAAGGTGCCGGTCGAACTCGGCCTCGCGAACGAGACCGGCTACTCGCGCAGCGGCGTGATCGACTCGGTCGACAACCGGCTCGACACGTCGTCGGGAACGATCCGCGTGCGCGCGCGTTTCGACAATGCGGACGGCGCGCTGGTCCCCGGCCTGTATGCGCGCGTGAAGGTCGGCGGCAGTGCGCCGCACCAGGCGCTGCTGGTCGACGACGCGGCGATCAACACCGACCAGGACAAGAAGTTCGTGTTCGTCGTCGATGCGCAGGGCCGCGTGTCGTATCGCGAAGTGCAGCAGGGCATGCAGCACGGCAACCAGCGCGTGATCGTGAGCGGGCTGGCCGCCGGCGACCGCGTGATCGTCAATGGCACGCAGCGCGTGCGGCCCGGCGAGCAGGTGAAGCCGCACATGGTCCCGATGTCGGGCGGCGATGCGCCGTCCGCGCCGCTCGCGGACAACGCGAAGCCGGCCGCAACGGCGAAGGCGGATTCGTAAGCGGCCCGCCGCGACGCATTCGCGTTCAACCAGACAGAGCCATCCATGAACATTTCCAAATTCTTTATCGACCGGCCCATCTTCGCAGGAGTCCTATCGGTGATCATCCTGCTCGGCGGGGTGATCGCGATGTTCCTGCTGCCGATTTCGGAATATCCGGAAGTCGTGCCGCCTTCGGTGATCGTGAAGGCGCAGTACCCGGGCGCGAACCCGAAGGTGATCGCCGAGACGGTCGCGTCGCCGCTCGAAGAGCAGATCAACGGCGTCGAGGACATGCTCTACATGCAGTCGCAGGCGAACAGCGACGGCAACATGACGATCACCGTCACGTTCAAGCTCGGCACCGATCCGGACAAGGCCACGCAGCTCGTGCAGAACCGCGTGAACCAGGCGCTGCCGCGTCTTCCGGAAGACGTGCAGCGGCTCGGCATCACGACCGTGAAGAGCTCGCCGACGCTGACCATGGTTGTGCACCTGATCTCGCCGGACAACCGCTACGACATGACGTATCTGCGCAACTATGCGCTGATCAACGTGAAGGACCGGCTGTCGCGGATCCAGGGCGTCGGCCAAGTGCAGCTGTGGGGCTCGGGCGACTACGCGATGCGCGTGTGGCTCGATCCGCAGAAGGTCGCGCAGCGCGGGCTGTCCGCCGAGGACGTCGTGCAGGCGATCCGCGAGCAGAACGTGCAGGTCGCGGCCGGCGTGATCGGCGCGTCGCCGTCGCTGCCGGGCACGCCGCTGCAGTTGTCGGTGAACGCGCGCGGCCGCCTGCAGACGGAAGACGAGTTCGGCGACATCGTCGTGAAGACGACGCCGGACGGCGGCGTCACGCACCTGCGCGACATCGCGCGGATCCAGCTCGACGCGTCCGAATACGGGCTGCGCTCGCTGCTCGACAACAAGCCGGCCGTCGCGATGGCGATCAACCAGTCGCCGGGCGCGAACTCGCTGCAGATCTCGGACGAAGTGCGCAAGACGATGGCCGAGTTGAAGCAGGACATGCCGGCGGGCGTCGACTACAAGATCGTCTACGACCCGACGCAGTTCGTGCGTTCGTCGATCAAGGCCGTCGTGCATACGCTGCTCGAAGCGATCGCGCTGGTCGTGATCGTCGTGATCGTGTTCCTGCAGACCTGGCGCGCGTCGATCATTCCGCTGATCGCGGTGCCGGTGTCGATCGTCGGCACGTTCTCGCTGCTGCTCGGTTTCGGCTATTCGATCAACGCGCTGTCGCTGTTCGGGATGGTGCTCGCGATCGGGATCGTGGTCGACGATGCGATCGTCGTGGTCGAGAACGTCGAGCGCAACATCGAGAGCGGGATGAGCGCAAGGCAGGCGACCTACAAGGCGATGCAGGAAGTGAGCGGGCCGATCATCGCGATCGCGCTGACGCTGGTCGCCGTGTTCGTGCCGCTCGCGTTCATGTCGGGCCTGACCGGCCAGTTCTACAAGCAGTTCGCGATGACGATCGCGATCTCGACGGTGATCTCGGCGTTCAACTCGCTGACGCTGTCGCCGGCATTGTCCGCGATCCTGCTGAAGGGCCACGGCGACAAGGAGGACTGGCTCACGCGCGTGATGAACCGCGTACTCGGCGGCTTCTTCCGGCGCTTCAACAAGGTGTTTCATCGCGGCGCGGAGAACTACGGGCGCGGCGTGCGCGGCGTGCTGTCGCGCAAGACGCTGATGCTCGCCGTGTATCTGGTGCTGGTCGGCGCGACGGTGCTGGTGTCGAAGGTCGTGCCGGGCGGCTTCGTGCCCGCGCAGGACAAGGAATACCTGATCGCATTCGCGCAGCTGCCGAACGGCGCGTCGCTCGATCGCACCGAGAAGGTGATCCGCGACATGGGCTCGATCGCGCTGAAGCAGCCGGGCGTCGAGAGCGCGGTCGCGTTCCCGGGGCTGTCGGTGAACGGCTTCACGAACAGCTCGAGCGCGGGCATCGTGTTCGTCACGCTGAAGCCGTTCGCGGAGCGGCACGGCAAGGCGCTGTCGGCCGGTGCGATCGCGGGTGCGCTGAACCAGAAGTACGGCGCGATCAAGGATTCGTTCGTCGCGGTGTTCCCGCCGCCGCCGGTGCTCGGCCTCGGCACGCTCGGCGGCTTCAAGATGCAGGTCGAGGATCGCGGCGCGGTCGGCTATGCGCGGCTCGCGGATGCGACCAACGACTTCATCAAGCGCGCGCAGCAGGCGCCGGAGCTCGGTCCGTTGTTTACGAGCTATCAGATCAACGTGCCGCAGCTCAACGTCGATCTCGATCGCGTGAAGGCGAAGCAGCTCGGCGTGTCGGTCACCGACGTGTTCAACACGATGCAGGTGTATCTCGGCTCGCTGTACGTGAACGACTTCAACCGCTTCGGGCGCGTGTACCAGGTGCGCGTGCAGGCCGATGCGCCGTTCCGCCAGCGCGCGGACGACATCCTGCAGCTGAAGACGCGCAACGACAAGGGCGAGATGGTGCCGCTGTCGTCGCTGGTGACGGTCACGCCGACGTTCGGCCCGGAAATGGTCGTGCGCTACAACGGCTACACGGCGGCCGACATCAACGGCGGTCCGGCGCCGGGCTTCTCGTCGGGGCAGGCGCAGGCCGCGATCGAGCGGATCGCGCACGAAACGCTGCCGCGCGGCGTGCGCTTCGAGTGGACCGATCTCACGTACCAGCAGATCCTCGCGGGCGATTCGGCGATGTGGGTGTTCCCGATCAGCGTGCTGCTCGTGTTCCTCGTGCTCGCCGCGCTGTACGAGAGCCTGACGCTGCCGCTCGCGGTGATCCTGATCGTGCCGATGAGCATTCTGTCGGCGCTGACCGGCGTATGGCTCACGCACGGCGACAACAACATCTTCACGCAGATCGGCCTGATGGTGCTGGTCGGCTTGTCGGCGAAGAACGCGATCCTGATCGTCGAATTCGCGCGCGAGCTCGAACACGACGGCAGGACGCCGCTCGAGGCCGCGATCGAGGCGAGCCGGCTGCGGCTGCGCCCGATCCTGATGACGTCGATCGCCTTCATCATGGGCGTCGTGCCGCTCGTCACGTCGACCGGCGCGGGTGCCGAGATGCGGCATGCGATGGGTATCGCGGTGTTCTTCGGGATGCTCGGCGTGACGCTGTTCGGGCTGATGCTGACGCCGGTGTTCTACGTGGTGCTGCGCACGCTCGCGGGCGGCAAGATTCACGTCGCCGGCAAGGACTCGGCCGGCTACGGCGTACCGGCCCAGGGTGTGCCGGCTTCGGATGCTTGAGGATAGACAGATGGACAACATGCACAACCCGAATGGCCTGATGCGCTTCGCGAAGGTGGCGGCCGCGAGCACGCTGCTCGCGACGTTGCTGGCCGCGTGCGCGGTCGGCCCCGACTACAAGCGCCCGGACGTGGCGACGCCGGCCGCGTTCAAGGAAGCGCCGACGCTGGCGCCGGGCGAGCAGGCCGGCACGTGGAAGCCGGCCGAGCCGTCGGACGACGCGCATCGCGGCGAATGGTGGAAGGTGTTCGGCGACCCGGTGCTCGATTCGCTCGAGGCGCAGGCGCTCGCCGCGAACCAGAACCTGAAGGCCGCGGCCGCGCGCGTCGAGGAAGCGCGCGCGGCGACCCGCAGCGCGCGCTCGCAGTGGTTCCCGCAGATCGGCGCGGGCTTCGGGCCGACGCGCGAAGGGCTGTCGTCGGCGTCGCAGTTCCAGCCGCAGGGCACCGGGCCGATCAACGCGACGCTGTGGCGTGCGCAGGGCACGGTGTCGTATGAAGCCGACCTGTTCGGCCGCGTCGGCCGCAACGTCGAGGCGTCGCGCGCGGACCAGGCGCAGAGCGAGGCGCTGTTCCGCTCGGTGCAGCTCGCGTTGCAGGCCGACGTCGCGCAGAACTACTTCGAACTACGCCAGCTCGATTCGGACCAGGACCTGTACCGCCGCACGGTCGAGCTGCGCGAGCAGGCGCTGAAGCTCGTGCAGCGCCGCTTCAACGAGGGCGACATCAGCGAGCTCGACGTGTCGCGCGCGAAGAACGAACTCGCGACCGCGCAGGCCGATGCCGTCGGCGTCGCGCGTCGGCGCGCGGCGTCCGAGCACGCGCTCGCGATCCTGCTCGGCAAGGCGCCTGCGGATTTCGCGTTCAAGGAGACGCCGATCGTGCCGGTCGCGGTGAGGGTGCCGCCGGGCCTGCCGTCCGCGCTGCTCGAGCGCCGCCCGGACGTGGCCGCGGCCGAGCGCGCGATGGCGGCCGCGAACGCGCGGATCGGTCTCGCGAAGTCCGCGTACTTCCCGAAGCTCGACATCACCGGTTCGTTCGGTTACGAAGCATCGACGCTCGGCAACCTGTTCCTGTGGTCGAGCCGCACGTTCCTGCTCGGGCCGTTTGCGGGGACCGCGCTGACGCTGCCGCTGTTCGACGGCGGGCGGCGCGCGGCCGGCGTGCAGCAGGCGCGCGCGCAGTACGACGAACAGGTCGCGAACTACCGGCAGCAGGTGCTGGTCGCGTTCCGCGAGGTCGAGGACAATCTCGCCGACCTGCGCCTGCTCGACGACCAGATCCGCGCGCAGGATGCGGCCGTCAATGCGTCGCGCCGGGCCGCGACGTTGTCGCGCACGCAGTACCAGGAAGGCGAGGTCGCGTATCTCGACGTGATCGACAGCGAACGGTCGGTGTTGCAATCGCAGTTGCAGGCGAATCAGCTGACCGGGGCGCAGGCGGTGTCGACCGTGAACCTCATCCGTGCGCTGGGCGGTGGGTGGGGTGGTGCGCCGACGGCGGCTGCGGTCGGCGATGCGGCGACGGCCAAGGCGGAGATCGCGGGGCGTTGACGCGTCGACGCGCGTGGCGGATCGCGGCGGGCCGCTGCGCCACATGAAGTTCAATCAGCCCGATCCGCGGCGACGCGGATCGGGATTGCAACTTCCCGCACGCGTTATACCGCTTCCGCTGTGTAAACCTCGGCTCGTCCAGCAGAGAGACTATCCGCCTGGCGGAAAAGCCCTTTCATTATTCGATGATCGTCTGAAGCCGGGCGAGTGCATCTTCCACGACCTCGACAGGCGCGCGTTCGACCTTGCGAGCGCCGCGCGCCTCCAGATCGAGCATGCGAACCATGTTCACCAGCGCGACGCCCTGCGTCTCGGTTCCTGCACCGGACAGCGGGACCGCGAACCCTGCGAACCGGGCAAATTCGCCACCCTGGGTGATCGGTGCGACCAGCGCAACGCCCAAAGCGTTGAACGCTGCCGGGGAGAGCACCAGCGCCGGACGAAAGTCGCCCTGCTGCTCACGACCGAGAGTCGGATTCAGGCTCACGCGCACGATATCGCCTCGCTCGAACTTGACGCGCTTCACCATGCCTCACGCCCCACCGGCTTGACCTCGCCCCATGCAGCCATGTCGGCAGGGAAAGGCGCTTTCGTGTCGCATTGGGCAACGAGATCATCGAGCGAATACTTGCGGCGGGCCGGCGTCAACAACACGCCATCCGGGCGCACGTCCGCGCTCAGCGAACTGCCGACCGTCGCATTGATTTGTTCGAGCAGAACGCTGGGCAAACGAACCGCCGCGCTATTGCCCCATTTTTGAATCTTGAGTTCCATGGCAACCTCCAAATGTTTATCCATTGTAGAAACGCATCGCGCGGATTGCAAGTTATTTGTATCTACAATGAAGATACGCTTGGGAGCTTTCACACGGCTATCGCATCGCGGCGGTGATTGACGTGACACGGGATACCTCCGTACTGCGACTAACGGTCAAGCCGCGCGAGCCTCGCCCGACGGGGCGGCTGGCGTGCCGCCACCCGCCCCGGTCACGCCTCGTCGCCGGCGGCGCGCGGCGCACGACAGATAGGAAAACCCTGCCCGATCCCGAACTGCCGCCAAATCCTCATCCAGCCGTTTCGACGCGAGCGCGTCACGCGCCCTTGAACGCGTCGCCCATCGGCTTCGTCCGCATGCCGTGCGCGAGCCGCGTCCACGGCAGGTCGGCCGGGTCGGCCTGCATCGGCCCGGGCGCCTTGGCGACCAGCACCGCGTGCGCGATGTGCTGGAAGTCGGCGCGGAAATGCACCGAGCTCTTGTTGACGAGGATTTTCATCGCCTCCGGCTCGACGCCCCCCACGCGATACAGATTGCGGTCGAGCATCTGCGCCTTGCCGCCGCTCACGACGATCCGCACGCCGTCGATCTTCAGGCAGGCGACCGGCCCGACGTCGGCGAGCATGCCGTTCATCATCGGCCCGTCGTAGCGGCACACGCCGTCCGATACCGCGACGACCTCGAAGCGTCCGTGAAACGGCTCGTCGCCCGGTACGCCGGAGCCGCCGAGCGACAACTCGATGCAGGCGCCGACGCCCGCCCGTGCGGCCGCCGCCGCCGCGGCCGGATCCCACAGCAGGCCGAGCGCCGCGTCGCGCGCGCCGTTGCGCAGCAACGCGCGCAGCAGGCCCGTCGTGTTGGAGTCGCCGCCCGCGCCGGGGTTGTCCTGCGTGTCGGCGATCACGACGGGCTTGCTCGCACCTTCCGCGAGTCGCATCGCCTCGCGCACCGCGTCGTCGGGCGACAGGAACGGCACCTGCCATTTCGCTTCGTCGCTCAGCATCTTGTCGTACAGCGCCTGCACGGCCGCGTCGACCGCATCGGCGTCGCCATAACCCCAGATGACCGGCCCGCATTCGGGGAAGTCCGCCGCCGGAAAGCCCGGCGCGAACGACAGCGAAGCCACGCCGTCCGTCTCCAGCGCCGCAAGCCGTGCATACATGTTGAGCGCGGGATCGAGCAGCGTGCACATGCCGTTGATCGGAATCAGGAACGGCAGCCGCCGTGCAGCGCGACGCAGCGGACCGCCGCCCGCGAGCAGGCGTTCGAGCAGCGCGGCCGCGCGTTCGCCGGTCTCGGCCATGTCCACGTGCGGGTACGTGCGATAGGCCACCAGCGCGTCGGCACGGCTCAGCATCCGCTCGGTCACGTTCGCGTGCAGGTCGAGCGACGCGACCACCGGCACGTCCGGGCCGATCGCGTCGCGGATGCGTTCCAGCAGCGTCCCTTCGCCGTCGTCGGTATGCTCGGCGACCATCGCGCCGTGCAGGTCGAGATAGACCGCGTCGAAGCCGCCGTGCCGTGCCGCGCCGACGATCTCGCCGGCGATCCGCTCGAACGCGTCCTCGGTGACATGCGCCGAAGGGCTCGCGCCCGCCCAGATCACCGGCTGCAACGCCCAGCCGCGCCGCTGCGCCGCACGGATGAAGCCGCCCGCCGGAATGTTGACGTCGCGCAGCGCGAGCAGGTCGTCGCCGCGTACCATGGCCGGAAACCCTTCGCCGCGCTCGAAATTCGCATAGGCGGCCCGGGTCGGTGCGAAGGTGTTGGTTTCGTGCTGGAAACCGGCAATCAGGATGCGTGTGGTCATGAGACTGAATCCAGGAAGAACGGTCGGTGTGCGCGACGTGCGTCCGGCGGCCGATCCGGCCGGACGGCGCCGCGCGAAGAGCGTGAAGCGGCGCGTCGTATCAGCGCGTCGCGACGGGAAGGCGATTCATGATCAGCGTCGCCACGCCCGCGACCATCAGCGCGACGATCACCAGCAGCCCGGCCTGCATGCTGCCGGTCGCGGTGCGGATCTCGCCGATGACGGTCGGGCTGAGGAAGCCGCCGATCAGGCCGATCGTGTTGATGAGCGCGATGCCGCCCGCGGCCGCGTTGCCCGTCAGGTACTGCGACGGGATTGCCCAGAACACGGTATAGGCCGCCCACGTCATCGCCGTGGCGATCGTCATGCAGACGAGCGATACCGCGAGGTGGCCGTCGGCGAAGGTTGCGGCGGCCAGCGCGGCCGCGCCGACCAGCGCCGATACCGCGCTGTGCAGCCGGCGTTCGCCGCGGCGGTCGGAGCGTCGACCGATCGCGAGCATCGCGCCGGCGGCCGCGATGTACGGAATCATCGAATAGAAGCCGATCTGCATCGTGTCGGTCATGCCGTTGGCCTTGAGGATCGACGGCAGCCAGAAGCTGACCGCGTAGATCCCGCAGATCATCGTGAAGTACGCGAAGGCCAGCAGGTAGACGCGCGGGTCGCGCGCCGCCTGCCCGAACGCATGGTGGCCGGCGGCGGGCGTCTGCAGTTCGGACGCGAGCAGGCTTTTTTCGCGGTCGGTCAGCCACGCCGCATCGGCAGGCCGGTCGGCCAGCACCTTGAGGACCAGCAGGCCGAGCAACGCGCACGGCAGCCCTTCGACGACGAACATCCATTGCCAGCCGGCGAGGCCGTGCGCGCCGTCGAGCGCGGTCATCAGCCAGGTCGACAGCGGCGAGCCGACGATGCCGCCGATCGGGCCCGCAAGCATCACGACGGCCATCACGCCGGCCATGCGCCGCGCGCCGTACCAGTAGGTCAGGTAGAAGATCATCCCCGGCGCGAAGCCGGCCTCGAACACGCCGAGCAGGAAGCGCAGCACGTAGAACGAGGTCTCGCCGCGCACGAACATCATGCCGGCCGACGTCAGGCCCCACAGCACCATGATCCGGCTGATGGTCTTGCGCGCGCCGATCTTCGGCAGCAACAGGTTGCTCGGAATCTCGAACAGCACGTAGCCGAGAAAGAAGATGCCCGCGCCGAGGCCGTATGCCGCATCGGAGAAGCCGAGCGCGCTTTGCATGTGGAGCTTCGCGAAGCCGATGTTCACGCGATCGAGATACGCGAACGTGTAGCACAGCAGCAGGAGCGGCAGCAGGCGCCAGTTCAGCTTGCGATACAGGGCCTGCACGGGTGCGCTGTCCTGGGCCGTCGGGTGGCGCGAGGAGGGTACGGCGGACATATCGGTCTCCAGTGACGTGAGCGTCTTGCAACATTGATCGCGATTGCTGCATCGTCGGAGAGACGAAAAAGCAGAGCAAGAGCAACTTCCGTGCACTAATGTTGCTCCACGGGCAACACGTTACGACACACCGGAATCCCCATGCGCGAACTGAACCAGCGCCGCCTGCGCTACTTTCATGAAGTCCTGACCCATGGCTCGATCCGCGGCGCGGCCGACAGCATCAATACCGCGCCGTCCGTGATCACGCGGCAGATCCGCCTGCTCGAGGAGGAAATCGGCGTCGTGTTGTTCGAGCGCCAGGCGCGCGGCGTGCGGCCGACCGAGGCCGCCGCGCATCTGCTCGAATACTGGCGCGGTTGCCGCTCGCAGCAGGAACTGTTCGAGGAGCGGCTGCAGGCGCTGCAGCGGCTTCAGTCCGGCCAGGTGCGGATCGTGACCAGCGAAGGCTATGTCGACGTGCTGATGGACGAGGTGCTGACCGACTTCTGCATGCGCTATCCGAAACTCGACGTGATCGTCGACGTGCTGCCGGTCAACAACGTGCTGCAGGAGGTGGCCGAGAGCCGCGCGCATATCGGGCTCGCGTACAACCCGCCCGCGCATCCGGAGATTCGCTATCTCGCGACCTCGTCGCAGCCGGTGGTGGCGCTCGTCCATGCGGCCCATCCGCTCGCGGTGCGCGGCGGCCCGGTCCGCGCGCACGAGCTCGGCGAGTATCCGCTCGCGCTGATGCCGCCGGCCTTCGGTCTCGGTCAGGTGGCGCAGATGCTCGCCTATACGGAGAACCTGCCGATCCGCCCGACGCTGACGACCAATTCGCTCGCGGTGCTGCGGCATTTCGTCAAGCGCCATCGAGGCATCACGCTGATCGGCGCGTTCGCGGCTTATCGCGAACTGGACAGCGGCGAGCTCGTCGCGCTGCCGATCGAGCATCCGTTGTTCGATTCCGCGAAGGCGCGCCTGCTGGTGAAGACGGGGCGGCCGCTCGGTGTGGCGGCCGACACGCTGCTGAATTGCCTGCTGAGCGACATGAAGATGTTCGCGGCGGCGAATGGCGGCGGCCGGACCGGGGGCGCCGCGCGGAAGCGGGCGGCCAGGCGCGCGCGGTAGCGCCTGTTGCGGTTACGCTGCGTCGCCGCCCGCCCGCAGCGCCCGCACCAGCTCCTTCGCGGCCTTGCCGAGCCCCGTATGCTTCGGCCTGCGCAGATACACGGGCAGCGGCAGCCCGTTGCGGATGTTCGCGAACGCGAGCGGCGCGAGTTCGCCGGCGGCCACGTAGCGGCCGATCACCGACGCCGGCAGGTTCGCCCAGCCGTGGCCGGCCGTCACGAGCGCGATCGCGGTCGCCATGTCGGTCACGTTCCATGTGCGGTTGCCGATCACGGGCCGCACGTCGGTCAGCGGGCGGTCCGGATCGGCGATCACGATCTGCCGGAAGCCCGACAGCCGCTCGATCGCTTCCGGATGCGCGCATTCGGCGATCAGCGGATGACTCGGCGCGGCGACCGCGACGAGCGTCTCGGTCCACAGCGCGTGGATCTGTTCCTGCGGATGAAGATCGAGCCCGCCGTACGCGACGCACAGATCGACGGCGCCGCGATGCAGCGCGTCGACGATCGCATCCTGCGGCGCGGTGACGATGCCGATCGCGAGCGCCGGATATTTCGCGGCGACGGCCGCGAGCGCGCGTGCGACGGGCGCGCCGTCGATCTCCGCGGCGAGGCCGAGCCGCAGCGTGTCCTCGACGCCTTCCGACAGGTGCTGCGCATGCGCGCGCAGCGCGTGCAGCCGCTCGGCGATCGCGCGCGCGTCGGCCAGCAGTGCGGCCATCGCGGCGGTCGGCGTCGGTTCGCGCGTGCCGCGGTCGAACAGCACGAGGTCGAGTTCGGCCTCGAGGTTCGCGATGGCCATGCTGATTGCCGACGGCGTGCGCCCGAGCGCGCGCGCGGCCGCCGAGAACGAGCCCTTGTCGATGACGGTCAGCAGCATGTCGATATGGTCGCTGGTCAGCATGCGATGCCTCCTGTCAGAAAAATTGAAAGCACCTGACTTTTGCGGGCACGGGACCCGCTGCTAGTCTCGCCACCTTGTTCGATTCGAAGGGAGCGATTCATGCAGGGCTGGAAGAGACGCGTAGTTTACGTCGTGATGTTCGAGGCGCTCGGCATCCTGATCGCGTCGACGGTGCTCGGCGCGCTGAGCGGCGCGAGCGCAGAGACGAGCGGCCTGCTCGGCGTGATGATCTCGACAACGGGCGTCACCGTCAATTTCCTGTACAACCTCGCGTTCGAGGCGTGGGAGCGGCGCCGCGCGGCGACGACGCGCACGGTCGGCCGCCGCGTCGTGCATGCGATCGGATTCCAGGTCGCGCTCGTGACCTTCCTGATTCCGCTGATCGCATGGTGGCTCGACGTATCGCTGCTGCAGGCGTTCCTGTTCGACGCGGTGCTGATCGTGTTCTTCCCGATCTTCACGTTCGTGTACAACTGGTCGTTCGATTGCGTGTTCGGCCTGCCGGATGCGGTGACGCGCAACGCGAAGCCGGCGGCCTGATGCCGCGCGCAGCGTGCGTGACGGAGCGGATGTGCCGGCGATGCGGGCGGCGCCCGCATCGTGACCGGACAGATGACGGCGACGGCGGCCCTGAAGCCGCGTCGCGCGACGGCACTTACGCCGCGACGAACTCGTGCACGTAGCGATTGAACACGGCGGGGCTTGCCGCGTTCATCCCGTGCGATGCGCCAGCGACGGTCTGCCGTTGCGCGTTACCGATCCACTGCGCAAGCGTCTCGACGTTGTTGCGGAACATCTTCGGGCTGCGCTGGCCGTCGATCAGCAGCGTACGGCAGGCGATATCGGCCGCGGTGCTCGCCGAATACGCGGGCAGCGGATCGCGCAGCTGCTTCGGCAGCGTGCTGGCGTTGTCGATCGCCATCGTGCGGAAGCGCGACGTGCTCTTCTTCCACGCGCCGGGCAGGCTCACCGAATCGACGAACATTTCGAGGCCCGCCTCGACGCTGCCGCCGCCGATCAGCTCCACCGCCTTCGTGCGCAGCGCCATGGCGGCCGCCGGCAGCTTGGCCTCTTCTCGCACGCCGTCGCGTTGCAGCGGGCCGCCCGGATCGGCGAGCGTCAGCGATTCGACGAGGTGCGGATGCTGGCGCGCGACATTGAAGGCCACGCTGCCGCCGCGCGAATGGCCGACGAGATGGACGGGGCCGAGATCGAGCGCGTCGATGAATTCGGCGAGCTCGTCGACGTGGTTCTGCCAGCCGAACTCGTCCTGGATGCCCGCTTCGATGGCCGGCCAGTAGTGGCTGAGGCTCGGCGCGATGCAGCGGTAGTGGGCCGACAGTGCGGCGAGCTGCGGATCCCAGTAGCGGTAATCGCACAGCGAACCATGAACGAACACCATCGGCGCGCCGCCGCCCCGCTCGACATACGGCAGGCTGATGCCCGACGACAACGTCGCAAATTGCAGGTCCGGATTCGCGAGCACCGAAGGCTCGATTCGCATGTTCATGACTGAAAGACTCAAAGGTGCGTCAACACGACGCAACTATGCCTCAGGGCGAGCTGCAAGCAAAACGCATAATTTTCATCGTCGCGATCAATTTTATTGATGGATCGGGCGGAAAGCCTTGTCGGAGCAAGAGGGCAGGCGATCGGCTTACGGCCATCGGCGTGCCGACGTTCATCTGTTCCATGTAAAGGCGGCGTCGACCGGATGGCCAGCCGCAACGGCGACAGTGCGGACGTGGAATTTGATCGGGCGGGCGTCGTGGTGCTCCAGAGATCGGCACGACGTGGGCCTGTCATTTAACGCGGCCAAGTGAGCACAAAGGGGATCATTGCTGGGCCAAGCGTCAGGAGCGCTTTGCTTTCCGAGGGCGCGCCGATCGCATGATCGATCGCGCGTTGCGTTGATGGACGCATGGGGCAATACAGCACCGCACGTCAATGAAGCAGACGGTCGCTTCCCGCCAGAAAATTGGCGGCGACCAAGTTTTGATAATTAAGACATCCGAATATTATTGAGATATACAGTCGCGCAGCCGCGTTACGATTACGGCTTTCCACGGGGGCGGCAATGAATAGAAGAATTGCGGTTGTTGGCGATGGTCTTTCCAGTGGCGGAACGATTGCTCCATACGGCGGACCACGGCTTCTGGTACATGGCCATCAAGCGGTGTTGATTGGTGGTCAAGCGTTCTGCGCCGCGTGTAAAACCACCGGCATCATTGCGAAGGCCGGTGGTCTGTATCGGCTCAGGTTTCAGGGAGAGGTCGCCCTGGAGCACGATATTGTCCTGTGCGGCTGCTCGACTCCGCCGAGCATCGTCGCGGTACTTGCTGGTGAAGCGTGGTGCGACGATCGGCTCGAGGGTCTCGGCGAGGTCGTTTCGAGCCGCACGTCAACGGACGGAGTCGTGTCGTTGAAGAAAGGTGCATTTGACGAACAAATCGAAGCGGCGACTCGCGATAGTATTTCCGGCGGCTGGGAGAATTACCCCTATTACATTGAGACGGTAGACGGTCGCGTCTATTCTGGCGTACTCGATGCACGAGGCACGTTACCGCGTGTCAACACTGGCGACGAATCACACAACTACACCGTTTACTGGGGTGACGAAGTCATCGCTAAAGAGCATAGCGGAGTAAACCGTGTCTAATCGTCCTACGAAGGTTCGCACAAATGACACACCAAATTCAAAGCGATCCGTACAACTACAAGCCCTGTCCTTTCAAGCGCTTTGGGACGCGTACCCGAAGAATGACCCCTACGATGACCCCACCGGAGAATATAAGAATCAATGCGCCATTCGCATGAGCGTCACCTTTCATCGCATCGGAAGCGACATGAAGTCGTTTTCTCAAAACGTGCTGAAGCCGATGCCCGGCAAGAGGACATTGGGCCGCCTGATACTCGGCGGAAAAGCGACTGCGACGCGCGCTTACGAACTGGCTGAGTGGCTCAAGCTTCGCCCGTTCCTTGGGCTTGGCAAACCTGAAAACATTACTGGTCAGGATTGGCAGGAAAAAATCGACGGCCGAACCGGTATCATCTATTTCTTCGGATATTGGCGTCAGGAGGGAGATTCCCGCGATGCACTGAGCGGCGGTCATATTGACCTATGGAACAAAGACACGCTTACGCCGTCCTTTGCGTCGTTCTGGCGGTTTCGTGTGGGTAGACGAACGATGCCGGACCTACGGTCCTGGTTTCGTCCCGGCGGCAACGAGAACTGGATATCAGACTTGGCGGCATCCAAAGAGATTTTGTTTTGGGAAGTGAGATGAAGCGTATGGCTTTCGCCGTTCTAGGCTTCGTATGGGGACTTCTCGTGACGGGCGCATCGTTCTATGTTTTCAACCGCCAGGACTGGGCCAAGCCGTCACGCCCGGCAGTCGGTTGCGGCGAATCCTGCGCATCCCACGCTGGCTTGGTCGCAACGATGCTCTTCATTCTTCTATGGCCATCGATCGCGTGTGCAGTGCTCAATGCTATCGCCTACAGACGTTGGTCATTACGCAAATGGTGCATCACGTTCGTCGTCGTGACCCTGTTGGCGATTCTGTTTCATCTCGCCACCTACGTGACCTGACCAATCGGTCCTACCGATAACGGATGAAATACCGCGCGATCGTTATGCCGCGTTTCGCATGAATCACCGCACCGCCAACACCGGCGCCGTCCGAACCTCGACAGGCAGATCGTTGTCCGCCGCGAACTGCATCGCGAAGTCGAACGCGTCCGCGCACACGCTGCGCAGCTCGCCCGACACGAACAGGCATTTGACGCCGCCCGCGACGACCGGCATCGCCAGCCGCGTGAGCGCACCCGGATGGCCGGGCCGCCGTTCGCCGACGAACAGCGTGATGACGCCCGCGAGGCGCTCGGGCCAGTCGCTCGGGCGAAAGGTTTTCTGCGCGCGCGTGACGCCGCGGATCAGGTAGCCGTCGATGCGGTCCTGCTCGGTGATTTCGATGCGATCCATGCCGGTGCGGTCCTCGTTCGCGTCATTCGCCGCCATCGGCCGCCGCGTCGCCGCGCGCGGGAATCCGGAGGTTGCGCAGCTTGTGATAGAGCGTTTTCTTCGGCATCCCGAGCGCGACGCTCGCGTCCGCGACGTTGCCGTGGTGACGCCGCAGCATGTCCTCGATCAGCATGCGCTCGAAATACGCGAGCTGCTCCGCGAGCGTGCTTCCCGCCGCGCTCGGGCCGCCGGCCGACAGCAGGCTGTCGCCGGTCAGGCCGAGCACGAAGCGATCCGCGACGTTCTGCAGCTCGCGCACGTTGCCGGGCCACGCGTGCGTCATCAGTTCGGACACCTGGGCAGCGGACACGACCGGCGCCGGCTGGCCGAAGCGCCGCGCCGCCGCGAGCACGAAATGCTCGAACAGCAGCGGCACGTCCTCGCGGCGCTCGCGCAGCGGCGGCAGTTCGATCTGCGCGACGTTCAGGCGGTACAGCAGGTCGGCGCGGAACCGGCCGTCGGCCGCGAGTTCGGCGAGATCGGCCTTCGACGCGGCGATCACGCGGCAGTCGACCGGAATCAGCTCGTTCGCGCCGAGCCGCTCGACCACGCGTTCCTGCAGCACGCGCAGCATCTTGATCTGCAGCGGGATCGGCATCGTCTCGATCTCGTCGAGAAACAGCGTGCCGCCGTGCGCCCATTCGATCTTGCCGATCCGCTTCTTGATCGCGCCGGTGAACGCGCCGGCCTCGTGGCCGAACAGCTCGCTCTCGAAGATCTGCTCGGGCAGCCCGCCGCAGTTCAGCGCGACGAAATGCGCATCGCGCCGGCTGCCGAAATCGTGCAGGCTGCGCGCGATCAGCTCCTTGCCGGTGCCGGTCTCGCCGGTGATCAGCACCGACACCGACGTATCGGCGAGGCGCAGGATCTTCTTGCGCACGTCGGCCATCGCGGGCGACTTGCCGAGCACGAACGCCTCGATGCCCTGCCAGTTGTTCAGCACCGCGCGCAGCCCCTGCACCTCGAGCGTGAGGCGGCGCTTCTCGACCGCGCGCGCGACGCGGCCCGCGATCAGGTCCGACGAAAACGGCTTCTCGATGAAGTCGTAGGCACCGACCTGCATCGCGCCGACCGCCGTCGAGATGTCCGCGTGGCCGCTGATCAGCACGACCGGGATCTGCGCATCGACGGCCATCACGCGTTCGAGCAGCTGCAGCCCGTCGATGCCGGGCATCCGCACGTCCGACACGATCACGACCGGCGCGCCTGGCGCGACCTGCGCGAGCGCGTCGGCGGCCGATGCGTATGCGTCGACCGGAAACCCGGCGAGCGCGACAGCCTGCTCGACGCCGATCCGGACGTTTTCATCGTCCTCGACGACCAGCACGCGGATTTCATCTTCCATGTTCTGTCCTTTGCGGCGTGGCCGCCGCGAATTCGATACTGAACTGCGCGCCGCCGCCGTCGCGGTTGGTCGCGGCGATCTTCGCGCCGAACCCCTCGACGATCCGCGACGTGATCGCGAGACCGAGCCCGAGGCCCTGGCCGCGCGGCTTGGTCGTGACGAACGGCTCGAACAGGTGCGGCAGCACGTCGGGCGCGATGCCGGCGCCGCTGTCGGCGATCGTGAAGCGCACGCGGCCGTGAGCTTCGTCAACGGCGGCGTCGATGACGATCCGCCGCACCGGCGCGTCGTGCACCGCGTCGAGTGCGTTGCCGAGCAGGTTCACGATCACCTGCTGCAACTGGCTCGATTCGGCGGAGACCGTCGTGCCGGCCGGAATGTTCACGTCGAGCTGCACGCCTTCGTCGCGGATCCGCGCGTCGTAGATCAGCCGCGCATGCGCGACGGCCTCCGCGAGCGACACCGCGACGCGCTCGACGTCGGGCTTGCGCGCGAAGGTCTTCAGTTCGCCGGTGAGCACGGCCATGCTGTCGACGAGCTTGCCGATCCGTTCGAGATTCGCGTAGGCCGGTGCCGGCTGGCCGCGCTCGAAGAAGGTGCGCGCGTTGTCGCACAGCGTGCGGATCGCGACCAGCGGCTGGTTCAGCTCGTGCGTGAGGCCTGCGGCCATCTGCCCGAGCACCGCGAGCTTGCCCGCGTGCACGACTTCCTGCTGCGAATCGCGCAGCCGCTGCTCGGTGCGCTCGCGTTCGACGATCTCGCGCTGCATCCGTTCGTTCGCGGCCGTCAACGCGGCCGTGCGCTGCGCGACGGTCAGTTCGAGCCGGTCGTTCGCGCGGCGCAGCGCGTCCTGCGCGCTCAGCCGTGCCGCGATCGCGCGGCGGCGCTGGATCGCATAGCCGGCCAGCAGCGCGGCGATCAGGAACGCGCCGGTGACGAACACGAACGCCGTCTGCTGCTGGCGCCGTGCGCCCGCGATGTCGAGCAGCACCATCAGCGAATCGCCCGCCTGCGGCGCGGGACGCGACATCACCAGGTAGCGCGTCGCCCGCCCCGCGCGGCGCGGATCGGGGAACGTGCCGAACCACGCGGCGGCGCTGCGGTCGCCGATGCGGCGGTACGGCAGCGCGTCGACGGTGCGGCCCGCGTACTGGCGCGACGCCTGGATGTCGCGCTGCTGCTGCGCGGTGATCGGGCGCAGCGCGGTGAATTTCCACGCGGGTTCGGTCGAGATCACGACCACGCCGTTGCCGTCGACGACCATCGCGGCGACGCCCGGCGCGCGCCACGCCGATTCGAGCGGATCGACGCTGACCTTGACGGCCGCCGCGCCGATCGGCACGCCGCCGTCGCGCACCGCGCTCGCGAAGTAGACGCCCGGCACGCCGGTATTGGTGCCGATGCCGAAGAAGCGGCCGCTGCCGCGCGCGAGCGCGTCCTTGAAGTACGGCCGGTACGACACGTTCGTGCCGACGAAGCTGAGCGCCTCGTTCCAGTTGCTGGCGGCGATCACCTCGCCGCGCAGGTCGATCACGTCGACCGCGCCGCTGCCCGCGTCGCGGTTCACGGCCTCGAGATAGGTGTTCACCGTGTGCACGAGTTCGGGCGCGCCGTGCGGCGACGCCTTCAGCAGCGCGCGCACGCCGTCCTGCCGCGCGACCAGTGCGGGCAGGATCTCGAAGCGGCCGAGCTCGCTCTTCAGGCTCGACGCATACAGGTCGAGCCGGTGCGCGCCGTTTTCCTCGAGCGCGTCGATCGCGCGCTCCCACGCGATATCGACGGCCGCGCCCGCCACGCCGACATACAGCACGGCGGCCGACGCCCAGCCCCACCACGGGATTCCCTTGAAGCTCTTCTGCACGTTCGCCCTCATCGAAGCCCGCATCGGCGTGAACCGGTGCTCGCCGGCCGGAACGACGCGCGCCGCGCGCCGGCAGGACCGGCGGCGGCGCGTGCGGGGCAGCCGGCGCGACGGTGCGCGCGGCGGCGCGTCATCCGAAGTGGGCGACCAGGATCAGCGTGACCGTGACGACGATCGCGCCGCCGATGCGCGTCGCGATCTGCGCGAACGGCATCAGCTGCATCCGGTTCGCGGCGGTCAGGATCGCGACGTCGCCGGTGCCGCCCTGGCCGCTGTGGCAGGCGTTCACGATTGCGGTGTCGATAGGGTACATCTTCATCAGGCGGCCGACCACGAAACCGGTGCCCATCAGCGTCGCGACCGTCGCCACGATCGTCACGACGTTGACGAGCGTGAACGCGGCGGTCAGCTTGTCCCACGGCGTCATCGCGACGCCGATCGCGAACAGCAGCGGATACGTGACGGCAGTCGAGAAGAACTTGTAGACGACGAACGCGCCTTCCTGCAGCGGCGGCGACACCGCGCGCGCGAGCTTCACGAGCACCGCGAGGAACAGCATCGCGACCGGCGCGGGCAGCCCGAACAGCTTGTGCGCCATCAGGCCGACGAGGTACAGCGTGATCGCCGTGATGCCGGCGCCCGCAATATGCGACACGTCGACGTGGCCGCGGAGCTCTTCGCTTTCCGGCGTCATGTCGCCGCTTTCGCCGACCTGCAGGCGGCCGTTGCCGGTCAGGTGCGGCAGGCGCTTGCCGAGCATGTCGAGCGCGCCCGACAGGATGATCGCGGTCAGGCTGCCGAGCATCACCGGCGGCAGCACCATCGCGAACATCTCGCCCTGCGGCAGGTGCATCAGTTCCGAATAGCCGATCGACAGCGGAATCGCGCCTTCGCCGACGCCGCCGGCCATGATCGGCACGACGATGTACAGCAGCGTGTGGCGCGCGCCGAGGCCGAGCGCGGTACCGACGGCCGTGCCGACGATCGCCGCGGCGACCGAGCCTGCCGCGAGCGGCACGAAGATCTTCAGGAAGCCCTGGATCAGCACGCGGCGATCCATGCTCAGGATGCTGCCGACGATGATCGACGCGATGAACAGGTACAGGAAGTTGGTCGACTTCGTGAATTCGACGGTGAGGTTCAGCACCGGCTTCGGCAGCACGTGGTAGTACGTGAGCGCCGACGGCACGAAGGTCGCGAAGATCGCGGCCGCGCCGATGTTGCGCAGCAGCGGCAGGCGCTTGCCGAGTTCCGCGCACGTGAAGCCGAAGAACGCGAGCACCGCGATCGCCATCGAGATTTCGCCGGGCACCTTGCCCGTCACCGAGAAACCGACGATCAGCGCGAGCAGGATGAAGTAGACAGGCAGCGGAATGATGCCGATGCGGATTTCCATCAGCTTCCACCAGCCTTCCGGCCAGAAGCGCTCGCGCGTGGCGGGGCGGGCGTCGGAAATCGGCTCCGGACGGGACGGGGTATGGATAGAGGTCTGCAAGACGTGTCTCCTGATGTTGGAATGCCGGCAGTGCGTCGCGGCATCGTGTGCCGACTATTACGCAACGTCCGTGCCAGGAGCGTCTTTCTTGTTGACCTTGCAAACCTTTGATTTAAAAGGAATTCGTTTCGTCTGCCGAAAGGGCCGCGCAGACGCCGTTCCGAGATTTCGGAATTCGGCCGCCGCGCAGGCCGAGATCTCGGCCAGGCCCGCGGTCGCGGCCTCGCGGCGGCCTTTATCGCGCCATATCGCCGGACGCGATTTTCTTCGCACAATCGCTTCGTAGACCGCCCCCGCGCCGCTCTCTATCATCGGCTGATCCGTTTCCGATGCGACGACGACTGTCCGGAGAACGCCCGCGCGTTCGCCGCGGCGTCGCTCATCCATCGCTACCGTCTTTGGACAGGAGAGTGGTTTCCATGCTGCACGCCGTTTTTTCCGCCCGCGTCTTTTCCGGGCGGTTCGCCCGTTCCGTCCGGCTGTTCGCGGCCGCGCTCGTCGGTGTCGCGCTGCTGAACGGCGCGCGGGCCGACACCGCGCCGCTGAAGGTCGGCATCGCGACGAGCCCGCAGATCGATGCGCTGAAGATCGCCGCGAAGGAGGCGAAGGCGCAGGGGCTCGACGTGAAGATCATCGAGTTCACCGACTGGAACACGCCGAACGCGGCGCTCGCGAACAAGGACATCGACGTCAACTACTTCCAGCACATCCCGTTTCTCGAGAACGCGAAGAAGCAGGGCGGCTACGACTTCGTCGCGATCGCGCCCGGCACGATCATGAAGATCGGCCTCTATTCGAAGAAGGTGAAAAGCTTCGGCGAGCTGAAGGACGGCGCGAAGGTCGCGATCGCGAACGATCCCGTCAACGGCGGGCGCGGGTTGTTGCTGCTGCAGCGCGCGGGCCTGATCACGCTGAAGCCGGGCGCCGACTATCGCGCGACGACGCGCGACATCGTCGCGAACCCGAAGCACCTGAAGATCATCCCGCTCGAAGCGTCGCAGCTCGCGCGCTCGCTCGACGACGTCGATCTCGCGCAGGGCTATCCGAGTTTCATCAAGCTCGCCGGCACGACCGACCCGAACAGTGCGCTGCTGTTCGACGGCACCGAGAACAAGAGCTTCGCGATCCAGTGGGTCGTGCGGCCCGACAGCGTGAACGATCCGCGCATCCGCAAGTTCATCGCGATCTACCAGCATTCGCCGGCGGTGCGCAAGGCGCTCGACAACGCGTTCGGCTCGCTGTACGCGATCGCGTGGTGACGGAGGCGAACATGGCGAACCCGAAGAAGATCCTGCTCAACGCGTTCAACATGAACTGCGTCGGGCACATCAATCACGGTCTGTGGACGCATCCGCGCGACCGCTCCGCGCACTACACCGATCTCGACTACTGGGCCGATCTCGCGAAGACGCTCGAGCGCGGCAAGTTCGACGGCATCTTTCTCGCGGATATCGTCGGCGTGTACGACGTGTTCGGCGGCGGCCCCGACACCGCGCTGCGCGAATCGGTGCAGGTTCCCGTCAACGATCCGCTGCTGCTGGTGCCCGCGATGGCGCAGGTCACGCGGCATCTCGGCTTCGGCGTGACCGCGAACCTGACCTACGAGCCGCCGTACCTGTTCGCGCGCCGCATGTCGACGCTCGATCACCTGACCAAGGGACGGGTCGGCTGGAACATCGTCACCGGTTATCTCGACAGCGCCGCGCGCGGGATGGGGCTCGCGCAGCAGATCGGTCACGACGACCGCTACGAACGCGCGGACGACTACATGGACGTCGTCTACAAGCTGTGGGAGCAGAGCTGGGACGACGACGCGGTGATCCGCGACGCGCGAGCGCGCGTGTTCGCGCAGCCGGGCAAGGTGCGGCGCGTGAAGCACGACGGGCCGTTCTATTCGGTCGATGCGATCCACCTGAGCGAGCCGTCGCCGCAGCGCACGCCGGTGCTGTACCAGGCCGGTTCGTCGGCGCGCGGCGTCGAGTTCGCGGGCCGGCATGCGGAATGCGTGTTCGTGAACGGCCAGAGCAAGGCCGCCGCGCGCGCCGCCGCACTCGACATTCGCGCGGCGGCGGCGCGGCAGGGGCGCGATCCGGCGTCGGTCCGGATCTTTGCCGGCGTCAGCGTCGTGACGGCCGAGACCGAACGGCTTGCGCGCGAGAAATTCGACGAGTACCGCCGCTACGCGAGCCCGGAGGCGGGGCTCGCGCATTTCGCGAGCTCGACCGGCATCGACTTCGCAAAGTACGGCCTCGACGAGCCGATCTCGTATGTGAAGACCGACTCGATCCAGTCGGCCGTCGACGCGATCTCGCGCAAGAGCACGAGCGGTACGTGGACCGTGCGCCGGATGCTCGAACAGATGTCGCTCGGCGGCCGCTATGCGCCGATCGTCGGCTCGCCGTCGCAGGTCGCGGACGAACTGCAGTCGTGGATCGACGAGACCGGCATCGACGGCTTCAACTTGACGCGTACCGTGATGCCCGAGTCGTTCGAGGATTTCGTCGACTGGGTCGTGCCCGAGCTGCAGAACCGCGGCGTCTACAAGGAAGACTACGATCCCGCGCCGACGCTGCGCGAGAAGCTGTTCGGAGCGGGCGCGCGCCTGCCCGCATGGCATACGGGCGCGCAGCACCGGCCGGCCGCGGCCGAATCCGCGCAACCCGCGCATGCATGAACGTGACGGAGCAGGCGATGACGCAATTGTTCGATACGCTGGGTTTCATCGAGGCATCGGCCGTTCGCGCCGGTGCGGCGGCGCACGACGTGGATGATGCGCATCGCGTGGCGCCGGACGGCGTTGCGGCGGTGTCGCTCGAACACGTCGGCAAGGTGTTCGCGACGCCGCGCGGCCAGGCCGCCGCACTGCGCGACGTGACGCTCGACGTGCGGCGCGGCGAGGTGTTCGGCATCATCGGCCGCAGCGGCGCCGGGAAGTCGACGCTGCTGCGGCTCGTCAACGGGCTCGAGCGCCCGAGTTCGGGCCGCGTGCGCGTGCAGGGCGTCGACGTCGGCGCGCTCGACGAGAACGGACTCGTCGCGCTGCGGCGCCGCACCGGCATGGTGTTCCAGCATTTCAACCTGCTGTCCGCGAAGACGGTGTTCGACAACGTCGCGCTGCCGCTGAAGATCGCCGGCGTGCCGAAGCTCGAGCGGGCGCGCAAGGTCGACGCCTTGCTCGAACTCGTCGGGTTGTCCGCGAAGCGCGACGCGTATCCGGCGAGCCTGTCGGGCGGGCAGAAGCAGCGCGTCGGCATTGCGCGTGCGCTGGTGCACGATCCCGAGGTGCTGCTGTGCGACGAGGCGACTTCGGCGCTCGATCCGGAGACGACGCAGTCGATCCTCGCGCTGCTCGCCGACATCAACCGTCGTCTCGGGCTGACGATCGTGCTGATCACGCATGAAATGGAAGTGATCCGCGCGGTGTGCGACACCGTTGCGGTGATCGAGCAGGGCGAAGTCGTCGAAACCGGCCCCGTATGGCGCGTGTTCGGCAACCCGCAGCACGGCGCGACGCGCGCGCTGCTCAGCACGCTCGTGCACGACCTGCCGGCCGAACTCGCCGCGCGCGTGCAGCCGCTGCCCGAGCAGGCCGCGCTGCCCGACGGCGCGCAGGTCGTGCTCGACGTGCGCTACACGGGCGAGAGCGGCGGCGAGCCGGACGTCGGCGCGCTCGCTGCCGCGCTCGGCGGCTCGGTGCGGTTCCTGCATGGCGGCATCGAACGCATCCAGGGCCACGCGCAAGGACGTCTGGTGATCGCGGCGGCGCCGCGCGCGGACGATGCCGGCGGCGCGCCGTCACGCGGCGCGGTTGCCGCGCTGCTCGAACGCGCGCGCCGCCACGCGAATCATGCGGAGGTGCTCGGCTATGTTTGAGCTGTGGTGGCCCGAACTGCTCGACGCGATTCGCGACACGCTGTCGATGGTCGCCGCGTCGGCCGCGATCGCCGCGCTGATCGGCATTCCGCTCGCGGTGATCCTCGTGACGACCGCGCCCGGCGGCATCTACGAGCGGCGCGGCCTGAACGCGGTGCTCGGCGCGCTCGTCAACGTGTTCCGCTCGACGCCCTTCATCATCCTGCTGGTCGCGCTGCTGCCGTTTACGCGCGTGCTGATCGGCACGACGATCGGCGTATGGGCCGCCGTCGTGCCGCTGTCGATCGCCGCGATCCCGTTCTTCGCGCGGATCGCCGAGGTCAGCCTGCGCGAAGTCGACCGCGGGCTGATCGAAGCCGCGCTCGCGATGGGCGCGAAGCGTCGCCATATCGTGTGGCACGTGCTGCTGCCCGAGGCGCTGCCCGGCATGCTCGGCGGCTTCACGATCACGGTCGTCGCGCTGATCGGCTCGACCGCGATGGCGGGCGCCGTCGGCGCGGGCGGCCTCGGCGATCTTGCGATCCGCTACGGCTACCAGCGTTTCGACACCACGGTCATGGCGACCGTGATCGTGATCCTGATCGCGCTCGTCTCGGCCGTGCAAATCACGGGCGACCGCCTGGTCCGACGCGTGACCCGGCGTGCCTGAGCGACGCCACGAGCGTCCGCTCGCCTCATCAACGATCCTGAGACCGAACATCATGACTCTACCCATCGGCGCGCCGCGCGCGTGGAACGGACAATTCGAGGAAGCGCTGTTTATCGACGTGGCACGGCGCCATCGTCCCGACTTTCCCGACAAGCTCGCGACGCCGCCGCGCGAGCCCGGCAACGCGGCCGAGCTGGCCGCCGTCGCCGACTACTACACGAAGATGGCGTCGCACGACCTGTTCATCGTGCAGGTCGTCGCGAAGGCGATCGACACGCTGTTCCGCGACGATCCGCATTTCCAGCTGATCCTGTCGCGCCAGCTCGGCGACGACGGCGCGCACGCGGTGATCGGCCGCGAACGCGTGACCGAATTGACCGGGCGCGATCCGCTGCCGGAAGTCGAGCGACTCGTCGACGCGCACTGGGCGCGCATTGGCGACCTCGCGGTGCGCGACGTCGCGGGCTTTCTCGCGTTCGAATGGCATTACGAGCTGCATATCCTCGCGAAGCTGTGGATCCAGCGGAAGACCGGTCGCATCGCCGACGGCGCGATGCGCGAGCACGGCGAGAACCGGATCCGCCCCGACGAGGAATGGCATCGCGTGCAGATCGTGCAATGGTGGTTCGACACGCTCGCGAAGCTGCCGGCCGCCGAGCGCGACGCGCTGATCGATCGCGTGATCGCGGCGGACGAGGAAATGCAGGCGCGGCTCGACGGCTATCTGCACGACGAATATGCGCACACCGCGCACGTGTTCGGCGCGGACATCGCCGACTATCGCGCGATCTACGACGACTGGCGGCGCGAGATCCTGTCGCGACTGACCGGCCGCCGGCTCGCTGCGCTCGTGCCGCTGTCGGCCGAGGCCGTCGCACAGGAAGCCGTCGCATGAACGATCCGCGCGGCCCGGCGACGCTCGCGCCGGATACCGAGGCGTCGGCGCTCGATCGGGATGCGCTCGCGCGCGCGATCGAAGCGCTGCGCGCGAGCGCTGCCGCACGCGACCGCACCGGCGGCCACGCGGCGCAGGAAAAGCAGTGGCTCGCCGACGCGGGCCTGCTGACGCTCGCGGTGCCGCGCGCGTTCGGCGGGCGGGAAGCCGAATGGCCGGCGATCTACGACGCGATCCGCCAGATCGCCCGCGTCGACAGCGCGCTCGCGCATCTGGTCGGGTTCCAGTGCCTGCAGGTCGTCAGCGTCGACGTGTGGGGCAATCCGGCGCAGCGCGAACGCTATCTGCGCGGCACGGTCGAGCAGCGCTGGTGGTGGGGCAATGCGGTCAATCCGCTCGACACGCGGCTCGTCGCGACCGCGGCGCCGGACGGCGGCTACCGCCTCGACGGCGTGAAAGGCTTTTGCTCGGGCACGCGCGGCTCGCAGCGGATGACGGTGTCCGCGCACGATCCGGACACGGGCCGCACCGTGTTCGGCGTGGTGCCGACCGACCGCGACGGGATTACCGTCAACGACGACTGGGATCCGATCGGCCAGCGCCAGACCGACAGCGGCAGCGTGCGTTTCGATCACGTGACGCTGGCGCCGGACGAGGTGCTGCATCGTTCGGAGACGCCGCCGACGCCGCGCGCGACGCTGCGCACGCTGGTATCGCAGCTGGTGCTGACGAACCTGTTCGTCGGGCTCGCCGAAGGTGCGCTGGGCGAGGCGCGCGACTACGTGTTGAAGCACGGGCGGCCGTGGATTCAGGCGGACGTCGAGCGGGCGAGCGACGATCCGTACACGCTGCAGCGCTTCGGCGACATGCGCATTCAGGCGGTGGCCGCCGCGGCGCTC
Organism: Burkholderia pseudomultivorans; assembly: GCF_902499075.1. Classification (GTDB taxonomy): domain Bacteria; phylum Pseudomonadota; class Gammaproteobacteria; order Burkholderiales; family Burkholderiaceae; genus Burkholderia; species Burkholderia pseudomultivorans. The sequence continues at coordinate 38,344 of NZ_CABVPP010000019.1, read as the reverse complement.
GCCGATCGCGCGGCCGTCGCGCTGCAGCGCGCGTGGGCGCAGCATGACGCGCTGACGGCCGACGGGCGCGCCGAAGCGGCGCTGGCCGTGTCGGAGGCGAAGATCGTCGCGCAGCGCGCGGCGCTGGCAAACGGCGAAGCGCTGTTCGATGCGTGCGGCGCGCGCGCGACGGCCGCCTCGCTCGGGCTCGACCGCTTCTGGCGCAATGCGCGCACGCATACGCTGCACGATCCGCTCGACTATCGGCAGCGCGACGTCGGCCGGTTCGCGCTGACGGGCGTGTTGCCGCAGGCATCGCTCTATACGTAGCGACACAGCGCGCGCGGTTCGCCCATCGGCGGGCCGCGCGCGACATCCCCGGTTTTACCGCCTGCCGCTGATCGGCCGATTTCTAACCGGCTAGCTGGACAGACAAAATGATATGTTATATCGTATCGATACAATATATCGTTTTGTCTCCCCCTTCCTCTTCCGGAATCGCCCGATGAGCACCGCACTCCCGCCGTCCACTCGGCTTCCCGTGACCGTCCTGTCCGGCTTTCTCGGCGCCGGCAAGACGACGCTGCTGAACCATATCCTCAACAACCGCGAGGGCCGGCGCGTCGCGGTCATCGTCAACGACATGTCCGAGGTCAACATCGATGCGGCGCTCGTGCGCGAAGGCGGCGCGGGGCTGTCGCGCACCGACGAGAAGCTGGTCGAGATGAGCAACGGCTGCATCTGCTGCACGCTGCGCGAGGATCTACTGATCGAGGTCGACCGGCTCGCGCGGGAAGGCCGCTTCGACCAACTCGTGATCGAATCGACCGGCATCTCGGAGCCGCTGCCGGTGGCCGAGACCTTCACGTTCGAAGGCGAGGACGGCCGCAGCCTCGGCGAAGTCGCGCGGCTCGACACGATGGTGACGGTGGTCGACGCGTTCAACTTCCTGCGCGACTACGCGTCGCGCGACAGCCTTCAGGCGCGCGGCGAATCGATGGGCGAAGAAGACGCGCGCACGGTGGTCGACCTGCTGATCGACCAGATCGAGTTCTGCGACGTGATCGTGGTCAACAAGATCGACCTGATCGGCGACGACGAACGCGAGCGCCTCGTCGCGCTGCTGCGCGGGCTGAATCCGCGTGCGCGGATCGAGATCGCCGAGTTCGGCAAGGTGCCGCTCGACCGCGTGCTGGATACGGGGCTGTTCGATTTCGACGCGGCGTCGCGTGCGCCGGGCTGGCTGCAGGAGATGCGCGGCACGCATACGCCCGAGACCGACGAATACGGGATTCGCAGCTTCGTGTATCGCGCGCGGCGGCCGTTCCATCCGCAGCGCTTTTTCGCGCTCGTCGAAAGCGAGTGGCCAGGCGTGGTGCGCTCGAAAGGCTTCTTCTGGCTGGCCACCCATCCGACCGTGGCCGGGTCGTGGTCGCAGGCCGGCGCGGTCGCGCGGCACGGTCCGGCCGGCTACTGGTGGGCGGCCGTGCCGCCCGAGCGCTGGCCGCAGGATCCGGACGCCGTCGCGCAGATCCGCGCGCGATGGGACGAGCGCGTCGGCGATGCGCGCCAGGAACTCGTGCTGATCGGCATGGACATGGACGAAGCCGCGCTGCGCGCGCGCTTCGATGCGTGTCTGCTGACCGACGGCGAAATGGCCGCCGGCCCCGAACAGTGGACTACCTGGGACAACCCGTTTCGCGACTGGTCCTGACCTGACTCCCGCACCGCCCGCATCGATCGATCCATACGCAAAGCAGACCCTCGCATGACCGCAGCACTTCCCGATATTTCGATTGCCGATGTCGCGCCGGCCGGTGGCCCGCTCGAATGGGTCGGCATGCAGGGCATCGACCTGCCCGTCGTCGTGGCCGAACAAGGTTGCGCGCGCAACGTGCATGCGCGCGCCGACGTGCAGGTCGATCTGCCGGCGGCGCACGTGAAGGGCATCCACATGTCGCGGCTGTACCGGCTGCTCGATGCGCTCGGCGACGGCGACGCGCTGTCGCCGGCCGGCTTGCGGCGCGCGCTGCAGGCGATGATCGATAGTCATCGCGATTGCGACACGCGCAGCGCGCGGTTGCGGCTGCATTTCGATCTGCTCGTGCGTCGTCCGGCGCTGGTGACCGACGGGCTGGCCGGATGGAAGTCGTATCCGGTCCGGCTTGACGCGATGCTGGCCGGCGACGTGTTTACGCTGCGCGCGCAGGTCACGATCGTGTATTCATCGACGTGTCCGTGTTCGGCCGCATTGTCGCGGCACTGGATCGAGCAGGCGTTCGTCGCGGCCTTCGGCGCAGAGGATCGCGTGGAGCCGGCGGCCGTCGCCGCCTGGCTGCGGCGGCATGCGACGGACGCCACGCCGCACAGCCAGCGCAGCGAAGCGCTGGTCGAGGTCGGTATCGCCGACGCTCGCGCGACGCTCGGGTTGCTCGAGCTGATCGATCGCGTCGAACATGCGCTCGGCACGCCGGTGCAGACCGCCGTCAAGCGCGCGGACGAACAGGCGTTCGCGGTGCTGAACGGCCGGAACCTGATGTTCGTCGAGGATGCTGCGCGCCGCGTCCAGGCGGCGCTCGACCGCGTTCACGCGGATTCGCGCGTCCAGGTGCGTCATCTGGAAAGCCTGCATCCGCACGATGCGGTGGCATGGGCCGCGTCGCGCCCTGCTGGGGTTGCCGCATGACGCACGTGTCGACGCAAGGCGCGCGATCGGTCGCGGAGCGCACGGCATGCTGATCCGCAAACTGTTCCGGTTCGAGAATGCGCACATCGTGCGCGGCTGCAGCACGCGGCGCTGTTCGCATTCGATCCACGGCCACTCGTACAAGGTCGAACTGCTGCTCGAAGCGCATGCGCTCGACCACGGGCAGATGGTCTACGACTTCGGCCTGCTCAAGGGCGACGTGCGCGACTTGATCGACGCATTCGACCATGCGGTGACGCTGTGGTCGGGCGACGATCCCGACTATCTGGCAGCGCTGCGCCGGCATTCGGAGCGATGGGTGATGCTTCCCGTCTCGCCGAGCGCGGAGCAGTTCTCGCGCGTGTTGTTCAGGCTCGTCGATGCTGCACTGTCGCAAGCCGAGATGAGCAACGGCGAAGCCGACGTGCGGCTGCATTCGGTCGTCGTGCACGAGACCGACACCGGTTATGCGCAGTGTTTTCGCGACGACGCCTTCAATCCGCGCATGGGCCGCATCGATCTGCACGCAATCGAATTTGCGCCGGCCGTCGTCGCGCAGTGGCGGGACCCGCGCCTGTTCGAGCGGCTCGCGCGCGGCACGCTTCCTTTCCTGCTAGAACCCTGATGATCCGAAAGAACCCGCGCGGCGACCTGCCGCAGATTCATCCCGATGCGTTCGTCGATCCGACCGCGATTCTGTGCGGCAACGTGATCGTCGAGGAGAACGTGTTCATCGGTCCGTACGCGGTGATTCGCGCCGACGAGACGGATCGCGACGGCCACATCGCACCGATCGTGATCGGCGCGCACTCGAACATTCAGGATGGCGTCGTGATCCATTCGAAGTCGGGCGCGCGCGTCACCATCGGCCGGCATACCTCGATCGCCCATCGCGCGATCGTGCACGGCCCGTGCAAGGTCGGCGACGGCGTGTTCGTCGGCTTCAACAGCGTGCTGTTCAACTGCACGATCGACGACGTCTGCGTCGTGCGCTACAACGCGGTGGTCGACGGCTGCCATCTGCCGCCGGGCTTCCATGTCCGGTCGACCGAGCGCATCGGGCCGGAAACCGATCTCGCCGCGTTGCCGCAGGTGACGGCCGATGCGAGCGAGTTCTCCGAAGACGTCGCACGCACGAACAACGCGCTGGTGCTCGGCTACAAGCATATCCAGAACGAGTTCTGAACGATGGAAGCGCACGACCGGCCGTCACGCGACGGCATCGCGGCAGCGGCCCGGCGCCATGCACGCCTGCTCGTGCACGGCGGCACGGTGATCACGCCCGGCGGCGCGGAGCGCATCGACGTCGCGTGCACGGACGGCCGTGTCGTCGCGTTGGGAGCGCTGCGCGCGACGTGGAGCGCCGACGTCGTGCTCGACGCGACGGGGTTGCACGTGTTGCCGGGCGTGATCGACAGCCAGGTGCATTTTCGCGAACCGGGCCTGACCCACAAGGAAACGTTCGAGGCCGGCACGCGCGGCGCGGTGCTCGGCGGCGTCACGGCGATCTTCGAGATGCCGAATACGGATCCGCTGACGCTGGACGAGCACGATCTGCGCGCGAAGCTGGAGCGGGCGCGCGATCGGGCATGGTGCGACTACGCGTTCTACGTCGGCGGCTCGGCGGTGAACGCGGAACGGCTCGCGATGCTGGAGAACCTGCGTGGCTGCGCGGGCGTCAAGGTGTTCATGGGCAGTTCGTTCGGCGACCTGCTGGCCGACGACGAAACCGTCTTGCGTCGCATCCTGCGGCACGGGCGGCGGCGCATGGCCGTGCATGCGGAGGACGAAGCGCGGCTGCGCGCGCGCCGGGCGCTGGTGGAAGCCAGCGGCGACGTACGCGATCATCCGCGCTGGCGTGACGAGGAGAGCGCGCTCGCGGCGACGCGGCGCATCGTGAAGCTGGCCGCCGACGCCGGCCGCCGGCTGCATCTGCTGCACGTGTCCACCGCGGAGGAAATGGCGCTGCTCGCGCAGCACCGGCGGCGCGTGACGGTCGAGGTCACGCCGCATCACCTGAGCCTCGTTGCGCCCGAATGCTACGAGCGCCTGCGCACGTTCGCGCAGATGAATCCGCCGGTGCGCGAGCGGCGTCATCGCGACGCGCTGTGGCAGGCCATCCGCGACGGGGTGGTCGACGTGCTCGGCAGCGATCATGCGCCGCATACGCGGGAAGAGAAGGCGCGGCCCTATCCGCGGTCGCCGAGCGGCATGACGGGCGTGCAGACGCTGCTGCCGCTGATGCTCGATCACGTGCATGCGGGGCGGCTGAGCCTCGCGCGGCTGGTCGACCTGACCAGCGGCGGGCCGGCGCGCGTGTTCGGCATCGAAGGCAAGGGGCGTATCGCAGCGGGCTACGATGCCGATTTCAGCATCGTCGATCTGAAGGCGCGCCGCATCATCCGCGACGAATGGATCGCGAGCGTCAGCGGCTGGACGCCTTACGACGGCTGCGCGGTGATGGGGTGGCCGATACATACGGTCGTACGCGGCGAGGTCGTCGTGCGCGATGGCGCGCTGAACGGCCGCCCGTGCGGGCAGGCGATCGCGTTTCTGGACGCGACGCGTTAGCGCCGGTTTGCTCTTGCCTCGCGCTCGTCTCGGCGGACGTTCCGCACGCTCTATATGCGCCCGCTATTACGCCTGCTGCGCGTCCGCCAGCGCCCGCATCGCTTCCGCCGTCTCCGGATTCGCCGGGAAAAACGCCTCGATCGCCAGTTCCGACAGCGTGACGTCGACCGGCGTGCCGAACACCGTCGTCGTACTGAAGAACGTCAGCTCGCCGGCGGCGGTGCGCAGTCGCAGCGGCACCGCGATATCCGCATGGTCGGTGCGCGCGTGCGTGTCGTCGGGCTGGCCGGCCGGCGCCGGATACGCGGCGAGTTCGTCGCGCAGCGCATGCAGCGTGCGGTCGCCGCTCGCGTCGATCTGCCGTTGCAGACGATGCAGGATGTGCGCGCGCCATTCGTGCCAGTTGACGATCTGCGATGCGAGCCCTTCCGGATGAAGGCTCAGCCGCAGCACGTTGACGGGCGGTTGCAGCAGCGCCGGGTCGGCCTGCGCGACCAGCGCGCCGAGCATCCGGTTGGCGGCGAGCAGCGTCCAGTGTCGATCGACCGCGAGCGCCGGATAGGGCTCGTGACCGCGCAGCACGGCTTCGACCGCGTGGCGCGCGGCGTCGAGCTGCGGATCGGAGAATGGCCGCTCGCGAAACAGCGGCGCGTAGCCGGCCGCGACGAGCAGCGCGTTGCGTTCGCGCAGCGGCACGTCGAGACGCTCGGCCAGATGCAGCACCATCTCGCGGCTCGGCTGCGCGCGGCCCGATTCGACGAAGCTCAGATGGCGCGCGGACACGTCGGCTTCGAGCGCGAGCGCCATCTGGCTCAGGCGCCGGCGCTGACGCCAGGTGCGCAGCAACGGGCCGACGCCGGACGCGCGGCCGGCGGACGGGGGAATCGCATGGAGGGCGGCGGTCGAGTTCATGCTCCGGATGATAAGCAATCCGGCGCGCGTCGGGCATTACCTGCGAGGTAAGCGTTGTGGTGCGGTGGCGTGCGGGCGACGGCCGAGCGATGGTTTGGCGCCAGCCGGCCTGCCGCCTGGCGCGACGCGCGCTCAGGCCGCCCGATGACGCAATTCGACGCGCCGGATTTCCTTCACGATCACGAGATAGCTGAACACGGTCACGAGCGCGTTGAGCCCGACGAACACGAGCGCGCCGTCGAACGAGGCGCTCGCGCCGACCAGATAGCCGATCGCGATCGGCGCGACGATGCCGGCCGTATTGCCGAACATGTTGAACAGGCTGCCCGACAGGCCGATCGCTTCCTTCGGCGCGGTATCCGCGACGACGGCCCAGCCGAGCGAGCCGATCCCCTTGCCGAAGAACGACACGGCCATCAGCACGATCACCAGCGCTTCGCTGTCGACGTAATTGCAGCCGATGATGACCATCGACAGCAGCATCCCGCCGACGATCGGGATCTTGCGCGCCAGCGTCAGCGACACGCCGCGGCGGATCAGCGCGTCCGACAGCATCCCGCCGAGCACGCCGCCGAGGAAGCCGCAGATCGCGGGCAGCGAGGTCATGAAGCCCGCCTTCAGCAGCGACATTCCACGCGCCTGCACGAGATAGATCGGGAACCACGTGAGGAAGAAGTAGGTGAGCACGTTCACGCAGTACTGACCGAGGTAGACGCCGATCAGCATCCGGTTCGACAGCAGCTGGCGCACGTAGTACCAGCCCGCGACGCGGTTGCCTTCCGCCTTCGCGCCGCGGCCGCGCGGCGCCGACCGGACGAGGCCGCCGCCCTGTTCGATGTGCTCGAGTTCCGCGCGATTGACGGCCGGATGATCGGCCGGGTCCCGGACGACGCGTAGCCACAGGAACGCGAGCGCGATGCCGGCGAGCCCGAGCCACAGGTAGACGTGGTGCCAGCCGTACGCATGCGTGAGCCACGCCATCAGCGGCGAGAACACGACCGCCGCGAAATACTGCGCGGCGTTGAAGATCGCCGACGCCGTGCCGCGCTCGGCGGTCGGGAACCAGCTCGCGACGACCTTCGCGTTGGCCGGGAACGCGGGCGCCTCGGCGATGCCGACCGCGAAGCGCATCGCGAACAGCGCGGCGACCGCGAATGCGGCGCTGCCGCCGAGGCCGATCGTGCTCTGCAGCAGCGTGAACGCCGACCACAGGAAGATGCTGCCCGCATAGACGCGCCGCGCGCCGAAGCGGTCGAGCAGCCAGCCGCTCGGCAATTGCGCGAGCACGTAGGCCCAGCTGAATGCCGAGAAGATATAGCCCATCGTCACGGGATCGATGCCGAATGCCTTGCGGATCGGCGTGCCGGTGATCGACAGCGTCGCGCGATCCGCGTAGTTGAGCGTCGTGACGATGAACAGCATCGCCAGGATCCAGTAGCGGACGGCGGTTCGGCGCGCGGTGGCCGCGAGGTCGACCGGAAGGTCGCGAGGGGAGGGTTGATTGGACACTTTAAGGTACGTCGTCGTATGACGTGAGCGAAGTTTATGGGTGCCTGTCGATGACGGGGAACTCGGGTTTTCCCGCTGGGCCGGTGACGCAGCACGGTAAAAATTCCGTGGCTGTATCGATCCGATAAGGGTTTGAAGACGATTGCCGGGGCGGCGGGTCGCATACGAATCGAGCAAGATGATGTCGGCAGACATCGTATCTGTTGGGCTACAATGTCTCATCCCTACCCGAACCACGGAGCACACCCATGCAACTGACAGGAGAGATGTTGATCGGCGCCGACGCGGTGGCCGGCTCGACCGGTACCTTGTACGCGTTCGACCCGTCGAAGGGCGCGCCGATCGACGCGCCGGCGTTCGGCGTCGCGACGCAGGCCGACGTCGATCGCGCGTGCACGCTCGCGCGCGACGCGTTCGATGTCTACCGCACGCAGCCGCTCGCGGCGCGCGCGGCATTGCTCGACACGATCGCCGACGAGATCGTCGCGCTCGGCGACGCACTGATCGAGCGCGCGCATGCCGAAACCGGCCTGCCCGTCGCGCGGCTGCAGGGCGAGCGCGCGCGCACCGTCGGCCAGCTGCGCCTGTTCGCGCGCGTCGTGCGCGACGGCCGTTTCCTCGCCGCGTCGATCGACCCTGCGCAGCCGACGCGCACGCCGTTGCCGCGCGCGGACCTGCGGCTGCAGAAGATTGCGCTCGGGCCCGTCGCGGTGTTCGGCGCGAGCAATTTCCCGCTTGCATTCTCGGTGGCCGGCGGCGATACGGCGTCGGCGCTTGCGGCCGGCTGTCCGGTGATCGTGAAGGCGCACGAAGCGCACCTCGGCACGTCCGAACTGGTCGGCCGCGCGATCCGCGCCGCCGTCGCGAAATGCGGGATGCCGGCCGGCGTGTTTTCGCTGCTGATCGGCCCCGGCCGCGTGATCGGCGCGGCGCTCGTCAGCCATCCGGCGATCCAGGCGGTCGGCTTTACCGGTTCGCGGCAGGGCGGGATGGCGCTCGTGCAGCTCGCGAACGCGCGGCCGCAGCCGATTCCCGTCTATGCGGAAATGAGCAGCATCAACCCGGTCGTGCTGTTTCCGGCCGCGCTGGCTGCGCGCGGCGACGCGATCGCGACCGGCTTCGTCGATTCGTTGACGCTCGGCGTCGGCCAGTTCTGCACGAATCCGGGCCTCGTGCTCGCGATCGACGGCCCCGACCTCGATCGCTTCGAGGCAGCTGCCGCGCAGGCGCTCGCGAAGAAGCCGGCCGGCGTGATGCTGACGCGCGGCATCGCCGATGCGTACCGGAACGGCCGCGGCAAGCTGGCCGAACTGCCGGGCGTGCGTGAAGTCGGTACGGGCGAAGCTGCGCAGACCGAGTGTCAGGCCGGCGGCGCGCTGTACGAAGTCGGTGCGCAGGCGTTCCTCGCGGAGCCCGCGTTCGGTCACGAAGTGTTCGGGCCGGCGTCGCTGATCGTGCGCTGCCGCGATCTCGACGAGGTCGCGCGCGTGCTCGACGCGCTCGAAGGACAGCTCACCGCTACGCTGCAGATGGATGCCGACGACACGGCGCTCGCGCGCCGGCTGCTGCCGATCCTGGAGCGCAAGGCGGGGCGCCTGCTCGTCAACGGTTTCCCGACCGGCGTCGAGGTGTGCGATGCGATGGTGCACGGCGGCCCGTTCCCGGCGACGTCGAACCCGGCCGTCACGTCGGTCGGCGCGACCGCGATCGACCGGTTCCTGCGGCCGGTGTGCTATCAGGACTTCCCGGACGAGCTGCTGCCGCAGGCGCTGCAGCAGGACAATCCGCTGGCGATTCCGCGGCTGCGGGACGGGAAGGCGGAGTGATGCGTTGAAGGAGCGTGTCGGCGCACCGGTCGGCCGCCGGAACGAACGCTGGAAACGACGAGGCGGAATCGGCCGGGCGGTCGATTCCGCTTGTCAGCCGATCACGGCCCGGCCGACTTTATGCAACGCATCGCCGAGCGCATCGAGCGACAGCGAGCCGAGCGCCAATCGACGGGCATGGCGCGTATTCGGCATGGTCGAGAACGGCTCGGCCGTCGTCGCGAGGGCACCGTCCCGCTCGAGATCGGCCGCGACACGGTCGGCGCGCAGGTCGCCGGGCATTTCGAGCCACAAATAGCAGGACGTCGGGTGCGCGACGATCGATCCGCCGCGCGGAATGCGGCGCGCCCGTGTCTGTCTGCGCCGCGCATCCTTGCGCTTTCGATCCTCGAGCGTTGTTCCCGGTTTGATCCAGGACGTTGCAAGGTCCGATCTGCGAGAATGGCTGCCGATTCTCCCTGGCCGATCGTCGGATGGAACTCAGACAACTACGCTATTTCCTCAGCGTCGTGGAACACGGAAGCATGGGCAAGGCAGCGCTGGAGCTCGGCCTGGTTACTTCGGCGTTGAGCCAGCAGATCAGCCGTCTCGAAGGCGAATTGTCCACACGACTGCTGCAACGTACGTCCGCCGGTGTCGTGCCGACCGACGCCGGTCTCGCCTTCTGGCGCCAGGCGCAACTGGCGCTGCGTCATGTCGACGCGGCCGCGCTCGCCGCGCGCTCCGCCCGTTTGTCGGGCCATGTGAGCGTCGGCATGGCGCCGAGCACGGCGAGCGTGCTGGGTGTCGCGTTCATGCAGGCGATGCGCACGCGTTATCCCGATGTACGGCTGCACCTGGTCGAAAGTCTTTCGGGCTACCTCGCGTCCATGCTGAGCGCACGCCAGATTGATCTCGCCGTCCTGTTTCGCGCCGAACCCGCGCAACGCTGGAGCGTGATGTCGCTGCTGGACGAGCGGCTGTTCGTCATCGGCGCGGGCGATCTCAAGGGGATGCCGACAAGCGCGTCCGTCCGGCTGAAAAATCTCGGCAAACTTCCGCTCATTCTCCCGAGCGGCACGCACGGGCTTCGCTCGCTGCTGTCATCCGCGTTCACACGCGCCGCATACGAGCCGAACATCGTCGCCGAAGTGGACGGGCTCGCACTGCTGATGGATGCGGTCCGCCAGGGTATCGGCGCCACGATACAGCCGGGCGCGGCACTCGCGCGGGCCGAGAACGCGAGGCTGAAGAGCGTGCCCGTCGCGGAGCAATACGCCACGCGCCCCAACATGATTGCCAGCATCTCCGACGACGAACTGTCTCCCGCCGGTCTCGCCGCGCGCGTGGTGCTCGCCGACGTCGCCCGGCAACTGGTGAGCGAAGGCCGCTGGCCCGGCGCGCGGCTGCACGCGCCGTAGGGTTCACAAGAACTGAAGACTACTTGACGGCGCGCTGATGGCGCGACGGGCACGAGATCCTTAGGATGCGTCCGAAAGGAGACAGCTCTAATGGTCGATGTGCTCGTAATCGGAGGAGGCAATGCCGCGCTATGCGCGGCGTTGATGGCGCGCGAGGCGGGCGCGTCGGTCCTGCTTCTCGAAGCCGCGCCGCGCGAATGGCGCGGCGGCAACTCGCAACACACGCGCAATCTGCGCTGCATGCACGACGCGCCGCAAGATGTCCTCGTGGACGCTTATCCGGAGGAGGAATTCTGGCAGGACCTGCTGAAGGTCACCGGCGGCATCACCAACGAGCATCTGGCTCGGCTGACGATTCGCGCGTCGTCCACTTGCCGGCCGTGGATGCACAAGCACGGCGTGCGCTTTCAGCCGCCGCTGTCCGGCGCGCTGCATGTCGCCCGAACGAACGCATTCTTCATGGGCGGCGGCAAGGCGCTCGTCAATGCGTACTACCGCAGCGCCGAAGCGCTCGGCGTCGATATCCGCTACGACACGCCCGTCGATGAGCTGGAACTCGACGGCGGACGTTTCATCGCGGCGCGCAGCGGCCGCCAGCGTTTCGAAGCGTGCGCCTGCGTACTGGCGGCGGGCGGCTTCGAATCGAACCGCGAATGGTTGCGGCAGGCGTGGGGGCAAAACGAGCGGGGCGAATGGCCCGCCGACAACTTCCTGATTCGTGGCACGCGCTTCAATACGGGCGTGCTGATCAAGCGCATGATCGACGCGGGCGCAGACATGATCGGTGATCCGTCGCAGTCGCATTGCGTCGCCATCGACGCGCGCGCGCCGTTGTATGACGGCGGCATCTGCACGCGTATCGACTGCGTGTCGCTCGGCGTCGTCGTCAATCGAGAGGCGGAGCGTTTCTACGACGAAGGCGAGGATTTCTGGCCCAAGCGCTATGCTATCTGGGGCCGGCTCGTCGCGCATCAGCCGGGGCAGATCGGCTATTCGATCATCGACGCCAAAGCGATCGGCCGTTTCATGCCGCCGGTGTTTCCGGGCGAAAAGGCCGACAGCCTGCCGGAACTGGCGCGCAAGCTGAAGCTGCCCGAAGCGCGCTTCATGGAAACCCTCACACGCTATAACGACGCATGCCGGGTCGGCACCTTCGATCACACGGCGCTCGACGACTGCCATACCGAAGGCCTGGCACCCCCCAAGACCCATTGGGCGCGCCGCATCGATACGCCGCCGTTTTACGGTTACGCGCTGCGACCCGGCATCACCTTCACCTATCTCGGTCTCAAGACCAACGACCGCGCACAGGTTCACTTCGGCGGCGAGCCGAGCGAGAACCTTTTCGTTGCCGGCGAAATGATGGCGGGCAACGTGCTCGGCAAGGGTTATACGGCAGGCGTGGGCATGTCGATCGGCACGGCGTTCGGGCGCATCGCCGGGACAGAAGCCGCGCGCGCCGCACTCAATACAACGGAGGCCCACCATGCAACAGTCTGATGCGCTCGCGCCCGGACGCGCGCGCGCGGCGGAACGAACGGCGCCTGTCAAGAACTCGCGGGTGATCCCGATCCTGCCGATGCGCGACAGCGAAAGCGAAGTCGCGCGGCAGATGCAGATCTGCAACGCGTGCCGCTATTGCGAAGGCTTCTGCGCCGTGTTTCCGGCGATGACCCGCCGGCTCGAATTCGGCAAGGCGGACGTCCACTATCTCGCGAATCTCTGCCACAACTGCGGCGCGTGCTATCACGCATGCCAGTACGCGCCGCCGCACGAATTCGCCGTGAACGTACCGAAGGCAATGGCGCAAGTGCGGCTCGAAACCTACACGGAATACGCGTTTCCCCGCGCGTTCGGCGCGCTGTACAAGCGCAACGGGGTGACGCTGTCCGTGGCGCTGGCGGCGGGGCTTGCACTCTTTCTGCTGCTCGGCACGGCGCTGCATGGCGGCCTGTCGGCGGAAGTCCCGTCGGGCAGCTTCTATGCGATCTTCCCGCACGATCTGCTCGCGACGATGTTTGGCGCGGTCTTCCTGTTCGCGATTCTCGCGCTCGGCGTCGGCGTCACGCGCTTCTGGCGCGACACGGCGGCGGGAACGGCGAGCGCGAGCGCGCCTGCCGTCAGCGAGGCCGCGAAGTATGCGCTGACGCTCAAGTATCTCGACGGCGGCCACGGCGACGGCTGCAATGAAGAAAGCGACGCGTTCACGCTCGCGCGGCGCCGTTTTCATCACCTGACGTTTTACGGCTTCATGCTCTGCTTCGCGGCGACGGCGGTCGCAACCCTCTATCACTACCTGTTCGGGCTCGAAGCGCCGTATCCGTTCGTGAGCGCGCCGGTGTTGCTCGGTACAGCGGGCGGTATCGGGCTGATAGTCGGGCCGGCAGGCCTCCTGTGGCTGAATCTGACGCGCAATCCGGAGCGCGGCGATACGCGCCAGCGTCCGATGGACCGCGGCTTCATCGCGCTGCTGCTGCTCACGAGCGCATCCGGTCTTGCGTTGCTCGCGTTGCGGGCGACGGCCGCGATGCCGTCATTGCTCGCGGTCCACCTGGGCATCGTCATGGCGCTCTTTGCCACGCTTCCGTACGGCAAGTTCGCGCACGGCGTTTTCCGTTCGGCCGCGCTGCTCAAGTCGTCGATAGACAAGCGGCAACGCCATTCATTGAACCTCGGTTCCGACTAGCAATGACAGGGCGCCGAGTGCGGCCCTCATCACACGACAAGCAGGAGACGACAGCATGAACCACACTGAACCGATTGCCGGCACGTCCGGCGGCTCGTCCATGACCCGCGCCGCCGCCGTGCTGCGCGTCACGAGCGGCAACTTTCTCGAACAGTTCGATTTCTTTCTGTTCGGCTTCTACGCGACATCGATCTCGAAGGTATTCTTCCCGTCGACGAGCGAGTTCGCGTCGCTGATGCTCACCTTCGCCGTGTTCGGCGCGGGCTTCCTGATGCGTCCGCTCGGCGCGATCTTTCTGGGCGCCTACATCGACAAGGTGGGACGGCGCACCGGGCTGATCGTCACGCTGTCCATCATGGCGGGCGGCACGATCCTGATTGCCGGTGTGCCCGGCTACGCGACGATCGGCCTGCTCGCGCCCGTGCTCGTGCTGGTCGGACGCTTGCTGCAGGGCTTTTCGGCGGGCGCGGAACTGGGCGGCGTGTCGGTCTATCTCGCGGAGATGGCGACGCCCGGCAGAAAGGGCTTCTACACGAGCTGGCAGTCCGCCAGCCAGCAGGTAGCCATCCTGATGGCGGCGGCCATCGGCTATGGCCTGAACCAATGGCTCACCGCGCAGCAGATCGGTACATGGGGCTGGCGGGTGCCGTTTTTCATCGGCTGCGCGATCGTGCCGTTCCTGTTCCTGCTGCGCCGTTCTTTGCAGGAAACCGCCGCATTCCAGGCGCGTCGTCACCATCCGCAGGCGCGCGAGGTGTTCGCCATGCTGCTGCGCAACTGGCGCGTCGTCGTTGCCGGCGCGCTGCTCACGGCGATGACGACCACCACGTTCTATCTCATCACCGTCTACACGCCGACGTTCGGCAAATCGGTGCTCAAGCTGTCGACCGCCGACAGCCTGATGGTGACGCTGCTCGTCGCGGTGTCGAACTTCGTGTGGCTGCCGATCGGCGGCACGATTTCCGACCGGGTCGGCCGCAAGCCGCTGTTGCTCGGCATTACCGTGCTCGCGATTTTCACGGCGTATCCGGCACTCTCATGGCTCACCGATGCACCCAGCTTCGCACGCATGCTGATCGTGCTGCTGTGGTTCTCTTTCTTCTTCGGCATGTACAACGGCGCGATGGTCGCCGCGCTCACCGAAGTGATGCCGGTCGAAGTGCGCGTCGCCGGGTTCTCGCTCGCGTTCAGTCTCGCAACGGCGCTGTTCGGCGGCTTCACGCCGGCGGTATCGACGTATTTGATCCAGGTCACCCACGACAAGGCGGCGCCCGGCTACTGGCTGAGTTTTGCAGCGTTCTGCGGTTTTTGCGCGGCGCTCGGACTGTACCGGCGAGGTGCGCAGCGAAATGCATCGGCGACCGCGGCCTGACATCGATCACCTTGGCGCAGTTCAAGAAGCCCGCTCCGCGCCGGGATTGCGCTTTCGGCGACGACGCGTCTCGCGACTGCGAAGCAGTACGCGATGGTCACGGTCGGCCGACTCTTCGATGCAGTCGTCGACCGCGACGTGCTGAAACAGATTCTCGATGCGAGACCGGCCGGCCGCTGCGCCGCGATGGCGCCGCGACCGGCCGCGTCGTGCTTACTGCGGCCCCATCTTCCTGATCAGCACATCGAGCTGCGCGACTTCTTCTTCGGTCAGATCGACGAGCGGCGCGCGCACCGGGCCCGCATCGTGGCCGACCAGCTTCGCGCCGGCCTTCACGATGCTGACCGCATAGCCCGCGCGGCGGTTGCGGATGTTCAGGTACGGCAGGAAGAATTCGTCGATCAGGCGGCCGACCGTGGCGTGGTCGTCCTTCGCGATCGCTTCGTAGAACGCCATCGCCGTCTTCGGGATGAAGTTGAACACGGCCGACGAATAGACCGGCACGCCGAGCGCCTTGTAGGCGGCCGCGTAGACTTCGGCGGTCGGCAGCCCGCCGAGGTACGCGAAGCGGTCGCCGAGGCGGCGGCGGATCGTGACCATGCTCTCGATGTCGCCGACGCCGTCCTTGAAGCCGATCAGGTTCGGGCAACGGTCGGCGAGGCGTTCGAGCATGTCGGCGTTCAGCTTCGAATTCGCACGGTTGTAGACCACCACGCCGATCTTCAGCGCGCGGCACACCTGCTCGACGTGCTCGGCAATCCCCTCCTGGCTCGCTTCGGTCAGGTAGTGCGGCATCAGCAGCACGCCGCTCGCGCCGAGGCGCTCGGCTTCCTGCGCGTATTCGATCGCGACGCGCGTCGCGCCGCCCGCGCCGGCGAGGATCGGCACCTTGCCCTTGCAGGTTTCGGTCGCGACGCGGATCACGTCCGAGTACTCGCGCTGCGTGAGCGAGAAGAATTCACCGGTGCCGCCCGCGGCGAACAGCGCGCTTGCGCCGTACGGCGCAAGCCATTCGAGGCGCTCGGCATAGGTGGTCGGGCGGAAGCTGCCGTCGGCGTCGAAATCCGTCAGCGGAAACGACAGCAGGCCGTGGGAAATGATCTGTTTGAGTTCTTGCGGAGAAGTCATGGTTGGGTCGTCCGTCTAGCGCGAGTGCTGGGTTCGTCGGGAACGGCATACGAGCCTTGGTGGCGATGTCGTTGTATGTCATCGTACAACAATGGAAATGACGCATGCAAGCGATTTGCTTCACGGAAATGGGTAGGGTCTTTCCGGATAAGGGTTTACGAACTCTGCGCCGCGTGTGTTCCATGTTGTATGATGACTAACGATTTGAAACGTGCTTTCTGGAATGACGATGACTGCTTCCCCGCTCTATATCCGCGTGCATCCGGACGACAACGTCGCGATCGTCGTCAACGACGGCGGTCTGCCCGAAGGCGCGACGTTCGCCGACGGGCTGACGCTGCGCGAAAGCGTGCCGCAGGGACACAAGGTTGCGCTCGCCGATCTCGCGGCCGGCGACCCGATCGTCCGCTACAACGTGGTGATCGGCTACGCGCTGACCGACCTGCGGCGCGGCAGTTGGGTCAACGAGCGCACGATGCGGATGCCCGAGCCGCCCGGGCTCGACGGCCTGCCGCTCGCAACCCGGCGCGCGCCGCCGCTGCCGCCGCTCGAAGGCTATACGTTCGAAGGCTTCCGCAATCCCGACGGCTCGGTCGGCACGCGCAACATCCTCGCGATCACGACCACCGTGCAGTGCGTGTCGGGCGTCGTCGAGCATGCAGTGAAGCGGATCAAGGCCGAACTGCTGCCGCGCTACCCGAACGTCGACGACGTGGTCGGGCTCGAGCACACGTACGGCTGCGGCGTCGCGATCGACGCGCCCGACGCCGACATCCCGATCCGCACGCTGCGCAACATCAGCCTGAATCCGAATTTCGGCGGCGAGGTGATGACGGTCAGCCTCGGCTGCGAGAAGCTGCAGCCGGACCGCCTGCTGCCGCCGGGCGCGATTCCGGTCGTCTCGGCCGAAGGCGAGCCGGACAACGGCGGCGTCGTCTGCCTGCAGGACGCCGCGCACGTCGGCTTCCAGTCGATGATCGACTCGATCATGACGATGGCCGAATCGCATCTCGAACGGCTGAGCCGTCGTCGCCGGGAGACGTGTCCGGCTTCTGATCTCGTCGTCGGCGTGCAGTGCGGCGGCAGCGACGCGTTCTCCGGATTGACGGCCAATCCGGCGGTCGGCTTCGCGGCCGACCTGCTGGTGCGCGCGGGCGCGACGATCATGTTCTCCGAGGTGACGGAAGTGCGCGACGGCGTCGCGCAGCTCACGTCGCGCGCGGCGACCGAGGATGTCGCGCGCGAGATCGTCCGCGAGATGGACTGGTACGACCGCTATCTGCAGCGCGGCCGTGTCGATCGCAGCGCGAACACGACGCCCGGCAACAAGAAGGGCGGGCTGTCGAACATCGTCGAGAAGGCGATGGGCTCGATCGTGAAGTCGGGCAGCGCGCCGATCGCCGGCGTCGTGCGGCCGGGCGAGCGCGCGCGGCAAAAGGGGTTGCTGTATGCGGCGACGCCCGCGAGCGATTTCATCTGCGGCACGCTGCAGCTCGCGGCCGGGATGAACCTGCACGTGTTCACGACCGGCCGCGGCACGCCGTACGGCCTCGCGCAGGTGCCGGTGATCAAGGTCGCGACGCGCAGCGATCTCGCGCGCCGCTGGCACGATCTGATGGATCTCGATGCGGGGCAGATCGCGACCGGCGCCGCGACGATCGAGGAGGTCGGCTGGGAACTGTTCCGGCTGATGCTCGACGTCGCGAGCGGCAAGCGCCGCACGTGGGCCGAGCAATGGAAGCTCGCGAATGCGCTCGTGCTGTTCAATCCGGCGCCGGTGACCTGACGCGCGCGGCGTCGCCGGTTCGGTTCCGGCGCAACGAGCGAGCAAACGGGCGCCTGCGGGCGCCCGTTTCGCCTGTGTCGGGCGGCGCGCCGGTCAGCCGGATTCCAGCGGCAGCGACAGCCCGGCCTTGACGCGCGACATCACGACCGTCGACCGCGCGTGACGACGCACCCATTGCCGCACATTGCTTACCTGCGACGTAATCGACCGCCGACGCAAGGCCGGCGACGATGACGTTACGCGATCCGCAACGTTCGCGGCAATGTCGTCCCGTCATCCAGTCACAGGAGCCTCGCATGAACACCGTCCAGTCCACCCACATCGACCTGATCGACCGCTACTTCGACGCGTGGAACGAACCCGACGTCGCGCGGCGGCGCGCGCTGATCGATGCGACCTACGCGAGCGACGCCACATATCGCGATCCGCTGATGACCGGCGACGGCCACGCGGGCATCGACACGATGATCGCGGCCGTGCAGGCGCGTTTTCCCGCGTATCGCTTTCGCCGCACGACCGACGTCGACGCATTCGGCCAGCACTTGCGTTTTTCGTGGGCGCTGGTGTCGCCGGACGGCGCCGCGATCGTGAAAGGCTCGGACTTCGGCACCGTCGACGCGGCGGGCCGCCTGAAGTCGGTGACCGGCTTCATCGACGAAATGCCGGCCGCGGCGGCGTGACGCGCACGAAGTAGGCGCGGCGACCGGGATCGGGTAACGTTACGCGATTCGTTCCCGATTCCGGAGGCTGACTCCCATGCTGAAGCATCTCGATCCGCTGCTGCACGCCGACATCCTCCACGCGCTGCGCGCGATGGGCCACGGAGACGAAGTGGCGATCTGCGACGCGAACTTCCCCGCCGAATCCGTCGCGCAGCATACGGCGGTCGGCCGCGCGCTGCGGATCGACGGTGCCGATTCGGCGCGTGTCGCGCGCGCAGTGCTGTCGGTGCTGCCGCTCGACACCTTCGTCGATACGCCCGCATGGCGGATGGAAGTCGTCGGCGATCCGGCGGCGGTGCCGCCCGTGCAGCGCGAAGTGCAGGCCGAGATCGACCGCGCGGAAGGGCGTGCGGTGCCGCTCGCGGGCATCGACCGCTTCGCATTCTACGAGCGCGCGCAGCAGGCGTATGCGGTGATCGTCACCGGAGAACTGCGCGGCTACGGCTGTTTCATCTTCAAAAAAGGCGTGTTGTTGAGCGACGCGAACTAAACGCGCAGGCGGCCAGCGTCGTTCGCGCGGCCGCTATCGTGTAAAGATTTGCTACAACCTTTTGCTTGGACGCGGCGGAAAGAGCCTCTATTCTGGCCCATTTGCCGGGGCCCGCAGGCCCCCGGGGCCGTCCCGGCGCACCCGGACGGCCGGATGAACGACCTACGAGGAGAGAGGCATGACGCGTTCCGTCGATTCCGGCGTCATTTTTTTCGCACGCCTGGCGCTGGCGGCGTTGTTTTTGTGGGGCGGCGTGATGAAGCTGCTCGGCTATGGCGATTTCGTCGGCTATCTGCGCGGCCTGAACGTGCCGTTTGCGCAGTACATCGCGCCGGTCGTCGTCGCGATCGAGGCGCTCGGCGGCCTGCTGCTGATCGTCGGCTACAAGGTGAAGCCGCTCGCGCTGCTGATGGCGCTCTACACGGTCGCGACCGCGATGGTCGGGCACAATTTCTGGGACGCGACGGACGCCGCGGTCCAGCACGACATGGTGATCCACTTCTGGAAGAACATCGCGATCGCCGGCGGCTTCCTGCTGTTGTTCGTCACGGGCGCGGGCGGCGCGAGCATCGATGCGCTGCGCCGGCCGAGCTCGTCGTACGGCAGCCTGCGCTGAGCGCGCGACGCCGCTCGCCGATTCGGCACACCGAATAGAGCAGAAGGGCCGAATCCCGCACGCCGCGGGATTCGGCCCTTCGTTCATGGACGGCCGGCGTGCTGCCGCTCAGTGCGGCGCATCCGCCTTCGCATCCTTCGCGAACTGCGCGGCAATCGCGCCGAGCACGCAGATCGCCGCGACATATACGACCGGCGCGAGCGGATTCGACTTCATCATCAGCGACACGATCACCGGCGTGAGGCCGCCGAAGATCGCATAGGCGACGTTGTACGAGAACGAGATGCCCGAGAAGCGGACGACGGCCGGGAAGCTCTTGACCATCACGAACGGCACCGCGCCGATCGTGCCGACCATGAAGCCCGCGATCCCGTAGTAGACCGGCAGCGTCGACGCGTCGGCCGCGACCTGCACGAACAGCAGGTAGTAGCACGCGGCCAGCACGAGGCCGCCGATGCCGAGTACGCGCTTCGCGCCGATCCAGCCTGCGAGCGAACCCGCGCAGATGCAGCCGGCCGTCAGGCACAGCGTCGCGATGCTGTTCGCGAACAGCGTCGTCGCGGGCGTCAGGTGAAACTGCTTCTGCAGCAGCGCGGGCGTCATCAGGATCACGACGACGATCGCGGCCGACAGCATCCACGTGAGCAGCATCGACACGATCACCGCGCGGCCGTGGTCGCGCAGCACGGCCTTCAGCGGAATCTCCGCGGCAAGCGCCTTCTTCGCCTTCATCTCGGCGAACACCGGCGTCTCGTGCAGCCAGCGGCGCAGGTACACCGAGAACAGCCCGAACACGCCGCCGAGCAGGAACGGGATGCGCCACGCGAACGCGGCGACTTCGGCGGTCGTGTAGCGGCTGTTGATGCCGGCGGCGACGAGCGAGCCGAGCAGGATGCCGGCCGTCAGGCCCGAGGTCAGCGTGCCGCACGCATAGCCGATGTGCCGCGACGGCACGTGTTCGGACACGAACACCCATGCGCCCGGCACTTCGCCGCCGACGGCCGCGCCCTGCAGGATGCGGAACAGCAGCAGCAACACCGGCGCGAGGATGCCGATCGTGTCGTAGGTGGGCAGCAGGCCCATCAGCAGCGTCGGCACAGACATCATCAGCACGCTCAGCGTGAACATCCGCTTGCGGCCGACGAGGTCGCCGAAGTGCGCCATGATCACGCCGCCGAGCGGACGCGCGAGATAGCCGGCTGCGAAGATGCCGAACGTCTGCAGCTGGCGCAGCCAGTCGGGAATGTCGTGCGGGAAGAACAGCTGCCCGATCGCGGGCGCGAAAAACACGAAGATGATGAAGTCGTAGAACTCGAGCGCGCCGCCGAGTGCGGCGAGGCCGAGGGTCTTGTAGTCGCTGCGCGTGAGTGCGCGTTCGGCGGCGCGAGGCACGCCGCTCAATTCGGAAGCTTGCATGGTCAGGACGATCGGTTTTCGAATGTTGTTGTCGGTGCTGCGTCTCCAGGGCCCGCTATCGGCATGGACTGGCGAGGGCGCAACCTGCGTCGTCGGGAGGCGCGTCGCGCGTCGGATGGACGCGCGACACACGCGCCGCCGCACCGGGATGGGGCGCGGCGGGGACGAAGCGTCAAAGCGGGTGGGAGGATTCTACAGGAGCGCGAAATGCGCGCGGACGGCGCCGGTCGAGGGCGGCTTCGACTTCGGCGGGAAGCGGCACATGGAGAGGCGCGCGCCGGGCGTACCGTGCGCGCGCCGCCGGCGCTCAGTTGCCGGCGATCGTGTCGACCGGCTTGAACGCGCCGTGCTCGACGCGGTAGATCGTCACGGGCGCGTCCTTCAGGTCGCCCTTCGCGTCGTACGCGATGCTGGGCGCCGACACGCCCTTGATCGACACCTTGCCGAGATACGGCGTGTACACCTTCGGATCGGTCGAATTCGCGTTCTTCATCGCAGTGAGCAGCGCGATCGTGCCGTCGTATGCATACGGCGAGTAGGTGATCACGTCTTCGTTGAAACGCGCCTTGTAGCGCGCCGCGTAGCCCGCGAAACCGGGCATCTTTTCCTTCGGCAGCCCGCCCATGTAGACGATCGCGCCTTCGGCCGCTGCGCCGCCGACCTTCAGGAAGGTCGGCGAGCGCGACATCTCGCCCGTCACGAACGCGGATTTCATCCCGAGCTGGCGCATCTTGCGGATCATCGGCGACGATTGCGCATCGCCGCCGCCGTAGAAGATCGCATCGGGGTTGATGCCCTTCAGGTTGGTCAGGATCGCGGAGAAGTCGAGCGCCTTGTCGTTCGTGAAGTCGCGCTTGACGATCGTGCCGCCCGCGGCCTGCACGGCCTTCGCGAATTCGTCGGCGATGCCCTGGCCGTAGGCGGTGCGGTCGTCGATGATCGCGATGCGCTTGAAGTGCAGGTTCTTCACCGCGTACGTGCCGACGATGCGGCCCGCCTGCGCGTCGCTCGTCAGCAGCCGGTAGGTCGTCTTGTAGCCGCGCGCCGTGTATTGCGGCGACGTCGCCATCGACACCTGCGGCAGGCCCGCGCGATCGTAGAGGTCGGATGCCGGAATGCTGGTGCCGGAGTTGAAGTGGCCGATGATGCCGCGCACGTTGTCGTCGATCAGCCGCTGCGCGACGGTCGTGCCGGTGCGCGGATCGGCCTGGTCGTCCTGCGAGTCGAGCTGGAACGTGACGGGCTTGCCGCCGATCGTCGGCCCGGTCGCGTTGAAATCGGCGATCGCGAGCTGCACGCCTTTCTGCATGTCCGTGCCGTAGTTCGACTGCGGGCCCGTGAGCGGCGCGGCGAAACCGATCTTGACGACGTCGGCGGCGATGGCGTGCGCGCCCGCGAATGCGCAGGCAGCGGCCAGCGCGACGTGCGATACCTTCAGCTTCACTTTCACTTCCCCTTGATGGCGTGGTTGGGCTCGCCGGCAGGCGGCCGGCGGCGGTAAGCGGGGCGAGACGTGTCGTGCGGCGAGCCGGCGGGCAAGCCGCTTATGCAGGCCCCGCGCCGCAGCTTGCACACATCATCCGGTTGTGCCGGAATCGGCTTGCGCGGCGGTCGCCGCGGAATGCCGGATGCGATGGCTGCGGCGGCGGCCGGATGTCGTCTCGTGACCGTGGAGCGAAGTCTAGGTAGCGAAAATGCGCGCGTCTTGCGCGTTCGATGCGCGCGCGGCGACGATATCGGCATATCGTCGATAACCCTGATATATGCTGAAATCGTCATCGCGAATGCGCAGTCGGGCCAAGACGCGATGCGGTGCTGTTTCTACGATGGCGATTTCGGGATTCGCGACGGCACGGCGCGCGTGCGCGGCCGGCGCGGTGGCGCGACGCTCCTATAATCGACGCCATCAGCCACTCGCTTCGCGGATGCCGGGATGACGACCATGCTTGCCGCACCTTCCATGAGCCTGTCCGACACGCTGCGCCACCCGTCCGGCAACGCCGACCTCGATGCGATGCTCGCGCACTTCCGCCTGCTCGAGCCGGTATTCGACGCGCTGCCCGACGTCGCGTTCTTCGTGAAGGACGCCGACGGCCGCTATGCGCTCGTCAATCGCACGCTCGCGATGCGCTGCGGCTACAAGGACAAGCGCGAGCTGCTCGGCAAGACGACCGACGAAGTGTTTCCGCGCCGCTTCGGCCGCAGCTATTTCGAGCAGGACATGGCGACGATCAACGCCGGCCAGCAACTGACCGACCAGCTCGAACTGCACCTGTACCCGGGGCGGCTGCCGGGCTGGTGCCTGACCTGCAAGGAGCCGTTGCGCGACGCGGCCGGCAAGGTGGTCGGGCTCGCGGGCATTTCGCGCGACCTGCGGGCGCACGAAGGGTCGCATCCGGCATACAGCCGGCTCGCGGACGTGGTCCAGCACATCCAGGATCACTACGTGCAGCCGCTGAACCTGAAGCAGCTCGCGCAGATGGCCGGGATGTCGGTCGCGCAGCTCGAGCGCTATTTCCACAAGGTGTTTCACCTGACGCCGCGGCAGGTGCTGCTGAAGACGCGGCTCGACGCGGCGACCGCGCTGCTCGTCACGCACGACAAGGTGACCGACGTCGCGGCGCTATGCGGCTACACGGATCACAGTGCGTTTACGCGCCAGTTCAAGGCGACGGTCGGCGTCACGCCGACGGAATACCGGATGATGCTGCAGGAGCGGGCGGGGTAGGGTGCCGCGCCGGCGAAGCCGACGCGGCGCAAGCGGGGAAGTGCGGAAATGCTCGGGGGAAAGCGGCTGCTCAGCGGTAGCCGAGCCCCTTCAGGACGGCCGTGCCGTTTTCGGTCAGGCGGAAGCTCGGTGCGGTATCGGCGTCGAGCTTGACCATTTCGACGAGACCGGCTTCCTGCAGCGCCGGCAGCTCGGGTTTGGCGTTCGCGCCGATCGGCGCGTGCAGCAGGACGAGCAGTGTCGCGATTTCGTGATGACTGAGCAGGCGGCGCAGCATCGTCTTCTTCACTGGGGGTGCGGCCGGGCGGCCCGCGGGTGCTTCTACGGCGCTCATCGCTATCCTCCGTTTCGAGAGATTCTTCGGGTTTGGAGACGGATGGTGCCGACGAAGACTTAAGCGATTCTTAAAATCGCCGGGCGTGCCGGGCGTGCCGGGGTGCTGCGGCGCTCGGCGAGTTACCGCATGTAACGTCGTACGGAAGGCTGCGCGGCGCCTGTTGCGGCCGGCCGCGCCAGCCGGGGCGCGACGGCGCGATTCACCGTGATGGTGCATCGAGTCGACGACCAGGCAGCGGTCTGGGACGGGGAGCCGAAGGCGGGCCGGAGCGTCTGTCTGAAACACCGGCCGCAACGTGCCGTCGCGACGGCCGATACGATCCGGCCCCGTCTCGGCGAGCCCGCTGCTTCCCCTATTTCCTGCGCTGCGCCTGCGCCGCGAGCCGCACGGCGGCGTTCACGGCGCCATACCCGTCATAGCCGCCGCGCCGCTCGACGATTTCGAGCGAAAAGCGGTTGTCGACCAGTTCCGTATACGCGTGCAGGAATTCGCCGCCGCGCTCGTCGCGGTCGTACAGCAGGTGGTGGGCGCTCAGCGTGTCGATCAGGTCATCCGGCAGCGCATAGCGCGCGGCGAGGTCGTCGTAGTAATTGGCCGGGATGCGCAGGAACGGCACGCCGTCGGCCGCGAACGCGGCGACCGTCTTCACGATGTCGTCGGTGCGGAACGCGACATGGTTCAGCCCGGTGCCGTGGTAGCGGTCGAGCGATTCGGCGACGGCCGTGTGCCGGTCGACCGACGCATTCAGCGCGATTCGCACCGAGCCGTCCGCGCTGCGCACCGCGCGGCTGCGCATCAGCCCGTACGGATCGGGCACCAGCCAGCTGCGCTCGGCCTCGAAGCCGAATGCCGTCTTGAAGAACAGGATCCACGTATCGAGCGCGTCGGCCGGCAGCGCGAGGCAGACGTGGTCGATACCGGTCAGCGGACCGACTTCGCCCGGACCGTCGATATCGGTCAGCACGAAATCCGATTCGTACAGCGTTGGCGCGTTCGGCGCCTCGTCGACGAAATATTCGAGGCTGCCGTCCGGTGCCTGCACGCTCGGCAGCACGCGCTCGTTCGGCCCGACGCGGCCCGAGAACGGCGCATAGCCGAAGCCGGCCGCGCGTTCGAACGCGACTTTCGCGTCGTCGACGCGGAACGCCGACGCGCACAGCGACAGCCCGTGCTGCTGGAAGAACGCATCGGCGAACGAGTCGCGCTCCGCGTTCAGCACGATCGACGCGGCGCCGTGCTGGAACAGCGTGACGTCCTTCGACCGATGGCGGCCGGCGAGCCGGAAGCGCATCTTGCCCAGCCATTCGCCGACGGTGGCCGCCGCCTGCGCGTCGACCGCGAATTCGATGAACTGGAAGCCGACGTGCGCGGGCGGCGCCGGCGGCGCGAACAGCGGCTGGCCGGCGGCCGGCGCGCGGCCGTCCCGGGCCAGCCGCGCGCGCGTCAGTTCTTCCAGGTACAGCAGCGAGCGGTGGCCGTCGGCGGCCGTGATCGCGGTCGGCGCCGCGCGGAAACCGTCGTTGAAGATTTCCAGCGACAGCGGCCCCGTATAGCCGGACTCGATCACGCGCGCGGTGAAGCGCGCGAGGTCGAAGTCGCCCTGGCCGGGGAACGAGCGGTAATGGCGGCTCCATTCGAGCACGTCCATCGCGAGCTTCGGCGCGTCGGCGATCTGCACGAACGCGATCCGGTCGCCGGAGATGTCGGCGATCGCGTCCGGCGAATCGTCGAGCGACAGCGTGTGGAAGCTGTCGAGCGCGAGGCCGAGGTGCGGGCTGTTCACCGCGTCGACGAGTCGCCACGCATGACCGTACCGGTTCACGACGCGGCCCCACGCGAGCGCTTCGTATGCGACGACGACACCGGCCTGGCGGGCCGCCTCGGCGAGCGCGCCGAGCTGGTCGACCAGCAGGGAGTCGTCCGCGATCGTGTCGGGCGACACGTTGCTGCAGACCAGGATGCGGTCGGTGCCGAGCGCGTGCATCACGTCGAACTTGCGGCGCACGCGGTCGAGGTTGCGCGCCAGCTGCGCGGCGCTCACGCCCTCGAAGTCGCGAAACGGCTGGAACAGCACGATGTCGAGGCCGAGATCGGCGGCCATGCGCCGGACGTCGGCGGGCGATCCGTCGAAGTAGACGAGGTCGTTCTCGAAGATTTCGACGCCGTCGAAGCCCGCGGCCTGGATGGCGGCGAGTTTCTCGGCGAGCGTGCCGGACAGGGACACGGTGGCGATCGAGCGCTGCATGAGCGAATCCTGCGGGTAAGCGGGGGCGGCGCCGGCCGGTTTGGCCCGAAATGAACCAGTCGTTGAGTTCATCGGACGCGCCATATCCCGAGTTTACTGGGTGATTGAGTCGGATTATACAAACTAACTAGGTGGTACAAATTAGCGAAAACCCGAAAAGACAATGTTGTTGTGCAGGCGCACACTAGTGCCGAATCCCAATATCATGGGGCGGTGCATGCAGCGATCCGCCCCTCGTTTCTGGAGCGGAATCACGATGAGCAAGCGCAAGGTGCTGGTGCTGAACGGCCCCAACCTGAATCTGCTGGGGACGCGCGAGCCCCATATCTACGGCGCGGAAACGCTCGCCGATGTCGAGCAGCGCTGCCGCGCGGCGGGCGAAGGGCTCGGGCTGGAAGTCGAGTTCCGTCAGTCCAACGCCGAGCACGAGCTGATCGACTGGCTGCATGCCGCGCGTCACGACACGCACGGCATCGTGATCAACCCGGCCGCGTATACGCATACGTCGGTCGCGCTGGCCGACGCGCTGTCGGCGATCGCGAAGCCCGTGATCGAGGTGCATATCTCGAACGTGCATCGCCGCGAGGCGTTCCGTCACCATTCGTATGTGTCGGCGATCGCCGAAGCCGTGATTTGCGGCTGCGGCACCGAAGGCTACGTGTTCGCGCTGCAGCGCCTGTCGACCCTGTTTGCGCAAGGAGCCGCACGATGAGCCGTCCGTCGTTTCTGATCGGCCTGATCGGCCAGGGTATCGGCGGCTCGCTGTCGCCCGCGATGCACGAGGAAGAGGGGTTCCGGCAGGGCTTCGGCTACGTATACCGGCGCCTCGACCTCGACGTGCTCGGCGTGGGCGTCGACGCGCTGCCGCAACTGCTCGATACCGCGCAGCGGATGGGCTACAACGGGCTGAACATCACGCATCCGTGCAAGCAGCGCGTGATCGAGCATCTCGATGCGCTGTCCGACGACGCGCGCGCGCTCGGCGCGGTCAACACCGTGCTGTTCAAGGATGGCAAGCGGATCGGCCACAACACCGACTGGTCGGGCTTCGCGAAATCGTTCCGCCGTGGGCTGCCCGGCGCGTCGCTCGACAGCGTGGTCCAGCTCGGCGCGGGCGGCGCGGGCGCGGCCGTCGCGCATGCGGCGCTGCAGATGGGCGCGGCCGAACTGACGATCTTCGACGTCGACGGCACGCGCGCCGCGGCGCTCGCCGGGGAATTGCAGCAGCGCTTCCCGGCTGCGCGCGTCGCGGCGGGCGGCGATCTCGCGGCCGCGACGCGCGCCGCGACGGGCCTGATCCACGCGACGCCGACCGGCATGATCAAGCATCCAGGCCTGCCGCTGCCGGCCGAGCTGCTGCACGCGGGCATGTGGGTGGCCGACATCGTCTATTTCCCGCTCGAAACCGAACTGATCCGCACGGCGCGCGCGGCGGGTTGCGCAACGCTGCCGGGCGGCGGGATGGCCGTCTACCAGGCCGTCGATGCGTTCGAGATCTTCACCGGACGCACGCCCGACGCCGAACGGATGTTCGAGCACTTTCAGTCGCTCGTCGCGCGCTGACCCCATCGAGAAAGAGACCAGGAGACGACCATGCAGCACACCACCCACACGAGCGCCGCGCCGGCGCAGGCGGCCGGCACGGTCCGGCGCACGTCGGCGCGCTACAAGATCCTCGCGCTGCTCGCGATCGGCACGATGATCAACTATCTCGACCGCACGGTGCTCGGGGTGGCTGCGCCGCAGCTCACCAGGGAGCTGGGCATCAACGCGGCCGTGATGGGCATCATGTTCTCGGCGTTCTCGTGGACGTACGTCGTCGCGCAGGTGCCCGGCGGCCTCTTTCTCGACCGTTTCGGCAGCAAGGTGACCTATTACTGGTCGATGACGCTGTGGTCGCTGTGCACGTTCCTGCAAGGCTTCGTGCCCGGCGTCGCGACGCTGCTCGCATGCCGTCTCGGCCTCGGCGTCGCGGAGGCGCCATGCTTCCCGACCAACAGCCGCGTCGTCGCGACGTGGTTCCCGCAGAACGAACGCGCGATGGCGACCGGCACCTACACCGTCGGCGAGTACATCGGTCTCGCGTTCTTCAGCCCCGTGCTGTTCGCGCTGATGGGCGCGTTCGGCTGGCGCTCGCTGTTCTGGGTGGTCGGCGCGGTCGGCATCGTGTTCGGCCTGGTCTGGTGGAAGTGCTATCACGAGCCGCGCAACCACCCGGGCGCGAACACCGAGGAACTCGCCTATATCGAGGCGGGCGGCGGTCTCGTGCACGGCGTGCGCAAGGACGACCGGCCCGCGCCGAAGCAGTTCAGCTGGGCGATGGCCGGCCGGCTGCTGAAGAAGCGCCAGCTCGCGGGCATCTGCCTCGGCCAGTTCGCCGGCAACTCGACGCTCGTGTTCTTCCTGACCTGGTTCCCGACCTATCTGGCGACCGAGCGCCACATGGGCTGGCTGAAGATCGGTTTCTTCGCGGTGATGCCGTTCATCGCGGCGTCGATCGGCGTGATGTTCGGCGGGGTCTTCTCGGACTGGCTGCTGCGTCGCGGCAAGTCCGCGAATCTCGCACGCAAGCTGCCGATCATCGCGGGCCTGCTGCTCGCATCGACGATCATTCTCGCGAACTACGTGCAGAGCAACGAGGCCGTGATCGCGATCATGTCGGTCGCGTTCTTCGCGCAGGGGATGGCCGCGCTCGGCTGGACGCTCGTGTCGGACATCGCACCCGACGGCCTGCTCGGCGTCACGGGCGGCATCTTCAACCTGGCGGCGAACCTCGCGGGCATCGTCACGCCGCTCGTCGTCGGCTTCATCGTCGCGTCGACCGGCTCGTTCGTCGGTGCGCTCGTGTTCATCGGCGCGATCGCGCTGGTCGGCGCGCTGTCGTACATCTTCGTCGTCGGCGACATCAAGCGGATCGAGCTGTAAGTCTCTTCTCCACGCACGTCGCGTGCGTTCGCCCGGCGGTCGTCGACTGCCGGGCTTTTTTGTTTACGCGTGCAGCAGCCCGATGCCGAGCGATTCGACCGCCTGCGCGATCGCGGCGACCGCGCGTCGGATGTCGTTCGAATCGATCGCGCCGATGCAGCCGACGCGGAACGTCTCGAGCTGCGTGAGCTTGCCCGGATACAGGATGAAGCCCGCGTCGCGCACCGCGTCGTAGAAGCGGCGGAAATCGTAGGCCGGATGAGCGGGCGCATGGAACGTGACGATCACGGGCGCCTGCACGCGCGCGTCGAGAAACGGCGTGAAGCCGAGCGCGCGCATCGCTTCGACGAGCGTCCGGCAGTTCTCCGCGTAGCGCGCGCCGCGCGCGGGCTGGCCGCCTTCGGCGAGGTACTGGTCGAGCGCGGCGCGCAGCGCGGCGACCACGTGCGTCGGCGGCGTGAAGCGCCACTGGCCGGTCTTGCGCAGATACGCGTACTGATCGTGCAGATCGAGCGCGAGCGACCGCGAGTTGCCCTCGCTCGCTTCCAGCGCGTCGCGCCGCACGATCGCGAACCCCATTCCCGGCACGCCTTCGAGGCACTTGCCGCTCGCCGAGATCAGCGCGTCGATGCCGCTGTCTGCCAGCACGATCGGCAGCGCGCCGAACGAACTCATCGCGTCGACGATCAGCCGCTTGCCGTGCCGCCGGCAGACGGCCGCGATCGCGTCGAGCGGATTCAGGATGCCGGCGCTCGTTTCCAGATGCACGAGCGCGACGTGCGTGATGCGCGGCTCGCGCGCGAACGCGGCTTCGACCGCGGCCGGATCGACGGCGGCGTCCTCGCCGAACGGCAGCGCGATCGCGTCGATGCCGAGCCGGCCGAGTATTTTCAGGATGCGCGCGCAGTACGCGCCGTTATCGGGCACCAGCACGACGCCGTCGCGCGGCACCAGCGTGCCGAGTGCGGCTTCGACCGCGAACGTGCCGCTGCCCTGCATCGGCACGCACACGTACTGGTCGCCGCCGCGTGCGATGTCGACGAGATCCGCGCAGACGGTGGCCGTCAACTGGTTGAACGCGGCGTCCCACGACCCCCAGTCCTGTTGCATTGCGTGGCGTGTTGTGGCGGACGTGGTGAGCGGGCCGGGGGTCAGCAGGATCGGATCGGACATGGTTTTCTCCAGCAATGGTCGGATGAGAAACGCCGGACGGCTTTTCTGTACGAGTTGCATGATATTGGCAAAATGTGTCATTTTTTGGAAATTGTGGCATTCGTCACGGGTTTGTCATCGAAGGCTGTGATCCTTCGGTTGCCGCGCAAAACCACCCGCTGCGCGGCGGCGAGGCGGGCCGGTTGTCGGCTCGCCCGGATAAAGATGCCGGACCCTGCCCCGGCCGTTTGGTGTTCCGCCTACGGAGAAGTGAGATGACACTGCAGAATTCCTCGCGCGCCGCTGCCGGCGCGTTCCGCAAGCTTGCGCTGGCCGCCAGCGTCGCCGGTCTGCTGGGCGCCGCGTTGCCGGCGCACGCGGCGAGCGCCGTCGTGCTGTACACGGCAGACGGCCTCGAGAACCTCTATCGCGATGTGCTGCCGGCCTTCGAGAAGAAGGAAGGCGTGAAGGTCAACATCGTGACGGCGGGCAGTGGCGAGGTCGTGAACCGCGCGAACATCGAGAAGAATTCCCCGAAGGCGGACGTGATCGTCACGCTGCCGCCGTTCATCCAGCAAGCCGGCCAGATGGGCCTGCTGCAGGCATACCAGAGCGTGAACTACAAGAACGTGCCGGCGATCGCGAAGGCCGAGGACGGCACGTGGGCGACCTTCGTGAACAACTACTTCTCGTTCGCGATCAACCCGGACGTCGTGAAGAACCAGCCGAAGACGTTCGCCGACCTGCTGTCGCCGAGCTACGCCGGCAAGGTCGCGTACTCGAACCCGGCAACGGCGGGCGACGGGATGGCCGTGCTGATCCTGACGACCACGCTGATGGGCGAGGACAAGGCGTTCGACTACCTCGCGAAGCTGTCGCAGAGCGTGAAGTTCCACACGAAGGGCACCGGCTACCTGAACGTGCTGCTGTCGCGTAACGAAATCTCGGTCGCGAACGGCGACCTGCAGATGGACCTCGACGACGCCGAGCACGGCGCGCTGTCGGTCAAGCCGATCTTCCTCGCGGCGAAGGACGGCGACCAGCCGACCACGTTCCAGCTGCCGTACGGCATCGGCCTGATCAAGGGCGGCCCGAACCAGGACGCCGGCAAGAAGCTGATCGACTACCTGATGTCGACGGAAGTGCAGTCGAAGGTGCCGGACATGTATGGCATCCCGGGCCGCACCGACGTGCCGCTGGCGGGCAAGAACGGCGAGGCCGTGAAGAAGGCGATCGCCGGCGTGAAGCTGATTCCGGTCGACTGGACCCAGGTAATGGCGAAGAAGCCGGTGTGGATCGAGCGCTGGAAGAAGGACGTGATCGGCAGCTCGGGCAAGCAGCTCGAAGTCGTCAAGCCGAAGTGATCGGCGCACGCCGCCTGTAGTGAGTGAGAGGATGAATCCGGTGGATACCGCCCTGAACCATCCCGGCGCTTTCGGCGCCGCCGAGCCGCGCGCGATGCAGCGGTCCGGCGCGCCGGGCGGCGTGCAGATCGAGCACCTGAGCGTGCGCTACGGCGCACGCACGGTGCTGGAAGATCTGTCGCTGTCGATCGGCGCCGGCGAATTTCTGACCGTGCTCGGCAAGAGCGGCTGCGGCAAGACCACGCTGCTGCGCTTCATCGCCGGTTTCGTGAAGGCCGACGGCCTGACCGGTACGCTGAGCGTGGCCGGTCGCGATCTGACCTATGCGCCGCCGCACAAGCGCAATCTCGGTCTGCTGTTCCAGAATTACGCGCTGTTCCCGCACCTGTCGGTGTTCGAGAACGTCGCTTTCGGCCTGCGCGCGCGCGGGATGGCGTCGGCCGAAGTCACACGGCGCGTCGCCGACGCGCTGAAGCTCGTGCAGCTCGGCGATGCGGGTCATCATCTGCCCGCGCAATTGTCCGGCGGGATGCAGCAGCGTGTCGCGCTGGCCCGCGCGCTCGTGATCGAGCCCGACGTGCTGCTGCTCGACGAGCCGTTGTCCGCGCTCGACGCGAACCTGCGTGCGTCGGTGCGCACCGAACTGAAGGCGCTGCACGAGCGCCTGCCGAACCTGACCGTGGTCTGCGTGACGCACGACCGCGACGACGCGCTGGTGCTGTCCGATCGCGCGCTGCTGATGCGCGACGGCCGCATCGCGCAGCTCGGCACGCCGCAGCAGCTGTACGACGCGCCGAACGACGGCTATGTCGCGCGCTATCTCGGCCCGGCGAACCTGCTGCCGCCGCGCGTGATTTTCCCGCTCGGCGATCCGCGCCACGAGGTGCGCGACAAGGTCGCGTGCGTGCGCCCCGAGCGCCTGACGCTGATGCCGCCGGCCGCCGGCGGCATGCACGGCACCGTATCGTCGGTCGAATGGCAGGGCGCGGACCTGTCGATCACGGTCGTGCTCGATGCGGCGCCCGACGAAGTCGTGCGCGTGACGATGCAACGCGGCCGTGCCGCGGCACCCGAGCGCGGTGCGCGTGTTTCCCTGCATTGCGAGGCAGACGATGTCGTCCTTATCGAGCCCTGAAGCCGGCCTGTCGCCGCAAGCGCTCGCGTCGGCCGCCGCGCATGCGGCTGCCGCGCGGCGCCGCAGGCGCATCGGCGACCTGCACCTGCTCGGGCTCGCGATCGTCGTGCTCGGGCCGCTGGTCGTCTATCCGCTGGTGCGGCTGGTGCTGTTGAGCGTGTCCGGCGATCACGGGCTGAGTTTCGCCGCGTACCGGACCTTCTTCGGCAATCCCGACACGCGCAACGTGCTGATGACGACGCTCGGCGTACTGTTCGCGAGCGCCGGCACCGCGTCGCTGCTCGGCGTGATGCTGGCCGCGCTGCTGTTCTTCAAGCCGTTCCCGGGCGCCTCGCTCGTCACGCGCTTCCTGGAACTGTACGTCGCGTTTCCGTCGTTCCTCGTCGCGTTCACGCTGATCTTCCTGTACGGCTCGCAAGGCTCGGTCAGCATCGCGCTGCAGCACCTGTTCCATCTCGACGAGCCGCCGCTCGACTTCCTGTTCGGCATCGGCGGCGTGATTCTCGCGCAGACGGTGTTCTATACGCCGTTCGTCGTGCGCCCGACGCTCGCGTCGTTCGCGACGCTCGACCTGCGCCTGATCGAAGCCGCGCGCAGCCTCGGCGCGTCCGGCTGGATGCTGGCGCGGCGCGTGGTGCTGCCGATCGCGTGGCCGGGCATCGCCGCCGGCACCGTGCTGTGCTTCCTGCTGACGCTGAACGAATTCGGGATCCTGCTCGTGCTCGGCAGCGCGAGACTCGTGACGCTGCCGGTCGCGATCTACAGCAGTGCGACCGTCGATCTCGACCTGCCGACCGCATCGGCCGGCGCGGTCGTGATGCTGGCGTTGTCGCTGGCGCTGTATGCGGTTTATCGCCGGGTGAACCGGCGTGCGACGGGAGGAAACGATGTCCGCTGAATTTCGTATCGGGCAGGCCGTGCCGCGCCGCCAGATCGGCTGGGGCGACGCGGTGCTCAAGCAGGCGTCGCGGGTCGCGCTCGCGCTGGCCGCGTTCGCGTGCTTCTGGTTGTTCGTGCTGCCGGTCGTCGTGGTCGCGCTGTCGAGCGTGTCGACGCACTGGTCGGGCACGATCCTGCCGGCCGGCTACAGCCTGCGCTGGTTCGAGCGGCTAGGGTCGCCCGAGTACGACGCGCTGCTGACGAGCCTCGAGATCGGCTTCGGCGTGTCCGCGGTCGGCACGATGCTCGGGCTGTGGCTCGCGCTCGCGCTCGAAGGGCGCGACCGGCGCGGCCTCGGCGCGCTCGTCGATGCGCTGGTGATGGTGCCGAACGGCGTGCCGAGCGTTGTGCTCGGACTCGCAGTGCTGATCGCGTATCACCAGAAGCCGCTCGACCTGTCGAGCTCGGCGGCGATCGTCGTGCTCGTGCAGCTCGCGCTGATCCTGCCGTTCTGCTATCGCTGCGCGGCCGCCGCGCTGCGCCCGGAACTGACCGTGCTGCGCGAGGCCGCGGCGAGCCTCGGCGCACCGCCCGCGATGGTGCTGCGCCGCGTGCTGCTGCCGCAGCTCGTGCCGGCGCTGCGCGCGAGTCTCGCGCTCGGTTTCGCGCTGTCGCTCGGCGAGCTTGGCGCGACGCTGACGGTCTATCCGCCCGGGTTCGCGACCGTGCCGATCGTCGTGATCGGCCAGGTCGAGCGCGGCTACTACCTGCCCGCGTCGGCGCTGTCGCTGCTGATGCTCGGCGCGTCGCTCGCGGCGCTGCTGTTGATCGCTGCGCGCGTGCCGCGCGGCAAGCGGGCGGCATCATGAACGCCGCGTTCGCGTTGCGTGTTCCGGGCGAACCGGCCTCGGCCGGTGCGGCGCCCGACCTCGCCGGCCGCTGGGTCGACGTCAACGGCCGCCGCTACCGGCTGCCGGTCGAGCCGACGGTGGTCGTCTGCGTCGACGGCTGCGAGTACGACTATCTCGAACGGGCCGTCGAAGCCGGCGTCGCGCCGTTCATCGGCCGGATGATCGCCGAAGGCACGGCATGGCGCGCCGATTGCGTCGTGCCGACCTTCACCAACCCGAACAACCTGTCGATCGTCTGCGGCGTGCCGCCGGCGGTCCACGGGATCTGCGGCAACTACTTCTGGGACCCGTCCGCCGACGGCGGGCGCGGCGCCGAGGTGATGATGAACGACCCGGCCTACCTGCGGGCCGGCACGCTGCTCGCGGCGGCGTCCGATGCCGGAGCGCGGGTCGCGGTCGTGACGGCGAAGGACAAGCTGCGCCGGCTGCTCGGCTGGCAGCTGGACGGCGTGTGCTTTTCCGCGGAGAAAGCCGCGCAGGCGAATCTCGCGGAGAACGGCATCGTCGACGTGCTCGACTGGGTCGGCCTGCCGTCGCCGGACGTGTACAGCGCGGCGCTGTCCGAATTCGTGTTCGCGGCCGGCGTGCGGCTCGCGCAGACGCGCCAGATCGACCTGATGTACCTGTCGACGACCGACTACGTGCAGCACAAGTGCGCGCCCGGCACCGACGGCGCGAACGCGTTCTACGCGATGATGGACGGCTATCTCGCGCAGCTCGACGCGCTCGGCTGGGCGATCGGGCTCACGGCCGATCACGGGATGAATGCGAAGCACGATCCCGCGACGGGCCGGCCGAACGTGATCTATCTGCAGGATGCGTTCGACGGCTGGTTCGGCGCGCAGTCCGCGCGCGTGATCCTGCCGATCACCGATCCGTACGTCGTGCACCACGGCGCGCTCGGTTCGTTCGCGACCGTGTATCTGGCGCCGGGCGTCGATCGCGCGGACGCGATGTGGCGCATCGGCGGTCTCGACGGCGTCGAACTCGTGCTCGACAACGCGGAAGCCGCTGCGCGCTTCGAGCTGCCGGCCGACCGGATCGGCGACCTGGTCGTGATCGCGCGTCGCGACATGACGCTCGGCACGCGCGAGCGCGAGCACGACCTGTCGGGCCTGACCGTGCCGCTGCGCTCGCATGGCGGCGTGTCGGAGCAGGAAGTGCCGCTGCTGTTCAACCGTCGTATCGAGCGGGCCGACGCCGGACGTCGTCCGCGGAACTTCGACGTATTCGATTTCGTGCTGAACCGGATCGCAACATGATGGCCCATCCCCGACAGGATCATCCGGCGTTTCGCGCGGAGGCGCTGCGCTGGTGCGGCACGCGCGCGACGCGGGAACGCAGCTTCGACGTCGTCGATCCGTACACGGGCGCCCGTGTCGGCACGGCGCCGCTCGCGAGCGTCGACGACGTGCACGCCGCGTTCGATTACGCGCTGGCCTACCGGCCGACGCTCACGCGCTACGAGCGCTCGCAGATCCTCGAACGCGCGGCCGCGCTGCTGCGCGAGCGCACCGAGGAAGCGTCGGACCTGATTTCGCTGGAGTCGGGGCTGTCGAAGCGGGATTCGCGCTACGAGATCGGCCGTGTCGCCGACGTGCTGAAGTTCGCGTCGGTCGAGGCGCTGCGCGACGATGCGCAGAGCTTCTCGTGCGACCTGACGCCCCATGGCAAGGCGCGCCGCGTGTTCTCGCAGCGTCAGCCGCTCGACGGCGTGATCGTCGCGATCACGCCGTTCAATCATCCGATGAACCAGGTCGCGCACAAGATCGCGCCGGCGATCGCGACCAATAATCGCGTGATCGTGAAGCCGTCG
Source organism: Burkholderia pseudomultivorans (assembly GCF_902499075.1). Lineage (GTDB taxonomy): Bacteria > Pseudomonadota > Gammaproteobacteria > Burkholderiales > Burkholderiaceae > Burkholderia > Burkholderia pseudomultivorans. The sequence goes on along the minus strand of NZ_CABVPP010000019.1, from coordinate 1,753 downwards.
GAGAAGGTGCCGCTGTCGGCGTTCTACCTGGCGGACCTGCTTTACGAAGCCGGGCTGCCGGAGCCGATGCTGCAGGTGCTGACCGGCGATCCGCGCGAGATTGCGGACGAGCTCGTCACGCATCCGCATGCGTCGCTGATCACGTTTACCGGCGGCGTCGCGATCGGCAAGGCGATCGCGGCGAAGGCCGGCTACCGCCGCATCGTGCTGGAACTCGGCGGCAACGATCCGCTGATCGTGCTCGACGACGCCGATCCCGAACGTGCGGCGACGCTCGCGGCGCTCGGTTCGTACCGGAATTCGGGGCAACGCTGCACGGCCGTCAAGCGAATCCTGGTGCAGCGTGCGATCGCGCCGGCGTTTACCGAGGCGCTGGTCGAAAAGACGCGCGCGTGGACCTACGGCGACCCGTTCGATCCCGCCAACGAAATGGGTACCGTAATCGACGAGGCCGCCGCGCGGCTGTTCGAGGCACGGGTCGGCGACGCGGTTGCGCAGGGCGCGCGGCTGCTGGCCGGCAACCTGCGGCGCGGCGCGCTGTATGCGCCGACCGTGCTCGACAACGTCGATCCGTCGATGACGCTCGTGCGCGAGGAGACCTTCGGCCCCGTGTCGCCCGTGATCCGGTTCGACACGATCGACGATGCGATCCGGATCAGCAACGGCACGGCGTTCGGACTGTCGTCGGGCGTTTGTACGGACAGCACGGCGGCGGTCGTGCGGTTCGTCAACGAGCTGAACGTCGGCACGGTGAATGTATGGGAAGTGCCCGGATACCGGATCGAGCTGACGCCGTTCGGCGGGATCAAGGATTCGGGGCTCGGTTATAAGGAAGGCGTTCAGGAGGCGATGAAGAGCTTCACGAACCTGAAGACCTTTTCTCTGCCTTGGGAGTGATGGATGGCGCTGACGGTGGAAGAGATTCGCGGGCTGTATCGCGAGCATGGCCATGTGGCCTATAGCGGGGAGCCGGTGACGCAGCTCGAGCACGCGCTGCAGAGCGGGCTGCTGGCGGAAGAGGCGGGCGCCGACGAAGCGCTGGTCGCGGCGGCGTTTCTGCACGATCTCGGGCATTTGCTGAATCGTCAGGGCGAGACGCCGAGTGCGCGCGGCATCGACGACCTGCACCAGTATTTCGTGCTGCCGTTCCTGCGGCCGCTGTTTTCCGACGCGGTGCTGGAGCCGATCCGGCTGCATGTCGATGCGAAGCGCTGCCTGTGCCGCACGGACACCGGCTACTTCGAGAGCCTGTCGCCGGACTCGGTGCGCAGCCTCGCGTTGCAGGGCGGGATCTTCAGCGACGAGGAGGCCGCGGCGTTCCTGCAGCGCCCGTTCGCGGAGGATGCGCTGCGCCTGCGCCGCTGGGACGATACGGCGAAGGAGGCGGGGAAACCGACGCCGGATCTCGATCACTATATGGAGATCGTCGCGCGTCAGGTGCGCGCGGCCTGACGGTTCCGGGCCGGGCAGGTTCTCTATATATGGCCCCGCACGCGACAGCGTGCGGGGCCATATATTTTTTCCGAAACCCCTTGCGCGATTGGAGCTGGGTCCCTAGAATCACGCCTCTTTCGCGCTAACGGCAACGCGGTGCGGAAGGGGAAGCGGAGTCGGCGGTGTGCTGCAGTGTGGAGCGCGCTGGCGACGCAGGAAGAAGAACCCCGCAGTCGCAACGATGTAGCAAAAAGTTGTTGACGACTTGCGAAACACGGTTCATAATCTCGCTTCTCTGCTGCTGAAAACGCAGCGCTGC
>NZ_CABVPP010000018.1 GCF_902499075.1 Burkholderia pseudomultivorans | reverse complement strand
GTCGTCCGCGCCGCGCGCATGCAGCGCCAGCGCGACGCCGGGCGCCGCGAGCCGCCGCGCGAGCGCCGCGCCGATCCCCGAGCCTGCGCCGGTGATCAGCACGATGCGCGCGGCGCGTGCGCTCATGCGGCGACCTTGTCGCTGTCGTTCACGCGCTCGACGTTGATCGTGTCGGCGTGGAACGCGGCCAGCGACTCGCGGTGCGCGATGCTGACGATCGCGGCGCGCGGCAGCCGCTCGGCGAACAGGTGGTAGAGCCGCGCCTCGTTGTCCGGGTCGAGCGCGCTGGTCGCTTCGTCGAGGAACAGGAAGTCGGGCTTGTGCAGCAGCACGCGCGCGCCGGCGAGACGCTGCTGTTCGCCCGGCGACATCACGCGCGTCCAGTGCGCGCTTTCTTCGAGACGGTCCGCATACTCGTCGAGGCGGCACGCGCGCAGCGCATCGCGGCAGGCGTCGTCGCTGAACGCGTCGGGCGTCGCCGGATATGTGAGCGCGGCCTTCAGCGTGCCGATCGGCAGGTAGCTCGTCTGCGGCACGAACATCATCCGCGCGCCGACCGGCGCGTCGATCGCGCCGTCGCCGAACGGCCACAGGCCCGCGAGCGCGCGCATGAACGTGCTCTTGCCGGAACCCGACTTGCCGACCACGAGCCAGCGCGAGCCGGGCTCGATCGCGACGCTGCCGATGTTCGCGAGCGCCTTGCCGTTCGGCAGCGCGAGCCGCAGCGACGACGTCGACAGCTTCGCCGCGTCGACGTAGTGCAGGTTGATGCCGCCGTGCTCGGTGGCCGGCGACACGGTCTCCTTCAGGTGCGATGCGCCCATCACGCGCTTGAATTCGCGCAGACGGTTGACGGTCGCGCGCCATTCGACGAGCGTCGCGTAACTGTTGATGAACCACGAGAACGAATCGCTGACGGTGCCGAACGCGGACGAGATCTGCATCAGCACGCCGAACGAGAACGCGCCGGCGAAATAGCGCGGTGCGGCGACGACCAGCGGAAAGATGATCGCGATCTGTCCGTAGAAGCTCAGCACGAAGGTGAGGCGCTTGGTGTACTTCATCACGCGCCACCAGTTGTCGCGGATCCGCATGAACAGGCCGTGCGCGTTGCCGGTCTCGGTCTTCTCGCCGTCGTAGAACGCGATCTGCTCGGCGTTCTCGCGCACGCGGATCAGCCCGAAGCGGAAGTCGGCCTCGACGCGCTGCTGCTGATAGTTGATCGACACGAGCGGATGGCCGACCTTCTGGATGATCAGCGAGCCGACCACCGCGTACAGCGCGGCCGCCCACACCATGTAGCCGGGGATCGTGATCGGCGTCGCGCCGAGCGCGAAGGTCAGCGCGCCCGCGAGCGACCACAGGATCGTGATGAACGACACGAGCGTGACGACCGTCGACAGCAGGTCGAGCGACAGCGACAGCGTCGTGGTCGCGAACGACTGGAGGTCGTCGGTGATCCGCTGGTCGGGGTTGTCGGCGAGGCGGTCGCGCTCGATCCGGTAGAACGCGCGATCGCCGAGCCACTGGCCGAGAAAACGCTCGGTGAGCCACTGGCGCCAGCGGAAGCCGAGCATCTGCCGCAGGTAGCGGCCGTACACGGCGAGGATGATGAAGCCGAATGCCAGCGCGGAGAACTGCATCAGCAGATTCGGGAAGTCGTGGACGTTCTTCGCCTGCAGCGCGTTGTAGAACTGCGCGTTCCACTTGTTCAGCTGGACGTTGATCCACACGACGCAGAGGTTCATCGCGATGATCGTGACGAGCAGCCCCCACGCGATTTTCCATTCGGACGACACCCAGTAGGGCTTGATGAGGCTCCATGCGGATACCGGGCGCTCGTCCTGCGGCGCGTCGGAGGCGGAGCGGACGGGATCGATCGATTGGGTCATGTGCTTCCTGATGAGTAGCCGGCGCGCGGGCCGGGCGAAGCCGGGCGCGCGCCTCGGTACGGCATGCCGGACGAGGTGCTCGACTGACGGCGGGCGTCCGGATGGTGGCCCGCGCGTCTTAAAAGGCACTTAAGGGCCGGCGGTGACGCGGCAACCGGCCGCTCGCGCGGCCGGCCTGCGGGCATTGTGCCAGAGCGGCGCAGCCCGACGGCGAATTTGCCGCACGGGGACAGTTTGCGGCGCTTTCCGCTTTTATGGTCTAATGGCCGACGACGAAACAGGGGTGCTTCGAGCGCGGTCAACACGTGGCGCGGCGAGGCTGAGAAAGACCCTTCGCACCCGATCCGGGTAATACCGGCGAGGGAAGTTTCTGATCCCGCCGGGCCGCGCTGGCCGTTATCCCGCATCGTCAGCGCCCGAGTCCCGCCCGGCCGGCCTTTGCTGCCGGTTTCGTCCTTTTGGGTACGCGCGTCGCGCGTTACGGAAGGAACCGATGACCGATCAATCTTCAGTTTTTTCAGTCCGCAGCCCGGTTTCCGGCAGGGCGCCGTCGCGCGCGTTCGCGCCGGAGGCCGGCTGCCTGCCGGCACGCGCTGTGCGCGCCCGCATGGCTTGCGGCGAGGGGGCGCGATGAACGTCCACGATTCCCGACCGGATTTCGCGGTGCTCGGCGGCGGCCTCGTCGGCCGGCTGATCGCGTGGCGGCTCGCGGGCGACGGGCATCGCGTCGCGCTCTACGAGCGCGGCGGCCCGGACGGCGAGCAGTCGGCGGCGTGGATCGCCGCCGCGATGCTCGCGCCGCTCGCCGAGGCGGCCAGCGCGGAACTGCTGATCACCGAGCTCGGCGCCGCGTCGCTCGCGCGCTGGCCGCAGTGGCTCGCGGAACTGCCCGAGCCGGTGTTCTTCCAGCATCGCGGCACGCTCGTCGTCTGGCATCACGCGGACCGCGCGGAAGCGCCGCTGTTCGAGCGGCGCGTGCGCGCGAACGCGCCGGCCGCGCTGTTCGACGGCGGCTTCGTCGCGCTCGCCGGCGCGCAGGTCGACGCGGCCGAGCCCGCGCTCGCGGGCCGTTTCGCGCGCGGGCTGCTGCTGCCGCGCGAAGGCCAGCTCGACAATCGCCAGGCGCTGCGCGCGCTGGCGGCCGGTCTCGCCGAACGCGGCGTCGACACGCACTGGCACGCGACGATCGACGACGGCAACCGGCCCGACGCGCATTTCACGATCGATTGCCGCGGGCTCGGCGCCAAGGCCGCGCTGCCCGCGCTGCGCGGCATTCGCGGCGAAGTCGCGCGCGTGCACGCGCCCGGCATCGGGCTCACGCGCCCGGTGCGGCTGCTGCATCCGCGCTATCCACTCTATATCGCGCCAAAGCAGGACGACCTGTACGTGATCGGCGCGACCGAAGTGGAGGGCGAGGACATGTCGCCCGTCAGCGTGCGCTCCGCGCTGGAACTGCTGAGCGCCGCGTTTTCGGTGCACCCGGCGTTCGGCGAGGCGCGCATCCTCGAACTGAATGCGCAGTGCCGGCCGACGCTGCCCGATCATCGCCCGGCGGTGATCTGGGACGGCGCGTCGACGCTGGCGGTCAACGGCCTGTACCGGCACGGCTTCATGATCGCGCCGGAAGTCGCGCACGCGGCCGTCGCGCTCGCCGAAGCCGCGCTCGGCGGCGCGCTCGAGCGTGCCGACGCGTTCGCCGCGTGGCGCGACGCCGCACGCTGGCCGACGCTCCTTCATCACCGCGACGACGCGCGCCAGCCGGCCTGACGCGCGCCGCCGACCGAATCCGACCAAGCCTCATGGACATCCAGATCAACCAACAGACCCTGACGCTGCCCGACGGTGCGACGGTCGCCGACGCGCTCGCCGCGTTCGGCGCGCGTCCGCCGTACGCGGTCGCGCTGAACGGCAACTTCGTCGCGCGCACGCAGCATGCGGCGCGCGCGCTCGCGGCGGGCGACAAGCTCGACGTGGTGCACCCCGTCGCGGGCGGCTGAGCGCCGCCGGTCCGTCCCCGCTCTTTCAGGAAATCGACATGACGTCCCTCACTTCCGCCGACGCGCTGACGCTGTACGGCGAAACCTTCGCGAGCCGCGTGCTGCTCGGCACGTCGCGCTATCCGTCGCTGCAGTCGCTGTCCGACTCGATCGCCGCGTCGCGGCCGGGCATGGTCACGGTCGCGCTGCGCCGCCAGATGACGGGCGGCACCGCCGAAGCCGGCTTCTTCGAGCTGCTGAAGCGCCATGCGGTGCCGCTGCTGCCGAACACGGCCGGCTGCCAGACCGTCGCCGAGGCGGTGACGACCGCGCACATGGCGCGCGAGGTATTCGAGACCGACTGGATCAAGCTCGAACTGATCGGCGACGACTACACGCTGCAGCCGGACCCGGTCGGGCTGATCGACGCGGCCGCGCAACTGATCAAGGACGGTTTCAAGGTGCTGCCGTACTGCACCGAGGATCTCGTGATCGGCCGGCGCCTGCTCGACGCCGGCTGCGAGGCGCTGATGCCGTGGGGCGCGCCGATCGGCACCGGCAAGGGCGTCGTGAACCCGTACGGGCTGCGCGTGCTGCGCGAACGGCTGCCCGACGTGCCGCTGATCGTCGACGCGGGGCTCGGCGTGCCGTCGCACGCATGCCAGGTGATGGAGTGGGGCTTCGACGGCGTGCTGCTGAACACGGCCGTGTCGCAGGCGACCCACCCGGAAATCATGGCGCGCGCATTCGCGCAGGGTGTCGAGGCCGGCCGCGCGGCCTACCTCGCGGGGCCGATGGACGCGCGCGAAACCGCGCACGCGAGCACGCCGGTGGTCGGGATGCCGTTCTGGCACCAGGACGGAGGCGGCGCATGAGCGCGCGCTTCGCCGATGCATTCTGGCCGCCGGCCGACGAACTGGCCGAAGCGGCCGGACGGATTCGCGCGCGGCTCGGCGACTGGCCACGCGGCGCGGCGCCGTGGCGGCTGTGCCTGGCCGCGCCCGAGCTGCCTGCCGACGGCGACGTGCTGATCGTGTCGAGCGGCGACCGCGCCGGGCAGGCGCGCGCGTCGGCGGTGTCGCGGCCCGCGTCGCCGGACGCGGTTGCGATCGAGTTCGGCGAGCGGAGCGCGGTGCTGCACGCCGCGGGTGCGCGTTACGCGCTCGACGCCGCGCACGCGCTCGCGGACGACTGGATCGCGGCGCTCGCCGCGTTCATCGACTGCGGCTTCGCGCCGCTCGACGCGCTGGTGCTCGCGCTCGCGTGGCGCGACGGCGACGAAACGCTCGATGACGATCCGTGGCCGGTCGACGCCGCGCGGTTTCCGCGCGTCGCCGGGCTGCCGGCCGCGCCGGAACCCGCCTTTGCGCCGTGCCCCGCGCGACTCGGCCTCTATCCGGTCGTACCGGACGCCGACTGGGTCGAGCGCGTGCTCGACTGCGGCGCACGGACCGTGCAATTGCGCGTGAAGGGCGCGTCGCCGGACCTGCTGCGCCGGGAAATCGCGCGCGCGGTCGCAGCGGGCCGCCGCTACCCCGATGCGCGCGTGTTCATCAACGATCACTGGCAGATCGCCGCAGATGAAGGCGCGTACGGCGTGCATCTGGGCCAGGAAGACCTCGAAACGGCCGATCTCGCCGCGATCGCGCGCGCCGGCCTGCGGCTCGGACTGTCGAGTCACGGCTATTACGAAATGTTGCGCGCGTTGCACGAACGGCCAAGCTATCTCGCGCTCGGCCCCGTTTTCGCGACCGCGACCAAGGCGGTCGCCGCGCCGCCGCAGGGGCTGGCGCGGATTGCCCGCTACGCGCGCTTCGCGAGCGCGCGGGCCCCGCTGGTCGCGATCGGCGGGGTGGGGCTCGATGCGCTGCCGGCGGTGCTGGCGACCGGCGTCGGCAGCGTCGCGGTGGTCAGCGCGGTGACCGGCGCGGCCGATTACCGGGCGGCGATTGTTGCGTTGCAGCAATGTTTTGCCGGAGAATTTGACAATCGTTGACCGCAGGGCCGGGAACGGCGTCACGACATCATTCCGAGGCAGGCCCTATAATTCGGCGTTCTGCGTAAAAGGACTGTCAGCTCCGTGAGCCCCTCTCCTACCGAGACACTGCTGGAACTTCGCGACGTCGACTTCGGCTACGGCGACCGCCTCGTCCTGTCGAACCTGAACATGCGCTTCGGGCGCGGCCAGGTCGTCGCGGTCATGGGCGGCTCGGGTTGCGGCAAGACGACCGTGCTGCGCCTGATCGGCGGCCTCGTGCGCGCGCGCCGCGGCCAGGTGCTGTTCGACGGCGCCGATGTCGGCGCGCAGACGCGCGACGGCCTGTACGCGCTGCGCCGCAAGATGGGCATGCTGTTCCAGTTCGGCGCGCTGTTCACCGACATGTCGGTGTTCGAGAACGTCGCGTTCGCGCTGCGCGAGCACACCGACCTGCCCGAAGACCTGATCCGCGACCTCGTGCTGATGAAGCTGAACGCGGTCGGCCTGCGCGGCGCGCGCGACCTGATGCCGTCCGAGGTGTCGGGCGGGATGGCGCGCCGCATCGCGCTGGCGCGCGCGATCGCGCTCGATCCGCAGCTCATCATGTACGACGAGCCGTTCGCCGGCCTCGATCCGATTTCGCTCGGCATCACCGCGAACCTGATCCGCACGCTGAACGAGGCGCTCGGCGCGACGTCGATCCTCGTCACGCACGACGTGCCGGAGTCGTTCGCGATCGCCGACTACGTGTACTTCCTGGCCAACGGCGGCGTGCTCGCGCAGGGCACGCCCGACGAGCTGCGCGCGTCGACCGATCCGAGCGTGCGCCAGTTCATCGATGGCGCGCCGGACGGCCCGTTCAAATTTCATTACACGAGCCCGCCGCTCGCGGCGGATTTCGGGCTCGGCGGAGGGCGCGCATGATCAGCGCGATCGGACGTTACGTCATTGGCGGCCTCGAGCGCGCGGGCTACGGCACGCGGCTGTTCGTGCGCCTGGTGCTGGAATTCTTCCCGCTGCTGCGCCGGCCGCGGCTGGTCACGAAGCAGATCCACTTCCTCGGCAACTATTCGTTCGTGATCATCGCCGTGTCGGGCCTGTTCGTCGGCTTCGTGCTCGGCCTGCAGGGCTACTACACGCTGAACCGCTACGGCTCCGAGCAGGCGCTCGGGCTGCTGGTCGCGCTGTCGCTCGTGCGCGAGCTCGGGCCCGTCGTCACGGCGCTGCTGTTCGCGGGGCGCGCGGGCACCTCGCTGACGGCCGAGATCGGGCTGATGAAGGCCGGCGAGCAGCTCACCGCGCTCGAGATGATGGCCGTCGACCCGATCAAGAACGTGATCGCGCCGCGCATGTGGGCGGGCATCATCGCGATGCCGCTGCTCGCGGCGATCTTCAACGCGGTCGGCGTGCTGGGCGGCTACTTCGTCGGCGTCGTGCTGATCGGCGTCGATCCGGGCGCGTTCTGGTCGCAGATGCAGGGCGGCGTCGAGGTCTGGGCCGACGTCGGCAACGGCGTGCTCAAGAGCATCGTGTTCGGCTTCGCCGTGACCTTCATTGCACTGTTTCAGGGGTACGAGGCGAAGCCCACGCCCGAGGGCGTGTCGCGCGCGACGACCAAGACGGTCGTGTTCGCTTCGCTTGCCGTACTCGGCCTCGATTTCCTGCTGACCGCGCTGATGTTCAGCTAAGCCTCAGCCAAGCCAAATTTTGGGATGACGATGAAAAAGACTGCTCTCGACTTCTGGGTCGGCCTGTTCGTGGTGGTGGGATTCCTTGCGGTGCTGTTCCTGGCGCTGAAGGTCGGCAACATGAGCTCGCTGTCGTTTCAGCCGACCTACGCGGTGAAGATGAAATTCGACAATATCGGCGGGCTGAAGCCGCGCGCGGCCGTGAAGAGCGCGGGCGTCGTGGTCGGCCGCGTGAAGTCGATCGGCTTCGACACGAACACCTACCAGGCGCTCGTGACGATCGATCTCGACGGCCAGTACCAGTTTCCGAAGGATTCGTCGGCGAAGATCCTGACCTCGGGCCTGCTCGGCGAGCAATATATCGGCCTCGAGCCGGGCGGCGACACCGAGATGCTGAAGGCGGGCGACACGATCACGATGACGCAGTCGGCGATCGTGCTCGAGAACCTGATCGGGCAGTTCCTGTACAGCAAGGCGGCCGACGCGGGCGGCGCGAAGCCGGCGTCCGGGGCGGCGCCGGCGCCTGCCGCACCCGCCGCGCCGGCGCCCGTGCCGGTGCCCGTGCCGGTGCCTGCATCCGCGGTGTCCGGCGCGGCCGCCCAATAACCACACGAGAGCACACAAGAGGGTACCAACATGCAGACGATCCGCATCAGGCACGCCGCGCTCGCGCTGGCCGCAGTCGCCGCGCTGAGCGGTTGCGCGACCGTGCAGACGCCGACCAAGGGCGATCCGCTCGAAGGCTTCAACCGGACGATGTACAAGTTCAACGACACGGTCGACACGTATGCGCTGAAGCCGGTCGCGAAGGGCTACCAGTACGTGGTGCCGCAGCCGGTGCGCGACAGCGTGACGAACTTCTTCTCGAACATCGGCGACGTCTACATCGCGGCGAACAACCTCGTGCAGCTGCGGATCGCGGACGGCGTCGGCGACATCATGCGCGTCGTGATCAACACGGTGTTCGGCGTCGGCGGCCTGTTCGACGTCGCGACGGTCGCCAAGCTGCCGAAGCACACGGCCGACTTCGGGATCACGATGGGCCGCTACGGCGTGCCGTCGGGCCCGTATCTGGTGCTGCCGCTGCTCGGGCCGAGCACGCTGCGCGATACGGCCGGCCTCGGCGTCGACTACGTCGGCAACCCGCTCACCTACGTGAAGCCGGACGGCCTCAGCTGGGGCCTGTTCGGCGTGAACCTCGTCAACACGCGCGCGAACCTGCTCGGCGCGGGCGACGTGCTGGACGCGGCCGCACTCGACAAGTATTCGTTCGTGCGCAACGCGTACCTGCAGCGCCGCCAGATGCTGATCAACAACGCGCGCGGCGAGGCCGCCGCGACGTCGAGCAACGATGCGTTGCCGAAGTACGACCTGCCGGACGACGGCGCGGCGCCGGCAGCGGGCGGGGCAGCCGGCGCGGCGGGGGCGGCGGGAGCGGCCGCGGTCGGCGGCGCTACGGCGCCCGCGCCCGCGTCGGGCGCGGAAGCCGCGGTGCCGGCATCGGGCGCGGCCGTTGCGCCGAACCCCGCCAGCGAAACCAACGTGCCGCCGATGCAGGTGGCGCCGCCTTCGCCGGGCGGGTTGCGCTTCCCGAGCATCCGGCTGCACTGACGGAATTACATTCGTTACAGCCGGAAACGATTCAGTCGGTAGCGCGCGCGAACTTGCGCGTAAGCTACCGTCTCCAACCTTCGCATCGACTCATTCATGCAGGCCACTATGATGAAAAAACTGTTCCTGATCCCCGTTTTCGCGGCGCTGTTCTCGTTCGGCAGCGCGGCCCACGCGCAAGTCGACCAGTCGAACCCGCAGGCGCTGATCAAGACGGCGACGCAGCAGGTCCTCGATGAAGTGAAGCAGCAGACGATCAAGCAGGGCGACACGAACCGCATCATCTCGATCGTCAACAAGGACATCCTGCCGTACACCGACTTCCGCCGCACCACGCAGCTCGCGATGGGCCGCAACTGGCGCACCGCGACGCCCGCGCAGCAGCAGCAGGTGCAGGAGCAGTTCAAGCTGCTGCTGATCCGCACCTACTCGGGTGCGCTCGCGCAACTGAAGCCGGACCAGCAGATCCAGTACCCGCCGTTCCGCGCGGATCCGGCCGATACCGACGTGGTGGTCAAGACGGTCGCGATGAACAACGGCCAGCCGGTCCAGATCGACTATCGCCTGTACAAGACGGCCAACGGCTGGAAGGTGTATGACCTGAACGTGCTCGGCGCGTGGCTGATCCAGACCTACCAGCAGCAGTTCAACGAGAAGATCCAGCAGAGCGGCGTGGACGGCCTGATCCAGTTCCTGACCGAACGCAACCAGCAACTTGCCGCCGGCAAGCAAGCGTCGTGAGCGGCTTCGAAGCCGGTTCCTCGCTGACCGTCGCGAGCGCGAAGACCGCGCTCGCGGCCGGTCTTGCGCGCATCGGCGCCGGCGCGACCGCCGTCGACTGCGCGGCGCTGACGCAGTTCGACTCGTCCGCGCTCGCCGTGCTGCTCGCGTGGCAGCGCGCCGCGAAAGCTCGCGGCGCATCCCTCGACATCCTCAATCTCCCGCCGAAGCTCGCCAGCCTCGCGCGCGCCTACGGCGTCGACGCGCTCATCGAAGGTACCGGGCGACATTGACGCTGTCCGACCGGAGCCTGCCGCGCCAGCCGGCGCGCGCATGCTCCACGCCGCGCGCCTGCCGCGTCGGCCTCCCCAGCCGGTTTGCCCTATAATCAAGCGTTTTGCGGGGCAGCCAATCGGCGTCGGGCCCCCATTTTTCTTTTCGCAGCAAGCACAGAATAGGCGTCGCGGCCGTTGCGCCGCGCACAGTCATGTCAGCCATAGAAATCCGTCACGTCAAGAAGCGCTACAAGTCGCTTCAGGCGCTCAAGGGCGTCAGCCTGTCGGTCGAGGAGGGCGAGTTTTTCGGTCTGCTCGGCCCCAACGGCGCCGGCAAGACCACGCTCATCAGTATCCTCGCCGGGCTCGCCCGGGCCGACGAAGGCAGCATCTCGGTGCGCGGCCATGATGTCGTCAAGGACTTCCGCAGCGCGCGCCTCGCGCTCGGCGTGGTGCCGCAGGAACTCGTGTTCGACCCGTTCTTCACCGTCCGCGAGACGCTGCGGATCCAGTCCGGCTATTTCGGGCTGCGCCGCAACGACGACTGGATCGACGAAGTGATGGCCAATCTCGACCTGACCGAGAAGGCCGACGCGAACATGCGCGCGCTGTCGGGCGGAATGAAGCGCCGCGTGCTGGTCGCGCAGGCGCTCGTGCACCGGCCGCCGGTGATCGTGCTCGACGAGCCGACCGCCGGCGTCGACGTCGAGCTGCGCCAGACGCTGTGGAAATTCATCTCGCGGCTGAACCGCGAAGGCCACACGATCGTGCTGACCACCCATTACCTCGAGGAAGCGGAGTCGCTGTGCGACCGCATCGCGATGCTGCGGCGCGGCGAAGTGGTCGCGCTCGACCGCACCGACGCGCTGCTGCGTCGCTTTGCCGGGCTGCAACTGTACCTGCGCCTCGGCGCGGGCGCGCTGCCCGCGGAGCTGCGCGGGCTCGAGACCGATCCGGCCGCGCGCGCACCGGGCGAGCACCTGCTGCGGCTGTCGAGCTACGACGACGTCGAGCGCATCCTCGCGCAGTGCCGCGCGGCCGGCTGCGCGTTCGACGAGATCGAGGTCCGCAAGGCGGACCTCGAGGATGTGTTCGTCCAGGTGATGAACGGGGCCGAGGTGATCGAGGGACTCGCATGAAGCAACAATCCGACTCGCTGCGCCCGCTGCCCGGCGGCGCGCTCGGCACGGCCCGGCAAGCGCCGGGCAGCGGTTTTCGCACGCTGTTCTATAAGGAGCTGCTGCGCTTCTGGAAGGTGTCGTTCCAGACGGTGCTCGCCCCCGTCGTCACCGCGCTGCTGTACCTGACGATCTTCGGCCACGCGCTGTCGGGCCGCGTCGAGGTCTATCCGGGCGTCGAGTACGTGAGTTTCCTGGTGCCGGGCCTCGTGATGATGAGCGTGCTGCAGAATGCGTTCGCGAACAGCTCGTCGTCGCTGATCCAGTCGAAGATCACCGGCAACCTCGTGTTCGTGCTGCTGCCGCCGCTGTCGTACCGCGACATCTTCGGCGCGTACGTGCTCGCGTCGGTGGTGCGCGGGCTGACGGTCGGCGCGGGCGTGTTCGTCGTGACGATCTGGTTCATCCCGATGCATTTCGCGGCGCCGCTGTTCATCGTCGCGTTCGCGCTGCTCGGCTCGGCGATCCTCGGCACGCTCGGCCTGATCGCCGGGATCTGGGCCGAGAAGTTCGACCAGCTCGCGGCGTTCCAGAACTTCCTGATCATGCCGCTGACGTTCCTGTCCGGCGTGTTCTATTCGACGCACTCGCTGCCGCCCGTGTGGCGCGAGATCTCGCGTCTCAACCCGTTTTTCTACATGATCGACGGCTTCCGTTTCGGGTTCTTCGGCGCGTCCGACATCAACCCGTTCGCGAGCCTCGCGATCGTTGCCGGTTTCTTCGTGCTGCTCGCGATGTTCGCGATGCGGCTGCTCGCGACCGGCTACAAACTGCGTCATTGATATCGAATGGCAGCGGCCGCCGCGGGCGGTGCGCGCCGACAGGAGCATTTCATGTTGCCGACTCCGGAACAGGTCAAGCAGTACATCTCGGGCGGGCTCGCCTGCACTCATCTGGAAGTCGAAGGTGACGGCCAGCATTTCTTCGCGACCATCGTGTCGCCGGCCTTCGAAGGCAAGCGGCCGATCCAGCGCCACCAGCTCGTCTATGCGGCGCTCGGCGACCGCATGAAGCAGGAAATCCACGCGCTCAGCATGAAGACGCTGACGCCCGCCGAATGGCAGAACGCATAACCGGAAAAACTGAGTGCAAGTCACCGTCAACGAGCGCGACGCCGTCCAGAGCGTCGCCACGGCCCACCCGGCCGCCAACGGGGAATCGCAGGGACAGGGGATGGACAAGCTCGTGATCGAAGGCGGCCACCGGTTGTCCGGCGAGATCGTCGTGTCGGGCGCGAAGAACGCGGCGCTGCCGATCCTGTGCGCGGGGCTGCTGAGCGCCGAGCCGGTCGAGCTCGACAACGTGCCGAACCTGAAGGACGTGCGCACCACGCTGAAGGTGCTGAACCAGATGGGCGTGAAGAGCGACACCGACGGCTGCCGCGTGCGGCTCGACGCGTCGCGCGTCGACAACCTCGTCGCGCCGTACGAGCTCGTGAAGACGATGCGCGCGTCGATCCTCGTGCTCGGGCCGCTGCTCGCGCGCTTCGGCGAGGCGAAGGTGTCGCTGCCGGGCGGCTGCGCGATCGGCGCGCGGCCCGTCGACCAGCACATCAAGGGCCTGCAGGCGATGGGCGCCGAGATCAGCATCGAGCACGGCTTCATCGAGGCGCGCGCGAAGCGCCTGAAGGGCGCGCGCATCGTCACCGACATGATCACGGTGACGGGCACCGAAAACCTGCTGATGGCCGCGACGCTCGCCGACGGCGAGACGATCATCGAAAATGCCGCGCGCGAGCCGGAAGTGAGCGATCTCGCACACTTGCTGGTCGCGATGGGCGCGAAAATCGACGGCATCGGCACCGACCGCCTCGTGATCCAGGGCGTCGAGCGGCTGCATGGCGCGCGCCACGCGGTGATTCCCGACCGCATCGAGGCCGGCACGTTCCTGTGCGCGGTTGCGGCGGCGGGCGGCGACGTGACGCTGACGGGCGTGCGCCCGCACATCCTCGACGCGGTGATCGACAAGCTGCGCGAGGCCGGCGTCTCGATCGAGGAGGGCGACAGCTGGCTGCGCGTGAAGATGGACCGCCGGCCGTCGGCGGTGACGATCCGCACGTCCGAGTACCCCGCGTTCCCGACCGACATGCAGGCGCAGTTCATGGCGCTCAATGCGGTTGCGACGGGCACCGCGCAGGTCGTCGAGACGATCTTCGAGAACCGTTTCATGCACGTGCAGGAACTGAACCGGCTCGGCGCGAACATTACCGTCGACGGCAACACGGCGCTCGTGACCGGCGTCGACAAGTTGTCGGGCGCGAACGTGATGGCGACCGACCTGCGCGCATCGGCGAGCCTCGTGATCGCCGGGCTGCGCGCCGAAGGCGAGACGCTCGTCGACCGCATCTATCACCTCGATCGCGGCTACGACCGCATGGAAGCCAAACTGACCGCCGTCGGCGCGAACGTGCGCCGCCTTTCCGGGAGCCAAGCATGACCGCGCCGCTGACCCTCGCCCTGTCGAAGGGCCGGATTTTCGAGGAAACCCTGCCGCTGCTGGCCGCGGCCGGCATTCAGGTGGCCGAGGATCCGGAAACGTCGCGCAAGCTGATCCTGCCGACGACCGACCCGAACCTGCGCGTGATCATCGTGCGCGCGAGCGACGTGCCGACCTATGTCGAATACGGCGCGGCCGATTTCGGCGTGGCCGGCAAGGACGTGCTGGTCGAACACGGCGGCTCGGGCCTGTACCAGCCGATCGATCTGAACATTGCGCGCTGCCGGATGTCGGTGGCGGTGCCGGCCGGCTTCGACTACGCGAGCGCGGTGCGCCAGGGCGCGCGGCTGCGCGTCGCGACCAAGTACGTCGAAACGGCGCGCGAACACTTTGCCGCGAAGGGCGTGCACGTCGACCTGATCAAGCTGTACGGCTCGATGGAGCTGGCGCCGCTGGTCGGGCTGGCCGACGCGATCGTCGACCTCGTCAGCTCGGGCGGCACGTTGAAGGCGAACAATCTGGTCGAGGTCGAGGAGATCATGCCGATCTCGTCGCGCCTCGTCGTGAACCAGGCTGCGCTGAAGTTGAAGCGCGCGGCGCTCAAGCCGATCCTCGACGCGTTCGAACGTGCGTCGCAAAATGGCAATTGAGCGCACACCGTAACGGAACTCTCATGTCCATCACCATCCGCAAACTGGATTCGACGAGCGAAGGCTTCGACGCCGCGCTGCGTGCGGTGCTCGCGTTCGAGGCGAGCGAAGACGAGGCGATCGAGCGCTCGGTCGCGCAGATCCTCGCCGATGTGAAGACGCGCGGCGACGCCGCGGTGCTCGAATACACGAACCGTTTCGACCGGCTGAACGCGGGCAGCGTCGCCGCGCTCGAATTGCCGCAGGATGCGCTGCAGGCGGCGCTCGACAGCCTCGAGCCGAAGTCGCGCGCCGCGCTGGAAGCGGCCGCCGCGCGCGTGCGCGCGTATCACGAGAAGCAGAAGATCGAGTGCGGCACGCATAGCTGGCAGTACACGGAAAGCGACGGCACGGTGCTCGGCCAGAAGATCACGCCGCTCGACCGCGTCGGCCTGTACGTGCCGGGCGGCAAGGCCGCGTATCCGTCGTCGGTGCTGATGAACGCGATTCCCGCGCGCGTCGCGGGCGTCGGCGAGATCGTGATGGTGGTCCCGACCCCGGACGGCGTGAAGAACGACCTCGTGCTCGCCGCGGCGCTGCTCGGCGGCGTCGATCGCGTGTTCACGATCGGCGGCGCGCAGGCGGTCGGCGCGCTCGCATACGGCACCGAGACGGTGCCGCCGGTCGACAAGATCTGCGGGCCGGGCAACGCGTACGTCGCGTCGGCGAAGCGTCGCGTGTTCGGCACGGTCGGCATCGACATGATCGCCGGGCCGTCGGAGATCCTCGTGCTGTGCGACGGCACGACCGATCCGAGCTGGGTCGCGATGGACCTGTTCTCGCAGGCCGAGCACGACGAGCTCGCGCAGTCGATCCTGCTGTGCCCGGACGCATCGTTCATCGAGCGCGTCGAGAAGGCGATCGACGAGATGCTGCCGTCGATGCCGCGCCAGGACGTGATCCGCGCGTCGCTCGAAGGCCGCGGCGCGCTGATCAAGGTGCGCGACATGGCCGAGGCGTGCCGGATCGCGAACGACATCGCGCCCGAGCACCTCGAGATTTCCGCGCTGGAGCCGCAGCAGTGGGGCCAGCAGATCCGCCACGCCGGCGCGATCTTCCTCGGCCGCTACACGAGCGAGAGCCTCGGCGACTACTGCGCGGGCCCGAACCACGTGCTGCCGACGTCGCGCACCGCGCGCTTCTCGTCGCCGCTCGGCGTGTACGACTTCATCAAGCGTTCGAGCGTGATCGAGGTCAGCGCCGAAGGCGCGCACACGCTCGGCGAGATCGCGGCGGAACTCGCGTACGGCGAAGGGCTGCAGGCGCACGCGAAGAGCGCGGAGTTCCGGATGAAGGGCTGACGGGCCGCCGGAACGACCGTTCCGGCGCGACGCAGGAGACGCAGTGCAGCGCGGCAGCCGCCGCGTTGCCGACCATTTGACGCCGGCGCGACGCACGCCGGCTTGCAGACCATGACGACGCCACAAGACATCATTCGCCGCGACGTGCTCGCGATGACGAGCTATCCGGTGCCCGACGCGAGCGGGTTCGTGAAACTCGACGCGATGGAGAACCCGTATCCGCTGCCCGAACCGCTCGCCGCGGCGCTCGGCGAGCGCCTCGCGCAGGTCGCGCTGAACCGCTACCCGGCGCCGCGCCCGGCCGCGCTGCTCGACAAGCTGCGCCACGCGATGGGCGTGCCGCCCGCGTGCGACGTGCTGCTCGGCAACGGCTCCGACGAAATCATCAGCATGATGTCGGTCGCGTGCGCGAAGCCGGGCGCGAAGGTGCTCGCACCCGTGCCGGGCTTCGTGATGTACGAGCTGTCGGCGAGGTTCGCGCAGCTCGAATTCGTCGGCGTGCCGCTGAAGGCGGACCTGACGCTCGACGTCGATGCGATGCTCGCGGCGATCGCCGAGCACCGGCCGGCGATCGTCTATCTCGCGTATCCGAACAACCCGACCGGCACGCTGTACGACGATGCCGACGTCGAGCGCATCGTCGCCGCCGCGCGGCACAGCCTGATCGTGATCGACGAGGCGTACCAGCCGTTCGCCGAGCGTTCGTGGCTGCCGCGCGCCGCCGAGTTCGACAACGTCGTCGTGATGCGCACGGTATCGAAGCTGGGCCTGGCCGGCATCCGCCTCGGCTATCTGGTCGGGCTGCCCGCGTGGCTGACCGAATTCGACAAGGTGCGCCCGCCGTACAACATCAACGTGCTGACGCAGGCGACCGCCGATTTCCTGCTCGACCACCTCGGCGTGCTCGACGCGCAGGCGGCCGAGCTGCGCGCGCAGCGCACGCAGCTCGCGCAGGCGGTGGCCGCGCTGCCGGGCGCGACGGTGTTCCCGAGCGCCGGCAATTTCCTGCTGGTGCGCGTGCCGGATGCGGCCGCCGTGTTCGACGCGCTGCTCACCGAGCGGGTGCTGGTCAAAAACGTGAGTAAAATGCATCCATTGCTCGCGGAATGCGTGCGGCTGACCGTCGGTTCTCCCGACGAAAACGCCCGCCTGCTGGCCGCTTTGAAACTCGCGCTGCCCGGTTGAGCCGGTTGGCCGGCGCCGCGGCGGCGAAATGATCAATCCCCATTTACTATCAGACTCAGTCAAGGAATTGCCATGCGTGTGGCGGAAGTCGTTCGCAATACCAGCGAAACGCAGATCCGTGTGAAGCTCGATCTCGACGGCACCGGCCGGCAGAAGCTGGCCACCGGCGTGCCGTTTCTCGACCATATGCTCGACCAGATCGCGCGACACGGTCTGGTCGATCTCGAGGTCGAAGCGCATGGCGACACCCATATCGACGACCACCACACGGTCGAGGACGTCGGCATCACGCTTGGGCAGGCCGTCGCGAAGGCGATCGGCGACAAGAAGGGCATCCGCCGCTACGGCCATGCGTACGTGCCGCTCGACGAGGCGCTGTCGCGCGTCGTGATCGACTTCTCGGGCCGGCCGGGCCTCGAATTCCACGTGCCGTTCACGCGCGCGCGGATCGGCACGTTCGACGTCGACCTGTCGATCGAATTCTTTCGCGGCTTCGTGAATCACGCGGGCGTCACGCTGCATATCGACAACCTGCGCGGCATCAACGCGCACCATCAGCTCGAGACGGTGTTCAAGGCCTTCGGCCGGGCGCTGCGGGCGGCGGTGGAACTGGACGAACGCGCGGCGGGGCAGATTCCGTCGACCAAGGGCAGCCTCTGAACTTCTGACCGGACGGAACGCCACGGACAACCTCACGGCTTCGGCGCGCGCGCCGGCTTGCGATGGATCTGCTGAAATCGTTCATTTCGCTGCTCGCGCTGATCAATCCGGTCGGCGCGGTGCCGTTCTTCCTGAGCCTGACGGCGCAGCAGACGGACGGCGAGCGGCGGCGCACGATCCGGATCGCGTCGGTGTCGGTGTTCTGCGTGATCGCGGTGACGACGCTGCTCGGGCAGCAGATCATCCATTTCTTCGGCATTTCGGTCGGCTCGCTTGAAGTCGGCGGCGGCATCATCATGTTGCTGATGGCGATCAACATGCTGAACGCGCAGATCGGCAACACGCGATCGACGCCCGAGGAGCGCCACGAGGCCGAACTGAAGGACAACATCGCGGTGGTGCCGCTTGCGATTCCGCTGCTCACGGGCCCCGGCTCGATCAGCACGGTGATCGTCTATGCGGCGAACTCGCATCATTGGTATGACCGGGCCGGACTCGTCGCGATCGGCGCGCTCCTGGCCCTGCTGTGTTTCGTCGCGATGCGGCTCGCCGAGCCGATCGCGAACTGGATCGGCCGCACCGGCATCAACATCGCCACGCGGCTGATGGGTCTGATGCTGTCGGCGCTGGCGGTGGAATTCATCGTCAACGGACTGAGGGCGCTACTGCCTGCACTGAGATGAAAACTTCGATTGCGATTGTGGATTATGGGATGGGCAACCTGCGCTCGGTCGCGCAGGCGCTCAGGAAGGCCGAGCCGGCCGCCGACGTGGCGATCGTCGACACGCCGGCGGCGATTCGCGCGGCCGATCGCGTCGTGCTGCCCGGCCAGGGCGCGATGCCGGACTGCATGCGCTGCCTCGGCGAATCGGGCCTGCAGGACGCGGTGATCGAGGCGTCGCGCACGAAGCCGCTGCTCGGCGTGTGCGTCGGCGAGCAGATGCTGTTCGACTGGAGCGCGGAAGGCGATACGCGCGGCCTCGGCCTGCTGCCGGGCAAGGTCCTGCGCTTCGAGCTCGACGGCCAGCTGCAGGACGACGGTTCGCGCTTCAAGGTGCCGCAGATGGGCTGGAACCGCGTGCGCCAGACGCAGCCGCACGCGCTGTGGGACGGCGTGCCCGACGACGCGTATTTCTACTTCGTGCACAGCTTCTACGTGCGCCCGGAGAACCCGGCGCACACGGTCGGCGAGACGGCGTACGGTGCGCCGTTTACGTCCGCGGTCGCGCGGGACAACCTCTTCGCGACCCAATTCCACCCGGAGAAAAGCGCGGAGGTCGGGTTGCGTCTGTATCGCAACTTCGTACACTGGAAACCGTGAACGTGGTGTGCGTGCCACAGCCGGCGGGCCGCAAAGGCCTGTCGGGCGGGGCTCGCACGCCGAACCGCTGTAAGAGTTGTACTAAACTAGCGAGACGGCGCGGCACCGGCAGGGCCGGTGCGCGCCCGATTCTTTTCTTTTTTCACGACGACACCCGATTGCTATGTTGCTGATTCCGGCCATCGATCTCAAAGACGGTCAGTGTGTGCGCCTCAAACAGGGCGATATGGACCAGGCCACGATTTTCTCCGAGGACCCGGCGGCGATGGCCCGCAAGTGGGTCGATCTCGGCGCCCGGCGGCTCCATCTCGTCGACCTGAACGGCGCATTCGCCGGCAAGCCGAAGAATCTCGAGGCGATCGAAGCGATCCTCGACGAAGTCGGCGACGAAATCCCCGTGCAGCTCGGCGGCGGCATCCGCAGCCTCGAGACGATCGAAAAGTATCTCGACGCCGGCCTGTCCTACGTGATCATCGGCACGGCGGCCGTGAAGAACCCGGGCTTCCTGCAGGACGCGTGCACCGCGTTTTCGGGCAGCATCATCGTCGGCCTCGACGCGAAGGACGGCAAGGTCGCGACCGACGGCTGGAGCAAGCTGACCGGCCATGAAGTGATCGACCTCGCGAAGAAGTTCGAGGACTACGGCGTCGAATCGATCGTCTACACCGACATCGGCCGCGACGGGATGCTGCAGGGCATCAACATCGAGGCGACGGTGAAGCTCGCGCAGGCGGTCGGCATCCCGGTGATCGCAAGCGGCGGCCTGTCGAACCTGACGGACATCGAGCAGCTTTGCGAAGTGGAAGAACACGGCGTCGAAGGCGTGATCTGCGGCCGCGCGATCTACTCGGGCGACCTCGACTTCGCGGCCGCGCAAAGGCGCGCGGACGAACTGAACGGCGAACTCGACGACGCCTGATCGCGCTCGTCCCTTTCGCCGGGGCCGCCCGCGGGCGGCTCCGAACGGGCGTCTCGTGCGAGACGTCCGCAACCGGCCGCCCGACCGGCCGCAACCGGCCGCCCGACCGGCCGCAACCGGCCGTCCCCGTCGCGGCATTTGGCGCAACATCATGGCTCTAGCTAAACGCATCATCCCCTGCCTGGACGTGACTGCCGGGCGTGTCGTCAAGGGCGTCAACTTCGTCGAGCTGCGCGATGCGGGCGACCCCGTCGAGATCGCCCGCCGCTACGACGAGCAGGGCGCCGACGAACTGACGTTCCTCGACATCACCGCGACCTCCGACCAGCGCGACCTGATCCTGCCGATCATCGAGGCGGTCGCGTCGCAGGTGTTCATCCCGCTGACGGTCGGCGGCGGCGTGCGCGCCGTCGAGGACGTGCGGCGCCTGCTGAACGCGGGCGCGGACAAGGTCAGCATGAATTCGTCGGCGGTCGCGAACCCGCAGCTGGTGCGCGATGCGGCCGACAAGTACGGCTCGCAGTGCATCGTCGTCGCGATCGACGCGAAGCGCGTGTCGGCCGACGGCGAGACGCCGCGCTGGGAAGTGTTTACGCACGGCGGCCGCAAGAACACGGGCCTCGACGCGATCGA
The DNA here is from genome assembly GCF_902499075.1 of Burkholderia pseudomultivorans. Classification (GTDB taxonomy): domain Bacteria; phylum Pseudomonadota; class Gammaproteobacteria; order Burkholderiales; family Burkholderiaceae; genus Burkholderia; species Burkholderia pseudomultivorans. Next base: position 79,800 of record NZ_CABVPP010000018.1, on the reverse strand, counting down.
ATGGGCGCGCCGGATGGCCGAGCTCGGCGCCGGCGAGATCCTGCTGACCAGCATGGACCGCGACGGCACGAAGTCGGGCTTCGACCTCGAGCTCACGCGCGGCGTGTCGGACGCGGTGCCGGTGCCGGTGATCGCATCGGGCGGCGTCGGCTCGCTGCAGCATCTGGCCGACGGCATCAAGGACGGCCGCGCGGATGCCGTGCTCGCGGCGAGCATCTTCCACTATGGCGAACACACGGTCGGCGAGGCGAAGCGCTTCATGGCCGACCAGGGCATCCCGGTGAGGCTGTGATGAATGACGAAACGCAATCCGTGCCCGCGTGGCTCGACAAGGTCCGCTGGGACGACAACGGCCTCGTGCCGGTGATCGCGCAGGAAGCCGCGACGAACGACGTGCTGATGTTCGCGTGGATGAATCGCGAAGCGCTGGCGAAGACGATCGAGACGCAACGCGCGGTCTATTATTCGCGCTCGCGCAAGCGCCTGTGGTTCAAGGGCGAGGAGTCCGGCCACGTGCAGCACGTGCACGAGGTGCGGCTCGACTGCGACGAGGACGTCGTATTGCTGAAGGTCGAGCAGGTCTCGGGCATCGCATGCCACACCGGCCGGCATTCGTGCTTCTTCCAGAAATTCGAAGGCACCGTGGACAACGGCGACTGGGTCGCGGTCGAGCCGGTGCTGAAAGACCCCGAACACATCTACAAATGACGCAATCGACCGAAGACACGCTGCTGCGCCTCGCGGCCGTGATCGATAGCCGCAAGGGCGGCGATCCCGAGCAATCGTACGTGTCGCGCCTGTTTCACAAGGGCGACGACGCGGTGCTGAAGAAGATCGGCGAAGAGGCGACCGAAGTCGTGCTGGCCGCGAAGGACGTGCGCCAGGGCGGCGCGCCGACGGCGCTGGTCGGCGAGGTGGCCGACCTGTGGTTCCACTGCCTCGTGATGCTGTCGCATTTCGACCTGAGCCCGGCCGACGTGATCGCCGAGCTCGAGCGGCGCGAAGGGCTGTCGGGCATCGAGGAGAAGGCGATGCGCAAGCGCCGCGAGCGCGAGGAAAACGGCGGCTGACCGGCACCGTCGCATCGCGGCCACAGTGCGCCAGGCTGTAAGAATTGTCATCTGACGAGGGTAGCATCATGACCGATACACCGGGCGGGTATCCGCCGCCGTCGGTGCCGGGCGACACGGATGCCGGACGCCTGAGCGGATTGCGCACGCTGACTCACGTGCTGTACGCCCTGTATGCGCTGCACTGGTTTTCGGGCGGCATCACGAGCGTGATCGCGATCATCGTCAACTACGTGAAGCGCGACGACGCGGCCGGCACGCCGTACGCCGCGCATTTCGAGTGGCAGATCCGCACGTTCTGGCGCACGCTGATCGCTTATGCGATCGGGGTGGCGCTGATCCTGATGGTGATCGGGATCGTCGTGAGCCCGACGATCCTGCTGCCGGTGGTCCTCGGCGGCATGGTGATGTTTGTCACCAGCATCTGGACGCTGTACCGTATCATCAAGGGCTGGCTGTATCTGTACGACGACAAGGCGCTCGATCCGCGGGCATGGTTCTGACTGCGGCGTGGGCACCGGCAGGAGCAACATGAGTCACGATCCGAATTGCCTGTTCTGCAAGATCGCGGCAGGCGAAATCCCGAGCACGAAAGTGCACGAGGACGACGAATTCGTCGCGTTCCGCGACATCCGCCCGGCGGCCGACACGCACGTGCTCGTGATTCCGCGCCGGCACCTGCCGACGCTGTCGGCGGCGAGCGCGGACGATGCGCCGATGCTGGGCCGGATGATGGTGCTCGTCGCGCGTCTGGCCGACCAGCTCGGCGTCGCGTATACGGGCGGCGAAACGGGTTTCCGCACGGTGATCAATACGGGCCCGGGCGGCGGGCAGGAGGTGTACCACCTGCACGCGCATATCCTGGCCGGTCCGCGCCCGTGGCAGCGGATGGGTTGATGGCGCGGGGCGTTGTCCCGCATCGATAGTCGAAGCCGGCGCATCGCCGGCGATTTGCGCCGCGACGCGGCGTGGTTGAGGAGAGGTTTCATCATGGGTGGATTGAGCATTTGGCACTGGCTGATCGTGCTGCTGATCGTCGCGCTGGTTTTCGGCACGAAGAAGCTGCGCAACATCGGCAACGATCTCGGCAGTGCCGTGAAGGGCTTCAAGGACGGCATGAAGGAAGGCGATGCGCCGGCGGACGCGCAACAGCTGCCGCGTTCGGGCACGGTGGACGTCAACGCGAAGGAAACGACGCGTTCCGATTCGAACAAGGCGTAACGCCCGCGCGCTGACAGGCCTCCCCGATGCTGGATCTCGGTCTTTCGAAGATGGCGCTGATCGGCGTCGTCGCGCTCGTGGTGCTCGGCCCCGAGCGCCTGCCGCGCGTCGCGCGCACGGCAGGCGCGCTGTTCGGCCGCGCGCAGCGGTATATCAACGACGTGAAGGCCGAGGTCTCGCGCGAAATCGAACTCGATGCGCTGCGCACGATGAAGACCGATTTCGAGGCGGCCGCGCGCAATGTCGAGACGACGATTCACGACAACCTGCGCGAGCATGAGAAGGACCTGAACGACGCGTGGCAGTCGACGGTCGGCGGCCTGCATGATGCGGCCGGCGGCACGTCCGGCACGTCCGATTCCGGTTCGCCCGCTGCACCGGCGTGGCGCGGCAGCAGCATCGCGCTGACGCCGAAGCGTCGCAACTGGCGCGTGAAGCAGGCGGCGACGCCGGTCTGGTACAAGCGCGCCACCACCCGCCGCACGCACGTGCAGTCGGGCGCGGCGCGCGTCGCGCGCCATCAGCCGGCCAGCCTGCGCCGGCCGACGCGCTTCTTCTGAGCCGTGCGCATGCGCGCTCGTCAATCCTACCGAGGGCCGGTGTGAGCGACCCCCAGCAGAATCCGGACGAAGGTCCGGAAGAAACCTTCATTTCCCATCTCGTCGAGCTTCGCGACCGCATCATCCGCGCGGGGCTGTCGGTGATCGTCGTGTTCCTCGGGCTCGTCTACTGGGCGCCCGACATCTTCCGGCTGCTCGCGCGGCCGCTGATGGAGAACCTGCCGAAGGGCGGCAAGATGATCGTCACCGACGTCACCGGCTCGTTCTTCGTGCCGATGAAGGTCACGATGCTCGTCGCGCTCGTGATCGCGCTGCCGGTCGTGCTGTACCAGATCTGGGCGTTCGTTGCGCCCGGCTTGTACCAGCACGAGAAGCGGCTCGTCGCACCGCTCGTCGGCAGCAGCTACTTCCTTTTCCTGTGCGGGATGGCGTTCGCGTACTTCCTCGTGTTCCCGACGATCTTCCGCGTGATGGCGCACTACAACGCGCCGCTCGGCGCGGAGATGTCGACCGACATCGACAATTACCTGAGCTTTGTGCTCGGGATGTTCATCGCGTTCGGCGTCACGTTCGAGGTGCCGATCGTCGTCGTGCTGCTGGTGCGGATGGGCGTGCTGACGGTGAAGAAGCTGAAGGAGATTCGCCCGTACGTGATCGTCGGCGCGTTCGTCGTCGCGGCGGTCGTCACGCCGCCGGACGTGTTCTCGCAGCTGATGCTCGCGCTGCCGCTCGTCGTGTTGTACGAGGCCGGGATCCTCGCCGCGCGCTTCTTCGTGCCGAAGCCGACCGAAGAGGCCGATGCGCAGAAGGACGGCGCCGCCGGGTGAGGCGGGCGGCCGGCGAGGCCGCGGACAGCCGGCCGCGCGGCGGCGGCACACCGCCGATTTCCGATCGACGCACCGGCCTCGGATCGCCATAAAGCAGAAAGGGCAGCCGACCGGCTGCCCTTTCTGCTTTCTGCGTTGCCAGCGTGCGGCCGGCCGGGCCGGCGTCACTCGCTGTCGCTGTCCTGGTCGTCGAGCGCCTGCTTCGGCGGCGGCGGGCGCTTGCCGATCACGACGTTCACGTCGAACTCCTTGCCCTTGCGCACCACATGCACCTTGGTCGGCGTGCCCGGCTTGATCTGCGCGACGGTGTTCAGCAGCTTGGTCGTATCGGTGATCTCCTCGCCGTTGACCGTCACCAGGATGTCGCCCGGCTTGATGCCGGCCTTGTCGGCCGGGCCGCCCTGCAGCACGCCCGCGACGATCGCTCCCGACTTCTGCTGAAGCCCGAACGACTCGGCGATTTCCGGCGTGACGTCCTGCGGCTCGACGCCGATCCAGCCGCGCGTGACCGAGCCCGACGTGATGATGCTTTCGAGCACCGTGCGGGCGGTCGATACGGGAATCGCGAAGCCGATGCCGAGCGAGCCGCCCGAGCGCGAGTAGATCGCCGTGTTGATGCCGAGCAGGTTGCCGTTCACGTCGACGAGCGCGCCGCCCGAGTTGCCGGGATTGATCGGCGCGTCGGTCTGGATGAAGTTCTCGAACGTGTTGATGCCGAGGTGGTTGCGGCCGAGCGCGCTGATGATCCCCATCGTGACCGTCTGGCCGACGCCGAACGGGTTGCCGATCGCCAGCACGACGTCGCCGACGCGCGACTGGTCGGAGCGGCCGAGCGTGATCGTCGGCAGGTTCGTCATGTTGATCTTCAGCACGGCCAGATCGGTTTCCGGATCGCTGCCGATCACCTTCGCGGTGGCCGTGCGGCCGTCGGCGAGCGCGACTTCGATCTGGTCGGCGCCGTCCACGACGTGCTGGTTCGTTAGAATGTAACCTTCCGGGCTCACGATAACGCCCGAGCCGAGGTTGGCCGCGGGCTCGTCCTGCTGCTTGCGGGTATTGCGGTCGCCGAAGAAGTAGCGGAACAGCGGATCCTTCGCGCGCGGGTCGGGCGGCAGCGAGCCGTCCTTGCTGGAGAACACGTTGACGACGGCCGGCATCGCCTTCTGCGCGGCGTCGGCATACGACGTGGTCGCCGGCGCGCCGCCGATACCCGGCGCGACCTGGCGCAGCGCAACGATCGGCGTCGCGAGCTGCTTGCCGAGCTGTCCCTGCCGTTGCAGCCACTGCGGCTTGAGCGTGACGACAATGAACATCAGCGCGAGCAGCACCGTGACTGCCTGCGCGAAGAACAGCCAGAAGCGTCTAAGCATCTGAATGGACTAGAGGTTTATATGGATCGGATCGAACTTGAATTGTACTTGAACAATACCCTTGAAACCGCGCGCTTCAAGGACTATTGCCCGAACGGCCTGCAGGTCGAGGGGCGTCGCAAGATCGACAGGATCGCGACCGGCGTGACGGCCTCGGTCGCGTTTCTCGAAGCCGCGCTCGAATGGGGCGCGGATGCGGTGCTGGTCCATCACGGCTATTTCTGGCGCAACGAGGCGCCGCAGATCACCGGCCGCAAATACCAGCGCCTGAAGCTGCTGCTCGCGAACGACCTGAACCTGTTCGCGTTTCATCTGCCGCTCGACGCGCATCCCGAATTCGGCAACAACGCGCAGCTCGGCGAGAAGCTGGGCCTGATCGGCGAGCAGCGTTTCGGCGAAGGCGACCTCGGCTGGATGGCGACGCTGCCGATGCCGGTCACGCTCGAGCACTTCGTCGCGAAGGTCGAGCGCACGCTCGGCCGCACGCCGCTCGTGCTCGGCGATCCCGACCAGCAACTGCGCCGCATCGCATGGTGCACGGGCGCTGCGCAGAGCTATTTCGACGCGGCGATCGACGCCGGCGCGGACGTGTTCCTGACCGGCGAGGTGTCCGAATACGTGACGCACATGGCGGCCGAGAGCGGCGTCGCGTTCGTTGCGGCGGGGCACCATGCGACCGAACGCTACGGAATCCAGGCGCTCGGCGCCCATTTGTCCGAGCAATTCGATCTCGAACACCTTTTTATCGACATTCACAATCCGGTCTGAAGGTGCGATTGCGGCAGCGCATCGAAATCTCGCAATGGAGCGCATGCTTAAAAGTTGAATGATTTAACCGCTCCTATAGTGGGGGAAAACCCTTAACTATCAATCACTTCGAAGGGATTTTTGGCGTCGGGCCTTGTAAATGGCGACTCCATTCGCGCAAACTAGCGGCGGAATGGAAAGTCGTGACGGAAAATCCAACTCAGAAGTGGGGCGTGTGATGCGAGACAAGGAAGAGAAACGCGTCGACAGCGGCCGCCGTACCTGGCTGATTGCGACATCCGTAGCAGGTGGCGTAGGAGGCGTCGCCACCGTCATACCTTTCGCGGCGTCGCTCGCGCCGTCCGCGAAAGCCAAAGCGGCCGGTGCACCGGTGGAGGTCGACATCAGCGGCCTGAAGCCCGGCGAGATGGTCACCGTGCCGTGGCGCGGCAAGCCGGTGTGGATCCTGAACCGCACCGACGACATGCTGGCCGACGTGGTCAAGGCCGACAAGGAAGTGGCCGATCCGACCACGAAATCCCCGTATTCGATGCCGCTGCCCGCGTATTGCGCGAACGAATATCGCTCGCGCACCGACCGCAAGAACATCCTCGTCGTGATGGCCGTGTGCACGCACCTCGGCTGCACGCCAAGCCAGCGCTTCACGCCGGGTCCGCAGCCGAACCTGCCGGACGACTGGCCGGGCGGTTTCCTGTGCCCGTGCCACGGTTCGACCTACGACCTCGCCGGCCGCGTGTTCAAGAACAAGCCGGCGCCCCAGAATCTCGACATCCCGCCCTACATGTTCACGTCGGCGACGACCCTCGTGATCGGCAAGGACGAGAAAGGAGAAGCGTGATGGCCGACAACAAGGAAGTCTCCACGACAGGTCTTACCGGCTGGATCGACCAGCGCTTCCCGCTCACGTCCACCTGGAAAAAGCACGTTTCCGAATACTACGCGCCGAAGAACTTCAACTTCTGGTACTTCTTCGGCTCGCTCGCGCTGCTGGTGCTCGTCAACCAGATCGTCACCGGCATCTTCCTGACGATGAACTACAAGCCCGACTCGACGCTCGCGTTCGCGTCGGTCGAGTACATCATGCGCGAGGTGCCGTGGGGCTGGCTGATCCGCTACATGCACTCGACGGGCGCGTCGATGTTCTTCGTCGTCGTGTATCTGCACATGTTCCGCGGGCTGCTTTACGGGTCGTACCGCAAGCCGCGCGAGCTCGTGTGGATCTTCGGCTGCGCGATCTTCCTGTGCCTGATGGCCGAGGCGTTCTTCGGCTACCTGCTGCCGTGGGGCCAGATGTCGTTCTGGGGCGCGCAGGTGATCGTCAACCTGTTCTCCGCGATCCCGTTCGTCGGCCCGGACCTGTCGCTGTGGATTCGCGGCGACTACGTGGTGTCCGACGTCACGCTGAACCGCTTCTTCGCGTTCCACGTGATCGCGATTCCGCTGGTGCTGGTCGGCCTCGTGATCGCGCACCTCGTCGCGCTGCACGAGGTGGGGTCGAACAACCCGGACGGCATCGAGATCAAGGCGAAGAAGGACGCGAACGGCGTGCCGCTCGACGGCATCCCGTTCCATCCGTACTACTCGGTGCACGACTTCCTCGGTGTATGCGTGTTCCTGATCGTGTTCGCGCTGATCGTGTTCTTCGCGCCGGAGATGGGCGGCTACTTCCTCGAGGCGAACAACTTCGTGCCGGCGAACCCGCTGCAGACGCCGCCCGAGATCGCGCCGGTGTGGTACTTCACCGCGTTCTACGCGATGCTGCGCGCGACCACCGACCCGTTCAAGATCGTGCTGATGATCGTGATCGCGCTGCTCGGCGTGCTCGCGCTGCTGCGCGCGCGCGGCAAGTGGAAGGTCGGGCTGCCGGTGCTGGCCGTCGCGATCGTCGTGTTCATGTACCTGACGGAGTCGAAGTTCTGGGGCGTCGTGGTGATGGGCTCGGCGGTGATCACGCTGTTCTTCCTGCCGTGGCTCGACCGCAGCCCGGTGAAGTCGATCCGCTACCGGCCGCTGTTCCACAAGGTGTTCCTCGGGATCTTCGTCGCCGCGTTCCTGACCCTCGCGTTCCTCGGCACGCGGCCGCCATCGCCGGCCGCGACGCTGATCGCGCAGGGCTGCGCGCTGATCTACTTCGCGTTTTTCCTCGGCATGCCGGTCTGGACGCCGCTTGGCACGTTCAAGCAGCCGCCGGAACGGGTGCGCTTCAAGCCCCATTAACGTGAGCGAGGAGAGAACGACATGAAGAAACTGCTTTCGATGCTCGCGCTGATCGGGGCGACCGCGTGTGCGCTGCTGGCCGCGCCGGTCGCATCGGCGGAGGGTAATTTTCCGCTCGACCGGGCGCCCGATAACACGGAAAATCTCGTTTCGCTTCAGCACGGCGCGCAATTGTTTGTAAACTATTGCCTGAACTGCCACAGCGCGAACCTGATGCGCTACAACCGTCTGACGGATCTGGGCATATCCCAGAAGGAGATCGAAAAGAATCTCCTGTTTACGACCGACAAGGTCGGCAACACGATGTCCGTCGCGATGCGGCCCGAAGACGCGAAGAACTGGCTCGGCACGTCGCCGCCCGACCTGTCGGTCGAAGAGCGCGCGCGCGGCCGCGACTGGCTGTATACGTATCTGCGCAGCTTCTATCGCGATGATACGCGGCCGACCGGCTGGAACAACGCGGTGTTCGAGAACGTCGGCATGCCCCATGTACTGTGGCAGCTGCAGGGGCAGCGCACCGCCAAATTCGAAGAAAAGACGGACGAGGAGACGGGCGAGAAGGTTCGTACGCTCGTCGGCTTCCAGCAGGTCACACCGGGGACGCTGTCCGCGGTGGATTATGATGCTGCCGTTGCCGACCTGGTGGCGTACATGACATGGATGTCCGAGCCGGCCCAGCAGACCCGCAAACGCCTCGGCGTATGGGTGCTGATCTTTCTCGGCGTCCTGACTTTCCTGGCCTGGCGGCTGAACGCCGCGTACTGGAAAGATATCAAGTAATCACGCCTGACCGGCGTGGGGCCGGCGCAACGTGGAGCCCGCGAAGGGGTTTCGCCGCGCGCCGGCCCTCGGCTTTTTTGAGGAAACGCAAACATGATGGTTCTGTATTCCGGCACAACTTGCCCGTTCTCCCAGCGTTGCCGGCTGGTGCTGTTCGAGAAGGGCATGGACTTCGAAATCCGTGACGTCGACCTGTTCAACAAGCCGGAAGACATTTCGGTGATGAACCCGTACGGTCAGGTGCCGATTCTGGTCGAGCGCGACCTGATCCTGTACGAATCGAACATCATCAACGAGTACATCGACGAGCGCTTCCCGCATCCGCAACTGATGCCGGCCGACCCGGTGCAGCGTGCGCGCGCGCGCCTGTTCCTGCTCAACTTCGAGAAGGAGCTGTTCGTTCACGTCAGCACGCTCGAGAACGAGAAGGGCAAGGCGGCGGAGAAGAACCACGAGAAGGCGCGCCTCGCGATTCGCGATCGCCTGACGCAGCTCGCGCCGATCTTCGTGAAGAACAAGTACATGCTCGGCGAAGAGTTCTCGATGCTCGACGTCGCGATCGCGCCGCTGCTGTGGCGTCTGGATCACTATGGGATCGAGCTGTCGAAGAACGCCGCGCCGCTGATGAAGTATGCCGAGCGGATCTTCAGCCGTCCGGCGTATATCGAAGCACTGACGCCGTCCGAAAAGGTCATGCGTCGTTGATGATGCAATGAAGGCATGACGGAGCGGGCGATGCGGCTGGCCGCATGCCCGCTCCGGGTTCGAGGATTGTGATGCAAGAGATTTCAACGAAGCCTTATTTGCTGCGTGCGCTGTACGAGTGGTGCACCGATAACGGTTACACGCCGCATATCGCGGTGAGGGTCGACAACTCGACGCGTGTGCCGCGTCAGTTCGTGCGTGACGGCGAGATCGTGCTCAACATCAGCTTCGAGGCGACGAGCCAGTTGCAGATGGGCAACGAGTGGATCGAGTTCACTGCGCGGTTTTCCGGCAAAGCGCACAAGATCGAGATTCCCGTGGCCAACGTGCTCGCGATCTATGCGCGGGAGAACGGGCAGGGGATGGCGTTCCAGGTCGATGCGGTGGCGGGCGAGGGCGAGGATTCGGGCGCGTTCGACGACGCGGACGACGCGTCGCGCGACGAGCCGGGCGCGCCGGCGGCGGGTTTGACGCCGGTCGCCGACAACGGCGCGAACGAGGAGCCTTCGGAAGGCGCCGACGAGCCGCCGAAAACCGACGGTGATGGTTCGAAAGGCGGCAGCAGACCTCGCCTCAAGATCGTGAAATGAGGTAGAATCTCGCGCTTACGCCGGCTTAGCTCATCTGGTAGAGCAGTTGATTTGTAATCATCAGGTGGCGGGTTCGAGTCCTGCAGCCGGCACCAATGAAATCAAGGGGTTACGCGATGTTTGCGTAGCCCCTTCGCGTTTCCAATAACCCCCTCACGTTTCCAATGCGCGTCAGCGAGACGGTTTAACCGGCCGTGCCCCGCGTACGTATCGCGCCGTCATGCCTGGTCCGCTGTGTCCTGCCAAGCGCTGCCCGGCCTCCAACCCTTCGTCGATCGTCTTGTGTGTCACGCCGCGCGCGCGGAGATCGCGAAACTGGAATTTCGCCTTGTCGATGCCGGCCAGCTCGCGTGCCTTGTCAAAGCGCGAGCGCAGTTGGCCTTTCGTGAGCGGATAGCCTTCCTCGTCGCGCAACAGGTAGGGCGACACGTCGACCTTCGAACCACGCCAGGCGAGCAGGCGCTCGATCAGCGCCGCAAGCTCGCCCGTGATTTGTACGGTGACGAATGCGCCCGTCTTCTGCGTGCGGAAGATGAGGTTGCCCCGCACGATGTTGGAGCGCTGCACGCGCAAGACGTCCGAGGGGCGTTGTGCGCAGAGATCGGCCAAGTCCATCGCGTTGCGCAGCGGCTGATCAGCCACGGCGTAGACGGCCGCATACAGCTCGTCGTCGATGAGGACGTTCTGACGCCCGGTCTCTTTCTTCCCGCGCACGCCGGCACACGGGTTCGCGATCGTCATCATGCCCCACAGCCGCCCGCAGTTCAGGACAAGCGACAGCACGGCTTTCGTGCGGTTGGCAGTTACGACGCCGCGTTTCTCTGCCGTTGCGCGCCAGATCGTCGCGACGTCGGCCGGCGTGAGCGTGTCGAGCTCGCGATCACCGATGACAGCAGCGAGCCTGGACAGGAACAGGTCGTACATGCGTTGCGTCGCTGCCGACTTCTGCGGCAGCTCGCGTATGCGGTAAGCCTGTTCGAGCATGGCGAACGTATGCCGTGTCGTTTCCGACGACGGCACACGCGAGCCTTCTAACTCAGCCCAACGTTGCAGCGCGACGACGCGATCAGTGCCGAGCGGCTCCAGAATGCGCCGCCCGTCCACCTCGCCGTGATCGTAGTAGTAGCGCAGCGAGCCGTCCGCGTTCTTGCGCGAACGAAAGCGTGGAATTGCGCCAGGGGTTTGTGCCTTGCCTGCCATCACACTGCGCCAAGGTTGAGCGATGTCGGCGTCGCTACGTGCGCCGTACGCGCGGGTTTCGAATCAACGATACCCATTTGTTTGTCGTGGTACGCGCGGGCTACAAGTACACGGCCGTGAACGTCCACGACATGCGGCCAGCCTTGTTGAGCGAGCCAACGAATTTGGCGTGCGCGGATTGGTGTTCCAGTCAGTTCGCGCAGCTCACTGCGCCCGAGATATTTTTCCATACCCATTGCTGTAACGAAAAGGGAGCACACGCAGCGCAACCCGTGGATCCGTGGTTTGCGCTGTTTTGAAACATAACTTAATGATTTTTAAGGGAATGTTCCGCCACGGATTGCCACGAATTAGCCGTGGATAGCTCCACAAACCCGTGGCTCAAAAAATAGGCACATGCGGAAACCCGTGGCAAAACGCACAAAACCCGTGGCACGCGTTTCGGTCGTCTGCTCCCCCCTTCATTGCATTCTTTCTTCTTCTTTTTCAATGAATTAGAGAGAAGAGAGAAAGGGGCGACGACGGCCGGCGCAAAAATCCGACCCGTGGCAAAAACAAGCCAATCCGTGGCAAATTCGGCCGGAGCCGTGGCGGTACTTGCTTCAAGAATCAATGACTTACGAGCGGACGCGTCCGGAATCCACGATTGGCGTGCGCTGCCTGCCCGTCCCCTGTGGAAAAATCCGCCCGCGCGGCCCCGCTCCGTCTCGGCTCGCGCTGTTGCCCGGCCGTTTCGACTCGCTGGGGGAACGGGGGGAAGCGAGCAGCCCGGCGGCTGCGCGACGGCGCGCGCCGATTGCTGCGCGACGGCGCGCGCCGATTGCTGCGCGCATCGGCGCACGCACCGGAAACCCGAATCCAGGGCCGCTACGCGGCCGCAGGAAAGGAGGGAAGGGGTACGGCCGCGCAGCGGCCGCATCGGCTGAGAGCGCGTCATGCGTGGCCTCCCTGCATCGCGTCGGAGGCCAGGTCTTCGCGGACTGCGACGTACAGGCCAAACGTCGCCAGGCGCTCGAGCGAGATCGGCACCAGATGTGCGACGCGACGTGTGTAGATGCGGCGCTCGACCTCCTTGTCGCCGACAACGACGCCGGCGTGCTTGAGCTGCGCCTTGAACACGCGGTCCGATTTCACGGGCAGGCCGTTCCACTTGTCGCGCAGCGCGCTGGTGTGTGCGATGTGGTCCATCACGTGGCCCGTGCGCAGCAGCAGGCAGAACTCGCCGTCGACCATGTCGAACGTGTACGGGTGCTTGTAGTTGCCGCCGTCGATTTCCGACAGCACGGTTTCCATGATCCAGACCCACGGTTCGCGATCGGCGCTCGTTTCGGCGATGTGGCCGTTCATTTCAGCGAGCAGGTCGCGCGGGAAGTCTCCCTCTGTGGGATCCATGCCGGCGAACTCGCACAGGTAGCGCCACGCGAGCGCGACGGCCGCATAGTTGCCGGCCATGCGCTTCGCGCCATCGTCCTCACCGCTCGCGCGGCAGTTGGCAAGCGCCTTGTCGCGCAGCGTCGCGTACTGGTCCAGCACGGCGCGCTTGTCGAGCCCGGCGAGAAATTCGAGCCACTGCCGAACCGGGAAGCGCGGCAGGTCGTCGGGCAGCAGCGGGCCGCGCTTGCCGGTCAGCGTCGTGCGCACGAGCTTGCCGAGCAGGCTGCGCACGGGCACGTCTTCGCCGGCGAGCATCACAGGCGCGCACAACAGGTATTCGGTCATGTCGGTGCCGCGGCGCGTCACGGTGTACTGGTAGTTCTCCTGCAACAGCCCGACCGCCTTGTCGATCACGTCCTGCCGGCGCGCGGACAGCTCTTCCCATCCGACCGGGTGACTGGTGTGGCTGATGCTGGTCAGCAGGCGGAACTCAGTCTGCAGCGACTGGCCGGAGAACATCGTGAAGGCGAGCGATCGCTCGAGCCGCTTGATGAGCGTCGACTTGCCGGCGCCCTTGTTCGCCTGGATCGTGATATGCGGCCAGAAGCCGAGCAGCGCCTTCAGGTGGCCGCCAAGCGCCCATACGAGCGGGATCGTCGCGGCGTTCTGTTTGAACGTCGTCTGGTAGGCGGTGATGACGCGGCGCGCGTCGCTGATCGGGCCGCTCGGGAACGTCAGGTTGTGATACGGACACTGCTTGTCCGCTTCGGTGAAATAGCAGTCCGGGCCTTCGTTGACGATCAGCCGGCCGTCGCGCCACGCGAGCCCGACGAAATTCGCGGCCTGCCGCGCGCCGAGGTCGGCGCCGCGCTCGAGGATGTTGACCATGCGCTTGAACGGCGCCGGCGCCCAGATAGGCCCGAACTTGCCCCACTGATCGACGTTGTGCAGCTGGTCGTCGAGCATCACGCGGCGAATGAGCTGCGCGCCGTGGCGCGGCGCTTGCACCGACACGGCGAAATACACGGTCGGTGCCTGGTCGGCGTCGCCCGTCATCGTCGACGTCGCGCTCGCGACCGACACGCGGCTCATGCCGGCGATGCGGAAACCGCACAGATCCGTCATCACCGGGGTCTCGACGCCCGATTCCTCGTTGCGGTCCATCTTCGTGATGTAGCTGGTGAAGTCGGGCCGCACGCGGAAGCGCCAGTACTGCGCGAAGTCGTGCGACGGCAGGAAGATGCGCGGCCGGCCGCGGCGCGTGGCGTCGCCGGCGAGGCCGGCGATCAGCCACGGCTCCAGCTGCTCGAGCGCACGCGCCAATTCGAGCGGCCCGCGCAGCTGCAGGTAATCATTGACGTCGTTGATGGGCTTCGGCTGCTTCTCGCCGTCCGCGAGGTCGGCGAACCAGTCAGCCTGGTCGACCAGCACGGCGCTGATGTCCAGCGCGGTGAGCCGTTCGTAGAGCGCCCACGCAGCTTCGGGGCCGGGCCGTTGGCCGGCGCGCGGGTGGCCGTCGGCGAATGGCTCGTCGTTGTCCATGCAGATCACGACCTGCTTGCCGCGCAGCGGCGTGAAGTCGATCGCGTCAACGTTGCCGAGGCCGCGCAGCGCGAGCGCGGCCGCACCGGGCAGCGCACACGTGTCGATCGACAGCGCGTTGATCGCGCTCTCGACGATGAATACGCGCTTCGCCTTCTCCAGCCGCCGCGGATCCGCGGTCCAGCCGTAGCCCGCCTTGTCGCCCTGCGTCTGCGTTTTGACGCCGCCGTTCAGCGCGGGATCCACGTAGCGCATGTCGACGGCGACGACGCGGCCGTCGCCCGGCGCTCGGACGATGAACGCGGCAGCGGGCCCGCCGTGGCCGACTTCGCCGGCGGCAACTTTCGAGCTCGTCCACGTGTTGAACCCGAGCGTGCATGCGGCGATCGCCGCGTCGATCGCGGCGGTGGAAATGCCGCGGCCGCCGAGGTATTCGCGGACATGCTCGCGCTCGGCGAAGCAGCGATCGGCGATGTATTCGACGGTCGTTTTCTCGCGGCGCTCGGCCTGCGCCGGCCGGTCGAGCGGAATGCCGTAGGCGTCGTGCAGGTAGCGCACGGCGTCCGCCACGCTGCCGCCGCGCACGTAAATCACCAGATCGATGCACGACCCGCCGACGCCGGCGCTGTGATCGCGCCAGCCGGTGCCATGCTTCGGGTGATTCACGTAGATCGACAGAGACGGGTTCTTGTCCGCGTGCTGCGGCGAATGGTAGAGCGCCTTGTCGCCGCCGCGGCCGCGCTTAAGGCCGAGGCGATCGGCGAGGTCGTGCAGGTCGATGCGTTGTTTCAGTTCGTCGATCGAAGCCATCGTTATTGCTGATGTTCAGGTTGCTGCTGGGTGTGGTCGGCCGGGTTGCTCGGCGTCGCGGGAGAGAAGACGAGCGCGCGCAGCGCATCGGCGGACTCGGGGAAGTCGAGCGCGAGGTGATCGCTCAACGCCGCGACGAACAGGCCGAGCGCGCACTGGCGAGCGACGCTGCCGGGGCGGTTGTTGAAGTGCAGAGGATTCGCGGCCGCGACGATCGCGGCTCGCAACGCCGCATCGTGCGGCGAAGCATCGAGGCGGCGGCTCATGCGGCTTCTCCGAGGATCGCGAGCCGGTTGCGCGCGAGCTGGTACGTGGCGAACTGCAGATCGGTGCGGGCCGCCGTTGCTTCGTCGAGCATCGTGCGCAGGCGGCGTCGATTGCGCTCGACGTTCGTCGTCGCGTTCGTAATCGCGGCGGTGCGGGATGCGCCCGCGCCGGCCTGCATACCGGATGCCAGGTGCGTGACGACCCATTTTTCGGGATGGCCGTCGGCGAGATAGGGCTCGGCGTGGATGCCGAAGGTCGCGCCGACGTCGTTCGGGATGACGACGTGCTCGCCGGCGACGGTGCGCAGCCCGGCCGGCGTCAGCAGTTCGTAGCGGATGGATGTGTCGATCGTCATCGCATCACCCCCGCGGCGGGACCGACCAGGCGAGCGCCGTGACGAGCGCAACCATCACGGCAACGCCGATGACGAAAGCGATCGGCCGCGCATACCGGACGTCGAACAGGCGCAGCACGTCGGACGCGATGCAGTAGATCCCGGAGAGGGAGAACGAGAGCATCAGCAGCACGCCGATGCCGAAAACGTAGGGCTTCATGGTGTGGTTCCTGTTGAATGCGCCGGCGGCCGGCGCGGGTGAGTCATTCGTCGACGTCGTTTGCGGCGCGGCGCTTTACGTCGGAAGCGCTCCGCAACCGGGCCTGTTCTCGGTCCTGCATCGCGCGCGCCGCGGATTCCACGACCAGGCGAACGGCGCGATGGCGGATCGACGTGTCGAAATCACCGACCATGCGCAGGCGATGCCACGCCGCGCGCAGGTCGACGTCGGTGAGGGGCGCGCGCATCGCGTCAGTGCATCCAGGCGAGCAGCGGCGTGCCGCGCGCGGGATCCCACGACACGAC
Source organism: Burkholderia pseudomultivorans (assembly GCF_902499075.1). Lineage (GTDB taxonomy): Bacteria > Pseudomonadota > Gammaproteobacteria > Burkholderiales > Burkholderiaceae > Burkholderia > Burkholderia pseudomultivorans. The sequence continues at coordinate 63,640 of NZ_CABVPP010000018.1, read as the reverse complement.
GAAGCCGAGTGCGCGAGCGGATGCGACAAACACGTCCGCGCGCACGTCAGCCGCACAGAGCTTCTGCAGGTAGGCGACGCGCTGGTCGAAGTCGAGCGACGAGGTAAGGGCGGTGACGTGAGCGGGAGTCGGCGTTTGCATGAGGTATCTCCAGAATTTCAGGCAAAAGGAGTCCCCCGCGCCCGCGCGAGGCGGGTGCGATGGGTGTGAAACAAGAATTGCGGTTACTGGTTAGGCGTCGATCAGCGAGAGCTGACGCGGGTCCTGCGGTAGCCGGTCAACCTTGCCGACGGGTAGGTAGACCATCGGGTTCGGATTGAGGCTCGGCGCGATCGTGTGGACGGCGGCAATATGGATCTTGTACGTCGTCGCGCATTCGATGTTGGTGCATTGGCAGTACGCCTCCCGGACCAGGACGGACAGCGGGCGGCTGGTCCGAATGACGGCGCGGCTGCCGCAGTGATGGCACTTCAATTTCATTCGGGGCTCCTACGGGCGGCTGCATTCGCCGCGGCCTTGGCGGGCGCACTGGCAGAACATGCCGACTTCACCCAAGGTCGCGACAGCGTCGAGGTATTTGCGCGTCACGCAGACAAAGCCCACGGCAGCGACAAGCGTGTCGATCTTGTCGATGACGATTCCCTTGCCGCCGCTCAGGAAGCGGCTGACCTCGGAGTCGTCCCATCCGAGCGCAGCTTGTACTTCGTGACGTTTGGGACCGTGCAGCGCATGACGAAGCGCGGGTTCGATAAGGGCGGGCGGCTGCATGACTCAACGCCCGGCAAAAGAACTTGCGTGCAGTTGAGCGGCCGGGCCGGTAACTTTGGCACGGTATCGCTCGACGCCCTCGAGGTAGATCAGACGGGCGACGCTGGAGGTGGAGCGGTTCAGGAACGTGGAGAGCTCTTCGAGCGCGCGGCGCTCGTCGGGCATCAGCCGCATGTATACGGGCTTGCTGGACAGCACGCCACGTGGTGAGCGTGTGACGGGGGCTTTCTTGCGGAGCATGGCGGTATACTTCCCTTCGTTAACCTTGCACAACCAATGGTATGCGGTCATTTGGCCTCATGTCAACGTTTTTGTGAATTCGAATGAACTCATTTGCGGAGCGCCTACGGGAAGAACGTCAGCGCCTTGGCCTAAACCAAACGGACTTTGCCGCCGCTGGGGGCGTTAAACGGGATGCACAGCAAAACTATGAGAGCGGTTTGCGGCGTCCTGATTCCGCGTATCTGGAGGCAATCGCCGTGCGTGGCGTCGACGTGGCGTACCTACTGACGGGCCAGCGCAGTGCCGCGGCACTGAGAACTGACGAGGAAGTTTTGTTGGCCGGTTATCGCGCGCTGGACACGAAGGGGCGTGCCGGTGTTCTCGGCATGATCGCCGGGATGACGCAACAGGGCGCGACCGAGTCGGCGTCGACGAAGACCGCGAAGGTTCGCCAAAACTTCGAGGGTGCCAACATCGGCCAGCACGTCACGGGTGATGTGACAGCGCCGTTCTCGATCAACATGGGTGGTAGCGCGGGGCGAAAGAAGAAGCGCGAAAGCTGATCACGGTGAAACGTAGACCACGGCAAGGCCAGCCGTAGGAGAAAAAAGGAAGTCAATGAATCAGAAGTTCGATGGGGAAATCGGGCAAGTTGCCGGCGGGGATGTGAAGAGCAACAGCGCGCAGACGAGCGTCAACGTGCACTTCCACGGCGGTGAGCCCAAAGCTGACGCTACGAAGTTCATCACCGAGAAGCAGCGCGCGGCAATTGCGCGCCGAGCGTTCGAGATAGAAGCCAAGACCGGCACCGATAAATTGATGGTGTATCGGCGCCTCAAGACGGTTTTTGGCTTTGAATTCATCGAGCAGATGCCGCGTAGCACGTACGAGCGGGCGATCAAGTATCTGGACAGCTGGATTCGGAACGGCAACCTCGGGCACCCTCCCGCCCCGTCCGGTCAACAGAAAATCAAACACCCAACTTCGCCCGCACCGACGGTGCACTGCGAGTCGCCTGTCCCGCAGCCGCAAACCTCCGTCCCGATTGCGGTGACACCGGCTCTCGCCGCCCCCGCGATGAGCCCCGCTCTCGTACAGCAAAATGGCAAGCGGCCGCGCCGGGGGGCGATGGCGCTTGCGGTGATCGCAGTGATCGTTGCTGCGGCCGGGGCGTATTTCTACGTCGAGAGGCATCGTACCGACGTCGTCGAACGTGTCCAGGCCGCTGAGCCGGTGCATTGCGAATACGGCGGCGATCGCTATTCTCCCGGCAGCATTGTTATGCAAGTCGGGGTACGTCGACAGTGCGTTGCCGCGGATGGCGTTGCAGCATGGCAAAAGGCTGACGTCGCCGTCCGCCGCTGATTTTCTATACCAATTTCTAACAAGCGCAGCGCGCTATATTTCCGAGAGACCTATGAAAAAACTGCTCAAACTGCTTGGCATCGTCGTTGGCGTCGTTTTCGTTATCGGGATGGTAGGGGCTATTTTTGGTGAGAAGCCGACTGCGGAGCAATCCACCGTATCGAATCCGGTCAGCGAGCGATCCACCGCATCGAATCCGGTCAGCGAGCGATCCAAGCCGGTTGAGACGATCAGTGTGACGGCAGCGGCACTGTTCGCTGCGTACGACAAAAATGAAGTCGCTGCAGATCAGAAGTACAAGGGCAAGGCCCTGTCGGTAAGCGGCACGATTCAGAGCATCGATAAGGACGCGTTCGATAATATCGTGGTGAAGCTGCGGACCAGTAACGAATTCATGCCCGTCAACGCATACCTGAGCAAAGGACACGAGGCATTGGCAGCGGCGCTTGAGAAAGGCAACAAGGTAACGTGGACGTGCGAAGGTGGCGGTCGCTTGATCGGTAGCCCGATGTTGCGCGACTGCACGCCGGCGTAACGGGCCGACACACCAGCGAACTGAAGCCCGCGATCGCGGGCTTTTTCGACGCAGCGGGTAACTCACGCATGCGTCGACAGTCTACTCACTCCCCTTCCGATTCGATCTCCGGCACCTCGCTCGCCTTGACTTCCAGATCGAGGTCCGATGTAAATCCGCCGTTACCGTCGAGCGTATGTGTAACGCGCGCGACGATCCATTTGCAGTCGTCGATGACACGTTTGTAACCGCGCACGGTGACAGGTAATTCGGTCATCAGCTCCGGCCGGCCGAGCGCGAGCACGATGCTGAACTCTGCAACGCCGCGTTGCAGCTTCTCCCATTCCGCCTTCGCCGCGCGTGTCGCGTTGCTCTTGTTCGCGTACGTGTGCCGCAGCACCTTCACGTTCTCGGCCGTGCCGAACAACACGTCGCCGCTCTTGTCGAGCGGCTTCTTTTTCGTGGTGCGGCGCCTGCGCCGCTTCACGGTGGTTGACTGTTTCTTCGCGGTGCGCGTGTTCAGATAAAACGCCTGCACGCCGGAATACGTGTCGCGATCGGCAACGCCGAACTCGTGGCGATCGCCAACGTCGCGCGTGATCGTGATGGCGGGCAACGGCTTGCCGCTGGCCGTCGTCGCCTCACCGGCCTTGATGAACAGCAGCTTTCCGTTCTTCACTGTCGCGATCGCATCGAACATTTTCGCCAGGCGCGACAGCAGGTTCGCGTCCGACTCCGCGGTCTGGTCGATGTGGTCGACGAGCTGGCCGTCGAGCGCCTTGCTGATGCGCGCCTCCACCTTGTTCTGGCTCGCGATCGCGCGCACGATCGCGCCGACGGTCTGACGGTGCCACGATCGCTCCTTCTTGATCGACAGGCCGGCACGCAGATCGACGCTGCGCGCGCGAATCGTGAGCACGTCCGGCGTGCCGGTGTGCCGCACCTCGTCGACGACGAATTCGCCCTTGTCGACGAGGCCGTTTGCGGCACCGGCCCAACCGATCGCCACCTTCAATCTCACACCGCGGGTCGGAATCTCGAGCGCGCCGTCCGAATCGTCCAGGCTAATGTCGAGCTGGTCGGCTTCGAAGCCGCGGTTGTCCTGCAGCGTCATCGAGATCAGTCGGCCGTCGAACTTGTGCGAGATGTCCTTTCCGTTCAGCGTAATCGAGTAGATCGCACGCGGCACACGATCGTCGGCCAGGACGGTTTTCTGCACCAGGTCGGCGCCCGGCAGGTCGGCGAGGTTCATAGCGAGATCGCCTCCTTGATCGCGTCGGTGACGATGCCGAGCATGTCGATGTCGTCGTTGCGCGTGAGCGCGACCGTGAAATCGATGCGGCGCGCGGCGCCGTCCGGGAAAAACAGCGTGCGGGTCGTATCGATGTTGTCGATCGTGAACATGCCGTAGATGTGGCCGGTGCCCTCGATCAGCGGCCACGCCGTGTGCTGGTCCGCCATCGCCTCGAGCACAGACAGCGACAGATCGCCGCCGGTCAGCTCGGGCAGCAGCACGCCGGACAGGACGATCGTTTCCTCGTCCTCGCCGACGTACTGCCGCGCCGGCTTCCGGCCGACACGGTTGTTGCTTGCGTAGCGCCAGCCGCGCCGGCGCTTCAGCTCCTGGTAGGGCAGCGTCGACAGGCTGAACACGAACAGCCCGAGCGCCATCATCATGACAATCCCTCCTTCAATCCCGATCGCGCAGGCGCGACCGATCGCGCGCGGCCTGCGCGGCCTGCTCTTGGCGCATCAGCTGCAGCACCTTCTGCGCGAGCGCATTCGCGTCCATGCCGGGCGACGCGTACACGTTGATCGTGATCGGCGCCGGTGTCGACGCTGGCGTGCGCGCAACGGCCGCGGCGGTCAACGGCGGGCGGTTGTCGACGGTGAGGGGTGCGCCGCCGGCGATGGCCGCGCCCGTGATGCCGATGCCGGCGCCGGCCGCGACGATCCGCTTGCCGAGCTCGCGCACGGTCGCGAGCGGCCCGTCCAGGCCGTTGCGCAGCCCCTGCTCGAGACCGGCCATTGTCCAGCCGCCGAGCGCGGCGAACACGCGGCTCGGCGAATGGATGCCGAGCCGTTCCTTGAACCAGCCGACCACGCTGTCGCCGGCGGCCTGGATCGCAGTCTTCACGGCGCCCAGGCCGTTCGTGATCCCGTTGACGAGCCCCGACATCAGGTTCGCACCGAATTCGACGAAGCGTGCGGCGGCATCCGCTGCGACCACGATGATGTCGGCGAGCCACGCGCCGAAGCCCTTGCCGGCACTGGTCGCCTTGTCGAGGCTTTCCTTGGTGGAATCGACGGGACCCAACATCCGTTTGATCCAGTCCCACGCTCCTTTCATGGCCTCGACGAGCCAGTTGAATACGGGCTTGAGCGGTTCGAACGCGGAGCCGAGGATCGCGAGCACGCGAGTGAAGATCGGCGCGAGCGGCTTCAGACCCTCGGATAGCCCTTGCCAAAAGCCCGAGAAAAACGCCTTGATCGGTTCCCAGTATTTGACGACGAGAAGCGCGGCGAGCGCGATGCCGGCAATCACCAGGCCGATCGGGCTCATCAATGCGACACGGCCGACGAATAGCAGCGTCTGCGCCAGCCCACCGAGCGCCGCGCGCACGCCATTGATCGCGCCCATCGTGCCGCCCTTGACCAGGTTGAAACCGCCGTGCGCCCCGTCGACGGCCATGCCCGACACGCCGCGGCGCGCGACGTACTGCCGGGCCATCGTCCAGCGCGACACTACGGCCGCGCGCGTGGCGGCGGCCTGCGCGGCGACGGCGCGCCACAACTGCGCGGTGTACTGGCGCGCAGCGCTTGCGCCATCCTTCATGGCGGCGACCGCCGATACGCCCCATTGGCGCACTGCCGCGCGTGCGGCTCGACAGGCGGCTGGCACCCGCTGTGCGAGCGACGCGACGTAGGCGCGCAGCGACGCCGCTGCAGCTCGGGGAGACGAAGCGACCCAGGCGCTCGACAGCGCCGCACGGATGCGTGTCGCCGCGCCGCGCGCACCGGTGCCAGCAGCGGCGACGCCCGAGGCAGCGCCGGTCGCGGCGCCGGAGAAGCGCCGCAGCGCGCCAGCGCCGGCGCCGAGCGCGCGCGCCAGGACGCCGCCCTGGATGCCGAGCATCGACATGCTGAAGCGCACGATTGCGAGCGGCCCGAGGATGCCGGCGAGCGCGATCGTCAACGTGCCGAGCACGGCTAACAGCACGCCGAGCCCGGCCGCGCCGATCGCGACCGCGCGCGTGAAGTTGGGATACTGCTTCGCGAAGCCGAGCAGTCGCTCGAGCACGGTCGTCGTCAGCTCGAGCGCGCGGTTGTACACGGGCAATACCTGCTCGCCGATGACGGTGCGCAGGTTGCGCACCTTCTCCAGCGCAATCAGCTCGCGCCCTTCGGTTTGCTTCTGCCCGAGCGCGTGCAACTGGTCGATCCCGTACGCGCCGCGGTTCAGCTTCTCGTTTTTGTGAATCTGCTCACGCTGCATGTACATCGTCGCGAACAGATTTGCGCCGTTGCCGTTCGTCATGATCGTGGAGAATTCCTCCAGAATCTTGGCGTCCGACGTGATGCCCTTGGCTTTCAGCTTCGGCAGCAGCACCTTCTCCATCCACTCGAACGGCGACGCGTTGAACAGCTCCCCCTGGATCAGCGCACCGGGCTTGATGCGCTTCACGTTGCCGATGGTGTTGTATTCGACCGACTTCTTGTCGACGAGGCCCAGTTCGACCAGGCGCTTCGCGGCGCGCACGGTGGTCTTGCCCTGCATCAGGTTGCTGTACGCCGCCTGCACACCGGTGCCAGCCGCATGCCCGCCCATTTCCTGAATCAGCGGCTCCATCTGGTAGTAGAACGCGTCCTGGCGCATCTGCTTCGCCGCGACCTTGCCGGTCTGGATGAAGTTTCGCCATTCGTCGCCGCCGACGCGCCCACCGGTCGCGGTCAGCACCTGCTGAACCATGTTCGCTTCTTTGATGAACGCTGCCTCGGATTTCGTGCCGCCGCGCAGCTCGATCACCTTCAGCATGTTCATGAACTTCTCTTCGTTTTCGTGCCCCTGGCCGGCGCCGAACATCGCCTCGTTCGCGAACTTCATCTTCGCGAGCGTCGGCATCACCATCTGCGCGTGATGCTCGTCCGCGAAGATCGACATCGCGTCGCGCATCAGCGTCATGTTGTCCGCGATCGCGACGCCCGGCGTTTTCATTCCCCGCACGTAGCGCTCGGCGTCCTGCGTCGCGTGATCGCCGAGACCGAGCCCCTGAATGCGGCCGCGCTCGTTCTGGATTTTCTTCGCCTCGGCCAGCGGCTCGCGCAGATCGTCGAGGATGTGCTGACCGGTCGAGCGCGCGGCATATCCGCCAATTGCCATCTCGGCCGCAGCGCCACGCATGGCGCCCATCTTCGTGCGCGCGGCCGCGATGCGCTGCTGACGGTGGTTCAGCGCGTCGAGACGGCGCGTCTGCGCATCGATGGCGTTGGTGGTTGCGGCGATGTCGTTCCGCAGAGTGCGCTCGTGCTGGGAGAGCTTGCTCGTGTCGACGCCGGCGCGCACGAGCCGATTGCGCAGCTCGTCAACGCCCGCCGATTGCTTCTTGAACGCGATACCGAGCCTCGACGACGCTTGCCGCGCCTTCGCCAGCTCGGCAATCATCTGCTGCGACGGCGGCCCGTACGCATGCAGCGACTTCGCGAGTTCCTTCACCTTCTTCTGCGCATCGGCGAGCTTCGCCGATGTGTTCGCGAGGCCCGTGCGCATCTCGCGGAACTCGCCGATACGCCGCTGCGTGTCGCTCAGCTCCTTCAGGCGCGCGCGGGTGTCGCGCAGGTCTTTCACCAGCGTGCGGTTGCGGCCGGTGATCTCGCGAATCGGGCGGCTCGCCTGGTCGAGCGCCTTCAGTACCACTTCCAGACGAAGCGAACGGTCGCTCATTCGTCGCCTCGCTCGTAGCGCTCGCGCGCGCGTTCGCGCCAGTCCATCAGCTCAGACAACGGCATGGCGGCCATCGCGTCGGGCGACCAGTGGAACACGAGCGCGATATCGGCCATCACGTCGTCGACGGTTCGAGGGAGGCGTCCGCCTTCGACGAGTTCGGCACCAAAAAACCGGCTACCTCGGTGCCGAGCTGGACGAGGTCCGCAGGGTCCAGGCGTAGCACGTCCTGCGTGGTCAGAACGGGATCGCTGATGCGCGGCAGCACCTTCGACAACGCGATCACGTCCAGCTGCAGCACGTCGGTGAGCGCGACGCCGCGCAGCGCGCCCGCGAGCGGCTTGTTCAGCGTGACAGCGGTGATTTCCTGCTCGCCGCGCTTGATCGGTGTGTCGAGCGTGATGATGGCGGATTGCTTCGATTGCATCGTATGGTTCCTCTGAGGGTAGGGGTAAGGGGGTTACAGGCCGATGGCGCGGCGCTGCTGTGCGAGACGATCGACGCCGCCGACGATCTCGACGAAGTTCGGGACGTCGATCTCGATCAGCGTCTCGCCGTTGCAGATGAGCCGGTAATACGACAGCGACATCGTGCCGGTCTGGTCGGCGTTGTCGCCGGCCTTGGCCTTGCCGGGGTCGATTTCCTTGTAGCGGCCGCGCACATACACCTCGACCGCGTCGACATCCTCGGTGTCGTCGCGCTGATAGGAGCCAGCGAAACGTACGGTGACGCCGTCGACCTTCGACGTGCCCCACGTCTTGAACATCTCCTTCATGAAGCCGCCCATCGTCAGGCCGAGTTCCATCTTCTCCATGCCGAGATCGATGTCGACCTCGGCGTTCATGCCGCCGCCGCGATACGCCTCCATCTTGCGCGTGAGCTTCGGCAGCTGGATTTCGGTGACTTCCCCGACGAACGAGGTGCCGTCTTCGAAGACGTTGAAGTTCTTCAGTTTGGATGGCAGAGCCATTGCATTTCCCTATGGTGAGTGTCGAGCGATCAGACCGCGATGCTTTGCGCGAACTTGACCAGATAGCGGTCGGTGATGCGCTGGCGGAACGTCAGGTCTTCGAGCGGCGGGGCAGGGCAGAAGTCGTAGTCGATGAAGCCCAAGCCGGCCTTGAGCGAATCCTTGTCGTTCGCGCCCGGATCGAACCAGCATTCGCCGTCGATCAGGTAGCCGGCGGTCTTCCACGCGCGGAACTTCGCATTCACGCCGTCGACGATGTCGCGCATCAGCGTGCGGCTCATCGGCTGGTCGACGGCCCACATGTGCGCCTCGGCCATCGTGTCGGCGATCACCTGCGCGCTGCGCACATAGTTCTCGAACGCCCACAGCTTGTCCTCGGAACAGGTGCGCGATCCCCATAGACGGTAACCGTCCGCGTTCACCAGCGTGGTCACTTCGTGGCTGTTCAGGTAGCCCGCGTCGGTGTTCGGGTCCTGCAGGTCCCAGAACACGTCGCGGCTGATGCCCGTGACGCCGTTGACCACGACGTTCGAGATCGTCTTGTGCCAGCCGATCTCTTCGTCGATCTTCGCGCGCATGCCGAGCGCGCGCGCCGTTGCCCACGTGATGTCCTCGGCGTTGGTCGTGGTGTTCCAGTTCACGAAATCCGGCCAGATCGTCATCAGCTCACGCTGGCCGAAGTTCGCGCGGTAGGCGGTCGCTTCCTCCTTCGTCTGTGCGCCGAACGCGCTGATGTAGCCGAAGCCGCGCAGCTTCTGCGCGATCGTCGCAAGCTCGGAGGCGACGGGCAGGGTGTCGAGGCCTGGACAACCGAGCACGCGCGGCTTCACGCCGAGGCGGCTCTTCGCGGCGAGCAGCGCCTTCATACCGGTGTACTGGCCGTCCGCGGTGGTCGTGCCGATCACGTTGGTGGTGGTGGTATCCGCATCCTTGCCGGTTGGCACACGCACCGCGACGATCAGCGGGGACGTCTGCGCGGCGATCGCATCGAGCGAACGCGCGAGCGTGCCCTTCGTGCCTGCCTTGCTAATCGCTGCCTGCACGTCGGTGATAAGAACGGGACGGTTTTCGGGGAAGGTGGCCGCATCGGCGTCGTCGGCCGTGCTGACCAGGCCGATGACGGCCGTGCTGACCGTGCGGATGGGGCGCGTACCCTCATTGATCTCAATGACGCGTACGCCGTGGTGGTAATCAGAAGGCATGCGTTTCTCCCGGAAGTGAGCCTCCCGAAAGATTGCCGCTCGCGCGCGCGCAGATCACGCGCGCTTGGTTGTGCAGCGGCCGGGTACAACCGAAACCGCCGCGAAACGTCGCTACGCCGCGACGCCCGGAGTGCCGAGCCCGGCCACGCGGGCCGTTGCCACCTGATGGTAGGCCGGCTCGAGCTCGCAGCCGATCCAGTTCAAGCCGGCCTGCTTCGCAGCATCGAGGAACGTCCCGGACCCGGCGAACGGGTCCAGGACGACGCCCCCGGCCGGCGCCAAGCGCACGACTTCGCGCGCGAGCTGCGCGGGCTTTTCGGTCATGTGACGCTTCGGGTGCGCGAGGCGTTCTGAGAACACGCCGGGCAGGTACACGTCGGCGCGGCGCACGGCGCCCTTCGTCGCCCAGACCAGGAATTCGGCCTGCTGCGCGAAGCCGCCGGCGCGCGGCCGCGCACGGCCGCTCGTCTTGTCCCACACAGCGACGCCGCGCCACGTGAAGCCGGCCGCCTGGATTGCATCGGTGAGGCTCGGTAACTGGCGCCAGTCGACGAAGCAGACGAGGTGCGCTTCGTTGCGACTGACGCGGTAGACCTCGGCGAGCCACGTCATGCACCAGAACGTCCACGACCGTTGATCCTTGCTGTCGTGCTGGAATTCAGGGTAGACGGTCTTCACGTCGCCGCCGATGTACTTGCTCGACGGCGCCTGGCTGCGCGACGCGCTCGTCGTGCCGCCGGACGAGTAGGGCGGATCCGTGAAGGTCAGGTCGATACAGCCGTCGGGCAACGCGCGCAGCACGCTCAGTGCGTCGGCCAGATGAATGCGGTTGATCAAGTCAGCGAAGATGGGGTGTTGCATGGGGCGATTCCCTCGTATCGGAGGCTCGGTGGCCTGCGGGTAAGGGGCGCTCGGCCCTCAAGACGTTCATGGCCCGACAGCGCGGGCATTTGATGGTGAGCCGGATGTACTCGCCGGCTCTGAGTTTTCGGTTACAGCTTCCGCAACGGATGTCCTGTATGGGGCACGCGCTTCGATTGACCATCTGGCAAGTCTGGATGTGCTCCCAGCGGCGGTTGTTACTGCGTGGTGACGTCGTCGTTAGATAAAGGGATCGAAAGTTTAAAAAAACGTATCCGTAAAACGATTGCGAATTAAGACACATATGCGCTGAGCCTTAACGAAACGTACAATCACTGTCGGCTCGACGTGCCGTGACATTGCCTGCTATTTGGCCACAAACTTAGCGTTCCGCAATAAACGGAAGGGGAAATGAAAACATCGAAAGTTATCCGTGAAATCGCAAACGAAATGGAAAATGTTTTTCGCAACAATGAGTTGGCAGAGCCGAATCCTTTCGCTTTGGCTCAGCTTGAGGTACTGCATAGCCGCATGCGTCTTCACTGCGGCTACTGCTTTGAACGAACGACAAAAATTGTTTCCCTCGCCAAAGACTTCTACAGTGTGCGCAAGCATCAGTTGCATCCCGGGGGAGCCGACGGCGTGCTGCGCGATGTTTGCGTAAATCTCGAAGAGATGCGTGCCTGGGCAAGCTTGTGGGAGAAGAACGGCAAATAACGACTTGGGGCGTCACTCGCCGACTGCCTCTCTTTCAGAGCGCTTACGCTACGCCTTCATCATCAGCAGTCGCACTCGGCACCGACGGCGCAACATACGGCGCCGGCTCCTTCGGCCACACCACATTCGGGAACGTTTCGCGATTCAGCGTATGCGTGAGCCGATCGGCATACGCAGACCATGCGCGATAGTTGTACTGCTCTTCGTCCGACAGCTCGCCTGCCGCATACGCGTCGGCTTTCCCGTCGATAAAGCTCTTTGCCTTCGCCATTCGCGCCTCGAATTCCGCAAGCGCCGGTTCGCACGCGACTTCGAAGGGAACCGGATCGTCGGGCCAATGCACGGTGTCGGGGAAGCCGTCCGACTGAATCGCGCGCACCAGATCGAGCTGATAGGCGGACCATGCGCGGAAGTAATACACCTCCTCCATCGACAACAGTCCTGCCGCATACGCGTCTGCCTTGCCGGCGTTCATCTGACGCGCGCGCGCCATGCGCGATTCGAACTCGACCATCGCTGCTTCCCGTGCTCGTTGCGCGACGAGCGCCGGATCGATGACCCAGCCGCCGTCGCGCCACACGTGCTCGGGCGACGGGCGCGGGATTTCGGTGAGCCCCTGTGCTTCCGGCGTCGTGCCCGCGGCAAGGATTTCGGCCGGCTCGCCGGTGTCCTGTCGATACAGAACTTGCCCGCGGTGATCAGGCAGGAGCGCCCACGCACCGTTACGGTAAAACGGCCAGGTGCGCGGCGTGCGCTCCGGCAGTGGATCGAGCGTACTGAACGCTGGCACGAGCCAGCGATTCGGATTCTTCGGATCCACGTCGGCGAGGTGGCTGGAGATGTACTGTCCGGTTTCGGCGTCGTATTGATGGATAAGCATAGTGTCGTTTCAGTAAGCGCGAATCATGGCGAGCATGGCGATGTTCCGGGGACGGGCCTCGTTGCCGCCGTCCCCATTCACGGTAATGGCATGCGCGTGTGCGCCGGCGCCGCCGATTCCGACGTTGTGGCCATGCGTGCCGGAGCCTTCGGTATTGAACTCGTGTGCGTGATCGCCGGACCACGCGATGTCGGCCGAATCGCCTGCACCGACCGCCTGCTCGGAGCCGCTACCGGCCTGGTCGGAACCTGTCAGCGACCCACCGTAAGGCGGCCGAAGCAGGCGGCTGAAGATCCCGTTGTTGTGATTGTGTCCGCCACCGCCGCCCGTCCAGCCGTGGTGGCCATGCCAGCCTTGCGCGTCCGTCCAGGCGCCGTGCGTATGGTCGCCGACGGCTGCCGACGATGCCCCGTGCGCGTGCCATGCGTTCTGGAAGCTCTGGAAAGTGCCAATCCCGCGCGCAGAATCCGCGCCGCGGCCGTCGTCCCAGCAGCGCAAGAATTCGCCGCGCAGCTCGGGCAGACGGAACGTCGTCGCGCCGTCGCCCGTCGAGAAACACCCCCAATTGTTCTGCCCCCACGCCGACTCGGCGACGAGCGCGCCGCTCGCCTGTGCGTACGCCCACAGCGCGGGATAGTCGCTGCGATTGACGAGCGCGCCGTTCAACTTCAGAAAGCCGGCGCGCACGCTGGTGCGCGGCTCGAACACGATCGTGCCGATGCCGGCCGACGCGATCGCCGCGACAACCCATTCGGTCGTTGGCACGCGCTTCGATGCGTCGCCCGATGGCGGCGTTTGCGCCGTGATGAGGCCGCCGACGTCGAGCGTGCCGCGAAAGCCGGTATTGCCGGTACGCGTATCGAACCAGTGCGAAAATTCCGTTCGCGGTACGGGCATGCCGTCGATCGTCGGCGCGAACCCGATTCCATACCACGAACGCAACGCGACGTTGGTCATCGAGGCGGATGCACCATCACCATTGCCGGCGCCGAGAATCGCGCCGGTTCCGCCCGGTGCCGACGCGAGATGCACGACGTCCCGTGTGCTGACGCGGCCCGTGAAGTCTGCGCCCGAAAGATTGGCCTTCGCGTCGAGCCGTGGCTTGAGCGTAGCCGGCGTCACGGCGCGCGTCGCGTCAGTGCCTGCGGCGACCTCTTCCGTCGTCGCGAGCTCGACGACGCCCTTGCGGTCCATCGTCGCCGGTGGGTTCAGGAACGTGGCGGGGCCGAACTGGAGCTGCGATGCGTCGATCGACTTGAATACGATGTCGCTCGCAAGCAGCATCATCGCCGCCGGAGACTTTTCCAGAATGGGCGTGTCCTGAACGTAGACGCCGAAGAGCACACCGTTGTCGAGGTACAGACCGTACGCGAACAGCGAATACTGATCGTCGGTGTCGTCCTGGATGACGACATGCACTGTATCGGGCGCGACGTTTTCGCCGCCGAACGTGGTCACGCGTTTGCGCTCGGCGGGCATGGTTTTCATGCCCTTGTCGAAGGTGAATGCCGCGGTGCCGAGACCGACTTCGGTCACGCGGCGGGCAACCGTGCCGGTATTGCCAGCTGCGACGAGCGCCGCGCGTCCGGCGTCGGTAATGTTGATGAGGTTTCCAGCCATGTTCAGGTTTCCGAGAGGGACAGCCGGCGATAGACCGCGGCGCGTGCACCCGCGCCGACGTGCTGCGTGCCGATCGCGCTGTAGCCTTGCTTGAAGATGTAGTGCGCGGTTCCCCGCTTCGCCCGATCGACTTCGGCGCGAATGTCGGCGACGTACTGCGCGGTGGCCGGCACGCCTTCACGACTGCCTACCGTCATCACGATCTCGAACGTGCCCGGCACGCCGCGCGGCGTCATCTCGAACCATTCGCGCATCACGACGTTCGCGCCGAACGACGCGCAGACTTCGCGCACGGCATCGGCCGTGCCCTTTTTGCGCGCGATGCGGATGGCCGACTTCACGCGCGCGCGCTTTACCTGCTCGGGCCATTCGTCGCGCCACGTGTCCACGCCCATGTGCCACGCGAGCCACGGCAGAGAGCGCAGCGGGATCCGGTCCGGGTCCATCAGCGTGTCGAGCTCGACCGGGATGTCGAGCAGGTCCGCATTGGCTTCGGCCAGGCGTCGCTCGAGCGCCGTCGCGTTCGGCGGCAACAGTGAACGGGTCGGTTTATTCATCGGCTACCCCGCCGTCGATCAGCTCGATACCGGTGCAGTACGGCGCCTCGTCGATCGCGATCGGCACGCCGTTGGCCGGCGTGTCGAGCAGCACCTTCTGGACGCCGGCCACGCGCATTGATGCATACAGGCCGTCCAGCGTGATCTCGGAACCAGGACGGTGCATGGCATCTGCGAACTGCTGGGCGTTCTTCCGCGACGCAGCGATCGCAACGGCGCGGTCCGGTCCGTTGAAGAAGCGCAGCGTCGCGCGGATCGCGTACGGCACGATCTTCGCGCTCTGGACAATGACCTCGTCGGCCTGCGGGCGCTTCTTTTCGAGGTTCTTCCGGACGATGCCGAGCAGTTCCTCGCTGGCCGTGCCGTCGCCTTCGCGCGATAGGATCGTGACGATCATCACGCACGGCGACGGGCTGTAGGCGGTTGCCGCCTTCACACGCCCATCCGCCGCGCGTGCGTGGAACACGTACGCATCGTCGGGGCCGGCTACCGAAAAGCCGCGCGGCGCGAGCTGGATGCGCTCGCGCAGGCTGTCGTCGTCCTCGTAGACCGGATCGATGCCGTTGTCCGGGTCGCCGGCCGAGATCAGCAGACGTTCGACATCGAACAGCGCGCCGATGTGCTCCAGCGTCGTGCGCTTCGCGTACGCGAGCAGCAAGCCGCGCGCCTTCTCGTTCACCAGCGCGAGCAGCAGCATTTTTTCGTATGCGCCTTCCTGCAGCAGTTTGACCATCGGCTCGGATTCGAGCTCGAGCGCGGCCGCGATCTCGTCCTGCTGTTCCTTCGGGTACAGGGAAATGAGCCGGGCCTTCTTCTCGGCGAGGATGGTTTCGTAGTCGAGCTCCTCGACGATGTCCGGCGCCGGCAGCTGCGACAGATCGATCGGGGTGGTTCTCATGCCGTGCCTCGCCCGGTGGCGCGACCGCCCATCGTCGGCAGACGCATGGAGAAGGGCGTGCCGGCGCGCGGGCCGTCCGTGCGCTCGCCGTGCACCTCAAGCACGGCGCCGCCGTCGATGCCGGTGCTTGCGAAATCCACTTGATTGACCTGAATGCGTGGTTCCCAGCGGGCCAGCGCCATGACGGACGCGGCCATCACACGCATGCGCATGAGCGGATTGATGGGGCCGTCGATCAGCTCGGGAAGCAGCGACCCGTAGTCGCGGCGCATGACGCGCGTGCCCAGCGGCGTGAACAGAATGTCGGCGGCGGATTGTTCGATGTGCGCCTGATTCGCGACCGTGCGGCCGGTGCGTGCGTTCATGCCGATCATCCGTGCCCCTTCGACGTGGTGCCGCCCATCGAATCGACGTGATCGTGTTGGTCGACCGACACGCCGTTCGAACGCAGCGTGCCGCCTTCGTGCGTGATGTTGCCGCGCAGGACAGTGCCGACGTCGCCGCCTTCGCCCGCGAGGCCGGCCATGTACGACAGCAGCTTCATGACGGTGCCCGCGCCCTCGATCGTCACGTCACCGGTGAAGACGACCTTCGGCATGTCGAACGTGAGCGTGCCGCTGCCCTGGACCGTTGCGGTCTTGATGCCGGTCACAGTGAGATGGCCGGTCTGAGCGTCGTACGCGACGCGGGCGCCATCCGCATAGACGCGCACATGTTCGTTCGGGTTCGAGCTCGGCGCGTCGTGACCGTCGCAGTACACGCCGGGCAGGAATAGGCCGGTCGTCGGCTCGCCCGACGGGCAAAGCAGCAGACCGGGCTCGCCGATCGATGGCGGATCCCATTCGACGCTGGCGCCGGTTCGCTGCGCGAGCCAGCGGATCCAATCGGTTTGCAGGCCGCCGGATTCCACGCGCACGCGGCGGGCATCATGGTCGACGTCGATCACGGTGCCCTCGCGCAGCAGGCTTTCGAGGCGGCGGTTCAGGTCAGCAAAATCATCCATGCGGCAAGGATGCCGCGCGCGCGGGAGAGGATCACGCGGAAATGGTTGTACACGGCACGCGCACAACTCGAACCCAGCACCAGACCGGTCGGGCGCGGGCTATCGCGACAGAAAGTCGAGGACGACGTCCGTAATCCGTGCCACATCTGCGTCGGCAAGACCGAGCAACTCGCGCGCTGGATATTGCACGATCGGACCGTCGCGCTGCACCCGATCGCGCAGGCCCTCCTGATGCACGCGTGCGATGCGCTCGACGTCGCGCGTGAAATGCAGCACCGACGCGTCGGCGCTCGAGGTGGTCTTGAGGAAGCGGGCGGTGCGCAGCTTCGCGAACATTGCGCGCCGGATGCGGCCTTTCTTGCGCCGCGCCTGCGGCTTGCGCGGCGCATAGCGGCTGCCGTCCGGGTTGCGCGCTTCGGCGATGCGGCGCGACTGGCGCCGGCGCAGTTCCTCCGCAAGTTCTTTCGCCAAGCGCGCACGCTGCGCGCTCGTGAGCTGGCCGAGCAAGGCCGAGGCCCATTCCTCGACGCGGGACAGACGATCGGCCATCACGTCCCCGCGATCGGCGGCTCGCCGAAGTGCCGAATCTCGTAGCCGTCCGGTCGCTCGGTAACACCGACGCGCTCGGTCAGCTTCAGCAGGATCTCGACGTCGGATTTCCCGTTGTCGAGCAGCTCGGCCTGGAACTTGAACCCGTCGCGGCAGAGGTCGCGGTTCAGCAACAGCTCGGGCTGGTGGATCTTCAGCCAGGCAATGATCGGCACCATCAGGTGATCCGAGTGGCCCGCGTAGTCGGTTACGACGATGTCCAGCGTGTACGCATACTCGAACGACAGCGAGTTCGCCGCGGTGACGGCAATCGACCCGTGTTCGATGAAGATGTGCAGCCGGTCCGGATCGCGGGCGAACTCGGGCAGGGCGGCCGTGAGCGCCGCGCGCAGGCTGTTCGGTTTATTCACGGCGCCTCCTGCTCGATGTCGCGCACGCGCGCCTGCAGCGCGATCAGCTGCT
This sequence comes from Burkholderia pseudomultivorans, assembly GCF_902499075.1. GTDB lineage: Bacteria > Pseudomonadota > Gammaproteobacteria > Burkholderiales > Burkholderiaceae > Burkholderia > Burkholderia pseudomultivorans. Next base: position 46,110 of record NZ_CABVPP010000018.1, on the reverse strand, counting down.
CGGCGTTTTCGTGGCAGGTGGTGTAGTTGCCGGCGACGGTTGCGGCGACGGCAGAGAGCGTAACGCCCGCGGCGGCCGCATCAGCGCTTCCGGGATTGCCCACCGGCACGTTGGTGGCTGCTGCGTCGTGCACGCGCACAAAGCCGACAGGAACAACGCAGGCACGATCCGCTTCGCGGTCCACATAAACCGGAACCTCCTTGACGATGGTGTCGCCCTTCTCGCGGACGACCTGGACACGGTCAACGTACTGCGTGACGACCTTGACGTCGCGGCGCGCCGCGTCGCGCTCGGCTGTCCGATTACGCACGTCGCGTTCCAGCGCGTCGACGCGCTGGCCGGCGCTGATCAGGCGGGCATGCTGGATAGCGATGACGGCGGCCGCGCCGGCGAGCGCGATCGCGCCGGCGACGAAGAGGCGGGTGCTGATGGTCATGCGGCCACCCGGCTGTAGCGAGCGAACGCCCGTTCGAGCTTCACGTCGTACAGGTGATCGGCGTAATCGCGGCCGTTGTACAGCTCGGCGAACTTCGCCCATTTCAGACCGCGCAACGCGGCGAGCAGCGCCTTGTCGGCGAGGATGAAGCGCACGAACGCCTCGAGGTGCTCGGCTTCGCTGACCTTCATCGCCTCGACGAACGAGAACACGTCCGGATAGCCGAGCAGGTTCCAGTGAAAGCCCATGATTTGGAACCCGCCCCAGCTCGCCGCTTCGAGTGCGCACGCGGCGGAAATTTGCGACGCGGTCGCCAGGCGCGCGTATTCCGCCGTGCCGCCGGCGTAGCCACCGGGCTTCGGGTTGACGACGCCCGGATACTTCGCCGCGAGCGCGTCGGCGTCCAGGCCGGCGGCCGCGAGCTGCCGATACATGATGTGCCGCTCGAACAGGATCACGGGACGGCCGTCCGGCAGAAAGCCGGCGCCGCGCGACTCGACTTCATTGACTGCGCGCACGGCCGCGAGATCGACCTTCAGCCGATCGGCCGCGCGCTGCAGATCCGCATCAGTCAGGTGCCGCGGATCGCGCCGGCCGGCTACCAGTGTCGCCCACGTCTTCGGGCCGGCGATGCCGTCGGCGACCAGGCCGTGCGACGCCTGAAACGCGACCACGGCGCCGCGCGTTGCGCTGCCGTAGATCGCGTCGGCGTCGATGCGCGCGCCGGCGGCGACGAGCTGACGCTGCAGGTAGGCGACGTCGGCGCCGCGGTCGCCGAGGCGAAGGGTCTTATACATGGCGCCCCCGCGGTTTGAACTGCAGCACGCGCGCGATCAGCGAGTCGCGCGGATTGCCGCGGTGGAACAGTTCGACGACGTTGCCGCGTACGCCGTACACGGCCAGGCACAGGACGCCGACGAGGACGGTGTCCGCCAGATCCGCCGGCGGCAGCGCGCCGAACGCGGCGCGGATCGGCGCGGCGCCGGCGGCCACCGCCAGTGCGTAGGCCAGGCACGAAGCGAGCGGTCGGTGAGCGCTCCCGCGCCGGCGAAAGATCACCAGACGCAGCGCAAGCGCGGCGCATAGCAGCACGTAGACGGCGGTGAGCATCACTTTTCCCTCCCCTTGAACACGTTCAGCAACCGGTCGGGCGCGTCGGCCTGCGCGATCAGCCACAGCAGCAATTTCACGACGAGCGCCGAGGCGATCAGCGCGCCGATGCCGGCGTGGACGTCGATGCGCGCGGGCAGCACGGCGTCGAGGCCAGCCGCGAAGAGCTCGGCCGTCAGGCACCCGGCGACGAACGAGATCACGAAGAAGGCGACGCGCTTCGGGATCGACGGATCGGCCGATGTCATCACGAACAGCAGCGAGCCGGCGAAGGCGCCCATGACGACGTTGGCGTCGACGCCCGGAAACAGCGACAGCGTCGCGACGCCGAGCGCCGCCACCGTCGCGGACGACGTGGAAATAGGTTCAGCCATTCTCAGTCCCATAACTGGAGCCGCTCGGCGCCGGATTGCGCCGCTTGCGGTACTTCATCGGGCAGCTCGACGAGCAGCCCATGAGGCAGGATCGGGCCGTACTGCGCGAGATCCCGGTTGAGGTCGAGCACCGCTTCGACGACGCCGCGCGTGCGGCCGAGCGCGCGCCAGCACAGTGCGTCGACGGTTTCGCCCTGAAGCGCGCGCACCCACATCAGGACAGCTCCCTGCCGTTGGCGTCGTAACGCGCGACGAGCAGCGGCTTCAGTGACGCCAGACGGCGTGCGCGCGCTGCGCTGTGCAGGATCAGGGCGGCGGTCTCGCAGTCTCGGCACACGGCGATTTCTCGCCAGAACAGCCACGCGACGCGGCGCTGAACCTGAAACGGCGCGGCGATGCGTCGGCCGTCGACGACGCGGTCCTGCGCGAGGCGACGGATTCGGAACATCGCTCGCATCAGATGAGCTCCACGGTCACACGCGGTCGGCCAACGATGTCGCTGATCGCCCAGCGTGCGTCGCGACGCAGCTCGTCGCTCTGCGGCTCGAGCTCGTCGGCGCGGCGCGCGCCGTCGGCAGTCGTGTCGTAGTCGCGATACCGCTCGATCAGCGTCGCCTTCGCCAGGCAGTACACGGCGCGCCGGTAGTGCTGCAGCAGCACGCTCTCGCCGTCGAGCTGGTCAGCCGGCACGTCGGCGAGCCGTGTGATGCCGGCTTCGCGCCACGCCGAGCGAGCGGCGCGCAGCTCGTCGTTGACGCTGGCGATCGCCGCGAGCAGCTCGTGCCGCAGGCGCGCGTCGGTCACGGTTCCGTCGAGGCGCATCGTGTCGCGTGCGTGCTCCAGCGACACGTCCGGGTAGAACGCATCGTTCGCGATTGGCGGCGCCGGCGTTTCGGACGGCCGCGACAGCGGCGGGGTCGAGACAAAGGACATGGTCGGGTTCGTCACGTTGAAAGGGTGAGGCGGTGGACGGGGCTTTCGCGGGGACAGCGCCGGCTACGGCCCCGTGCCGCCTGGTGCGCGAGGTACGCTCGGTATCAGCCATCGGGGCCGCGCTGGCCCCCGCTGGCAGAGTTCTTCAGCTCGCGCTCGAGCCGCTCGATGTCCTTCTTCACGCCGACGTTCGCGAACAGCTGCAGTGCGCGGCGCAGGTGGTCGAGTGCGCTCGCCGGATGGGACGCCGCGAGCCCGTAGCCGATTGCCTTGTGCAGCTTCGCGCGTACCTCGTCGGGCATGTCCGCCAATGCGGTGAGCTGCTCGATGTCCAGCAGCGGCTCAACCTGAATCGGCTCGCCGGCGCGATGCGCGCGCAGCGCGGCCTCGGCGAATTCCTCCACGAGCAGGCACGGCGTGCTGCGCTTGTACTGGTCGGGCAGCGGAAGGTCGTGTCGCAGCGCGTACGCGCCGATCTCCAGTGCACCGCGGAAGTCGCCGACGTCAACGCGCCAGACCATGACCGTCATCAGCACGTCGTCGGGCGCGCCGGCCGCACCGTCCAGGACGCCCGCGACCCACGCGTCGTACGCCGGCAGGAACTGCCGTTTCAGTTCGGCCTTGCGCTCGAGCGACTCGACGGCCTTCAGCGCGCGGCGGTGCTCGTCGAGCTGCGCCAGCATCAGCGTGTACGCCGAGTCGTCGCGCAGGCCGCCGACGCTCGCCGGCGTGCCGCGCGCGGCCTTGGCCGCGACGGTGCGCTGGAAGTGTTGGCGGAACGGGTTCGTCATGCGCCACCCGCCGGTGCGTCCGGCGCCGGATCGGTGTCGACGAAGCGGATGTCCTCGACCACGCAGCCCGCGCCGAATTCCTCGATCACGTACGCATCGTTCGAGCTTTCGAAGTTCTCGATGCGATCGCGCTTCGGGTTGTCGATCAGCGCGCGACGGCGCGCACCGATTTGCCAGTACAGCGACAGGTTGTCCAGGCGCGTGATCATCAGCGCGCGCGGGGGGAAGTACGGCACGCGCACGGCCGGCAGATTGCCGATGCGCTTCTGCGCCGTGATGACGTCCGCGGCGAGCGCTTCGGTCGGCGGCTGATCCTTGTTCACGACCGGGAAATACTTGTCCTGCAGCAGCTCGCGGCCACAGATCACGACGAGATTCGGATCCTCGACGTACCACGGCTCGAGCAGTTCGTTGTTCGCGAGCGTGACGACGGCGTCGAGATTCTTGAACTGCTCGCCCTTGCCGATCTTCACGCCCGAGAACACGCGTTCCTTCGCGTTGTTGCGGTATTGCTGCAGCCAGCCGATGTTCACGTCCTGCAACAGCGGGTTTGCCGCGAGATCGGTGTCGGCTGCCGCGCGCACGCCATTCCAGCCGATCATGATCCGGTCGAGCGCCGCGCGTCGAATGATCGCGTCGCGCAGACGAGCCTGGAAGTCCGGAAACTTCGCCCAGGCGTCGAGGCGCTGATACGTGATGTGCGTGTCGTAGTTCGTCTTCTCGGCGCGATAGCGTTGGCTGTCGAGCGTCGCGATGTCGCGTGTTTCGCGCTCACGCTTGCTCGTGTCGGTGCGGCTCGCGGACGGCCCCGACACGCCGAGACCGACCTTCTCGCCTTCCATCTCGGTCACGCCGATCACGTTGATGCTGTTCAGGAAGGCGCTCGATTCCTGCGTCTTGGTTTCGAGCGTCTGCTGCACGGTCGGATCGACCGAAAATTTCACGGTCGCATCGCTGATGCCATTCAGTTCCTGAATGCGCTCGACGAAGCGGGAATAGAGCTCGCGGGTATCGTTCCGCATGGATTCTCCGTTTTACGAAAATGGTGATGAGGGCGATCAGCAATCGGTCAGCACGGCGTTGTCGCCGCCCGTCGACATCGGCCGTTGCTGGCGGTCGCTGTCGGTGCGCGACAGCTTTTGCACCAGATCGGAATGGCGCGCTTCGGCGTCTTTCAGCGCGCGCTTCACATCGGCGAGCTCGCTGCTGAACTGCTCGACCTGGTCGAGCACCTGGCTCTGGCTTTCGGCGACCGCCACGACGGACTGCGACAGGTCGGAGAAGCGCTGATCGTCAGACACTTCCTTGCGATTGAGCAGGCTGCGGACCTTGGAGAACAGCGAACGCGCGGCGTCACCCGAGCGCGTCGGCGCGTCGTCCTCGAGCTCGATGTCGGCTTCAATCGCCGCGCTGAAGAGGTTGTCGGGGCGCAGCTTGCGCGTGTCGAACGCACGGTTCTTCGCGCTGAAGGCGAGCATCTCCGTGCCGAGGCTCGCGGGGTTGTCGGTGACGGCGAGGCCGACGAGGTACGCCTCGCCGGTGCCGGCGAAATCCGGATCGACTTCCATCGACGTGTAGACCTTCTGGCGCTGCTCGGTGGTCATCGCGATCAGGTCTTTCGTCGGCGAGAGCTGCGCGAACAACCGCATCTTTCCGTCCTGCTCTTCGGCCTTCAGCGCGATCACGTCGCCGTACGCGCGGAATGCGCCATCCGGATAGAGCCCGCGGATGTGTTCCATGTTGATGCGTGCGCCGTATACCGCCGGGTCGTACGTGCGCGCCATCTGTTCGAGCATCGCGCGATCGATCGTGCGCCCGTCCGTTGTCGCGCCTTCGGTCGCGATCCGGAAAAACTTCGTCTTCTTCGTGTCCTGTGCCATGTGCGAAACCTCTGAGAGGGCGGGGTGCTGTATTCAGGGGTTCCAGTGTCGGCAGTTCGAAGCGGTGTCGCAATGAACGTTGGTTGTGTGCACAACCGGTACAACCGAAGGCTGTAGGGCTCGCGCGCGCGCGTCGGTAGCCTTGCTGCATGACTGCACTTCCCATCGATTCATCCGACGTTGATCCACGCCGACGCGCACGTGACCTGTACTGGCAGGGCTATCGAATTGCGCGGATTGCCGAAATGCTCGGCGAGAAGCCGGCCACGCTCTACAGCTGGAAGCGGCGCGATCGATGGGACGAAACCGAGCCGGTCGATCGGGTCGCGCTGTCGATGGAGGCGCAGCTGATTCGGCTTGTCGTGAAGGAGAAAAAGGAGGGGCGCGACTTCAAGGAGATCGACCTGCTGACGCGTCAGCTCGACCGGTTGCGCGCACGGCCGGCGAACGATGCGAGGGTGAGCGACTCCGGGAGTGCGGCCGGCTCGCGCCGTTCGCGCCGCGCCGACGAGCGCAACGCGTTCAGCGATGAGCAGATCGAGAAGCTCAACGACGCATTCCTCGAATCGATCTTCGACTATCAGCGCAACTGGTATCGCGCCGGCTTCAAGGAACGGATCCGCAACATCCTGAAGAGCCGGCAGATCGGCGCGACCTGGTACTTCGCGCGCGAGGCGTTGCTCGACGCGCTGAACACAGGCCGCAATCAAATCTTCCTGTCGGCCAGCAAGGCACAGGCGCACGTGTTCCGCCAGTACATCGTGCAGTTCGCGAAAGACGCGGTCGACGTCGAGCTGAAGGGCGACCCGATCGTGCTGCCGAACGGTGCGACGCTGTACTTCCTCGGCACCAACGCGCGCACTGCGCAGAGCTACCACGGCAACCTGTATTTCGACGAGTACTTCTGGGTGCCGCGCTTCCAGGAGCTGCGCAAGGTCGCCTCGGGCATGGCGATTCACGACCAGTGGCGGCAGACGTATTTCTCGACGCCGTCGAGCCTCGCGCACGACGCCTACCCGTTCTGGTCGGGCAAGCTGTTCAACCGTGGCCGGCCGAAAGATCAGCACGTATCGATCGACATTTCGCACGCGGCGCTGGCCGCGGGGCGCTCGTGTCAGGACGGCCAGTGGCGCCAGATCGTCACGGTCGAGGACGCCGTGCGCGGCGGTTGTAACAGCGGGGCGCGGCCGCTCTTCAACCTCGACCGGCTACGACTGGAATACAGCCCCGAGGAATACGCGAACCTGCTGCTGTGCCAGTTCATCGACGATTCGCTGTCGGTTTTCCCGTTGACGGTGTTGCAGCCGTGCATGGTCGATACCTGGGAGGTGTGGGACGACTTCAAGCCGCTGTACCTGCGTCCGTTCGGCGACGAGGAGGTCTGGATCGGCTACGACCCGTCGCATACGGGCGACAGCGCCGGCTGCGTGGTGATTGCGCCGCCCAAGCGTCCGGGCGGGAAGTTCCGCGTGCTCGAGCGGTTCCAGTGGCACGGTCTGGACTTCGAGGCGCAGGCCGCGCAAATCGAAGCGCTGACGCGGCGCTATCGCGTGACCTACATCGGCATCGATACGACCGGGATCGGGCAGGGCGTGTATCAGCTCGTCACGAAGTTTTTCCCGGCCGCGACGCCGTTTCACTACTCGGTGGAGATCAAGACCGCGCTGGTGATGAAGGCGCAGAACGTGATTCGCAAGGGCCGGCTCGAGTTCGACGCCGGCTGGAACGATCTCGCCGCGTCATTCATGGCGATCAAGAAAACCATCACGCCGAGCGGCCTGCAGGTCACGTACAAGGCGAGCCGCTCGGAAGAGGCGAGCCACGGCGATCTCGCCTGGGCGTGCATGCACGCGCTGGCGAACGAGCCGCTCGAAGGGGCGACTGCCACCAATACCGGATTCATGGAGATTTTCTGATGTCACGAAAGTATCGACGCGGCGCCGGGCGACGCGCACACGATCGCACCGAGCCGGTGGCCGACACGCAGCCGGCGCCGGCCACGCGCGCGGAAGTGTTCTCGTTCGGCGACCCGATCGCCGTGCTGGATCGGCGCGAGCTGCTCGACTATGTCGAGTGCATGCGCATGGGGAACTGGTACGAGCCGCCGCTGCCGCTCGACGGGCTCGCGCGCTCGTTCCGGGCCGCGCCGCATCACAGCTCGGCCATCTACGTGAAGCGCAACATCCTGGTGCAGTCGTACATCGAGCATCCGCTGCTGCCGCGCGCCGACTTCAGCCGTTTCGTGCTCGAGTACCTGGTGTTCGCGAACAGCTACCTCGAGCGGCGCACGAATCGGCTCGGCCAGCCGATGGCGCTGAAATGCTCGCTCGCGAAATACACGCGGGTCGGGGTCGAGCCGGACCAGTACTGGTTCGTGACGAACGTGCGCGAGCCGCACGCGTTTCCTGCGGGCGCCGTCTATCACCTGTACGAGCCGGACCTGAACCAGGAGATTTACGGGCTGCCCGAATACCTGTCGGCGCTGAACTCGACCTGGCTGAACGAGAGCGCGACGCTGTTTCGTCGGCGCTATTACAAGAACGGCAGCCATGCGGGCTTCATCCTGTACATGACCGACCCGGCCGACAAGCAGGAGGACGTCGACAACCTGCGCGCGGCCCTGAAGAACGCGAAGGGGCCGGGCAATTTCCGGAACCTGTTCATGTACGCGCCGAAGGGCAAGAAGGACGGGATCCAGCTGCTGCCGATCGGGGAGGTCGCGGCGAAGGACGAGTTCTGGAACATCAAGAAGGTGACGGTCGAGGATCAGCTCGCAGCGCACCGCGTGCCGCCGCAGCTGATGGGGATCATTCCGTCGAACGCGGGCGGGTTCGGTGACGTGCACAAGGCCGCCGAGGTGTTCAACGAGCTCGAGATCGAGCCGCTGAAGGCGCGGCTGCGGGAGGTGAACGACTGGCTCGGGATCGAGGTGGTGCGCTTCAGGGACTTCGAGCCGACGAAGGGCTGACGCCCAACCGCGCGACCGGCAGACGACAAGCCGCCGGGCACTTTGGTGCCGGCGGCTTTTTTGCGTCTGGCGCCATGCGCCGCCGCGGCGGAATAGGGCGCCTCAGAGCCGCTGGCGCGCCGGCGGGCGGCTCGAGTCGGCCGAGCCCGCGGCGAGCCCGTGGTGGCCCTTGGGCCGCGCCGCAGAGGCGTTCTCGGGTCCGGACCCCGCCCGGAGGACGCTGCCTGCGACCCGGCGCGCGCAGTTGTGACCCCGCCCCACCTGCCCGCAAAATCGAGCGGTTTTTATGCACGCATGCAGCGCGCGCTTCGGCCCGTCCGGCTGCGGGCCGCGCGGTGGTTGGCGCGGGGATTTTTCTATGCAGTTTTATGCGCCCTGATTATGCAGTTCCGGCATCGCCCGCTCCGGTGCCGTGGTCGGACTGTGGCGGATAACAGAGCGCAGCGAGGCGGACGAGCGCCTCCAAGCGTCGCTCATCGGACGCATAGCTTGCGCCAACCCGTTCTACACCCAGTTCAAGCGTGAGGCAGCGCCACAAATCGAGGGCACCGATTGCGGCTCCAAGATGGATGTCGGCAGCGTGGCTGCCGCGCGGGCGCGACGCGACCTGCGTGAGGTGGTGCTGGATTTCGCGTTCTGCGCACGCGGTGATTCGCTCGTAGGTGAGAGGCACTTCCATAGCAAGGCACTCCGGGGCCGGGCGGCTTAACGTCCGGCCGATGCTACCAGCCCACTCTACACCCAGCTGTGAGAAATGGTAATGCACGGACGTGGTGGCTGCCCGCTATCGGGGCTGTCGGACGGTCGGCGTAGTGTCATTGCTGTCCGGTAGCTTGGGCGTCTTGTGAAGCGCGACCCAGTAGTCGGGAAGTTCATCCTCGGGCACGTTGAAGCGCTGCAACCATGCCTCGCTTGACACGCTGGTATTGAGTAGCGGCGCCGTGCTGCTCGCGGTGCCGCTTTGCAGGCTGTTGATCTTGTCGGCGACGATCTTGCGCAGCGCGTGGTTCAGCAGCACATATGCGGCCGGTGGTGCGGGCGGAATTCCCTTTCCTAAGGGCACGCCTGCGACCGGATCTACGCCAGCCTGAATGATGAGGCCGCCGTCTCGGAACGGTGTCTTGCGGTACCAGTCCGGGGGAAGCGTTAGGGCAGAGGCGCCGCCCGCCCGCTGAACGAGGTCAGCATTCAGTGCAACAAGCCAGTCGACGGTCTTGATTCTCTCCACTAGGTCGCGGAGCCCGGTTCGCATCGGATCGCCGATGTCGATTCCGGGGCCATACAGGCGTCCCCAGAAATACTCGCTCGCTTCGTTCGGCCGACGACCCATCGGAGGAACGTTCACTCCGTAGCCTGCGTGTCCATGGACGGTCGGCACTGCCGCTGCAAATTCGGCGAACAGCTTCTCGAATGTGCCCGGGCTGATTTGCAGGAACCGGCGCGGTACTGTGAAGACCATCACGTCGAGGCCGCGGGTACCCATCGCGGCTTGCCAGTCCTCAAGACAGAAAACGGAGAATTCGTAGAAGCCCGCCGCGAGCTTGTGGTCGGCGCTCGTAGTTGATGAAACGAGGATCGATTCGCTCGGCAGATCCTTCGCCAAGCTCGGAAATCCCGGTGTCTTGTCGAAGGCGACAGGTTTTGCACCCTCTTCGTAGAACCAGCGCATCGGGCCGGTTCTTGGTGCTTCGATTCCAGCTTCCTTTGCGGAAGCCTTCTCGTATTCATCGATCACAGTGAGGTAGCGATCGTAGCACTGGACGAGTGCCTGCCGTACCTCGGGGGCGTACCCGCCCTTGAAATACAGCACGCCCCGCACGACGAGCGCGGCGCCCACGATTCCTTTCTGGTAGGGCTCTTCGAATAGGCCGAATGGCAGCGTGTCTTGTCGCTGCGGATCGTCGGCCCACGCAATCAATTCGTCTTTCGTCATGACCTTCAGGGGATGGGAAAGGGCGATGGGGCCGGGCCCGGTGCCGGGGGGAGTCCGAGAGGCGAGCGGTACGACCTGCCCGGGGCATCACCGAAAAGCTCTTCAGTTTCGGAATGTGTCTTCGCCGATCGAGCAGTCTGTCGCTCACGCTTCTCGTCCCCACATCCACAGTCGCCGCGCTCCAGCGGGGCGTACTTGTCGTCGTCTCCGGCAATCCGCCGATATGCGTCTTCCTGACCAACGCCGAAATCATCGTCGAACTTCATTTCGACGACGGCTCGAATGTTCGATTGTACCGGTGGCTGCGAAGGGTCGTTCACGACCACGACATCTGGTCGGCGCGTCTGTATCTTTCCGGCCTGCTTCCCCTTCAGGTAGCCGGCCATCTTGCCTGGCCAACTGTCGCGGATATAGTCCAACAGGTTGTCGTGCGGTACCAGAGGATCGGCGTCGGACATGATCGGTGAGGGGGGATCCTGGGTCATGTCGTAGCTGACTTCGGGGACGTAGGGAGTCTTTTGTCCGGTTTCCTTTACCGACCGGGCGTTTTCGGAGTCAAGCCGTTCCTTGACGCACCGCTGACGCTGAAGCCGGCCACCACCACGCGTCCAAACGCCCATCGAGTTGCATTTGCACATGACGGGGCAGAGTACGGCCTTGTCGGCTGGCGTCAAGCCCTTCCTTGCTCCCACGACGGTAGTTTTACCGTCGCGCGTCGAGTTCCCCGCTGCTGATCCGCCCGAATATCCAGTCATGCGTCCTCCGCGCCGGAACTGCCGTGACTGAATGTGAGCGAGGCGGACTGGCTGCTGTTCAGCCAATCCGTATAGCCGTTCGCGTCCGTCGTGCCGCGTATCGTTTGGCCGTCGGACGATATGGTGGTGTAAGGGTGATTCGCCAGCGGCTCTCGCGTCTTATCGTCGACGAGCTGGAAGCGTCCGCGATAGGCTCCATCGTGCTGTGCGATCACGCTTTTTTCGCCGCCCACAGGGGCGCCCACTCCCGACGTTGGGGAGGCCGTCGCCACGCTTTGCGACGCGATCAGGGTAGCGCCGCACGCGGTCATGTCGCCGTCGGAGGCGACCGGACGTCCGTTGAACGTCATGTTCAGGTCGGCCTTGATTTTGACGATCGGATAGATACCGCCGCAGCGGGGACATGAAACCATATCGCCGAGCAGAGCCAGTGCCTTTCCATCGACCGTGTTTGTCATATCACTCGCGATTACGCGCCCTCCGTGGGAAGTCGTGTCGCCGTCCCGAATGAACGCAAAGCCCATATCGATCTCTCAGAAAATGTTGGTTTGCTGCGGAATCTAGCATGTCCGGATAACGAGATGCCCTGTCAGTGTTGTCGGGACATTGCCATGCAGCCAGTCGGCGGCCCTCGTCAGTGCACGTTTCCAAACCGAGCAACGGCCTTGCCAGATAAGGCGCGGCAGGCTGCGATATAGTCCGTATTGGAAACGCGATAACGAGCTAGATACTTGAAATTGTTGACAATTTCGAGTGGTTTGTAATCATCAGGTGGCGGGTTCGAGTCCTGCAGCCGGCACCATATCTCTTTCCGAGGGCAATCCTCGGGAGTCGGAAACCCGTGATAGCTTCAACGCTTCACGGGTTTTTTTACGCCCGAAGCGTTCGGCGTCATGTGGCGGCGCGGTGATGGGCCTCGCTCTGATCCGCTTCGGGCTTCGAGCAGGTGGATTGCTCGCCCTTCCCGTTAGTATCGGTAGACGGATCGAATAAATTGCCTGCGAAAAGGCTGACGGTGAACGAGGAGCCTTCGCTCGACAGCGCTCGAACTATCGACGCGAAAGACGGTGTTTTATGGAGCTGGGGTCTCGCAGGCTTGCGAGATACGACGGTGTGAAGCGGGAGGTTTTCGAGAACCCTTGCAATCGCGCCTGATGCTGCAACGACTGACTGCCGGTGCGGGAGCGGTGAAATGAAAGAGCGTGTCATCGGGGTATTGCTGTGTTCCGTTGCTGCCGGCATGAGTCATGCGCAGACGCAGCCGGACGGAAACCCGCCCAATTCGAACGAAAGAGCCGCGGCGATTCAGCGTGCGTTCAATCCGACCGCGCGTATCGACGAATACAAGACACGCATCGATTTCGACCGGAAATTTGCAGCCGATGATGGCCGGACGATCGTCGCGTTCGACTGGAGCACGCTCGCGACGGCGCAAATCCTCGGCCTGCGGACGTTGAAGATCGAGCACGCGGAACAGCACGTCAACGAAACCGGACCGCTCAAAACGATCCGCGAATATGTTTTCAACGGCGATTTCGATGGCGCGCGCGTGTCGATCACGATTGCGCAGGGACACGACCGCTTCGCCGCCGCGGACTATTTCTTCCACGAGACAACCTCATCGTCGACAGTTCGGGTTCCGTTCGAGACGGACCCTGACGGTCTCGGAAGCGTATTGGTCCGGAGCGTCGGCGGCAGCCCGGGGCGGGGATTCGTATGGATCTACCGGAACCTGTGCTTCGTCGTGTCGGGCGCTTCGGCCGACGCGGCGCGCGATCTCGGGCAACGCTTGCAGGCGCTCGCGGAGGCTCATACGGTGAACGCCGATGGCACGTCTTGACCGCCGAACCGGAAGAGGGACATCGACATGAAAAACCACAAGAACGACTACCGGGTCCTGTTGCCGGAGTGGAATCAGCCGGATCCGTATTTCGACCGGTTCCCCGGCAAACTGGCGAGAACCCGCCAGGGCGTCACGCCGCCGTGGCGCGTGGCAAGCAACGACAAGCGGCGGCCTATCCACGAGATGGCCAGCACCTGCGATTCCCTTTTGAACATCTATCCGAATGCGATCGAGGTTGGCACGCCGATGGGTGCCGGCGGGAAAACGGTGTTTCTGATACTCGGCACGCTGATGGGGCTGCTCGGCGCAGCGGGCATCGGCTATCTGGCGGTGCTGGCCTTGCTCGAAATTCCTCTCTTCGGCATTTTCGTATCGGCGGCCGCGCTGTTGTTCCTTTTGTTTGCAGTGTTCTGCCTTCGGGCGGCACTTTTTTCTCCCCGAGATCTCCCCGTCCTTTTCAACCGGAAGGATCGCAGCGTGAGCTTCATTCCATATGTAACGCCCTCGTTCTGGCGATTCTGGGAAAAAGGGGGGGTAGGCGCTGTGCGCACACGCGCGTGGGACGACGTGAAGGTCCGCTCCTACAAATGGACGCAATTGACGGGCGCCGCGGCCCGCGAATCGTATTTCCTGTCGCTGTTATGGGGCGAGGTCGATAATCCGCGCTCGTGCGCGGAGATCGTCAATATCGGCTACACCGGGTGGTGGGAGGACGCAATGCTTTGGCGGCTGTATGAGCATATCCGGCGCTACATGGAGGAGGACGGGCCGCCGATTCCGCATGGAGAAGGATTACGTCGGACCGGTACCGGCAAACTGCCCGCCTTCCCTGCGGCGATCATTGCTGCAGCCGGCGGCGAGACGCTCACGGGGGAGTGGGTTACCGGCGTTTGATGCGCTGAAAAGAGCGATTGCCCGGTTCCGCTTTGGTACCGTTTAGCAACACTTTTGACACAGCGCCGTTAACCGAATTTCGCGGTTTAATTGACGCTGCCTGACGACGCTTCAATCGCCTCCGTTTCCCACTTCCCCCGCCGCGTCGCCTCCGCGAGCATTCCCAAGGTCAACGGTACTCGCGCCGGCCGACGGTGCCGCTTCGAGAACAGCCCGACCAAAGACGACAGCAGTTCCTGGCCCTCCGGGCCGAAATATCGCCGATACGGGAAGTCCTTGGCATCGACGTTGAACGCCTCGGCCCACTTATCGATGAACTCGACCGCATCGAGGCCCGTAACGCCGAGGTCTTGCTCCAGCCGCGACGCTGGCTGCAGGTCCAACTTCCCGCCGAACATCGGCCGGCCAAGTTCCGCGCGCGTGAAGGCTTCCAGCCGTTCCCAGATATCGTCTTTCATAGCTCAGAGCAGCCGGTCTTCGGGCTTGACGAGGTGGTTATACGTCACCACGGTATTACGCATGATCATGAACGCGTCGCTGGCCAGAAACACCTCACCCACGACCGGAATGGTCCGCCCGATCCATGCCCCCAGTCGGCGCGTGAAGGCGATCCGAATACCGGATAGCCCGACACCCGTAACCATCGGCAGCCGAAACGGCAACACCTGTGGGAACAGTTTGCGGGCTGCGAGCGAGGCAACCGACGTGCCTTCCGTCGCCCCAGCGAACTTGCCGGGGGCAGGGACGTCGGCCTGCCCGAGCAGCACTGCGGATGCTGCAGCCAGGTCATCCAGGCCGAGCTGCTTACGGGTCTCGTCAAGGGCAACCCAGACGAACAAGTCGACGGGCCGTAGGTTGTGGTGAGTCCCGTAGTTGTATCGGTTTTCGGTCATGCACTTTTCTCCTTTTGGCGGGGGCCGCTGCTCTCTCAGCGTGTGCCAAAGCCCCGGCGCAGGAGATACTACAGCATCGGCCTGGATCGCCACTTACACGGGCAGGCGATGGCGGCTAGCGATGCTTCGTTCTGGGCCGACGCCCGGATCACCGTGTACGGCTACCGTCGACGATCCGATAGACCGGTGTTGACCGCCGGTCCCGCGGCTCTCAACAACGGCAAAGATCATCACCGCTGCCGGCGGCGCGACGCTCGCAGTAGAGCCGGGCACCGGCGCTCGCCGCGCACAAGGACGCCGTGCACGGCTATAACCGCCCCGGCGCGGTAAAGACGAAGACCTATCGTCTGTTCGCCGGCGGCGAAGCGGAATGGACCTGTTACTTCGCGCCGGTCACCGACGCGCAATATGCCGAGACGCAGAACTACACGGTCGAGCGCGCGCTGTCGGAGACGGCGAAGGCGCTGCACTGATTTCCGTTTCGCGCGCCTTCCAATACACGCACATTCAATTCCACGCCCAGCGATAGCGCGCCGTCGGCCGCGCGTCCACATACCATCAGGACCAACTTGGGCCCCGTGTGCGAAATCCCGCTCGCGTCACGCCTAATGTAAGCCATCGCACCCAGTGCGCCGTGCGCCCGACGCACAATGCTCCAGACAAGCGGGATTTCGCGTTCTCGACAGGAACCTGCCGCCACACGACCGTGAGTCGCGGTACGGCACGGATGCCCGAACGGATGCGCTGAAGCGGTACGCCTCGGCGTCAAGCAAGCCGAGGTGCATCCGTCGCGCCGCATTGCTTCGCGCAGGCACGCATCGATTCGCCGCTTTCGCGTGCGGTGACGACGGCATGCACGGGCAAACATCTACCCGACACTGCGCTGGCTCGAACGGAGCGACGACGCATGAATAGCGCCTACGTTCAGTTCGTTAAACAACTTAGGAATCCATAACCGCCATGAAAGCATCGTGACGGGTCGGCTGTCCGTTCCGAAAGCGGGCGATTGAAAACACGGTTGAATGAATAGGTTCCAGGATGTCCACTGAAAGACTCGTTCACATTGCCGAAGCGTTTGGCGGAGGCGTGTTTTCGATGCTTGCCACGCTCTCCAACCAGGCCGCGGCGACGGGCATCGACGTGACGGTGCTGCATGCGGTTCGACCGGAAACGCCGAGCGATTTCGCCGCGTTCTTTCATCCCGACGTGAAGCTCGTCTACGTCGACATGGTTCGCGAGGTCAATGCGAGAAAGGACTGGAGCAGCGTGCGCGCACTCGTCCGACATCTGCGCGACTGCAAGCCGACGGTGATTCACCTTCATTCGTCGAAGGCCGGCGTGCTGGGGCGGATCGCCGCGAGGATCGCCGCGCCGAATGCGAAGGTGCTCTATTCGCCGCACGGGCTTTCGTTTCTGCGTCGCGATGTGTCGCGTGCCAAGCAGTTCGCGTACCTTAGTTTCGAACGCATTGCGGCTCGCATGGGTGGGACGGTGGTTGCCTGCTCGCGGAGCGAACTCAACGAGATCAAGGAAAGGGTTCGCGCGAAATCGGCGGTTCTGGTGGAAAACGGCGTGAATGTGGTTGAAATCCCCGCGCGACGGATGCACGGCGATACAGGGATCACGATCGGGATGAGCGGGCGGGCGTCGTTCCAGAAAAACCACGAAGCATTTGTGCGTCTCGCCGACGAACTGCACGGCCCGGACGTCAGGTTCTTGTGGATCGGCGGCAACGCCGACGAGGTTCCGGATCGTCGGGACAGCCACGCCGTCGTTTGCAGCGGCTGGGTGACGCGCGCGCGTGCGTTGGAGTTGACGTCCGGCCTGGATATCTACGTGCAGACGTCGCGCTGGGAAGGCATGCCGGTGGCGTTGATCGAGGCCCAGGTCGCGGGCATACCGGCCGTGGTGACGGACGTCGTCGGCAACCGCGACGTGATCATTCATGGCGTGACCGGCTATATCGCGTCGAGCGACGAAGAGATGGCCGCGTATCTGGCCATGCTGCGGGACGACCGGCAGCTTCGCGAACAGATGGGCGCGGCAGCCAGGCAATTGGCGAGCTACCGATTCTCGATGAGCACGATCTTCCGGCAGTGGCTTTCGCTTTACGGACTGCGTACCGATCAACCGGCAACCGATGCACCGGGCTTCAAGCGCGCCGCTTCGTATCAGGCGATGCGCTAGTTCCGATTCCGATATCCGATCGTCGATATGAGCACTTTGAACAGAACGAAAAAACTCGTCTATAACGGCCGATTCACCTGCCAGAAAACGACCGGCGTGCAACGCGTCGCACGCGAGCTGATCGCCGCGCTGGTGCGCTTGCAGCCTCACGACCCCGTGACGGTGTACGTTCCGCCGCAGCCCGGCGTGGCGGTGAGCGGCACGAAGACGGTCGAGGTCGGGTTCTTCAAGGGCGTGGTCTGGGAGCAACTGGTGCTGCCGTTCTTTGCGCGCCGCAATCGCATCGTGAACCTCAGCAATTCGGCATCGATCTTTCTCGGCAACCAGATCGTCTATATGCACGACGCGGCGGTATTCGACACGCCCGCCCACTTTTCCCGGCGCTTTCGCGTGTGGTATCGGATCATGTTCTGGATTCTCGCGCGAACGTCCGTCTGCGTGCTGACCAATTCCTACTTCTCGCGCGATCGTCTCGCGCTTCACTGCGGCGTTGCACGCGAACGGATCGGCGTCGTGCCGCTGGGATCGGATCATCTCGATGCGCTCGAACCGGACGCGAGTGTGCTGAACGAACTTGCGTTGACGCCGCATCGATTCGTGCTCGCGGTCAGCAGCATGAATCCGACGAAGAACTTCGGCCGCCTGATCGACGCGTTCCGGAAAATCGACGATCCGTCGATCGATCTGGTGATCGTCGGCATGCGCAATGCGACCGTGTTCGGAAAACAGCACGACATGTCGGCGGCCGAGCCGAACATCAAATATGCAGGCTACATCAGCGATGAAAAGCTGAAGGCGTTGTATCAGAACGCGACCTGCTTCCTGTATCCGTCGATCTACGAAGGCTTCGGGATACCGCCTCTCGAGGCGATGCGCTATGGTTGTCCGACCGTCGTGGGGCGCGCGGCGGCGTTGCCGGAAGTGTGCGCGGATGCGGCGCTTTACTGCGACCCGTATTCGTCGAACGATATCGCCGACAAACTGCGGACCGTGCTGGAATCCGCCGCGCTCAGGGAGGACCTGAAGCGGCGCGGATATGCGCAGGCGGAGCAATACCGCTGGAGCAAAAGCGCGGAAACGATGACGAAAATCTTCAACGATCTGTAGTCGAACCTGCGGCACGCGGCGATTCGCGAAACAACATCACGGGGCGGTTGGATCTCACCCGACCGCTCGCCGATCCGGTGCGCCCGCGGGCCGCGTATCGTCGCTGTGCTTGCGCGCGCGAGACAACGGGTTGGCGATATAGCGAATCGCACGGTCGCTGAGCGTCGACGACGGCAGCAGGCACGCGAGCGACAGCCCGGCGACGGCCAGTTTCTTGAACGGACGCCAGAACGGATTGCGCAGCACGGTATGCCAGTAGCGTCCCGACTCGTGGCAGAACCAGCGCCAGCGCCGCGCGAGCGGTGCGCGATACAGCGTGCTCGCGAACAGCGCCTTCTCGATCGCGAAGTCGAGCGGCGCGACCGGCAGCGATTCGTGCAGCCGTGTGCCGGCGAGCGCGCGCAGCGTCGTCCAGCGGCGTCCGGCTTTCAACGCGCCGGTGGCCGCGTCTTCCGCATTGCCGAAAGCCAGGTCGGCCGTGTTGCCGGCGGCGTGCGTGCCGGACGGGTGGTGAATCCGATAGCCGCCGAGCGCCGCGTCGATCATGTGGACGGCGCCGAGCAGTGCAATGCCGTAGATCGCGTAGAAGTCGGCGCCATGCAGGTTGTCGGGCGTGACGGGCACCGGAAAGATGCGCTTGAGCGCGTCGGTCCGATACGCATTGCCCGACGCGGGCGGCGACGGGTAGAGCCAGCCCTCTCGCAGCAGGCGGCCGCAATCCGCGTCGACTGCCGATTGCGGAACGGTGACGCCCGTGAGCGCGCCGTCCTGCGTGATCACGTCGAGCCGGAAATGCACCTTCACGAAATCGCCGGACGCGAAGGCGGCCAGCACGCGCGCGGCCGCGTCGGCGTAAAGCAGGTCGTCCGCGTCGAGCAGGATCACGTACGGCGTGGCGACATGTTCGAGCGCGCGGTTGTAGGCCGCCACCTGGCCGCGATTCTCCTGGAAGACCGCGAAGATGCGCTCGCCGTACGAGCGGATGATGTCGCGCGAATCGTCGGTGGAACCGTCGTCGACGACCAGCACGCGAATGCCGTCCGCCTGCTGCGCGAGCGCGGAATCGATCGCGCTGCGCAGGTACGCGGCATGGTTGTAGTTGCAGATTGCAATGGTCAGGTTCGCCATGGGCGGCTCCCGGAATGGCATGGTTTGACGCGTTCGGTCGCGGTGGCGCGCTAGCGTCGCGCGGCCGCGCTGCCGATCAGCGGAATGCGCGCGCGATAGACGACGGTCGCGAGCGCGGCGGCGATCGCCGTTTCCGCGAGCAGCACGGCGACGGCCGCGCCTTGTTCGGCAAAGTGCTTCGCCAGCACCGGCACCAGCACGATGTTGAGGATCCCGGACGACATCAGGATTCGCGTGAACGCGGTCTTCATGCCGAGCGGCAGCAGCGTCTGCACGCCGAACAGGTCGGTCATGCCGGCCATGAACGGGATGAACGCCATCCAGCGCAGCACGTTGACGGTCGGCTCGTACGACGGTCCATACAGAATGCGCACGGCCAGCGGCGCGCCGAAGAAGATCACGAGCGAAATCGACAGCACCATCGCGACCTGCACGATGAACAGCTTGCGCAGCAGCGAGAACGCGTCGTCGCGCGCGTGCCGCATCAGGTAGTTGATGCGCGGGTAGGCGGCGGTCTTGAGCGGCCCGAGCAGGCTGAGCGCCGCGCGGATCAGCTTGTCGCCGGCCGCGAAGTAGCCTGCCGCGACGTTGCCCGATACGAAGCCGAGCAGCACCGTGTTGGTCGACGCATAGAACGCGACCGACGTCGACGCGAGAAACACCTGCCAGCCGCCCCGCAGCGATTCGGCGATGTCGGCGATGCTCACGCGAACGAACTCGACTTCGCGATTGACACGCAGGTAGACGGCGAGCGCGATCGACGACCCGAGCGGCACGGCGGCGTTGATCAGCATCGCGGTATCGAGATCGGCGGGTCCGTGCACGAACAGGAACATCGCCGGAATGGTCAGCACGCGGCCGCCGGTCAGGATCAGCGCGAGTGCGCGCAGCTTCTCCATGCCCTGGAAATACCAGCCGGGCGTGAACGCCGCGCCCACGACCATGCCGAAGCCGATCAACAGCAGCGCGCGATTCTCGGCGAAGCGTCCGACCACGAAGGTCAGCGCGACCAGCACGACGAAGCTGACAGCGGCGATGCCGATCTGCGCGAACAGCGTGGCCCAGAAGATCCGCGACCGCTCGGCGCGATCGTCGCGCGCGTGCGCGATGCGCGGCGTGGCGGTCAGGTCGAAGCTGTAGCTCGTGCAGTTGAAGAAGTACGCGATGACCGCGAGCGAGAACGCGAGCTGACCGTAGCCTGCCGGCCCGAGCGCGCGCGTGAGCAGCGGCGCGATCAGCAGCGGCGCGGCATACATCGAGATCTGCAGCGTCAGCAGCAGCAGGAAATTCTTCTTGAGGTTTGACATTCGCTCGATCGGCGCCGTGAAGTCTCGCCCGACGACGGATACTGATCGTCGGGCGGGTGCGCGGCCGGTCGACGCGGACCGGGCTGCCTCGATTCATGACCGGCATCGCCGTTGCCGGTTTCGCCCGGCGACGCCGAATGCAGCCACGTCTATGCCGGCCATGATACGGCGCGTGCGTGGCGGCTATGTTCGCGAGCCAACCGTTCGGCGATTCGTTCCGCGCTGCACGGGAATTCGCAGGTCGCCTGTTATTCGGGGTGCGGTCCCGCGAGCGTATGAAGATTGCCGTTCGGTGCGCTCGCTCACAGACGCGCAGCGCGGTGCGGTGTTCAATCCGGTATCGGCGCACGGGCGGCCGTGCCGGCCGGATCCGCGGCACGCGCGCGAGCCGTGCGCGGCAAGTGACGGAACGGACATCATGAACGAACGAGCGGCGGCGGGTGCGCGCACCCGACTGCGACAGGCCGGGACGCCGGCGCGCGTGACGTTGCGCGCGCGACCCGCGGCGGGCGGCTATGCGGGCTACTGGTGGGAAGATCCCGCACGCCTCGTGCTGATCTTCATCCTGCCGTTGTACGGGATGCTGTCGCTGAGCCTGCTGGGCGACCAGAAATCGATTGCACGGCTCTATTTCGACGACTACTACGCGTTCGCCGGTGCGTTGTTCCTGCTGGTCGTGATGGCTGCCGCCTGGTTCGCGACGACTGAGGCGGAGTCGCGGCCGGGGCCGGCGGCGGCGCCGATCGAGCTGCCGCCGCACGTGCTCGATTTCCTGTTCGTGCTCGCGATGTTCGGTTATCTCGTGATGATGAGCGGCATCATCACGCACCCGGCATTGCTGCTCGCGTTCCTGCACGGCGATGCGACCACGTACGTGATGCTCGAGCAGGTCGGACGGATCGCCGGCCTCAGTTCGTTCACGCAGGCAACGGCGCCGTTCGTCGCGCTCTATTTCTACGTGTTCCGGACGCCGGTGAAGGGGCTGAACCGCTACAAGGTGTACATGGTCGTGCTCGGCGTGCTGACGCTGCTGCGCAGCTTCATCTTCGCCGAGCGGCTGGCGCTGATCGAGATGATGCTGCCGTTCGCGCTGATGGTCGTGCGGTTCCGGCTCGGCGGCCGATATTCCGCGGTGCTGAGGTTCGGGCCGTACGCGGCGATTCCGCTGCTGTTCGCGCTGTTCATCGCCAACGAGTACAACCGCTCGTGGGAAGCCTATTACGTCAATATCTACGACAACGTGTTCGATTTCGCGCTCGAGCGTCTCGGCCTGTACTACTCGACGGCGCTGAACAACGGCGCGGGGATCGTGAGCGTGCTCGGCTGGGGGAGCGGCCACCCGATGTTCACGTTCGACTGGCTGGTGCGCTTTCCGGTGATCGGCGCGATATTCCAGCCGTGGCTCGACTCGACCGACAGCATCACCGTGTTCCTGAACAGCTATGCCGACCCGGAATTCAACAACCCGTCGGGCATCTTCGTCCACTTCTACGAGTGGGGCTGGTTCGGGCTCCTCGATGCGGTCGTGCTGGGCTGGGCGCTCGGCCGCAGCTACGCGGGATGGCGCAGCGGCAACGGGTTCTGGTGCTGCGCGCACGCCGTCCTTTATGTGTCGCTGATGGAGGTCATGCGCACGCCGAACCTGTTCAGCGGGCGCAACTTCCTGCCGATCGTCTTGCCGATCCTGATATTCCGCTGGTTCGCGAAGCGGCCGGCGCGGGTGTTGCCGGCGGTCGGGCGGGAGCGGCGCGGAGCGGCCGTGCAAGCGGCGGGAGGCGCGACCGATATCGGTTGATTGTCGGCTGCTGCGCAACGCACACGCCGACGTCGCACGGCTGTTCGCGCACGATGCGCGCGATGTCGTTGCGCCCCCGTTTTGCTGTCACGGCTACGTCACGAAGCGCCCCTAACGTTGCACTTCCCGTCGCGGCGGCACGCCCGGTGCGCGCCGCTCGGGTATGCGATCGCCCCGGTTCGGGGCGGTGCCGCGCGCCTGCGATGCCGTGCCTGCGTCGCGGGCAGCCTGCGAGGTTTCATGCCCGTCGGGTGTGCGCAATGACATTCGCCGAACGAGCGCGACGCTGATCGCCTCGGATCGAGCGATCAGGAGACAAAGTCCATGTTGAGTCCGCATGAATTCTCGATGCTGCTCCGCGTCGCGCGTGCGCCGGACAGCGTCGATCCGTCGAATCCGGCATTCGCGGTGCTCGTCGAGAAGCAGCTGGTCGACGACACGCAGAGCCGCACGAACCCGGTGGCCGCGCGTCCTGCGCTGACGCCGACCGGCCAGATGCTGCTCGCGCGGTTCGACGAGGCGGCCTGACCGGAAAGGCGCGCGCCGTCCGGAACCGCACAAGGTCGAGCGACGGGCGTCACGCCTTTCGCGCGAGCGAAGGACGTGACGCGTCGACGTGCGAGGGGATTACTGCGCGACCGGCACGGTCACGTCGCTGCCGAACCAGTGCATCGAGATCTTCTTCAGCGTGCCGTCGTTGCGCAGCGAAGTCAGCGCGTCGTTGATCGCCTTCTCGAACTTCGGATTGCCCTTGCGGAACGGGATCGCCATTTCCTGCTTGCCGCCGTTCAGCACGGCGCCCGGGCGCAGCGGAAGGTTCGAGGTCTTGATCATGTACGGCAGCATCAGGCGGTCGTCGAGCGTCGCCTCGATCCGGCCGGCGGCGAGATCGCGCAGCTTCTCCGGCGCGCCCGGGTACGTCTGCACCTCGATGCCCGGCACGGCGCGCGCCATCTGGTCGTAGTTGGTGCCGAGCGTCACGCCGAGCTTCTTGCCCTTGAAGTCTTCGAGCGACTTGAAGTCGCGCGTATCGTCCTTGCGCTGGATCAACTGCGCGGCCGAATACGTGTAGGGCTGGCTGAAGTCGAGCACTTCCTTGCGCTGCGGCGTGATCGTGACCTGGTTGACGATCACGTCGAACTTGCCGGCCTGCAGGCCGGCGATGATGCCGCTCCATTCGGTCGGCACGAACTGCGTCTTCACGCCGAGCTTGCCGGCAACCGCGTTGGCGACATCGACGTCGAAGCCCTCGAGCTGGCCCGACGTGCCGCGCGAGTTGAACGGCGGGTACGTGCCTTCGAGACCGACGCGCAGCACGCCGGCTTTTTTCACGGAGTCGAGCAGGTCTTCCGCATGGGCGGCGACGGCCGTGAAGCCGAGGGCCGACGCGAGCAGCAGGCCCGACAGCAGGAACTTCGAACGTTTCATCGCAGATCTCCAGGGTTTCGATGTCGTGTAGTGAGCGCCGGAATCCCGATCGGACCCGGCGCGGCCGGAATACGGGCACGTAGACACTACTCGCAACCGGGCCGCGCTGGAAGTCGAATTGGCCCTGATTGCAATCGATTCCATCGGGGCGGTGTCTGCACGGACGAGTACGGGGGCAAGTCCGTCCATGTCGAACGCGGCGCCGGGATGCCGGACATGCTGGTCAAGGACAACCTCGGCGAGTTCAACGCGCACTGGGTGACGTGGCTGCTGGTAAAGGGCTCCTGGCCGTTTTTCCAGCGAAGCGCGATGTTGGCCGGATCGGAATTGGCATAATCACGGCTCGCCGATGCGATCGCAGCGACGCACAATCTTTCGTAACCGTCACGCCGACTGATTCCAGCTACAACTCCCATGTCGACCACCCCCGCGACCGAAGTGTCGCTGAAGCACATTCTCGAACGTCCCGGCGATTTTTCCGGATGGCTGTACCTGCCGCCGATGCCGTGGACGCTCGACACCGAAGGCGCATTCTCCGAGGACCCTCCCGATGCGGAAGACGACGCGGTACCGGCCGTCGCCCGGCAGCCGGGCTGGCAGATCACGCTGGACAGCGCGACGATCGAGGACATCGTGATCAATGCGCACGACCAGATCGACGAACCGAGCATCGCGCAGTTGCTCGACGCATTTTCCTTCTACGTCGAGAACGACGCGTTCATCCTGTTCTGACGACACGCGAGCCGACCCGGCGCGCGCGAATCGCGCACCGCCACGCGCCGCAACGATCGACGTCCGCTTCACCATGAAAAAAGGACCGCCCGTGAACTGCAGCGGTCCTTTCTTCGTCATACGACGCGCTTGCGCAGCCGCGCTCTTACGGCAACGAAATCGTCAAATTGGCCGACTCCGGACCGACCTTGATCACCTGCGAATAAGGGGCGAGCGCCTGCAGCGTCTTGTCCTTCAGATAGGTATTGAGCCCGAGATACCCGAGCAGCGCGACGAGCGCGAACACCGCGCCGATCGCCCACACCGGCACTTCGCGCTTGAGTCGATGCGCGATCTGGTCCGGCAGCGGCCAGTGCGGCGCGAACGGCGCGCGCTTGCCCTTCATGTGCGCGATTTCGTCGCCGAGCCGTGCGGTCAGGTAGGCCAGCTTCTCCGGCCCTTCCAGCAGATACTTCCCCTGGAAACCGAGCAGCAGGCACATGTGGAACACCTCGAGCGACTGCAGCCGCGCCGCGCCCTGCGCGCGGCAATCCTCGAGATACGTGAAGAACTTCTCGCCCGCGAGCTGCTCGCCGAACAGCACGAGCTGCAGCGGCCGGCGCTCCCAGTCCGGGCGGATCTTGAACTGCGACGACAGCACCATCTCGTCGACCGCCGCGCAGTACGCGAACTTCGCGCTGTATACGTCCTCGGCGGCGATGTTCAGCTTCTTCGCGCCGCGCTCGAAATCCGACAGGAATTCCTGGATACGCGTGCTGAATTCGCTCGCGCTGTCCGGCTCGCGGCCGTTCTTGAGCAGGAACAGCATGAAGAAACCGTCGTACAGCAGGTCGAGCAGCGAGCGGGCCTGGAACGCGGCGTCCGTCGACGCCGGGGTATGCATGGGGGCCGGCGCATTGTCGCCGAACAGGGAAGGCGCGTAGCTCATGATGTGACCGCGATCAGTTCGAATTTCAGGTCATTGATGCCAGTCGGCGCGTAGATCATCGCGGACTGGGCCTGCAGCATGCGCTCGTACAGCGCGCCGCGCGAATCGAGCGCGAAGTAGCACGCGCCGGGGCGCACCGGAATCGCGGGCGGCACCTGCGGCGTATACGCGAGCCGCACGCCGGGCATCGCCGACAGCACGAGCTTGTCGACGTCGTCGGGTGCGCCGACCTTGAAGCGGGCCGGCACGGCCTCGACGAGCTCGACGCTCGGCAGGTCCGCGGACACCGCGAGGTAGAACGCGGTCTTCTCGTCGATCTTGCCGGAGTCGAGACGGCCGAGATGGAACGACGGACGCACCTCGTCGAGCGTGATCGCGAAGTAGCGCGTCGAGATCACGGTGTCGAGCAGCTCGCGCAGCATCAGGTCGAGGCGCGCGAAGCCCGGCCCCGGATCGTCGTGGCGGTACACGGGCAGATCGGCGAGCGAATAGCCTTTCGAGAACGTCATCAGCTGGCCCGCAAGGCGCAGCAGTTCCTGGAACAGCCGCTCGGGATGCAGCGCCGCGTGCTGGTGCAGGTGCGCAAGCGTCGCGAACGCGGCGTTCGCGGTGTGCAGCAGCCAGAACGACGCGATGTCGCCGGAGCGGAATTCGATGATGTTCTTCGACGGCTCGCGGTGGAAACCGTACAGCGCGTTCACCTTCGCCTGCAGCGCGTCGATCAGCTGGCGCAGCCGCTGGTGCAGGATCGGCGACGCGTCGATCGCGAGGCACGGCGGCACGAAGCTGTCGTCGATCTCGAAGCCGGACGTCGCGGTGCGGCGCACGCGCACGAGCGGCACCGACAGCAGCTGGTCGCGCGGTTCGCTGTGCGCGATCAGCTTCACCTGCGTCTTCAGGAACGTGATGTCGGCCTCGGCCGCATCGGTGAAGTTGTCGGCGACGCTGGTCTGCTCGCTGACGAAGCGCGTCGTGAAGCCGGCGGCCGGATCGTCGCTGTAGTTGGTGCCGTTCTCGCGCAGCGGATGCAGCGCGAGATAGAACACGAATTCGTTGATGCCGTCGGGCAGCGTGTCCAGCGCGATCGGCGGCGGCAGGTCGTCCGCCTGCGGCGCCGCATACAGCGCGCCGTCCGGAAACACGAGCGCGAGCTCGGCGACGCGCAGCACGTTGCTGCCGAGCGCGTCGCGATCGATGCGCACCGAGCGCACGCCCCAGTTGTACGGCTGGATCGCCTGGATGGACTCGAACAGGCGCGCTTCGTGGTACGCATCCTGCCGCTGAAAATGTTGAGGCCGGAGGAACAGCCCCTCCCCCCACAGCACCTTGGCCGAATAACTCATGTCAAATCCGGTTAATGTGGCGTTGCGATGTAATCGATTTGTTCGTGCCCGAATTAAATCGCCAAGTGTTAACTCTTGTTAATTGACATTCGTGCGTCATGCTTAACCGCAGCTCACCGACGAAAGCAAATTGAGCGGTTGTGACGGCGCACCCTGTTGCGGTGCGATGACCGTGCCGTCGGTGACCGTCATCGCGCAATTATGCAGGCCGATGATTATGCCGGATTTCTCCGACTTTGCCGGATCGAACGTCAGTTTCCATCGCTGGAGTGCAGGATCGCGGAACAGCGCGACGATGCCGAACGCCTGCGCTTCACGCGAAACCTTTTCGGTTGCCGTATAGCGCTGGCCCGGAATCAGCGTGATTTCGCGCACGTTCAGCAGGTCGGCGCCCAATGCGGCCTTTTCCTTGGTCGGATCGGTAAATGCGTCGAACGGCGCCTGCTGGAACGAGGTCGGGTCCTTCAGCGCATAGAGCCGCACGACCAGCGCGAGCGGCTTGTTGTCGGTCGCGGCGTTCAGGTTCGGCGCCGCGGCGAGCGTGATGCCGATGTTGCGCGGCGGCTTCTGTGCGTCGGGCACCTCGGGCTTGCCGATGCCGGCGGCCGACATGACGGCGCTCGCGGCCGAACCGAGCAGCGGGGCGGCCGCGCAGCCGGCCAGAAGCGCGCAGGCGACCAGCGGCAGCGCGTAGCGAATCATGGACGGTCTCATCGTGTTTCCGGCGTGTCGCCTTTTACTCCCTGTCAAATCTACCGGGCATTTCAGCGTCGACGCGAATGCCGGCCATCCCACCGTTCAACTATTAAGCAGCGCGCGCCGCGGCAGGCGTTCGGAAATTTTTTCCGTTGTCCGGGCGATGCGCCCGGCAACCAGTAAAACTTGCGCATTCCGGCCGCAGAGAAAATCGTCGCACGCGTGCTGCGACGGGCTTTTCGAGGGGGTGGCGCACGGTTTTAAAAGGAATTACTCTGCACGCGACGATTGAATTATGAAAAATTGATCGGTACTATACCCGCGCGCTTCTTGCAAAGCAAAAGAACCAGATTCTCAACGATTTTAAAACTCACGCGCCGGTGGATATAACGATGAAAGACCGTCTCTTCGCAAAATTGTCCGGGGTAGTGCTGGCCTGCGGCGTGATCGCCGGCTGTGCGACCCAGCCGACGCCGCCGACCGCCGATGTATTCAACAAGTCGCTGGCCGATGCGGACGCGGTTGCGAAATCGGGCGATCAGGACAAGGCGCTCGGCCTTTACCAGCAGCTCGCGAAGTCGGACCCGACGCGCGAGGAACCGTGGTCGCGCATCGCGCAGATCCAGTTCGCCCAGAACCACTATGGCCAGGCGATCGTCGCCGCCCAGGAAGCGCTGCAGCGCGACGCGACCGACCGTCAGGCGAAGAGCGTGCTGGCCGTCGCGGGCCTGCGCATCGCGACGCAGTCGCTCGGCGAGCTGCGTCAGGATGCCTCGCTCGCGGGCGATGCGAAGTCGGACGCACAGGCGCTGGCGAAGCAGCTGCGCGAAACGCTGGGCGAGAATGCGCTGTTCCCGCCGGAGCAGAAGGCGCAGCCCAAGAAGTGGACGCGCACCCGGCTGCATCGTCCGAAAGCAACGGCCCGTACAGAGGCCGCCGACAGCGGCGCGGCAACCACGCCGCCCCCGCCCCCGCCGGTGAGCGCCGGCACGCCGCAGAAGGGCGGCGACCCGTTCAGCGCGCTGCGCTGAGCGGATCGACCAAACCACAACCAACCTGGGAGCCGTCGAGATGGCCAAGAAAGAAAGCATTCAGAAAAGCTTGCAAAAAATACGGCCGCCGCGCGTCCAGCTGACCTACGAGGTTGAGAAGGGCGATGCGATCGAGGTGAAGGAATTGCCGTTCGTCGTCGGGGTCGTCGGCGATCTGGCGGGCCAGTCCGAGATCGAGCAGCCGAAGCTGCGCGACCGCAAGTTCGTCAATATCGACCGCGACAACTTCGACGACGTGATGAAGGCGATCGAGCCGCGCGCCGCGTTCCAGGTGGAAAACCGCCTGAGCCCGGAAGGCGGCAAGTTCGCGGTCGACCTGAAGTTCCGTTCGCTGTCGGACTTCAACCCGGACGAAGTCGTCGAGCAGGTCGAGCCGCTGCGCCGCCTGCTCGAGGCGCGTTCGAAGCTCGCCGACCTGCGCAACAAGCTGGCCGGCAACGACAAGCTCGAGGATCTGCTGTCCGAGGTGCTGAAGAACACGCAGCAGTTGCAGGAGCTCGCGAAGGGCACGGGCGGCGACAAAGACGGCGAATGACGACGGAGTGTTGAGATGAACCAGCAAACGGCTCCGGCCCAAGCAAGCGGCGCGGAATACGCCGCCGGGACTTCGCTGCTCGACGATATCGTCGAGAAGAGCAAGGTCGCGAAATCCGATTCCGAGCACGCGCGCGCGAAGGACCTGATCGGCGAGCTCGTGCACCAGGTGCTCGACGGCACGGTGATCGTGTCGGACAACCTGTCGGCGACGATCGACGCCCGCGTCGCGGAGCTCGACCGCCTGATCTCGACGCAGCTGTCCGCGGTGATGCATGCGCCGGAATTCCAGCGCCTCGAAAGCACGTGGCGCGGGATGGATTACCTGGTCAAGGAAAGCAACACCGGCCAGACGATCAAGATCAAGGCGCTGCATGCGCCGAAGCGCGACCTCGTGCGCGACTTCAAGGGCGCGAGCGAGTTCGACCAGAGCGCGCTGTTCAAGAAGGTCTACGAAGAAGAGTTCGGCACCTTCGGCGGCTCGCCGTTCGGCGCGCTGATCGGCGACTACGAGATCTCGCGCCAGCCGGAGGACATGTACTTCATCGAGCAGATGTCGCACGTCGCGGCGGCCGCGCATGCGCCGTTCATCGCGTCGGCGTCGCCCGAGCTGCTCGGCCTCGAGTCGTTCGCCGACCTCGGCAAGCCGCGCGATCTCGGCAAGGTGTTCGACACGGTCGAATACGCGAAGTGGAAGTCGTTCCGCGATTCCGAGGATTCGCGCTACGTCGGCCTCACGCTGCCGCGCTTCCTCGGCCGCCTGCCGTTCAATCCGAAGGACGGCCAGACCGCCGAGAGCTTCAACTTCGTCGAGGATGTCGACGGCACCGACCACGACAAGTATCTGTGGTGCAACGCCGCGTGGGCGTTTGCCGCCCGCCTGACGGCCGCATTCGACGACTTCGGCTGGTGCGCGGCGATCCGCGGCGTCGAGGGCGGCGGCCTCGTCGAGGACCTGCCGACCCACACGTTCAAGACCGACGACGGCGAAGTCGCGCTGAAGTGCCCGACCGAGATCGCGATCACCGATCGCCGCGAGAAGGAGCTGAGCGACCTCGGCTTCATCCCGCTCGTCCATTGCAAGAATTCTGATTACGCCGCGTTCTTCGCCGCGCAATCGGTGCAGAAGCCGAAGAAATACAGCACCGACAGCGCGAACGCGAACGCCGTCCTGTCCGCCCAGCTTCAGTACATCTTCTCGGTATCGCGCGTCGCGCACTACCTGAAGGCGATGATGCGCGACAAGATCGGCAGCTTCGCGTCGGCGCAGAACGTGGAGACATTCCTCAACCGGTGGATTTCGCAGTATGTGCTGCTCGACGACAACGCGTCGCAGGAGCAGAAGGCGCAATTCCCGCTGCGCGAGGCATCCATACAAGTAGCGGAGATTCCGGGCAAGCCGGGCTCGTATCGTTCGGTCGCATTCCTGCGCCCGCACTTCCAGCTCGACGAACTCTCGATTTCTCTGCGGCTTGTCGCTGATCTGCCCAAACCGGCAAATTCATAAGCGAGCAAATCGCCTGGGCGGGCCGCCTGGGTAGGACGTTAAAACCACCTCTTTGGGGAGTCGAAGGGCCATGTTACATATGCACTTGCAGTTTGGTAGTCCGGCGGTGAAGGGCGAATCCGCGGACAAGGACCATCAGGGCTGGATCGAACTGAAATCGTGGGATCACTCGATCCTGCAGCCGCGTTCGGCAACCGCATCGACCGCAGGCGGTCACACGATGACGCGTTGCGAGCACGGCGACATGATCTTCACGAAGGAAATCGATTCGTCGAGCCCGCTGCTGTATCAGCACGCGTCGGGCGGCACCACGTTCGACGAAGTGACGGTCCATTTCTCGCGCGCGGACGGTGAAGGCAAGCGCGTGCAGTACCTGGAAGTCAAGCTGAAGTACGTGATCATCTCGAGCATCGCGCCGAGCGTCCGCGAGGAAGGCCTGCCGATCGAGACGTTCTCGCTGAAGTACGCAGCCGTGCAGTGGAAGCAGACCCAGCAGAAGATCGGCGGCAACCAGGGCGGCAACACGCAGGGCGCCTGGAGCCTGACCAAGAACGACAAGACCTACGCGGTCTAAGGTCGGTTGCGGCAACGGGGCGCGCGGCGCTCCGTTGCCGTTTTCGCTGTTGCGCACCGGCCGATGAAACGATTCGAACCGAGTTTTCTCGACAAGCTGTTCGACGACGAACCGCACCTGCCGGCCTCGGCGGCGATGCGGCAATTGTCGCTGGACGAGCTGAAGAACACGGTCGCCCGCGACGTCGAGGCGATCCTCAATACCCGTATCGCGCACACCGAGTCCGAACTGGCCGCGCTGCCGGAGTGCCAGAAGTCGGTGCTGACCTACGGGCTGAACGATTTCGCCGGGCTGAGCCTCGCGAGCCACTACGATCGCGCGTTCATCTGCAAGTCGATCCAGCAGGCCATCGCGCGCCATGAGCCGCGGCTGCAGCAGGTGCAGGTGACGTTCGAGCTGAACGAGCAGTCGACCAACGCGCTTTATTTCGCGATCCAGGCGCTGCTCGTCGTGCATCCGGCCGAGGAGCCGGTCAGCTTCGACGCGATGCTGCAACCGTCGACGCTGCAGTATTCGGTAACGCGCGCGCGCGCGGCGCGAATGCCGTAATTCAAGCCGCCGAGCGGGCCGGACCGCCCGGTGGCGGATCAGGGTCCGGCAAGGAATGGAAGAGCTTCGGGGTCGTCGATGGAAGAATTGCTGCCGTACTACGAGCGCGAATTATCGTTTTTGCGGCGCTATTCGCGGGATTTCGCCGAACGTTATCCGAAGATCGCGGCGCGCCTCGCGTTGTCCGGCGAGCACTGCGAGGATCCGCACGTCGAGCGGATGATCGAGTCGTTCGCGCTGCTCGGCGCGCGCATCAACAAGAAGCTCGACGACGACTACCCCGAATTCACCGAAGCGCTGCTGGAAGTGCTGTATCCGCACTACCTGCGGCCGTTTCCGTCCTGCTCGATCGCGCAGTTCGCACCGGCGGCGCCGGGCCAGCAGACCGAGCCGGTCGTGATCCGGCGCGGCACCGAGCTCAAGAGCCGCCCGATCCGCGGCGTGCAGTGCCGGTTCCGCACCGCGTACGACGTGACGCTCGCGCCCGTCCGCATCTCGGAAGCGCGCTACACGCCGGTCGCGCTCGCGCCGAGTGCGACGGTGCTGCCGTCCAACGCGACCGGCGTGATCTCGATCACGTTCGAATCGCTCGCCGCGCAGCTCGATCTCGGCGCGCTGAAGCTGCCGACGCTGCGCGCGCACCTGCACGGTGAGCAGTCGTTCGTCGCCGAGCTGACCGACTGCCTGTTCGTCAACGTGCTCGGCGCGTATGTCGAGCCCGAGCGCAACGGCCGCTGGACCGCGCTGCGCAAGCTGCCGATCGCGCAGGCCGGCTTCGACGAGGACGATGCGCTGATCGACTATCCGGCGAAGTCGCACCCCGCATATCGCCTGCTCACCGAATACTTCGCGTTTCCCGACAAGTTCGACTTCGTCGACTTCGATCTCGCGGCGATCGCGCGCGCGGCGGGCCGCTGCCAGCGCGCGACGCTGCATCTCGTGCTGCAGGACGTGCGCAGCGACTCGCATGTCGCACGGCTGCTCGAACTGCTGAGCGCGAGCCACTTCCGGCTGTTCTGCACGCCGATCGTGAACCTGTTCCGCCAGCACGGCGAGCCGATCCGCATCACGCATCGCGCGGTGTCGTACCCGGTGATCGCCGAGGCGAGGCGCGCGTTCGCGTACGAGGTGTATTCGATCGACTCGGTGAAGCTGGTCCGGCAGCAGGCGCACGAGGAATCGGTGATCGAGTTCCGGCCGTTCTATTCGCTGCATCACGGCGAGGCGGCGCGGATCGGCCATTACTGGTTCGCGCGCCGCAACGACTGGGTCGCGCAGAAGAGTCCCGGCTACGAAACCGAGATCTCGATCGTCGACATCGACTTCGAGCCGACGTCGCCGCAGACCGACACGCTGAGCCTCGATCTCACCTGCACGAACCGCGACCTGCCGGCGATGCTCGCGTTCGGCCTCGAAGGCGGCGACCTGTTCCAGGAAGGCGGCGCGCAGACGAGCGGCATCGCGCTGCTGCGCCGCCCGACGCAGAGCGTGCGCTTCGAGCGCGGCCGCGCCGCGCACTGGCGGCTCGTGTCGCACCTCGCGCTGAATCACGTGTCGCTGGTCGCGCACGGCCTCGCGCCGCTGAAGGAAATGCTGACGCTGTACGACCTGCGGCGCACCGCCGTGTCGACGCGCCAGATCGACGGGCTGGTCAGCGTCGAGCAGCGCGGTGCCGTGCAATGGCTGCCCGGCAAGCCGTTCGCGACCTTCGTGCGCGGCATCGAGGTGCGGCTGACGATCGACGAGGAACACTTCGTCGGCGCGAGCCTCGCCTCGTTCGTACGCGTGCTCGACAGCTTCTTCGGGCTGTACGTGCACCTCAACAGTTTCGTTCAACTAGTCGTCGTGTCGAAGCGCACCGGCGAGGAGATCATCCGATGCAAGCCCCGCACCGGCGAATCGATCCTGGCGTAGTCGACGCGCTGCTCGACGAGCCGCACCGCTTCGAGTTCTTCCAGGCCGTGCGCGTGCTCGAAGGGCTGTTCGCGCGGCAGGCGTCGGACGCGCCCGGCGCGTGGCGGCAGGGCGACGTCGTCGCGCAGCGCATCGAATTCCGCAACACGCTGTCGCTCGGCTTCCCGCCGAGCGAGATCGAAGGCGCTCGTTCGTATGGCGACGACGGCACGCCGCTCGACTCGGGCGAGCAGCGCGAAGCGGCGCTCGCGGCCGGCGAGCTCGGCCACGTCGAGCTGACGCCCGCGTTCTTCGGGCTGCTCGGCGGGCAGGGCGCGCTGCCGCTGCACTACACCGAGCAGATCGTCGCGCGCGAACACCTGAAGCGCGATCATGCGGCGCGCGCGTTCTTCGACGTGTTCTCGAACCGCGCGACCGCGCTGTTCTATGCCGCGTGGAAGAAGTACCGGCTGCCGTTCCACTACGAGCTCGATCGCGACGAGCGCTACCTGCCGCTGCTGCTCGCGATCGCCGGCGTGCCGAACGACGAGGTGCGCGACAGCCTCGCGGCCGGTGTCGGCGGCGTGCTCGACGAGGCCGTCGCCGGCTACGCGCTGGCCGCGCGGCACCGGCCGATGTCGGCCGCGTACCTGCAGCGCACGCTGTCCGACTACTTCCGCGTGCCGGTGAAGATCGACCAGTTCGTCGGCAAGTGGTACGACGTGCCGCCCGACCAGCTGAGCGTGCTCGGCGAGGTCAATGCGGTGCTCGGCGCGACGGCGCTCGTCGGCGAGCGCGTGTGGCAGCGCGACATGCGCGCGCGGATCGTCGTCGGCCCGCTGTCCAAGCGCGACTACGAGGCGTTCCTGCCCGGCGGCGCGCAGGCCGTCGCGCTCGAACGGATGCTGACGCTGCTGGCCGGCGTCACGCTCGAATACGAGGTCAAGCTCGTGCTCAAGCGCACCGAGGTCGGCGCGAGCGTGCTCGGCGCGGGCTCGCGGCTCGGCTGGGACGCGTTCCTGTGCACGCGCGATGCCGCCGAGGACCGCGCGGATGCACGCTACGAGCTGCACGTGATTCACTGATTCCAAGGGTCTGCTCGCCGATGCAGCGCATGCGCGTTCCATCCGCACGCAGATCCCGACAACAAGACACGCAATCGAACCTGAGATCGACGCCATGAGCACGCCCCTGAAGACCCTGATCACGAAACTGAATCCGCTGTGCCGGCATGCGACCGAGCGCGCGGCGAGCGCATGCCTGGCGCGCGGCCATTACGAGGTCGATCTGGAGCACCTGTTCCTCGCGCTGCTCGAGGAGCCGGCGGGCGACCTGCCGCTCGCGCTGCGCGCGAGCCGCATCGATCCGCACGCGCTGCGCGCCGACCTGGAACGCGAGCTGACGCGCCTGAAGACCGGCAACACGCGCACGCCGGTGTTCTCGGTGCACCTGATCGCGCTGTTCGAGCAGGCGTGGCTGATCGCGTCGCTCGATTCGCAGCTCGGCCGCATCCGTTCCGGGCATCTGCTGCTGGCGCTGCTGACGGCGCCCGATCTCGCGCAGTTCGCGCAGCGGATGTCCGCGCAGTTCGCGGACGTCAACGTGACGGACCTGAAGCACAAGTTCGACGAAATCGTGGCCGGCTCCAGCGAAGCCGAACCGCGCCAGACCGACGCGGGCGACGGCGACGCCGCGCCTGCGGCCGACGGCGGCGCGCCCGCGGCCGGCCCGTCGAAGACGCCCGCGCTCGACACGTACACGACCAATCTCACGCAGCGCGCGCGCGACGGCAAGATCGATCCGGTGATCGGCCGCGAGGCGGAGATTCGCCAGGCGATCGACATCCTGATGCGGCGTCGCCAGAACAATCCGATCATGACCGGCGAGGCCGGCGTCGGCAAGACCGCGGTCGTCGAGGGCCTCGCGCTGCGGATCGCGGCCGACGACGTGCCGCCGCCGCTGCGCGGCGTCGCGCTGCACGTGCTCGACATGGGGCTGCTGCAGGCCGGCGCGAGCGTGAAGGGCGAGTTCGAGAACCGGCTGAAGAGCGTGATCGACGAGGTGAAGAAGAGCGCGCACCCGATCATCCTGTTCATCGACGAGGCGCACACGATCATCGGCGCGGGCGGGCAGGCCGGCCAGAACGATGCGGCGAACCTGCTGAAGCCGGCGCTCGCGCGCGGCGAGCTGCGCACGATCGCCGCGACGACGTGGAGCGAATACAAGAAGTACTTCGAGAAGGATGCGGCGCTCGCGCGGCGCTTCCAGGTCGTGAAGGTCGAGGAGCCGAGCGAGCCGCTCGCGGCCGCGATGCTGCGCGGCATGGCCGGGCTGATGGAGAAGCACTTCAACGTGCGGATCCTCGACGACGCGATCACCGAAGCCGTGCGCCTGTCGCATCGCTACATCAGCGGCCGCCAGCTGCCGGACAAGGCGATCAGCGTGCTCGACACCGCATGCGCGAAGGTCGCGCTCGCACACAGCGCGACGCCGGCGGCGATCGACGATACGAAAAAGCGCATCGAGCGGATCGATGCGGAAATCGCCTCGCTCGAACGCGAGGCGGCCGGCGGCGCGGCGCACGACGAGCGGCTCGGCGAGCTGCGCACCGAGCGCGACGCGGCGCTCGAACAACTGGCGAAGGACGAGGCGCGCTACGAAGCCGAGCGTGCGATCGTCGCCGAGATCACCGAGCTGCGCGAAACGCTCGACCATGCACGCGGCCCGTCCGACGACGGCCAGCCGGTCGACGTGCAGGCCGCCCGCGACAAGCTTGCCGAGCGCGTCGCGGCGCTGCATGCGTTGCAGGGCGGCGAGCCGATGGTGCCGCTGCAGGTCGACGGCCATGTGGTCGCCGAGATCGTCGCCGCGTGGACGGGCATTCCGCTCGGCCGGATGGTGAAGGACGAAATCGACACCGTGCTGAACCTGCAGCCGCTGCTCGCCGCGCGCGTGATCGGCCAGGACCATGCGCTCGACGCGATCGCGCAGCGCGTGCGCACGGCGTCCGCGAGCCTCGAGGATCCGAACAAGCCGCGCGGCGTGTTCATGTTCGTCGGGCCGTCGGGCGTCGGCAAGACCGAGACCGCGCTTGCGCTGGCCGACATCCTGTACGGCGGCGAGCGCAAGATGGTCACGATCAACATGAGCGAGTACCAGGAAGCGCACAGCGTGTCGGGGCTGAAGGGTTCGCCGCCGGGCTACGTCGGCTACGGCGAGGGCGGCGTGCTGACCGAGGCCGTGCGTCGCAATCCGTATTCGGTCGTGCTGCTCGACGAGGTCGAGAAGGCGCACCCGGACGTGCTCGAGATGTTCTTCCAGGTGTTCGACAAGGGCATGATGGACGACGCCGAAGGGCGCGAGATCGACTTCCGCAACACGCTGATCATCCTGACGTCGAACGTCGGCTCGGCCGCGGTGATGCAGGCATGCCTGAACAAGCCGGCCGAGGAGTTGCCCGATCCGGACGCGCTCGCCGACGCGCTGCGCCCGCAGCTGTACAAGACCTTCAAGCCCGCGTTCCTCGGCCGGATGAAGGTGGTGCCGTACTACCCGATCTCCGACGACGTGCTGGCCGAGATCATCGAGCTGAAGCTCGAGCGGATCCGCCGCCGGATCGAGGCGAACCACAAGGCCGTGTTCGAGTGGGACGAGTCGCTCGTCGATGCGGTGCTCGCGCGCTGCACCGAGGTCGACTCGGGCGCCCGCAACGTCGACCACATCCTGAACGGCACGCTGCTGCCGGAGATTGCGGGCCATGTGCTGGGCCGGATCGCCGACGGCGCGGCCATCGCGCGCATCGCGGTGCGCGCGGACGAGGCCGGCGAATTCGCGTATACCGTCGAATGAGCGCGGCCCGCGCAACCTCATGCCTCAACGGATTCACTGAACCATGCCGATCAATCTTCCCGAGCTGCTGACGCCGGTCAGCGACGCGTCGCCCACCGGCGACGACCTGCTGTTCTCGAACGAATTCGACGCGATCCAGGAAGCGCGGCGCTACGACGACCCGACGCTCGACCAGGGCGAATGGGTGACCGAGATCAAGGAAGCCGACTGGGGCTTCGTCGTCGATCGCGCGAGCGAACTGCTGCGCACGCGCACCAAGGACCTGCGGCTCGCGGTGTGGCTCACCGAGGCGCTCGCGCTCGAGGACGGCATCACGGGCCTCACCGACGGCTATGCGCTGCTCGAAGGGCTGTGCCGCGAGTACTGGGACACCGTGCACCCGCTGCCGGAAGGCGACGACATCGAATACCGGCTCGGCAACGTCGCGTGGCTGTCCGGCCGCACGGCCGAGCTGCTGCGCGGCATTCCGATGACGGACGGCGCGTCGAACGCGTTCACCACGCTCGACTGGGAAGTCGCGCAGCACGTCGCGCAGGCGATCAAGCGCGACCCCGAGCACGCGGACGACATCGCGCGCGGCAAGCCGTCGGTCGAGCAGATCGACGCGTCGCGGCGCGTGACGCCGATCGCGTTCTACGCGACGCTGCTCGCGAACCTGAAGGCGTTCGAGTTCGCGCTCGACGCGTTCGAGGAAACGCTGGTCGGCCGCGCGGGCGATTCCGCGCCGAGCTTCCGGCAGGCGCGCGACGCGTTCGAGACCGTATACCGGCTTGCCGAGCGCTTTGCGCGCGAGCAGGGCTATACGGGCAGCGCGCCGCATACGCAGGCGGCGGCGTCCGCGCAGCCCGAGCGCATCGAGCCGGTGTTCGGCAATCCGATCCAGACCGAGGAGACTCACGTGCAGCCGCAGTCCGTTCCGCGCGCGCCGGCGCCGCAGATGATCGCCGGCATCCAGAACCGTGCGCAGGCCGTCGACCAATTGCGCGCGGTCGCACGCTATTTCCGCCAGACCGAGCCGCACAGCCCGGTCGCGTATCTCGCCGACAAGGCGGCCGAATGGGCCGACATGCCGCTGCACAAGTGGCTCGAGAGCGTCGTGAAGGACGACGGCTCGCTGTCGCATATTCGCGAGCTGCTGGGGGTGAGGCCGGACGAGCAGTCGTAAACGCAAAACGGGCGGCGCCCTTTCCGGCGCCGCCCGCTGTCGGCCGGGCCGCCCCCGCGACGGGCGGCCGGCTGGCGTTACTGCCCCACCCGGAACTCGATCCGCCGATTCCTCGCCCGCCCTTCGGCCGTATCGTTCGGGGCGATCGGCTGATCCGGCCCGACGCCCGTCGTCGTCATCTGCTGCGGCGTGATGTTCTTCGTGATCAGGTAACCCTTCACCGCATCCGCGCGCGCCTGGCTCAGCGCGATGTTCGACGTACGGTTCCCCGAGTTGTCGGTGTGGCCGATGATGTCGACCGTGCGGTTCGGCATCTTCGCGAGCGCGGCCGCCATCTGGTCGAGAATCTGCTTGCCCTGCGGCGTCAGCGTCGCGCTGCCCGTTTCGAACTCGATCGTCCGGTTCGCGAGCGTCTGGTCGAGCAGCCCCTGCTCGGACGCCGACACGCGCAGCCCGTTGCGGATCGTGTAGGTCGGGTTCAGCGTGTTCGCCATGTCGCTCGCGAGCTGCTGGCGCTGCGCCTCGTTGTGCACCTCGCCCTTCATCTCGATCTGCGTGCCGTTGATCTTCAGCTGTCCCTTGCTGATCTGCTTGAGCTGCGGCCCGAGCAGCTTCTGCACGTTCGCGCTCCAGTTCGGCGGCGTCGCGACGTCGCCGACCTCGATCTGGTCGACCACGTTCGCCGCGCCGTAGGTGTCGCGCAGCTTCTGCAGCACGGCGGCCTTGGTCGCCTCGTCGGGCACCTTGCCGCCGACGACCACCTGGCCGGGCGTCGCGTTCGCGGGCGGCGGCGTGATCGTGCCCGCGGTGCCGGCCGTGCCGTGCACGACCGAGCCGGCGGCCGGCGGCACCGCGCCGGGATTCGCGTTCGCGGGCAGCGCGGCCGTCGCGACCGTGCCGTTGCCGACCGGCGTGACGGTCGCGCCGGTGTTCTGCGCGAAGCTCGCGCTGCTCGCGACGAGCCCGGCAGCGAGGAGGGCGGCGCGGAGGGCGGCACCCGGCGTGCGCCGGGCGTGAGTCATCTGGTGCATCCCGTCAGCCTCCGATGAACGCTTCGCGGAACGCGTCGATTGCGACGCGCAGCGACAGTTGCGGTTGGTCGAGGTAGCTGACGAGCTTGCTGATCTGCTGATCGTTTTGCGCATGGGCGTCGATCCACTCGGGATCGTCGATGTCGATGTTGTGGGCGGCGTAGGTCTGCGGGTCGACGACGCTCAGCAGCGTCTTCGCCGACGCGCCGTTGAAGCCGATGATGAGCCGCTCGCGCTCGGCGATCGTGCCGATGAAGATCGCGAGCTCGAAGTCGGCCTGCGCGACGAACGGGGCGATCAGTTCGAGCCAGAACGCGGCGACCAGGCTGCGGTAGAACGGGTCGACCGGCAGCGGCAGCGTGAGGCCGCGCTCGATGTGCGACGAGCCGCTCTGCATCACCGGGCGCAGCAGCGAGCCGAGCGCGAGCATCGCGCCGCGCAGCCGCACCGGATGGCCGCTCTCGAGCAGCATCTGCTGCAGGCCGTACAGCGACTGGTGCTCGACGAAATCGTTGAAGGTGCCGTCATGCGACGTGCCGGGGCCGCCGACGTCGATCGGCACCTGCGTGTCGCCGAGCGCCTGCAGCGCGCCCGGTGGCTCGTCCTTGCCGAGCAGCGGCGGCATCTGCGCGGCGATGCGCGACCACAGGCGCGCGAACGCGAGCGGGCTGCGCGCGAGGAACGCGAGCGGCCGGTCGACTTCGAGCGCGGTCGCGCCGAGGAACGGAAAGCGGCGCATCGACACGTCGTGGCTCGCGACCATGTGCCCGGCGATCGCGAGCTTGCTGCGCGAACCGAGGAACGCGAAGTGCATCGGCTTCGCATCCTCGTAGACGAGCTTCCAGCGCGGATCCTCCGCGAGCAGTTCGAGCGCCTGTGCGATCCAGCGGTCGAGCGTCTGCAGCAGCTGCGGATTGTGCGCGCTCTTCACGAAGTCGCCGCGCGAAGGAATCTTGCCGAAGTAGGCGACTTGCGCCTGAACGGTTTGCGTCATTGCGCCCCCTGTGCATTCGTTCCGGTAGCGGCCGCGACGGCCGGCGCGGCGCCCGGCGCGCCGGCGCCGGTCTGGGCCGCGTTCTGCGCGGCGCCCGCGCTCACGTCGGCGACCGACGACGGCAGCTGCAGCCCGCGCAGGCTCTGCTGCTGCGGCTGGTCGCCGCCGCCGCCGGTCGGCTGCGACGTGCTGATGATGCGCATCGTCACCGACACGCTCACGCTGCCTTGTGCCCACGTCAGGTCGAAGGTGCCGTCCGGACGGCGCTTGCGCTGCGCCGAGTTGATCAGCTTCTCGAGACCGTAGCGGCCCGGCTCGTTGACGAGCTGGATCGTGCGGCCGTCGAAGGTGGTCGCGGACAGCGTCGCGCCCGGCGAACCCTGCGGGTTCGGCCACACGAAGTTGGTCCACTGCGGCGGCGTGTTGCGGTAGCGCAGTTGCTGGCCGTCGATCGCGATCGTGTATTCCGTCGTGCCCGTGCTCGGCTGCGGCAGGATCTGGAACACCGTCTGCGGCTCGGACGACGCGGCCGCGCCGCCTGCGGCGCCGCCGGACAGCGGCGCGACCCAGCGCGCGAAGCCGTTCGTGAAGTCCGGCGACAGCGCGAGGCCCATGTCGCCCCACGTGCGCGCCGCGAGCGTGTCGCCGCGACGCACCGCGAGCGGCCCGAGCGTCGTGCCGACGAACTTCGCGATCGAGCCGTCCGGACCGAACACCTGCGCGATCTCGCCGGCGCCGGCCTCGACCTTCGCGTTCGCGGCGAACGGGTACTTGGTCGCGAGCGAGCTCTGGAACGCCTGATAGACCTG
Source organism: Burkholderia pseudomultivorans (assembly GCF_902499075.1). Lineage (GTDB taxonomy): Bacteria > Pseudomonadota > Gammaproteobacteria > Burkholderiales > Burkholderiaceae > Burkholderia > Burkholderia pseudomultivorans. Next base: position 4,692 of record NZ_CABVPP010000018.1, on the reverse strand, counting down.
CGCGTTCCACACCTTGTTGACTTCGACGCTGGCCGGCTGGATCACGACCGAGAACGCCTGCATCAGCGGCCGCACCAGCAGCGGACGCAGCGACTTGCGCTGCGAGTCGGTGAGGCCCGTCAGCATCTGCTCGTCGACGAACTTCAGCGAATCGGCCAGCTCCGAACCGTTGCCGTCGAGCGTCTGCTGCATCAGCTGGCGCGCGCCCGGGCCCGGATCGCCCTGGTTCTTGATCACGTTGAAGCGCGTGCGCACCTTCGACAGCGTGTCCATGTAGCCCTTCAGCAACGACGTGCCGTCATGCGTCGCGACGATCCGCGCGAGGCCGATGAACTCCTGGCCGATCGGACCCATCGGCACCTCGACCGGATTGCCGTTGATGTCGATGTTGGCGGCCGCGATCTGGCCGGCCTGCGAGCGCGTGAACAGCTGCTTGACCCAGTTCACGACGCCGGTCTGCGCCTTCTTGATCGTCACGTTCGCGAGCGACGGGTTGTCCCACGAGGTCTGGTCGTACGCGGTCTCGAGGATCTTGCGGATCGGCGAATCCTGCGGGTCGCCGAGGCGGTTCATGCCGTCGACGGCCTGGCCGAAGCTGCTGAAGCCCTGCACTGCGATGCCCTGCATGAACTTCTGCCAGTGCTGCGCATACTCGGTCTTGTACATGCCGACCAGCGTCTTCTGGATCTGCTCGGGGCTGCCCTCGAGCGTCAGGTCGTCCTGCGTCGACGTGTTCAGCACCCAGTCCTTCGCCTGCAGTTCCTTGGTCGCCGCATCGCGGATCGCCGGCTGCACGTAGTCGAACCATGCCTCGCGCGTGAACGTGCCCGGAATCGCGTAGCTGCCCGCGACCAGCGACTGGTTGCCGTCGCCGACGATGCGCGCGACCGTCATCGGCGCGAAGCGGGTCGATGCGCGCGCCTTGATTTCCTCGTAGACGCGCTGGCGGGCCGGCATCCCGCGCACGACGCGGCGCAGGTTCTCGCGGGTCTGGTCGACGAGCGCGTAGTTCGCGTCGATCATCGGCCAGTCGTTGTCGTTCACGCGGGCGAGATAGAACGAGATCATGCGCTCGGCGCTCTTGATCATCTCGTCGCGCGGCATGTTGCCGCGATTCGTCTCGAGCCAGCCGCGCCAGAAGCGGGCGAGCTGGTCGGTCAGGTGCGCCTGTTCGACGTGGCGCTTGTCGGACAGCATCAGGTAGGTCTTCAGCGCGTTGTACGCGTCCTGCACGTTGGTCGGCGACGCGTCGCTGTAGAGGCCGCTCTGCGGCGCAGCCGGCGGTTGCGGCGCGGCCAGCGCGCCCGCGACGGACGACGACGGCTGCGCGGCGCCGGCCTGCGGTGCGGCGCCCGCCGGGTTCGTCGACACCGGCAGCGCGTTCGCCTGCACGGCGCCCGACTCGGGCGGGCGCGTCATCGGCACGAGCTGGTCGGGGTGCGCGTTCACGTCCTTCAGGAACGACGCGAGGTTCTGCGATACCGGGTTCAGCAGGATCTGGCGCACGCCGTTGTAGTACTCGGTCAGCAGGTGCTGTTCGAGGCGGTCGCCCTGGTACAGGCCGAGCGAGACCGACAGCGGCTTGTCGCGGCGGAACTGCTCGAGCTGGTCGATCCGGTCCTCGAGGATGTCCATCGCCTGCAGGCGCGACTGCAGGTCGTTGCGGCCCTGCTGCAGGCGCGTCACGTTGTCGAGGTCGGCCTGCACGTTCGCGACCAGCTGCTGGTTGCCGATCGTCGACCAGGTCCAGCCGCCGAGCGCGAGCGCGAGCGCCGCGACGAAGCCGAAGAAGGTCGCATAGCGCAGGCGCGTCTTGGTCGGGCTCGCGAACTGGCGCACCGTCTGGCGGTCCGCGAAGATCACCTTCGAGAACAGGTCGCGCAGGAAGAAGCCGTTCTTCGAGAACGCGCTGTGCGGCTTCGGCAGCGCGTTCGCGTCGAGGCCGAAGCGGTGCGCGATGCGCTGCGCGGCCGTGCTGCTGGTTTCGCCTTCCTGCAGCGCGCTGGTGAAATAGAAGCCGCGGAAGATCGGCTTGTACTGGAACGGGTTGTTCTCGAACAGCGTCGCGAGGAAGGCGCGCAGCGCCGGCTTGACCGTCGAGAACTCGAGCGGGAAGCTCAACTGGCCCGGCGACAGCTGGTTGCCGCGCGACAGCGACAGCTGCGCGACGCTGATTTCCTTCAGGCCTTCGTACAGTTCCTCGAAGCGCTCGTCGAACAGCGCGACGACGTCGCGCTTCTCGTCGGGCTCGTACGGCAGCGTCGCGCCCCATACGCGGTCGTATTCGTGCTTGTCGCTGCTGCTGAAGAATTCGGTGAAGCCGGTGATCAGGTCGGCCTTGGTGAACATCACGTAGACCGGTGCGAACACTTCGAGCTTTTCCGTCAGCTCCTGAACGCGCTGGCGGAGGTTTTTCGCGAGGTTGATCGCGAATTCGGGGCGGTTGCCGGTGAGTTCGGCGATGCTCGCGGTGACGATGATGCCGTTGATCGGCGCCTTCGGACGGTAGCGCTTCAGCAGCCCGAGGAAGCCGAGCCATTCGGTGCGGTCTTCTTCATGCACCGAGTAGCGGCCCGCGGTGTCGAGCAGGATGCCTTCGGTCGTGAAGAACCAGTCGCAGTTGCGCGTGCCGCCGATGCCGTGGATCACCGCGCTGTTCTTGTCGGCGAACGGGAACTGCAGGCCGGAGTTGATCACCGCGCTGCTCTTGCCGGCGGCCGGGTTGCCGATCACGATGTACCACGGCAGTTCGTACAGCGCGGAGCCGCCCGACACCTGGCCGATCTTCGAGGTCTTGATCGTCTTCACCGCGTCGGACAGACGCGTGCGTAGCACGTCGAGGTCGGCGGTGCGCGTATCGGGCCCGGCGGCGGCCGCGGCCGGCGCGGCGATCGTGCCGGTTTCCGCCTGCTCCTCGAGCACGGCGCCGAGCTGCTGGTTCGCGCGCTTCACGCGCCAGCGGCGCCACAGCGCGACGCCGAGCCACAGCGCGAGGATCGCCGCGAACGCGATCGCCGCCCACAGGAGCGGCAGCTGCAGCATGTCGGCGACGATGAAGAGAATCGCCGCTAGCGCGACGATCCCGACGATCGAGAGCGTACGCGGATGAGTCAGCACGTTGAGGATGCGTTGCATAGGACGTTCAGGTTCCGGTGCGATTCGGTGAGGCGACGCAGGCGCGCCGAGCGGCAAGGGTGGCGCCGCGATGTGTCGCCATGCTGTCAAACGGGGTGAAGGGGGCGGGCATCAATGCGCTCGCGGCATCGGAGACGGCGCGCGCATTAATGAAAGGACGCTGTGAGATTTAAAACGGAAGCGGCGGCCCGAAAAAATCGCGCATCCAAATGCACGATCGATTGCGCCGCCCAAATCGTTTCCTGCCGGGTGATTAAAAAGCCCCATGCCGCCCTCATTATTTCCTGTCCGGCAGCCCTGGCTAGCTGCCGCGTCCCAGTTTAAAACCGGGTTTATGGTATTCCACGTGCCCGAGATCCATCATTTTCCAGCGACCACCCCAGGTCAGGCCAACCTGCTCGGCGACCTGCCCGTACAACTGATAGCCGCGCATGGCCCACGGATCTTTCTCGGAAATGACCAGCTTGCCGTCGCGCAGGAATGCATTGTCGGCCGCCAGCCCGAATTGGTGATAGCTCTGGAACGCGGCCGCATTGGTCACGCTGCCGCCCATCTGCGCAAGCCGGTTCTGTCGTTCCGGGCTCCGGTAACCCTCCAGCAGCGCCATTTCGTAACCATATTGTTCGTGCATGATCTTGTAGACCAGCAACAAACGCGTACGGAAATCCGGATCCAGCAGATTCCAGTCGCGGCTCGCATCCTTCAGCGCCGGCCGCACCTGCTCGACTTCCTTGGTGGCAAAGACTTCCGGCGGCAACGGCGGGGGCGGGACGAGCTGTTCGCCCTGCAATAGCGCGGCGATCTTCTCGTCGGGCACGCGCGCCGTGTCGTCGAACTGGAACAATTGCCTGCCGCGTAACGCGATGGCGACCAATGGCGGCGTCGCAAGAATACCCGCCGAGACCATAATCATCAAGCGCCGCCGAATCAGTAAATTTTGCAAGTCGCTTAAAGTGTCGCGTGTAACGCTTGCCGATTTAACAATTTGACTCCGCGTGCGCGCGGCGCGATCGTTCGCACGGCGCGTAAGACGGCCGTGAAACTGGGCGACGGATTCGAAAACCGTCGTGCGGACACCCGGTAAAAGCAACAGTGCCGCAACCGCGACGGCAAGGGTGAAATAGGCGACGAGTGCGACGGCAATCAATGAAATCCCCGGAAATTGGAATTGATTGTGTTTTGCAATGCTTGCTCTTAGAATCAGGCTGCTTCGAGAGGCCGGGCTATATTATCGCGGTGAATTAAACCAGGATTCAATGAGACGCTGAATGAGTGCGCCGGAAAATTCAAATTCGAAAACTCCGCCCAGCCTGCTGTCCGATACGAAACCGGCAGGCGAGGGTGGACCTCAGCAGTCGCGCATTCTCGCGAATCTGGAAGGCCGTGTCACGCCGCCCGCCGAACCGCCGCGCCGTTCGCTGAAGGCGCCGATCGCGGCCGTCGTCGTGCTGCTGGTCGCCGTCGGCGGCTGGGGCGCGTGGCGCTGGCAGCAGCAGTCGGCCGAGCCGTCTGCCGTCGCGGCCGCACCGGCCCCCGCGGCTGCGGCCGCGACGGCCG
>NZ_CABVPP010000017.1 GCF_902499075.1 Burkholderia pseudomultivorans | reverse complement strand
GGCGGCCGGTGCGCGACGCGCGTGCGCGCTTCGCGCTCGCGCAGCTGCGCTGGCAGCGCGCGCGCCCCGATCCGGCGCATGCGCGCCATGCGCTTGCGGGCCTGTCGCAGCGTCTGGCGGCCGCGCTGCAGCGCCGTCACGAACGCGATACGGCGCGCGTCGCCGCATGCGCGGCGCGGCTCGAGGTGCTGAGCCCGCAGCGCACGCTCGAGCGCGGCTATGCGGCATTGATCGATGCGCAGACCGGCCGCGCGGTGCGCACGCCGAACGCGCTGAAGCCGCAGCGCCGGCTGACCGTGCATCTCGCGGAAGGCTCGGCCGACGTGTCGCTCGCCGACGTGCAGCCGCGGCTGACCGACACGATCTGACGCAGGCGCGCATGCCGGCGCGCATCCGTCATACCCGTCGTCGTCTGAATCGAGCCGGCGCGGGAACGGATGCTGCGCGCGTGGTCGGCTCGTCCTGCCGGACGGTGCGCCAGCACCGCTTTTCCGCATACCGCAGATAAATGGCCGACGAGTTTGCGGGGTTATTCGTCCTCGCCTACAATCGGACGCTCGGCAGCATTCAACACAGCCTCCCTACATACTCAACGAAGGAATTCGCCATGGCTCATACGCTCCCGCCGCTCCCGTACGCTGAAGACGCACTCGCGCCGACCATCTCGAAAGAGACGATCGAGTACCACTACGGCAAGCATCACCAGGCTTATGTGACGAACCTGAACAACCTGATCCCGGGCACGGAATTCGAAAACCTGCCGCTGGAAGAGATCGTGAAGAAGTCGTCGGGCGGTATCTTCAACAACGCCGCGCAAGTCTGGAATCACACGTTCTTCTGGAACAGCCTGTCGCCGAACGGCGGCGGCGCCCCGACCGGCGCGCTCGGCGACGCGATCAACGCGAAGTGGGGTTCGTTCGACGCGTTCAAGGAAGCGTTCACGAAGGCCGCAGTCGGCACGTTCGGCTCGGGCTGGGCATGGCTCGTGAAGAAGGCCGACGGTTCGCTCGACATCGTGTCGACGAGCAACGCCGCCACGCCGCTGACGACCGCCGACAAGCCGCTGCTGACGATCGACGTGTGGGAACACGCGTACTACATCGACTACCGCAACGCCCGTCCGAAGTTCGTCGAAGCGTTCTGGAACATCGCGAACTGGGACTTCGCAGCGAAGAATTTCGCGTAAGTCCGACGCCATGCGCGCCGCTCCGGCGGCGCGCGGCACCCCGAAAAAGCCCTCGCAACGAGGGCTTTTTCGTTTTTGCGCGTACCCGTGCGCGCCGGCCGCGCCCGCTTACGCGATCGCCGCCGCCAGCCAGCCGAGCGCGGCGCTCGCGATCACGACGGCCCATGGCGGCACGCGCCAGAACGTCAGCGCGACGAAGGCGACGAGCACCGCGCCGAAGTCGCGCGGCGACACGATCGTGTCGGACCAGACCGGGTGATAGAGCGCGGCGAGCAGCAGCCCGACGACGGCCGTGTTCACGCCGGCCAGCGCCGCCTGCATGCGCGCGCTGCGGCGCAGGCGTTCCCAGAACGGCGCGGTGCCCGCGACGAGCAGGAACGACGGCGCGAAGATCGACACGAGGGCGAGCGCGCCGCCGAGCCAGCCGTTCGGCACAATCCGCAGCGACGCGCCAAGGAACGCCGAGAACGTGAACAGCGGCCCCGGCACCGCCTGCGCGACGCCGTATCCGGCGAGGAACGCCGAGTCGCCGACCCAGCCGGGCGCGACGACCGCGGCCTGCAGCAGCGGCAGCACGACGTGGCCGCCGCCGAACACGAGCGCACCGGTGCGGAAGAACGCGTCGGCGACGGCGAGCGCGTCCGAATGCAGCGCGCGCGCCGCGAACGGCAGCGCGACCAGCAGGACCGCGAACGACACGAGCCACAGCACCCCGGCGCGCTGCGATACGTGCAGCGGCAACGGGTCGTGCGCGCTGCGCGCGGCCTGCGGCAGCAGCACGAGGCCGACCGCGCCCGCCATGGCGATCACGGCGACCTGCAGCCACGCGCCCGGCACGAGCAGCGCGACGCAGGCGGCCGCGGCCATCAGCGTCACGCGGCGCGCATCCGGGCACAGCGTGCGCGCCATCCCCCAGACCGCCTGCGCGATCACCGCGACCGACACGAGGCGAAGACCGTGCAGCGCGCCCGCTGCGATCGGCGCACCGGTCGCGTGCACGCCGAGCGCAAACAGCATCATCAGCAGCGCGGACGGCAGCGTGAAGCCGAGCCACGCGGCGAACATTCCCGCATAACCCGCGCGCGCGAGGCCGATCGCCATGCCGACCTGGCTGCTCGCGGGGCCGGGCAGGAACTGGCACAGGCCGACCAGATCCGCATAGGTGCGCTCGGTCAGCCAGCCGCGTCGCGCGACGAATTCGTCGCGGAAATAGCCGAGATGCGCGACCGGCCCGCCGAACGACGTGAGGCCGAGCCGCAGGAACGCGACGAAAACGGGCCACGGGCGGTGCGACGTGACGGCGGCGGTGGAGGGTTTCAACACGGGGCGGGATGGCGAATGGACGAGCCGCCACGATAGCGCAACGCGATGACGGCGGGGCGGCGGCGTTCGGTGTTTTGCAGCGGCGCGCGAATCACGCGGGCGCTTGCGCGTCGCCTTCAGCGTGCGCCGCCGTCCGGCAGCCCGCTCGCGCGTCGCAGCGCCTCGACGTCGACGAGCTCGATCTCGCCGACATGCAGCCGCACGACGCCGTCGGCCTGCAGCGCCTTCAGCAGCTGGTTGGTGGTCTGCCGCGTCAGCGACAGCATCGCCGCGAGCTTCTCCTGCGACAGGCGGATGCGCGTGCGGCCCGCGCTGATGCCGCCGTAGCCGTCGGCGATCATCAGCAGCCGCGCGGCAAGCCGCTGCGCGGCCGGCATCACGCTCATCGATTCGACGGTCAGGAAGCTCAGGCGCAGCTTCTGCGCCATCAGCAGCGCGAACTGCCGCCAGTATTGCGGCGTCGCATCGAGGATTTCGAGCAGCGCGGCCTGCGGGACGTGCAGCAGCAGCGCGTCGTCGAGCGCGATCGCGTCGTGCGTGCGCGGCTGGCCGTCGAACAGCGCGATCTCGCCGAACCACGTGACGGGTTCGGCAACCGTCAGCAGCGCTTCCTTGCCCTGCGGATCGACCGCGCCTATCGTGAGGGAGCCGGCCAGCACCGCATACAGCCCGCATGGCGGGTCGCCGCGCCGGAACAGCGCATGGCCGGCCGGCAGGCGGCGCAGCGCCGCGCGGGCGAGCAGCGCCGTGCGCAGCGCGTGCGGCAGCGCGGCGAACCACGGGTTGGCTTCGATCTGCGGAAGGTAAGGGTCGAGCGGCGACGGCATGGGCATGCGATGTCGGGTAGCCGACAGAGGTTCTCGGGCGTGACGCGCATCATAGCGCTCAATGACCGTATGACCGTACAGGACACGCGATGAAGACGCTCGAAGACCATCTTGCCCAGTATGCGACCTACCACCGCGACGCGCGCAACATCGCGACGCATCTGGTCGGCATCCCGCTGATCGTGTTCGCGGTCGAGGTGCTGCTGTCGCGGCCGGCGCTCGGCATGCTGGCCGGCGTCGCGCTGTCGCCGGCGCTGCTGCTCGCCGTCGCGTTCGCGGCGTTCTACCTGCGGCTCGACCTGCGCTTCGGCATGGTGATGACCGCGCTGTTCGCGCTCGGCCTGTGGGGCGCGCAGTCGCTCGCGCTGCTGCCGACCGCGCAATGGGTTGGCATCGGCGTCGGCGCGTTCGTCGTCGGCTGGATCGTGCAGTTCGTCGGGCACTGGTTCGAGGGGCGCAAGCCCGCGTTCGTCGACGATCTGGTCGGGCTGATGGTCGGGCCGCTGTTCGTCGTCGCCGAGGTCGCGTTCTTCGCGGGGCTGCGCGCTGACGTGCGCAGCGAGGTCGAGCGGCGCGCGGGGCCCGTGCACGGCGGCGCGCATTCGCATGTCTGACGCGCGGGCGGCGCCGGTCTGCGTGTTCGGCGCGGGCGCGGTCGGCTGCTATCTCGGCGGCCGGCTCGCGGCGGCCGGCGCGCCCGTGCAACTGGTCGGGCGGCCACGGATCGGCGACGCGATCCGCGCGCACGGGCTCGTGCTGACCGACCGGCGCGGCTATCGCGCGGCGCTCGCGCCGGCCGAGGTCGCGTTCTCGACCGATCCGGCCGCGGCGGCCGATGCGCGGCTGGTGCTCGTCACGGTGAAGTCGGCCGCGACGCACGATGCGGCGACGCAGCTGGCCGGCGTGCTGCGGCCGAACGCGATCGTGATCAGCTTCCAGAACGGGCTGCACAACGCACGCGTGCTGCACGACGCGCTGCCGCACGCGACCGTGCTGGCCGGCATGGTGCCGTTCAACGTGATCGAACGCGCGCCCGGCGCGTTCCACCAGGGCTCGGCCGGCACGCTCGCGGCCGACGCGTCGCCCGCGCTGCAACCGTTCACTCGCCTGTTTGCGCGCGCCGGCCTGCCGCTGGCGCTGTACCGCGACATGCAGGCCGTGCAATGGGCGAAGCTGCTGCTGAACCTGAACAACGCGATCAACGCGCTCGCGAACCTGCCGCTGCGCGACGAGCTCGCGCAGCATGCGTACCGGCGCTGCGTCGCGCTCGCGCAGCGCGAGGCGCTGCACTGGCTCGCGCGCGCGGCGATCCGGCCCGCGCGGCTCACGCCGCTGCCGGCCGCTTGGGTGCCGGCCGTGCTCGACCTGCCCGATCCGGTATTTCGCGTGCTCGGCGGCGCGATGCTCGCGATCGATCCGCTCGCGCGTTCGTCGATGTCCGATGATCTGGCCGCGCGCCGCGCGACCGAAGTCGAGTGGATCAACGGCGAGGTCGTGCAGCTTGCGCAGCGCGCCGGCGGCCATGCGAGCGTCAATGCGCGGCTGTGCGCGCTCGTGCATGACGCCGAAGCCGCCGCGGTGCGTCCGGCATGGCGCGGCGATGCATTGTGGGCGACGCTCGCGGCAGCCGCGTCGCGCGATGGCGCGGTGCCGGCCGTATGAGCGCGCTTATGGGCGGGCTGTGGCGGCCGGCAGCGTGCGTGCCGCGCAACGGCTAAGATGCGTGGATGCGTCGCACGACGCGCCCGCGGAGCAACCGACATGGTGGATCGCCCGACCCTCGACGCCTACGACGCCCATGCCGCGCAATACGCGCAGGATTGGCTCGACCAGGCCCCGCCCGACGACATGTATGCGCTGCTCGAGCAGTATTTTTCGCCCGGACCGACCGCGGACGTCGGTTGCGGCGCGGGGCGCGACACCGCGTGGCTGACGCAGCGCGGCTTCGACGCACGCGGCTACGACGCGAGCGCGGCGCTGCTCGACGAGGCGCGGCGGCGCCATCCGCAGCTGCGGTTCGAACAGGCCGCGTTGCCGGCGCTGGCCGGCGTGCCGTCCGGCGCGTTTCGCAACGTGCTGTGCGAGACGGTCGTGATGCACCTCGAACCGGCGGACGCGGTGGCGGCGGCCACACGGCTGGCCGATCTGCTGATGCCGGGCGGCACGCTGTACCTGAGCTGGCGGGTGGCCGGCAGCGGCGCGCTGCGCGACGAGCGCGGGCGCCTGTACACGCCGCTCGACGCGGCGCGCATACGTGCCGCGCTTGGCGCCGGCGTGCGCGTGATCGACGAGCATGAGGTGGTCAGCGCGTCGTCCGGCAAGCGTGTGCACCGGTTGATTGCGCGCAAGGCGGATGCCGCGCTTATTCGCGATTCAGCGCCGCTTCCCAGTTGATGTCGACGCACAGCACCTGCATGCCGCTCGCGGCCGGCGCGGCGACCGAAGCGGTCACGCACAGGTGCGCCTCGTTGATCGACAGGTAGGGCGGCGTCAGGTGCACGCGGCCCGGCGCGCGCATCGCGTGGATGAAGTACGCGCGGCGCTCCCAGCTCGCGCCTTCCGAATGCAGCAGCGGCCGGAAGCGCTTCGCGCGCTGCGATACGCTGCCGCGCGCGAGCACGTTGTCGCCGATCTGGCGGCCCGACGCGTCGAGCAGGAAGCAGCGCGCGGTCTCGGGCAGCCCCAGCACCGCGGCGGCCGCATCGAGCAGCGTCGCGCCCGCGCCGATCTTTCGACTGGCCTCCTCGAGCGCGGCGACGTACGGTGCGAGTCGTTCCGCCTGGGTGCGCTCGCGCGCGGCGACGCGCAGCCGCAACGCGGCCGACAGCGTGTCCATGCAGCCCGCGGCGGCCTGCGGCTGCACGGGCTCGACGCTCGGCCCCGCGAAATACTGGCCCTGCACGAAATCGACGTCGCACTCGAGCGCGATCAGCGCGTCGCGTTCGGTCGCGAGCCCGCCCATCAGCACGAGCTGGCCGGATTCGTGCAGCAGCGACACGAGCTTCGGCAGCACGCGTTCGAGATGCGAGTGCTCGCTCGCCTGCGCGAGGATCCCGCGGTCGAGCGTGACGATGTCCGGGTGCAGGTGCCACACGCGGTCGATGTTCGAATGCTTGGCGCCGAAACCGCCGAGCGCGATCAGGAAGCCGGCCTTGCGCAGCCCGTCGACGATCGCCGCGTAGCGCGGCGTCTCGCCGCCCGCCTGCTCGGGCACCTCGAGCACCACGCGGTGCGGCGGCAGCCCGAGCGCCTTCAGGTTCGCGAGCAGCGCGTCGCCATAGACGGTGTCCATCAGCGCGGCCGGATGCAGGCTCAGGAAGAGCCATTCGTCGTGGCTGTCGAACGCGTGGAAGTTGCCGAGATGCAGCGATTCGGCGAGCCGGCCGAGCTCGAGCAGGTCGCCGCGCCGCGCCGCCTGCGTGAACACCTCGTGCGACGCGACCTGGCGGTTGTCCTCGTCGTGCGCGCGCAGCGACGCGTGATAGCCGATCGCGCGCCGGTGCGACACCGAGAAAACCGGCTGGAACACGCTGAACACGGTATAGCCGCCGTACAGCACGGTGCGCCGGTTGCCGTCGTCGCCGGCGACGGGGCGGGGCGGCTGAAAGCCGGGGGGATCGATGTCGATCATGCTCATGATGTCGGCCGAAGGAAGGCTGCCAGTTTACCTACAGAATAGGCGAGCAAGAAGCATGCACGGCATCGTGCCCCGTGCGACGGGCCGCCGCGGCGCATCGCACGGCCGGATTGCACCGTCGTGGTGCGCGATGCGCCGGCACGCGTCACGTGCGTTCGGACGGGTCGGTCTTGCGCGCGGTGCTGCGGATTTCCGGCGCGAGCTGCGCGAAGATCCACGCGGACGCGGCCGTGATGATGCCGACGCAGATGAAGGTCGCATGGAACGCGGGCAGCGTGTTGCTCGGCGTCACGGTGCGCAGCATCCCGGTGAAGGTCGCGAGCAGCGCGCCCGCGACGGTCACGCCGAGGCTCATCGACAGCATCTGCACCAGCGAAAACAGGCTGTTGCCGCTGCTCGCGCCGCCGGTGCCGAGATCCTTCAGCGTCAGCGTGTTCATCGCAGTGAACTGCATCGAGTTGAAGCCGCCGAACAGCGCGAGATGGACCACCTTCACCCACACCGGCACCGTGTCGCGCATCAGCGCGAAGCTCGCCATCATCACGCCGACCATGATCGTGTTCGCGAGCAGCACCTTGCGGTAGCCGTGCTGCGTGATCAGGCGCGTGATGAGCCGCTTCGAGAACATCCCGGCCGCGGCGACCGGCAGCATCATCAGCCCGGCCTCGAACGCCGAATAGCCGAGGCTCACCTGCAGCAGCAGCGGGATCAGGTACGGCATCGCGCCGCTGCCGATCCGCGCGAACAGGTTGCCGAGCAGGCCGACGCTGAAGGTATGGATCTTGAACAGTTCGAGCGAGAAGATCGGCTGCGGCGCGCGCACCGCGTACAGCCCGTACGCGACGAAGCACGCGAGGCTCAGGATCAGCAGCACCAGCACGGCCGCGTGCTGCATGCCGAGATCGGCGAGGCCGTCGAGCGACAGCGAGATCGCGATCATGCCGATCGTCAGCAGCAGGTAGCCTTTCAGGTCGAAGCGGCCGACGGCCGGATTGCGCGCGTCGGGCATCGAATAGAAGGTCGCGATGCAGCCCGCGACGCCGACCGGCACGTTGATCAGGAAGATCCAGTGCCACGACGCGATCTTCACGAGCCAGCCGCCGAGCGTCGGCCCGATCAGCGGCCCGATCAGGCCGGGAATCGCGACGAACGACAGCGCGGGCAGGTAGCGCTCGGCCGGAAACGTGCGCAGCACCGCGAGCCGGCCGACCGGCAGCAGCATCGCGCCGCCGACGCCCTGCAGCACGCGGAACGCGACGAGCTGAGTCAGCATATGCGCGTTCGCGCACAACAGCGAGCCGAGCGAGAACACCAGGATCGCGCTGAAGAACACGCGCCGCGTGCCGAAGGTATCCGCGAGCCAGCCGGACACCGGGATCATCACTGCCATCGTCAGCGAATACGCGATCACGACCGACTGCATCCGCAGCGGCGATTCGCCGAGGCTCGCGGCCATCGACGGCAGCGCGGTGTTGACGATCGTCGAGTCGAGCGTCTGCATGAAGAAGCCCGTCGCGACGAGCCAGAGCATGACGGTGAGGTTTTTTTCGCCGGGAGCGGCGGCGGGCGGGCGTTGGAACATGTCGGCGGGGCGGTGGCGCGGGACAGTCGCCATTGTAGGGAAAGCGGCCGCGCCTTGCAGATTCGACCCCGCGTGCGTGTCGCGCCGGCGCAGGTCGGGGCTGCGAGCGGATGCCCGTCCGCCGGCAGGCCGGTACAGTTCAGCCGAAAGTGTCTGCAGGCGTATCTGTCCGCGTGCTGCCACTGTCCGAAATACTGCTGTCATCGGATCGATGCGACCAGGAGGCGGCCATGCGTGAATTGCGACTCTACGTGATGGACGGCGACGAGCCGGCCGCGCGCTGGCGGATCGTCGATCGCACCGCGCTGCAGGTGGCGGACGGCGCGCTGTGGGCGACGGTCGAGGGGCGGCCCGACGATCACTGGCTGCGCGCCGGCGACGTGCTGACGCTGACGCCCGGGATGCGCGTCTGGATCAGCGCGGCGCGCGATGGCGCGAGCTTCGCGTTCGGGCCGCCGCCGGCGCCGGTCGTGCGGACCGCGCACGCATGGTGGCGGCCGTTCGCCGCGTGGCTCGACAGCCGGCGTCAGACGGCCGCGTCGCTGCCGACATAGCGGGCGCGCGGCCGGATCAGCTTGCCGTCCGCGTACTGCTCGAGCGCGTGCGCGATCCAGCCGGCCGTGCGGCCGGCCGCGAACAGCGTGAATGCGGCGCCGTCCGGCAGCGCGAGCGTGCGTTCGAGCACCGCGAGCGCGTAGTCGATCGCCGGCCGCAGGCCGGTCGCCGCTTCGACGCGCGCGGCAAGCGCGCGGGCCGTGCGCAGCGCGGGACGGTTCGGCACGGCGGCCTGCAACGCGTCGAGCAGCGAGTGCGCACGCGGGTCGCCGTCCGGATAGAGTGGATGCGCGAAGCCGGACAGCACGGTGCGGCCGCCGTCGCTGCGTTCGTCGTGCGCGAGGCGCAGCGCGAGAAAGCGGTCGAGATCGGCGGCGCGGGCCGCGTCGTCGAGCAGCGCCGCGGCGCGGAAGGTCTCGCCGCCATGGCGCGGGCCGGACAGCGCCGCGAGCCCGCCCGCGATCGCGCCGAACAGATGCGTGCCGGTCGACGCGATGCAGCGCACCGCGAACGTCGACGGATTCAGTTCGTGGTCGGCGCACAGCACGAGCGCGCGGCGCAGCAGGTCGGCTTCGTCGCGCTGCCGCACGCGCCACGCGGCAGCGAGCTGTCGATGCACGGGCGCATCGTCCGGCGCGATGCCGGCCAGCGCGGCGGCGGTGACGCGTAGCAGCAGCGCGGCGGAATCGAGTTGCGCGTCGCGGCCCTGCGCCCAGCGGCGCGGCAGCGACGCGGCCGCCGCCGGCAGCAGCACCAGCGTGCGTTCGAGCGGCGCGAGATGCGCCCAGCGGGCGGACCAGTCCTGCCATTGCGCGGCATCGAAACCGGCCGCCGCGAGCGACGCGGCGGCGAGCCGCGCGGGCGCGCAGTCCCAGAGCCGGGCCGCGACCTGTTCCAGCGTCGCGTCGTCGGCGAGCGCGATCGCATCGGCGCCGCGGTAGCGCAGGCGGCCGTCGGCGATCTGCGTGATCCGCGATTCGAGCACCGGCACGCCCCAGTCGAGCGAGCGCTCGGCGACGCCGCCCGCGCGCTTCGCGTCGGCGCGCCGGCGCGCGAGCAGGCGCACCTCATCCGCGTCGTAGCGGCGGCGCTTGCTCGCGCCGTCGGGCAGCGAGCGCAGCAGGCCGCGGCTCACATACGCATAGAGCGTGCTGACGCTGACGCCGAGGATGCCGGCCGCTTCCGGCGCACTGAGGGAGGTCATGCCGATCGCTCCAGTCGGCGCGCATGAAGCGCAGCCGCGCTACAACTATTCGTTATGTATTGATTCGTGCAATCAAGATTGATCGCACCTGTCGTGAATTCTAGACTCGATTCCGTCTCCCCAACGGTTCGCCTCTCACCATGACACCCGCACTCGCACTGAATCATCTGTGGCAACTCGCGCACGGCGATGCCGACGCGCTCGCCCGCGCGACCATCGCCGGACAGGATCCGACGCTGCCGTCGGCGTTTCATGTCGGCACGCTCGCCGCCGCGACGATCGCCGCGGCCGGGCTCGCGGCCGCCGAATGCCACCGGCTGCGCACGGGCGTCGCGCAGCGGGTCGACGTGTCGGTGCGCGATGCGCTCGTCGCGTTTCGCAGCGAACGCTACCTGCGCGTCGACGACGGCCCGCCGCCCGAGCTGCGTCATCCGGTGACCGGT
Organism: Burkholderia pseudomultivorans; assembly: GCF_902499075.1. Classification (GTDB taxonomy): domain Bacteria; phylum Pseudomonadota; class Gammaproteobacteria; order Burkholderiales; family Burkholderiaceae; genus Burkholderia; species Burkholderia pseudomultivorans. The sequence continues at coordinate 95,828 of NZ_CABVPP010000017.1, read as the reverse complement.
TTCTACGAGACGCGCGACGGACGCTGGATCCAGCTGCATGCGAACTTTGCGCATCACCTGCACGGCATACTCGACGTGCTCGGCTGCGGTGCGCAGCCGGACGACGTCGCCAGGGCGATCCGCAGCTGGGACGGCGCGGCGCTCGATACCGCGCTCGCCGAAGCCGGGCTGTGCGCGGCCTTGATCAGAACCCCTGAAGAATGGGCCGCGCACGAGCAGGCGCAGGCAGTCGCGTCGCTGCCGCTGTTCGAGATCGAGCGGATCGGCGATGCGCCGGTCGAGCCGATCGGCCGCGGCGAGGCGGACCGGCCGCTCGCGGGCGTGCGCGTGCTCGACCTCACGCGCATCATCGCGGGGCCGGTCGCGGGACGCACGCTGGCGTCGCACGGCGCGCAGACGCTGCTCGTCAACGGCCCGCACCTGCCGAACATCGCGCCGCTCGTGATCGACAACGGGCGCGGCAAGCGCTCGACGTGGATCGACCTGCGCGACGCGGCCGGCGTCGACACGCTGCGCGGGCTCGTGCGCGATGCCGACGTGTTCCTGCAGGCGTATCGCCCCGGCGCGCTCGCGGCGCGCGGCTTCGCGCCGCAGGCGCTGGCGCAGCAGCGGCCCGGGATCGTCTGCGTGTCGGTGTCCGCGTACGGGCATGCGGGGCCGTGGGCGAAGCGGCGCGGTTTCGACAGTCTCGTGCAGTCGGCGAGCGGGATCGCATGGCGCGAGCAGCAGGCCGCGCACGCGAACGGGCCGCGCCATCTGCCGTGCCAGGCGCTCGATCATGCGACCGGGTATCTGGCGGCGTTCGGCGCGATGATCGCGCTCGCGCGCCGCGCGCGCGAAGGCGGCAGCTGGCAGGTGCGGCTGTCGCTCGCGCAGACCGGACGCTGGCTGCAGTCGTTCGGCCTCGTGCCGGACGGCGCGGGCGCGCCCGATCTCGCGCCTGCCGACGTGCGCGACCGGATCGATCGCATCGCGTCGCCGTTCGGCACGATCGACGCGGTGCGTCCGGCCGAGCGGTTGTCGGCGACGCCGCCGTCGTTCGCGCGGCCGCCGGTGCTGCTCGGCACCGACGACGCTTGCTGGGTGTGAACGCCGGCGGCCCGGCGCCGGTTCACGCGTTTTCCGCGCGCGTGCCGCGACTTACTTGCGCAGCTCGACGACGAAGTCGTAGTAGTCGTTGCGGCAGTAGGTGTCGGTCAGCTCGATCGCGCGCTGGTCCGCCGTATAGCCGATCCGCGTGATCAGCAGCAGCGCGTCGTGCGGCGCGATGCCCATCTGTTCGGCGATCTCGTCGGTCGCGTTGACCGCGCGGAAATGCTGGAGCGCGCGCACGATCGGCGTGCCGCGCGCTTCGAGGTAGCTGTACAGCGAACCGCCGATCGCCTGCGGATCGGGAATCAGCGTTGCGGGGAACGTCGAGTTCTCGACCGCCATCACGATGCCGTCGGCGAGGCGCAGCCGTTTCAGGCGCGTGACCGACGCGGCCGGCGACAGCCCGAGCTGGATCACTTCGTCGCGGTTGGCGGGCTGGATCTCGCGCGCGAGCCATTGCGAGCTCGGCTTGAAGCCGCGCCGCTCGAGCATCTCGCTGAAGCTCGACAGCCGCGACAGCGGATCTTCATAGCGCGGCTGGATGAAGTTGCCCGCGCCCTGCGTCCGGCGGATCAAACCCTGCTCGACCAGCAGCGCGATCGCCTTGCGTGCGGTGATGCGCGACACGCCGAGCGCATCGCACAGCACCCGCTCCGAGGGCAGTGCCTCGCCGGCCGTCCAGCGGTTGTCGTGGATCGCGTCGCCGAGCTTGCGGGCGAGCTGCAGGTAGAGCGGCGTATCGTTGTCGGGGTCGGGGCGCAGGTCCTGCCAGCGGTCGTCCGTGGGTGCCTTCATGGGATGGGTGTCGATCAGGTTGCGGCCATTCTAAGTCATCGTGCGGCGCCGTTATAGCCGGTTTTTGCCGTGCAATAGGCGCCGCGCGCGCCGATTGACTACACTGATGCGTCGTATTCCATGCTTCGGCCGCGATGTGGCGGCCACGAATCCGCAGCGAGGAGCGCATGACAGACACGATCGCCAAGGTTGCGTTGCCAGACGGCGAGACGATTCCGAAGCTCGGCCAGGGCACCTGGGAAATGGGCGAGCGGCCGGCCCGGCGCGCCGACGAGATCGCCGCGCTGCGCGAAGGGATCGCGCTCGGGATGACGTTGATCGACACGGCCGAGATGTACGGCGACGGCGCGACCGAAACCCTGGTCGGCGAAGCGCTGCACGGCCTGCGCGACGACGTGTTCCTCGTCAGCAAGGTCTATCCGCACCATGCGAGCCGGCGCGGCGTGGTCGCCGCGTGCGACGCGAGCCTCAAGCGCCTGCGCACCGACCGTCTCGACCTGTACCTGCTGCACTGGCGCGGCTCGGTGCCGCTCGAGGAGACGGTCGAAGGTTTCGAGGCGCTGAAGCAGGCCGGCAAGATCCGCCACTGGGGCGTGAGCAACTTCGATACGGCCGACATGGCCGAGCTTGTCGACGAGGCGGGCGGCGGCGCATGCGCGACCAACCAGATCCTCTACAACATCGCGCGGCGCGGCCCCGAATTCGACCTGCTGCCGTGGCTCGCCGATCACCGGATGCCGGCGATGGCGTACAGCCCGGTCGATCACGCGCGGCTGCCGAAGCGCTCGCCGCTCGACGAGATCGCGCGCGAGCGCGGCGTGTCGGTGATGCGCGTCGCGCTCGCGTGGGTGCTTGCGCGGCCGGGCGTGTTCGCGATCCCGAAGGCGGCGCGGCTCGAACACGTGCGCGACAATCGCGCGGCGCTCGATCTCGTGCTGACCGACGACGAACGCACGCAGCTCGACGCGTATTTCCGCGCGCCGCGCAGCAAGCGCGCGCTGGAAATGCTGTGAACGGTGCCGCTGCATGGCGCCGCGCGACGTGCGGCGCGTTGCATCGGCACATCAGCGTGCCGGCGCGTCGGCCGCCCGCTGCCAGCGATGGAACAGGATCGACGCGATCCAGCAGACGATGAACAACGCGACGATCCCGTAGCCGATTGCGCCGAAGCGATCGCCGATCGCATCGAGCGTGTCGCGCACGGGGCCTGTCAGCGACAGCTTGTCGGCGAGCAGGCCGGCCGCTTCGATGCCGCCGATCGCGAGCGCGACCGCCGCCGACACGAACGTGATGCTCGCGTTGTACAGCAATTTGCGCTGCGGATCGTCCATTGCCCACCCGTACGCATGAATCATCAGCACGTTGTCGGTCGAATCGATCAGCGTCATGCCGGCCGTAAACAACGCGGGAAACAGCATCACCGTATAGATCGGCAGCCCCTGGCTCGCCTGCGCGGCGGCGATCGCGAGCAGCCCGATTTCGGTCGCGGTGTCGAAGCCGAGCCCGAACAGCACGCCGACCGGATACATGTGCCAGCTCTTCGACACCAGTCGGAGCAGCGGACGCAGCAGCCGTGCGACGAGGCCCGCCGGACGATGCGCATGCACGGCGTCGTGCGCGTGAGGGGCCGGCGCGCCGCCGCGATAGCGCCGCCACAGATCGCGCAGGATCATCAGGTTCACGCACGCGAGCACGAGCAGGAACGTCGCCGATACCGCGGTGCCGATCGTGCCGCCGATGTCGCGGAATGCGTCGAAACGGTCGCGCAGCGCGAACGCGGTCAGCGCGATGCCGAGCGTCGCGCCGAGCACGATCGTCGAATGGCCGAGCGAGAAGCACAGGCCGACCGTCAGCGGACGCCGTCCGTCCTGCATCAGCTTGCGCGTCGCGACGTCGATCGCCGCGATGTGGTCCGCGTCGACCGCGTGGCGCAGCCCGAGACCGTAGGCGATCGCCGCGGTGCCGAGCAGCAGCGGATGGTCGCGCAATACCGCCAGCGCCCACAGCCACACGGCCGCGTTCGCGGCGATCAGACCGGCATAGAGCAACAGCAGGCGGCGCAGGGCAGGAGAGGCGGACGGCATCGGGACGGTTCCATCGGACGAATCGCGAAATATTGTGGCACGTGAAAAAAATGCGCGGCGCGCCGATCGAAACTGCAGGCCGGTCGTCAGGCGGACGAAAAAAAGCCCGTCCGGAGCCGGACGGGCTGCTTGTGCCGCGCGGCGGTTGCGCGGCTTACTTCGTCTTCGCGTTGATCACCGCTTCCGACACGTTCGCCGGCGTTTCCGCGTACTGCTTGAACTCCATCGTGTAGGTCGCGCGGCCCTGCGTGGCCGAGCGCAGCGACGTCGAGTAGCCGAACATCTCGGCGAGCGGCACCTCGGCGCGCACCAGCTTGCCGCCGCCGCCCGCGATGTCCTCCATCCCCTGCACGATGCCGCGTCGGCTCGACAGGTCGCCCATCACGTTGCCCATGAAGTCCTCGGGCGTCTCGACCTCGACGGCCATCATCGGTTCGAGCAGCACCGGCTTCGCCTTGCGCATCGCTTCCTTGAACGCCATCGAGCCGGCCATCCGGAACGCGTTTTCGTTCGAGTCGACGTCGTGGTACGAGCCGAACGTCAGGTGCACCTTCACGTCGACGACCGGATAACCGGCGAGCACGCCGCTCTTCAGCGTTTCCTCGATGCCCTTGTTGACCGCCGGGATGAATTCGCGCGGAATCACGCCGCCCTTGATCTCGTCGAGGAACTCGTAGCCCTTGCCCGGGTTCGGCTCGAGCGTGATCACCGCGTGACCGTACTGGCCGCGCCCGCCCGACTGCTTGACGAACTTGCCCTCGACGTCGGCGGCCGTCGTGCGCACCGTCTCGCGATACGCGACCTGCGGCTTGCCGACCGTCGCTTCGACGCCGAATTCGCGCTTCATCCGGTCGACCAGGATTTCGAGGTGCAACTCGCCCATCCCCGAAATGATGGTCTGGCCGGATTCCTCGTCGGTTTGCACGCGGAACGACGGGTCTTCCTGCGCGAGACGGTTCAGCGCGAGGCCCATCTTTTCCTGGTCGGCCTTGGTCTTCGGCTCGACCGCCTGCGAGATCACCGGCTCGGGGAATTCCATCTTCTCGAGGATGATCGGCTTCGCCGGGTCGCACAGCGTGTCGCCCGTGGTCGCTTCCTTCAGGCCGACGGCCGCCGCGATGTCGCCCGCGCGCACCTCCTTGATTTCCTTGCGCTCGTTCGCGTGCATCTGCAGGATCCGGCCGAGCCGTTCCTTCTTGTCCTTGGTCGCGTTGAGCACCGTGTCGCCCGATTCGACGACGCCCGAATACACGCGGAAGAAGATCAGCTGGCCGACGAACGGGTCGGTCATGATCTTGAACGCGAGCGACGAGAACGGCTCGTCGTCGCTCGGATGACGTTCCGCCGGCTTTTCCGGATCGTGGAAGTCGTGGCCGAGGATCGCGGGCACGTCGACCGGCGACGGCAGGTAGTCGATCACCGCGTCGAGCATTGCCTGCACGCCCTTGTTCTTGAACGCGCTGCCGCACAGCATCGGCACGATCTCGTTGGCGATCGTGCGCTGGCGCAGCGCGGCCTTGATCTCGTCCTCGGTCAGCGACTCATGGTCGTGCAGGTACTTCTCGAGCAGTTCCTCGCTCGCTTCGGCCGCGGCCTCGACCATCTTCTCGCGCCATTCGTGCGCAAGCCCTTCGAGCTCCGCGGGGATGTCCTCGTACGTGAACTTCACGCCCTGGCTTTCGTCGTCCCACACGATCGCCTTCATCTTGACCAGATCGACGACGCCCTGGAAATGCTCTTCCGCGCCGATCGGAATCTGGATCGGCACCGCGACGCCCTTCAGCCGCTCGCCGATCTGCCGCTGCACGCGGAAGAAGTCCGCGCCGACGCGGTCCATCTTGTTGACGAACGCAATGCGCGGCACCTTGTACTTGTTCGCCTGGCGCCACACGGTTTCGGATTGCGGCTGCACGCCGCCGACCGAGTCGTAGACCATGCACGCGCCGTCGAGCACGCGCATCGAGCGCTCGACCTCGATCGTGAAGTCGACGTGCCCGGGCGTGTCGATGATGTTGATGCGGTGTTCCGGATAGTTGCCGGCCATGCCTTTCCAGAAGGCCGTGGTCGCCGCCGACGTGATCGTGATGCCGCGTTCCTGCTCCTGCTCCATCCAGTCCATCGTGGCCGCGCCGTCGTGCACTTCACCGATCTTGTGGCTCACGCCGGTGTAAAACAGGATGCGTTCGGTCGTCGTGGTCTTGCCGGCATCGATGTGAGCGCTGATCCCGATGTTGCGATAGCGCTCGATGGGGGTTTTGCGGGGCACGTGAACCTCCTGGTGGTTCGGATCGTAAGCGGGCCGGCTGGGCCGGCCCGGGCTGGAACAAGCGAGACTTCAAGCATAGCGCTTGCGCGTGGCTTTTGCAGATGCGGACCGGCTCGGCGGAATCAAGCCGGCCGCCGCCGGCGGACGAAAAAAAAGCCGGCGCGCGCAGGCGGCCGGCCGGGCGGGGCGTCGCGGCGCGTGCGCCGCGGCGGCGGCCGCTACTGGAGCTTCGGCAGCCCGTCGAGCTTCATGCCGGGCTTGATGCCCTTCGCGGCGAACCAGCCCTTGCTCATTTCGAGCGCATAGACGCCGTTGTTGCGCGGGCAGTGATTGTCGGTCGTCTCGGCCTGCATCTCGGCGATGTCGGTGATGGTGCCGTCCGCGCGGATGAACGCGATCGACAGCGGGATCAGCGTGTTCTTCATCCAGAAGCAGTGCACCGCATTTTCGTTGAACACGAACAGCATGCCTTCGTTCGGCGCGAGCTGCGACCGGTACATCAGGCCCTGCTCGCGGTCCGCGTCGTTCGCGGCGACGGCCGCGTCGATCACGTACATGCCGGCGCGCAGCTTGACGCGGGGGAATTCGCTCGGCTGCTTGGCGCCGGGCGGCATCTGCGCGCCGGCGCTCTGCATGCCGAACGCGAGGACGGCGAGCGCGGCGGGGAACACGGCGGCGCGCGCAAGGCGGCCGAGCGACGAGCGCAGGGAGAATCGCACAGCTGGACTCCTGTCTGGAAAACGAGACCCGCATGGTACGCGATGCGCGCGGGCGGGCACAAAAAAGAAAAAGGCAGATCGCCTCGCGGCGATCTGCCTTTCAACGCCGTAAGAACGGCAAGACTGCGTGTTCTTGACTGCGTTATTACAGCAAGCCTGCTTAGTTCGAAGCAGCTGCCGGTGCTTCGGCTTCGCTAGCTGCCTTCTTGGCTGCGTGGTGCTTCTTTGCGTGGTGCTTCTTGGCAGCCTTGTGCTTTGCCGGTGCCGAAGCAGCTGCCGGAGCAGCAGCCGAAGCAGCTTCCGGAGCCGATGCTTGTGCGAAAGCAGCCGTTGCGAAGAGACCAGCGACCAGAGCGGCGATCAGTTTGTTCATGTTGTGTTCCTCAGCTTTAGTTAATTAACCAAATGACCCGGCAATAGGAGTCATGTCGTCTAACGGTGCCATCCACCTTTCGGTTGACAGACGCTTCGAGAAATTTCTCTTTGCGCTGCGGGCGCCGAATCGTATTCGAAGAAAACGTCGCTTTCGTGACGCAAACACGGCTTCGGCTGCCAATGCCGGATAGCTAAGGTTGGCATCTGCGTGGTTTAACGCGCGATCTTCGCAGGCGGTTGACGAAAAAGATGACGAAAAATCCGGGTCTGCCGGCGCGGTTCATTCGACGCGGGCGAAACCGTCCCACGGCGCGCGCGGCGGCAGCGCGATTGTTTCGCCGGGCGCAATGCCGAGCGCGAATATGTCGAGCGCGCCGATGCCGACGCGCACCAGGCGCAAGGTCGGGAAGCCGACCGCTGCCGTCATCCGGCGCACCTGCCGGTTCTTGCCTTCGGTGATCGCGAGTTCGATCCAGGTCGTCGGGATCGCCGCGCGGTAGCGGATCGGCGGGTTGCGCGGCCACAGCGTGTCGGGCGGCTCGATGAATTCGGCGCGGCACGGGCGCGTCACGTAGTCGCCGAGATCGACGCCGCGCGCGAGCGCCTTCAGGTCGGCCGCGCCCGGCGCGCCGTCGACCTGCGCCCAGTAGCGCTTGACCAGCTTGTGGCGCGGCTCCGCGATGCGCGCCTGCAGCGCGCCGTCGTCGGTCAGCAGCAGCAGGCCCTCGCTGTCCGCGTCGAGCCGGCCGGCCGGATAGACGCCGGGCGTCTTTACCCAGTCGCCGAGCGACGGCCGCGTCTCGTGCGCGGAAAACTGGCAAATCGTGCCGAACGGCTTGTTGAGGGCGATCAGGGACATGGCGGGAGGTCCGCCCGGCGGGCCGCGCGAGGCGGGGCGGGCAGTCTATGGCAAATGGCGGAATCTTAATGCATAATACGGAACGGCAAGTCCTCTGTCTTATATAAGACATAAGGGAAGACTTGATACGCAGTGCCGCGCTTCGTGCCGCCACGCCCGGTTGGGGCGCTAGAATAGCGGCTCGCTGTGGCCGTCACGGGGGCGCGCCCTGTCGCCCACGCCGCGCACGCAGCTTCGACCAGCAACACCTGCTCAGCCACGTCACTGGAGTCGATCATGCCGTATCAGCACATCAAGGTTCCGGAAGGCGGTGACAAGATCACCGTCAACAAGGATTTCTCGCTCAACGTTTCCGATCAGCCGATCATTCCCTATATCGAAGGCGACGGTACGGGCTTCGATATCACGCCGGTCATGATCAAGGTCGTCGATGCGGCGGTGGCGCACGCCTACAAGGGCAAACGCAAGATCCACTGGATGGAGATCTTCGCGGGCGAGAAGGCGACGAAAGTGTACGGTCCGGACGTGTGGCTGCCGGACGAGACGCTGCAGGTGCTGAAGGAATACGTGGTGTCGATCAAGGGGCCGCTGACGACCCCGGTCGGCGGCGGGATCCGTTCGCTGAACGTCGCGCTGCGCCAGGAGCTCGACCTGTACGTGTGCCTGCGTCCGGTCCAGTACTTCAAGGGCGTTCCGTCGCCGGTGCGCGAGCCGCAGAAGATCGACATGGTGATCTTCCGCGAGAACTCGGAAGACATCTACGCGGGCATCGAATGGGCGGCCGGCTCGGAGCAGGCGAAGAAGGTCATCAAGTTCCTGCAGGACGAGATGGGCGTGAAGAAGATCCGTTTCCCGGAAACGTCGGGGATCGGCGTCAAGCCCGTGTCGACCGAGGGCACCGAGCGACTGGTGCGCAAGGCGATCCAGTACGCGATCGACAACGATCGCAAGTCGGTCACGCTGGTGCACAAGGGCAACATCATGAAGTTCACGGAAGGCCTGTTCCGTGACGCCGGCTATGCGCTCGCGCAGAAGGAGTTCGGCGGCGAGCTGATCGACGGCGGCCCGTGGATGCGCGTGAAGAACCCGAAGACGGGCGGCGAGATCGTGATCAAGGATTCGATCGCCGACGCGTTCCTCCAGCAGATCCTGCTGCGCCCGGCCGAGTACGACGTGATCGCGACGCTGAACCTGAACGGCGACTACATCTCCGACGCGCTGGCCGCGCAGGTCGGCGGCATCGGCATCGCGCCGGGCGCGAACCTGTCGGATTCGGTCGCGATGTTCGAGGCGACGCACGGCACCGCGCCGAAGTACGCAGGCAAGGATTACGTGAACCCCGGTTCCGAGATCCTGTCGGCGGAAATGATGCTGCGCCACCTCGGCTGGACCGAAGCGGCCGACACGATCATCGCCGCGATGGAGAAGTCGATCCTGCAGAAGCGCGTCACGTACGACTTCGCGCGCCTGATGGAAGGCGCGACGCAGGTGTCGTGCTCGGGCTTCGGCGAAGTGCTGATCGAGAACATGTAAGACCCCTTGCGGGGTGGGCCGGCGTGCAGCCGGCCGCCCCGGCGCCTGCTGCCGGCGCCGGGGCGTTTCGTGGATGGCAGGTTTGGCAGGGCGGTCCGGGATCCGGGCCGCGGCGCCGCGACGCGGCCCGCAAGCCCTGCAAGGTAGAACATGACGGCCCTCGCAACACCACCGCCCGGTTGAGCCGGCGCCCCTTTCGCGACCGACCCGGTCGCTCCCCGCCGGTTACCGCCGGCGCTCTTCAGTCCCATTTTCACGTAGCAACGCATCGACCATGTCCACATCGCCCAAGATCATCTACACCCTCACCGACGAAGCGCCCGCGCTCGCGACCTATTCGCTGCTGCCGATCGTCAAGGCCTTCACGCGTTCGTCCGGCGTCGCCGTCGAGACGCGCGACATCTCGCTCGCCGGCCGCATCATCGCGGCATTTGCAGACGTGCTGCCGCCCGAGCAGAAGGGTTCCGACGATCTGGCCGAGCTGGGCCAGCTCACGCTGAAGCCGGAGGCGAACATCATCAAGCTGCCGAACATCAGCGCATCGGTGCCGCAGCTGAAGGCCGCGATCGCCGAACTGCAGGCGCAGGGCTACAAGCTGCCGGCCTATCCGGAAGAGCCGTCGACCGACGAAGAGAAGGCCGTCAAGGCACGTTACGACAAGATCAAGGGCAGCGCGGTGAACCCGGTGCTGCGCGAAGGCAATTCCGACCGCCGCGCGCCGCTGTCGGTCAAGAACTACGCACGCAAGCATCCGCACAAGATGGGCGCCTGGAAGGCGACCTCGAAGGCGCACGTCGCGCACATGAGCGAAGGCGACTTCTACGGCAGCGAGAAGTCGGCGCTGATCGCCGATGCCGGCAGCGTGAAGATCGAGCTGACGACCGCCGACGGCGTGAAGAAGGTGCTGAAGGAAAAGACGGCCGTGAAGGCCGGTGAAGTGATCGACGCGTCGGTGATGAGCCGCAAGGCGCTGCGCAGCTTCATCGAGGCGCAGATCGCCGACGCGAAGGCGCAGGACGTGCTGTTCTCGGTGCACCTGAAGGCGACCATGATGAAGGTCTCCGATCCGATCCTGTTCGGCCATTTCGTGTCGGTGTTCTACCGCGACGCGCTCGCCAAGCATGCGGACGTGCTGGCGCAGGCCGGCTTCAACCCGAACAACGGGATCGGCGACCTGTATGCGCGCCTGAAGGACCTGCCGGCCGACACGCGCGAAGCGATCGAAGCCGACGTCAAGGCCGAGTACGCGGTGCGCCCGCGCCTCGCGATGGTCAACTCGGACAAGGGCATCACGAACCTGCACGTGCCGAGCGACGTGATCGTCGACGCATCGATGCCGGCGATGATCCGCGAGTCGGGCTGCATGTGGGGCCCGGACGGCGAGCTGTACGACGCGAAGGCCGTGATTCCGGACCGCTGCTACGCGGGCGTGTACCAGGCCGTGATCGACGACTGCAAGCAGCACGGTGCGTTCGACCCGGTCACGATGGGCAGCGTGCCGAACGTCGGCCTGATGGCGCAGGCGGCCGAGGAATACGGTTCGCACGACAAGACGTTCCAGATCCCGGCCGACGGCGTCGTGCGCGTGATCGACGAAGCCGGCAACGTGCTGCTCGAGCACGCGGTCGAATCGGGCGACATCTGGCGCATGTGCCAGACCAAGGATGCACCGGTGCAGGACTGGGTCAAGCTCGCGGTGAACCGCGCACGCGCGACCGGCGCGCCGGCCGTGTTCTGGCTCGATCCGGCCCGCGCACACGACGCGCAGATCATCGCGAAGGTCGAACGCTACCTGAAGGACCACGACACGAGCGGCCTCGACATCCGCATCATGACGCCGGTCGACGCGACGCGTTTCTCGCTCGAGCGCATCCGCGCGGGCAAGGACACGATCTCGGTCACTGGCAACGTGCTGCGCGACTACCTGACCGACCTGTTCCCGATCATGGAACTCGGCACCAGCGCGAAGATGCTGTCGATCGTGCCGCTGATGGCCGGCGGCGGGATGTTCGAGACGGGCGCCGGCGGTTCCGCGCCGAAGCACGTGCAGCAGTTCGTCGAGGAAGGCTTCCTGCGCTGGGATTCGCTCGGCGAATTCCTCGCGCTCGCGGCGTCGCTCGAGCATCTCGGCAACGCGTACCAGAACCCGAAGGCGCTCGTGCTCGCGAAGACGCTCGACCAGGCGACCGGCAAGTTCCTCGACGAGAACAAGTCGCCGGCGCGCAAGGTCGGCGGCCTCGACAACCGCGGCAGCCACTTCTACCTGTGCCTGTACTGGGCGCAGGCGCTGGCCGAGCAGACCGACGACGCGGCGCTGAAGGCGCAGTTCGAAGGCGTCGCGAAGGCGCTCGCCGACAACGAGGCGCGCATTCTCGAAGAGCTGTCGGCTGCGCAGGGCAAGCCGCAGACCATCGGCGGCTACTACCGTCCGAACGTCGAACTGACGAGCCAGGCGATGCGCCCGAGCGCGACGCTGAACGGCATCGTCGACGCGGCCTGACGCCGACCGGCGCGTGGATGCGCCGGAAACGGCTGGTGTCGATGCGGCGGGCCTGACGGACCGCCGCCCGACGGATCGCCGCCCGACGGAAACAAAAAACGCCCCGGATGCCCGGAGCGTTTTGCCTGGCAGGCTTGCCATTCAGACGTGGACGATTTCCCACTCGGCGATTTCGTCCGGCACTTCGAGCGTCGCCGTGTCCAGTTCGGACAGGGCCGCGCAGTCGCCGCGCGAAATGTGGTCCGCCGCATGTTCGGGGCACGAGAATGCGCCGAGCACGGCGTTGCCGAACGTCGCTTCCCAGCCGCCGTTACCCGGCAGGATGTAGAACGACCCGAGCGCTGAACCAAAGCGAAATCCCATCATTTCCGTTCTCCCTTTCTGATCACAAGCGATTCTGTGGTGGCGTCCGCCGGTTCGACCGGCCGTGGCCCGACTGGCTGCTTGCGTCGGGTTCCGTCTCGACCGTCGTCGCGAAGCGTCAGTGCATGGGACAAAGTCTACGTCCGCGACCCGTTCGGATGGTGCGCGTAGAGCGACTTGTCGAAACGAAAAATATCTTTTAAAAACAGTGATTTAAAATCATCGTTTTGTATTGCGGAACGTTTTTTGGCATCGCGAAACGGCGAATTTGTGCCGTGCACCACGAATTTTTATAACGCAGTGGTTCTTTCCGCATCGTGAAATATTCGCGTTTCCGGCGGGGTGAGCCGGTGGGGAGCGAGAGCGGTTCTGCAACCGGAATGGACGTCGGCGGCGAAGCCGGACTCGCATGAACCGGTCCGGCGGCCGGGCGACCGGTCCGGGCTGCGGGCCGGCGCGACGACATCGACGCGATACCGGTCGCCGACCGGCGCCTCGGCGCAACGCGACGGCTGACCTGCGTCGTATCGCCGCTCGCCCGGCGTGCACGCATTTCGATACAGGCCGGCGGTTATGATGGCGCGGGCCCGCAGTTTCGCGTCGCGGCTGTCGCGCGGCGAAGCATGAATAACGAGGAACGATTGATGATACGGAGAACCTTTCTGGCGCGCGCCGTCGGCGTGGCGGCCGCATCGCTGTTCGCGCGCACCGCATGGGCGCAGCACGCCGGTCACGCGGGCATGGACGGGATGGATGACATGCCCGGCATGTCGGGGCATGGGCATGGGCACGGCAAGCCCGCGCCCGCGGCGCTCGCCGCCGCCGATGCGCTGCCGGCCGGCGCGCCGCTCGCGTCGTTGCGCACGCTGGCCAATGAAAGCCGCGAACCCGGCCTGTTCCGCGCCACGCTGGTCGCCCAGCCGGTCGCGCGTCCGCTGCTGCGCGGTGCGCGCCCGACCACGTTCTGGCAGTACGGCGCGGGCGCCGACGGTCCCGTCGTCGGTCCGCTGATCGACGTGCGCGAGGGCGACACGGTCGAGATCCGGTTCGTCAACAAGCTGCCGCAGCCGTCGACGATCCACTGGCACGGGCTGCCGGTGCCGCCGGAGCAGGACGGCAATCCGTCCGATCCCGTCGCGCCGGGCGCGTCGCGCGTGTACCGCTTCACGCTGCCGAAGGGGAGCGCCGGCACCTACTGGTATCACCCGCATCCGCACATGATGACGGCCGAGCAGGTGTTTCGCGGGCTTGCGGGGCCGTTCGTCGTGCGCGCCGCCGACGATCCGCTGGCGGGCTGGCCCGAGCGCCACCTGTTCGTGTCCGACCTGAAGCTCGCGCGCGACGGCACGATTCCGCCGAACGACATGATGGACTGGATGAACGGCCGCGAAGGCCAGTTCGCGCTGGTCAACGGCGCGCGCCGGCCGCGCATCGACGTCGCCGGCGACGAACGCTGGCGCGTGTGGAACGCGTGCAGTGCGCGCTATCTGCGCATCGCGTTCGACGACGGCCGCTCGTTCGTGCATGCCGGCACCGACGGCGGCCTGTTCGACGCGCCGCGCACGGTCGCGTCGCTGCTGATCGCGCCGGGCGAACGTGCGGAACTGCTGGTGCGCGCCGGCGATCGTGCGTCCCGCGCGGTGCTGCTGGCGGCCGAATACGATCGCCGCAAGATGGCGATGTCGCACGACGACGGCCACGGCAGCCTGCCGCCCGACCCGGCGCTGGCGCTCGCCGACGTCGCGTTCGCACCGGCCGCGCCGCGCGCACTGCCGGCGACGCTGCGCGCGGTGCCGGCGCTCGGCGAACCGGTCGCGGACAAGACGGTCGCGTTCGGCGAGGAAATGGACATGGACGCGATGATGAAGGGGCCGGCGCAGGGTCGGCCGGCCGGCATGCGCTTCACGATCAACGGCGAGACCTACGCGCCGCACCGCGCGACGCTGACCAGCCGGCGCGGCGACGTCGAGCGCTGGACGATTCGCAACACCACCGACATGGATCACCCGTTCCATCTGCACGGCACGCAGTTCCAGGTGATCGAGCGCGCGTCGGACGGCGCGCGCACGCCCGAGCCGTTCCGCGCGTGGCGCGATACCGTGAACGTGCGCAGCGGCGAGACCGTGACGATCCTGACGGCGCAGGACATGCCCGGCGAGCGCATGTTCCATTGCCACATTCTCGAGCACGAGGATCTGGGGATGATGGGCACGCTGAAGGTCGTCTGACCGATCGTTCGCCCGGCGCCGGCGGCGTCACCGGCGCGGACGACATCGTGCCGTCGGCAGCAGGCCGCGCATCGGGTTCGATGCGCGGCTTTTTCATTCTGGAGGCACCGGCACGCTCGAGCCGATTCTGCGCGGTGCTATCGGTCAAGTGCGAATTCGCATCGCCGACCGGGAAAGATTGAGACTTGTCATATATATCGGGATGTCTGGCATCCCTATACTCGATCTCGACCGCCCGTTCATGCGACAAGTCCTGATCATCGGCAGCCGCGTATCCATGGTGTCCTTGATGTGATCGGCCACGGGGAACGGCGGCGGACGGAGAGGATCGTCCGGTCCGCGAGCGGCGGTCGACGCGCGGCATGAATCGTCTCCGGATGAGAGCCGGAATCGGCGCATGCCGAATATCGAGAAACATCATCAGGATAACTATGGAAAACGAGAAAAACCGGAATGGCAGGCCGGTCGCGTTCGGGTCGAATGTCGGTTCGACGATGGTGCGTGCTGCGCGTGTGCGGACACGGCGGATGCTGGCGTCGGGCGTGGCGGGCATGCTGGGATGGGCCGTTCCCGACGCGTATGCGCAACGCAGCTTCGACGGACCGTTCGCGTCGAGGTATGGAGAGATGTCGACGTCGCCAGGCGCCTTCGGCGATGTGGCGAAGCCAGGCGTCGTACTCGCCGGTGACGACGACAGTGCAGGTGTCGGCCCGCGCGCAGCAGCGGCTGTCGCCCCGCGAATCGCGGCGGGCACGAATGCACCGGCAGCCGGCGACGCGCGTTTCGCGACCGGCGTGAACGCGAATACCGTGCGATCGGACGCGATAGCGATCGGTTCGAAGGCCAACGCAGCTGCTACGTCCGTCATCGCGGCTGCAACGCGTGCGCGGGCGCCGGGTCAGGACAGCTTTGCGATGGGCGCACGGGCGCTCGCGGCGGGCGCGAACAGCGCGGCGCTTGGCACCGGTGCGTGGGCGGCAGGCGACGGGAGCCTCGCGGTGGGTGCCGCGGCGGCCGCGCACCACGCCGATGGCGTCGCGCTCGGCGCCGGCGCGCAAGCGAAGGGCGAGCAGAGCATGGCCGTCGGCACGCTGGCGACTGCGCGCAGTTCGGGCGGCACGGCGGTGGGCGTGCAGTCGAGCGCGACCGGTGCGGCCAGCACGGCGCTCGGCGCGGATGCGGCGGCGTTCGGCGACGGGAGCGTGGCGCTCGGCAGCGGCGCGAGCGCCATCGAGTTCGACGCGATCGCGATCGGCGTCGCTGCGCATGCGTCGGCGGATCAAGGCACCGCGCTCGGCGCACAGGCGAATGCGACCGGGATCGATGGCACGGCGGTCGGCGCGCAATCGGGCGCGACGGGCACCGGCAGCACGGCGTTCGGCGCGCAAGCGTCGGCGTCGGGGGACGGCGCGCTTGCGGTCGGCAGCGGCGCGAGCGCGGCGCAATTCGACAGCATCGCGATCGGGATGCGCGCGAACGCAGCGGCGGATCGCGGCACCGCAGTGGGCGCGCACGCGAATGCGAGCGGAATGGGCGGCGCGGCGGTCGGCGTGGCGTCGAGTGCCATGGGCGCCGGCAGTGCCGCCTTCGGCGCCGGTGCGGCGGCAGCAGGCGCGGCGAGTCTGGCGCTCGGGCAGCGTGCAATCGCGACGACGGACCGCAGCGTCGCGGTCGGCGCCGATGCGCAGGCGACCGCGGCGAGCGGCGTCGCGGCCGGCGCGGGTGCCAGCGCCGACGGTGTCGGCAGCACCGCGCTCGGTGCGGGCGCCCGCGCGACTGCCGACAGCGGCGTCGCGCTCGGCATCGCAGCGTCCGCCACGGGCGGCGACGGGGTTGCCGTCGGAGCGCGCGCCGAGGCCCACGGTCCGCGCAGCATTGCGCTCGGGGTCGACGCGGCGGCTGGCGGCGATGCCGGTGCGAGCCTCGGCAACGGCGCGTCCGCGACGGGGGCGCAGAGCGTGGCGCTGGGTGCGCAGGCGGTGGCGAGCGGCGCGAACTCGGTCGCGCTCGGTCACGGCTCGATCGCCGATCGGGACGATACGGTGTCGCTCGGTGCGCCCGGACGGGAGCGGAAGATCGCCCACGTCGCGGACGGCGTACTGCCTTCCGACGCCGTCAACCTGCGTCAGCTCCACGCCGTTGCACGGCGCGCGTACGGGGGCGTCGCGGCCGCGACTGCGCTGTCGATGATTCCGGATGTCGATACCGGCAGGAGGATGGCATTCGGCATCGGTACGGGGCACTACATGGGTTACCAGGCCGTTGCGCTGGGTGCATCGATGCGCTTCGGCGAGAACCTGAAGCTGCGTGCCGGCGCGGGCCTGAATGCGGCGGCGACGACGTGGGGCGCCGGCGCGTCGTATAGCTGGTAGCCGCACGCGCGCCGCACGGAAAATCCGCCCGCGCGAATATTGCGTCGTGATGACGGCAATCGCGATCGCGAAACGGAAGCGCGCAGCGATGCACCGATCTGTGCGCTTATTCCGACAATTGCGGTGCCTGCGCCGTGATTGTGCAAAATGACCGGCCAATCGCCGCGGCGTTTTGGCGAATCACAAAAAAAGAAACCCGGCATTCAGCCGGGTTTCTTCATCCGAAATCCGTTGCCCTCAGGCGGCCTGGATATTCGAAGCTTGCTTGCCTTTCGGTCCTTGGACGACCTCGAAGCTGACCTTCTGACCTTCCTTCAGGGTCTTGAAACCCTGCATGTTGATGGCCGAGAAGTGCGCAAACAGATCTTCACCGCCCTCGTCGGGGGTGATGAAACCGAAGCCCTTCGCGTCGTTGAACCATTTGACAATACCAGTTGCCATACCTACTTCCCCTGTCACACAGTCGCTACTTACCACGAGCACGCTCGAAAAGCTAAACGACCGGAAAATACAGCCGTTCCCCCCTCACAAGCTCACCTCGGCCTCTTTCATATCGCCTGCCGGCAATTTGAAAAAAGTGCCAGCTTGATTGTTGGCGCTCTTTATTTGGGTGTCAAGAAAATTTTTAGACGGTTAGGGGGACGTTGTAAAGAACCCATTTTCAGGGTTTTTCCGGCTTTGCTTTGCAGCATGCGACCAAGCGCGGGGACTTGAAAAGTCGCATAATCGGCTCATATACCAGGCTCGAGTGACACGCGTTCGAGTCGTCCCGGCTTGTGGGATACTGGACGCGGATGCGACGTTCCGGTGCGATTCCCCGAGAAGGTTCGTGTTCCGCGCCACGCGTGAAAGCCGGCACCGCAGCCGGCTTTCACATGGCGCGAGGACGTTCGCGTGTTCCGGGAGACCGGGGAGGGCGCCGGCCGATCGGTCGGGTAATGGCAGGATTGCGGGCCTGTCCGAGTTGTTTAGAATGGGTGTATGGCGATTATCCCGGACAAGCAGGACAGCACCGTCCTGGAACGCAAGGAGCAGAAGCTGAAGCCGCCTTCGATGTACAAGGTGGTGTTGCTCAACGACGACTTCACGCCGATGGAGTTCGTCGTGATGGTTGTGCAGGAGTATTTCAAGAAGGATCGCGAGACGGCCACGCAGATCATGCTGAAGGTCCATCGCGAAGGGCGAGGGGTTTGTGGGGTCTATACGCGGGACATCGCGTCGACCAAGGTTGAGCAAGTCGTTACCCATGCGCGGCAGGCCGGGCATCCGCTGCAGTGCGTGATGGAGGAAGCATGATTGCCCAGGAATTGGAAGTCAGCCTGCACATGGCGTTCATGGAAGCACGCCAGGCGCGCCATGAGTTCATTACGGTCGAGCATCTGCTGCTGGCCCTGCTGGATAATCCCACGGCAGCCGAGGTGTTGCGCGCGTGTGCGGCCAACATCGAGGATCTGCGTCAGAACCTGCGCAATTTCATCCACGACAACACACCGACCGTCCCGGGCACCGACGACGTCGATACCCAGCCGACGCTCGGTTTCCAGCGCGTGATCCAGCGCGCGATCATGCACGTCCAGTCGACGTCGAACGGCAAGAAGGAAGTCACCGGCGCGAACGTGCTGGTCGCGATCTTCGGCGAGAAGGATTCGCACGCCGTCTACTACCTGCAGCAGCAGGGCGTGACGCGCCTCGACGTCGTGAACTTCATTTCGCACGGCATCGCGAAGACCAACAGCGGCGAAGCCGCGAAGTCGAGCGATGCGAGCGCGGAAAGCGAAGACGCGAACGCGCAGAAGGAAACCCCGCTCGCGCAGTTCACGCAGAACCTGAACCAGATGGCGAAGGACGGCCGGATCGATCCGCTGATCGGGCGCGAGCCCGAGGTCGAGCGCGTCGTGCAGGTGCTGTGCCGGCGCCGCAAGAACAATCCGCTGCTGGTCGGCGAGGCCGGCGTGGGCAAGACCGCGATCGCCGAAGGCCTCGCGTACCGCATCACGCGCGGCGAAGTGCCGGACATCCTCGCGAACGCGCAGGTGTACTCGCTCGACATGGGCGCGCTGCTCGCGGGCACCAAGTATCGCGGCGATTTCGAGCAGCGCCTGAAGACGGTGCTGAAGGAACTGAAGGAGCGTCCGCACGCGATCCTGTTCATCGACGAGATCCACACGCTGATCGGCGCCGGCGCCGCGTCGGGCGGCACGCTCGATGCGTCGAACCTGCTGAAGCCGGCGCTGTCGTCGGGCACGCTCAAGTGCATCGGCGCGACCACCTTCACCGAGTATCGCGGCATCTTCGAGAAGGACGCGGCGCTGTCGCGGCGCTTCCAGAAGGTCGACGTGACGGAGCCGAGCGTCGAGCAGACGGTCGCGATCCTGCGCGGGCTGAAGTCGCGTTTCGAGGAGCATCACGGCGTCAAGTATTCGTCGGGCGCACTGTCGGCCGCGGCCGAACTGTCGGCGCGCTTCATCACCGACCGTCACCTGCCGGACAAGGCGATCGACGTGATCGACGAAGCGGGCGCCGCGCAACGCATCCTGCCGAAGTCGAAGCAGAAGAAGACGATCGGCAAGAGCGAGATCGAGGAAATCATCTCGAAGATCGCGCGCGTGCCGGCGCAGAGCGTGTCGCAGGACGATCGCAGCAAGCTGCAGACGCTCGACCGCGACCTGAAGAGCGTCGTGTTCGGCCAGGATCCGGCGATCGACGCGCTCGCGGCCTCGATCAAGATGGCGCGCGCGGGCCTCGGCAAGATGGACAAGCCGATCGGCGCGTTCCTGTTCTCCGGCCCGACCGGCGTCGGCAAGACCGAAGTGGCGCGCCAGCTCGCGTTCACGCTCGGCATCGAGCTGATCCGCTTCGACATGTCGGAATACATGGAGCGTCACGCGGTGAGCCGCCTGATCGGCGCGCCGCCGGGCTATGTCGGGTTCGACCAGGGCGGCCTGCTGACCGAAGCCGTCACGAAGAAGCCGCATTGCGTGCTGCTGCTCGACGAAATCGAGAAGGCGCATCCGGACATCTTCAACGTGCTGCTGCAGGTGATGGACCACGGCACGCTGACGGACAACAACGGCCGCAAGGCGGACTTCCGCAACGTCATCATCATCATGACGACGAACGCGGGCGCCGAGTCGATGCAGAAGGCGACGATCGGCTTCACGACGCGCCGCGAGACGGGCGACGAGATGACCGACATCAAGCGCCTGTTCACGCCGGAGTTCCGCAACCGTCTGGACGCGATCATCAGCTTCCGCTCGCTCGATGAGGAAATCATCATGCGCGTGGTCGACAAGTTCCTGATCCAGCTCGAGGAGCAGCTGCACGAGAAGAAGGTCGATGCGCTGTTCACCGACGCGCTGCGCAAGCATCTGGCGAAGCACGGCTTCGATCCGCTGATGGGCGCGCGGCCGATGCAGCGGCTGATCCAGGACACGATCCGGCGCGCGCTGGCCGACGAGCTGCTGTTCGGCAAGCTGGTCAACGGCGGCCACGTGACGGTCGACGTCGACGAGAACGACAAGGTGCAGCTGTCGTTCGACAAGCTGGCGAATCCGCCGCACAAGCCGAACGAAGAGACGGTCGAAGTCGAGTAAGCGATAATTCGTTGTTCATGCGAACGGCGCGGGAAGTCCTCCGCGCCGTTTCGTTTTATCCGGCGCCGGCGGCGCGATGGTGGGGCAGGGGAGTGGCAACGCAGTGACACAACAACAACGGTCGTTCGACAACATCGTCGAACGCGAACAAGGCTTGCGCCACGCGCTGACGTCGGGGCAGATGGCGATGATCGCGATCGGCGGCGCGATCGGCACGGGGCTGTTCCTCGGCAGCGGGTTCGCGATCGGGCTCGCGGGCCCGAGCGTGCTGGTTTCGTATGCGATCGGCGCGCTGATCGCGCTGCTGCTGATGGGCGCGCTCGCGGAAATGACGGTCGCGCATCCGACGGCCGGCTCGTTCGGCGCGTATGCGGAGCACTACGTCGGCCCGCTGGCCGGTTTCCTCGTGCGCTATGCGTACTGGTTCGCGGTCGTGTTCGCGATCGGCACCGAGATCAGCGCGATCGCCGTGTTCATGAAGTACTGGTTCCCGGCCGTGCCCGGCTGGTATTGGGTGATCGGCTTCTCGGCGCTGCTGATCGCGGTGAACCTGGCGAGCGTCACGCTGTACGGATCGGTCGAATATGCGTTCTCGCTGCTGAAGATCGCGGCGATCGTCGTGTTCGTCGTGCTGGGCGCCTGGCTGGTGTGGTCGGCGCCGGCCGCGTCCGGCATCGGCTTCGCGAACTACACCGCGCACGGCGGTTTCATGCCGAAGGGGCCGTGGGGCACCTGGGTCGCGGTGATCGTCGCGATCTTCAGCTACATGAGCATCGAGGCGGTCGCGATTGCGGCCGGCGAAGCGCGCGATCCGCAGCACGCGGTGACGCGCGCGTTCCGCTCGACGGTATTCCGCCTCGTGCTGTTCTACCTGCTGACGCTGTCGCTGATGCTCGCGATCGTGCCGTGGACGCAGGCCGGCACCGACGAGAGCCCGTTCGTGAAGGTGATGGCGGCGACGGACGTGCCGTATGCGGCGGGCGTGATCAACTTCGTGCTGCTGATCGCGGCGCTGTCGGCGATGAACAGCCAGCTCTACGTGACGACGCGGATGATGTTCAGCCTGTCGCGCGCGCGGCTCGCGCCGGCCGTGTTCGGCCGGCTCGGCGCGAACGGCGTGCCGCGTGCGGCGCTGTGGATCTCGACCAGCGGCGTGGCGGTCGCGGCCGTGCTGGTCGCGCTGTCGCCCGATACCGCGTTCACCGTGATGATGGCGATCGCGATGTTCGGCGCGCTGTTCACGTGGATGATGATCTTCGTCACGCACCTGCGTTTTCGTGCACGCTACCGCGGCCCGGCGCTCGCATTCCGCATGTGGGGCCATCCGGTCGGCAGTCTGCTCGGCGCTGCGCTCGTCGCGTCGATCCTGCTGACGACGGCGTTCACGCGCGAGTTCCGGATGACGATGGCGGTCGGAGTCGCGTTCGTCGTGCTGCTCGTGGGCGCGTATGTGCTGCATTACCGGCACGAACACGCACGCTGAGGCCGCGGCGGTGCGCCGCGCGATACGGCGCCGGCACGCGGCGCCGCCTGTCCGGCGAATGCTAAGGTTGCGTTAAGCCGTCGGCGATTACATTCGAGCCTGTCTGCGATGCGCGCGGCACGGCCGCGCGCTGCGTTTCCGCAAGAGGTTCGAATGAAAAAACTTCCCGAAATCACGCTCGCGTTCTGGATCATGAAGATCTGCGCGACGACGCTCGGCGAAACCGGCGGCGACCTGCTGTCGATGACGCTGAACGTCGGCTATGCGATGAGCTCGATCCTGCTGTTCGGTTTCTTCCTTGTCACGCTCGGCGCGCAGATGCGCACCACACGCTATCGGCCGGCGATCTACTGGGCGGTGATCGTCGCGACCAGCACGGCCGGCACGACGATGTCCGACTTCATGGACCGCACGCTCGGGCTCGGCTACGCGCTCGGCGCATCGATTCTCGTCGCGATCTTGCTGTCGATCTTCGCGATCTGGCGACTGAGCGGCGAATCGCTGTCGGTCGACCGGATCCGGACGCGCAAGGTCGAGATGCTCTATTGGATCGCGATCCTGTTCTCGAACACGCTCGGCACCGCGCTCGGCGATTTCCTCGCGGACAGTTCCGGCCTTGGCTTCGGCGGCGGTGCGCTGCTGATCGGCGGCCTGATTGCGGCGATCGTGGTCGCACACTACTTCACGCGGATCTCCGGTGTGCTGCTGTTCTGGGCCGCGTTCGTGCTGACGCGGCCGTTCGGCGCGACAGTCGGCGACTTGCTGACGAAGCCGATCGCCAAGGGCGGCCTCGCGCTCGGCACGGTCGGATCGTCGGCGGTGCTGCTCGGCGTGCTCGTCGCGATGGTGGCCTATGCAATGCTCGCGCAGCAGCGGCAGCGCGGCATGACGCCCGCACGGGTCGCACGGCGCGTCGACGACTGACGCGCGGCGCGCCCGGACGGCGAGCAACAAAAAAGGGCCCGCGGGCCCTTTTGCGTATCCGGTACGACGCTCAGTGGCGACCGGTGCTGCCGAACCCGCCGGCACCGCGCTCGCTCTGCGCGAAATCGTCGACGATGTTGAACTGCGCCTGCACGACCGGCACGATCACGAGCTGCGCAAGCCGCTCGAACGGGTTCAGCACGAACTCGGTCTGGCCGCGGTTCCACGTCGAGACCATCAGCTGGCCCTGGTAGTCGGAGTCGATCAGGCCGACGAGGTTGCCGAGCACGATGCCGTGCTTGTGGCCGAGGCCCGAGCGCGGCAGGATCAGCGCCGCGTAGCCGGGGTCGGCCAGATGGATCGCGAGGCCGGTCGGCACGAGCGCCGTTTCTCCCGGCTTCAGCGTCAGCGGCGCGTCGAGGCACGCGCGCAGGTCGAGGCCGGCGCTGCCGGTGGTCGCGTAGGCGGGCAGGTAGTCGCGCATGCGCGCGTCGAGAATCTTCAGGTCGAGTTTCATGCGGTCGTCGATTCGGTCGGAAAGGGCGCGACGGCGCGTGCCGTCGCGCGAGGGATCAGATCAGGCGGTTGTCGGGCAGGCGCTTCGCGATCTCCGCGACGAGCGCGTGCGCGAGTTCGTCCTTCGGCGCACGCGGCAGTCGCGTGAGGCCGGACGCCTCGAACAGCACGACTTCGTTGTCGTCGCGGCCGAACGTCAGCGGCCCGAGGTTGCCGACCAGCAGCGGCACGTTCTTGCGCTTGCGCTTCTCGTCGCCGTGCACGTCGAGGTCGCCGCTCTCGGCCGCGAACCCGACGCAGAACGGCGGATCGGGCAGCGCGGCGACCGACGCGAGGATGTCGGGGTTCTCGACGAATTCGAGCTGCGGCATCTTGCGGTCGGCCGTCTTCTTCATCTTGTGCTCGGCTGGCTGCGCAACGCGCCAGTCGGCGACCGCGGCAACCGCGATGAAGATGTCGGCGTCGTTGACCGCGTTCATCACCGCGTCGTACATCTGCTGCGCGGTCTGCACGTCCTCGCGGTACACGCCCCACGGCGTGTCGAGCGCGACCGGCCCCGCGACCAGATGGACTTCGGCGCCGGCCTGCTGCGCGGCGCGCGCGAGCGCAAAGCCCATCTTGCCGCTCGAGCGGTTCGTCAGGCCGCGCACCGGATCGAGCGGCTCGAAGGTCGGGCCGGCCGTGATCAGCACGCGGCGGTGCGCGAGCCGCTTCGGCTGGAAATGGGAAACGATCGCTTCGTAGATCGCCTCGGGCTCGAGCATACGGCCGTCGCCGACTTCGCCGCACGCCTGCGCGCCCGAATCGGGGCCGAGCACCGCCACGCCGTCGGCGCGCAATTGCGCGACGTTGCGCTGCGTGGCCGGGTTCTGCCACATCTGGCGGTTCATTGCCGGCACGACCAGCAGCGGGCAATCGCGGGCGACGCACAGCGTCGACAGCAGGTCGTCCGCGAAGCCGTGCGCGAGCTTCGCGAGGAAGTCCGTCGATGCGGGTGCGATCACGATCGCGTCGGCTTCGCGCGACAGATCGATGTGCGCCATGTTGTTGTCGATGCGCGCATCCCACTGGCTCGTGTAGACGGGCCGGCCGGACAGCGCCTGCATCGTGACGGGCGTGATGAACTGGGCGGCCGCTTCGGTCATCGCGACCTGCACGGTCGCGCCTGCCTTGGTCAGCAGCCGGGTGAGCTCGGCGATCTTGTAGCAGGCGATGCCGCCCGTCAGGCCGAGAACGAGGTGTTTTCCAGCGAGTTCCGCGTGTGCCAACTCAGGTCTCCAAGGGTCGAACGAGACGGCCGGCGGCCGGCGCGCGGCCGACCGTCGACGCAGAGTATGCGCGCTTAGCGCGCGCCGCGCACGCGACGCAGTTCGTCGTAGATCAGCAGCACCGCGCCGACCGTGATCGCGGAGTCGGCGAGGTTGAACGCCGGGAAGTGCCACGCGCCGAGATGGAAATCGAGGAAGTCGATCACGTGGCCGTAGATGATCCGGTCGATCACGTTGCCGAGCGCGCCGCCGAGGATCAGCGCGAGCGACAGGCTGAACAGCCGCTGGTGGCCGTGGCGCTTCAGCAGGAAGCAGATCACGAGCGTCGCGCCGACGCCGAGCGCGGTGAATGCCCAGCGCTGCCAGCCGCTCGCGGTCGACAGGAAGCCGAACGCGGCGCCGCGGTTGTACACCAGCACGAGGTTGAAGAACGACGTCAGCGCATGCTGCGCGCCGTACGCGAACGTTTTCTGGATCGCGATCTTCGACAGCTGGTCGAACAGGATCACGATCAGCGAAATGCCGAGCCAGGGCGCGAGCGCGCCGCTGGCCGGTTTCGACAGGGTTTTCGCCATATTTACGCAGCGCTCCGGATTTCGCCGTTTTCAAACAGGTTCGAGAAGCAGCGGCCGCACAGCGTCGGGTGGTCGGCGTGCGCGCCGACGTCGTCGCGGTAGTGCCAGCAGCGTTCGCACTTCTGATACTTCGATGCGGCCACGTCGACGCTTTCCTGCGCTTCGTCGTCGACCTTGACGACCGTCGCGGCCGACGTGATCAGCACGAACTTCAGGTCGTCGCCGAGGCTCGCGAGCGCGTCGTGGCGCGCGCCGCTCGCGTGCACCGTCACTTCGGCCTGCAGCGACGAGCCGATGCGGTTCGCGGTGCGCGCTTCCTCGAGCGCCTTCGTCACGTTGCCGCGCACGTCGCGCAGCAGCGCCCACTTTTCGATCAGTGCGGCCGCGTCCGCGACTTCCGGATACGCGTAGTAGGTTTCCGTGAAGATCGTGTCGCTGGCCGGCTGGAACACCTTCCACGCTTCTTCGGCCGTGAACGACAGGAACGGCGCGAGCACGCGCAGCAGGCCCTGCGTCAGGTGGTACAGCGCCGTCTGCGCGGAGCGGCGCGCGCGCGAGTCGGGCGCGCTCGTGTACAGGCGGTCCTTCAGCACGTCGAGGTAGAAGCCGCCGAGGTCTTCCGAGCAGTACGTCTGCAGCTTCGCGACGACCGGGTGGAATTCGTACTTCTCGTAGTGCGCGAGCAGTTCGGTCTGCAGCTGCGCGGAGAACGCGACCGCATAGCGATCGATCTCGAGCCATTCGTCGGCCGGCACCGCGTGCTGCGCATAGTCGAAGTCCGACAGGTTCGCGAGCAGGAAGCGCAGCGTGTTGCGGATGCGGCGATAGCCTTCGGTCACGCGCTTCAGGATTTCCTCGGAGATCGCGAGCTCGCCCGAATAGTCGGTCGACGCGATCCACAGGCGGATGATTTCCGCGCCGAGGCGGTTCGCGACTTCATGCGGATCGATGCCGTTGCCGAGCGACTTGCTCATCTTGCGGCCTTCGCCGTCGACCGTGAAGCCGTGCGTGAGCAGCCCCTTGTACGGCGCGCGGCCGTCGAGCATCGACGCGGTCAGCAGCGACGAATGGAACCAGCCGCGGTGCTGGTCCGAGCCTTCGAGGTACAGGTCGGCCGGGAACTGCAGCTGATCCTTGTGCGAGCCGCGCAGCACGTGCCAGTGCGTCGTGCCGGAGTCGAACCACACGTCGAGCGTGTCGCGGTTCTTTTCGTACAGGTTCGCGTCGTCGCCGATCAGCTCGCGCGCGTCGAGCGACTGCCACGCCTCGATGCCCGACTGCTCGACGCGCTTCGCGACTTCCTCGAGCAATTCCAGCGTGCGCGGATGCAGCTCGCCGGTTTCCTTGTGCACGAAGAAGGCCATCGGCACGCCCCACTGGCGCTGGCGCGACAGCGTCCAGTCCGGGCGGTTCGCGATCATGCTGAACAGGCGCTGCTTGCCCCACGACGGGTAGAACGCGGTCGCGTCGACGCCTTCGAGCGCCGTTTCGCGCAGCGTGTTGCCACCGTCGCGCGGCTTCACGTCCATCCCGGCGAACCACTGCGACGTCGCGCGGTAGATGATCGGCGTCTTGTGGCGCCAGCAGTGCATGTAGCTGTGCGTGTACTTCTCGCTGCGCAGCAGCGTGCCCGCGTCGCGCAGCGCGTCGACGACCTTCGGGTTCGCGTCCCAGATCGACAGGCCGCCGAACAGCGGCAGCGATTCGATATAGCGGCCGTCGCCC
The DNA here is from genome assembly GCF_902499075.1 of Burkholderia pseudomultivorans. Taxonomy (GTDB): domain Bacteria; phylum Pseudomonadota; class Gammaproteobacteria; order Burkholderiales; family Burkholderiaceae; genus Burkholderia; species Burkholderia pseudomultivorans. The sequence continues at coordinate 68,558 of NZ_CABVPP010000017.1, read as the reverse complement.
ATCACCGGGTTGATGATGTCGGAGTCGGTCATCCCGTGCGTCTTGCAGGAGACGAAATCCTCGACGCCGTACGCGGGCGACGAGTGCACGACGCCGGTGCCGGTGTCGGTCGTCACGTAGTCGCCGAGGTAGACGGGCGACGTGCGCTTGTAGCCGGGATGGGCCGACGCGAGCGGGTGGTGGAAGCGCAGGTTGACGAGCTTCACGCCCGGCGCGGTCGCGACGACGCGGCCGGTCAGCTTGAATTCTTCCATGCACGCGGCGACGCGCTCCTCGGCGACGATCAGCAGCCCGCGCTCGGTGTCGACCAGCGCGTAGACGACTTCCGGATGCAGGTTGAGCGCCTGGTTCGCGGGGATCGTCCACGGCGTCGTGGTCCAGATCACGATGCCGCCTTCGGCGCGCGGCAGCGCCGGCAGGCCGAACGCCTGCGCGGTCTTTTCCGGTTCGGCGAACGGGAACATCACGTCGATCGTCGGGTCGGTGCGGTCCTTGTACTCGACTTCCGCCTCGGCGAGCGCCGAGCCGCAGTCGAAGCACCAGTTCACCGGCTTCAGGCCGCGATACACGTAGCCCTTCTCGATGATCTTGCCGAGCGCGCGGATTTCCTCCGCCTCGTTGACGAAGTTCATCGTCTTGTACGGGTTCGCCCAGTCGCCGAGCACGCCGAGGCGCTTGAAGCCGATCTTCTGCTTCTCGATCTGCTCGGTCGCGTACGCGCGCGCCTTGGTCATCACTTCGGCGGCCGGCAGCGACTTGCCGAACTGCTTCTCGATCTGGATCTCGATCGGCATCCCGTGGCAGTCCCAGCCCGGCACGTACGGCGCGTCGAAGCCGGCCATGTTGCGCGACTTCACGACGATGTCCTTCAGGATCTTGTTGACCGCGTGGCCGAGGTGGATGTCGCCGTTCGCATACGGCGGGCCGTCGTGCAGGATGAACTTCGGCCGGCCCTGGCTGGCCGCGCGGATCTTCTCGTAGATGCCGCGCTCCTCCCATTCCTTGACCCACTGCGGTTCGCGCTTGGGCAGGTCGCCGCGCATCGGGAACGGCGTGTCGAGCAGGTTGACCGGATACTTGGCCTGCGGTTTCGAATCGGCTTTCTTGTTGCTCATGATGGGATCGCTATCTCAATCGGGGGGACGCTCGTGCGTCGTGAATCGGGTGTGCGCGCGCAAGCGGCGGCGCGGGGATGCGGCGCACGCGCGCCGCCGGCCGGATCAGCTAATTCGGTCGGTCGCCGACGTCGCGAAGCCGGTCGCGCGGCTGCCCGGCGCACGGTCGCGCCCGGCGAAGTACGCGCGCGCATTCGCGACGTCCAGCGCGATCGCGCGCGACAGCGCCTCGAGATCGTCGAACTTCGCCTCGTCGCGCAGCTTCTTCAGGAATTCGACGCGGATCAGCTTGCCGTATGCGTCGCCGTGCCAGTCGAGCAGGTGGACTTCGAGCAGCACGCGGCCGGAATCGTCGACGGTCGGGCGCAGTCCGAGGCTCGCGACGCCCGGCAGCGGCGCCGGGCCGAGGCCGTGCACCTGCACGACGAAGATGCCCGCGAGCGCCGGTCGCTTGTGCGCGATCGGCAGGTTCAGCGTCGGGAAGCCGAGGTCGCGGCCGAGCTTCAGCCCGTGCGCGACATGGCCGCTGATCGCATAGCCGTGGCCGAGCGCGCTCGCGGCCGCGTCGAGATCGCCCGCCGCGAGCGCGGCGCGCACGCCGGAACTCGAGATGCGCGTGCCGTCGCTGCCGGCGATCGTGCCCATCTGCTCGACTTCGAAACCGTACTGCTCGCCGGCCGCCTTCAGCGTGTCGAAGGTGCCCGCGCGCTTCGCGCCGTAGCAGAAATCGTCGCCGACCATCATCCAGCGCGTGTGCAGCCCGCCGACCAGCGTACGCTCGACGAACGCCTGCGGCGTCTGGCTTGCGAACGTGTGGTTGAAATGCTCGACGACGACGCGGTCGACGCCGTGGTCGCGCAGCGCCTCGAGCTTGTCGCGCAGCATCGCGATGCGCGGCGGCGCGCCGGCCGGATTGAAGAACTCGCGCGGATGCGGCTCGAAGGTCATCACGCACACGGGCAGGCCGCGCGCGTCCGCTGCCGCGCGCACGCGCGCGAGCAGGGCCTGGTGGCCGCGATGGACACCGTCGAAGTTGCCGATCGTCAGCGCGCACGGCGCGCGGCTCTCGGCGTTGGGCAGGCCGCGGAAGACTTTCACGATAGCGGATGCAGCGTCGGGGAATGGGCGGTGAAGTGCCGCAAAGCAGAAGATTATAAACGTTCGGGCGGCCGGGCGGCTGAGGAGGGGGGAAACGCAGGGCCGAATGGTAAAATTCGCGGATGAAAAAACTCGTGATCCTGATTTCCGGTCGCGGCAGCAACATGGAGGCCATCGTCCGCGCATGCGCGCAGGAGCGGTGGCCGGCCCAGGTTGCGGCCGTGATCGCCAACCGGCCCGATGCGGCCGGCCTGGCCTTTGCCGCGTCGCACGGGGTGGCGACCGCGGTGGTCGACCACCGATCGTTCGACAGCCGCGACAGCTTCGATGCGGCGCTCGCCGCCGAGATCGACCGCTTCGCGCCCGATCTGGTCGTGCTGGCCGGCTTCATGCGCATCCTGACGCCCGAATTCGTCAGACGATTCGAGGGGCTGCTGTTGAACATCCACCCGTCGCTGCTGCCGAGTTTCAAGGGCATCCACACGCACCAGCAGGCGCTCGACGCCGGTGTCGCGCTGCATGGCGCGAGCGTGCATTTCGTGATTCCCGAACTCGACAGCGGTGCGATCGTCGCACAGGGCGCGGTGCCGGTGCGCGCCGGCGACGACGCGGCCGCGCTCGCGCAGCGCGTGCTGGCGGTCGAACATGTGCTGTATCCGCGCGCGGTGCGCTGGTTCGTCGAAGGGCGCCTGCGCCTCGAGAACGGCCGTGCGGTCGTGGCGCCGGAAGAGGCGCGCTGGATTTTCGCGGACCAACCGCAACCCGAAACGAGTGAGGGCGTATGAAGCTGCACGGATTCCTGATCGGCCAGACCGAGACTTTGCTGGCCGAAGTGCTGAAGTTCACCGGCCCCGCCGACGCGACGACGAGCCGGTTCTTCCGCGCGCATCCGAAGCTCGGCCACGCCGAGCGCGGCGTGATCGCCGAGGCCGTGTTCGCGGTGCTGCGCCGGAAGATGGAGTTCGCGCACCTCGCCGAAAGCGGCACGGGCAGCCCCGCACGGCGCCTGACGCTGCTCGGCCTGATGCAGACGATGGGCCGCAACGCGCTGAAGCCGTTCGTGTCGCCGGCCGAGGCGGCGTGGCTCGAGCACGTGTCGAAGATCGATCCGGCCAGCCTGCCGGTGCGCATCCGCACGAACCTGCCGGACTGGATCCAGCAGGCGCTGTCCACCCGCTTCGAGGCCGAGGAGCTCGCGCAGCTCGCGGCCGCGCTGAATTATCCGGCGCCGCTGGACCTGCGCGCGAACGCGCTGAAGGCGTCGCGCGACCAGGTGATCGACGCGCTGCGCGCGAACGGCATCGATGCCGGCGCGACGCCGTTCGCGCCGTTCGGCGTGCGCGTGGTCGGCAAGCCGGCGCTCACGCGCCTGAAGCTGTTCGAGGAGGGCCAGATCGAGGTGCAGGACGAAGGCAGCCAGCTGCTGTGCTCGCTGGTCGCACCGCGCCGCGGCGAGATGGTCGTCGATTTCTGTGCGGGCGCGGGCGGCAAGACGCTCGCGCTCGGCGCGATGATGCGCTCGACCGGGCGCCTTTACGCGTTCGACGTATCGGAAAAGCGCCTCGCGAAGCTGAAGCCGCGCCTTGCGCGCAGCGGGCTGTCGAACGTGAACCCGGTGCTGATCGACAGCGAGCACGACGCGAAGATCAAGCGGCTCGCCGGCAAGATCGACCGCGTGCTGGTCGACGCGCCGTGCAGCGGCCTCGGCACGCTGCGCCGCAATCCGGACCTGAAATGGCGCCAGACGCGTACGTCGATCGACGAGTTGACGCCGAAGCAGGCGTCGATCCTCGCGAGCGCGGCGCGCCTCGTGAAGAAGGGCGGCCGGCTCGTCTACGCGACCTGCAGCGTGCTCGACGCGGAGAACGAGCGCATCGTCGAGCAGTTCCTCGCCGATCATCCGGACTTCGTGCTGGTGCCCGCACAGAAGGTGCTGGCCGACCAGCGCATCGAGCTCGAGACGGGCGACTACCTGTCGCTGTGGCCGCATCGCCACGCGACCGACGGCTTCTTCGCCGCGGTGCTCGAGCGGCGCGCGGCGCAGTAACGGAGCAGGGCACGGATGATGGAGAACCGACTGCTGTCGCACCGGCTCGCGTCGGTGATCCGCGACTTCAACCAGCCGGTGATGATCTGGCAGGCGGCGATCCTGGTCGGCGCGCTGTGTTTCGCGTGGGTCGCGGCGCGCTTCGTGCATGGCCGCATCGACGCGCGCCGGCGCGCTGCCGGCCGCATGCCCGGCGCGGGCGCGCAAAGCCTGAAGCGCGCGCTGTTCCCGCTGTTCGGCGGCCTCGTCGTGCTGGCCGCGCAGCTCGCGTTCGAGCCGTTCATGTCGACGTCGCTGCTGTCGCTCGCACTCGTGCCGCTGTTCGGCATCGGGCTGATCTACGTGCTGTTCTTCTTCGCGCGGCGCGTGTTCGCGCGCGACGGCCACACGCATGCGTGGCTGTCGATCGTCGAGAAGATCGTGTCGGTGATCGTGTGGGCCGCGATGGTGCTGACCGTGCTCGGCATCCAGCGCGACGTGCTCGACTGGCTCGACAGCGTGCAGTTCCGCGTCGCCAACGCGCACCTGACGCTGCTGTCGCTGATCTCCGGCGCGCTGTGGGTGTGCGTGACGCTGATGGTCGCGATGTGGCTCGGCTCGGTGTTCGAGGAGCGGCTTGCGCGCGCGAGCACGCTCGACGCGAACCTGAAGGTCGTGCTGTCGCGGGTCGGCCGCGCGCTGCTCGCGTTCGCGGCGATCCTGATCGGGCTGTCGCTGGTCGGCATCGACGTGACGGTGCTCGGCGTGTTCGGCGGCGCGGTGGGCGTCGGCCTCGGCTTCGGGCTGCAGAAGATCGCGAGCAACTACGTGTCGGGCTTCATCATCCTGCTCGACCGGTCGCTGCGGCTCGGCGATGCGATCAGCGTCGGCGGCCTGCAGGGCGTCGTCACGCAGATCCGCACGCGCTATACGGTCGTGCGCGGCCTCGACGGCAACGAGACGCTGATTCCGAACGAGAAGCTGATCACCGACGTCGTGCAGAACCAGTCGTCGTACCTGACGCGCGGCTATGCGAAGCTCGCGGTGCAGGTCGCGTACACGAACGACGTCGAGCAGGCGCTCGCGCTGCTCGCCGAGGCGGCGAAGGACGTGCCGCGCGTGCTCGCCGAGCCGGCGCCGACGCCGTATCTGGTCGGCTTCGGCGCGGACGGCATCGACCTCGAGCTCGGCTTCTGGATCGAGGATGCGGCAAAAGGCACGGGAGGCGTGCGTTCGGCCGTGAACCGGAACATCTGGCGGCTGTTCGTCGAGCACGGGATCTCGATTCCGTTCCCGCAGCGCGAGGTGCGTGTGATCGGGCTGCCGGACGGGTTCGCGGGCGCCGGTGCGGGCGCAGGCGAACCGGACCCGGGGCCGGGCTCCGGCCGTCCGGCGATCGCGGCGAGCGCCGCCGGCGCGCCGCCCGACGGCGCGGCGAACGGGCAATCTCCGGCGGTTTAGGCGGCCGGCGCGCGGGCGAGCCGGCCAGAACCGGAGCGCCGCGCCTTCCCGGTCCGTCCGTGGACTGTCCGCGTTGCGTCATGACAAGAAAATATTCATTTTTTACAAAGACTTGGAACGGTTGAAGTAAAATTTCGGTCTATCCGCGGTATGCTTTCATCTTTCTGACGCCGGCCTGTCGCCGGCGCCGCACTCACCACAGGTAACTGCCTTGTTGAATTCCCTGCTCGATTTTCTTTCCCACGGGCTCCTGCGTTTTTCGTGGTGGCAGGTCGTGCTGTTCGCGCTTGCCGTCACGCACGTCACGATCATCGGCGTGACGGTCTATCTGCACCGCTGCCAGGCGCACCGCGCGCTGGAGCTGCATCCGATCGCCAGCCATTTCTTCCGTGCGTGGCTGTGGATGACCACGGGCATGCTGACCGGCCAGTGGGCCGCGATCCATCGCAAGCACCACGCGAAGTGCGAAACCGAAGAGGATCCGCACAGCCCGCAGACGCGCGGCATCTGGAAGGTGTTCCTCGAAGGCGCCGAGCTCTATCGCGCGGAAGCGAAGAACGAGGAGACGATGCGCAAGTTCAGCCACGGCACGCCGAACGACTGGATCGAGCGCAATCTCTACTCGAAGTACCCGATCCTCGGCGTGAGCCTGATGATGGTGATCGACGTCGCGCTGTTCGGCGTGCTCGGCCTCACCGTGTGGGCCGTGCAGATGGTCTGGATCCCGTTCTGGGCCGCGGGCGTCGTCAACGGTTTCGGCCACTTCTGGGGCTACCGCAACTTCAACTCGGCCGACGCGAGCACGAACCTGTTCCCGTGGGGCATCGTGATCGGCGGCGAAGAGCTGCACAACAACCACCACACGTTCGCGACGTCGGCGAAGCTGTCGAACAAGTGGTACGAATTCGACATCGGCTGGATGTACATCCGCATCATGTCGGCGTTCGGTCTCGCGAAGGTCAAGAAGGTCGCACCGACGCCGCGCCTGAACAAGCCGAAGACGGTGCTCGACCAGGAAACGCTGCAGGCCGTGCTGTCGAACCGCTACGAGGTGATGGCGCGCTACGGCAAGGCCGTGAAGCGTGCATACCGTCAGGAGCTCGCGCACCTGAAGGAAATCGGCGGCGAGAAGTACCAGCTGATGCGCGGCGCGCGCAAGTGGTTCCACAAGGATGCCGACGGCCTCGACGAGCCGCAGAAGAAGCTGCTGCCGGAAATCTTCGCGAACAGCCAGAAGCTGCATACGTACTTCCAGCTGCGCCAGGATCTCGCCGCGATCTGGGACCGCTCGACCGCCTCGCGCGAACAGCTGCTCGCGCAATTGCAGGATTGGTGTCATCGCGCGGAACAAAGCGGCATCAAGGCGCTGCAGGAATTTGCGATGCGCCTGCGCCGCTACGCCTGATTCGAAATCGATTAGAATCTGAGGACGTCACAAACCCCGCGCTGGCGGGGTTTTTTCTTTTCGGCCGCCGGTTTTTGCGGGCGGCCGGCGACGCTGGTAGGTGTGGGGCCGGGCATGCGCCGCGCGTGCGTGCCGGCCGGTGCGAAGCATGGGATCGCGGGCTGCGCCGACGCGCGCTGCGGTCGACAGGAGACTTGGAGATGCAATCGACGATCAAATCCGTCGAGTACGACCGACCGGTCGCGGCAGGGGCCGTGTGCGGAGTCGGGCAGGCCTGGGCGAAGGTGCCGGAAACGCCGTCCGCCGAGGAGCGCGCTGCACTGAAGGCGCGCATCAAGGCATTGCTCGTGCGCGAAAAGGCCGTGCTGGTCGCACACTATTACGTGGATGCCGAACTGCAGGAATTGGCTGACGAAACCGGCGGATGCGTCGCCGATTCGCTCGAGATGGCGCGCTTCGGCCGCGATCACGACGCGCAGACGCTCGTCGTCGCGGGCGTGCGCTTCATGGGCGAGACCGCGAAGATCCTGAGCCCGAACAAGCGCATCCTGATGCCCGATCTCGATGCGACCTGCTCGCTCGATCTCGGCTGCCCGGTCGACGAATTCTCCGCGTTCTGCGATGCGCATCCCGATCGCACCGTCGTCGTCTACGCGAACACCAGCGCGGCCGTGAAGGCGCGCGCGGACTGGATGGTCACGTCGTCGATCGGCCTCGAGATCGTCGCGGACCTGCACGCGCGTGGCGAGAAGATCATCTGGGCGCCGGATCGCCATCTCGGCAGCTATATTCAGAAGAAAACCGGCGCGGACATGCTGATGTGGCAGGGCTCGTGCCTCGTTCATGACGAATTCAAGGGCATCGAGCTCGACCTGCTGCGCGCCGAGTATCCGGACGCGAAGGTGCTCGTCCATCCCGAATCGCCGGAGAACGTCGTCGCGCAGGCCGACGTCGTCGGTTCGACGACGCAGCTGATCGATGCGGCGGTCAGGTTCGACGCGACGCGCTTCATCGTCGCGACCGATCTCGGCATCCTGCACAAGATGCAGCTCGCGGCGCCCGGCAAGACCTTCATCGCCGCGCCGACGGCCGGCAACAGCGCGACCTGCAAGAGCTGCGCGCATTGCCCGTGGATGGCGATGAACGGCCTCGCGAACCTCGCCGACGTGCTCGAACGCGGCCACAACGAGATCTTTGTCGAGCCGGCGATCGGCGAGCGCGCACGCGTGCCGATCGACCGGATGCTCGCCTTCGCGGCCGCGCACAAGAAGCGCGTGCAGGCGAGCGGCGACCTGCAGCGCGACCAGCAGCTGTTCGCGAACGTGGGGGCGGCATGACGAGCGCCGTTTCTCCGCTTTACGACATCGTGCGCGCGCAATACGGCGCGGCATTCGAGGACGCGATCGCGCGCAACGTCGCCGATGCGATCGCCGAAGACGTCGGCACCGGCGACCAGACCGGCCGGCTCGTGCCGGACGGCGAACGCCGCCGTGCACGCATCATCGTGCGCGAGGAAGCCGTGCTGTGCGGCGTGCCGTGGTTCGAGGCCGTGACGGGCCGGATCGACCCGGCGATTGCCGTGCAGTGGCGCTACCGCGAAGGCGACCGGATGTCGGCCGATTCGACCGTCTGCGAACTCGAAGGGCCCGCGCGCGCGCTGCTGACCGCCGAGCGCAACGGGCTGAACTTCCTGCAACTGCTGTCGGGCGTCGCGACCGCGACGCGCCGCTACGTCGACCGCGTCGAAGGCACGCGCGCGAAGATCCTCGATACGCGCAAGACGCTGCCGGGCTTGCGGCTCGCGCAGAAGTACGCGGTGCGCGTCGGCGGCGGCGAGAACCAGCGTCTCGCGCTGTACGACGGCATCCTGATCAAGGAGAACCACATCGCGGCGGCGGGCGGCGTCGGCGAGGCGCTCGATGCCGCGTTCGCGCTGAACGCGGGCGTGCCGGTGCAGGTCGAGGTCGAGACGCTCGCGCAGCTCGACACGGCGCTCGCGCACGGCGCGCAGTCGGTGCTGATCGACAACTTCACGCTCGACATGATGCGCGAAGCGGTGCGCGTGGCGGCGGGCAAGGCGTTGCTCGAAGTGTCGGGCGGCGTCAATCTCGACACGGTGCGCGCATTCGCGGAGACGGGCGTCGATCGCATCTCGATCGGCGCGTTGACGAAGGACGTGCGCGCGACCGACTATTCGATGCGCATCGTCGACTGAGCGCCGGTGCGCGGGATGCGCGCCGACGAAACGACAAAGCCGCTGGCATGCAACTGCCAGCGGCTTTTTTCATCGTGCGGCCGTGAACGGCGCGCGTGCGCCGCTCAGCGCCGCGCGCGCGGCTGCAGCACACTCGGCAGCGCCTTGGGCAGCGTGTTCGGCCAGTCGCGGCTGTAGTGCAGCCCGCGGCTTTCGCGGCGCGAGTGCGCGCTCTTCACGATCAGCGTTGCGACGTCGACCAGGTTGCGTAGTTCGAGCAGGTCGCGCGTCACGCGGAAGTTCGCGTAGTACTCGTGGATCTCGTCGCGCAGCAGCGACAGCCGGTGCTTCGCGCGTTCGAGGCGCTTGTCGGTGCGCACGATGCCGACGTAGTTCCACATCAGGCGGCGCAGTTCGTCCCAGTTGTGCGCGACGACGACTTCCTCGTCCGCGTCCGACACGCGGCTTTCGTCCCATGCGGGCAGCGCGCCGGTCGCTTGCGCGTCGAAGCCGGCCGCCTCGATCGCCTCGGCCGCCGCACGGCCGATCACCAGGCATTCGAGCAGCGAGTTGCTGGCGAGCCGGTTCGCGCCGTGCAGCCCGGTGTACGAGGTCTCGCCGACCGCATACAGTCCCGCGAGATCGGTGCGCCCGGCCAGGTCGGTCACGACGCCGCCGCACGTGTAGTGCGCGGCCGGCACGACGGGGATCGGGTCCTTTGCGATGTCGATGCCGAATTCGAGGCAGCGTGCGTGGATCATCGGGAAGTGCTCGCGCAGGAACGCTTCCGGCTGGTGGCTGATGTCGAGGTACACGCAGTCGATCCCGCGCTTCTTGATCTCGAAGTCGATCGCGCGCGCGACGATGTCGCGCGGCGCCAGCTCCGCGCGCGGATCGTGCGCGGGCATGAAGCGCGTGCCGTCGGGCAGCTTCAGCAGGCCGCCTTCGCCGCGCACGGCTTCCGAGATCAGGAACGATTTCGCATACGGATGGAACAGGCAGGTCGGGTGGAACTGGATGAATTCCATGTTCGCGACGCGGCAGCCCGCGCGCCATGCCATCGCGATGCCGTCGCCGGTCGCGGTGTCGGGATTCGTCGTGTACAGGTAGACCTTGCCGGCGCCACCGGTCGCGAGCACCGTATGCGGCGCCTCGATCGTGATCGTGCGGTCGTGTTCGACGTCGAGCGCATAGAGCCCGTGACAGCGGCGGCCGGCGAGGCCGAGCCGTTCCGACGTGATCAGGTCGATCGCGTGATGGTTTTCGAAGAACGTGATGTTCGGATGACGGCGCGCACGCTCGGACAGCGTCGCGAGCACCGCATGACCGGTCGCGTCGGCCGCGTGAATGATGCGGCGGTGGCTGTGGCCGCCTTCGCGCGTCAGGTGGAAGCCGAGTTCGGCCGCGTCGTCCTTCGTGAACGGCACGCCCTGCGAGATCAGCCATTCGATCGCTTCGCGGCCGTGCTCGACGATGTAGCGCGTCGCGCCTTCGTCGCATAGGCCGCCGCCGGCGACCAGCGTGTCGTCGACATGGTTCTCGATGCTGTCGGCCGAATCGAGGACGGCGGCGATGCCACCCTGCGCGTTATCGCTCGCGCCCTCCATCATCGAACGTTTCGCGATCAGCGCGACACGTCGCGTGCTGGCCAGGTTGAGTGCGACCGACAGCCCTGCCAGGCCGCTGCCGACGATCGCCACGTCGAATTTCATGCTGCATCTCCATCGTTACGCTTTTGATCTTGTGCGTTCCCTGCGGCCGGCGCTCGGGCGGCCGGCGCGCGGGAAGGGGAGAGCATACCGCGTCGGGCGCCAGCGTGCGCGCAAAACAAAAAGCCCCGCATTCGCGGGGCTTTTCGTTGTCGTCAGGCTGGCAGAAACCGGAGATTACTTGATCTTGGTTTCTTTGTATTCCACATGCTTGCGGACGACGGGATCGAACTTCTTGATCGCCATCTTTTCCGGCATGTTGCGCTTGTTCTTCGTGGTCGTATAGAAGTGACCCGTGCCAGCGGTCGACTCAAGCTTGATCTTGTCGCGTGCGCCTTTTGCCATGATTGTGCTCCTGAGGCTTAGGCTTCGCCGCGTGCGCGCAGGTCAGCGAGCACGGAATCGATGCCGTTCTTGTCGATCAGGCGCAGGCCGGCGTTCGAAACGCGCAGGCGCACCCAACGGTTTTCGCTTTCAACCCAGAACCGGCGGTTTTGCAGGTTCGGCAGAAAACGACGCTTGGTCTTGTTGTTCGCGTGGGAAACGTTGTTGCCGCTCATCGGCGCTTTCCCAGTTACTTGGCATACGCGTGCCATGAGAGCACTCCTAATACGCTAAATTCGGGGTTCGATCGCCGGTGAAGGTTCCATCGTACCGCCACGTGATCCATGGCCGCACTCAGAACGCCCAAGCCCTTGCAGACAAGGCCCTTCGATGGCTAGAACTGGTTGGAAAAAAGACAGACGGCGATTCTAGCAGAAAAAGATCAGGAAAATCAAACCTAATTTCGCTTCACCGTTGCGGCGGCCGCTGGACGGGCCGCCGCGCCACAGTCTACAGCCAACCGGCGCGCGCGAACGAGAAAGTGTCGCCGACGCCCACGACCACGTGATCGAGCAGGCGCGTGTCGACCAGCGCGAGTGCGTCGCGCAGCACGCGGGTCAGGCGGCGATCCTCGGCGCTCGGCCGCACCGCGCCCGACGGATGATTGTGCGCGACGATCGCCGCGGCGGCGTTCAGCGTCAGCGCGCGGCGCGCGATCTCGCGCGGGTAGACGGCCATGCGTGTCAGCGAGCCGCGCGCGCTTTCCTCCACGTCGATCAGGCAGTGGCGCGCGTCGAGATAGAGCGTGACGAACACTTCGTGCGTGCGCGCGCCGATCATCAGCCGCAGGTAGTCCTCCACCGCGCCCGGCGAATCGATCGGCTGCCGCGCAGTGGCCTTTTCGGCGAGCGCGCGGCGCGCGAGCTCGGTCACCGCGCTGAGCAGCGCGGCGCGCGCCGGGCCGATGCCCGGGTACGCGGCGAAATCGTCCGCCGTCGCGTCGAGCATCCCGCGCAGCGTGCCGAACCGCTTGAGCAGCTTCGCGGCGCTGTCGAACACGTTGTGGCCGCGCACGCCCGAGCCGAGCAGCAGCGCGACCAGCTCCTCGTCGGTCAGCGCGGCCGGCCCGCGTTCCAGCAGCCGCTCGCGCGGCAGGTCGGACTGCCAGCCCCGCGGCCGGCCGCGACGCGGCTTCGCCGGGCGCGCGCGGCGGGGTGGATCGGGCGGCGGCGTAACCGCTCGGATCGGCGGCCGGCCGGCGGCGTCGCGGCACTCGGCGAGGGGGAAAACAAGGCAGGGTGTCGGCATCGTCGAAACTCCATTGGCGGCGGCCTGCTGCGCGACGTCGTCGCACTTTCAGCCTTGCGCGCTCAGGTGACTTACAATATTGGCTTTGCGCTGGGCCTTGCGGCCGTTTTCGGGCGCCGACTGAACGAGTAATTCATGAGCCTCATCGATCTATCCGAAGTGAAGCCCGGTTCCCATGTCACGCTGCATTACCGGCTTGCACTGGCCGACGGCGCGGACATCGTCAACACCTTCTCCGACAAGCCCGCCACGCTGCTGCTCGGCGCCGGGCAACTGGCGCCCTCGCTGGAACAGATTCTGCTCGGGCTCAAGGTCGGCGACCACTCGACTTTTCAGCTAACGCCCGAACAGGGGTTCGGTCCCCGAAATCCCGACATGCTGCAGCGCGTGACGCTGTCGACGCTGCGCGAGAACGGGATGGTCGGCGACGATTTCACGCCGGGCGAACTGATCGAGTTCAATGCGCCGGACGGCGGACGGTATGCAGGGGTGCTGAAGGAAGTCGGCGAAACCTCCGCGCTGTTCGATTTCAATCATCCGCTCGCGGGCCAGTCGCTCACGTTCGAAGTGAAAATCATCGGAATCCTGTAATCATGAGCACCACCGATACGCTGTCCGGACAGACCGTCGCAGCCGACGCCGAAATCCTGCTCGCGCAGCCGCGCGGCTTTTGCGCGGGGGTCGACCGTGCGATTGAGATCGTCGAGCGCGCGATCGCGATGCATGGCGCGCCGATCTACGTCCGTCACGAGATCGTCCACAACAAGTACGTGGTCGAGGATCTGAAGAAGAAGGGCGCGATCTTTGTCGAGGAACTCGAGGAAGTGCCGGCCGGCAATACCGTGATCTTCAGCGCACACGGCGTGTCGAAGTCCGTGCGCGACGAAGCCGGCGTGCGCGGGCTGCGCATCTACGATGCGACGTGCCCGCTCGTCACGAAGGTGCACGTCGAAGTCGCGAAGATGCGCCAGGACGGCGTCGACATCGTGATGATCGGCCACAAGGGCCATCCGGAAGTCGAAGGCACGATGGGGCAGGTCGAGCGCGGCATGCATCTGGTCGAGAGCGTCGAGGACGTGCAGAAGCTCGAACTCGCCGATCCCGAGCGCATCGCGCTCGTCACGCAAACGACGCTGTCGGTCGACGACGCGGCCGAGATCATCGCGGCGCTGAAGGCGAAGTACCCGAAGATCCGCGAGCCGAAGAAACAGGACATCTGCTATGCGACGCAGAATCGCCAGGACGCGGTGAAGTTCATGGCGCCGCAGTGCGACGTCGTGATCGTCGTCGGCAGCCCGAACAGCTCGAATTCGAGCCGGCTGCGCGAAGTGGCCGAGAAGCGCGGTGTGGACGCGTACATGGTCGACGCGCCCGAGCAGATCGATCCGGCATGGGTCGCCGGCAAGCGCCGCATCGGCGTGACGGCCGGCGCGTCGGCGCCCGAGGTGCTCGCGCAGGCCGTGATCGCGCGGCTGCGCGAACTCGGCGTGCGCAACGTGCGTGCGCTCGACGGGATCGAGGAAAACGTCTCGTTTCCGCTGCCGCGCGGGTTGAACCTGCCGCCCGCCGCCTGATTGCCGCATCGCACCCGGTGAACACCGAAGCGCGCCTCACGGCGCGCTTTTTTTTCGTGCATTGAAAGCGCAATCGCAACCATTGTTCACAATCATGGTGCAACCGGGTTGCTCCACTGATTCCGGCCTGTCTCTCAAAATTGGTTGCAATGCAGGAAAACCCCATCAAATCAGGAATATTGGCGTTCTATAAATGGAGTTACAATGCGCCCGTTTTGAGGCCGGAATGGCTTTGAAAACGGGTTTTGGCAAGGCGCGGGAGACCTATTCGATGCATGTGAAGTCGGCTTACGCCGTGTCCGTCGCCGTACCGGTTGCAATGCCTGCCGGTTGCAGCAAAAAGAGCGACGACGGGGCGGGCAACGAGGCTGCGGCATTCGCGGCACCGCCGGCCGGCGACGTGCGCGTCGCCAGAACCGGTCGGGCGGCGTCGTTCGGGCGCCGCATCGCGCAATCGGGCAAGGACAAGGGAAACGGGGCACGTTTGGCGATCGAGGACATGCACACAGCCGGCCGTACGCGACCCGTCGTGCGGCGCGCGGCGGGTCGCGCAGGCCAGGCGGCCGGTCGGGCCGCAGCGGGCGCGCGAACTGCCTTCGAAGGCGCCAGCGCCTCTGGCGCGACAGCGAACGGCCGACGCATCCCGGCCCCCCATCATTTCGATTCGACGAAGCAGTTGCTCGCGACGGCCGATCCCGTCGCCGCGGGCCGGCTGATTCGTGCGATGAATTCCGACGCAGTCCTGACGAATGTCGGGTGCGGCTTTCGCGTTGCCCTGGCGGGCGGCGCGGCGGCGGCGGGCGGCCCGCTTGCGAAGCAGGCGACGGCGTCCGGCATCGGAATGCAAATCCTTGGCGGCAGCAGCGTGCATGCCGGCAAGGTGGTCGAGCCCGCGAACGACGCGGCGCGGAACCTGATCTGTCCGGAAGCGGGGTTCGCCCCGGCCCGGACGGAAAAAGGCTCGGACTCCGGGAACCTGGAGGACGGCCGTTTCGGCATGCTGCCCAACGACTTCAAGGAGGCCAAGCACACCGTCCTCGATGTCGTGACGATTTAGCGACGGGACTCACGGCGGCACCGGAACAGTGCGGTGCCGTTTTTGTATCCGCTCCGGCGGCAGGTCCGGCCGTACAGGCCGGGCTGCGCGCGCCGGGACGATTCACCCTTACCGGTATCGACTAGTACCCGCAGTGTCGTCGAGAAGGCGCGATTCCTCGCTTACCCGCGGGGCGCAACGTCCTCCGGCGGCACGGGCCAAGGAGCTTTAAATGGATATTTTCGTCCAGCAGATCCTCAACGGGCTGGTGCTCGGCAGTGTGTACGCCATCATCGCGTTGGGCTACACGATGGTGTACGGCATTCTCGGCATCATCAACTTCGCGCACGGCGACGTGCTGATGATCGGCGCGATGGTCGCGCTGTCCGCGATCACCGTGCTGCAGAACCATTTCCCCGCACTCGGCAACGTCGCGACGCTGACGATCGGCCTCGGCATCGCCGCGATCGTCTGTGCGTTCGTCGGCTTCACGATCGAGCGCGTCGCGTACCGGCCGCTGCGCCGCGCACCGCGCCTCGCGCCGCTGATCACCGCGATCGGCGTGTCGATCCTGCTGCAGACGGCCGCGATGATCATCTGGTCGCGCAACCCGCTGCCGTTCCCGCAACTGCTGCCGACCGACCCGATCAACGTGATCAAGGCGACCGACACGACGCCCGGCGCCGTGATCTCGGTCACTGAAATCGTGATCATCGCCGTCGCGTTCATCGTGATGGGCGGCCTGCTGCTGCTCGTGCACAAGACCAAGCTCGGCCGCGCGATGCGCGCGATCGCGGAAAGCCCGAACACCGCGAGCCTGATGGGCGTGAACCCGAACTTCGTGATCTCGGCAACCTTCATGATCGGTTCCGCGCTCGCCGCGCTGGCCGGCGTGATGATCGCGTCCGAATACGGCAACGTGCACTTCTACATGGGCTTCATCCCCGGCATGAAGGCGTTCACCGCGGCCGTGCTCGGCGGGATCGGCAACCTCGGCGGCGCAATGGTCGGCGGCGTGCTGCTCGGCCTGATCGAGCAGTTGGGCGCCGGCTACATCGGCAACCTCACGGGCGGCGTATTCGGCAGCAACTACCAGGACGTGTTCGCCTTCATCGTGCTGATCATCGTGCTGGTGTTCCGTCCGTCGGGCCTGCTCGGCGAACGTGTCGCGGATCGCGCGTAACGGAAGGGGAGCAAACAACATGACATCCATTCAACCGATCGAATCGTCGACGTCGCTCGTCGAAGAACGCAACACCACGAAGACCGTCGTCATCGGCATCCTGACCGCGGCATTCGTGATCGCCGCGCCGATCATCATCGGCTCGGCCGGCGGCAACTACTGGGTCCGCGTGCTCGACTTCGCGATGCTGTACGTGATGCTCGCGCTCGGCCTGAACGTCGTGGTCGGCTTCGCCGGCCTGCTCGACCTGGGCTACATCGCGTTCTACGCGGTGGGCGCCTACACGGCGGCGCTGCTGAGTTCGCCGCACCTGAGCTCGCAGTTCGAGTGGATCGCGGCGCTCGCGCCGAACGGGCTGCATGTGCCGTTCCTGATCATCGTGCCGATCGCGATGGCGCTCGCGGCGACCTTCGGGATCCTGCTCGGCGCGCCGACGCTGCGCCTGCGCGGCGACTACCTGGCGATCGTCACGCTCGGCTTCGGTGAAATCGTCCGCATCTTCATGAACAACCTCGACCGTCCGGTGAACATCACCAACGGCCCGAAGGGGATCACGGGCATCGATCCGGTGCACATCGGCGGCTTCAGCCTCGCGCAGACGCACACGATCTTCGGCTTCCAGCTGCCGTCGGTCTACCTGTACTACTACCTGTTCGTGCTGTGCGCGCTGCTGGTGATCTGGGTCTGTACGCGCCTGCAGCACTCGCGTATCGGCCGTGCCTGGGCCGCGATCCGCGAGGACGAGATCGCCGCGAAGGCGATGGGCATCAACACCCGTAACGTGAAGCTGCTCGCGTTCGCGATGGGCGCGTCGTTCGGCGGTCTGTCGGGCGCGATGTTCGGTGCGTTCCAGGGCTTCGTGTCGCCCGAGTCGTTCACGTTCTGGGAATCGATCGTCGTGCTCGCCTGCGTGGTGCTCGGCGGCATGGGCCACATCCCGGGCGTGATCCTCGGCGCGGTGCTGCTGGCGATCTTCCCGGAATTCCTGCGCTCGACGATGAGCCCGCTGCAGCACGCGCTGTTCGGTCACGACGTCGTCGATACCGAAGTGATCCGTCAGGCGCTGTACGGCCTCGCGATGGTGGTGATCATGCTGTACCGCTCGGAAGGCCTGTGGCCGGCGCCGAAGCATGAGGACCGGATCGCGAAACTGGCGAAGCGCAACAGCAAGAAGCCGGTGCGCGCTTAACCGACGGACAAGGGGATATACACATGAGCGACAAGCAAATCCGACTGTCCGTGCAGGGCGTGAACAAGCGCTTCGGCGGGCTGCAGGCGCTGTCCGACGTCGGCCTGCAGATCAAGGAAGGCGAGATCTACGGGCTGATCGGCCCGAACGGCGCGGGCAAGACCACGTTCTTCAACGTGATCACGGGCCTCTACACGCCCGACTCCGGCGACTTCAAGCTGGACGGCCAGAACTACACGCCGACCGCGGTGCACCAGGTCGCGAAGGCCGGCATCGCACGCACGTTCCAGAACATCCGGTTGTTCGGCGGGATGACGGCGCTGGAAAACGTGATGGTGGGCCGCCACGTGCGCACCAAGCACGGGCTGCTCGGCGCGGTGTTCCAGACGCCGGCCGAACGCCAGGAAGAGCGCGAGATCAAGGAGCGCGCAATCGAGCTGCTCGAATACGTCGGCGTGCTGCAGTACGCGGACTACACCGCGCGCAACCTGTCGTACGGCCACCAGCGCCGGCTGGAGATCGCGCGCGCGCTCGCGACCGACCCGAAGCTGCTCGCGCTCGACGAGCCGGCGGCCGGGATGAACGCGACCGAGAAGGTGGAACTCACGCGCCTGCTCGACAAGATCCGTTCGGACGGCCGCACGATCCTGCTGATCGAGCACGACGTGAAGCTCGTGATGGGGCTGTGCAACCGGATGACGGTGCTCGATTACGGCAAGGTGATCGCCGAGGGTCTGCCGCAGGACGTGCAGAAGAATCCGAAGGTGATTGAGGCATATCTCGGCGCAGGGGTGCACTGATGGCAGCGGCAATGTTGAAAATCAAGGGCTTGCAGGTCAACTACGGCGGCATCCAGGCCGTCAAGGGCGTTGACATGGAAGTCCGTCAGGGCGAGCTCGTGACGCTGATCGGCGCGAACGGCGCCGGCAAGACCACGACGATGAAGGCGATCACCGGCCTGAAGCCGTATTCGGCCGGCGACATCGAATACGACGGCAAGTCGATCAAGGGCGTGCCGCCGCACGAGCTGCTCAAGCGCGGCCTCGCGATGGTGCCGGAAGGCCGCGGGATCTTCGCGCGCATGTCGATCGTCGAGAACATGCAGATGGGCGCGTACCTGCGCAACGACAACGACCAGATCAAGAAGGACGTCGACCGGATGTTCGGCTTCTTCCCGCGTCTGAAGGAGCGGGCGTCGCAGCTCGCGGGCACGCTGTCGGGCGGCGAGCAGCAGATGCTGGCGATGGCGCGCGCGATCCTGAGCAAGCCGAAGCTGCTGCTGCTCGACGAGCCGTCGATGGGGCTGTCGCCGATCATGGTCGAGAAGATCTTCGAAGTGGTGCGCGAGATCTCGAAGGAGGGCATCACGGTGCTGCTCGTCGAGCAGAACGCGCGCCTCGCGCTGCAGGCCGCCGACCGCGGCTACGTGATGGATTCGGGCACGGTCACGATGGAAGGCGACGCGAAGCAGATGCTCGACGATCCGAAGGTACGGGCCGCGTATCTCGGTGAATGAGCGGACTCGCATGGCGCGGCGGCAAGGCCGCGCCATGCGAGGCTTTCGAAAGGCTGTCACGCGATGCCGTGACGGCCTTTTTTTCATTCCGGGCGCCCGGCATCGAACTGTGCGCGCGTTTCCGACTCCATTCGACGATCGTGCCGCGCATGCGGCACGGCAAACGGCGCGCGGCTGTCGGCAAGCCGACATGCGCAGCGCGCAGCATGGTCAGCCCCTCGGCGCTTGGAGAGCACGCATGAGTCTGGATTACGGTTTCGTGAAGGCGAAGGTGAAGTCGGTGGCGCCACTGAAGGGTTCGCCGCACGGCGGCGAGATCCAGTATCACATCCACCTGACGCTGACGCTGGCGCTGCCGGCGGGCGACTGGGACGTCGCGATCAACGTCGGCACCAACGATGCGGACGACCTGCTGAACTACAAGCTCGTCTACGATTTCCACCACCCGGTTACGCAGACGCTCGCGGCGGCGCCCGAAGGCTATACGGACCTCACCGGGCAGGCCGCGCTGCCGGCGCTCGACTACCTGCGCAGCGACATCCTGAACGAAACGGGCACATGGCGCGCGAGCGCGGTGATGGACGGCACCGAGCATGCGGAGCCGATTCCGTCGCTGCTGCGGCTCGTGAGTGCCGCGCAGTCGCAAGGGCTCGACGTCGTCGTGTTCGGCCGTACGTATTCGGAAGGCAACGGCATTCACGACACGCACATGAACCAGGGCTCGACGGGCCAGAACTACCTGCACCGCGCGGGCGACGACCGTAACGACCACAACGACGTATGGCAGGACGGCGCGCTGATCGTGCGCGTCAGCGACACGCAGTGGGCCGCCTACTTCGCCGCGTTCGAACAGCAGGCCGTGCCGACCGATGCGCTCGGCAATCCGCTGCCGGGCGCGGGGCCGATCACGCGCTGACGCGCATGAAAAAGGCCGCCTGCCCTGCATGGGCAGGCGGCCGTTGCAACGGCATCGGCCCCGGCTTTTACGCGGCCGGCAGCGTCTTGCCGAACGAGATGCGTTCCTCGACGCGATAGCCGAGCGCCGCATAGAAGCGGCACGCGTCGTCGTTGCCGGGCAGCACCTGCAGGTTGATCTTCAGGCAGCCGCGCGCGGCCAGCGCACGCTCCGCATGCGCGATCAGCGCGCGGCCGATGCCGAGCCGCCGCGCATCGTGCGCGACGCCGAACGAGTAGAGCCAGCCGCGATGCCCGTCGAAGCCCGCCATCAGCGTGCCGACCACGCGCTCGCCGCAGGTTGCGACGAAGAACAGCTCTGGCTGCGTCGCGAGCTTCAGCTCGATCGAGCGCAGCGGATCGCGGTGCGGCGGCGCGCCGGCCGCATCGTAATGCGGAAACGCGTCGCGCCACACCGCGAGCACGGCATCGGTGTCGGCGCGTTCGAACGGGCGGATAGCGACGGCATCGGCGGCGGCATCCATCGGCGGGTTCTCCTCAGAGCGTGTCGAGCACCGACCGCAGCATCGCCATCATCTGGTCGATTTCCTCGGTCGTCACGTTCAGCGCGGGCATGAAGCGCAGCAGGTTCGGACGCGCGGCGTTCAGCAGCAGGCCGTCGGGCTGCATGTCGCGCGCCTTCTCGACGATCTGCGGGCCGATGTCCTTGCCGAGCAGCAGTGCGCGCAGCAGCCCTTCGCCGCGTTCGCCTTCGAAGCCGCGTTCCTCCGACAGCTCGAGCAGCTTGCGCTTCAGGTATTCGCCGCGCGCGCGCACGCCTTCGAGGAAGCCGGGCGCGACGAGCTGCGAGATCACCGAATGGCCGACCGCCGTCATCAGCGGGTTGCCGTTGTACGTGCCGCCCTGGTCGCCGGCCTCGAACACCGCGACGTCGGCCTTCGACAGCAGCGCGCCGAGCGGCACGCCGCCGCCGATGCCCTTCGCCAGCGTCATGATGTCCGGCTCGATGCCCGACAGCTCGTAGGCGAACAGCGTGCCCGCGCGGCCGCAGCCGCTCTGCACTTCGTCGACGATCAACAGCAGGTTGTGCTGCCGGGTCAGCGCGCGCAGCTCGCGCATGAATTCGGGCGTCGCCGGCAGCACGCCGCCTTCGCCCTGGATCGGTTCGAGCATCACCGCGACGGTCTTGTCGGTGATCAGCTTCTCGACCGAATTGATGTTGTTCAGATCGGCCTTCGGGAAGCCCGGCACCTGTGGCGCGTAGATCGTGTCCCAGCCCGGCTTGCCGCTGGCCGACATCGTCGCGAGCGTGCGGCCGTGGAAGCTGTGGTCGAACGTGATGATCTCGTACGCGCCGTTGCGGAACTTGCGGCCCCACTTGCGCGCGAGCTTGATCGCGCCTTCGTTCGCTTCCGCGCCGCTGTTCGTGAAGAACACCTTGTCGAACACGCTGTGCTGCGTGAGCAGGCCCGCGAGCTTCGCCATCGGCTCGTTGTAGAACGCCGGCGACGGGTTCAGCAGCTTGTCGGCCTGCGTCTTCAGCGCTTCGACGATGCCCTCGTTGCAATGCCCGAGGCTGTTGACGGCCCAGCCCTGGATGAAGTCCAGATAGCGCTTGCCCGTGTGATCGTAGAGCCACGAACCCTTGCCGTGCGTAAACACGATGTCGGGGCGGTTCGTGATGTACATCAGCGAGTCGATCGGGTAATCGTTCAGGGGCATGGCAGCAGACTCCAGCGGACGTTGAAAGGGAAACGGGCAATAAAAAAGCCACGGAATGCCGTGGCTGGTGGATCGAACAGCTTGTGCGTAACCGGTGAAGCGGGGCGGGGTTACGCGCGAGTCCGTGACGAGCCGGCGGCATCCGGGAGGAGCGGCGAGCGGCGACGTCGGAGGGCGGACAGGAAGCGGTTCATGTGCGCAAGCATAAGGCATCCCGCGCCCGACTGTAAACCGCCGCGATGCCACCGATGTGACATCGCGGCGCCCGGCGCGGGACGCGGGCCGGCGTCAGACCGGATGCGCGAGATCGGCGGCGCTGGTGAACGAGTCCGCGTAGAACTCGTCGACCGGCAGCCCGTGGTGCTGCGTGAAGTCGCGCTGCGCGGACTCGACCATCACCGGCGCGCCGCACGCGTAGACCTGATGGCCCGACAGGTCGGGCAGGTCCTCGATCACCGCGCGGTGCACGAAGCCGGTGCGGCCCGTCCACTGGTCGGCGTCGTCCGGCTCGGACAGCACCGGCACGTACTTGAAGTTCGGGATCTCGCGCGCCCACTGCTCGGCCAGCTCGCCGAGATAGATGTCCTTCTTGCGGCGCGCGCCCCAGTAGAGCGTCATCGGGCGCGTGATGCCCGCGTGCTTCACGTGCTCGATGATCGCCTTGATCGGCGCGAAGCCGGTGCCCGACGCGAGCAGCACGATCGGCTTGTCGGAATCCTCGCGCAGGAAGAACGTGCCGAGCGGGCCTTCGAAGCGCAGGATGTCGCGCTCCTTCATCGCGCCGAACACGTGGTCGGTGAACTTGCCGCCCGGCATGTGGCGGATATGCAGCTCGATCGGGCCTTCCTCGTGCGGCGCGTTCGCCATCGAGTAGCTGCGGCGTGCGCCGTCCTTCAGGATGAACTCGACGTACTGGCCCGCCAGGTACTGCAGGCGTTCGTTGGCCGGCAGCTGCAGCTTCACGACCATCACGTCGTCGGCCTTGCGTTCGAGCGCGGCGATCCGGCACGGCAGCTTCTTGACCTGCACGCCGTCGACGCCGGCGATCTCGCGCACGTCGATCTCGAGATCGCATTGCGCCTTCGAGCAGCACAGCAGCGCGAGGCCGCGCGTGCGCTCGTCGTTGGACAGCGCCGACGCCGCGTGCGGGCCCTGCTCGATCTGCCCCGACACGATCTGCCCCTTGCAGGAGCCGCACGCGCCGTTCTTGCAGCCGTACGGCAGATGGACGTTCTGGCGCAGCGCGGCCGCCAGCACGGTTTCATCCGACTCGACCTGGAACTGCCGGCCGCTTTGCTTGAGAGTGACGTTGAATGCCATAGAACCAAACTAGAACAAAATGTGGGGACCGTGCATGTCGCGCACGGCAGCTACAATGCAATCCGTTGCGCGCCGCGCAACGGTGGCTACTGATTTCGCAAACAACATGATCGCGACACGAATCCTGCGCCGGCCGCGCGCGCTGATCGTCGGCTGCGGCGACGTCGGCCTGCGCTGCGTCGCGCAATGGCGCGGCGCGCGCTGCAATCCGCGGATCGTCGCGCTGACGAGCCATCCGGCGCGCCGCGACGAACTGCGCAACGCGGGCGCGACGCCGATCGTCGGCAATCTCGACCAGCGCGCGACGCTGCGCCGCATCGCGGGCCTTGCCCGCACGGTCCTGCATCTCGCGCCGCCGCAGCCCGACGGCCGCGACGACCGGCGCACGCGTGCGCTGATCGCCGCATTGAGCATGCCTGCCCGGCGGCCGAGCCAGCCTGCGTCGGCGGTCGGCCGGCTGCGCACGCTGCGCGTCGCGTCCCGGCAGGTTGGCGCGCCCGTCCGGAAAGCGCGTATTGTACCCGACGGCCTTCGCGCGCCACGGCTCGTCTATGCGAGCACGACGGGCGTTTACGGCGACTGCGGCGGGGCGCGCATCGACGAAACGCAGCCGCTGCGCCCCGCGAATCCGCGTGCGTTGCGCCGCGTGTCGGCCGAGCGCCAACTGCGCGCGGCGACGGCGCGCGGCGTGCTGTCCGCGCGCATCGTGCGCATCCCGGGCATCTACGCGGAGAACCGGCTGCCGCTCGCGCGCCTCGAGCGCGGCACGCCTGCGCTCGCGGCGGCCGACGACGTCTACACGAACCACATCCACGCGGACGATCTCGCGGCAATCCTGCGCCGCGCGGCCGAACGCGGCAGGCCGGCGCGCGCGGTGCACGCGTCGGACGACAGCGAACTGCGGATGGGAGACTATTTCGACCGGGTCGCGCAGGCGTTCGGCCTGCCGCGGCCGCCGCGCATCAGCCGCGCGGACGCCGAGCGCCAGCTCGAGCCCACGCTGCTGTCGTTCATGCGCGAGTCGCGACGGCTGTCCAACGCACGGCTCAAGGCCGAATTGTGCGTGAGCCTGCGCTATCCGACCGTAGACGAATTCCTTCAAACGCTCGCGCCGGGCGGCGCGTCAGGTCAGCGCCGGTAGCGCCTCGATCAGCAGGAAGCACAGCAGCGCGCCGATCAGCGCGCCAATCAGGTTCGGATGATATTTGTGCCTCGCGCGCATCGCGGCCAGCAGCGCGCCGATCGCGATGGCGCCGACTACGGCGAACGCGATGATCACGTAGGACAGTTCGAACGATTGGTTGGTATGCATGACGTCTCCCCCAGCATCGCTGCTCGTACAGCTTGTGATTTCAGTATAGCGGGGGAACCTGAGGCTGCGATGCGGGCAGCCTTCGAACGGTCGTGCGGATTTTCCCTTACAGGGTTTTGACGGGATTGCGCAGCGCTGAAAGGTCGGCTTCGTCGAGCCAGCGCCATGCGCCCGGGGCGAGGTCGTCCGGCAGCGTGAAGCCGCCGATGCGCTCGCGGTGCAGCGCTTCCACGCGGTTGCTGGCCGCCGCGACCATGCGCTTCACCTGGTGATACTTGCCTTCGAGGACGGTCAGCGCGAGCGCGTGCGTATCGCGCGCGTCGGCGGCGACCGCCGCGATCGGCCTGGGCTCGCCGTGCAGCTGCACGCCGGCGCGCAGCGCGTCGAGCTGCGTGTCGTCGAGCGGATGGCGCACGGTCGCGACGTAGGTTTTCGGCACCTTGCGCTTCGGCGACGTGTACGCGTGCACGAACTGGCCGTCGTCGGACAGCAGCAGCAGGCCGGTCGTGTCCTGGTCGAGGCGGCCGACGCACTGCACGCCGCGCGCGACGAGCGGCGCGGGCAGCAGGCTGAACACGCTCGCGTGATGCTGCGGATCGCGCGAACACTCGTAGCCGGCCGGCTTGTTCAGCGCGAGATACGCGCGCGCGTGGAACGGCCACGGCGTGCCGTCGACGGTGAAGACGAGGCCGTCGGTGTCGAACCGGGCGTCCGGGTCGGTCGCGGGCGCGCCCGCGACGGCGACGCGGCCCGCGTCGATCAGGCCGCGGCACTGGCGGCGCGAGCCGAAGCCCTGCGTGTAGAGAATGCTTTCGAGATCCATAGCGCGCGCATTCTACCAAGCGCTGCGCGCGCACCGGCGCGCGCTGGTAAGCTGCCGGGACGCCGCGCGGCGCGTGGCGTCTGTTCATTCTTCACGGAAAGCCCATGTATTTCGATTCGTTCCCGTTCGGCCGCAAGGCCGCCGCCGTCGTGCTCGCCGCGACCGTTTCGTCGGCCGCGTTCGCGCATGCGCACGTCGCGAGCAGCGATCCGGCCGCGAATGCGGCGCTCGCCGCCGCGCCGGCCGCCGTCACGATCGACTTCACCGAAACGCTCGAGCCGGCGTTCAGCTCGATCGTGGTGGTCGACGGCGACGGTAAAACCGTGTCGGACGGCCGTGCGCGCATCGACGCCGCGAACCGCAAGCGGATGACGGTGCCGCTCGCCGCGCTCGGCGCCGGCGCCTATACGGTGAAATGGGTGGCCGTCGCGACCGACGGGCATCGGACGCAGGGCGCGTACGGCTTCAGCGTGAAGTAAGCCCGCCGCGGCGTCGGCGGGCCGGTGCCGGGCTCGCCGGCGTCCTATCCGACACGGAGTTTCAGCATGAATCCGACGACGCTCGATGCACTCGCCGATTTTCCCCGCCAGCTCGAAGCGCAGTTCGCCGCCGTGCCCGACGGCTATGCGCGCTGGACGCCGGACGACTGGACCGGCATGCCGAGCGAGCATTTCTCGCCGCTCGGCCAGCTGTGCCACGTGCGCGACATCGAGATCGACGGCTATCACGTGCGGCTGCGGCGGATGCTCGACGAGGCGCGGCCGCTGCTCGTGTCGGTCGACGGCGATGCGCTTGCAGTTGCGCGGCGCTACGACCACGCGTATGCGTCCGATGTGCTGGCCGCGTTTCGCGACGCGCGGCGCGAAACGCTCGATCTCGTGTCGCGCCTCACGCCCGACCAGTTCGCCCGCACCGGCGAGTTCGAAGGCTACGGCCCGCTGACCGTGCGCGGGCTCATCCATTACCTGTGCAGCCACGATCAGCAGCATCTCGCCGGCATGCAATGGCTGCTCGGCAAGATCGATGCCGCGCGCTACGCGCGCTGAGCGGGCGGGCCGATGCGCGTCCGCTACCGGAAGGCGGTGGCCTCGTCGGTGCGGCAGCGCACATTTCGTTTTCTTGATCGCCCGGTTTTTCGCGATTGGTCGGGTTTTATGGATAATCCATCCAGCCGCGACCGGCTGACCGGCGCGTCGCGTATGCCTACACTCGGAGCTTCTTCAACGAAAAGGAGTCAACCGTGGCTACTCATACGCTCGCAGACAAGGTCGTCCTGATCGCAGGCGGCGCGAAGAACCTCGGCGGCCTGATCGCTCGCGACCTGGCGAGCCACGGCGCGAAGGCGGTCGCGATCCACTACAACAGCGCCGCGACGCAGGCCGCGGCCGAAGAAACGGCCGCCGCCGTGCGCGCGGCCGGCGCGCAGGCCGACACGTTCCAGGGCGACCTGACGACGGCCGGCGCGGTCGAGAAGCTGTTCGACGCCGCGAAGCAGCGCTTCGGCAGGATCGACATCGCGATCAATACGGTCGGCAAGGTGCTGAAGAAGCCGATCACCGAGATCAGCGAGGCCGAATACGACGACATGTTCGCGGTCAACAGCAAGTCGGCGTTCTTCTTCATCAAGGAAGCCGGGCGGCATCTCGAGGACAACGGCAAGCTCGTCACGCTGGTGACGTCGCTGCTCGGCGCCTTCACGCCGTTCTATGCGGCCTACGAAGGGTCGAAGGCGCCGGTCGAGCATTTCACGCGCGCGGCAGCGAAGGAGTACGGCGCGCGCGGGATCTCGGTGACGGCCGTCGGGCCGGGCCCGATGGACACGCCGTTCTTCTATCCGGCCGAAGGCGCCGATGCGGTCGCGTATCACAAGACCGCGGCCGCGCTGTCGCCGTTCAGCAAGACGGGCCTGACCGACATCGAGGACGTCGTGCCGTTCATCCGCCACCTGGTGACCGACGGCTGGTGGATCACCGGCCAGACGATCCTGATCAACGGCGGCTATACGACGAAGTAAGCGACGAAGTAAGCGGCGCGGCGCGCATCGCGTGCCGCACTGGCCGGTTTGCGTGGACAATGAGCAGGCGCGCGGGCGAACCCCGCGCGCCTGTTTCGTTTCCGGCGCGGCGCGACGCGCACCCGGCAGGCGATCAATCCAGCGAACGCGGTGACGATGGACAAGCTCGACCAGGTCAGGATCTTTCTTCAGGTTGCCGAAATGGGCAGCTTCATCAAGGCCGCGCATGCGCTCGACGTGCCGCGCGCGACCGTGTCGGCGGCCGTTCAGCAGCTCGAGGCGGCGCTCGGCACGCGCCTGCTGCACCGCACGACGCGGCAGGTGCAGCTGACCGCCGACGGCGCGCTGCTGCTCGAGCGCGGCCGGCGCCTGCTCGCGGAGGCCGACGAGCTCGACCGGCTGTTTCGCCGCCGCGATCGCGACGTGGTCGGTCGACTGAACGTCGACGTGCCGAGCCGGATCGCGCGCCGCATGATCGCGCCCGCGCTGCCGTCGCTGTTTCGCCGCCACCCAAAGCTGCAGCTGTCGCTCGGCTCGACCGACCGGTCGATCGACCTGGTGCAGGAAGGCGTCGACTGCGCGATCCGGGTCGGGCGGCTTGCGGACAGCAGCCTCGTCGTGCGGCCGCTCGGCCGATTCACGCTGATCAACTGCGCGAGCCCCGACTATCTGCGCGAATGCGGCGTGCCCGAGCATCCGGATGCGCTCGCGCACGGGCACTGGGCGATCGGCTATGCGTCGCCGACGAGCGGGCGCGAACTCGAATGGGAGTATCGCGCGGACGGCGGCCTGCACACGCTGACGCTGCCGAGCCGCGTGATCGTCAACAACGCGGAAACCTATATCGCGAGCTGCATCGCGGGGATGGGGCTGATCCAGATTCCGCGCTTCGACGTCGCGCATCTGCTGGACAGCGGCGCGCTGGTCGAGGTGATGCCCGGGCATCGGGCCGAGCCGATGGACGTGTCGGCCGTCTATCCGCACCGGCGGCACCGGTCGCGGCGGCTCAACGCGTTCATCGACTGGTTCGGGGAGCTGATGGCGGAGGCGTTGACGGGGGCGCGCGACGTCTGAACCGACGCGGCGCGCCGCGCGATGTCAGCCGGCCCGCGCGAATTGCCGGCCGCGTCCGGTTTCCCGCACCGCGTTGATCAGCGCCGCGCCGACGCCGTCGGGCTTCGCCGCGAACGCGTAGAAGCGCGCCGCCGGCAACGCCGGCAGGCCGTCCTGCGGCCCGCACGCGCGCAGCCCGTCGCGCAGCTGGCTGTGCGCGAGCGCGGTGACCGCGAAACCCGCGAGTGCGGCCGATATGCATCCTGCCATGCTGGCGCTTTCGAACAGCACGCGAAACGGCCGCAATGCCGCGGCGAGCGCCGACACGGCGGCGTCCCGGTACACGCACGGCTCCGGAAACAGCGCGAGCGGCACGTCGCGCGCCGCGTCGAGTGCGCGATCCGACGCGAACGCCCAGACGAGCGGCTCCTCCCACAGCAGTTCGCCGGGCGCATCGACCTGCCGGCACAGCTTGCCGAACACCACGTCGAGCCGGCCGAGTGCCTGCTCGCGCAGCAGCGACGCGGTGATGCCGACCTTCAGCTCGATCGACGTATGCGGATGACGATCGCGGAACGCGCGCAGCACGAGCGGCAGCCACGTGCCTGCGAAGTCTTCCGACGCGCCGATGCGCAGCCGGCCGTGTGCGGGCGCGCCGCGCAGCCTCGCGCGCGCCTCGCGCTCCATGTCGACGATGTTGCGCGCGTACGCGTACAGCGTGTCGCCGGCCGGCGTGAGCGCGACGCGGCGCGTGGTGCGTGCGAGCAGCACCGCGCCGGCCGCCTGTTCGAGCCGCTTGATGTGGCCGCTGACGGCGGACGGCGTCAGCGCGAGCCGTTCGGCGGCCGGCGCGAAGCCGTGGCAGTCGACGACCGCGAGGAAGGTGCGCAGCAACGCGATGTCGAGTGCGCTCGACGCGGGATCGGTTGACGGTTCCATCGGGTGTTTCAACGCAAAATTCGGATAATGGATCATGATACTCCGCGAATCGTGACGAAATCGCGACCTACCATCGACCGGTCGGCTCGATCAACGAAGGAGTGCACGATGACCACCTACGCACATGCGACGACTGCGTCGCTCGATATCGCTTATCTCGAATGGAACCCGCGCGGCGAGCGCACGGCCGTGCTGCTGCACGGCTGGCCCGACAGCCCGGTTGGCTGGGACGGTGTCGCGGCGGCGCTCGCCGGGCACGGTTACCGCGTGCTGGCGCCCGCGCTGCGCGGTTTCGCGCCGACGCGCTTTCTCGACGCGTCCGCGCCGCGCAGCGGCCAGCTTGCGGCGCTCGGGCGCGATCTGCTCGACTTCGTCGATGCGCTCGGCCTCGACCGGCCGGTGCTGGTCGGGCACGACTGGGGCGCCCGCGCGGTCGCGAACGCGTGCGGGCTGCGCGACGGCGTCGCGTCGCATCTGGTGATGCTGTCGGTCGGCTACGGCACCAACGATCCCGGCCAGCCGCTGTCGCTGCAGCAGGCGCGCAACTACTGGTATCACTGGTTCCTGGCGACGCCGCGCGGCGAGCGCGCGCTGCGCGACGACCGCCGCGCGTTCGCGCGCCTGATGTGGGACACCTGGTCGCCGCCGGGCTGGTATCGCGACGACGCGTTCGACGCGGCCGCCGCCGCGTTCGACGGTCCCGACTGGATCGACGTCGTACTGCACTCGTACCGGCATCGCTGGGGATTCGCGCCGGGCGCGCCGGCTTATGCGGACGACGACGCGCGGCTGAACCCTGCGCCCGTGCTGGCGGTGCCGACGCTCGTGCTGCATGGCGGCGCGGACGCGTGCAATCGCCCGGACAGCTCGGCCGGGCGCGAGCGGTTCTTCAGCGGTCGCTACGAGCGTCAGGTGCTCGACGGCGTCGGGCATTTCCCGCAGCGCGAGGCGGCGGCGCCGGTGGCGGACGCGATCGTGCGGTTCTGCGGGCGCGGTTGAACGGGGAAGGGCGGGGGAATGGAGCGCGGGAAAAACAAAAACCCGCGAAGCGACGAGCTTGCGCGGGTTTCGACGGTACT
The DNA here is from genome assembly GCF_902499075.1 of Burkholderia pseudomultivorans. Lineage (GTDB taxonomy): Bacteria > Pseudomonadota > Gammaproteobacteria > Burkholderiales > Burkholderiaceae > Burkholderia > Burkholderia pseudomultivorans. The sequence continues at coordinate 38,243 of NZ_CABVPP010000017.1, read as the reverse complement.
GCGAATGCTGGTGCCCAGGGCCGGAATCGAACCGGCACGCCTTGCGGCGGGGGATTTTGAGTCCCCTGCGTCTACCAATTTCACCACCTGGGCCTGATCCTGACCGCGCATGCGATTGTGCGCGGCGAAACGCGGATTATGGCGGAAATCCGCACGCCGGGCAAGCTGCCCGTCACTGGCTCAGATAGACGAACTGTCCGTGCTTCACGATCCCCATCACGCTCGCGCGCTGATCGAGCCCCACATGATCCTTGTCGCTGGTATTGACGACGCCGTTCGGCACGACGAGCTCGTGCGCGCGTTCGAGCTCGCGCCGCAGCGCCGCGCGGAACGCGGGCGTGCCGGGCTGCGCGGTCTTCAGCGCGCGGCCGACCGCGTCGGCGAGGCGCGGGTAGACGCCGGCCGCGTCGCCCGCGAACTGCGTGACGGTGCCGGCGCCGTACTTCGCCTCGTACGCGTCGACGAACGCGAGCGCGGCCTTGCGCGCCGGATGGTCGGCCGGCAGCGTGCGCGCGACGACCACCGGCTGGGTCGGGAACAGCGTGCCCTCCACATCCTTGCCGCCGAGCTTGATGAATTCCGGCGTCGCGATGCCGTGCGTCTGATAGATCGGGCCCTTGTAACCGCGCTCGATCAGCGTGCGCTGCGGCAGCACGGCCGGCGTGCCCGAGCCCGCGATCAGGATTGCGTCGGGCTTCGCGGCGACCAGCTTCAGCGCCTGGCCCGTGACGCTCGCGTCGGTGCGGTTGAAGCGCTCGGTCGCGACCACGCGGATCTTGCGCAGCTCCGCGAAGCGCGTGAACTCGTTCAGCCAGCTGTCGCCGTAGCTGTCCGCGAAGCCGATGAAGCCGACCGTCTTCACGCCGTGGTTCGCCATGTAGCGCGTCATCACGTCGGCCATCGCGCGGTCGCTCTGCGCCATCTTGAACGCCCAGGTGCGCGCGCCTTCCTGCGGCTCGACGATCGCGCCGGAGCCGACCAGCGTGATCATCGGCGTCTGGCCGGCCGCCACCGCGTCGAGCGCCGCGAGCGCGGCCGGCGTGATGTTCGGCCCGACCACCACGTCGACGTGATCCTCGTCCACCAGCTTGCGGATGTTGCGCACCGCGGCGCCCGGGTCCGACGCGTCGTCGAGCACCGTCACCTGCAGCGGCTGCCCGGCGATCGTCTTCGGCCACATCAGGATCGCGTTCTTGCTCGTGATGCCGATCGCGGCGGCGGGGCCGGTCGACGACAGGTCGACGCCGACCTTCAGGTCGGCCTGCGCGGCCATGCAGGCGAGCGCAAGGGCAGCGCCGGCGGCGCGGCGCAGCAGGGCGGGAAGCGTCATGCGGGAATCTCCGTCGGGCAATAAAAAGGGGCGCGATGTGCGCCCCTGTGGTTATACACGCGGCTCAAAGCTCGTACGATTCGGATTCGCCCTTGAGCGCCTGTTCGATCAGCTTGCGGTTCAGCGTCGGCGACAGCAGCTCGACCAGCGTATACACATAGCTGCGCAGATACGCGCCCTGCTTCAGCGCGACGCGCGTCACGTTGCTGCCGAACAGGTGGCCGACCGGAATCAGCCGCAGGTTGCGGTCGCGCTCCGGGTTGAACGCGATGTCGGCCATGATCCCGACGCCGAGGCCGAGCTCGACATAGGTCTTGATCACGTCGGCGTCGATCGCCTCCAGCACGATGTCCGGCGACAGCCCGCGCAGCGCGAACGCATGGTTGATCTTCTTGCGGCCCGCGAACGCGTCGTCGTAGGTGATCAGCGGATACTGCGCGAGATCGTCGAGCGTGACCGGCTTGCGCTCGAGCAGCGGATGGTCGGCCGGCACGACGGCCGCGTGATGCCACTGGAAGCAGGGCAGCGACACGAGTTCCTTGTAGTCGGCGATCGCCTCGGTTGCGATCGCGAGATCGGCCTGGTCGTGGATCACCATCTCGGCGACCTGCGTCGGGCTGCCCTGCAGGATCGACAGGTGCACCTTCGGGAAGCGCTTCTTGAATTCGGCGATCGCGGCCGGCAGCGAATAGCGCGCCTGCGTGTGGGTCGCCGCGATCGTCAGGTTGCCCTGGTCCTGCGCTGCATAATCTTTTCCGACCCTCTTAAGGCTTTCGACCTCCTGCAGGATCCGCTCGACCGACGCGAGGATGATCCGGCCCGGCTCGGTGAGCGAGCGCACGCGCTTGCCGTGCCGCGTGAAGATCTCCACGCCCAGCTCGTCCTCGAGCTCGATGATCGCCTTCGATACCCCCGGTTGCGACGTGTAGAGCGCCTTGGCGGCCTCGGTGAGGTTGAAATTCTGCCGGACGGCCTCGCGCACGAAGCGAAATTGGTGCAGGTTCATTTATAACCCTTCCGCATATCAACAGAATTTTTTAGTCGTTTGAAATATAAGGCGAGTTTATTACGATTCACCGGAGTTTTTCAAATATGGATATCTGTTTTCGTCATTAGCAATCCACCGGGCAGCGGATGCCCCGGCGGCAGCGGCGGAACGGAGATTCGGGCGCGACGTGGCTAGGACGTCGCGCGGTCACCACGAAAACCCTGGGGTCCCCGAATGTATCAGTACGACCAGTACGACCAGACGATCGTCGACGAGCGTGTCGCGCAGTACCGCGATCAGGTGCGCCGCCGCCTGTCGGGCGAGTTGAGCGAAGACGAGTTCCGTCCGCTGCGCCTGCAGAACGGCCTGTACATGCAGCGTCACGCGTACATGCACCGCATCGCGATTCCTTACGGCAACCTGCGCAGCGAGCAGCTGCGCATGCTGGCGCGCATCGCGCGCGAACACGACCGCGGCTATGGCCACTTCTCGACGCGCTCGAACATCCAGTTCAACTGGATCCAGCTCGAAGAAACGCCCGAGATCCTCGCGAAGCTCGCGTCGGTGCAGATGCACGCGATCCAGACGTCGGGCAACTGCATCCGCAACATCACGGCCGACCAGTTCGCAGGCGTCGCGCAGGACGAAGAGATCGATCCGCGTCCGTGGGCCGAGATCCTGCGTCAATGGTCGACGTTCCATCCCGAATTCGCGTGGCTGCCGCGCAAGTTCAAGATCGCGGTGTCGGGCTCGAAGCACGACCGTGCGGCCGTGCAGATCCACGACCTCGGCGTGTACCTGAAGAAGAACGCGCAGGGCGAAGTGGTCGCGAGCATCCTCGCGGGCGGCGGCCTCGGCCGTACGCCGATCGTCGGCGCGGTGATCAAGGAAGACCTGCCGTGGCAGCACCTGCTGACGTACTGCGAAGCCGTGCTGCGCGTGTACAACCGCTACGGCCGCCGCGACAACATGTACAAGGCACGCATCAAGATCCTCGTGAAGGCGCTGTCGCCGGCGAAGTTCGCGCAGCAGGTCGAGGAGGAATGGCAGCACCTGAAGGACGGCCCGTCGACGCTCACGCAGGCCGAGCTCGACCGCGTGTCGCAGTACTTCAAGCCGCCCGTCTACGAGAAGCTGGCCGACACCGACGCGTCGTTCGAGCAGCACCTGCTCGAGAACAAGGCGTTCGCGCGCTGGGTCGAGCGCAACGTCGCGCCGCACAAGGTGCCGGGCTACGCGGCCGTCACGCTGTCGCTGAAGGATCACCGTGCGGCGCCGGGCGACGCGACCGACAAGCAGATGGATCTGGTCGCCGACTGGGCCGATGCGTATTCGTTCGGCGAGCTGCGCGTGTCGCACGAGCAGAACCTGATTCTCGCGAACGTGAAGAAGCGCGACCTGTTCGCGGTGTGGGAGAAGGCGAAGGCCGCCGGTTTCGCGACGCCGAACATCGGCCTGCTGACCGACATCATCGCGTGCCCGGGCGGCGACTTCTGCTCGCTCGCGAACGCGAAGTCGATCCCGATCGCGCTGGGGATCCAGCAGCGCTTCGACGATCTCGACTATGTGTACGACCTCGGCGACCTGTCGCTGAACATTTCCGGTTGCATGAACTCGTGCGGCCATCACCACGTCGGCAACATCGGCATCCTCGGCGTCGACAAGGACGGCGCCGAGTGGTACCAGGTGTCGCTCGGCGGCGAGCAGGGCACGGGCCGCGACGGCGCGCGCCTGGGCCGCGTGATCGGGCCGTCGTTCTCGGCGGAAGAGGTGCCGGACGTGATCGCGAAGCTGATCGACACGTTCGTCGAGTCGCGCATCGACGGCGAGCGCTTCATCGACACGTACGACCGCATCGGCATCGCGCCGTTCAAGGAGCGCGTCTATGCGGCGCGCCAGGCAGTGAACGCCTAACCCACCGGCTAGAAGGAATTTGCAGATGGCTTCGATTATCAAGAACCGCGCAGTGATCGACGACGCATGGCAGGTCGTGCGCGCGTCGGAAGACGGCGCGCTGCCCGCGGTCGACGCATTGCCGGCCGGCAAGGTGCTGGTGCCGCTCGCGTTGTGGCAGGCCGAGCGCGCAGCGCTGGTCGCCGCGAAGACGAAGGACGAACTGGGCGTGTGGCTCGCGCCGGACAGCGAGCCGGCCGATCTCGCGGCCGACTTCGGCGCGATTTCGCTGATCGCGGTGGATTTCCCGCGCTTCGCGGACGGTCGCGGCTACAGCATCGCGCGCCTGCTGCGCGAGCGTCACGGCTGGACGGGCGAGCTGCGCGCGATCGGCGACGTGCTGCGCGACCAGCTGCTGTACATGTCGCGCTGCGGCTTCGATGCGTTCGCGGTGCGCGCCGACAAGGACATCCACGACGCGCTGAACGCGTTCGGCGAGTTCACGCAGCGTTACCAGGGTGCGTTCGACGAGCCCGCGCCGCTGTTCCGCCGCCGTGCCGCGTCGGCCGACACCAAGGTGAGCGCATGAGCACCGCGACCGCCACCGCGCTGACGCCGGAACTCGCGGCGAAGGTCGAGCGGCTCGACGCGCTGCTCGCGCAGATCGCCGCGCGCCATCCGAAGGTGAAGCTCGCGAGCAGCCTCGCAGCCGAAGACATGCTGCTCACGCACGCGATCCTGTCGAAGGGCGTGTCGATCGGCATCTTCTCGCTGAACACGGGCCGCCTGCACGCGGAGACGCTCGGCATGATCGACCGCGTGCGCGAGCGCTACGGCTACGAGATCGAGCAGTTTCATCCGCAGCAGGACGCGGTGGACCAATATGTGGCCGAACACGGGCTGAACGCGTTCTACGAGAGCGTCGAGCTGCGCAAGTCGTGCTGCCACATCCGCAAGGTCGAGCCGCTGAACCGCGCGCTGTCGGACGTCGGCGCGTGGGTCACGGGCCAGCGTCGCGAGCAGTCGGTTACGCGTGCCGAGCTGCATGAGCAAGAGCAGGACGAAGCGCGCGGGATCGCGAAGTACAACCCGCTCGCCGACTGGACGGAAGACGACGTGTGGGCGTACCTTAAGGCGTTCGACGTGCCGGTCAATCCGCTGCATGCGCGCGGCTACCCGAGCATCGGCTGCGAGCCCTGTACGCGCGCGATCCGCCCCGGCGAGGACAGCCGCGCGGGCCGCTGGTGGTGGGAGTCGCGCGACACGAAGGAATGCGGGCTGCACATCACGACGATCACGCCGATTCCCGCGAATGCCGAAGCCGGCGCCGCGCACTGAAAGCCGACAAGACACTGAATATTGCGCCGCCCGCGACAGCGGGCGGCACGAACCCGGAAGAGAAGGACTGAAATCATGAGCACGACGCTCGAGCAATCCGCCTTTGCCCCGCCCACCGGCGCCGACAGCCGCATGGGCCACCTCGACTGGCTCGAAGCCGAGTCGATCCATATCCTGCGCGAGCTGGTCGCCGAGTGCAGCAAGCCGGCGCTGCTGTTCTCGGGCGGCAAGGATTCGGTCGTCGTGCTGCACCTGGCGCTGAAGGCGTTCGGCCTCGGCGCGAACCGCAAGACCACGCTGCCGTTCCCGCTCGTGCACATCGACACGGGCCACAACTACGACGAGGTGATCGATTTCCGCGACCGTCGCGCCAACGAGATCGGCGCCGAGCTGATCGTCGGCCACGTCGAGGATTCGATCAAGCGCGGCACGGTCGTGCTGCGCCGCGAAACCGATTCGCGCAATGCCGCGCAGGCCGTCACGCTGCTCGAGACGATCGAGCAGCACGGCTTCACCGCGATGATCGGCGGCGCGCGCCGCGACGAAGAGAAGGCGCGCGCGAAGGAGCGCATCTTCTCGTTCCGCGACGAATTCGGCCAGTGGGACCCGAAGGCGCAGCGCCCGGAACTGTGGAGCCTGTACAACGCACGCCTGCACAACGGCGAACACCTGCGCGTGTTCCCGATCTCGAACTGGACCGAACTCGACGTGTGGCAGTACATCGCGCGCGAAAACCTCGAGCTGCCGTCGATCTACTACGCGCACCAGCGCGAGATCGTGCGCCGCAACGGGCTGCTGGTGCCGGTCACGCCGCTCACGCCGATGCGCGACGGCGAGACGAGCGAAGTCGCGCAGGTGCGGTTCCGCACGGTCGGCGACATTTCCTGCACGTGCCCGGTCGAGAGCGACGCGGACGACGTCGAGAAGATCATCGCCGAGACGGCGGTGACCGAGATCACCGAGCGCGGCGCGACGCGGATGGACGACCAGACCTCCGAAGCCGCGATGGAGCAGCGCAAGAAGCAGGGTTATTTCTGAAGCACACGAGGACATTCACATCATGAGCATCATCGAGAACACCGAAGACCTCGGCGTGCTGCGCTTCATCACCGCGGGCAGCGTCGACGACGGCAAGAGCACGCTGATCGGCCGCCTGCTGTACGACAGCAAGGCCGTGCTGTCCGACCAGCTGTCCGCGCTGTCGCGCGCGAAGAACAAGCGCACGGTCGGCGACGAACTCGACCTCGCGCTGCTGACCGACGGGCTGGAAGCCGAGCGCGAGCAGGGCATCACGATCGACGTCGCGTATCGCTATTTCGCGACGGCCAAGCGCAAGTTCATCATCGCCGACACGCCGGGCCACGAGCAGTACACGCGCAACATGGTGACGGGTGCGTCGACCGCGCACGCCGCGATCATCCTGATCGACGCGACGCGCGTGACGGTCGAGAACGGCGTCGCGGAACTGCTGCCGCAAACCAAGCGCCACAGCGCGATCGTCAAGCTGCTCGCGCTGCAGCACGTGATCGTCGCGATCAACAAGATGGACCTCGTCGACTACAGCGAAGCGCGCTTCAATGAAATCCGCGACGCGTACGTGACGCTCGCGAAGCAGCTCGGCCTGACCGACGTGCGCTTCGTGCCGGTGTCGGCGCTGAAGGGCGACAACATCGTCGGCGCGAGCGAGCGCATGCCGTGGTATGCGGGCGAGCCGCTGCTCGACGTGCTCGAATCGCTGCCGGTCGAGACGCAGGCGCACGATGCGCTGCGCTTCCCGGTGCAGTGGGTCGCGCGCCAGGACGGCAGCTCGGCCGACGATTTCCGCGGCTACATGGGCCGCATCGAGTCGGGCGAAGTGAAGGTCGGCGACGCGATCGCCGTGCTGCCGTCGAACCGCACCGCAACGGTCGCCGAGATCGTCGCGCCGGTGCCGGGCGGCACCGCGTCGGTCGCGCACGCGTTCGCGGGCCAGACGGTGACGATCCGCCTCGCGGAAGACGTCGACGTGTCGCGCGGCGACATGTTCGTCACGGCCGCCGAACCGGTGACGCCGGCGAAGAAGCTCGAGGCCGACCTGTGCTGGTTCGACGAAGCGCCGCTGTCGCCGCAGCGCAAGTACCTGCTGAAGCAGACCACCAGCACGGTGTTCGCGAAGATCGGCGGCGTCAAGCAGGTGCTCGACGTGCATACGCTGTCGCACGCGACCGACCGTCAGGACCTGAAGATGAACGACATCGGCCGCGTCGCGCTGACGCTGCAAAAGCCGATCGTCTGCGACACGTACGACGCGCATCCGGGCACGGGCGCGTTCGTGCTGATCGACGAGGCGACGCACCACACGGTCGCCGCAGGCATGATCCGGGCCTTTTCGGCGTAACCGGCATACCGCGCCGCTTTGCGGCGGCGCGGGCTGCAGCGGCCGTTTTCGGACCAAGCGAAGTGACTGACATGGGCAAGGTTTATCTGATCGGAGCAGGGCCGGGCGCGGCCGACCTCATCACGGTGCGCGGCGCGCGGCTGCTCGAACGGGCGGACGTCGTGCTGCACGACGCGCTGGTCGAGCCCGCGATGCTCGACTATGCGCCGCACGCGCGCAGGATCGCGGTCGGCAAGCGCTGCGGGCAGCGCTCGACCGCGCAGCATTTCATCAACAAGCAGATCGTCGACGCGGCGCGCGAGCATGCGTGCGTCGTGCGGCTCAAGGGCGGCGATCCGATGCTGTTCGGCCGTGCGGACGAGGAAATGCGCGCGCTCGAAGCGGCCGGCATCGACTACGAGATCGTGCCGGGCATCACCGCGGCGCTCGCGGGCGCCGCGACGCTGAAGCGCTCGCTGACCTTGCGTGGCGTCGCGCGCAGCGTCGCGTTCGCGACGCACAGCCGTGCGCCGGGCAGCGACGAGATTCGCGAAGCCGCGCGTGCCGATTCGATGGTCTACTACATGGGCCGCGACAGCGCGCCCGGCATCGCGCAGCAACTGATCGACGCCGGCCGTGCGCCGGCGACGCCGGTGGCGATCGTCGAGGCGTGCAGCACTGCGCGCGAGCGCACGCTGACGCTGACGCTCGCACAGATGGCGGCCGGCGACGCGCAGACGTGGCTCGATCCGGCGCAGCCGAGCCTGCTGATGATCGGCGATGCGTTCGCGGAGCGCGTGCGCGACGTCAAAGAGGGCGATGCGTTGCGGAATGCTGCCTGATCGCGACGTCGTCCGAAATGAAAAACGCTGGCCAAGGCCGGCGTTTTTCATTTGAGCGGGACCGTTGCGCGTGTCACGCGTCGTCGCTTCCGAGCTGGTCGAGGCAGTAGCGTGCGATTGCGTCGAGCACGCCGTCGTCTTCGCCGACCGCCGTCGCGCAGCGGATCTCGACACCCGGATGCGCGGCGCGGCACGCGTCGACCAGTTGCGGCAGGTCGCGGCGCACGTGGCCGCCCTGGCCGAAGAATACCGGCACCACGGTGATGCGCGCGCAGCCGGCCGCGACCTGCGCGGCGACCGCGTCGCCGAGCGACGGCGTCATCAGTTCGAGGAACGCGAGCGACACGAGCGGCGCGGGGGAGGCCGCCGAGCCGGCGCCGCGCAGCCGCGCGGCGAGCCGCTCGAACGGCTCGGCCCAGCGCGGATCGCGTGCGCCGTGGCCGAACAGGACGATGCCGTGCGAACTCATGTCGAGACCTCCGTCGGGCGCGCGGCGCTCAGTGCCGGTCGACCCATTTCAGCGCGAACAGGCCGAGCGCGAGATAGATCAGGCCCGGCGTGGCCGCGGTGAGCGGCGCGGGCCACGTGTTCAGCGTGCCGATATGCGAGAACAGCGTATTGAGCAGCTGGAAGCTCATCCCGAGCATGATGCCGCCGAACACCTTCACGCCGACCACGCCCGCCCGCGTGTGCAGGTATGCGAACGGCAGCGACAGCACCAGCATCACGAACACCGCGAACGGATACAGCAGCTTGCGCCACAGCGCGATGTCGTAGCGCTGCGTGTCCTGCTGATTCTCGCGCAAATGCTGGATGTAGCGGAACAGGTTGATGATCGACATGCGCTCCGGCGACACGAGCAGCACCGACAGGATCTGCGGCGTCAGGTCCGAGCGCAGCCGGTATTCGGGCAGCGTGACCTGCTGCGACCGGTACACGGGATTCAGCGCGTCGGCCGGCTGGCCGGCGATCGGCTTGATCGGCGTCAGCTCGGTCTCGGTCACGCCCTTCAGCAGCCAGTGGCCGGGCGGCTCGTAGCTGCCCTTCTGCGCGATCCGCACGTTCTGCAGCTGGAATTTCGAGTCGAATTCGTAGATCCGCACGTTGCTGATCGTCGAGTCGGGCGACAGGCTGCCGACGTTGACGAAGCGCGTGACCTGCTCGCCGTTCTCGCGGGCCGCGAGCGTGTCCTTCACCCACACGCCCGACTGGAAGTTCGACGACACCGACGCGCCGAGCGCCTGCAGCCGCACGCGTTCGGACAGCTGATCCGCGTACGGGCCGACGAACTCGCCGATCAGGTAGGTGACGATCACGAGCGGAATGCCGATCTTCAGCAGCGAGCGCAGCGCCTGGTTGGTCGCGAGGCCCGACACGCGGAAGATCGTGAATTCGGAGTTCGCGGCCATCTGCGCGAACACGTAGATCGCGCTGATCAGCGCGGCGACCGGGATGATCTCGTAGAAGCGCGACGGCGTCTGCAGCGCGACGCGCAGCACCGCGTAGCCGAACTTGTAGTTGCCGTGCCCGACCGAGTTCAGTTCGCTGATCAGGTCGAAGAAGAAGAACAGGCCCGAGAACGCGAACAGGATGAAGACGAACGTGACGTAGATCTGCCGCGCGAAGTACTTTTCATAGAGCCGCATCGATCATGCTCCCGAGCGGCCGAACAGCGCGCGTGTCAACAGCGGGCGATTGCGCACGCGCAACCAGAAGATGAATCCGACGATCGCCGCGACGATCAGGTGCAGACCGACCAGGCCGACGCCGAACGACATCTTGCCCTGCTCGATCTGCGCCTGCACGACGTTCAGCAGGTTCGAATACGTGAGGTAGATCAGCACCGCCATCACGAGGTTGATCGTGCGGCTGCGGCGCGGGTTCTGATAGGCGAGCGGGATGCCGAGCACCATCAGGTTGATCGCGATCAGCGGCAGCCCCGCGCGCCACGCGAATTCCGCGAGGTTGTCGCGCGTCGGGTTGCGCAGCAGGTCGAGCGTCGGCGTGCTGTTGGTGGTCGGCACGTTGACGACCGGCGTGCTGGTGATCTTCACGCCGTAGCGCTGGAACTCCATGATCTTGAAGTTCGGCTGGCCGGGCGTGCCGTCGTAGCGGCGGCCGTTCTCGAGCACGACGAAGCGGTCGCCGTCGCGGGTTTCGGTGTGACCCGTCTGCGACACGACGACGTTGACCTTGCCGTTCTCGGTCGAGGTCACGAACACGTTCTGCACCTTGCTCTGGTCGGGCGTCATCTTCTCGATGAAGAACACGCGATGGTTCGTCGCCGATTCGCGGAACTGGCCCGGCGCGAGCAGCGAGATTTCGTCGCGCTGCTGGAAGCGCGCCTTGATCATCTTGCTCTGCTGGTTCGACCACGGCCAGCCGACGAACGCGAAGAACGCGATCAGCAGGACGATCGGCGTCGCGAACACGCCGATCGGCTTGATCAGGCGCGTGAGGCTCACGCCGGACGCGAGCCAGACGACCATTTCGGAGTCCCGGTACCACCGGGTGAGCACGAACAGGATCGACACGAACAGCGTGACGACGAGCATCACCGCGAGGTAGCCGATCACGGTCAGGCCGATCAGCACGAGCACGTCGCGCGGATCGATTTCGCCGGACGCGGCATAGCCGACGATGCGGATCATCATCGTCGTGAGCATGATCGTGAGCAGCACCATGAACACGGCGCCAGCCGTATACGCAAGCTCGCGCTGGAGGGAGCGTTCGAAGATCATTCTTGATGAGAAGAGGGCGGGAGGCTGCGCACGCGTGGTGGAGCGCTCGCGCCGCCACGGGAAAAATAGCGGATAATTGCGGCTTTCATCCTTAGCCCAGATTTTATCCGAGGACAAGCGCGATGGACTTTAGCATAAAAGGCTGTGATTGGAGCAAAGGCGAGGCCAAGGGGTTCCTGACCGGGAAGTCCGACTGCATCGTGCTCGGCATCTTCGAGGCGCAGACGCTGTCGGGCGCGGCGCTCGACATCGACACGGCCACCAAGGGACTGATTTCGCGCGTCGTGAAGGCCGGCGACATGGACGGCAAGCGCGGCAAGACGCTGTTCCTGCCCGAAGTGTCGGGCATCGGCGCATCGCGCGTGCTGCTGGTCGGCCTCGGCAAGCAGGATGCTTTCAACCAGAAAGCCTATAACGATGCGGCGACGGCCGCATGGCGCGCGCTGCTGGCGACCAAGGTCGTCCAGGTCACCTTCACGCTCGCGCAGCTGCCGGTCGACGAGCGCGGCTCCGACTGGGGCGTGCGCGCGGCGATTCTCGCGCTGCGCAACGAGACCTACCGCTTCACGCAGATGAAGAGCAAGCCGGAACCGGTGTCGCACACGCTCAAGCGCGTCGTGTTCAGCGTCGATCCGGCGGACGAAAAGGCTTCGAAGCTCGCGATCAAGCAGGCCGTCGCGCTCGCGAACGGGATGGACCTGACGCGCGATCTCGGCAACCTGCCGGGCAACGTCTGTACGCCGACCTATCTCGGCAACACCGCGAAGCAGCTCGCGAAGGATTGGGGCCTGAAGGCCGAGGTGCTCGGCCTCAAGCAGATCCAGGCGCTGAAGATGGGCTCGTTCCTGTCGGTCGCGCGCGCGTCGGTCGAGCCGCCGCAGTTCATCGTGCTGCACTACCAGGGCGCCGCCGCGAAGGCCGCGCCGGTCGTGCTGGTCGGCAAGGGCATCACGTTCGACACGGGCGGCATCTCGCTGAAACCGGGCGAGGGCATGGACGAGATGAAGTACGACATGTGCGGCGCCGGCTCGGTGCTCGGCACGATGCGTGCGGTCGCCGAGATGGGGCTGAAGCTGAACGTCGTCGCGATCATCCCGACCTGCGAGAACATGCCGGGCGGCAACGCGACGAAGCCGGGCGACGTCGTCACCAGCATGAAGGGCCTGACGATCGAGGTGCTGAACACCGACGCCGAAGGCCGCCTGATCCTGTGCGACGCGCTCACCTACGCGGAGCGCTTCAAGCCGGCGGCGGTGATCGACGTCGCGACGCTGACGGGCGCGTGCATCATCGCGCTCGGCCATCACAACAGCGGGCTGTTCTCGAAGGACGACGCGCTCGCGGGCGAACTGCTCGACGCGTCGCGCGAGGCGAACGACCCGGCATGGCGCCTGCCGCTCGACGACGAGTACCAGGACCAGCTGAAGTCGAATTTCGCGGATCTCGCGAACATCGGCGGGCGTCCGGCCGGCAGCGTGACGGCCGCGTGCTTCCTGTCGCGCTTCACCGAAGCGTACCCGTGGGCGCACCTCGACATCGCCGGCACCGCGTGGAAGAGCGGCGCGGCGAAGGGTGCGACGGGCCGTCCGGTGCCGCTGCTCACGCAGTTCCTGATCGACCGCGCCGGCCAGTGATGGCGGCACGCAAGCTGTTGCAGGTGCGCGGACGATGACGCGGATCGACTTCCACTCGAACGTCGGCGATTCGCTCGCGTACGCGTGCCGGCTGCTGCGCAAGGCCTACCAGGCCGGGCAGCCGGTTGTCGTGCTCGCCGAGCCCGCGCGGCTGCGCGCGCTCGACGAGCGGCTGTGGACGTTCTCGCCGCTCGACTTCATCCCGCATTGCGGCGTCGACAGCGCGCACGCGGCCGGCACGCCGATCGTGCTGGCCGCCGACCTCGGCCGCGCGCCGCATCATCATGTGCTGCTGAACCTCGGCGCGGCCGTGCCCGCGCAGTTCGCACGCTTCGAGCGCCTGCTCGAAGTGGTCGGCAATGCGCCGGACGAACTGGCCGCGGGCCGCGAGCGCTACCGCTTCTACCGCGATCGCGGCTACGCGCTGAACAACTACAAGCAGGGCGCCTAGCGCGGTGTCCGATGCCGGCCGGCATCGATGCGCCGCGCTTTCACGTGGAGGCGGCGCTGCGCGGCCGCGCCCGTGCTGCGAGCCGGCATTGACCACTACACTAGCGGAAACCGTCGACGGAGTGCTGCCGTGACACAAGCCGAATCATCCTCGATCCCGACGCTGACCGACGTGCTGGTGCCGGGCAATCCCGCCCGCGCGCGTTCGCCCGCTGCCGGCGCGCCGCAGCCGCACGACGACGCGACGCTGCCGGTGCTGACCGACGTGATCGCGCCGGGCGGCGCGGGCGCGGCGCCCGCGGTGCCGTCCAAAGTCGAAGCCGACCCCGATACCGTCGTGGTCGAGCCGGTGCCGACGCCCGACGTGCCGGCGGTGGAATGGCCGCCGCGCGTCGGGGCCGCGACCGCAAGCGATGCCGATGCGCCCGCCGAGCCGGCCGCCGCGCAGCGCGTCGTCGCCGAACATGCGGCGATGGATGCGCCGCTCGCGTCGGCGCTGGCCGCCGACGCCCTGTCGTCGCACGCCGATCCGGCGGCCGCGCACGCGCATGCGCCGCTCGAACCGGTGTCGGGCGGCAACGTGCCGGAAACGGCCGTATCGGCCGCCGACGGGCCTGCGGCCGTTGCCGGCCCCGCAGATGCGACCGTCGGCTCGGAACCGGCTGACAGGCCCGTTTCGGGCCTGGCGCAGCCCGATGCGCCGGCGCCGGCAGAAGCCGCGGCCGCGCTGACGGCCGCAGACGCGCAGCATATCGCCGAGCGTCTGCGCAATCGTCTGACCGGTTATCTGACCGGTGCCGGGCGCGAGACCATCGAGGCTCGTTGCCGCGACGCGCTGCACGACCATTCGGCGTGGCTGGTCGGCCAGATCACGCGCGAAGTGGCGCTGGCGCTGGAAACGGAAGTGATGGACTGGGTGCGCGACGCGGTCGACGAAGAGATCGCGCGGCGCCGGGCCGGGCATTCGGGCTGAACGCGCGCGCGGTGCGGCGGCGAAAAGAGGGGTGGGGCGGCAGCCGGTTTGCGTGCGGCAGCGAGGGCCGGCCTGCCGTTCGAGCGAGGGATGGGTTCCGTCCCCGACAAGCTCTACAGATTCAGCGCAACGACAGCACCCACTGCGCGAGCGCGTGCGCCTCGGTGCTCGTCAATTGCGTATTGGCCGGCATCGGCACGTTGCCCCAGACGCCGACGCTGCCCTTCACGATCGATTGCGCGAGGTAGTCGCCCGCGTCGCTGCGCGCAGCGTACTTGCCGGCGATATCGTGGAACGACGGGCCCATCAGCGGCTTGCCGACCGCGTGGCACGCCATGCAGTTCTTGCGCTGCGCGAGCACCAGCCCTTCGGCCTGTTCGGCGTGCGCGGCCGCCGCACTGCCGGTCAGCAGCGTCACCAGCAGCGCGCGCAATATCGTCTGTTTCATGCAGTTCTCCGCCGGCCCAACGGCCGGCTTCACGGTCCGCGCATTATAAAAGCAAAGGGAAAACGCGTTTTGCGCGTTCGCCGCTGCGCGCCGTTAAATGGGGCTGCATGACGCCGCGCCGCGCCGCGTCAGCCGGTCACCGCGCCGCGGTTCGCCGGCCGCGCGAGCGCCGCGTATTTCGCGAGCACGCCGCGCGTGTAGCGGGGCGCCGGCTGCTTCCACGCGGCGCGGCGGCGCGCCAGCTCGGCATCGTCGACGTTCAGCTGCAGCAGCAGCCGATGCGCATCGATCGTGATCGAGTCGCCATCCTGCACGAGCGCGATCGTGCCGCCGACGAACGCCTCGGGCGCGACGTGGCCGACCACCATCCCCCAGGTGCCGCCCGAGAAGCGGCCGTCGGTGATGAAGCCGACCGATTCGCCGAGCCCCTTGCCGATGATCGCCGAGGTCGGCGCGAGCATTTCCGGCATGCCGGGGCCGCCCTGCGGGCCGAGGTAGCGCAGCACCAGCACGTCGCCCGCGCGGATCTTGTCGCCGAGGATCGCATCCATCGCGCTCTGCTCGTCGTCGAACACGCGCGCCGGGCCCGTGATCACCGGGTTCTTCAGTCCGGTGATCTTCGCGACCGCGCCGTCTTCGGCGAGATTGCCCTTCAGGATCGCGAGATGGCCCTCCTTGTACAGCGCGCGCTCGATCGGGAAGATCACCTGCTGGTCCGCGCGCGGCACGGACGGCACGTCCTTCAGCTCTTCGGCGATCGTGCGGCCGGTGATCGTGATGCAGTCGCCGTGCAGCAGGCCCGCATCGAGCAGGATCTTCAGCACCTGCGGAATGCCGCCCGCGCGGTGCAGGTCGGTCGCGACGTACTGGCCGGACGGCTTCAGGTCGCAGATCACCGGCACGCGCTTGCGGATCCGCTCGAAGTCGTCGATCGTCCAGTCGACTTCGGCCGCATGCGCGATCGCGAGATAGTGCAGCACCGCATTGGTCGAGCCGCCGGTCGCCATGATCAGCGACACCGCATTCTCGATCGACTGCTTCGTGATGATGTCGCGCGGCTTCAGGTCGCGCTTCACGGCCTCGACGAGCACGCGCGCGGATTCGGCGGCCGAATCGACCTTCTCCTGGTCGGGGTTCGCCATCGTCGACGAGTACATCAGCGACATGCCGAGCGCCTCGAACGACGAACTCATCGTGTTCGCGGTGTACATGCCGCCGCACGAGCCGGAGGTCGGGCACGCATGCTTCTCGACCCCTTCGAAGTCCTCCTGCGACATCCGGCCCGCGGTGAACTCGCCGACGGCCTCGAACGCCGACACGATCGTCAGGTCGCGCCCCTTCCAGTTGCCGGGACGGATCGTGCCGCCGTACACGTAGATCCCCGGCACGTTCAGGCGCGCGAGCGCGATCATCCCGCCGGGCATGTTCTTGTCGCAGCCGCCGACCACGACCACGCCGTCCATCCACTGGCCCTGCACGCAGGTCTCGATGCAGTCGGCGATCACCTCGCGCGACACCAGCGAGTACTTCATCCCTTCGGTTCCCATCGACATGCCGTCCGAGATCGTCGGCGTGCCGAAGATCTGCGGGTTCGCGTCGGCCGCCTTGACGGCCGCGACGGCGGCGTCCGACAGGCGCTGCAGCCCCGAGTTGCACGGCGTGATTGTCGAGTGGCCGTTCGCGATGCCGATCATCGGCTTGTCGAAATCGTCCTGCTGATAGCCGAGGGCGTAATACATCGAGCGGTTCGGCGAGCGGGCCACGCCTTGCGTGATGTGCTTCGAGCGACGGTTGTACGGCATGGGGAACTCCATCGTTGTAGGGGCCGCCGGCAGGACGCCTGCGACCGGTGCGCCGGTTCGGATGAAGCAAGGATGGCGTTTCGGGTAAGGCCTGTCCAATATATTATTTGTGGCCTATTAGGTCGTTTTACGAATGAGTGACGCATGACCGATCCGATCCCCGACTTGCGCCAGTGGCGCTATTTCGCGACTGTCGCCGACGAGCGCCATTTCGGCCGCGCGGCCGAACGGCTGTCGATCACGCAGCCGCCGCTGTCGCAGGCGATTCGCGCACTCGAGGACGCGCTCGGCGTCGCGCTGTTCGTGCGCACCAAGCGCTCGGTCGCGCTGACGGCGGTCGGCGCGGCGCTGCTGCCCGACGTGCGGCGGCTGCTGGCGTCGGCCGAAGCGCTGCCGCCGCTCGCCAGGCGGCTCGCGCGCGGCGAGGCCGGTTCGCTCGCGCTCGCGTTCGTGTCGACGGCTGACTACGGGCTGCTGCCGTCGCTGCTGCGCGCGTTCGGCACGCGCTATCCGCAGGTGCGGCTGCAACTCGCGGAGGCGACCAGCGACGTGCAAATCGACGAACTCGCCGCCGGCCGCATCGACGCGGGGCTCGTGATCCCGCCCGTGCCGCCGCGCCACGCGGCCGAGCTGTCGTACCTGCCGGTCGTGCGCGAGCCGCTGGTGGTGGCGATGCCGGCGGCGTTGTCCGACGCGCCGGAGCACGAACCCGTGCAGCTCGCCGAGATCGCCGCGCTGCCGCTCGTGATCTTCCCGCGACGTTTGGCGCCCGGCTTTTATGACATCATTACGGGCTGCTATGGCGCGGCGGGGGAAACCCCGCGCATCGGCCAGGAGGCGATCCAGATGCAGACGATCGTCAGTCTCGTGTCGGCCGGCATGGGCGTCGCACTGGTGCCGCAGTCGCTGCGTAACCTGCGGCGCACCGGCGTCGCGTACCGGCCGCTCGCCGGCGACGCGCCGGTCGTCGAGACGGGCCTGGTCTGGCGCACCGGCGACGTGAGCCCGGTGCTGGCCGGCTTCATCGACGTCGTGCGCCAGTGCGCGGCCGCGTGACGCGAACGATGACGCGCGGGCGCCGTCCAATGCGCGGTGCCGGCGCGCCGCACCGCATTCGAAAACTTCATCGCTAACCCATGATCATTCACCCGAATTTCGACCCCGTTGCGATCCACCTCGGGCCGCTGGCCGTACGCTGGTACGGCCTCATGTATCTCGTCGGCTTCATCGCGGCGATCGTCGTCGGCCGGATCCGCCTGAAGCTGCCGCATGTGGCCGCGCAGGGCTGGACCGCGAAGGACATCGACGACATGATGTTCTACGGCGTGCTCGGCACCGTGCTCGGCGGCCGGCTCGGCTACGTGCTGTTCTACAAGGCCGACTTCTACTTCTCGCATCCGCTCGACGTGTTCAAGGTGTGGGAAGGCGGGATGTCGTTTCACGGCGGCTTTCTCGGCGTGACGCTCGCGATGGTGCTGTTCGCGTGGCAGCGCAAGCGCCACTGGCTGCAGGTCACCGATTTCGTCGCGCCGATGGTGCCGACGGGGCTCGCGGCCGGCCGCCTCGGCAATTTCATCAACGGCGAGCTGTGGGGCCGCGTCACCGATCCCCATGCGCCGTGGGCGATGCTGTTCCCGGGCGCGATGCGCGACGACGCCGCATGGCTGCCGAAGCATCCGGACCTCGTCGAGAAGTGGCATCTCGCCGATGTGTTCATGCAGTACCAGATGCTGCCGCGTCATCCTTCGCAGCTCTACGAAATCGCGCTCGAAGGGATCGTGCTGTTCTTCCTGCTGTTCTTCTTCTCGCGCAAGTCGCGGCCGATGGGCGCGGTGTCCGCGCTGTTCCTGATCGGCTACGGCCTCGCGCGCTTCACGGTCGAGTTCGCGCGCGAACCGGACGACTTCCTCGGCCTGCTCGCGCTCGGGCTGTCGATGGGGCAGTGGTTGTCGCTGCCGATGATTCTCGCGGGCGTCGCGCTGATGGTGTGGGCGTATCGCCGCCGCGCGGCGAACGCGACGGCCTGAGCGAAGGGCGCCGGTGCGCATGCGCCGGCGCCGCGAATCGATCGCCTCGCGTGTAAACGACAAACGCCGGCCTGCGGGCCGGCGTTTGCACATGCAGCGCAGCAGTCGTGCGTTACTTCATCTGCACCGAACCGTTGACGGTGACCGACACGGTCGCCTTGCCGCCTTCGACCGAGATCGGCGCGCTCATCTTCGCGCTGTCCATCGGCGCCGCGGCCATCGCCATCATGCGCGGGTAGGGTTGCACGTTGCGGCCGCCGCCGACGTTCACGTCGCGGATCGTGTAACTGCTGTAGCCGAACGCCTTCGCGGCCTCGTCCGCGCGCGCACGGAACGACTTGATCGCTTCGGTCGTCAGCTTCTGCTCGGCCGCGCGCTGCGCTTCCGGCGACAGCGAGAACTCGACGTTCGCGACCTGCATCTGGTTCGACAACTGGCCCGCGAGCTTCGATGCCGCGGCGAAATCGCGCGATTCGAGCACGACCTCGGTGCGGCCGCGCCACGCGGAGATCTTGCCGTCGCGGTCGGTGCTCGGATAGACGGAGAACGCGCCCGTGTGCGCGGTGACGCCCGACACGCCCTTCGCCTGAGCGAGCGCGGCGTCGGCGCGCTGGTTCAGCGCGGACGTGAGGCTGCCCGGATCCTTCGCCTGCTGCTCGTAGAACAGCGTGATGTGGATGATGTCCTGCGGCACGTCGGCGCTGGCCTGCGACGACAGCGACAGCACGCCGGCCGGCTCCGGGAAGTGCGGGTTCGCGGCCTGCGCATGCGCGGCGGGAGACGCGAGCGTCAGCGCGACGGGAACGGCAGCGGCGAGTGCGAGCGACAGCGCGAGTGCGGATTTCTTGGTCATTGTTGGACTCCTTGTGCGAGGGCGCGCATGCGGATCACGCGTGCGCGACGCGGCATGCCGCGCGACAAAAACGAGCGCCGGCCCGATCGACCGGCAGCGGTTGCTTAGGCTGCGCGAACGCGCCGCGAGTTCCATGGCGCCGCCGCGGGCTGACCGGATTTGACCTTTGGCGCGCGCGCCTACTTCATCAGCTTCTCGGTGATGAAGCGCCATTCCGCACGCGTGACGGGCGTGATCGACAAGCGGTTGCCGCGCGCGAGCACGCGCATGTCGGCCAGTTCGTCGTGCTCGCGCAGCGCGGCGAGCGGCACGAGCGGCGACTTCTTCACGAAGCGCACGTCGACCAGCAGCCAGCGCGGCGATTCCTGCGACGACTTCGGATCGTAGTACGGGCTGTCGGGATCGAACTGCGTGGGATCGGGGTAGGGCGTGGACGACACTTCGGCGAGGCCCGCGATGCCCGGCTCGGGGCAGCTCGAGTGATAGAACAGCACGCCGTCGCCGATTTTCATCGTGTCGCGCATGAAGTTGCGCGCCTGATAGTTGCGCACGCCGGTCCAGGGCAGCGTGCGTTGCGGTGCGCTCGCGAGATCGTCGATGCTCGCTTCGTCCGGTTCGGACTTCATCAGCCAGTAT
This sequence comes from Burkholderia pseudomultivorans, assembly GCF_902499075.1. GTDB lineage: Bacteria > Pseudomonadota > Gammaproteobacteria > Burkholderiales > Burkholderiaceae > Burkholderia > Burkholderia pseudomultivorans. Next base: position 17,932 of record NZ_CABVPP010000017.1, on the reverse strand, counting down.
TGCATGGATCGTGATCGACGCAAGAAGAGGCGGTCTGGAGCGATCGGCGGACAGGACGCGCAACGGCAGGCTGGCGCGCTCCGTCCACAGACGGACCCTGAAAAAGGAAACGGCACCGGGACTCGCCCGATGCCGTTGGATAGGCCCCCGCCTTGGCCGCTAGGCCGGCATCCTGAACCTGAGGTTCAGAATTGGTCGCAGTTAGCAGCACTTCGGGTACATCAGACAGAGTGACGCGCGCGCCCGTGCTACAAATTTCCGCAACCGTGCACATGGCATTGGTTCAAGGAATATATGACCTTGGCGAACCAGGCAGGGAAGCTGACTAAACTGTGAAACGTTGAATCGTTGCGTCCAATTTGACCACCGTTGATCGTCGAGATCAAGGGAAATCGACGCGTCGATTCGAAGCTTACTGCGGCTCGTGCTGTGCGAGCACCGCGCCGAGCTGTTCGTTCATCTGGCGCATTGTACGCCGGATTTCTTCGGCCGGAAATGCTTCACCGTGCCGCACGCTCGTTTGCAGTCGCAGCAATTCCGACGCGAGCGACAGCGCCGCCATCACTGCGATGCGATCGGTGCCGCGCACCGAACTGTTCGCGCGGATCTTCGACATTTCGGCGTCGACGCGCGCGACGGCCTCGAGCAGCGCCGCTTCGGTTTCGGCCGAGCAGGCGAGACGATAGGCCTGGCCGAGAATCGAGACTTCGATCTGCTTGGTGCTCATGCATGTTCTCCGTGGCTGGCCGCGTCGTCGCCATCGGTGCGCGCCTGCGCATCCAGCAGGTCGAGCTGGTTGTCGGATTGTTCCGCGCTCTTCGTGCGCGGCAGCTTCTCGAGGATCGCGTTCAGTTTGACCTGGGCGTCGTCGATCTTCGCCGACAGCGTGTCGCGCTCGGCTGCGAGCGCATTGCGTTCCTCGCGCAGCTGCGTGAGCTCCGCGCGGACCGTGTCCGCTTCCGCGCGCAATTGCGCGACCTGCTCCTCGAGCGCGAGCCGTTCCGAGTGGTAGCGCTTGTTCAGCGAAATCAGTCGGCCAATATTTTGAGAAAGGGTTTCGAGTTCGTTGAGCATCTGCTGCGTCCTCTAAAGACCCAGCATTTTAGCGCGGAATACCGTGCATTCCGACATCTGTAACGTTTCCAGTCGTAACACCCCCGCTTCTTGTCGCGAATCGGCGCGTTGCGCGGCACTTTGCGCACGCGGCGCGACGCTTTCTTGACGCTCGCGCGGCCCGCTCCTAAACTGGCGCCGCCTCGGTGCGCGCGCGTGACACGCGCGGTTAAACGGGAAGCAGGGCGCGCGCTTTCGCCGGAAAGCCGTCAACCTGCGCTGCCCCCGCAACGGTAAGCGGCCGCGTCGTCCGACGCAGGTCGGCTCGGGCGCGTCCGGCGTGCGTTTCGCATGCGGCGCGGGCCACTGCGCGATCTCGCGCGGGAAGGCGAGCCGGACCGCCGCCAGCCCGGATACCGGCCGGGGCGGGAAGCCCGCACGGGCTTCATGACGCGCGGCCTGCGGGGAGGCAGGATGCGCAGTGCTTGACGGGATTTTCTTCGATGCCGACCCCAATCGTCCGCCGGGCGCCCGGCGCGCGCCGCGGCTGTGCCGCTTGCCGCCGTCGTGTGCATCGGCGCGGCCGGATCGCCGGTCGTTCTCCGGCGTGCCGTGCCGTGTTCGAAGCGGCGCCGTCGTATCGGTCGTGCGCGGTGCGTCCGGTTGCGCCTGGCAGCCGCGCACCGGTGCGGCGCGGCGACTGCCGGCCCGACGCGGACGCTTTCCTCTATATTGCGCACAATGCCTGCCGTGCGACGGCGCACGGATCCGGATGCGATGCGATCGTCGACTTCACCGTGCACGCCGGCGCGACGACGCGAACGCCGGCACGTATTCCGACACGCTGTTCGACAAGGACCTCAAGCTTGCCTATGCCCATCACCCGCGACGCCGCGACGCCGCTGTCGCCTCCGGCCGGCTGCCGCCGCGCGCGCATGCGCCGCGCATCGTGCTCGGCGCCGCGCGTCGCATGAGCGCGGCGCGCGCCACGGCGATCTGGGCCGCGCTCGCGGCCGTGGTCGTGCTATTGCTGGTCGCGTCGCTGTCGATCGGCAGCGTGCCGATGTCGCCGTGGCAGGCGCTCGCGTCGCTCTTGCCGCACGGCGGCGACGCGGCGACCCACGACATGCTGTTCGCCGACATCGTGCGCACCTTGCGCCTGCCGCGCGCGCTCGCGGGCTTTGCGTGCGGCGCGCTGCTCGCGCTGGCCGGCGCGCTGCTGCAGGTGCTGCTGCGCAATCCGCTCGCGGAACCGTACGTGCTCGGCGTGTCGGGCGGCGCGGCCGGTTTCGCGCTGGTCGCGATGATCGCGGGCGGCGCGTGGTGGCTCGTCGACGCGTCCGCGTTCGCCGGCGCGCTCGTGTCGATCGCGCTCGTGCTCGGGCTCGCGCGCCGCGAGCTGTGGCGCGGCGAAACGCGCGACGCATCGCCGCGGCTGCTGCTCACCGGTGTCGTGATCGCGGCCGGGTGGGGCGCGCTCGTCACGCTGCTGCTGTCGCTCGCGCCCGATGCGCGCCTGCGCGGCATCATCTTCTGGCTGACCGGCGACCTGAACGGCGCGAGCGCGCCGTGGTTCGCGGGGGGCGCGCTGCTGCTGGCTGCCGGCGTCGCGCTGCCGGCCGCGCCGCAACTGAACGTGCTGCTGCGCGGCGATGCGACCGCGCTCGCGCTCGGCGTGCCGGTCGCGCGCTTGCGCGTGCGGATCTATCTCGTCGCGTCGCTGGCCGCCGCGGCCGCGGTGACGACGGCCGGCACGATCGGCTTCGTCGGCCTCGTCGTGCCGCATGCGCTGCGGCTCGCATTCGGCAACGACCAGCGCATGCTGTTGCCTGCCGCGATGCTCGCGGGCGGCGGCGGCGTGATGGCGGCCGACCTGCTGGCGCGCACCGCGATCGCGCCCGCGCAATTGCCGGTCGGCGTGATGACCGCGCTGATCGGCGTGCCGGTGTTCCTGTGGATGTTGCTGAGGAGACCGATGCGATGACGGCCGCCGCAGAGATGAGCTACGCGGCGGTCGGCCTGACGCTGCGGGCCGGTGCGCGCACGCTGCTCGACGGCTTTACGCAGGCGTTTCGTCCCGGCGAGATCTGGTGCGTCGCGGGGCCGAACGGTGCCGGCAAGACGACGCTGCTCGCGACGCTCGCGGGCCTGCAGCCGCCGGCCGGCGGCCGCGTCGAGATCGACGGGCGGCCGCTGTCCGCGTGGCCGCACGGGCCGCTCGCGCAGCGGCGCGCGCTGATGCCGCAGCAACTGCACGACGCGTTCAGCGCGACCGTGTTCGACACCGTGCTGCTCAACCGCTTCCCGTATCTCGGCGGCTGGGGCTGGGAGCGCGACGACGATCGCGCGGCGGCCCGGGCGGCGCTCGCGACATTCGGCCTGGGTGCGCTCGCGGCGCGCGACGTGCTGTCGCTGTCGGGCGGCGAGCGGCAGCGCGTCGCACTCGCGGCGACCCTGTGCCAGGATGCGCCGCTGATGCTGCTCGACGAGCCGCTCGCGCATCTCGACCTGCATCACCAGATCGACTGCCTGACCGCGCTGGGCGCGTGGCTCGACGCGGGGCCGCGCACCGTGCTGTTCTCGTGCCACGACCTGAATCTCGCGCGGCGCTTCGCGACGCACGCGCTGCTGCTCGACGGCCGCGGCCGCGCGTGGGCCGGCCCGGTGCACGACGTGCTGACGCCCGAGCGGGCGAGCGACGCGTTCGGCTATCCGCTCGTGCTGATCCGCGAGCACGGCCGCGATGCGCTGTTGCCCGCATGGCCCGAGCGGCGATCCTGACGATCTTTCTTTCGATGCGCGGCGCGAGCCGCGCCAACGAGGCCACCCTTCGATGACGACGACCCCGACCGATTTTCCTCCCGCGATTGCGCCGCTCGACGATGCGCTGCGCAAGCGCCTGCAGCATGTGATCGACCACAAGACCAAGCCGCCCGGCAGCCTCGGGCAGCTCGAAGCGGTCGCGTTGCAGGTCGGGTTGATCCAGCGCAGCGAGCAGCCGAGCGTGCAGCGCCCGGTGACGATCGTGTTCGCCGGCGATCACGGGATCGCGGTCGAGGGCGTGAGTCCGTATCCGCAGTCGGTGACCGCGCAGATGGTCGCGAACTTCCTGGCCGGCGGCGCGGCGATCAATGCGTTCTCCGAGGTCGCGCAGAGCGTGCTCGAGATCGTCGATGCGGGTGTCGCGTCGCCGCTGCCCGCGTCCGACCGGCTGGTGTCGCTGCCGGTCGCGCGCGGCACGCGCAATTTCGCGGTCGAGCCGGCGATGACGCGCGACGACGCGATGACGGCGCTCGCGGCCGGCGCGGCGCGCGTGCGCCATCACGCGTCGCTCGGCACCAACGTGATCGGTTTCGGCGAGATGGGGATCGCGAACACGTCGGCGGCCGCGTGCCTGATGAGCCGGCTGCTCGACGTGCCGATCGACGCGTGCGTCGGGCGCGGCACGGGCCTCGACGACCAGGGCCTCGCGCACAAGCGCGCAGTGCTCGGCCGCGCGCTCGTGCGGCACTCGCATGCGATCGCGCCGCTCGACGTGCTCGCGACGTTCGGCGGCTTCGAGATCGCGATGATGACGGGCGCCTATCTGGCGGCCGCGAGCGAGCGCATGACGATCCTCGTCGACGGTTTCATCGCGACGTCGGCGTTGCTCGTCGCCGAGCGGATCGTGCCGGGCGTGCGCGACTACTGCGTGTTCTCGCATGCGTCGCACGAGGCCGGGCACCGTCGGATGCTCGAGCATTTCGGCGCGAAGCCGCTGCTCGCGCTCGACCTGCGGCTCGGCGAAGGCACGGGCGCCGCGCTCGCGCTGCCGCTGGTGCGCGCGGCCGTCGCGTTCCTGACCGGGATGGCGAGCTTCGAATCCGCGGGCGTCGACAATCGTGACGCCTGAGCGCTCGCGCGGCGTGCGCGCCGAGGCGCGCTACTTCTTCGTCGCGCTCGGCTACTTCACGCGCGTGCCGGTGCCGAAGGCGATCGGCTATGCGGCCGGCGATCTCGACCAGGCCGCGCGCTATTTCCCGCTGGTCGGCGCGTGCGTCGGCGCGTGGGGTGCGCTCGTCTATTTCGCCGCGCTGCGCGTGCTGCCCGCGTCGATCGCGGTCGGCCTGTCGATGGCCGCGACGCTGCTCGCGACCGGCGCGTTTCACGAGGATGGCCTCGCCGACAGCTGCGACGCGTTCGGCGGCGGCTACATGCGCGACGACGTGCTGCGCATCATGCACGATTCGCGGATCGGCACGTTCGGCGCGGTCGCGCTGGTCGTCACGCTCGGCCTGAAGTGGCAGGCGCTCGCCGCGCTGCCGCCGCTGCGCGCCGCATGGACGATGGTCGCCGCGCATGCGGCGAGTCGCGCGGCGGCCGTGAGCCTGCTGATGTCGCTCGACTACGTGCGGCCCGAGGGCAAGGCGAAGCCGGTCGCGCAGCGGATGTCGGCGCGCGCGGCATGCGTCGCGGCGCTGTTCGGCTTGCCGTGGCTGTTCTGGCCGGACTGGCGCGCAGGCATCGCGGCGCTGGCCGCGCTCGCGCTCGTGCGCGCATGGGCGGCCCGCTATTTCGTGAAGCGGATCGGCGGCTATACCGGCGACTGTCTCGGGTTCGCGCAGCAGTTGAGCGAGCTGGCGATCTATCTGGTGGTGCTCGGATGGATGTCGTCCTGATCCGTCATCCGGCCGTCGCGGTCGAGCCGGGCGTCTGCTACGGGCGCAGCGACGTGCCGCTCGCGGCGTCGGCCGACGCCGGTGCGCGCGCGCTGCGCGAGCGGCTTGCCGCGCTGGGCGCGCCGTTGCCCGCGCGGATCGGCGCGAGTCCGCTGGTGCGCTGCGCATCGGTGGCTGCGCGGCTCGCGCGCGCGCTCGACGTGCCGCTCGCCTGCGACGCGGGCTGGCAGGAAATGGACTTCGGCGCGTGGGAGATGCAGCGCTGGGACGCGATCGATCGCGCGGCGCTCGATGCGTGGGCGGCCGACCTGATGCATGCGTGCGCGCACGGTGGCGAAAGCGTCGCGCGTTTCGCCGCGCGCGTCGCGACGATGGCCGATGCGGTCGGGCAGAGCGGCGGTCCGCATTGGGTCGTCACGCACGCGGGCGTGATCCGCGCGTTCGCGTCGCATGCGCTGCGCGTGCCGCTCGACACGCTGCTGTCGCGGCCGGTGCCGACCGGCGGCGTGGTCTGGCTGAGAGCGGGGGACGGTGCGCAGGCATGGGATGTCGTGCACTGGGACGCGTAGCGCGCAATCGTTCACGCGGGGAAATCGTGCGTGGGGACGGCTCCATGCACGACCGTGATCCCGGCGTTTCGCGCGTTTGCACCGCTTCCTGAAGCGACGCACGCGGATAAACGTATTCGCCGCGCACGAACGCTCGGCGCCCCTGTGCCGAAGAAACGCGCGAACCGCTCGAACTCAGCGCGCAGGCCGCCGTGCGCGCGCGGCGTCGAGGTCCTCGCACAGCGCCGCGGCGCCCTGCGCGATCCGCGGGGCGGGCCGCGTCAGCAGGTCGCCGTCGATCGCGAACAGGTTGCCGCGCGCGACGGCCGTCAGCGCGGGCCATGCGCGCCAGCGCTCGAGGCTCGGCAGCGCCTGGTCCGAACGCGTCGCACCGGCGCTCGTCGTTACGATCGCCTCCGGATCGGCGGCGAGCACGGCTTCGTCGGTGACGGTCGGCACCAGCGGCTGCAGCGATGCGAACACGTTGCGCCCGCCGCACAGCGCGATCACGTCGCTGATCAGATGCGCGCCGTTGAGCGTCATCAGCGGCCTATCCCATACCTGGAAGAACACCGTGACGGGCGCGCGCGCCGCATAGCGCGCGCGCAGCGATCCGATCGTGCGATCGAACGACGCGGCGGTCGCATCGGCCGCCGGCTGCGTGCCGAGCAGCGTACCGAGGCGGCGCAGCGACGACGACACATCGTCGAGATGCTTCGGCTCGCTGAAGAACAGCGGGATATGCAGCGCGCGCAGCGCGTCGGTCTGCCGCTCGGCATTGCCGTGTCGCCAGACCACGATCAGGTCGGGTTTCAGCGCGGCGATTCGCTCGAGGTCGAGCGCCTTGTTGTCGCCGACGCGCGGCACCGATTTTGCGGCGGGCGGATAGTCGCTGTACGACACGGCGCCGACGAGTTTCGCGCCGCCGCCGGCCGCAAAGACCAGCTCGGTCGCATGCGGCGCGAGGCTGATCACGCGCTGCGCGGGCGCGGGCAGCGTCACGGTGTTGCCGGCATCGTCGCGTGCGCTGACATCGGCATGCGCGAGCGGCGCGTGCGCGAGCGCGGTCAGTGCGGCGGCCGGCAGCAACCGGTTGAGCGAGCGTACTTTCATGCGGAGGCCTGTTGCAGCGTGGGCACGCATTGCGCGAGCGCGTCGGCAAGGCGCTGCCATTCGGCTTCGCCGCCCGGCAGCCCGACCCGCACGCTCGACGGCCGCGCGAAATGGCGCGTCCAGATGCCGTGTGCCGCGAGCGCCGCGTGCAGCGCCGCGGCGCGCGGATCGTCGGTCCAGCTATAGAGCGGCGTCGCGCGCACCGCGAAACCGTGCGTGCGCAACAGCGCGGCGAGGCGCGCACCGTCGGCGGCCAGTCGGTCGCGCGCGGCAGCTTGCCATGCGCGATCGGCGAACGCGGCGGCGACCGCGTGGCGCGCGGGGCCGCCGACGGTCCACGCGCCGAGCGTGTCGCGCAGCGCGGCGATCCGGTCGGGGCGCGCGAGCACGAAGCCTGCGCGGATGCCGGCGAGACCGAAGAACTTGCCGACCGAGCGCAGCACGATCAGGCCCGGACGATCCGCGTGCGCCGCGAGCGACGGCGTCGCGCCGGTATCGGCGAACGCCTCGTCGACGGTCAGCGTGCCGCCGCGCGCCGCCAGTTGCGCATGCCAGTCGAGCAGGCGTTCGGCCGGCACGAAATCGGCGGTCGGGTTGTTCGGATTCCCGACGATGACGTGGCGCAGCGTCGCGGGCAGCGTGTCCGTGTCGATATCGAGCGGCACGACGCGATGGCCGTGACGCGCGAACGCGGGCGCGTATTCGCCGTATGCGAGCGGAGCGACGCCCGCGTCGCCGGCCGGCAGCAGCGCGGGCAGCACGCGGATCGCGGCCTGGCTGCCGGCGACCGGCAGCACGTGCGCGGCATCGGGCGCACCGTAGTAGCGCGCCGCGCATGCGGCGAGGCCGTCGCCGTCGTCGGGCAGCCGCCGCCATGCGTCGGCCGGCACCGGCGGCACCGGATAGCCGAGCGGATTGATGCCGGTCGACAGGTCGAGCCACGCATCGTATGGAATGCCGTGGCGGCGTGCGGCTTCGTGCAGGTTGCCGCCGTGAGGAATCGCGGTGTCAGACATGATGGGTGGCCATGACAAGGGCGCCGCTCGCGACCAGCAGCGCGAGCCACAGCGCGAGCGTGCGCGTGACGAGCGACAGCGCGGCGACGACGTGCGCGGCGCTTGCCTGCGCGCCGGTGCCGAGCACGGGGCGGTCTTCGATTTCGCCGTGATAGACGGCCGGGCCGCCGAGCTGCACGTTCAGGCTGCCGGCGCCCGCGGCCATCACGGGGCCCGCGTTCGGGCTGTCCCAGTGGCGTGCCTGCGTGCGCCAGCAGCGCCACGCGGCGGCCGTGTCGCCCAGCAGCGCGTAGCTCGCGGCGGTCAGGCGCGCCGGGATCCAGTTCAGCGCATCGTCGAGGCGCGCGGCGGCCCAGCCGAAGGTCAGGAAGCGCGGCGTGCGGTAGCCCCACATCGCGTCGAGCGTGTTCGCGAGCCGGAACAGCAGCGCGCCTGGGCCGCCGGCGACGACGAACCAGAACAGCGCGCCGAAGATCGCATCGTTGCCGTTCTCCAGCGCCGATTCGACGGCCGCGCGCGACAGTGCGCCTTCGTCGGCCGTGCTCGTGTCGCGCGACACGATGCGCGCGGTCAGTACGCGGGCGGTGTCGAGGTCGCGCTGCAGCAGCGCGGCGGCGATCGGCGCGACGTGCTCGGCGAGGCTCTTCGCGCCGAGCGCGAACCACAGCAGGACGACGTGCAGCGCGGCCGCGAACGGCCACGGCAGCGCGGCCACGAGCCATGCCGCGATCGCGACCGGCGGCAGGACGGCCGCGGCCCATGCGGCGACGCCCGTCACGCGGCCGCGCCGGCCGGTGTTCAGCGCGGCTTCGATGCGCGCGGCGAGCCGGCCGAACGCGACCAGCGGATGCCAGCCGGCCGGTTCGCCGAGCACGCGGTCGACGAGCACCGCCGCGACTGCGAGCATCGCGACGATCGGCAGCGACAGCATCAGCATGAAGGCGCTCCGGCCTTGAGGTCGAGCGGCAAGCCGGCGACCAGCAGCGTCACGCGCGTCGCGAGCGCGGCGATGCGCTGGTTCAGGCGCCCGAGCTCGTCGACGTAGCGGCGCGTGATCGATCCGAGCGGCACGACGCCGAGCCCGATCTCGTTGCTGACGACGATCACTTTCGCGCGGGCGCCGCGCAGCGCGGCGTCGAGCGCGTCGACGCGCGCGAGGTACTGCGCGTCGTCGAGCGGTGCGCCGTCGGCCGGGCACAGCAGGTTGGTGAGCCACAGCGTCAGGCAGTCGACCAGCAGGCACGCGCGCGGATCGTCGAGCCGCGCGAGCGTGCCGGCGAGTTCGAGCGGCGCGTCGGCGAAGCCCCAGTCGGCGGGCCGGCGCGCGCGATGGTGCGCGATGCGCTGCGCGAATTCGGCATCGTCGGTGGCGGTCGCGGTCGCGATATAGGTGACGGGGCGGCCGCTGTCGGCGGCAAGCCGCTCGGCGTAGGCGCTCTTGCCCGAGCGCGCGCCGCCGAGAACGAAGGTGAGGTCGTGCGGAATCATCGCGTGATTGTACCGGCGCGGGCGTCCCGTCACCGGCCATCCCGGCATCGGGCGATAATGCGCGCTTCGTTTTGCCACGACTTTCGCAACATGAATGCACCCGACCCGCTGCCGCGCGGCACGCTGATGATCCAGGGCACGACGTCCGACGCGGGCAAGAGCACGCTCGTCGCGGGCCTGTGCCGCCTCGCGCGCCGCGCGGGCGCGCACGTCGCGCCGTTCAAGCCGCAGAACATGGCGCTCAACAGCGCGGTGACGGCCGACGGCGGCGAGATCGGCCGCGCGCAGGCGCTGCAGGCGCTCGCCGCCGGCGTCGCGCCGCATACCGATTTCAATCCGGTGCTGCTGAAACCGACCAGCGACCGCGGCGCGCAGGTGATCATCCACGGCAAGGCGCGCGCGAACCTGAATGCGCGTGCGTATCACGACTACAAGCCGGTCGCGTTCGACGCGGTGCTCGAATCGTACGCGCGCCTGCGCGCCGGCTACGACACGGTGATCGTCGAAGGCGCGGGCAGCCCGGCCGAGATCAACCTGCGCGAAGGCGACATCGCGAACATGGGCTTTGCCGAGCGCGTCGACTGCCCGGTCGTGCTGGTCGCCGACATCGACCGCGGCGGCGTGTTCGCGCATCTGGTCGGCACGCTCGCGTGCCTGTCGGACAGCGAACGCGCGCGCGTGCGCGGTTTCGTGATCAACCGCTTTCGCGGCGACTTCAAACTGCTCGAACCGGGCCTCGACTGGCTGCGCGCGCAGACGGGCAAGCCGGTGTTCGGCGTGCTGCCGTACCTGCACGGGCTGCTGCTCGACGCGGAGGATATGCTGCCCGCCCAGGCGCGCAGCGCGGCCGCGCGCGGCGATGCCGGCGTGCTGCGGGTGGTCGTGCCGGCGCTGCCGCGCATCAGCAACCACACCGATTTCGATCCGCTGCGCGCACATCCGCAGGTCGAGTTCACCTACTGGAAGAGCGGCCCCGTGCCGCCCGCCGACCTGCTGATCCTGCCCGGCTCGAAGAGCGTGCAGCGCGATCTCGCGTGGCTGCGCGAGGCCGGCTGGGAAACGGTGATCCACCGCCATCTGCGCTATGGCGGCAAGCTGATCGGCATCTGCGGGGGGATGCAGATGCTCGGCCGCACGCTCGACGATCCGCTCGGCCTCGAAGGCGCGCCCGGCAGCGTGCCGGGCCTCGGGCTGCTCGATTTTGCGACGACGCTGCAGCCCGACAAGACGCTGAAGAACGTGACGGGACGCCTCGCGCTGCCGGGCGCCGCCGCCGTGCACGGCTACGAGATCCATATGGGCGACACGCGCGGGCCGGCGCTCGCGGCGCCCGCGCTGGAGCTGGCGGCCGACGGCGGGGATGCGCGGCGTGCGCGCCCGGACGGCGCGCTGTCCGCCGACGGACAGATCCTCGCCACCTATGTCCACGGGCTGTTCGACGCGCCCGACGCATGCGCGGCGCTGCTCGCCTGGGCCGGGCTCGACGGCGCCGAGCGGATCGACTACCCGGCGCTGCGCGAAGCGTCGCTGGAGCGGCTGGCCGATACGTTCGCCGCGCATCTCGACCTGGATGCGCTGTACGCCGAATTCCGCTGAAGCCGGACCGCGGCGGGCGCGGCCGGACTCGCTTTTTCCGCCGGATCGCGTACAACACAGGAGGGCGGCTGTCCGTCCGGAGGAGTGCGACGATGAAGGCTCGATGGTGGTGGAGCGTACTGCTGGCGGCGCTGCTGGGCGCGTCGGCGGCCGCGCATGCGTGCGACGGGTACGGACCGGGCGGCAGCCCGTCCGGATCGGGCGATGCGACGCAAGGCAAGAGCGGTTATTGAGCGCCGCGAAATCGACGGCAGGGCATGATCGGTCATGCCCTTTTTTGTGCCTGGATTCGTTCCAGATGGGAATCAGTTAAAGCGAATCGGCGTATTTATCGACCTAAACGGTTCGAATAGAGTGCGATCCATCGCCATCCACTTACGAAGGAATCCGTCATGAACCCCGATCGCCTGAACGATTTCGCCGCGACGCTGCTGCGCGTCGCGCTCGGCGTGCTGTACCTCGCGCACGTCGCGCAGAAGGTGTTCGTCTTCACGCTGCCCGGCACCGCGCAGTTCTTCGCGTCGATCGGCCTGCCGGGCTGGCTCGCGTACCTGACGACGCTCGTCGAACTGGCCGGCGGTATCGCGTTGCTGGCGGGCTTCCGCGTGCGCGTCGCCGCGCTCGTGCTGCTGCCGTTCATGCTCGGCGCGACCGCCGCGCATCTGCCGAACGGCTGGGGCTTCGCGTCGCCGAACGGCGGCTGGGAATACCCGGCGTTCTGGGCCGTGACGCTCGCGGTGCAGGCGCTGCTGGGCGGCGGCGCATTCTCGATCGGCGCGCCGCCGCGGGCGGCCCGGCCCGCCTGAACGGGGCGCGGATCGGCGCAACCCGTTCCGGTGACACCCGTTTTGCCGATATCATCGCTCCCTGTATCCGCAATCGAGCGGCGCCTGTCATGCGGCGGGCGCCGCGCGGCTTTTTCGGGGGAATTCATGACGGTGATCGTGGTGGCGAATCCGAAGGGCGGCGTGGGGAAGAGCACGCTGTCCACCAATCTTGCCGGCTACTTCGCGGCGCAGGGCGCGTGGGTCGCGCTCGCCGACCTGGACCGGCAGCAGTCCGCGCATGCGTGGCTCGACCTGCGGCCGGCCGGGCTGCCGGCGATCGAGGCGTGGTCGCTCGATCCGGACGCGCCGACGAAGCCGCCGCGCGGCCTCGAGTACGCGGTGATCGACACGCCGGCCGGCCTGCACGGCAACCGGCTCAACGTCGCGCTGCAGCTCGCCGACAAGGTGATCGTGCCGCTGCAGCCGTCGATGTTCGATATTCTCGCGACGCAGCAGTTTCTGGAGCGCCTGGCCGGCGAGAAGGCCGTGCGCAAGGGCAGCGTCGAGGTCGGGATCGTCGGGATGCGCGTCGATGCGCGCACGCGCTCGTCCGACCAGCTGCACCGTTTCGTCGAGGGGCTCGGCCTGCCGGTGCTCGGCTACGTGCGCGACACGCAGAACTACGTGCAGATCGCCGCGCACGGGCTGACGCTGTGGGATGTCGCGAAAAGCCGCGTCGAGAAGGATCTCGAACAGTGGCGGCCGATCGTCGAATGGGCGGAGCGGCGCGCGCCGAAAGCGGAGAAGGTCGCGAAGGCCTCGTAAGCGCGCCGGTTGCGCCGGCGTGGCGCTGGCGCCCAGCGGCGCCCCCGCTCCGAATGAAAAAGGGCCGGATTCCGCGTCGCGCGAAATCCGGCCCTTCGTGCGTCGACGACCGGGCGCGTCAGGTCCAGTTCTGCGTCGGCACGTGATCGCGGTGGCCCTTGATCTTGTTGCCTTCGTCGATGAACACGAGCTTCGGCTTCCAGCCGGCCTGCAGTTCGGCTTCGTCGACCGTCGCGAACGCCGCGATGATGACCAGGTCGCCGAGCTGCGCGCGGCGCGCGGCCGAGCCGTTCAGCGAGATCATCCCGCTGCCGCGTTCGCCCTTGATCGCGTAGGTCGAGAAGCGTTCGCCGTTGTTGATGTTCCAGATGTCGATCCGCTCGTTTTCGACGATGTTCGCCGCTTCGAGCAGGTCTTCGTCGATCGCGCACGAGCCTTCGTAGTGCAGCTCGCAGTGCGTGACCGCCGCGCGATGGATTTTCGATTTGAGCATGTGGCGCTGCATGATGTCTCCGTGATGCGTCGTGAGAGGCGCGGGCGGGCGGCCCGTCAGATTTCCAGGTTGTCGATGAGGCGCGTCGCGCCGAGCTTGGCGGCCGCGAGCACGACGAGCGGCTCGCCGGCTTCCAGTTCGGCCGCGCTCGGCGCGATCAGGTTCGCGCGGCGGCGGATCGAGATGTAGTCGGGCGCCCAGCCGCGCGCGGCCAGGTGCGCGCGCATCTGCGCTTCGAGCTTGCCGAGGTCGCGCTCGCCGCCGAGCACGCTTTCCCGCACGCGCTGCAGCGTCTTCGCGAGCTCCGGCGCCTCGTCGCGCTCGGCCGCCGACAGATAGCGGTTGCGCGACGACAGCGCGAGGCCGTCCTCGTCGCGCACGGTCTCGGCCGCGACGATGTCGACCGGCAGCGCGAGCTGCTGGCACATGCGGCGCACGATCATCAGCTGCTGGTAGTCCTTCTTGCCGAATACGGCGACGCGCGGCTGCACGCAGGCCATCAGTTTCGCGACCACCGTGCACACGCCGGTGAAGAAGCCGGGCCGGAACTCGCCTTCGAGAATCCCGCCGAGATCGTCCGGCGGCAGCACGCGGTACTCCTGCGGCTCCGGATACATGTCGCGCTCGGTCGGCGCGAACAGCACGTAGACGTTTTCCTTCTGCAGCTTCTCGATATCGTCCTGCATCGTGCGCGGATACTTGTCGAAATCCTCGTTCGGGCCGAATTGCAGCCGGTTGACGAAGATGCTCGCCACGACCGGGTCGCCGTGCTGGCGCGCGAGGCGCATCAGCGACAGGTGGCCTTCGTGCAGGTTGCCCATCGTCGGCACGAACGCCGTGCGGTTCTGTCCGCGCAGCTGGTCGCGCAGTTCCTGGATCGAGCTGATGACTTTCATGATCGGGTAGCGATTTCCTCGCGCCTGGGGCGCGTTGCCGCCGCGGCACGCGGCGTCGGGGTCGGAGCGAAACGCGCCCGCGCGCGGGCGGCGCGTCGGGCGTCGGCGGATTGTAGAGGATTTGGCCGCCGCACGCACCGAAAAGAGAACGGTCGTTCTATTTTTGGACGGAGGCGGGCCGTCGCGGCCGCGGACGACTTTACGCGGGCAGGTAGGCGAGGCGGACGTAGATCGGCGCGAACGGCTCGGCCTGCGTGATCTCGACGAGCGACTCGCGCGCGAGCTCGAGCATCGCGATGAAGTTCACGACGACGACCGGCACGCCGCGCGAGGTGTCGAACAGATCGGCGAACTCCATGAAGCGCGCGTTCTGCAGCCGGCGCAGGATCAGGCTCATGTGTTCGCGAACGGACAGTTCTTCGCGGGAAATCTTGTGATGCTGGACCAGCTTCGCGCGTTTGAGCACGTCGGCCCACGCGGCGCGCAGGTCGTCCGAGTTCACGTCGGGGAAGCGCGGCGTGATGCTCTGCTCGATGTACACCTCGGCGCGCAGGAAGTCGCGGCCGAGCTGCGGCAACTGGTCGAGGCGCTGCGCGGCGAGCTTCATCTGCTCGTATTCGAGCAGGCGGCGCACGAGTTCCGCGCGCGGATCCTCGGCCTCCTCGCCGGTATCGGCCTTCTTGACCGGCAGCAGCATCCGCGACTTGATCTCGATCAGCATCGCGGCCATCAGCAGGTATTCGGCCGCGAGTTCGAGGTTCGACGTGCGGATCTGGTCGACATAGCCCAGATACTGCGCGGTGACCTGCGCCATCGGGATGTCGAGCACGTTGAAGTTCTGCTTGCGGATCAGGTACAGCAGCAGGTCGAGCGGGCCTTCGAACGCCTCGAGGAAGATCTCGAGCGCGTCCGGCGGGATGTACAGGTCCTGCGGCAGCTTGAAGAGCGGCTCGCCGTACAGGCGAGCGAACGCCGCGACACCGTCGACCGTGTCGGGCGTCGAATCGGCGCCCGCGGGCGCGGCAACCGCGTCGTCCTGCCGGGCGGCGCTGGCCTCGTCGGCGGCGCTCACGTCGTCAGAAGTTCTGGTAGTAGACGTACGGCGTTTGCTTCACGCGCGATTCCTGCTGCTCGGCGCGCTCGTCGAGGTCGATCGGCTGCTTGTCCCACAGCAGCGAGCGGCCCTTGCGCTGCTCTTCTTCGAGCGTCGGCTTCTGCTGCTTGAGCTGGTTCAGGAATTGCGTGACGTCGGACTGGTACGGCATGGCTTGGCTTTCCGTTTCGGGCGGCGCACGGTGCGCCGGATTCTGCGATGGCGGGATTTTACCGCATCGCGGGGAACAGCCGGTGCCAATCGCACGTCGAAACCGCGGGCAGGGCCCCGGCCGCCGCTGGCGGGCAGTGCGGCGCGCTCGCGACGGTTTGCGCCGGGCTGACAAACATTAAGCTTCGGCGCCGGCACGCTGTGGTCAAATACAGGGTTTTCCACGAAACCGCGACAACCGACGGCGAGGTCTTATTTGGCGGGGCAGGCGAACCAGCAACGACACATCGCGCATGACGCGGATCACCGCGCATCGCAACCCTTCGCGCGGCGCGGCGCCGGCGCCGCGGCGCGGGCCGCGCTCGCGGGTTGCCTCGCCGCATGCTTCGCGCTGCCGGCCCACGCGAAGTACGACGTCGACATCGACGCGCCGCGCTCGATCCGCAAGCTCCTCAAGTCGCATCTCGACATCGCGCGCTTCGCGAAGCGCGACGACATCAGCGACGACCAGTTCGACTTCCTCGTCACCGCGACGCCGCAGCAGGTGCGCGACCTGGCCGCGACGGCCGGCTATTTCTCGCCGGTCGTGCGCACCGACGTGCGCACGCGCGACGGCAAGCGCGACGTGCGGATCGCGGTCGAGCCGGGGCCGCAGACGATCGTGTCGTCGGTCGACCTGAGCTTCAAGGGACCGGTCGGCAGCGAGGATCCGAAGCAGGAGGCCGCGACCCGTTTCGCGTTCACGCTGAAGACGGGCGACCCGTTTACGCAGTCCGACTGGGACGGCGCGAAGAGCGCCGCGCTCAAGCAGCTGCAGTCGCGCCGCTATCTCGGCGCGAAGATCACGTCGTCCGAGGCGCGCATCGATCCGCGCACGCAGCGCGCAACGCTCGCGGTCACGTTCGACAGCGGCCCGACCTTCACGATCGGCAAGGTCGACGTCGACGGCGTGCGCCGCTATCCGGGGAAGATCGTCACGAACGTCAATCCGCTGTCGGAAGGCGAGATCTACGACGTGCAGCGGATCAACGAGCTGCAGCGGCAGCTGCAGAACACGCCGTACTACGCGAGCGTCGCGATCGACGTCGGCGACGACGTGAACAAGCCCGAGCGCACGCCGGTGCACGTGAAGGTCAGCGAGTTCCCGTACAACAACATCCGCGGCGGGGTCGGCTATGCGACCGACACCGGCCCGCACGTGCAGGGCTCGTACACGTACCTGAATACGTTCGGCGCCGCGTGGCCGCTGACCGTGTCGGGCCGGCTCGACCAGATCCAGCAGTACGGGCAGGTCCAGCTGTCGATGCCGCCCGGCGAGCGCGGGTGGACCAACAGCGTGCTCGCGTCGTATACGAACACCAACGTGTCGGACACGCGCATCTACAGCGCGCGGGTGGGCGCGCAGCGCACGCGCACCGGGCAGTTCATCGACTATGCGTATTCGCTGATGTACTACCAGGACCGGCTCGACCAGAACGGCGCGGGACCGACCACCAGCCGCGCGCTGGTGCCGCAGTGGGCGTGGACGCGCCGCAACGTCGACGATCCGCTGTTCCCGCGCTCGGGCAACCTGATCCACGCGGAGGCCGGCTTCGCGGTCAAGGGCGTGCTGACCGACCAGACCTTCATCCGCGGCTATGCGCGCGGCCAGCAGTACCTGCCGATCGGCAAGCGCGACCTGTTCGTGTTCCGCGCGGAGCTCGGCGGCGTGTTTACCAGCGGCAGCTCGTCGGGCGTGCCGGCGTCGCTGCTGTTTCGCGCGGGCGGCTCGAACTCGGTGCGCGGCTACGGCTACCAGAGCATCGGCAACAGCGTCGACGGCTCGGTGCTGCCGACCAAGTACCTGATGACGGGCACCGCCGAATACCAGCACTGGTTCAACCGCGACTGGGGCGCCGCGACGTTCTTCGACATCGGCACCGCGACCGATGCGTGGGGCGAGAAGGTGTTCTACCCGGGCGTCGGGATCGGCGCGCGCTGGCGCAGCCCGGTCGGCCCGATCAACGTCGACGTCGCGTACGGGCTGCGCAACCATAGCGTGCGCCCGTACCTGACGCTCGGCATCGCATTCTGAACGAACCGCCCGACCCACGACGACCCGCATGACGAAGGCCCCGAACGATACGCCGCCGCCCCACGATCCGGACTCGCCCGACGGCGCGCCCGACACGCCGCCGCGCGCGCCGCGCCGCGGCCGCGCGCTGCGCGTCGTCGC
>NZ_CABVPP010000016.1 GCF_902499075.1 Burkholderia pseudomultivorans | reverse complement strand
GACATTCTCGTCGAGCTGGGCAGGCGCCGGATGGTCGGCGGGCAGGAGGACATGATCGTCGACGTTGCGCTCGATCTCGCCGGACAGTAGCCGACGGCGGGCGACATTCGAATCGCGCCATAACAAGAACGCCCGACGTCGCGGCCGATTCGAAAAAATAAAACAATGTTTGGAGACGCGAATGAAAAAGCGATTTGCTGCCGTATGTTTTGCAGTCCTTCCAGTGAGTTCGGCCATTGCACAAAGCAACATCACGATCTACGGCTTGATCGATGCGGGCGTGACGTATGTTTCGAACGAGGGAGGGCACGCGGTTGCGAAGTTCGACGACGGGATCCTGGTGCCCAACCTGTTTGTGATTCAGGGCACCGAGGATCTCGGCGGCGGCACGAAAGCCATCTTCAAGCTGGAGGACCAGTTTCAGCTTGGCTCGGGCGCGACCATGCAGCCGGGAATCTTCGGCCGCAATGCGTATGTCGGCCTTGACGATGCCCGCTTCGGGAAGCTGACGCTGGGGAACGTCTACGAGTTCATGTTTACGTCGCTCACCGAGGCGAAAAACACGCCGGGTCTGCTCTCCGGCGGCCTTTACAGTGTCGCGGCGGGCCCGTTCCAGAATCTCGGCATCCCGCAAAACCCGACGGGCTGGTTCTCGTGGGCCCGAACGAACGGCATGCCGATCAACAACGCGGTCAAGTACCAGTCGCCGCAGATCGCCGGTTTTTCGGTCGGGGCCTTGTATTCGTTCGGCGGCGTCGCCGGGTCGTTCGGATCGAATTCGGGCATCAGTTTCGGCCTGAACTACGATCGCGGCCCGTTCGGCTTCGGTGCCGCCTATACCGAACAGAAGTATCCCGGCGCCGTCAATGGCGCGCCGCAGGTGCCGATTCGGAACTGGGGCGTCGGCGCTCACTACGCGCTCGGCCCGACGCTGAATTCGGCCAGCTTTGTCACGGTTCGAAACGCGCAGACGGGCGCTTATGCATACGCCGGACAACTCGCCAGCAACTGGCAGATCACGGCCGCGCTCTCGCTCGGCGTCAGTTACATGTACATGAAAGGGAACGACGTCCTGTACGGTAACCACGCCAACCAGGTCGACGCGATCCTGGGCTACTCGCTTTCGAAGCGCACGATGGTCTATGCGGAAGGCACCTACCAGCGAGCCAATTCGGGCGCGCATGCCGACATCAACGGAATCCTGAACCCTTCCGGATCGTCGAGCGGCGCTTCGCAGGCGATCGCCCGGGTCGGGATCCGGACCATGTTCTGAGCGATGGAATGACGGACGCGAGGGTAGCCGGCTTTGGGCCGGCTACGCGCGTGATGGCTGTCCGGCACGGAACGTATGCCGACTTCCGCTCCGTGCTCAATGCGAGCCGAGCACGTCCCGCGTGCCGATCTCCAGGTTCACGCGCATCGCCCAATCTATCGCGCGCCCGCCTTCCGTCACAGTCCCGAGCCGCGTGCGGCATCCGGCGCGAAGTATGCTTCGTTGAAGGACGGATTGCGGTTGAGCGCGGTCATCGGCCCGGCGTTCGTGAGCCGGTCGGCCATGTACGCGCCCGATACGAGGTCGTGATAGAAGACCGCGGTCGGATAGAAGCGTTGCGCGTCGTACGCGTAGACGTTCGTCTGGATGTTCGTGCGCCACAGCGCGCCGCGCGAGTCGAAGTTGTCGGACAGCAGGCCGTACCACGAATCCTCGTCGAGGTAGATCACGCGCTTCGCGTACTGATGGCGGAACCCGGGCTTCAGCGTCGCCTCGAGCACCCAGACGCGATGGAGTTCGTAGCGCATCCGGGCCGGATCGGCATGGTGCGGCGTCAGCAGGTCGCTGTACTTCAGCGACGACGACAGCATCCGGTAGTTGTCGTACGGCACGTAGATCTCGCGCTTGCCGGCGATCTTCCACTGGTAGCGTTCCGGGGAGCCGTTGAAGAAGTGATCGTCGTCGACGGTACGGAATCCGCCCGGCCCTTGCGGCTGATCGTAGCCGTATTCCGGCGCCTGGCGCACGCGCCGCGTGCCGGGGCTGTACATCCAGGTGCGGTTCGAACTCGCGTCGGGGCTGTCATAGACGGAGTAGCCGACCATGATCGTGCCGCGCTCGTTCAGCGGCAGGTCGGTCGCCACGCGGAAGTACGCGCGATTGAGGTTCGACAGCTTCGGGTCGAACGGCCGCGCGTCCTTCGGGGACCAGATATCGTACTTGACCTTTCCCCACGCAATATTGCCTTCCGGATAGACGACCGCCTGGTCGTAGACGGCCTTTTCCGTATCGATCGACGAAGCGTATTTCAGGTTCCACAGCAGTTCGAGGCCGGTTTTCGGCACCGGGAACGGCACCGTCGGCCCGGCGTTCTTCAGGCCGTTGCCGTCGCCGATCATCTCCACGCCGGCCGCATAGGTGCGGATCGCCTTGTAGGTGCCGTCGTCGTAGCGGAAGTCGCGGTGGCTCGGGTAGACCGGAATCCTGAACGTATCCGGATACTTCTTCAGCATCGCCTTCTGGCCGTCGGTGAGGTTCGTCGCGTATTGCGCCATGTTTTGAGCGCTGATGACGAACAGCGGCTTCTCGTCCGCATAGGGATCCGGGTAGCGGTCGCCCGGCTGGTATTTGACGGTCGGCGGCGCGCCGAGCCATTTGCCGGACCATGCGGGGACGTTGCCGTCGCCGGACGCCGCGCGTTGCGCGCCCATCGGCGTCAGCGTCGAGTCGAGCGCCTTGAGTCCGTCCGGCGAGATGCCGGCCCACGCGGTCGCGGCCAGCCACGTGCCGGTCGCGATTACCCCGGTTCGAATCAGACATGCCGTCCTTGGTTTCATCTGGTGATTCCCCCTCGATAGTCGTGAATTGGGTACGACGCCGGCGGACTGCGTGCACGCGGCGGCACGGCATCGACTGGATATCCGGATTCGGTTGCCGCTCGCCGGAAATCGGCCGGCTGGTTCGCGTGTCGGCGACAAGGCGGCGTCGGCCTGCCGTGTTTCGGCGTCGCGTCGGCCGGGCAGGACAACGCGTTCGACGACCCACTCTATCGAAGGGCGCCGCGCGGTTAATCGTCTGAATGAATTAGGGGAGAGGCCGGACACGAAAGCGCCGGTGTTTCAGCGGCAGGTTGCGGGTCGTTCGCACGGCGCGCGAAACTGGAACCGCGGGCAGGAAAACGAACGCACGCGCCGCACGTCCGTTGTCGGCGGCCCCGGTCGCCGGGCCGCCGACCGGCGCGACAAGTGCTAGAACCGCGTGCTGAGCCCGATCCGCGCGATCGATTGCAGCGTGCCGCTCGACGCGCCGTCCGGGTCCATCACGCCGTTGATCTGCGCGGCGCTGCCGTGGTTCGCGCGCTGGTGAACGCCGGCGACGTACACCATCGTGCGCTTCGACAGCCAGTACTGGACGGCGGCGAGGATCTGGTGCGCGTGCGCGTTGTCGAGCGTGTCGTTGCCCTTCATGTACGTGTAGGCCGCGCCGATCACCCAGGCGGGCGACGGCCGCCACGACGCGCCGGCTTCCGCCGACCAGACGCCGGCGCCGTTCGCGGCGTTGCGCACGGTCGTCACGAGCGCTTTCGCGGTGACCTGGCCGAGCGTGTAGTGCACGCCCGCGCCCCAGTTGCGCACGCTGGTGGCCGGCAACCCGTCCGCTGCGCCGTACTTCTGGTTCGTATAGGCTGCGCCCGCGCCGAACGGGCCGTTGTCGTAGGTTGCACCGACGCTGACGGTATTGCCCGCGCCGATCGACCCGGCGACATTGCCGAACCCGTACAGCATGCCGACGGTCAGGCCCGACAGCGACGGGCTCGTGTACTTGACCGAATTCGCGACGCGGTTGCTGCCGGCCACGCGGTCCCAGTCGAACGCGCCGGTCGGGTTGTTCGGCAGCGCCAGCTTGTCGAACGGTCCGTTGCGGAACCCGTACAGGCCGACGAGATCCTGCGCGATCTCGTTACCGCCGGCGGCCAGCGCATCGACCATGAACTCGTACTGGTTGCCGAGCGTCAGCGTGCCGTAGCGGTCGTTCTGCAAGCCGACGTACGCGGTGCGCCCGAACAGGCCGCCGCCGATGATCGAGCCGTTCGCGAGCGAATACTGGTTGACAAGCCGGAAGATCGCGCGCGTGCCCGCGCCGAGATCCTCCTTGCCTTCGAAGCCGAGCAGGTTCGGAAAGAAGATGTTGTCGTCGAATTTCGCGTTGCCGTGACCGCCTTCGTTGCTGACATAGCTGATGCCGGCGTCCATCAGCCCGAACATCGTCACGCTGCTCTGCGCGAACGACACGGCGGGGATCGCGCAGGCCGCCAGCGCGAGAAGGGTCTTTTTCGTCGTCTCCAAGATACATCTCCTGTATACCGATCAAATCGGATTTTTAGTTGGATTGCTAATTATTTTGTCTGCCGTTCCATTTCGATCCGTTCGGTTCGATCAAAACCGGATGGAATCGCGTACGCGCCGGCGCATCGGCGAGCTGCCGATACGCCGATACGCCGCGCGCTAAACCGTCGAATACCCACCGTCGACCGGTACGATCGCGCCGGTAACGAACGATGCGCCGGGCGAGCACAGGAACAGGATCACTTCCGCGACTTCGTCGGTCGTGCCCCAGCGATCGAGCGGCGTGCGATCGAGGATCCGGCGTGACGCCTGCGCGTCGGCCATCAGTCCGCTGCTGAGCGGCGTATCGATCCAGCCGGGCGCGACCGCGTTCACGCGGATGCCGCGATCGGCCCACGCCTGCGCGAGCGAGCGCGTGAGCTGCGCGACGCCGCCCTTGCTGGCGCTGTACGCGGGCCGGTCCTTGCTGCCGAAGTACGTGTACATCGACGCGACGTTGACGATCGAGCCGCCGTTCACCGACAGCGCGGGCCGCGCGGCATCGGACGCACGCATCACCGATGTCAGGTTCACGTTCAGCACGCGTTCGAACTGGTCCATCAGGTATTCGTCCGCGTGCCGGCTGATCCCGACGCCGTTGACGAGCACGTCGAGACGCGGCAGCGCGGCGATCGTGCGCGTCAGCGCGTCGCTGTCGGTCACGTCCAGTTCGACGTTGCGGATGGCGTCGTGCACGGGCGCATGCGAGCCGGCGGCGTCGAGCCCGAGCGTGACGACCGATGCGCCCGCCTGCGCGAAACGCAGCGCCGTGCGTGCGCCGATGCCCGACGTGCCGCCCGTCACGACGACGCTCTTGCCTTCAAACACCGACGGCTGGCTCATGCTCGATGCTCCCTGTGACGTGTGTGCGCCGGGCCGGCCCGAGCGCGGGGGAAACCAGGATCTTGATCTGCGCGCGGTCCGCGAGCAGCGCGTCGAAACCGTCGGCGACCGCGTCTTCGAGCGACACGGTGCGCGTGACGATCGACGTGAGATCGAGCGCGCCCGACGCGACGATGCGCAGCAGGTCCTCGTACGCATGCCGATAGCCGACGCTTGCCGTGAACGTCAGTTCGTCGTTGACCGCGCGGAATGCATCGAAGCCGGCATGCGGCATCAACCCGACCATCACGACGCGGCCGCCCTTGCGCAGCGCGTGCATCGCCGCTTCGAACGTGGACGGCAGTCCGGCTGCCTCGAAACTGGCGTCGACGCCGAGCCCGCCGGTGGCCGCGTGGATCGCATCGCGCAGTGCGGGCGCGTCGAACGCACGGGCGTCGAATACGTGCGTCGCGCCGAAGCGCGTGGCTGCTGCAAGACGTTCGGGCGACACGTCGACCGCGACGATCGTCGTCGCGCCCTGCAGCTTCGCGAGCATGATCAGCAGCAGGCCGATCGGCCCGAGCCCGAACACCGCGCAGGTTTCGCCGAGCCGGAGTTCGCCGCGCCGCAGCGCGTGCAGCGCGACGGCGGCCGGTTCCATCACCGCGGCCTGTTCGAGGCTGACGCCGTCGGGCAGCCGATGCAGCATGTAGGCGGGCACGACCGCGAAATCGGCCATCCCGCCGTCGCCCATCAACCCGGCGAAGCCCATCGACACGCACAGGTTGTACGACCCCGCGCGGCAGTACGCGCATTGACGGCAGCGATACTCGGGTTCGATCGCGACGCGGTCGCCGGCGCGCAGCGCGGTGACGTTCGCGCCGGTTTCGACCACGGTGCCGCAGAATTCGTGGCCGAGCGTCAGCGGCGCGGTGCGGCCCGACAGCGGGTGCGGCGCGTCGACCGGAATCGCATGCGGGCCGTCCGCGTATTCGTGCAGATCGCTGCCGCAGATCCCGCAATAGGCAACCGCGATGCGGACCTCGTCGGGCCCGACGCGCGGCGTGTCGATCTCGACGAGGCGCACGTCGCGCGGGCCATGCCATTGAAGTGCGCGCATCTCAGCGTCCTCCGAGGTTGGGCGTGTCGAGGCGGTTCGCGGCGGCGCCGGCGAGCGCGCGCTTGCGCAGCACGGCGGGCGCGGTTTCGACGA
Organism: Burkholderia pseudomultivorans; assembly: GCF_902499075.1. Classification (GTDB taxonomy): domain Bacteria; phylum Pseudomonadota; class Gammaproteobacteria; order Burkholderiales; family Burkholderiaceae; genus Burkholderia; species Burkholderia pseudomultivorans. The sequence continues at coordinate 106,901 of NZ_CABVPP010000016.1, read as the reverse complement.
GGCCGAACGACAGCGCGCATGCGAGCACCGCGCCGGCCGCCGACATCCACATCGCGAACGACAGCCCGTAGCGATCGGCCGCGACGCCGGCGACGGTCGGTGCGACGAAGCCGCCGATCAGCTCGCCGGCGCCCATGATCAGGCCGAGCGCGCTCGCGATCGAGCGCGGCGGCACCGTTTCCGCCGGAATCGTCGCCATGAACAGCGTGAAGCAGCCGAGGCCGGTGTAGGTCGCGAACACGAACGCGCCGAGCGCCCACAGCGAACTCGCGTGGATCATCACGACCGGGCACGCGGCCGCGACGAGCGCGAACACGATCATCGTCGGCTTGCGGCCGATGCGGTCGGAGATGGCGGGCACCGCGAAGCCCCAGAACACCCACGCGGCGCCCAAGCAGGTCATCACGACGCTCATGTCCGACGCGGACAGGTGGCGGCTGCTGACCAGGAACGTCGGTGCGAACGAGATGATCACGACGAACCACGTCAGGAAGAAGCAGCTGATCAGCACGCACAGCAGGATGTTGCGCTCCTTCAGCAGCGCCCAGCGGCTGACGGTCGCGCCGCCCGCCGCCGGCGTGCCGGCGCCGTCGACCTGCGCGTGCCGTGCGCCGCCGGGCGGCACTTCGCGCACCCAGCGCCAGATGCAGAACGCGATCAGAAAGCCGGGAAGGCACGACACGTAGAACGCCTCGCGCCAGCCGTATGCGGTCGCGATGCCGATCACGACCGGCGGGCCGATCATCGCGCCCAGCAGGCCGGCGGCCGAGCCTTGCAGCAGGCCCATGTTCAGCCCGCGGCGGCTCGGCGTCGAACTCTCGACCATCAGCGACTGCGACAGCGGCAGCACCGGGCCTTCGGCGATGCCCATCAGCGCGCGGAACGCGATCAGGCTCGCGAAGCCGCCGACGAGCCCCGACAGCGCCGAGCAGACGGAGAAGCCGAGCACCGCGGCGATCAGCAGCGGCTTGCGCGTGCCGCGCGCATCGGACCACGCGCCGGTCGCGGCGCCCGACAGCGCCCAGGTCAGCGCGAGCGCGGACGACACCATGCCGAGCTGCGCATTGGTCAGGTGCAGCTCGGCCGACATGAACGGGAACAGGAACGACAGCGCGAGGCGGTCGAAGAACACGAAGCCGAACGTCATGAACAGGATCAGCAGCAGCCTGTTCTCGTACGTCCACGCTGACTTCGGGGCAGGAGAGGATGTCATGGATGGCCTCGTCGCGCGTCAGCGGAACAGTTTCTCGACCGCCTGTGCACCGAGGCCCACTTTCTCGTAGTGCGCCTTGCACATCGCGATGTACGAATGCACGTCGAAGTAGCCGTCGGGATTGCCGGCCTCGTCGAGCCAGATCAGCGGCCCCTTCACGATGAAGAACGCGCGCATCGGTTCCGGATGATCGAACGCGACGAGCGTATGGCCTTCGCCCGGCGTCTCGTAGACGAAGTCGCCGCGCGTCGCGGTCCACTCGTGCTCGAGGTAGCCCCATTTCCCGGAGATCGTGTATGCGAATACTTCGTGCGGGTGGTAGTGACGGTTCACGAGCCCCGCTTCCTTTGCCATCAGGATGTCGCACCATTTGTTCTGCGTCGGCGAGATCCACAGCGGCCGCGACGAAACCGTTTCGGTGAACGGAACGTAATGCCGCTCGTCCTCGGTGACCGCATTCGCGATGTAGACTTCCGGCAGCGCATCGGGCTTGAACGGATTGGCAATCGGCGCGATGTTTTGCCAGAATTCGGTTACGGCTTGGTCGACCACGGTTTGTCTCCTTTGTGTACAGGTGTCGTGGGCTCGACTTTAGCCAGCCGGTACTCACCGCTCTTGACTGGGCGGGACGAATTGCTTGATCGGTTCGGACATTGCTCCGCACCATTTTCAAGACGAACCATTCCCCAACCGTGCCGCTCTGCACGACAGGCGCCCGCAGGAGGCGACGTGACGAATTCGACCGTTCTTTCATGCACGCGCGGCTCGACCGCCGACGTGCCGGCGCGCGACCGGATGGCGTACTGGGATGCATTCAACGCGGCGACGCTGGTCGGGCTGCGCTGCTCGTCGCTGTCGCCGGCGGGGCTTGACGTCACGAAGACCGACTGGGCGCTGCCGGGCCTCGGGATCGCCGACATTCGCGGGCAGGATCACGTGATCGAGCGCAGCCCGGCGCTGGTGCGCCAGTTGCCGAAGGAAGCGCTGTTCGCGTGCCAGATCGTCAGCGGACGCGCGTATTTCATCCAGCACGACCGCTGCCTGCTGGCGGAAGCCGGCGACATCGTCGTCTACGACACGCGCGTGCCCTATCTGTTCGGATTCCTGACACCGATGCGGCAGTTGCTGATCGACATCCCGATCGCGATGGTCGACCGCCGGCTCGAAGCGGAGCTGGCGATGCTGCCGCTGAAGATCTCGCCGCGACCCGGCGCGGGCGAGATGCTCGGCACCACGCTGCGTGCGAGTGTCGAGCGCTTCATGAAGACGCCTGTCGAGGACGATGCCGCGCGTTTCTCCGAGTGCACGCGCACGCTGGTCGCGGAACTGATCGACGCGGAAGTGAACGGCGTGCGCGCATCGCGCACGTCGCTGTCGTATCTGCTGACCGCGAAGCAGTACATCGCGACGCATCTCGGCGAGCCGGAACTCGGGCCGCAGGCCGTCGCCGATGCGGTCGGGCTGTCGTTGCGCCACCTGAGCCGGCTGTTTGCCGCCGAAGGCGAGTCGGTCACGCAGCACATCTGGTCGGAACGGCTGCTGCATGCTTACCGCGAGCTGACGGATGCGCGCCTGCGCAAGACCAGTGTCGGCGAGATCGCGTTCCGCTGGGGATTTTCGAGCCAGGCGCATTTCAGCCGCGCGATTCGCGACCGGTACGGCGCGTCGCCGATGGCGCTGCGCGACGCGGCGCGTACGGCCGACCGTTGAGGGCGCGCGGCGGCGCGTGCGTTTTTTACATCAATCCGACAGTATGAAATCCGCGCAGCGCTCCGCGATCATGATCGTCGGCGCGTTCGTGTTGCCCGACACGATGCGCGGCATCACCGATGCATCGCAGATCCGCAGGCCGTCGACGCCGCGCACCGCGAGATGCGGCGTCGCGACCGCCTGTGCGTCGCTGCCCATCCGGCAGGTGCCGGCCGGGTGGTACACGGTCTTTGCGCGCTGCCGCACGTAGTCGGCCAGCGCCGCGTCCGAAAGCGTTTCCGCTTCGCGCACGAGGCGGGCGAGCGACGGCGCGCGGATGATCCGCCGCGCGAGCGCGACGCCGCGCACGAGCCCGTCGACATCGGCCGGATCCGACAGCGCGCCGCTATCGAACCGGATCGGCGCGGCGGGATCGCGGCTGCGCAACTGCATCGAGCCGCGCGAGCGCGGCCGCAGCAGGCACGGATTGATCGACAGCCCGTGGCCCGGCAGCGGCGCGCGGTCGACGTCGCCGACCAGCGTCGGCAGCACGTGGAACTGGATGTCGGGCCGGCCGTCGCCCGTCGTGTCGACGAACGCGCCCGACTCGACGACGTTCGACGTCAGCAGGCCGGTGCGGCACAGCATCCATTGCAGGCCGTGCCGCAGCGCCGCCAGCCCGCGATCCTGGCCGAGCAGGCTGATCGGCGCATGGCTGTAGCCGTAGATCGACACTTCGAGGTGGTCCTGGTAGTTCGCGCCCACTTCCGGGCTGTCGTGCAGCACGTCGAGGCCGAGCGCGTTCAGGTGCGCGCCGGGGCCGATCCCCGACAGCATCAGCAGCTTCGGCGTGCTCAACGCACCGGCTGCGAGCACGACGTCCGAGCGCGCGGCTGCTGCGCCCGTCGCGCCGCTGCCGCTGCGCCATTCGACGCCGCACGCGCGCCGTCCGTCGAAGCGCACGCGCGTGACGCGGCAGCCGGTCAGCACGCGCAGGTTCGGCTGGCCGATCACGTCGGCGAGATAGGTGGCCGCGGTGCTGCCGCGCCGTCCGTCGAAGATCGTCGTATGGTAGAAGCCGACGCCATGCTGCGCGGCACCGTTGAAGTCGTCGTTGTACGCGATGCCGGTTTCCTGCGCGGCCTTCACGAACGCGAGGCTCAGCGGATGCCGGAAGCGCGTGTCGCCGACCTTCAGCGGCCCGTCGGTGCCGTGGAACGGCTCGGACAGCCGCAAGTGCGATTCGGCGCGCTTGAAGACCGGCAGCACGTCGTTCCATCCCCAGCCCGCACAGCCGAGTGCGGCCCATTCGTCGTAGTCGTCGCGCGTGCCGCGCACGTACAGCATCGCGTTGACCGAGCTGCCGCCGCCGAGCGTGCGGCCCTGCGGCACATAGGTCCGGCGTCCGGCGGCGCCGGCCTGCGGCTCGCTTTCGAAGGTGACCGTGCGCGCGGTGCCGAGCACGCGGATGAACGTCGCCGGAATCCTGATGAACAGGCTGTCGTCTTTCGGCCCGTCCTCGAGCAGCAGCACGCGCCTGCCGGCCTTCACCAGTCGATGCGCGATCGTGCAACCGGCCGAACCGCCGCCCACGACGATATGGTCGTACGTCTCCATCCCGCTTTTTCTCCTTGCTGTCGGGCGGCGGAACGAGTGCCGCCGCGCAAGGCGCCAGATTAGCGACCGGCCTGCGGCCCGATTTGACCGGCACGGCCGTCGTGCTTGCCTCGCGCGGACACGGCGGCGGGCTGCGGCGGCGAGTGGTGCGCGTCGTGTTCTGTTAATGGCGCAGGCGAACCGACGTTATCGCGTCATGCCCGGTGCGCGCGTCTCGCTCGGCGTTTCGCCGAAGCGGGCGCGATAGCTGCGGCTGAAGTGCGCGCTGTTGTTGAAGCCCCAGCGGAACGCGATTTCGCTGACCGTCAGGTGTTTCAGCGACCGGTCGCGCAGGTCCGCGCGACAGCGCTCGAGACGCCGCGCGAGGATGTAGCGCGTGAGCGGCATTCCCTCGATCTCGAAGATGCGCGCGAGCTGGCGCGGCGACAGGTGGATCGCGCGGCTCACCGCGTGGCAGTCGAGCGCATCGTCGTCGAGACGGCTCTCGATGAACGCCTTGGCCCGCGACAGCGTATGGACGGTCGACTTCGTCGGCGATACATCGCCGTCGCGCAGGCGCAGCATCGACCGCAGGAGATCGAGCACGGCTGCGGCGCGCCGTTCGCGCCCATCGTGCGCCTCGTGCGCCGGCGAATGCGGCTCGGCGAGCAATGCATAGACCTGGCGCGCGGCCCACGACGTGACGCCGTCGTCGCGATCGATCTTGACCGCGCCGCGATAGCGCCACGGGCCGACGCGCGCCTCGAACACGTCGCGCGGCACGTCGAGCACGGTCATCGCCATGTCGGCGGGAAAGCCGTGGCCGTACGGCATCGACGTGTCGTAGAGCACGATGTCGCCGGGCGCGTGCTGCATGCACTCGACGTCCTGGAATGTATAGCCTTGTCCCGCGTGCATCAGGCAGACGAACACCGCGTCGCGCTGGTCCGCATGGATGTTGTGCGGCGTGCGCACGACCGCGTGCCGGTTCGCGACGATGTCGCATGCGCTGAACAGCGCGAGGTCGCGCTTGCGCAGGGTCGCGTCGATGCCGTCCGACGATTTGCCGCTGCACTCGATGCGCACGAGCGAGCGTGCGACGTGGTCGACCCAGAAGTCGACGCGCTCGTGGCCGCGCACGGCGCGCGTCGAGATCGTGACGATCCCGGTGCTGGTGTCCGGCATGACGTTCTCCCAATGACGCCCGAGCGGCGCAGTCTCGGCGACGTCGAAGGCCGCGGTCAATCCGTGAAACACCGGGGCGCGGCGAAAGCCTTGCCGGGCGGGGCGTTGCGGCCGGCGACCGGGGCGATGTCCGTGTCGGGCAAAAGAAGCGGCCGTGCCGGTCAAATCGCGAATGCGATTTCGGGTTAAGGGCCGTGTTCGCCGATCGCGCGCTTGCGGCGGCTCGTGCTGCAAGTGACGTTCAAGTCGGGAGAACGCGCGTGACTGACGTGAAGATCCCGAATGCTCGATTCGGCGTGCGCGTTGCGATGCGCGCGCCTTCGCCGCCATCGCATCGCTGGTACACCGCGTCACGCGGGCCGGGCGGCGGAACCGCGCGACGGCGCGATATTCCTACGACCCGCCCGCATGCACGCAGCTCAAGCGGCGCTGGCTTCGTCGATTTTCCGGATGTCGTCCTGATCGAGCTGTACGCGAATCGCGTCGCCGAGCAGCGCGAGTTGCGCAAGCGACGTCGCGCTGGCGATCGGTGCGGTGATCGTCGGCCGCGCGATCTGCCATGCGAGCGCGATCGCGGCCGGCTGCGTGCCGTGCTTGTCGGCGACGGCGTCGAGCGCCGCGAGTATGCGCAGGCCGCGATCGTTCAGATAGCCGGCGACGCGATCGCCGCGCACGCTCTTCTTCAGGTCGGCTTCGCTGCGGTACTTGCCGGACAGGAAGCCGCTCGCGAGCGCGTAGTAGTTGACGACGCCGAGCTTCAGGTCGCGCACGACCGGTTCGAGATCGCGTTCGTATTCCGCGCGGTTGATCAGGTTGTATTCGGGCTGGATGACCTGGTACGCGGGCAGGCCGTCGCGCCGGCTGATCTCGGCGGCTTCGCGCAGGCGCGCGCCGCTGTAGTTCGACGCGCCGATGATGCGCACCTTGCCCGCGTCGATCAGCGTCCGATACGCGCCGAGCGTTTCCTCGAGCGGCGTGTCGGCGAGGTCGCGGTGCGAGAAGTACAGGTCGATATGGTCGGTCTGCAGGCGGCGCAGCGAATCGTCGACCGCGTTCAGGATGTTGTCCTTCGACAGGCCGGCGCGCGCGCCGAGCATCCCGACCTTGGTCGCGATCACGACCTGATCGCGCTTGCCGGAGCGCTTGAGCCACTTGCCGATGATCGTTTCCGATTCGCCGCCGCTGTTGCCGGGCACCCACGCCGAATAGACGTCGGCCGTGTCGATGAAGTTGATGCCGGTGTCGGCGAGCGCGTCGAGCAGCGAGAACGAGGTGTTCTCGTCGGCGGTCCAGCCGAACACGTTGCCGCCGAATGCGAGCGGCGATACCTGGATGTCCGACGTACCGAGTGTGCGTAATGCCATCTTTCTCTCCGATGTGGGTGTCACGGATTGAACTGCGGAATTGACGGTGTCGATCGCGACGACGCGGCAGTGCGTGCAGAGCAGGTTCGCCGGCGTCGCGGGAACCCGAACATTGTCCCTGATCGGTGCGATTCGTGCAGGCCGTGAAATGCCGCGATAACGGAGGGATTGGATCGCACGGCAGACGAGTCGTCCGCTATCCGTCATCCGGTGCGGCCGGATTCGATCGGGAGCGGATTTCGCGACGGATGCGTGCTGCTGCGGTAATGCGCAGCGGGGTCGGAAAAGCCGGGAAAAGACGGGAAAGCCCCGCGCGACGAGCGGGGCCGAATCGGATGACGGCCGGCGGATGCGGCCCGTGCGTTATCGCAGCTGCACTGCCGCGAGAAACAGCACCATGCTGCCGATCGCGCCGTCGAGCACGCGCCATGCGACGGCCTTGCGGAACCACGGCGCGAGCAGTCGCGCGCCGTAGCCGAGCCCGACGAACCAGACGACGCTGACCGTCATCGCGCCGATCGCGAACGCGGCGCGCGATCCTTCCGGCTCGCGCGCGCCGGCCGTGCCGATCAGCAGGAACGTATCGAGATACACGTGCGGGTTGAGCCACGTGAACGCGAGCGTCATCAGCACGATCGCGAGCCCGCTCTGCGGCGGCGGCGCGACCGCATCGCCGCGCACGTCGAGCGTTTCGTGGCCCGGCTTGAGCGCGCGGCGCAGCGCGTTGATGCCGAACCACGCGAGATACGCGAGACCGACATACAGCACCGCGTGGACGAAGGTCGGATAGCGTTCGACGAGCACCGATGCGCCGCCGACGCCGGCGCCGATCAGGATCATGTCGGACAGCGCGCACAGCAGCACGATCTTGCCGACGTGCGAGCGCATGATGCCCTGCCGGAGCACGAACGCGTTCTGCGCGCCGATGGTGACGATGAGCGAAGCGCACAGCGCGACGCCGTGGGAAAAAGCGAGCCAGTTCATGATGGATGACAGCAGTGGACGGATGGATCGGGTAGCGCTAGTCTGCGGGCATCGCTCGAATAAGAGAAGCTAAATCGCCTAATGTCGATTAAGGAAATCTAATGCTCGACTATGCATTGCTCGATGCGCTCGCGGCGGTGATCCGGCACGGGTCGTTCGAACGGGCCGCCAAGGAGCTGAACGTCACGCCGTCGGCCGTGTCGCAGCGCGTGAAACTGCTCGAGGAACGGGTCGGCAGCGTGCTCGTCAAGCGCGGCCAGCCATGTGTCGCGACGCCGTCGGGTGCGCTGCTGTGCCGACACACCGAACGCGTGCAACTGCTCGAAGCCGAGCTGTCCGGCCGGATGCCGGCGTTGCACGGGCCGCTCGCGTCCGGCTGGCCGACCTTGCGTGTGGCCGTCAACGACGATAGCGTCGCGACGTGGTTCATCGACGCGGTGGCGCCGTTCTGCGCGGAGCGCGAGACGCTGCTCGACCTCGTGATCGACGACCAGGACTACACGGCGGCGCGCATCCGCGACGGCAGCGTGCAGGGCGCGGTGACCGCGCAGGCCGAGCCGATCCAGGGCTGCCGGTCGACGCGGCTCGGGCGCATCCGTTATTGCGCGGTGTGCTCGCCCGCGTTTCACGAGCGCTATTTCGCGGCGGGCATCACGCGCGATGCGCTGCGCCGCGCACCGTGCGTGATGTTCAATCCGAAGGACGGGTTGCAGGCGCGCTTCATCCGGCGTGTGACGCGCGCGGATCTCGATCCGCCGCAGCACTGGATACCGCATGTCGCCGGTTATCTGCGTGCGTGCGAAACGGGGCTCGGATGGGGAATGTGCCCGGACCGGATGGTCGATCGCCAGGTGGCGGCGGGCGAACTGGTCGACATGTCGGCCGGGCGGACCGTCGACATCGAGCTCTACTGGCAGAGCTGGCGCCTGTCGATCGGCTGGCTCGACGATTTCAGCGCGGCGCTCAAGGCGCGCGCCGCACTGTTTCTGGATTGACGGGCCCGACGGACACGGGCCGGGCGGCGGTCGCGCATGGTGCGCGCGCCGCATGCGGGATCAGACGTGGTGAAGGCCGTCGAAGTCGACGATCTGCACGTGACGGCCCTGCATTTCGATCAGGCCGCGCTTCTGGAATTTCGACAGCGTGCGGCTGACCGTTTCGAGCGTCATGCCGAGGTAGCTGCCGATGTCTTCGCGCGTCATGCGCAGGTTGAATTCGGACGGCGAGTAGCCACGCTTCAGGTAGCGCGACGACACGTCGAGCAGGAAGGCGGCGACGCGCTCCTCGGCGTTCAGCGAACCGAGCAGCATCGTCTGCGACGTTTCGCGCACGATCTGCTCGCTCATCAGCTTGTGCATGCGCAGCTGCATCGAACCCGCCTCCGAGCACAGCGCCTTCAGCGCGCTGTACGGAATCACGCATACGGAGCTGTCTTCGAGCGCGATCGCGGTGCGCGGATGGGTATCGTCGCAGATGCCGTCGAGGCCGAGCGCTTCGCCCGCGAGGTGCAGGCCCGTGACCTGTTCGCGGCCATCGTGGCGCGTCGCGACCGTCTTCAGCGAACCGGAGCGCACCGCGTACAGGTTGTCGAACGCGTCGCCTTCGCGGAACAGCGCTTCGCCGCGCTTCACCGGCCGCGCCGCGCAGATGACGGATTCGAGGCGGCTGAGCGCTTCGGGCGCGAGACCCTGGGGCATGCACAGGTGCCGCATTGCGCACGTCGAGCAGTGCGCGGCCTGACGAGGTGCCCAGCTCGCGGCGTGAGACGTGGCGGCGGGGCGTGTGGCGACGGGCGTCAGCATGATCGTTTACTCCGGCGTTGAATCGACGGAATCATTGTCCCACCGCAAGTTGCGACTGTCGGGTGACAAAACGTCGCGACCGGTTGCACTGCCGCGCGCACGCTTGCGAAGCCCGCGCATGCGGGCGCACCGATCCGCGCGCGGCATGCGCACGCCGATGACCGGGCGACGCGGCGGCAGTGCCCACTCGTTCAGCTCCCCTGTTCGTCCGTGTGCGCGGCCGAGGGAATCAACAGCACCGGCAGCGATGCGTGGCGCACGCACTGCTCGGCGATGCTGCCCAGCACGAGGCGACGGAACCCGCGACGGCCATGCGTGCCGAGCACGAGCAGATCGGCGCCGAATGCCTTCGCGCCTTCGAGGATCAGCGACGACACGTCGTTGAGCGACGACGCCTCGCTCGTCAGCGTCTGGCCCTTCACGCCCGCCGCCTGCATCTGCGCCGCGAAGTCCTTCGCGAGATCGTTGCCCTGCGCGAGCAGCTGATCGCGCAGTACGGACGGATCGTAGCCCGGCACGTTGTAGTAGATCGCGGCGTTCTCGACGACGTAGAGCGCCTGCAGCTCAGCGCCGTGCGACTTCGCGAGCGCGAGCGCGGCATCGAATGCATGGCGGGACGTGTCGCTGCCGTCGACGGCAACCAGAATACGCTTGTACATAGTGTCTCCGAGAGGCGGATTGAACGGAAGTCGGCCGGATGGCCGATCGAGCTGCGCGTTGCTGCGACGCAGAGTAAACCAATGCCCGGGAATTTGCAGTGCGGCGCCCGCCGCGTCGCGGGCCGCGAGCGGCATCGGCGCTGCACGGGCATGTCGGCGCGCGACACAATGGCGTCGGCTATTGCAATGCGCGATGCGCGACGGTCAGGCCGACGGTCGAGACGTGGCCGTCGTGTGCCGTATGGTCGTACGCGATGCGCGACAACGTGCATCGCCGCAACGAGGCGGATCGTCGAGCCGGTGAGGCGGAGCCGACCGGCGTACGAACGAACAGGCGGACTTCATGGCGCGGCGCATGCACGGCATGCACGCACCGCAGCGCCCATCGCAACGACCCGGCCATACCGCCATTGAATCGCAACCGCGTCGCCGCGACCTGATCTCGATCAACGTCCGGACGCCGGCACTGCCCGCAAGCCGATGCAAACGACCGATTCAAACGCCGCGGGGACTCTGCCGACCGGCCGTGCGTGCGCGAGTCGTCGCCCGCGCACGCACGGCGTCTGTCGCCGCGTGCGCTACCGCGGCACCGGCGTCAGCTCGATCACGCGCTCGGGCCGCCGGCTGTGGCCGGGCCAGTACGCGCTGCCGTACATCCGGTGCACGGCGCCGGACAGTTCGTCGCCGATCGGCAGCGGCGCGTCGAAGCCCTTCTCGACCAGCATGTAGCCCGCGCGCAGCGCGAACGCCGGATGATTGCCGCCGGGGCGGCTGTCGAAGCCGGCGAAGCCGTCGCCGGCCTCCGGCATCGCGTTGACGAGCGACGCGTTGCTGCGCGTGATCTCGTCGGGCGAGATCGGCCCGCCGCCGGCGAGGCGCGCCGCCTCGCGGTTCTTGCCGTCGGTGTCGACCGTGCTGTCGTGCGTGTCGTCGTTGTCGAGCTCGATGCTGCGCGGACGGGCGGGCTGCTTCGGGGCAGACGGTTCCATCGCGACTCTCCTGGCGGCGAAGCGCTCCGGATCAAGCAAATCCCGTTCCGGGCACGACGGGAAAAAGGCGCGCGGGCGATCGCCGCGGTCGCGCGGCGCGCACTGATTTGTCATGATTTATTTCAGCTAGAACACGCGTTTTCTACAGAGTATGATTCGTTTCTTGCGAAGCGGCGACAGGGGATGCGATCTCGCCGTCTCTGCCCGCATCGGGGCGCCAGCACCCTCAAAGACGGGTAGTGAACAACAAAGCAAGGGACTAGAGGTGGCGTATTCATGCAAACGACTACTGCCTTCACGCATCGCGGTTATCTGTTGAACTGCGCGCCCGCGCGCGCCGGCGACGGTTCGTTCAAACCCTATGTCGTGATTTCCCGTTCGAGCGACGGGGAACTGGTGGCGAACCGGTTTTTCCCGTCCGAGCTCCAGTTCAACGACGAAGGCGCCGCGATCGCGCACGCGCGCGACTGGGCCGTGCGCTGGATCGACGCCAGCAGCATCGCGATCTGACGCTGCCGCGCGCCCGTCGCGTCGGCCGTCCGGCCGATGGCCCGCGCGCCGCTGCCGGACGAAAAACGCGGTAATCTTGTCGAACCCGTCACTTTATTTGCGGCCGAGCGATGCAGCGCGGCCGCCTGCATGGACCTATGTCGACATCACCCGCCCGTCAGTGGGGCCTCGAAGAAATCGTCGCCGGCTTGCGCGAGTCGCGCGAGGAGCGCCATCGCACGCGCCATCCGCGCGGCATCCGTGAACTGCCGTCCCGCGACGCGATCTGCAAGATCGTGACCGGCCTGCGCGCGTCGATGTTTCCGACGCATTACGGCGCGCCGGACCTGACCGACGAAAGCGTCGACTACTACGTCGGCCATACGCTCGAAAGCACGCTGCGGATTCTGTCCGAGCAGATTCGCCGCGCGCTGCCGTTCCTGCCCGAGCATGCGGATACGCCGCTCGCCGCGCTCGACGAGCGCGCGTTCGAGATCGCGCGCGAGTTCGGCCGGCAGCTGCCGGAGATTCGTGCCCTGCTCGTCAGCGATATCCAGGCCGCCTACGCGGGCGATCCGGCCGCGCAGCACATCACCGAAATCCTGCTGTGCTATCCCGGCGTGCTCGCGATGATGCACCATCGCCTCGCGCATGCGTTGCACCGGCTCGGCGTGCCGCTGCTCGCGCGCTTCATCAATGAAATCGCACATTCGGCCACCGGCATCGACATCCACCCGGGCGCGCAGATCGGCCCGAGCTTCTTCATCGACCACGGCACCGGTGTCGTGATCGGCGAAACCGCGATCATCGGCGAGCGCGTGCGCGTGTACCAGGCCGTCACGCTCGGCGCGAAGAGCTTCCCGGCCGACGGCGACGGCGCGCTGGTGAAGGGCAATGCACGCCACCCGATCGTCGAGGACGACGTCGTGATCTACGCGGGCGCGACGATTCTCGGCCGCGTGACGATCGGCCGCGGCTCGGTGATCGGCGGCAACGTGTGGCTCACCCACAGCGTGCCGCCCGGCACCAGCGTCGCGCAGGGCAAGGTGCGCGAAGGCGAGCGCGCCGAGAAGCCGTAACGCGCAGCGGGCGCGCGCGCCGGCGTCAGTGCTTGCCGGCCGGCGAGCGGTGCTTGTACAGCACGTCCTGGTCGACGCGGATCAGGTTCTGTCCCGCATCGACGACGAAATCCACGCCGTTGTAGGCGCTGCCCGTCAGCAGCAGGATCGCGCTCGCGACGTCTTCCGGCCCGGCGATGCGCGCGAGCGGCGTCGACGCGCGGCTCGCGTGTTCGAAGTCGGCCTGCGTCTGGTCGTCGCTCGGCAGCATCAGCCCGGGGAACACCGCATTCACGCGCAGCACCGGCGACGCCGACAGCGCGAGCATCTGCGTGAGATTGCCGAGCGCCGCTTTTGCGACCGTGTAGCTGAAATGGTCGCGGTGAAAGTTTTCCTTGATCTTCTGGTCGACCACGTTCACGACGACGCCCTGCGTGCCGGCCGCGCGGGCCCGCTCGTAGAACGCGCGCGTGAGCAGGATCGGCGCGCGGCAATTGACGGCCCAGGCCTGGTCGAACGCCGCGAGGTCGAAGCTCGGGAAGTGGTCCTGCCAGAACACCGATGCATTGTTGACCAGCACGTCGAGGCGGCCGAAGCGCGCGTAGACCTGGTCGACCAGCGCGGCGACCTGCGCGGCGTCGGACAGGTCGGCCTGCAGCGCGACAGAATCCGTTCCGCGTTCGGCGATCGCGCGGGCTGCGGCCTGCGCGGCGTCGGCCGAGCGATCGTAGTGCACCGCGGTGCGATAGCCGTGCGCGGCGAAATACTCGGCGAACGCGCGCCCGGCCCGGCGCGCGGCGCCGGTCACCAGCACGACGGGCGCGTGCGCCGCTTGCTTCGTCGACTCCATTTACGTATTCGTCAGGTTGACTGAAGAAGGGTTCGCGACGATCGACAGGAATTCGCGCCGCGTCGACGGATCGGTGCGGAACGTGCCGAGCATCCGCGACGTGACCATCTCGACGCCCGGCTTGTGCACGCCGCGCGTCGAGATGCACTGGTGCGCGGCTTCGAGGATCACGCCGACGCCCTTCGGCTGCAGCACGTCGAACAGCGTGTCGGCGATCTGCACCGTCATCTTTTCCTGGATCTGCAGACGCTTCGCGAACGCATCGACGAGGCGTGCGAGCTTCGAGATGCCGACGACGCGATGATTCGGCAGATACGCGACGTGCGCGCGGCCGATGATCGGCACCATGTGGTGTTCGCAGTAGCTCTCGAAGCGAATGTCCTTCAGCACGATCATCTCGTCGTAGCCGTCGACCTCGCTGAAGGTGCGCGCGAGGATGTCGCGCGGCTCCAGCGTATAGCCCGAGAAGAACTCCTCGTACGCGCGCACGACGCGCGCCGGCGTATCGATCAGGCCTTCGCGCGCGGGATCGTCGCCCGCCCAGCGCAGCAGCACGCGGACGGCTTCCTCGGCTTCGTCGCGGCTCGGCCGGGATGCGGCCGGTTCGGGCCGCTTGGTCTTTTTAGCCATGTATCTGCTCCATCGAATGCGGCCGCCCGGCGGCGGCGCGGAATCCGCGCATTGTTTCATGCTTTCGCGGCTCGTGCGTGCGGCCGCGCGCTCACTTCGGCCATTCGTCCTGTTCGTCGTTGAACAGCGACGCGACCACGCCGCGCAGCCACGCGGTGCGCGGATCGTTGTGGAACTTGCGATGCCAGTGCTGCTTCAGGTCGAAGCGCGGCAGCGGCAGCGGCGGCTCGACCGGCACGATGAACGCGTGCTCGGCCGCATACGCATAGCCGATCGCGTGCGGCACCGTCGCGATCAGGTCGGTGCGGCTCAGGATGAACGGCAGGCTCATGAAGTGCGGCGTCTCGAGCACCGCGCGGCGCTGCATCCGCTGTTTCGCGAGATATTTCTCGAGCACTTCCTGGCTGCGTCCTTCGGCGCGCACGACTGCGTGCCCGCAGCCGAGAAACTGCTCGACCGTAAACGGCGGCGCCTGCTCGAACGGATGGCCGCGCCGCATCAGGCAGACGAACCGGTGCGTAAACAGACGCTGCTGGAAGAAGTTGTTGCCGTCGAGATCGGGGAAGTAGCCGACCGCGAGATCGATCGTGCCCGCTTCGAGCCCGCGGCCGACTTCGTCGTGCGCGAGCGATACCGAGCGCAGGTTCGCATGCGGCGCGTGCGTCGCGAACGCCTGCAGCAGCTTCGGCAGGAACACGATCTCGCCGACGTCCGACAGCGCGATCGAGAACGTATGCGTGCTCGCGGCTGGATCGAAGTCGTGCGGCGCGACGAGGCCGCGCTCGATCTGCGCGAGCGCGTCGCGCGCGGCCGGCAGCAGCGCCAGCGCGCGCGGCGTCGGCTCCATGCCGCGCGACGTGCGCACGAACAACGGATCGCCGAAATATTCGCGCAGCCGGCCGAGCGCCGTGCTGACGCGCGGCTGGCTGACGCCGAGCAGGTCGCCGGCGCGGCTGACGTTGCGCGTGTCGTCGAGCGCGACGAGATAGGGAATGAGGTTCAGATCGAGGGCGTCCATCGCCGGGCCGGTATCTTGAAAACGTATAGAACATATCTCCGGAATCGCGTTGCCGCATAGTCGGGAAAGCGCTCAAATGTGTTCCACGATTCGAATTAATGTTCTGGAGACGAACAATGCGTACTCAGGTCGCCATCATCGGCGCCGGGCCGTCCGGCCTGCTGCTTTCCCATCTGCTGCGCCTGCAGGGCGTCGATTCCATCCTCGTCGAAGCGCGATCGCGCGAATACTGCGAGAACCGCATTCGCGCCGGCGTGCTGGAGCAGGGCACCGTCGACACGCTGAACGAAGCCGGCCTCGGCGAGCGGATGCGCCGCGAAGGGCTCGAACATCACGGCATCGAGCTGCTGTTCTCGGGGCAGCGCCACCGCATCGACCTGAGCGGCCTGACCGGCGGCCGCGCAATTACCGTCTACAGCCAGCACGAAGTGGTGCGCGACCTGATCGCGGCCGGCGTCGAGCATGGCCATCCGATGCACTTCGAAGTCGGCGGCGTCGCGCTGCACGATGTCGAAAGCGCGCATCCGTTCGTCACGTTCACGCATGCGGACGGCCGCGAGGACCGCATCGACTGCGACTACATCGCCGGCTGCGACGGTTTTCACGGGATCGCGCGGCAGACGATTCCGGCCGAGCGGCTGCGCACGTTCGAACGCGTGTACCCGTTCGCGTGGCTCGGTATCCTGGCCGACGCGGCGCCGTCGCTCGACGAGCTCGTCTACGCGCACCACGAACGCGGCTTCGCGCTGTTCTCGATGCGCTCGCCGACGGTTACGCGCCTCTACCTGCAGTGCAGGCCCGACGAAAACCTCGACGAATGGTCGGACGCGCGGGTCTGGGACGAACTGCATACGCGTTTCTCGAACGACACCGGCTGGACGCCGACCGAGGGCCGGATCACGCAGAAGAGCGTGACGCCGATGCGCAGCTTCGTGTCGGAGACGATGCAGCATGGCCGCCTGTTTCTCGCCGGCGACGCCGCGCACATCGTGCCGCCGACCGGCGCGAAGGGCATGAACCTCGCGGTCGCCGACGTCCGCGCGCTGTCGCGCGCGCTCGGCGCACGCTACCGGACCGGCGACGCGACGCGCCTCGACGCGTATTCGGCGACCTGCCTCGAACGCGTGTGGCGCGCCGAGCATTTCTCGTACTTCATGACCAACATGCTGCACCCGTCCGCGGACGACACGCCGTTCGTGAACCGCCTGAAGCTTGCCGAACTGAAATACGTGTCGCGCTCGCGGGCCGCCGCGCAATCGCTCGCCGAGAACTACGTCGGGCTGCCGTTCGACGACGACGCGTCCTCCGAGGCATCCCGCCTTGACAACGCCCTGAGCGCGACTCTATGATCGGCCCATCGTTCGCTAATCGAATCCGAGTTCGTGTAGCGAACAAATGCCGGGTCCGGATACGGTCCCGGCGCGGCACGCGGCACGCGCGTGTCCCCTCGACAGCCGCGCATCGTGCCGCGGGTACGTATCAGGAAGAGACATGGTCAACAAGATTTTCGAATCGCTTCAGTCGGCGGTCGCCGACGTTCACGACGGCGCGACGATCATGATCGGCGGCTTCGGCACGGCCGGCATGCCGTCCGAGCTGATCGACGCGCTGATCGAACAGGGCGCGCGCGACCTGACGATCGTCAACAACAACGCGGGCAACGGCGAAATCGGCCTCGCCGCGCTGCTCAAGGCGAAGCGGGTGCGCAAGATCATCTGCTCGTTCCCGCGCCAGAGCGACTCGCAGGTGTTCGACGCGCTGTACCGCGCGGGCGAGATCGAGCTGGAACTGGTGCCGCAGGGCAACCTCGCGGAGCGCATCCGCGCGGCGGGCGCCGGCATCGGCGGCTTCTTCACGCCGACCGGCTACGGCACGAAGCTCGCGGAAGGCAAGGAAACCCGCGTGATCGACGGCAAGCCGTACGTGTTCGAGACGCCGATCCATGCCGATTTCGCGCTCGTGAAGGCCTACAAGGGCGACCGCTGGGGCAATCTCGTGTATCGCAAGACCGCGCGCAACTTCGGGCCGATCATGGCCAGCGCCGCGAAGGTCGCGATCGTCCAGGTGTCGGAAGTCGTGCCGCTCGGCGAGCTGAATCCGGAACACATCGTGACGCCGGGCATCTTCGTGCAGCGCATCGTCGAAGTGCCGCAGGCCGCGCATGCGGCCGAGCTGGCCGCCGAACGTGCCGCGGCCCGCGCCGCCTGACCGCCTGCCTGAGGAGCATTCAAATGAAACGACTGACCCGCGATGAAATGGCCAAGCGCGTCGCCCAGGACATCCCCGAAGGCGCGTACGTGAACCTCGGCATCGGCGTGCCGACGCTGGTGGCGAACCACCTCGACCCGAGCAAGGAAATCTTCCTGCACAGCGAGAACGGCTTGCTCGGCATGGGCCCGGCGCCCGCGCCCGGCGAGGAAGACGACGAACTGATCAACGCCGGCAAGCAGCACGTGACGCTGCTGACGGGCGGCGCGTATTTCCACCACGCCGATTCGTTCGCGATGATGCGCGGCGGCCACCTCGACTACTGCGTGCTCGGCGCATTCCAGGTGTCGGCCAACGGCGACCTCGCGAACTGGCACACCGGCGCGCCCGACGCGATTCCGGCGGTCGGCGGCGCGATGGATCTCGCGATCGGCGCGAAGCAGGTGTTCGTGATGATGGAGCACTTGACCAAGCAGGGCGAAAGCAAGATCGTCGCGCAGTGCTCGTATCCGGTGACGGGCGTGCAGTGCGTGAGCCGCATCTATACGGATCTCGCCGTGCTCGACGTGACGCGCGACGGCCTCGCGGTGGTCGAGATCTTCACCGACCTGTCGTTCGACGAACTGCAGAAGCTGACCGGCGTGCCGCTGATCGACGCGACGCGCAAGGCCGCCTGAACCCGCAAGCCGCCGGCGGCGCGCGTTCGGGCGCACGCCGGCGCGCTTCGGTGGACAATAGGCGCACCCGTTTCCCAACCTGATGCCATGCTCGAAGACAGCGCCCGCCTGACCTCCCTCATCTGCGGCACCGAGCCGCTCAACCGGATCTGGTCGCCCCGCGCCACCGTCCAGCGCATGCTCGACGTCGAGGCTGCGCTGGCGCGTGCGCTCGCCGTGCAACAGGTGATTCCCGCCGCCGCCGTCGCGCCGATCGAACGCGCGTGCGACGCCGCTCGGCTCGACGCCGACGCGCTCGCGCGCGACGCGGCGCTCGGCGGCAATCTCGCGATTCCGCTCGTCAAGCAGCTCACCGCGCAGGTGAAGGCCGACGATCCCGAGGCCGCGAAGTTCGTCCATTGGGGCGCGACGAGCCAGGACATCATCGATACCGCGACCGTCCTCCAGCTGCGCGATACGCTCGACGTGCTCGAGCCGATGCTCGACGCCGCCTGCGCATCGCTCGCGGCGCTTGCGCGCACGCATCGCGCAACGCCGATGATCGGCCGCACGTGGCTGCAGCAGGCGCTGCCGATCACGCTCGGCCTGAAATTCGCGCAGTGGCTCGACGCGCTGCTGCGTCATCGCGCGCGCTTCGCCGAATTGCGCGCGCGTGCGCTGGTGCTGCAGTTCGGCGGCGCGGCCGGCACGCTCGCGAGCCTGCGCGAGCACGCGCGCGGCGTGACGGACGCATTGGCCGCCGACCTGAAGCTCGCCGCGCCGGCCGTACCGTGGCACACGCAGCGCGACCGCATCGCGGAAGCCGCGTCGTGCTTCGGGATGCTGACGGGCACGCTCGGCAAGATTGCGCGCGACGTGTCGCTGCAGATGCAGACCGAAGTCGGCGAGCTCGGCGAACCGGCCGCCGCCGGCAAGGGCGGCTCGTCGACGATGCCGCACAAGCGCAACCCGGTCGGCTGCGCGGCCGTGCTGACCGCCGCAGTGCGCGCGCCGGGCCTCGTCGCGACCGTGTTCGCGGGGATGGTTCAGGAGCACGAGCGCGCGCTCGGCGGCTGGCAGGCCGAATGGGACGCGCTGCCCGACCTCGCGCGGCTGACCGGCGGCGCGCTCGCGCAGATCGCGCAGATCGTCGCGGGCCTCGACGTGAATACCGCGCGGCTCGCCGCGAACCTCGACCTGACGCACGGGCTGATCCTCGGCGAAGCCGTGATGCTCGCGCTCGGCGACCGGATCGGCCGGCTCGATGCGCATCACGTCGTCGAGCATGCATCGAAGGAAGCGGTGCGTACCGGCGCGACGCTGTTCGACGTGCTCGCGGCCGATTCGACTGTTTCCGCCCACCTGTCGCGCGACGCGCTCGCGCGTCTGCTCGATCCCGCACATTACGTCGGCGAGGCGCAGGCCTACGTCGATGCCGTGCTCGCGCTGCATGCGGGCACCCAGACCCCAGGAGAACACTGATGCCCTTCGCCACTGTCAACGGCGTGAAACTGCATTACCGGATCGACCGTGCCGCGCGCGCCGACGCGCCGTGGCTCGTCTTCTCGAACTCGCTCGGCGCGGACCTGCAGATGTGGGCGCCGCAGATCCGCCCGTTCACGCAGCACTTCAACGTGCTGCGCTACGACACGCGCGGCCACGGCCACTCGGACGCGCCGGCCGGCTCGTACACGATCGACCAGCTCGCGGGCGACGTGATCGGCCTGCTCGATCACGTCGGCATCGCGCGCGCGTATTTCTGCGGGATCTCGATGGGCGGGCTGACGGGTGCGGCACTGGCTGCGCGCTTCCCGTCGCGCATCGAGCGCGCGGTGCTCGCGAACACCGCCGCGAAGATCGGTTCGCCGGAAGTGTGGGCGCCGCGTGCGCAGAAGGCGCGCGCCGAAGGGATGGCCGCGCTGGCCGACGCGGTGCTGCCGCGCTGGTTCACGGATGCGTTCGTCTCCCGCGAGCCGCGCCTGTTCGACGCGATCCGCGACACCTTCGTGCATACCGACAAGGACGGCTACGCGGCGAACTGCGACGCGCTGAACGCGGCCGACCTGCGCGAGGAAGTGAAGGACATCGCGCTGCCGGTGCTGGTCGTGACGGGCGCGCATGACATGTCGACGCCGCCCGACCAGGGCCGCGCACTGGCCGCCGCGATTCCCGGCGCGCGCCACGTCGAATTCGACGCTGCGCATATTTCGAATATCGAGCGCACCGACGATTTCAATCGTGCGCTGCTCGAATTCCTGACCGCGTGAGGCCCCGACGATGGACGACCAGCAACGTTACGAAGCAGGGATGAAGGTGCGCCGCGCAGTGCTCGGCGATGCGCACGTCGACCGCTCGATCGAGAACCGCACCGAGGTCACCGAGGAATTCCAGAACCTGATCACGCGCTATGCGTGGGGCGAGATCTGGACGCGGGAAGGCTTGCCGCGCCACACGCGCAGCCTGCTGACCATCGCGATGATGGTTGCGCTCAATCGCGGCGAGGAACTGGCGCTGCACCTGCGCGCCGCGCGCAACAACGGCGTGACGCGCGACGAGATCAAGGAAGTGCTGCTGCAGACCGCGATCTATTGCGGCGTGCCGGCGGCGAATTCCGCGTTCCACCTCGCGGACAAGATCTTCAAGGAACAGGACGGGGCCGCTTAGGGGCCGCCTAGGTGGGCTGCCCAGGCGGGGCCGCTCAGGCGGGCCGTCGACGATGAAAGAACGTGCCGGCAGTGTATCGGCGCGACGCGTACCGGATGGCCGGTGCGTGAACCAGGGAAAGGCGCGACCCGCATGCCGGGTTGCCGATATGACGGCACGGAATGCGACCGCAGCACGCGCTGAAGCGCGGCACACGGTCGACATCCGGCCGACAAGGAGACAGACGTGAATCGCACACCGGTCGTCGACGTACAGACCTTCATCAACGAGCAGCCGTTCGGCGGGTTTCAGTGGCTCGTCTTCCTCATGTGTTTCGTGATCGTGCTGCTCGACGGCTTCGATACGGCCGCGATCGGCTTTATCGCGCCGTCGCTGCTCGGCGAATGGAACCTGACCAAGCCCGATCTCGCGCCGGTGCTGAGTGCCGCGCTGTTCGGCCTCGCGTGCGGCGCGCTCGTGTCGGGCCCGTTGTCCGACCGGCTCGGCCGCCGCTCGCTGCTGCTCGGCTCGGTGTTCCTGTTCGGGGTCGCGTGCCTGCTGTCCGCGTTCTCGACGACGATCGGGCACCTGACCGTGCTGCGCTTCGTGACCGGCGTCGGGCTCGGCGCGGCGATGCCGAACGCTGTCACGATGATGGGCGAGTTCTGCCCGGACAAACGTCGTGCGACGGTGATCAACCTGATGTTCTGCGGCTTTCCGCTCGGCGCCGCGTTCGGCGGTTTTCTCGCCGCGTGGATGATTCCGCATTTCGGCTGGCGCAGCGTGCTGATGCTCGGCGGCGTGACGCCGCTGCTGCTCGGCGTGCTGCTGTTGCTGAAGATGCCAGAATCGGTGCGCTTCATGGTCGCGAACGGCCAGACGGTCGACCGGATCCGCGCGACGCTGGCACGCATCTCGCGCGATGCGTTGAACGCCGGTTCGTTCGCGATGACGGAAGCTGCGCCGCAGACCGGCAGCAAGGGCCTCGGCGTCGTGCTGTCGCGCTCGTACGTGGTCGGCTCGGTGATGCTGTGGGTCGCGTATTTCATGGGGCTCGTGATTTTCTACGCGTCGATCAACTGGATGCCGATCCTGCTGAAGGATGCGGGCCTCACGCCGAAGAGCGCGACGCTGATTTCCGCGCTGTTCCCGCTCGGCGGCGTCGGCGCCGTGCTGTGCGGCGTGCTGATGGACCGCTTCAACGCGAACCGCGTGATCGCCGTGTGTTATGCGCTGACGGCGATCAGCGTCTATGCGATCGGGCAGGCGGCCGGCAACGTCGGGCTGCTGGTGCTGGTCGTGTTCATCGCCGGCGTGCTGATGAATACCGCGCAATCGTCGATGCCGGCGCTCGCGGCCGCGTTCTATCCGACTGAGGGGCGCGGCACGGGCGTTGCGTGGATGCTCGGCGTCGGGCGTTTCGGCGGGATTGCCGGCTCGTTCCTCGTCGCGGAACTGACGCGCCGGCACTTTTCGTTCGCGGGCGTGTTCGCGACGGTGGCCGTGGCGGGCGTGCTCGCGTGCGTCGCGCTGCTGATCAAGCAGATGGCGCGGCCGCACGGTGCGGCGCAGCCCGCGGGCAAGATCGAATCGCTCGGACATTGAGCGCGCGCGGGCCGGTGCGATGCGCCGGCCTTCGCGGCGCTATTCCTCGGCGTCGTGTTCCTTGACGAAGTTGCGCAGATACGCGCGCAGCGCGGCCTCCCGGCTGCGATGATCGGCAAGGTTCGCGGCGCCCATGTCTTCCTCTTCGCCGAACAGCGTCGGCGGCGCGCAGTACGTGCCGACCTCGATGTCTTCGCGCAGCACACGGATGTCGTGCGTGTCCGGGTGATACTCGGCCACCCAGTGCATGCCCTCGATGTGCTCGCCGGCCTTCAGCAGTGACTTCATCGGCATTTCTCCCGGCATCGGCGGCGCAACCGGCGAAACGACTGCGCGCACCCGTACCAAAAGGGTACGCCTGCCTCACGCGAAGCTCAACGGGCGCGCGGTGAGCGCTCACTGCTGCAGCAGGTGCGCGACGAGCGGATACAGGGACAGGATCAGCAGCACGGCCATCGTCATGTTGAAGATGCGCAGCGCGCGCGGGTTCGACAGGAAGCGCCGCAGGCCGAGGCCGAACGCGGCCCACAGGCTGATGCACGGGAAGCCGATCAGGATGAACAGGACGGCCATCCACGCGGCGTTCATCCCGTAGTCGGCGGACAGGCGGATCGTCGTCGCGGCGGTCAGCACCATCATCCATGCCTTCGGGTTGACCCACTGGAACGCGGCGGCTTCGATGAACGTCATCGGTCGCGGCTTCGCGCCGTGAGCCTTCACTTCGCCGGATGTGCCGATACGCCACGCGAGGTACAGCAGGTACGCGACGCTGGCGACTTCGAGGATCGTGTAGAGCAGCGGCACGCGCTTGAATACTTCGCCGAGCCCGAAGCCGACGCAGAGCATCAGGATCGCGACGCCGATGCTGATGCCGAACAGGTGCGGCATCGTGCGGCGGAAACCGAAGTTGACGCCGGACGCGAGCAGCATCGTGTTGTTCGGGCCGGGCGTGATCGTCGTGACGAGCGCGAACAGCATGCCGGCGGGCAGCGCACTCAGGGTGAGGAATTCCATCGCGGGGTCTCCATCGGGAAGGGCGGGTGATGGAGGTCAGTTTAGCGACGGTTGGCGGTACAGTACCGGTACAGTTTGGCGGGTGGGTGCCGGTACGGGGTGTGAGCCGGAAATTTCCACTTCCGGCCGGATGTGTTGACTCTTGGAAAAGATGTCCGCAGTCTCAATATGTTGTCTTTAAATAAAAGGCGACATATCGAGGGGGCAACTGAGCTGGAAATCTTGCTTAGCGTGCCAGTGCGGTTCGAGGAGCATCTCGTGCGGCATCGTGATAGTCAGGCAGCGACCACGGACTGCGAAGGGGCGTGCTATTCATCACGATTGAGGACGAATCCGGTCAGCCGTGGAGTATGGCCCGAACTGCGCAATTGCTCGGGTCGAGTTGGGGCTGCTCAGAATCGGAAACGCTGGCGACTCTAACGGAGAACAGTCGGAAGTTGCTTGAGCTAATGGGATGGCCGAACAATCGGTGAATTCCAGTCGTCGCCGACGTGCAGGCCTAACGACCCTCAAATACGGCGCGCACTTCTTCGGGAAGCGGGAAGCGCCGCATCAAAATCGTCTCCGATACGGGCATTGCCCTTGAGGTCGCCCAAGCGTCGCGCGACGTTCTCCCGCTCCATGGGTACGCGAACGCAGGCAAGCGATGCTTCCAAGGACAACTTTTCTGAGAATTTCCGTGCCCAAGGACATCTTTTCTGAGACGGGTGGCATGCGATCGTCCCAAAAAAGATATCCAAGTCGTTGATTTGTATACGGTGCCGAGGACATCTTTTCTGAGAGCCCACACGACTGGACCGACCTACTCGGTGCACAAATTGCGACAGCGAGGGAATACTACCGAGGTGATGCCCATCTCTCGATTCACCCAGCTTTACCGCTCGCCAAATTCAATCACACTCCTGATTGATTTCACGATCTGAATACCGAGTATTAAGATGCATCGCTTTTGATTGGTTCCGGGAGATTGCTGGACCTTCGCTAGACGATCACTGACGCTTTATAGAATTTGCCTCCACGACTAGTCGATGCGTTAAAAGCCTCTATGGCAAACCTCGTCAAAAGTCATGCGACCCGCAAGACCCACACCAACAGGGAAGCACAATCACCACGCCCTTTGAAATTTTTCTCGACAACCCAATTCCATATGGGTTTGCTCTCTCTCCTAGTGACGCAGCCTATCGGGCAATGCGTGATGATACTCTCGGGTCTACGGGAGATCCGGCGTTTCTGCCACATCGACGCGTGACATCGTGCTGTGGTGTGGGTTTGTCATTGGACGACGACTTCCCGACGAGAAAAGCGAATATCCACCGAGACCAACGATGACCAGAGAGCAGCAGATCATTGAATCCATCCGGCAACTACATGCTGAAGGGAGAAGCGCGTTTACGCCAGAAAACATCCAGGAAACCCATGAGCGTTACCCCGAGCGTTGGCCTTCACTACCGCACAGTTGGGCGCCGCTCGTTCACGGAGTGCTGCGAACGCTTATGTCGTTGGGGCTCGTGAGATCGGACGGTAGGGGGAGCTACCAGTTGACGCATCAGCCCGGGCCGATCTTCGATGTGACGCCTTCGCAACGTCCTCCCGGCAATCGACCACCCGATGCCCCTCCTGGAAATGACAATGGCGATGGTGAAAACGGACGCGGAGCCGGGTATCGTGAAGTGCTTTCTCATGCGACTCTGTTTGCGTTAACGAATGACGATTTCGGCCGCTTGCTCGCTCGTATCGGAGACCGCTCGTGACGAAAAAAGCAAATGGACTTGCACTGCTGGCGCACAAGTGCGCTGCCAGGACGTTTGACCTCTCGACTGGGGTCCTTCACGCCAGCATGCGTGATCAGATCGTGCGTGCGCAGCTGCTGATGCGCGACTTGAAGGAGAATGAGCCGGGCTGCCGGCGAGTCTTGATCGTCGGCGGCGGAGTGGGTGGAATTTCCGCAGCAGCGATGGCGAGTGAGCTTGACATGGAGGTCTTACTCGTCGACAGCAAGCGGGAGCCGTTCAGCCTTCAGGCCGGCGTGACGAGTCGCTACGTCGGGCCTTTCATGTACGAATGGCCCGAACTCGGATACGATTGCCAAACCTATCCACCAGTGCACCCGCTAGATCCACCGCACAGTGCCACGCCAACATGGACGGCGAATCAACCGATTTCTGCTGCCGACTTTGCGAATAGGTTAAAGACTTGGCTCGCCGCGCATACGTTTTCACCAGGAAAAGCGCGGTTCTTTTTTGGCGCGGTACCTACCGATGTCGCGACCTTTGTGCGTGACTTTGTTGCCCACCATGGCAGCGCCTCCGGTGCGACCACATCGAAAAGCCCGGAATACGTGCTTCCCGAGGGCTGTCTCGACCACAAAAGGAGACCGGCGCCTACCGGTGCGCCATTCGTCCCCGACTACGTCGTTCTCGCGGCAGGAATGGGGGAAGAGCGTGTCGCCCTTCCTGACTTTGAGTTTGTAGAAGGAAAGCGATTC
Source organism: Burkholderia pseudomultivorans (assembly GCF_902499075.1). GTDB lineage: Bacteria > Pseudomonadota > Gammaproteobacteria > Burkholderiales > Burkholderiaceae > Burkholderia > Burkholderia pseudomultivorans. The sequence continues at coordinate 80,764 of NZ_CABVPP010000016.1, read as the reverse complement.
TGGGACAACGATGATCTGAAGCTCCCCCAAACCTGTTTCGGCAACTCCTGTGTATTCGGGGGAGGTGATGGGGCGCTACAGGACGTCCTGAGACTTCTAACAATCCACAATCATCCTCTCCAGATGATTGAAGAATTGAAAAGCGATGTATTGGTTGCAAATGCGATCGAGAAAGTGACGCCGCGCCTCGAATCACTTGAGCGACAAAGTCGCCTCGTCACCACTTGGTCTGGGGCGAGTAGCTTCGACCCCATCGACAGGCAATGCCAGACCGTTGCGATGGAGCTCGCGCGCGTCAAGGGCGTGCGCGACGCTGTATGGCGACAATTGCGCAAAGGGTCCGGGGAGGTCCATCATGTGATGCGCGAGCAATATTTTGGCAAGGCATACTTGTTAAACCGCTTCTCGGTGCATCTCATCGAACAATGTCAGGTTGCCGAGGAGCGCACGGGTACCCTTACATATCATCCACATAGGAAAACGAACGTCGCAGACGCGAAGCCGGCGTTCAGTGCCGGCAAGCGGGGATATTCGATCTCGCTTGATACCAGCCCGAATGCATATTTCTTCCAGTGGGTTGCGGTTCGGTACGGCGCCGACCCAGACGAGCTCCCCCAATCAAAGATGGTCAAATTGAACGAGACCACCCAAGCCGATCGGACAAGCATGGCCGCCATTCCGCTTCCACTGGTGGTACCGAAATAACGATGACTAGCGCGGCTTGAGAACATCGGGCCGCTTCTCGATTTATCGCGTCCCCACCCGTTGTTGCAAGTAGATGACTGTGTCCAGCACTTTGGTTACTCCAACAGGTATTGCCGGGTCCTGACGCGCACTTCTACGGCGATGGTTGTCGCCAAATTCCATCGAAACACCAAGGCAGGGGGGCGGTGACCTTCCCGAGGACGATTTTTCTTCGAATTTCCGTATCCAAGAACATCTTTTCCCGAGAGCCCGCAACTATCTATCGTCTCTCCGAAAAAGAGGCATCCTCGCGGTCTTCCCACTGCACCTTGCATACCCCTCCTCCCTATATGGATTCGCGAACTGGCATATACTCCCCCCCGCTATAGGAAGGGAGCCACCATGAGCCACACCATCAAGGAAAAACAAAAGCTGCTGAACCGCGTTCGCCGCATCAAGGGACAGGTCGAAGCGATCGAGCGTGCGCTCGAAGAAGAGCGCGGCTGCAACGAAATCCTGCAGCTCATCACCAGCAGCCGCGGCGCAATGAACGGCCTGCTCGCGGTCGTGCTCGAAGATCACATTCGCAGCCATCTCGTCGACGCCGACGGGCACGAAGACGAGGGCAGCGCGACCGAGCAGCTGATCGAAGTCGTCCACAGCTATTTCAAGTAATCGAGTGCCGAGATGAGCGAATTCAAGGACGCCGCATTCGGTGCGGGCCACGACCACATTTTTCTGGGCGCCGCGCACGAGGAGAACGAGCGCAGGACCTGGATGGTCATCGCGCTGTGCGCGGCCATGATGGTCGCCGAGATCGTCGGCGGCTCGATCTTCGGTTCGCTGGCGCTCGTCGCAGACGGGCTGCACATGTCGACCCACGCCGGCGCGATGCTGATCGCCGCGCTCGCCTATTCCTATGCGCGCAAACACGCGAGCGACCCGCGATTCGTGTTCGGCACGGGGAAGCTCGGCGACCTGGCGGGCTTCACCAGCGCCATCGTGCTTGCGATGATCGCGCTGCTGATCGGGTATGAAGCGATCGCGCGCCTGCTCGCGCCCGTTCCGATCCGTTTCGGTGAAGCGATCCCCATCGCGGTCGCCGGATTGCTCGTCAACATCGCGAGCGTCTGGCTGCTAAGCGGCGATCATCACGGCCATAGCCATGCTCACGGCCACGGTCATCATCACGGGCATGCGCATGGCAGTCACGGCGGTCACGAGCACGAAGACGAAGTGCACACGATCATCGATCGGCACGGCGTATTCGTCGTGTCGATATTCGAAGATAGTGTGCCGCCCGTTTTCCGTGTAGCGCCTGCGACGACCGATACCAAGCTCGTCGATGCAAATGCCGTGTCGGTGACGACGATCCGTCCGGACGGTACGCGGCAAGCGTTTGCGATGGAAAGTCGCGGCGGCTATCTGGAGTCGATCGAGGATATTCCTGAACCCCACCAGTTCAAGGCCATCGTCCGGTTGAATGGCAACGAGCACGAACTCGCGTTCGACGAACATGACCACGGCGCGTCCGCTGCGGCGGTGCGGGATCACAATATCCGCTCCGCCTATATTCACGTGATCGCCGATGCGGCAGTATCGGTCCTGACGATCGTCGGCCTGCTGCTCGCGCGTGCGTTCGGCTGGATCTGGATGGATCCCGTGGCGGGGATTATCGGCGCGCTGGTGATCGCGAACTGGTCGTATGGCTTGATGCGCGATACCGGCGGCATTCTGCTCGACATGAATCCGGATCGCCGGCTGGCGGACAGTGTGCGCACCGCCATCGAAGGAAGCGGCGACCGGATCAACGATCTGCATGTCTGGCGCGTCGGACCGGGGCACATGAGCGCGGTCATCTCCGTCTCGACCGACGATGCTGCACGCGATTCGCGCTTCTATCATGGCCTGCTGCAACGCTTCAAGGATCTGTCGCACGTGACCGTCGAAGTGGTTCCGGCCGCAAGGGGGCACTGAGGATGGCGGTCAAATCGCCGTGCGTCGACGTGTGCTCGTTCGACGGCAAGACCGGCTACTGCGTCGCCTGTCTGCGGACACGGGAGGAAGCGCGCGCGTGGAAGAAGATGACGGACCATCGCCGCCATCAGATCGTGAATGATCGGGCGCGGAGACAGGCGAAATTGCCGCCGACAACCACTGACTGATCGAAGGCGCGTGTGGCTGGGGCGTTTGGTGAGCGCTGGCGTTCCTGGTTTCGCGAAGAGGGGCGTGGCTGCGTGGAGCGGCGCGGCAGGCAGTAGCGGCGATCCGACTTGTCACGCCGGTGTTGCCGCGCAGAACGGCCAAGAACGGCCTGCCGGTCAGGATGTCCGCGCGCATTTCAACGCGGAGTAAGCCGCGTCGATCAGCACCGATACCGGCGCTGCCGTCACGACGAACCGGAATGAAAAAAGCTGCTTGCGCGACGCGCAAGCAGCGAGGGAAAAAGGACATCTCTGGCACGAGGTGGGTCCCGATAAGTTATCGGCCCACCGTCGGAAAACCTGAGAGCGATCTTGAAGATTTTCGAGCCGTCGCCTGGCGCTCAACGCGGCTGCGGCAGCCTCGGCGTTCGTCCGCGCTACCACCGCCTGCAACCGTGCTCAGGCGAGCTCCACCGTGCCATGATCGTCGCAGTGGTCGCCATGCGGGTGATGAAGGCGGCCGTTGACCAGATAATCGACGTGATCGCCATGCGGAACGGCTTCATGCCCGCAGCCCGGACCGTGCACATGGCCCGGCTCATGATCGCCGCAGTCCGGCGTACACCGGTCCGGATTTTTCGCGCTGACTTCGATCTTGTGTTCGTCTACGTGATCGCCGTGCGGATGGTGCAGGTGGCCGTCGTGGAGATAGTCGACGTGGTCGCTATGCTTGATCGCCGTATGGCCACAAGCCGGACCATGTTGATGTTCATGCTGGGCGTGATGACGCTCATTGCAGGTGCTCATACGTACCTCCTTTGTTCGTCTGGTCAAGCAAAAAAGACCTGAACCTGCCCGACGTCTTCACCAGTATAAGACGGCCTCTCCGGGCAAGCGGGGGATTGCTTATAACCCTTCGGCATGAACGATCGGCCAAAGCCGGTCGGCAGCGGATAATCCGTGGCCTGGAGATAAACGTCTGAACAATGGCCTGCACCGATGGATGGCTTGCCCGGCGCGTCGGGGACGGCGGTGCGCAGCCAGGCATCGCAGGCCGCCTGACGAAACAGTTACAAGATAAGTGTTGACGCCGGTGGCGCCCAGCAGGTACCGTGTCGGCCGAAGTTCAAGAAGTTCGATAGTTGTTCATCCATTGCTCGCCCCCTCAGCGGTATTCGTTGTCCTCTCCCTCCTTGATGCTTCACCTGCTCGTTAGCGGAGCAAATTTTTCCATTTTTCATCAAGGATTCTTCATGGATACCGGTATCGCCAAGTGACGGCCCCAGGACGCCGGCCGAGCATCAGTCGGCTCGATCACGCCACGCGTCTCGTCGCGCTTCATTCTTCCCTTTGACGGCAACGTCTTTTGCGTTTGCCGCCTACTCCCGATTCGGCCGCGACGGCTCTGAATCAGCGTATCCGCGCGTAATGCGCACGGTACGTACGTACTCGGACATCATTAAAATTAAAATGCATAACGAAACAACTCAGCAATACAACGGCTATGCCGTCCGACCGTCGGCACATCGTTTGCCCGACGGCAGCTTTTCATCGAACCTGGTGCTCGAACGTAACGGCAGAGCACGCGCCGAAGGCCGCTACCAGTTCTATTCGCTCGATTACTTCGCGAGCGAGGAGCAGGCATTGCAGTACTCGACCCGCTGGGCGCGCCACTGGGTCGACACGCGCGGCTAAGAACGATGCACCGGTTCCAAACCGCCAACGCATGCTCGACCTCGCCGGTCGAACGCCTTCATTCGTCTGCCATCAGATGGCGGATGATCAGCGCCGGATCGGCGATGTCGAGAATCAGCCGGCGAAATATACGCTTGCGCATATGTTCTTCGTCGAGAATCCACGGTTGGCCCTTGTCGCTGAGATAGCGCGCGAGGGCGTCCGCATTGTCATGGCCCGCGGGCAGGTCGAGCCTCGCGGACAACAGCCCTGCCACGACATCGTCGATGTCGATGTCGAGCGGTTTCGAGTCGATCAGAAGCGAGAGTTTCATGGCGGTCCTGGGCAAAAAGCGGCGCCGCGTGCCGAGTGCAGCGTGCGGCGCCGAACGTGTTGCGCCGGCCGCGACTGTTTAGCCGGCGCTTGCACGAGCCGCTGTCAGGTCAGTACTCGAGTTCCGGCGTGGCGGACGGCACCGGGTCGGCGTCCTTCGGCGCTTCGGCGACCGATGCGTCCGTCGTCAGGATCAGGCCGGCGATCGACGCGGCATTCTGCAATGCCGTGCGCGTGACCTTGGTCGGATCGACCACGCCTGCCTCGACCAGATCGCCGAATTCGCCGGTCGCCGCGTTGTAGCCGAAGTTGCCCGTGCCTTCGAGCACCTTGGCGACGACGACCGAAGGCTCATCCCCCGCGTTCGAGGCGATGACGCGCAGCGGCGCTTCGAGCGCGCGCAGCACGATCTGGATACCGGCGTCCTGATCGCTGTTGGCGCCCTTCAAGTCCTTCACCATCGAACGCGCACGCAGCAGCGCGACGCCGCCTCCCGGCACGATGCCTTCCTCGACCGCCGCACGGGTCGCGTGCAGCGCATCGTCCACGCGGTCCTTCTTTTCCTTCATCTCGACTTCGGTCGCCGCACCGACCTTGATGACGGCGACGCCGCCCGCGAGCTTCGCCACGCGTTCCTGCAGCTTCTCGCGATCGTAGTCGCTCGTCGCTTCGTCGATCTGCGTGCGGATCGCCTTCACGCGCGCTTCGATGCGCTGCTCGTCACCGGCGCCGTCGATGATGATCGTATCGTCCTTGCGCACTTCGACGCGCTTCGCGCGGCCAAGCTCCTCGAGCGTGGCCTTCTGCAGCTGCTTGCCGGTTTCCTCCGAGATGACGGTCGCACCGGTGAGAATGGCGATGTCCTCGAGCATCGCCTTGCGCCGGTCGCCGAAGCCGGGCGCCTTGACCGCTGCGACCTTCAGGATGCCGCGCATCGCGTTCACGACGAGGGTCGCCAATGCCTCGCCGTCGACATCTTCGGCGACGATCAGCAGCGGCTTGCCGGCCTTCGAGGCTGCTTCGAGCACGGGCAGCAGATCGCGGATGTTCGAGATCTTCTTGTCGTGCAGCAGGATCAGCGCGTCGTCGAGATACGCAGCCTGCTTTTCCGGATCGTTGATGAAATAGGGGCTGACGTAGCCGCGGTCGAACTGCATGCCTTCGACCACATCCAGTTCGTTGTCGAGCGACTTGCCGTCTTCGACGGTGATCACGCCTTCCTTGCCGACCTTCTCCATCGCGTCGGCGATGATTTTGCCGATCGCCTCATCCGAGTTCGCCGAGATCGAACCGACCTGCGCGATCTCGCGGTTCGTGGAAATCGGCTTCGAAAGCTTGCGCAGTTCGTCGAGCACGGCAGCGACCGCCTTGTCGATGCCGCGCTTGAGGTCCATCGGGTTCATGCCGGCCGCGACGTGCTTCATGCCTTCCTGCACGACGGCCTGGGCCAGCACGGTCGCCGTGGTGGTGCCGTCGCCGGCGACATCGGCGGTCTTCGACGCGACCTGCTTGACGATCTGCGCGCCCATGTTTTCGAAGCGGTCCTTCAGCTCGATTTCCTTCGCGACCGACACGCCATCCTTCGTGATGGTCGGCGCGCCGAAGCTGCGCTCGATCAGTACGTTGCGGCCTTTCGGCCCGAGGGTCACCTTCACGGCATCGGCGAGGACGTTCACGCCCTTGACGATACGGGCGCGTGCGCTGCCATGGAATTGGACGTCTTTTGCACTCATGGTGTTGCTCCGGATAAAGTCGTTGACTCAACGCGTCGCGAACGCCGGTTCGGCGCTTCGCGACCGGCCTGGGATGTCAGGCCGCCTTGCGGGAGGCGTCTGCGTCGGCGTCGAGGACGCCCATCACGTCTTCCTCGCGCATGACGAGCAGTTCCTCGCCGTCGACCTTGACGGTCTGGCCTGCGTATTTGCCGAAGAGAACGTGGTCGCCGACTTTCAACTGGAGCGCGCGCAGCGTGCCATCCTGCAGCAGCCGGCCGTTGCCGACTGCGAGGACTTCGCCTTGTTCGGGTTTCTCGGCAGCCGAGTCGGGAATCACGATGCCCGAAGCTGTCGTCCGCTGCGTTTCGATTCGCTTGACGATAACCCGGTCGTAGAGGGGACGAATCTGCATTTCCATCTCCTGAGCGATTAAAGGATCACCAATAAGGGAATCCGGCTGCGGATACCGGAGCGCGTGGAGCGCCGCGGTGCAGCCGCGCCAATGTTTGGCGGAAAGCGAAATAGAGGTGCACGTCGCGCCCTTCAAGAGGCGCGAATGCGGCTATGTGTAACAAATTGTTTCAGCGTGGCGACAGGATTCGATGGACTGCGCCGAGACGATAAATCGTGCGGCCGCGTCCGTTCGGGCGGCGCGGCTGCGGCAGCACGGGACACGGGGGCCGGCGTCCGCCGTCCGCGTCGAGGGTGTCGTCGGGTTCGTCGAGCGTGCGCCACAGGCCGCCCTTGACGGGCCGGAACAGCCAGCGCACGTAGCCGCGGCGCGCGGCAAGCTGCATCAGCGCGTCGCGGTCGGTCCGATCGTCGGGAAGCAGCGGATCGCGTGCGATGGCGTCGTCGTAATGGCCGAACGCCTGGCGGCACGCGAGTGCTTCGGCCGCGCTCGCGCCGATCGCGTTGCATCCGCGCCGCTCGACGCGCTCGACATCCCATGCGCCCGATTGCCACGCCGCGTCGAGCAGCATCGCGTCCACCGCTTCGAAGCTGTGCCACGGCGTATCGAGCTGGACGAGCGATCCGGGAACCGGTCGGGGCGGGATCTCGACGCCGGGCAGCACGAGCGGTGTCGCGCGACGGAATCCGTGCCAGTGGAACATCGCAAACAGCGGCGTGTTCACGCGGGCCGCCGCCGTGACCGTGACGGCAAAGAGCGGCAGGCGCACGCTCTCGACCTGTTCCTGAAGCCTATCGAAAAGATCCATGAACCCTCCTGTACGACATGTCGCGAGGCCTCTTGAAATTTCCGTTGCTTGCACTATTTTATGCATCGCTCAGGCAGTTGCGATAAGCGCTGCGTGTTTCGATTTGTTTGTCGGCGGGTTTCCCACGGACAGGCGGACTGGAGCGCGTGGTTCCGTTCGTCTTTCGTGAGGGGCCCCGGTTTCAAGGAGCCAGCCATGAGCGATCTTTTCTTCGGCACCGATCTGCTGGGCGAACTCGAGCGCCTGCAACGGCAGATGGCCAGCCTCTTTGCGGGTTACCCCGCGAGCCTGCGCGCCACGCGCAGCGAAACCTTTCCTCCGGTGAATATCGGCAGCACCGACGACAGCGTCGAGATCGTCGCGTTTGCGCCAGGACTCGATCCTGCCGCGATCGACGTCACGATCGACAAGGGACTGCTGACGATCAGCGGCGAGCGCCGGCTGCCCGAATCGAACGCGGACGCCGAGACGCGCGTGTATGCGAGGGAGCGTTTCATGGGTGCGTTCCGGCGCGTGATCGAGTTGCCGCAGCACGCCGATCCGGACAAGGTCGGTGCGCGGTACGTGAACGGTTGCCTGATCGTCAGTGTCGGGCGGTCCGAGGCATCGAAGCCGCGCGCGATTACGGTCCAGTGATTCCGGGATGAAATGTCAAAGGCACGGAGGACATCATGAACGACAGTACCGAACTGGCGACTCGCCGTTCCGGCACCGAGGTCGCCCACGCCGAGCAGGCGGCGCCTGCAAAGCAGTTCACCCGTATCGCGCCCGCCGTCGATGTGTTCGAGGACAGTCGCGGCATTACGCTGTATGCGGACCTGCCCGGCGTTCCGCGTGAAAAGCTCGACGTGCGCGTGCAGGACAGCAGCCTGACCGTCGAGGCCGAAGCGGTGATTCCGACGCCTGCCGGACTGCGGCTGCAACACGGCGAAGTGCGCCATCCGCACTTCTGGCGCGCGTTTACGCTCAGTCCGGATTTCGACGTCTCGCGTATCGATGCGCAGCTGCGCGACGGGGTACTGAAGCTGACCATACCGCGCCGCGAAGAGGCGAAGCCGCGACGCATCGAAGTAAGCGTCGAAAAGGTGGATGGATAGGAGCAGGTCGGGACGCACGGCGAAGCATGCGCGGGCCGCGTCGCTTTGCGTGCCGCTTTCCGCGTGGCGCGCGAGTGTTGCATCGGGCGACGGATGCGGGCGCCGTGCGTCCCGTTACCGTTGACACACATTGTTGGAATCGTCGGGCGGCGCGGGCGCGTGAGGGTGCTCGCCGTGGGAGGCCGCAGCCCGGTTCGCGCCTGCATCACGTTGCGCTCTTTCGCAGCGCGCGCCGGATCACGGTTCCATTGCTGACAGGAGAGGAAAATGCTCAGCCCGCACGAATTTGCGACGCTGATGCTGGTCCGTCAGGCGCCGGATCAGCTCGACATGAATCGCGCCGAACTCGATGCGCTGCTCGAACGCCAACTCGTCATGCTCGAGCATTGCGCCGCAGGCGAGTGCCGTGCACGTTTGACGGACAAGGGACGTATCTTTCTCGATGCGCTCCATCGGGGTGGCGCGCTGCTTGAACCGGAGGACGTCGGAGAACAGTACGAAGTACATCGCATCGAGCGAGGGGCTTTGCCGATGCGGCATGTAGGAGCGCATCCAGCCCGTGAGCCGGTTGATGAAGGCGGGTGAGTCATCCGCAAGGTGAAACATGCTTTCCGACAAGATCGCGAACTGCGTGAAATAAGAATGCCCGCCTTCGATAAATCCAAATTCTGATTAGTTATTTAACAACCTGTCGCCACCGAGCGATGATTTGCTGCGGACGCCCGTATCAAACTCGTATCAATACAAGCACAAAAGCGGAACGCGAGAAACGCACTCGCGGCTCGCTGGGCGGAAGGCATTCAATCGAAATTTCCGAGGAGTGAATACGTGTGCGCACACACACGTACGGCCACGAGCACGAGGAAACCGAGGCAATGGCGCATGACTGATACATCGGGCAAGGTTCGAAAATACGTCGGGCTGACCGGCATTTGCATCGCCAGCTTCCTGGGCTGCATCGATCTCACGGTCGTCAACACGATTCTTCCTGCGATCGGCCGCGATTTCTCGATTCCGATCCAGGCGACGCAATGGGTCACGTCGATATTCATGGTCGCGCTGTCCGCGTTCATGGTGCCGGTCGGCACGCTCGCCGACAATCTCGGGCGCAAGAAGCTGCTGACGATCGGCCTGGCGATATTCGGCGTCGCGTCGCTGTTCGCCGGTATCGCGCATCAGTTCTGGCTGCTGGTTCTGTTCCGCTTCGTACAGGGCATCGGTTGCGCGATCCTGTATACGGTGTCGGGCGCGATCGTCAGCTATACCTTCGACGAAAGCGAGCAAGGCAAGGCGCTGGGGATACTGTTCGGCGCGAACGGCATCGGCCTCGCGCTCGGCCCGATCGTCGGCGGCGTATTCGCGGGCGCGCTCGACTGGCACGTCGCATTCCTGATCAATATTCCGTTCATCGCGATCAGCCTGGTTCTGTGCGCCTGGGCGATACCGGAATTCAGGGAAGCCACCGCGAAGCGCCTGGACGTCGCCGGCTGCCTGCTGCTCGTCGTCGGCCTGACCGCGCTCGTCAGCTATCTGTCGATCGACGGGACGTCGTTTCGTCTGTGGCTGCTGCCGGTGTCGATCGGTTCGCTGGCGCTGTTCGTGCGGCATGAGCTGAACACGCGCGATCCGATCGTCGAGTTTCATTTCTTCCGGGAAGCGAGGTTCCTGTCCGCCCTGCTGGCCACGTTCTTCCTCGCGTTCTTCTACTGCATCGTGCTGCTGACCTTCCCGATTTTCCTTTCGAGCCAGCTCGGGATGGGCGACATCGCAATCGGCCTGTTCCTGCTGCCCGCGACCGTGACGTTCTCGGCCGCGTCGTCGTGGATCGGCAGCCGAAGCGAGCGCATCGGGCCGTCGCGGATCATCGTGACCGGCCTGTTTCTGTTCGTCGTTGCGGCGGTGCTGCTGGCCGTCGCTGCGACGAAACTGGATGCGCGCTGGTTCTTGCCGCCGCTGGTTCTGTTCGGCATCGGCTGGGGTGCGATTCTCGGTCCGTCGACGCTGGTCGCGCTCGGCGCGCTGCCTCGCGAGAAGGCGGCCGTCGCGATGGGCACCTCATGGACCGTGCACAACATCGGCGGCGCAAGCGGCATCGCATTCGCCATCTTCCTGACGCGGCATTTCGACGACTTCCGCAGCGGCTATCGGACGCTGATGCTGGCGCTGGCGGCGATCGTCATGATCGTCGGCGTATCGTGCCATATGCTGGCGTTGCCGCGCGCTCGGGTCGACGGAGCGGCGCGCTAGTTCATCCGGCTCAACGCTCACGCGAACGGCTGAAGCGCCTTCGGCACTTCGTACCTGCCGTTGCGGTAGCGGATCGAATAGTCGCCATGCTTCACGTCGACCGCGCGCACGTTGCAGTCATCCGCCGACTGTCCGTTGTGCGGACTCGCATACGTCGACGACGTCTCCGACGCATTCAACGTCGGGTAGCCGGCGCTGCCGCTCGCACCGACGGCGAGTTTCCTTTTCACCTCGGAAACTTCGCCGGCGCAGTCGTAGAAAATGCCGCCGGTGCGCCAGTAGACCAGCAGCCGGTCGAGGATCTGCTGCACGCGCGGTCCGTCCATCACGTACATCGACATCACGGCCTCGACGGTGCGCGACGCGCTGTCGGCGTCGCGATTCACCACGACCACGCCGAAAGCGGTCCGGTTTTTGTCGAGCGGATAGGGCGCCACGTCGATCGCGAGCCGTTCGAGATTGCGCCAGCTGCTGCGGTCGATCACGTCTTCCTGCAGGCCGTGCGCGACGACCTTGCCGGTCGCGCTGTCGGCGACCACGACGCCGAGATCAGCAGACTGCTTGTCGAACGGCAGCGCGGCGATGGTCAGTTTCGGATTGGACGGCCATGCGACGCAGGCGACATGCGCGGCGTCGACCGTGTGACCGGGATAGAGCCCGGCCCACGAACGGATGAAGCGCTTGCAGTCCGCGTGAGCAGGCGAAGACATCGCGAGGCCCAGCGTGAGAGCGAAACAGGCGAGGCGTTTCATGTGAGTGGCGCGAGATGAAATGGCGAAGTGGCGGGCGTGACGAAGTCGGACGATACACGCATCGATTCGGGATTGTGCGGCGGCGCCTTCCGGATCGTCGATATCGATGCGCGCGTAGATCGTCGTCAATCGTTCCCCGGCAGCTTCGACGAACCACGTCGGCATGCGCATCGGCTCGAGCCGCCATCGGCGTTGGTCGGTATCGTTGCACAAGGTACGCGAAAGGTCATTGGCTTCGATGCGCATCGGGCCGGCCGTCGACGCACGCGTGCGCGGCGTTCGGCGTGACACGCGTTGTTGACAGCCGCTAACGAGTCGACTAGATTCACCGCATGAACGCACGTTTCGTCACGACCACGACCACCACCACGACCGCTCATGGCGGGTCGGGAGGATGGTGCGCGTCGTAGATCAGTGCTTCGAACCATCCCAGGCCCCGCCGAATGCGACGGGGCTTTTTTCATGCTCCGCCGTATTCGGCACCGAATGTCAGCGGAGAACATGATGGATGACTGCGATCACCGAGTGCTCGGCAACAAGCTCGATCTGTTTCACCAGCAGGACGAAAGTCCGGGTGCCATTTTCTGGCATCCGCGCGGCATGGTCCTGCTGCGCGTCGTCGAGGACTATATCCGTGTCCGGATGCGGCAGGCCGGATTTTCCGAAGTGCGAACCCCGCAGATCGTCGCCCGCAGCCTGTGGGAGCAGAGCGGCCATTGGGAGAAGTTCGGACGCGGCATGTTCGCGCTGGAGAGTGACGACCGTCCGTACTGCCTCAAGCCGATGAGTTGCCCGTGTCATGTGCAGATCTTCAGGAAAGGCGTCCGCTCGTATCGCGATCTCCCGGTTCGATATTCGGAGTTCGGCGCGGTGCACCGGGCCGAGCCGTCGGGCGCGCTGCATGGCCTGATGCGCGCACGTGCATTCACGCAGGACGATGCGCACGTGCTGTGCATGCCCGATCAGGTCGAGGCCGAAGTCGCGCGCTTCTGCATGTTGCTGAAGTCGATTTATGCGGATTTCGGATTCGACGGGTTCGACGTCGCGTTGTCGACGAGGCCGGCCGTGCGCGCGGGCGACGAGGCGGTCTGGGACCGCTCGGAAGCGATGCTGGCGTCCGCCGCGCGGGCGGCGGGCCTGAACTTCGCCGTGCAGGCGGGCGAGGGCGCGTTTTACGGCCCGAAGCTCGAGTTTCATCTGCTCGACCGTCAGGGACGGCAATGGCAGTGCGGGACCATTCAGCTCGACTTCGTGTTGCCGGAGCGACTCGGCGCGGCGTACGTCGCGGAGGACGGAGCGCGCGCCGTGCCCGTGATGCTGCATCACGCGGTGCTCGGCAGCCTCGAACGGTTCATCGGCGTCCTGCTCGAACACTACGAAGGCTGGCTGCCGACGTGGCTCGCGCCCGACCAGATCGTCGTCGCGAACATCGGGCACGACGACCGCGCGTTTGCCGACGATGCGGCGTTCGCATTCGAAGCGATCGGCTGCCGCGTGCTGCGCGACTTCCGTGCCGAACGCCTGCCGCGCAAGATCTTCGACGCACGCGCGCTGGCCGCGCCGATCGTCGCGGTGACCGGGCGCAAGGAGGCGCTGGCCGGTGCGGTGTCGCTGCGCATGAGGAACGGCGAGCAGCATGTACTGGCGCTCGGCGACGCGCTGGCTTACCTGAAGCAGCATGCGCATGCACCGTCCGCGACGCGTGCGTTCCGGCCGCCGGCCTGACCCTCACGCGCCGTCGTCCTGGTCCGCCACCTCGGCGGACGCCGCCTTCAGGCATTCGATGAAATGCAGCGCGGCCGGCGTCAGCAACGCGTGCCGGCGCATCACGATCGCGACCGTCAACTGCGGCATCGGCTCGACGAGATCCAGCACCGCGATCCCGCGCGTGCGTTTCTCGACATCGGCGAGCGGCCGCGCGAAGATGCCGAGCGCATCCGTCTGCGATACGAGTGCGAGCGTCGCGGCAAACGACGGGCAATGCATCACGCGCTTCGGCATGTCGATGCCGAACGGCGCGAAAATCGAGCGCACCAGGTCGTCGCCGCCTTCCCCGTAGCGCGGCGTGCACCACTGCGCGTCGACAAGCTCGTGCAGCGATCGCGCACGGGCCAGCCGATGCCGGCGTCGGGCCACGACCGCGAACGCGGTGCGGAACAGCGCAATGCTCGCGAATTCGTCTGCGTCCGGCAGCGGCGCCGACAGCTGATGCGTGACGATGAAATCGAGCGTGCCGTCGCGCAGCCGCGCGAGATCGGTCGATGTCAGCGCGTCGTCGATGTTGACGGTCGCGCCGGGCAGCGCGCGCGTGAATGCGTCGAACGCACGCGGCAGGATGGTCAGCGCGACGGTCGGGCTGACCGCGATCGACACGGAGCCGGTCGTGCCGAGCCGCAGCTGTTCGATCTCGTCGCGCGTGCGCTGGATCTCCTCGACGATCAGCCGCGCACGAACCGCGAACGCGCTGCCGTAGCCGGTCAGCGCAATCCCCTTGACGCTGCGCGTGACGAGCGGCACGCCGAGATCGAGTTCGAGCTCGCGCACGGTGCCGCTGATTGCCGGCTGCGTGACGCCGAGCGCGCGGGCGGCGCCGCGAATGGTACGGTGCTCGGCAACCGCGAGAAAGGCGTGGAGCTGCTTCAGTTTCATGGGCGCTGTCGCGAACGCTGCCCGGAAGCCGGGCGCGGCCGGGGTGAAAAGAAAAGGTTATCGGGCGCAACGAAATCTTGGATTTTTCTGATCGATCCAAGTGTATATGCTCGGTACTTTTCAGGAGCGACCGCGATGATCCTCGTTAACCAGCAAAGGCTGTGGGATTCGCTGATGGAGATGGCGAAAATCGGTGCGACCGCGCATGGCGGCAGCTGCCGGCTCGCGCTCAGCGACGACGAGGTGCTGGGCCGCCGCCGCTTCATCGACTGGTGCGAGCAGGCCGGTTGCGACATCCGCATCGACCCGATCGGCAACGTGTTCGCGCGCCGGCCGGGCACGCAGCACGACGCGCCGGCGGTGATGTGCGGCAGCCATCTCGACACGCAGCCGCTCGGCGGCCGCTTCGACGGTGTCTACGGCGTGCTGGCCGGCCTCGAGGTGATTCGCACGCTGAACGAGCACGGCATCGCGACGCGGCATCCGATCGACGTCGTCGCATGGACCAACGAAGAGGGCTCGCGTTTCACGCCCGGCATGATGGGCTCGGCCGTCTATGCCGGCGCGCTCGATCTGGACTATGCGCGCGCGCGGCCGTGCATGCAGACGGGCGTGCTGCTCGGCGACGAACTCGAGCGCACCGGCTTCGCTGGCCGCGAGCGCGAGCGGCAGATGCCGAAGGCGTACTTCGAGGCGCATATCGAGCAGGGCCCGGTGCTCGAGAACGCCGGCAAGCCGATCGGCGTCGTGACCGGCGTGCAGGGCATCTACGAACTCGACGTCACGGTGACCGGCTTCGAGTCGCATGCCGGCACGACGCCGATGAGCGTGCGCAAGGATGCGATGGGCGTGGCCGCCGCGATGATCGCCGCGATCGTCGAGCATGGCCACGGCTTCGATGCCGATGCGCGCGTGACCGTCGGCCATTTGACGTGCCAGCCGAATTCGCCGAGCACGATCCCGGGCATGGTCCGCTTCAGCATCGACGTGCGCCATCCTTCGCAGCCGGCGCTGCAACGGCTCGTCGCCGACATCGAGGCGATCTGCGTGCAGCGTACCGCGCTGCGCGGCACGCGCGTCGACGTGCAGACCATCGCCGAATATGCGCCGGTGGTGTTCGACGCGCAGTGCGTCGAGCAGGTCCGGCGCGCGACGGCCGCTGCCGGCTATCCGTATCTGGAGATGTGCAGCGGCGCGGGGCACGACGCGGTGAATCTGTCCTACGTCGCGCCGACTGCGATGGTGTTCGTCCCGTGCAAGGCCGGACTGAGCCACAACGAGGCGGAAGACGCCGATCCGGTGCACCTCGCGCAAGGGGCGTCGGTACTGGCGAACCTGCTGGTGGATTGCGCGCGGTAACGGTTCGGGTTGCGTGAGCCGGACGGCGCGACGTCGGCAACGCGCGCCGTCCGGCACATCGAATCGACAAGAAAAATATACCCGCCTCTCGCACATCGGCATTCGATATTCCCGGATTTACCGAAAATCGCAAATCCCGCTGAAAATCCGCGAAGCGGCGATTATTCATCATTCGCATCCGTTTAAATAATTCGTTATCGTCCTGTCACTTGCCTCCGTTACGCTGCCTGTAATAAAGACCGGAGATAAAGGTCGCGAGGAAGGTTTTACGCATCACCGATTTGAAAAATCCGCTTGACCGGTCATTCGCACGATTGACCGCTACATTCAGGAGCGCATCCGTGATGGTCGATAAAAAACGCATCCGCGTCATCCTCTTCGCTGCGGCGCTCGCCGCGCTCGCGCCGGCCGGTGTCGCGCAGAACACCACCGACTGGCTGGCGAACACCTACGGCACGCTTGCCGCCCACGTCGGCAACACCGCGCGGTCGATGTGGGTGTCGCCGGAAGGCGTGATCTATACGGCGTCGATGTGGGACGAGGACGAAGGCGGCGTCGCGATCTACCAGAACCACCGGAGCCTCGGCTCGATCGGCGCGCACGGCGAGTTCCAGGGCAGCGCGATCACCGGCAACGCGACGTCGATCTTCGCGGCGCTGCAGCCGGGCAAGACGTATGGAAGCGGCGCGGTCGGGCGCTACAACCGCGCGACCAAGGTGCGCGACCGGTTGATCCAGGTCAGCGCGGCGACCAACCAGCCGCGCGTCGACGTCGTCACCGGGCTCGCGACGGCAGGTTCGCTGCTGTATGCGAGCGACTTCTACGGCAATCGCGTCCGCGTCTTCACGACCGACGGCGTGTGGCAGCGCGACATCGGCGTGTCTAGCCCGGGCGCGCTCGCGGTCGACGGCACAGGCAACGTCTGGGTCGCGCAAAAGAGCGCGGGCACGATCGTCGAGTTCGCGCCGAACGGTGCGCTGCTGAACACGATCCGGATGGCCGGCGAATCGCGGCCGTCGTCGCTGTTTTTCGATGCGTCGTCGCAGCAGCTGATGGTCGGCGACGCAGGCCCCGACATGAACATCAAGCGCTACGACGTGTCGTCGAGGCCGACACTGGCGGGTACCTTCGGCGTGCAGGGCGGCTATCTCGACACCACGACGGGCATCAAGGGGCAGGTCGGTGCGAAGCGTTTCACGCGCGTCGTCGGGATCGGCAAGGACGCCGCCGGCAACCTGTACGTGCTGAACAACCCGTGGGGCGGCAGCTGGGACCTCGGCCGCGACGGCGCGACCGACATCCACGCCTACGACCACAACGGCAACCTGCGCTGGACGCTCCAGGCGCTCAACTTCGAAGGCATCGCCGCGCCCGATCCGGCCACCGACGGCACGCTGTTCTACGGCGGCACGCACATTTACTCGGGCGGCGCGGGCGGCGTGTTCGTCGCGAATACGGTCGACCCGTTCACGTATCCGTCGGATCCGCGCATCAACGTCAACGACGTGCAGCGCGACGAGCATTTCGGGCAAGTCGTTTCGGTCGGCGCGAACCGGATTCTGGTCGCGGCCGGCCAGAATCCGCCGATCTTCTACTTCTTCCATTTCAACAAGGCGAACGGCTACATCGCCATTCCGGACGCATCGATTCCGGGGCCCGCGTTCAATACGACGCGGCGTGTCACGAGCGGCTTCAGCATCGACGGCAAGGGCGACGTGTGGGCGGGCCTGGACAAGACCGGGGCGATCTACCATTACCCGCTGACCGGCTTCGACGCGGACGGCAAGCCGGCTTGGGGGCCGGCCGTCGCGATTCCGGTTCCCGCGAGCGTGCAGCCGCTGACGCGCATCGTCTATCTCGCCGACAGCGACACGATGATCCTCGCGCAGGGCGTCGCCGGCAGCACGGACTGGACGGCGATCGGTACGCGCATCGAGGTGTATCACGGCTGGCGCGCGGGCAACACCACGCGCCCGAACCCGGTGATCACGCTGCCGCACAGCGGCGCGAAGTCGCTCGACGCGGCCGGCAACCATCTGTTCGTCGGCTACTGGTTCGGCGGCAGCGGCGCGGCGTTGCCGAACATCGACGCGTTCAACCTGTCCACCGGCAAGCTCGACACCACGCTGGTCAACACCAGCAGCAGCGCCGTCGATGCGAGCAGCGCACTCGATTCGATGTACGGCGTGCGCGCCTATCGCCGATCGACCGGCGAGTATGTGGTCACGAAGAACAACGTGAAGGGCAGCAGCATCACCGTTTATCGCTGGACGCCTTGACTGCCGGTGCAGGCGCGCCGGCGCGCGGCGATTGTCGGCCGCGCGCGAGCCGTCACGCGTGCCGGATCAGATTGGCGCTGGTGGCCGTTTCCGACACGAGCCGGAAACCGAGCCGCTCGTACAGCCGTCGCGCGGGATTGCCGTGCAGCACGCTGAGCGACACGCGCACGTTCGCGCGCGTCGCGTCGGCGAGCACGCTGCCGAGCACGGCGCGGCCGATGCCGCGGCCCTGATGCGCAGGCATCAACTGGAGCTGATGGATGTGCCATTCGTCGGCGGACCGCGAGACCTTCAGCAATCCGATTGCCTGCTCGCCTTCGCAGATGATGGCGGCGTCGTCGAAGTGCGCCGAGATGCGGCGCCGGTGTGTGTCGTCGTCGGTGGGGGCGCCGACGCGTTGCAGATGCGCGGTCATCGTGAGCCGGCGCAGCGTCAGCAGAAACGGCAGGTCGGCCGCGCAGGCCGGACGCAGACCGATCGCGGGTTTCATCGCCGCCGTGCGGGCGAATGAAACGTAAGCGGCTGTTCGCCGCTCGACGACGGCGTCGCGTTGCCGTCGGTGCCGCATGCGCCGCAGGTGCTGCAGCCGTCGCCGCAACCGGCCGCGGCCGCCGCGCCCGGCATCAGCCGATGCCCGAGCCAGCGCAGCGCGCGCGTGCGGACCAGCGCGAGCGCGACGGCGCGCTGGCAGCGCGCCGCCGGCTTCGGCGCGAGCTTGCGGAACATGAACAGTGCGCTGGCCGCGACCAGCACGGCGATCACCGCGTATTGCGCGACGAGGCCGGCGCTCATGTCAGCGCCCTCGCGACCTGATAGGTGACGAACGACGCCGCGTACGCCATCACGAACATGTAGCCGAACGAGATCGCGACGTTGCGCCACGAACCCGTCTCGCGGCGAATCACCGCGAGCGTCGACATGCATTGCGGCGCGAACGCGAACCAGACCAGCAGCGACAGCGCGCTCGCGAGCGAGAAGTTGGCGGCGAGCGCGTGGCCGACGCTCGCGATATCGGCGTCGCCACCGCTCACCGCATAGACCGTCGCGAGCGCCGCGACCGCGGTTTCGCGTGCGGCGAACGCGGGGATCAGCGACAGGCTGATCTGCCAGTTGAAGCCGAGCGGCGCGAACACGTACTGCAGCGCGCGGCCGAGGTAGCCGGCGAACGTGTAGTCGATCGCGGGGCCGACCGCGCCGGCCGGCGGCGACGGGAACGTCGAGATGAACCACATCAGCACGGTGAGCGCGAGAATCACGCCGGTCAGCCGTTTCATGAAGATCGAACCGCGCTCCCACAGGCCGATCGCGACGTCGCGCACGCGCGGCAGGCGATACGACGGCAGTTCCATCAGCAGCGCGTGTTCGCCCTGCGGGCCGCGCAGCTTCTTCATGATCCAGCCGACGAGCATCGCGCCGCCGATCCCCGCCGCATACAGCGCGAACAGCACGACGCCCTGCAGGTTGAAGATGCCGAGCACGCGCTGCGACGGGATGAACGCGCCGATCAGCAGCGCATAGACGGGCAGGCGCGCGGAACACGTCATCAGTGGCGCGACGAGGATCGTCGCGAGCCGGTCGCGCGGGTCGGTGATGCTGCGCGTGCCGAGCACGCCGGGAATCGCGCACGCGAAACTCGACAGCAGCGGAATGAACGAGCGGCCGGTAAGCCCGACCGACACCATCATCCGGTCGAGCAGGAATGCGGCGCGCGGCAGATAGCCCGATTCCTCCAGGACCAGGATGAACAGGAACAGCACCAGGATCTCCGGCAGGAAGCCGAGCACGGTGCCGAGGCCGCCGATCAGGCCGTCGGTGACGAGACCGCGCAGCGGGCCGTCGGGGAGATGGGCGCCGGCCAGCGCGCCGAGCCACGTGAAGCCGTCGCCGATCGCGTCGGTGATCGGCTTGCCGATCGAATAGACCGCCTGGAACACCAGGAACATCACGGCGGCGAGGATCACGAGCCCGAACACGGGGTGCAGCGCCCAGTGGTCGAGCCGGTCGTCGCGCACGTCGGTCGCGCGCGGCATCACGACGGCCGCCGCGAGCAGCGCCCGCACGCGCGCGTGGATCGCGTCGTCGTCGGTGTCGTCAGCAGCGGGCGGCGCGGCCGCCGGCGCGTTCGCGACGGCGCGGTCGAGCACGTCGACGAGCCGGCTGGCGCCGCCGCGCCGCACCGCCACGGTCTGCACGATCTGCACGCCGAGTTCGCGCGCCAGCACGTCGATGTCGATCCGGATGCCGCGGCGTTCGGCCGCATCCATCATGTTCAGCGCGAGCACGACCGGCCGGCCGAGCCGCTGCACTTCGAGCACGAAACGCAGATGCAGGCGCAGGTTGGTCGCATCGGCGACGCACACCACGAGGTCGGGCGGCGCCTCGCCCGGATGGCGGCCGAGCAGCACGTCGCGCGTGATGCGTTCGTCGGGGCTCGTCGAATCGAAGCTGTACGCGCCGGGCAGGTCGAGCACCTGGATCTGCCGGCCCGACGGCGCGACAAAACGTCCCACCTTGCGCTCGACGGTGACGCCCGCGTAGTTGGCGACCTTCTGCCGGCCGCCGGTCAACTGGTTGAACAGCGCGGTCTTGCCGCAGTTGGGGTTGCCGACCAGCGCGACACGCAATGCAGCGGCGCTCATGACCGGGTGTCCTCCTGCACGTTGACGCTCACGCGTTCGGCTTCGGCGCGACGCAGCGCGAAGCGCGTCGAGCCGACCTGGATCAGCAGCGGATCGGCGCCCCACGGCCCGCACGCGACGACGCGCACCGGTTCGCCGCGCACGAAGCCGAGATCGCGCAGCCGTTGCGCTATCGGGTCGTCGGGCCGGGCATCGTCGACACGTTCGACCAGGGCCGGCGTGTGTTTGGTCAGATTCGAGAGACGCATGATGGAATGACGGCTGCGAAAGAAAAATGAATATCGTTCGCATTATAAAAGAGCGGCCCGGATGGCGGCGGCGGGGCACGCGTTGCGCGTCGCTCGACATCGCGAAACATGAACGGCACCGCGGCGTCCGGCACGTCTTTCTTTCAAAGCTTGCGCAAAGGGGGGAATCGCCACTCGATCTTTAGAACGGGCGTGCCGGGCACGCTGCCGGCCGCCCTGGTCGCTGCGGGTGTCCGGACCCCGACGGTACGCTCGACGTCGATGCGGCGAAAGCCGCTTATCGAGCCGCGTCGAACGCGAACACGATCTCGTCGATGGTCGCGCGAATGCGTGCGGTGTGGCGCAGGTCGCGATGCGTGACGAGCCAGACTTCGTACGGCGTCTCGCGCAGTTGCCCGGGCCAAACGCGCGCGAGGCCGTCGCGCTCGCCCATGTACACGGGAATCTCGCCGATGCCGAGGCCCGCGCGCAGCGCGGCGCGCATCATCAGGCTCGAATTGATGCGCGCGGCGATGCGCGCGTTGCCGATCGGCTCGCCGGCGATGGCCGGCTGGCGGCTCGCGTCGATATACGGCTGGTAGACGACCAGGTCGTGCCCCGCAAAGGCAGTGCCGCGGGTCGGCTCGCCGTGCCGCAGCAGATAGTCGGGCGACGCGAACAGCCCCATGTCCCAGCAGGCGAGGCGGCGTGCGACGAGATCGGGATTGGCGGGCCGCACGGTGCGCACCGCGATGTCGGCCTCGCGCTTCGCGAGGTTCAGGACCTGCGTCGACGTATTCAGCGAAACGCACACGTCCGGATGCTTCGCATGCAGCCGCGCGATCGACGGCATCACGAACTCGATTGCGAGCGCATCGGTCGTCGTGACCTTCACGTCGCCGGCGAGCCGCCGGTCGACCCCCTGCGTCAGCCGGACCAGTTCGTGCGCGTGCTGCTCCATCGCCTCGGCGGCGCGCAGCGCCAGTTCGCCGACCGGCGTCGGCAGATAGCCTTTCGACGAACGCAGGAACAGCGTCGCGCCGAGCTGGTGTTCGAGCGTCGCGAGCCGCCGGCCGACCGTCGCCTGGTCGACGCCGAGCGTCTGCGCCGCGCGGCGCAGCGTGCGCTCACGATGGATCGCGAGAAAGACGCGCGCGTCGTCCCAGTTCATCGTTGGTCCAGACTGATGCATTTTTGCATTCCCCGACCGGCAATTCGCTGCGTGCCGGCGCGCAGCATCGCCCCTAGACTGCCTTCACACCCATGGCGATGCCGCGATTCGGGGAGGGTCCGCGAATCGGCCGCGCATCGACGACGTTGAGGATCATATCGTGATTGATGACATGCAAACCCTGCCCGCCGACATGACCGCGATCGAGATCGTGCGTCCCGGCGGCCCCGAAGTGCTGGTGCCGACCACGCGAACGGTGCCGTCGCCGGGCCCCGGCGAAGTGCTGATCCGCATTCATGCGGCCGGCGTGAACGGCCCCGACGTGTTCCAGCGCAAGGGGCTGTACGATCCGCCGCCGGGCGCGTCCGACATCCCGGGCCTGGAGATTGCGGGCGAGGTCGTCGCGGTCGGGCGCGACGTCACGCGCTTCGCGATCGGCGATCGCGTGTGTGCGCTGATTCCCGGCGGCGGCTATGCGCAATACGCGGTGGCCGACGAGCACAACACGCTCGCGATTCCGGAAGGGCTCGGCATGGCCGAAGCGGCGGCGATGCCGGAAACCTTCATGACGGTCTGGCTGAACCTGTTCCAGCGCGGCCGGTTCACGGCCGGCGAAAGCGTGCTGATCCACGGCGGCGCGTCCGGCATCGGCACCACGGCGACGATGCTCGCCAGGGCGTTCGGCGCGTCGAAGATCATCACGACCGTCGGCTCGGACGCGCAGCGCGACGCGAGCCTGCGCCTCGGCGCCGATCACGCGATCGACTACCACCGCGAGGATTTCGTCGAAGCGGTCGCGCGCCACACGGACGGCAAGGGCGTCGACGTGATCGTCGACATCATCGCCGGCGACTACGTCGCGCGCAATTTCGCGGCGGCGGCGATCAACGGCCGCATCGTGCAGATCGGCGTGATCAACGGGCCGGCGAAGGAGCTGGACCTGTTCCCGATGCTGACCAAGCGGCTCACGCATATCGGCTCGACGCTGCGTTCGCGCACGCACGCAGAAAAGGCGCAGATCATCGGTGAACTGGAAGCGGCCGTGTGGCCGCTGATCCGGCAGGGCAGCGTGAAGCCGCAGATCTACCGGCTGTTCGAGCTTCGCGATGCGCGCGCCGCGCACGAGCTGATGGATTCCGGGCGTCACATCGGCAAGATCGTGCTGGTGACGCCGGCGGCGGATCGGTCGCTGCAGGCCGCGGTCGACGGACATGCCGCGCGTGCCGCCTGACCGGTCGGCACCTTGCCTGCGACGTCCTCGCCGCCCGCCGGCGGCGGAGGACGTCAGATCTGGCCCATCAGCACCAGGATCACGACGATGACGACGATCAGCCCGACGGTCCCCGACGGCCAGTAGCCCCAGCTGCGACTGTGCGGCCACGCAGGAAAGGCACCGATGAGGACCAGGATCAGTATGACGATAAGTATTGTTCCGAGCATCGCACTCCTCCTTGAATAAAGTCGACATGCGATGCGGGTACCGCAATCCCTGTGCCGCGACGCCCGGCGGCCGGCGAATCGGCCGCCCAATCGGGGGAATTCACGTGTTGAATATCGATAGATTCAGAAAATAAATTTCAAAAATGCAATCCTGGTCGCTATGCTGGGCCTTCTGTTCCGATCTGGCTGGCATGCGATGGCAGAACTCTATCTGGTAAGGCACGGGCAGGCGTCGTTCGGCACCGACGACTACGACCGGCTGTCCGCCGTCGGCGAGCAGCAGGCCGTGTGGCTCGGCGAGTATTTCGCGCGGCAGGGCCTCGCGTTCGACCGTGTGATCTGCGGCACGCTGAATCGGCACACGCAGACGCTCGCGGCGATCCTGCGCGGGATGGGGCGTAAAGACATTGCCTGCGACCGCCATCCGGGCCTGAACGAATACGATTTCCACGGACTGTTTGCGGCGGCGGCCAGCGACTACCCGGCGCTCGCGCAGCTCGCGGCCGGCTCGATGAAGGACTATTTCCGCGCGCTCAGGCAACTGCTGCAGCTGTGGTCGGAGGACAAGCTCGGGCCTGCCGCGCCCGAGACCTGGGCACAGTTCCAGCAGCGCGTCGCCGACGCGCGCGCCGCGATTCGCGACGGCGGCGGCCAGCGCGTGCTCGCGGTGAGTTCGGGCGGCCCGATCGCCGTCACCTTGCAGCAGGTGCTGGCCGCGCCGCCGTCGAGTGCGATCGCGCTGAACCTGCAGATTCGCAACAGCAGCATTTCGCAGTATTTCTTCAACGCCGAAGCGTTCCACGTCGCGTCGTTCAACGGCATCCCGCATCTGGAGGATCCGGAGCGACACGCGTTTCGAACCTACGGCTGACCACGAACGATCGCGACGATGACGAACACCACCCAGCAACTCGACGTTGCCCGCCTTGCGCGCTATCTGGAAGACCATGTGCCGGGATTCGAAGGGCCGCTCGACGCGGAGAAGTTTGCCGGCGGCCAGTCGAACCCGACCTTTCTGCTGCACGCCCGCAGCGGCCGCTATGTGCTGCGCCGGCAACCGCCGGGCGAACTGCTGAAGTCCGCGCACGCGGTCGATCGCGAGTTCCGCGTGCTGACCGCGCTGTCGGGCACTGCGGTGCCGGTCGCGCAGCCGTATCACCTGTGCGAGGACCGCGACGTGATCGGCAGCCTGTTCTACGTGATGAGCTACGAAGACGGGCGGATCTTCTGGGATCCCGCGCTGCCGGAACTGCCGAAGGCCGATCGCGCGGCCTGCTACGACGCGGTGCTGCAGACGATGGCCGCGCTGCACGACGTCGATGTCGACGCGGTCGGCCTCGCCGACTACGGCCGGCCCGGCAACTACTTCGAGCGGCAGATCGGCGTGTGGACCAAGCAGTATCGCGCGGCCGAGACGGAACGGATCGACGCGATGGAAACGCTGATCGACTGGCTGCCGAAGGCCTGTCCGGACGACGCGGGCCGGCCGTCGCTGGTGCATGGCGACTACCGGATCGACAACCTGATGTTCGAGCGCGACCGCTACCGCGTGCAGGCCGTGCTCGACTGGGAACTGTCGACGCTCGGCAATCCGCTCGCCGATCTCGCGTATTTCTGCATGTGCCTGCGCCTGCCGGCCGACGGCCAGGTGCGCGGAATCGCGGGCCAGGACCGCGCCGCGCTCGGCGTGCCGGACGAGGCACAGATCGTCGAGCGTTATTGCGCGCTGCGCGGCATCGCGCCGATCTGCGACTGGCACTTCTATCTCGCATTCAGTTTCTTCCGGCTCGCGGCGATCGTGCAGGGCGTGAAGGCGCGCGCGCTGCAGGGCAATGCGTCGAGCGCGCAGGCGCTGCGGGTCGGCGCGATGGCCGGGCGGCTCGCCGACGAGGCCGTGCGCGTGATCGACGCGCATCGCTGAGCGCCGGCAGAAAAAAACATTCATGGAGGAGCGAAGCATGGCAAGCAATCTGTTCGACCTGACCGGCAAGATCGCGCTGGTGACGGGGGCAAGCCGCGGCATCGGCGAGGAAATCGCGAAGCTGCTCGCGCAGCAGGGCGCGCATGTGATCGTGTCGAGCCGCAAGCTCGACGACTGCCAGGCCGTCGCCGACGAGATCGTCGCGGCGGGCGGCCGCGCCGAGGCGCTGGCCTGCCACGTCGGTCGGCTCGAGGATATCGCCGCGACGTTCGAAACCGTGCGCGGCAGGCACGGGCGTCTCGACATCCTCGTCAACAACGCGGCCGCGAATCCGTATTTCGGCCACATCCTCGATACCGATCTCGCCGCGTACGAGAAGACCGTCGACGTGAACATCCGCGGCTATTTCTTCATGTCGGTCGAGGCCGGCAAGCTGATGAAGGCGCAGGGCGGCGGCGCGATCGTCAACACGGCGTCGGTCAATGCGCTGCAGCCGGGCGACCGGCAGGGCATCTATTCGATCACGAAGGCCGCGGTCGTCAACATGACGAAGGCGTTCGCGAAGGAGTGCGGGCCGTTCGGCATCCGCGTGAACGCGCTGCTGCCGGGCCTCACGAAGACGAAGTTCGCCGGCGCGCTGTTCGCGGACAAGGCCATCTACGAGGCGTGGATGGCGAAGATCCCGCTGCGCCGCCATGCGGAGCCGCGCGAGATGGCCGGCACGGTGCTGTATCTCGTGTCCGACGCGGCGAGCTACACGAACGGCGAATGCATCGTCGTCGACGGCGGCCTGACGATCTGAGCGCGCGATGAAACTCGACAGCTACAGCGGACAGGCCGTGATGATCACCGGCGCCGCGAGCGGCTTCGGCGCGCTGCTCGCGAGCGAACTGGCCGCGATGGGCGCGCGGCTCGCGCTCGGCGACCTGAACGCGGACGGGCTCGAGCGCGTCGCCGCGCCGCTGCGCGCGGCGGGTGCCGACGTGATCGCGCAGCGCTGCGACGTGAGCAGCGAAGCGGACGTCGCCGCGCTCGTGCAGGCCGCCGCGCAGCGCTTCGGGCGCCTCGACGTCGGCATCAACAACGCGGGCATTGCGCCGCCGATGAAGGCGCTGATCGATACCGACGAAGCCGATCTCGACCTCAGCTTCGCGGTCAACGCGAAGGGCGTGTTCTTCGGGATGAAGCATCAGATCCGTTGCATGCTCGCGCAGCGCGAAGGCGTGATCCTGAACGTCGCGTCGATGGCGGGGCTCGGCGGCGCGCCGAAGCTGGCCGCGTATGCGGCGGCGAAGCATGCGGTGGTCGGGCTGACGAAGACGGCGGCGCTCGAATACGCGCGTCACGGCATTCGCGTGAACGCGGTGTGTCCGTTCTACAGCACGACGCCGATGGTCACCGACAGCGACATGAGCGACCGGCAGGACTTTCTCGCGCAGGGTTCGCCGATGAAGCGGCTCGGCCGGCCCGACGAAGTCGTCGCGACGATGCTGATGCTGTGCGCGAAGGAAAACACCTATCTGACCGGGCAGGCCGTCGCCGTCGACGGCGGCGTCTCGGCTTACTGACGGAACCGAATCGAGGAGTCGATCATGGACTTTGGCTATACCCCGAAAGTGGAAGAACTGCGCAGCCGCGTGCGCGCGTTCATGGATGCGCACATCGTGCCGCGCATTCGTCAATGGAACGACGAAGTGCATGCCGGGCAGTATCCGGTGTCGTTCATGGAAGAGCTGAAGGCGCGCGCGCAGGCCGAAGGGCTGTGGAACCTGTTCCTGCCGCACCTGAAGGACGACGAGCCCGGCACGCGCCTGACCAACCTCGAATACGCGCCGCTCGCGGAGATCATGGGGCGCGTCGGCTGGGCCTCGGAGGTGTTCAACTGCAATGCGCCGGACACGGGCAACATGGAGCTGCTGCACATGTTCGCGACGCCCGCACAGCGCGAGCAATGGCTGATGCCGCTGTTGCGCGGTGAGATCCGTTCGGCGTTCGCGATGACCGAGCCCGACGTCGCGTCGTCGGACGCGACCAATATCACGACGCGGATCACGCGCGACGGCGGCGACTACGTGATCAACGGCCGCAAGTGGTTCATCACGAACGCCGCGCATCCGAACTGCCGGATCTTCATCGTGATGGGCAAGACCGATCCCGATGCGGAATCGCACCGGCAGCAGAGCATGATCCTCGTGCCGCGCGACACGCCGGGCGTGACGGTTGTGCGCAACATCACGGTCGTCAATCACGTCGCACCGGAAGGGCATTGCGAGATCACGTTCGACAACGTGCGCGTGCCGGCGAGCAACCTGCTCGGCGAAGAAGGCAGCGGCTTCGCGCTCGCGCAGGCGCGCCTCGGGCCGGGCCGCATCCATCACTGCATGCGCTCGATCGGCGCGGCCGAGCTTGCGCTCGAACTGATGATCGACCGCGCGCAATCGCGCGAGGCGTTCGGCAAGCCGCTGAACCGCCACGGCACGGTCGGCGAATGGATCGCGCGCTCGCGCATCGAGATCGACCAGGCGCGCCTGCTCGTGCTGAAGGCCGCGTGGATGATCGACAAGGTCGGCGCGAAGGCCGCGCGCAAGGAGATCTCGATGATCAAGGCGCTGGTGCCGAACGTGCATACGACCGTGTGCGACCGCGCGATGCAGCTATTCGGCGCGATGGGGCTGAGCCCCGACACGCCGCTCGCCGATCACTGGACCTGGGGCCGCGCGCTGCGCTTCGCCGACGGTCCGGACGAGGTGCACCTGCAGTCGATCGCGCGGATGGAAATCAAGGGCGGCGAGCGCGGCGCGACGGCGCCGTACCTGACGCCGCCGCCGCGCGGCTGAGCGCGGGCCGCGCACGCGCCGGGCCCCGCGGCACCGACATGGACGAACCGGCGGCGCACGCCGTAACATGCCGGCAAGGAGGCCCGGCGATGCGCCTATCGAAGATTGACCTGAACCTGTTCGTCGTATTCGACGCGATCTACAACAAGCGCAACCTGACGCGCGCGGCCGAAGTGCTGAACCTCACGCAGCCAGCCGTCAGCAACGCGCTGGCGCGGCTGCGCAAGTCGCTGAACGACCCGCTGTTCGTCAGCACGCCGGCCGGGATGATGCCGACGCCGATGGCGGAGAACATCGTCGGCCGCGTGCGCGAGGCGCTGCAACTGCTCGATTCGAGCGCGCACGAAGGCGACGTGTTCGATCCGGCGTCGTCGACGCGCGTGTTCCGCCTGAGCATGAGCGACCTGACCGAAGCGCTGCTGCTGCCCGCGCTCGGCGAACTGCTGCAGCGGCATGCGCCCGGCATGCACGTGCGCAGCTATACGCTGGATCGTCGCGAGGTGGCGACCGCGCTGGCGAACGGCTCCGTCGACATCGCGATCGATGCGCCGCTGATCGGCGACCCGCACCTGCATCAGGCGCCGCTTGTGCGCGACCGCTACGCGTGCATGATCCGCGACGGTCATCCGTTCAATGGCGATAGGTTGTCGATGGACGACTATCTCGCGATGGGGCACATCCACGTGTCGAGCCGCCGCAAGGGCAGCGGCCACGTCGATGCGGAACTGACGCGGCTCGGGCTGCGCCGGAACATCCAGATGCGCGTGCAGCACTACATGGTCGCGCCGCTGATCGCGATGCGCGGCGATCTCGCGCTGACCGCGCCGCTGCGGCTGCTGCAGCGCTATCCGGCGCGCATTCTCGAACTGCCGTTCGAGATGCCGGGCCTCGAATATTTCTGCTACTGGCATCGCAGCGCCGATCAGGACCAGGCCAATCGGTGGCTGCGCGAGCGGCTCGTGGAGCTGATGCGCGATATGGGGTGACGGGCGTGCTTACAGAACCGACATCGATTCGGTGAGGTTCTGTCTCATGTAGTCGAGGAAGCGTTTGTGGAACGGCATCGTGTGCGCGGTCGAAGCGGCATGGCGGCGGCTTTGCAACACGCCGGATCCCGTGGGCGGCGAGCGCGTGTGCGCTCGCCCCGCCTAATCGTCGAAGCGTGGCCCGCGCTTCACATCTTTCAGCCAGTCCTTGATCTGATCGAGATCCTCGAATTCGCGCAGCGCCACGTTCAACTCGTGAATGCCGCGCTGCACGCTGGCCATGTCGCGCGCGAGCATGCGCATGATCGTATCGGGCGCGAGCTTGACCGATGACGCGATCCCGTAAGTGCGCCGGAAATCGGCTTCGACGTGCGCGATTTCCTGATCCAGTTCGCGCAGCTGTTCCTCGAGGATGCCGTTGTAGCGCGCCAGCCGCTCTTCGCCGAAGCTGTCGATCGCGTGCTGGTCGATCTGCTCGATCTCCAGCTGTAGCTCCAGCAGTTGCAGCAGATTGCCTTTCGCATAAGCGTGGTTGACCCGCTGCATCAGCACGGTCTTGCGTTGCTGTTCGCGCGGATCGGATTCGCGATCGGGATGCAGCGCGCTGGCCAGCTTGCGATAGATCTCGCGGATCGACCGGCTCGATGCCGCCTGCTCGGCTTCGCGTTTCGCCTGCGCGGCGGATTGCCGCGGCGCTTTCCTGCGCTTGGCGCGCTGCGCTTCGCGTGCCGCGTGGCTGGCCATGTCCCGCTCGAACTGGGCGTCGAGTTCGGCCTGTATGCGCGCGGCGAGTTCGTCGGGCGACAGCGTGTCGAGATCGTCGGCCGGTTCGGCGCCGGGTGTCGGTTCGGGCTCCGGCCTTGGCTTCGCTTTCGTCGTCCGGCGATCCGTCGCTGCATCGCTGTCGAGATCGGACGCGCCGTGCCGGTTGTAGACGACTTTCAACTGCGCGTCGTCGCTGACGTCGAGCAAGTCGCGCGCCATGTCGGCGATCAGGCCGGACAGGATGCGTTGCTCGGCCTTGCTGAGTCCTTTCTTCAGAAAGGCGTCGTCGAGCAGATGGACGAGTCTGATCCGCAACGCGCTCGACGCCTGTTCGAGCGGCAGCAGCCCGTCGACGAATTTCTTCTGGAACGCCGGCATCGCGGCTTCCCACGCACCGAGGCGTTCGCGCCGCTTGTCGATTTGCTCGACGAGCGCGTTGAAGGTTTTCCGGGCTTTCGACAGGCGGGTGGTTTCGTAACCGGGCGCGATGGCGACCGCGGTGCCGCGACGTGCGGTCATGATGGGTGTCCTCCGGCCGCGGCGGAACGCGCGGCAGGCCGCTATTCTAGCTGGCCTGCCGCGCGTTCATTCGAGAAACAGCTGCCCCTGTCCCGACACGACCCGTTCGAAATCGTCGCGCAGGAACGGCAGGATCGCGTCCGCGACCGGCTGCAGCTGACGGCTCACGTAGAACGCGTAATCGATCGGCGAGCGCATCGTCTCGAGCGGCTCGGGGCCGGCCGTCGTCATCACGTAGCTGATCCAGCCGCCGCGCTGATATTGAAGCGGCCGGCCGCTGGCCTGATTGAATTCGTCGGCGATGCGCGCCGCGCGCACGTGCGGCGGCACGTTGCGCTGATATTCGCGCAGCGGCCGGCGCACGCGCTTGCGATAGACGAGCTGGTCGTCGAATTCGCCGGCCAGCGTGCGCCGCACGTAGTCGCGAATGAAGTCCTGGTACGGCTCGCGCCTGAACACGCGACGATACAGCTCGCGCTGGAACTGCTGCGCGAGCGGCGTCCAGTCGGTGCGCACCGTCTCGAGTCCCTTGAAGACGATGTCCTCGCCACCGTCGGTCTTCATCGCGAGGCCCGCATAGCGCTTCTTGCTGCCTTCCTCCGCGCCGCGCACGGTCGGCATCAGGAACCGGCGGTAGTGCCGCTCGTATTGCAGTTCGAGCGCGCTCTCCAGCCCGAAGCGCTCGCGCAGATGCGTCTGCCACCACCGGTTCACGTGTTCGACGAGCGCGCGGCCCTTGCGGGCGGCCTCGTCGTCGTCATGCGCGCGGCCGAGCCACACGAAGGTCGAATCGGTATCGCCGTAGATCACCTCGAAGCCCTGCGCCTCGATCAGCTCGCGCGTGCGATGCATGATCTCGTGGCCGCGCATCGTGATCGACGACGCGAGGCGCGGATCGAAGAACCGGCAGCCCGTCGAGCCGAGCACGCCGTAGAACGAATTCATGATGATCTTCAGCGCCTGCGACAGCGGCGCGTTGCGCTGGCGCTTCGCGTCGTCGCGGCCTTCCCACACGCGCTGCACGATGCCGGGCAGGCAGTGCGCGGTGCGCGAGAAGCGCGCGCCGAGAAAGCCCGGCACCGACGCGGCGTCGTCCGGCTGCGCGAGCCCTTCGATCAGCCCGACCGGATCGATCAGGAACGTGCGGATGATCGACGGATACAGGCTCTTGTAGTCGAACACGAGCACCGAGTCGTACAGGCCGGGGCGCGAATCCATCACAAAGCCGCCGGGGCTGTTCTGCCCGGTCACGTCGCCGAGGTTCGGCGCGACGTAGCCGAGCCGATGCATGCGCGGCAGGTACAGGTGCGTGAACGCGGCGACCGAGCCGCCGGTGCGATCGGCGGCGAGCCCGGTCACGGTCGCGCGTTCGAGCGCGAACGACAGCAGGTCGGCCTTCGCGAAGATGCGCGTGACGAGCTCGCAGTCCTTCAGGTTGTAGCGCGCGAGCGCAGGTTTGTCGTGATCGAAGCGGCGCTGGATCTCGTCCATCCGCTGATACGGATTGTCGATCGACTTGCCTTCGCCGAGCAGCTGCTGCGACACGTATTCGAGGCTGAACGACGGGAAGGTCCAGGTCGCCGACTTCAGCATGTCGATGCCGTCGAGGATCAGGCGTCCGGCCGCGCCCGCGAAGAAATGATCGGGTTGCTGGCCGTGCGCGCGCCAGTCGAGCACGCTGCCGCCGCGCCCGAGCTTCAGCGGCACGCCGTACTGTTCCGCATGCGCGTGCAGGATGCGCAGGTCGAACTGCACGAGGTTCCAGCCGATGATCGCGTCGGGATCGTGCTCGCCGAACCAGTCGTTCAACCGTGCGAGCATCGCGGGCCGGCTGTCGCAGTAGTCGAGGCGGAAATCGACGGCGCTCGCATCGCCGTTCGGCGGCCCGAGCATGAATACGTCCCGTTGCCCGCACCCTTCGAGTGCGATCGAATACAGCTCGCCGTGGACGCTGGTTTCGATGTCGAGCGAGACGCAGCGCAGCGCGGGGCGGTAGCCGGTCGCGGCCTTCAGCTCGGCGTCGAGCAGCGTGCCGTCGCGGCCGGGCGTGCCGAGAAACTGCACGGGCGCGGTGATGAAGCGCTCCATCGTGTAGCGATCGGGCGGCTGCACGTCGGCTTCGTACACGTCGACGCCGGCCGCGATGAGGCGCTTCTGGAGCCCGGCGAGATGGCGATAGCGCCGGCAGTAGAGACCGACGACCGGGCGCCGCCGGAAATCGCGCAGCGCGAGCGGACGCAGCTCGGCATCGCGTTCGCCGGCCAGCGTCTGCTCGGCGAGCGCCAGCTGGTCGGCCGGCACGAACGCGACGGCTTCCTGCGGGCGCAGCCGCACGCGGCGCGGACCGAGTTCGGTTGCCAGCCAGAACTCGACCTCGATGCCGGTCGCGGTGTCCCGCCAGTGGCGGGTGAGGATGAAGCCCTGCTCGAACGCCGTCAAAACGCCTGCCCGTCGTGGATGTCCAGGCGGCGGATTTTAGCGCCTGGGGCGTGTTTATGCCGGGGAAGCGTGAAATGGGGATGGACTCGCGGGCACTTGCGGCCGGTCGCCCACTTGGGTGAAATAGCGCGTTCCTACAATGCTGACGCCTGACGACAAGATGAAGCGAAACGATCGCGTGACCTCGTCCATTTCCGAGCGCCGGTGCTTCGACGTTCAGGCCGAAGATTTCCACGACCGGATTCGACATGGATTTGCGTAAAACGCTGGTGATCGGCAACTCGGGTTCGGGGAAAAGCTGGCTGGCCGGCCGTCTTGCCGCCCGTCTTGGCGCGGACTGCATCGATCTCGACTTGTTTCACTGGCTTCCCGGCGGCTACGACGTCGCGCGCGACCGGGACGAAGCGATCCGCCTGACCCGGGCGGCGGCGCGCGGCGAGCGCTGGGTGATGGAGGGCATCTACGGCTGGCTTGTCGACGCAGTGCAGTCGGACGCGACCGCGCTCGTCTGGCTCTGTGTCGACGAAGCCGAGTGCGTCGCGAACATCCGGCAGCGCGGCGTGCGTCGCGGCGGCACCGCGGATTCGTTCGAGCTGCTGCTTCGCTGGGCAGGATCCTATCGGTCGAGGCGCGGCTCCAGTTCGTACGACGGCCATCGGGCGATTTTCGAGCGCTTTGACGGCGACAGGATCATGCTCCGGTCGCGCGATGCGGTGACGGCGTTCGCCGACCGGTGCGCCGCATAGCGACCGTCCCTGTCATGCCCGCGCGCCGTCGATGCGCGCGGCGACGCGCCATGTCGCGTCCGCCGCGTCTGCGGCACGCAGCAGCCAGCGCTTCGCGACGATCGCACGCCGCTTCTGCGTGACGTACGCGTCCACCGCGAGTTCGAGCGCATCGTCGTCGCGGCGTTCGAGCGTCGCGGTCGCGCCCGAGCCGTCGGCGAATTCGATCACCGCGGCGTGGGGTGTCGTGATGCGGTGCGCATCATCAATCGCGACGAGGCTGCCGGGATACAGGTGCGAATGGCTGGCGCGCAGCAGGATGGCGGTGGGCATCGGCCGGGACTCCCGGGGCAGGCAAGCGAGGGGTTGTTTACGCGTGCAGCGAAAGTCGGGTCGGAAACCCGTTCTCGTGGCATGTTCGTGCCGGACGCGTTGCGATTCAGAAATCCTGCCGCATGCGGTGAAGCAGAGCGCCGGGCGATTGGCGCGTGTTCACCGCGTCGATGACGTCGGTCAGAAACCAGGGCAGGTTCAGTTGCGTGTTGGAATCGCTCACGCAGACGCGGATCGATGGCGGCTTGGCCGGCGCTCCGGAAGGGCGGGCCGCGTCGGACGAGCCTGCCGGCACGCAGTTCCTGCCGCCTGCCGGCATGGAGGACGCGCCGCCCGGACTGGCGGCGGCGACGGTCGGCAGGCTGGCGGCGGCGAACACCAGCATGATCGATGCCGCAATAGGGACAAGGTGTTTCATTCGTGTCTCCGGCGATGCTCGTTCGACCATGCGGGCAAACCGGAGTTCGGTCCGAACAGGGCGGAAGACAGGCGATGCGGGCGATATGCCGGGACGACGGGACCTGCGCAACCATGTGGGGACGGGAAACCGAGCCTTGCTTCAACACCGAGCGTCCCGGCAACGCATCCCCGGCGAAAACCGTTCGTCGCTCGCGATCAGTGCAGCCCTGCCGACGCGATCGAGCGCATCGTATCGGTGATCCGCACACAGCGCGACAGCCCGAAGCGCTCGGCTTCGCGTCGTTCCGGCTCGCTGCTCGCCACGCCGACCGCGCGTTCCGGCGGCACGCCGAGCGCTTGCAGCGCAACGTCGAACGGATGCTGGTTTACTACGGATTCCTGCTGATTCGCGTCAGTCACGACGACCGAGAAGCGGTCGAGGCTGGCGCGGCCGAACTGGCCTTCGAACATGTCGCTGAGCCGTGCGGCGGGCAGCGTCGTGACGAGACCGAGGCGATACCCTTGCTCCGATGCGCTGTCGAGCCACTGGAGGATTGCATCGCGCTGATGGCGCGATTCGTGCGAATCCGGTGTCGCTTCGATCTGTTCGAATGCGGCGTCGAGTCGGGTGACGATGGCTTCGATGACCACGGTGATTCCTCTCCAGAGACGTGACGATCCGTTCGCTGACGGGAATGGCAGATACCTTAGCGTCGAACCGAAAAACAGTACCAATTAATCTTTTTAGCCAACTCATACGGTTTGACTAATGAATCGCTCGCGACGCAGAACCGGCGCGGGATGCGCGCAACGCAAGCGTTTCAGCGAGAAATCTGCCGTATCGATCGGCGTCGATGCGACGCACCGCGATCGTGCATGAATCGAATGCGACGAACCCACGATGTGAAAACGGCGTATCGGGCGACCCACGCCCGATACGCCGTTTCACGATGCCGTGCCGGTTGGCGGCCGTCGTTCAGTGCAGCTTGATCGACGGCTGGTTGCGACGCTGCAGCCAGTGGCTCAGCGACTGGAACAGCGCGCGCTTGAGTCCGTACACGCTGAACAGGTGCTTGCGGTACAGGAACTTGTACAGGCCGATCGCGGCAAGCCCGTCGACGATCAGCGAGCGCGAGCGCATGCCGAGCTCGGCCTGGTACACGGCGCCTGCGTCGCCGAGCGACACGACGGTGCCCGCGTCGCGGAACGTGAAGCCGTCGACCGGCTTGCCGGCGAGACGGCGCGCGAACGCATTGCCGAGGTACACGGCCTGCTGGTGCGCGACCTGCGCGCGCGGCGGCAGGAACCCGCTCGCGCCGGACGACGGGCACGCGGCGCAGTCGCCGAACGCGTACACGTGCGGATCGTCGGGCGTCTGCAGCGTGTCGGTCACGATCGCCTGGTTCGACCGGTTGAGCGCGAGGCCGTCGAGTTCGCGCAGGATCGCCGGCCCCGCGACGCCGGCCGCCCAGATCGTGATGTCGCTCGGAAGACGTTCGCCGCTCGCGGTCGTGATCGCGTCCGCGCCGACTTCGGCCACGCGCGTGTCCGTCAGCACGTCGACGTTCAGCGTGCGCAACTGCGCATGCATCTTGTCGGAGAGCCGCGCGTCGAGCGCGGGCAGGATGCGCGGCCCGCTTTCGATCAGCCGGATATGGACGTCGCGTGCGGACACCAGCGCCTTGAAGCGATACGTCGTCAGCTGCTGGATCGCGTGACGCAACGCGGCCGCCAGCTCGACGCCGGTCGCGCCCGCGCCGATCACGCTGATGCAGACCGGCGCCGCGCGCTGCGCGGGCTGCTGCTCGGCGAGGTGGTTCGCCTTCGTGCACGCGGCCAGGAACTTGCGGCGGAAATCCTCGGCCTGGTCGACGTTTTCGAGCGGCAGCGCGTGACGCGCCGCGCCGGGCACGTTGAAGAAGTTCGTCACGCTGCCGACCGCGAGCACGAGATCGTCGTAGCGCAGTTCGCGCTGCGGCAGGATCTCGGTGCCGTCGGCGTCGTGCACGGCGCCGATCGTCGCGACGCGGGCCGCGCGGTCGACCCGTTGCAGCGCGCCCTGCACGAAGCGGAAGCCGTGCCGCTTCGCCTGCGCCGCGTATTCGATCGTATGGGACGCCGGGTCGCGATGACCCGATGCGGCTTCGTGCAGCAGCGGCTTCCAGAAGTGCGTCGGATAGCGGTCGACGAGCACGACTTCGGCTTGTCCGCGACGGCCGACCGTGTCGGCGAGGCGCGTGGCGAGCTGCAGGCCGCCGGCGCCGCCGCCGACGATCACGATGCGGGGCGCAGGGTGTGCGCCGAGATGAGTCGTGGTGTTGTCCATGTTGAGGCTCCCGCTGATGACGATTCGGATGACATTGCTCAAGGACCGACGATATAGTTTCGAACCCACGCGAACAATTTAATGTTTATAAGCGACTCATATGTATTCACTTATAGGAAAGACCGCGACATTCCGGCAGCTGAAGGCGCTGGACATGATCGCGCGCGTCGGCAGCGTATCGCGGGCGGCCGAGGAGCTGAACCTGACGCAGCCCGCGGTGTCGCTGCAGGTGCGCCTGCTGGAGCAGGCGGTCGGCGCCGCGTTATTGCAGCGGGTGGGGCGCGGCGTGCAGCTGACCGCGGCCGGCGAGATCGTCGCGCGCTATGCGCGCGAGATCCTGCATCTGTGGAGCGAGGCCGGCGACGAGGTCGCGGCGCTGACCGGCGATCTCGGCGGCACGCTGCGGATCGGCGCGATCACGACGGCCGAATACCTGATCCCGCCGCTGCTCGTGAAATTCACCGCGACGCGTCCGCACGTGAAGACGTACTTCAAGGTCGGCAATCGCGACGACATCATCCGCATGCTCGCGACGCATGAAATCGATCTCGCGGTGATGGGCAGCCCGCCGAAGGAACTGCGCACGCATGCGGTCGAGTTCGCAAAGCACCCGATGGTGTTCGTCGCGGCGCCCGGTCATCCGCTGATGCAGCGCAAGCGCGTCGCGCTGAGGGATCTCGAATCCGCGCACCTGCTCGTGCGCGAACGCGGCGCAGGCACGCGCTCGACGGTCGAGAGCCTGTTCAAGTCGGCCGGCTACCGGTTTCATGTGGGTTCCGAACTGTCGAGCAACGAGGCAATCAAGCAGATGGCCGAAGCGGGGCTCGGCGTCGCGTTCCTGTCGCTGCACGCGTGTGCGCTCGAATTGCGGACGGGGCTGCTCGGGCAGTTGCCGTTTCCGGGCAACCCGATCGAGCGCGAATGGTATGTGGTCACGCTCGCCGATCGGCGGATCTCGCAGGTGACCGGGTTGTTTCGCGATTTCCTGATCAAGCAGGGCGCGCCGGTGATCGACGGCGCGACGTCGGCGCCGCACGAGCGGCGGCGCAAGTAGGCGCAGCGGGATGCGCCCGCTCAGCCGATCCCGAAATCGTCGTTGCTGTCCGGAATCGACGCGAGCAGCCGTTCGAGCCGATGCCAGCCGACCGCGCGGAGGCACCATTCGGCGACGGCGGACCGGATGCCGCGAATGCGGGAGGCTGGCCGGGGCGCGGCCGCGCCGGAAGAACGCGGGACGGCGAACGCCGCGCGCGACGGGCAGTAATGGGGCATGACGGTCTCCGTCGGTGTCGGATGAGGCGATCGTAGGCGTCGCGACGGCCGCCGGCGCTCATGCAAGGATCGGCCAGAGCAGAAACGGATGATCTTTTTCTGTCCGGGCCGCCCATGGCCGGCACGCCGCCGGAAAACGCGTCACAATGCCCGTTCGACATCCGATCTGCTCGAGGAGAACGTGCGATGAGCGATGCGATTCTCGCCGCGCCGCCGGACAACGGCGTCCCGGTCAGCCTGCGCTCCAGCCGCGGGCTCGGCTGGCACGGCTTCGGCGCGGCGCTGCTCGACATCCGCGCCGGCACCTACCGGATTCCGGCGGCCGAGCATCACCGCATCGGCGTGCATGTCGGCGGGCCCGTCCGTGCGGATTGCGTGTGCGACGGCGAGCGCGTGTCGCGCATCCAGGCGCACGGCGACGTCGACGTGATTCCGGCCGGCCTGCCGGGCCGCTGGACCGACAGCGCCGACTGCCGGATCCTGCACATCATGCTCAGCGATGCGTTCGTGCGCCGGACCTTCGAGCACCTCGAACTGAAGCCGTCGCAGGCGCAGATCCGGCGCCGGCTGCAGGTGCGCGATCCGCGCCTGCAGCACATCGCGTGGGCGATCGCCGCCGAGCTCGAAGCGGACGATGCGTCGGACCCGCTGTATGCGGAGAGCCTGTGCACGGCGCTGGTCGCGCGGCTGGCCGACAGCGCACCGGCGTTCCGCGAGCGGCGGCGTTCGCTCGCGCCGAAGACGGCCGCGCGCGTGCTCGATTATGTCGAGTCGAACCTCGACCGGCGGCTCACGCTCGCGGAACTCGCGGCGCTCGTGTCGATCAGCGTCCCGCATTTCAAGGTGCTGTTTCGCGAAACGCTCGGCGTGCCGGTGCACCAGTATGTCGTGCAGCGCCGCGTCGAACGCGCGAAGACGCTGTTGCTCGAAGGGCGGCTCAGCATCAGCCAGGTCGCGCTCGAAGCAGGGTTCGCGCATCAGAGCCATATGGCGAACTGGATGAATCGCCTGCTCGGCGCGACGCCGGCCGAGATCGCGCGCTCGGGCGTGCGGGCGGGGCTGCGGCTGGTCGTTGACAGGGACGGCGACGCATAGGCGTTGCGCTTCGCGACCTCGCCTTCTTCACCAGCCGGAATCGGCGCGCTGCATGTCGGGCGCGCCCGCAAACCGCTGATCCTTTCCTGTCCGGTTCATCCGTTCGTGCGCGCCATCCGCGCCGCGCCTGCCGACAATCACGTCACCCCCATCCAACAGGAGTGGATCGTGTTCGTGATCTTCGGTGCATCCGGCAACGCCGGCCTGTCGACGGTAACGACCCTGCGTCGCGCAGGCCATCCGGTGCGCGCGGTGCTGCGCGACGCGCGTCATCGCGAGCGCTTCGCGCAACTGGGCTGCGAAGTGGCGATCGCAGACCTGACGGACCAGCGGTCGGTCGCCTCGGCGCTCGACGGCGCGCACGCGGTACAGATGCTGTGCCCGGTTCCGGTCGCCGACGACGATCCTGCCGCGACGATGTCGCGCATGATCGACGTCGCGACCGCGGCGCTCGCCGCGCATCCGCCCGCCGTGCTGCTCGGCCTGTCGGACTACGGCGCGGAGCGCGACGGCAATACCGGCATCACGAGCCTGTTCCATCTGCTCGAGGAACGCCTGAAGGCCATTCCGACGCATTTGACGCTGCTGCGCTCGGCCGAGCATCTGCAGAACTGGGCGAGAGTCGCGCCGGTAGCGCTGGCGACCGGCATGCTGCCGAGTCTCCATCATCCGGTCGACAAGGCTTTTCCCGCAGTCTGGGCGCCCGATGTGGGCGTCGTCGCGGCGCGGCTGCTGCTGGACCGTCCGGAGGGCAGCCGCGGGCCGCGCATCGTCAGTATCGAAGGCCCGCGGCGCGTCAGCGCGAGCGAGATCGCGCTGACGCTCGGCGCGGTGGCCGGCCGGGACATCGCCGCGCACGCACTGCCGCGCGACGCCTGGACGGCGACGCTGCTGCGCGCGGGGCTGAGCGCGCGCCATGCGCAACTGGTCGTCGATCTGTACGACGTGCACAACGCGGGGCAGATCGACGTCGAGGACGGTGTGTCGGAGCGGCTTTACGGCACGACGACACTGGCGGATGCACTGGCGCAACTGATGCGCGAGCACACGCGATAAGCGAAACGGCGCGATGCGCGGTGCACACGATCACGCACGCGCCGCGCGTCGAACCTAGCGCCTTACCTTGTTCAACACCGCATACGACAGCGAACCGATCACGATCCCCCAGAACGCGGAGCCGAGACCGAGCCACGTCATCCCCGACGCGGTCGCGAGGAACGTGATTACCGAGGCTTCTCGATGGTTCTCGTCCTCGAAGATCCCGTGCACGTTCGCGCCGATCGCGCCGATCAGCGCCAGCCCGGCGAGGATCGCGACGAACGCCTTAGGCAGCGCGAAGAACACCGCGACGATGGTGCCCGCGAACAGCCCGCCGATCAGGTAGATCACGCCGTTCGCGATGCCTGCGATGTACCGGCGCGCCGGATCCTCGTGCGCGTCCTTGCCGGTGCAGAGCGCGGCGGTGATCGCCGCGACGACGATCGTGATTCCGCCGAAGCAGGCGACGACGAGCGACATCACGCTGGTCGCGGTGATGATCGGGCGCGCCGGCGTGTGATAGCCGGACACGCGCAGGATCGTCATGCCCGGCAGGAACTGGCCCGTGAGGCTGACGACGACGAGCGGCAGCGCGAGGCTGAGCGTCGTGCCGAGCGTCCATTCGGGCGCGATGAAGATCGGCCGCGCGATGCGTGCCGATACGTTGTCGAGATGCGTCATCCCGAGCAGCGTCGCGAGCGCGGCGCCCGTCAGCAGCACGAGCACGATGCTGTAGCGCGGCAGCAGGCGCTTGAAGATCACATAGGCGGCGATCATCCCGAACGCGAGCACCGGCTGTTCCGACGCCGCCGAAAACGCACGCGTGCCGAACGGCAGCAGGATGCCGGCCATCATCCCGCACGCGATGCCGCGCGGAATATGGCGCACCAGCCGGTCGAAATAGCCGGTGACGCCGATCACCAGGATGATCAGCGCGGCCGTGATGTATGCGCCGACGGCCTGGTTCAGCGTCAGCTGCGGAAACAGGCCGACCAGCAGCGCGGTGCCGGGCGCCGACCACGCGGTCACGACCGGCACCTTCAGTTTCCAGCTCGCGAACAGCCCCGACACGCCCGCGCCGATCGAGATCGCCCAGACCCACGACGCGACCATCGCGTCGGACGCGTGGGCGGCCTGCGCGGCCTGGAAGAAGATCGCGAGCGGGCCCGCATATGAAATCAGTACCGCGAGAAAGCCGGCGGTAATCGCGGAAACGGACCAGTCGGTGCCGATCGCGCGCGCGGCGCCGGTCGGAGTATTCGGATGCATCGTCGTCGGGAGTTGGGGGCGCGCGGCCCGGGGTCGGATCCGGGGGAGCTTGGCACATGCCCGGGGGTGCCGTCATTCTGGGCATAGCGGGCGGAATTGACAATTCTTCGCCGAATATCAACACTGTTTATTTTTCGTAAACAGTTCGGGCGGCGAGATGGACAGATTGACGGCCATGCGGCTCTTTACCTGCATCGTCGATTCAGGCAGCTTCACGCGCGCCGCGCAGCAGCTCGGCATGCAGCGCGCGTCTGCGACGCAGATCATGAAGCAGCTCGAAGCGCATCTCGGCGCGCGGCTGCTGGTGCGCACGACGCGGCACGTGAGCCCGACGCTCGACGGCGCCGCGTACTACCAGCGCTGCGTCGACATCCTCGACGGCATCGACGAGGCCGAGGCGTCGTTCTCGCATGCGGCGCGGCATCCGCAGGGCGCGCTGAAGATCGATCTCGCCAGTTCGTTCGCACGCCTGGTCGTGATTCCGGCGCTGCCCGACTTCTTCGCGCGCTATCCGCAGGTCACGCTCGACATCAGCATCGGCGATCGCCGCGTCGACCTGGCGCGCGAGAGCGTCGACTGCGTCGTGCGGATCGGCGAGCTGACCGATTCGTCGCTCGTGGCACGCCGCGTCGGCCTGCTCGAACAGGTCACCTGCGCGAGTCCCGGCTATCTGGCCGCGCACGGCCGGCCGCGCAATCTCGCGGCGCTCGCGAAGCATCGGGAAGTCGCTTACGTGTCGGCGTCGAGCGGCAAGCGCGTGCCGCTCGCATTCGGCGTCGACGGGCGCGTGGAAACGCGGGAATTGCCGGCGTCGGTGTCGGTCAACAACGGCGACGCGTATGTCGCCGCGTGCGAGGCGGGGCTCGGCATCGTGCAGGTGCCGCGCTATCACGTCGTCGGACAGCTGCAGCGTGGCACGCTGACGGAAATTCTCACGCGCGTGCGCCCGCCGCCGCTGCCGTTGTCGGTGCTGTATCCGCATCGCGGGCATCTGTCGCCGCGGCTCAGGGTGTTCATCGACTGGGTAGCCGGGCTTGCATAGCGCACGCGTGCGCTCGGCGCCGCGCTTGCCCTGCCTACGTACTGATCTGCGGATACCCGTCGACGACGGCAACCTGCACGCCGCTGCCTGTCGACAGCGATGCGGTGCCGCGATCGAACGGATGCACGGGCGTGTCGGTCGGCGTCCACGCATGACGCGCGAGCAGTTCGCGATAGCCGCGGATCACGAAGCCGCCGCATTTGCGCGCATACGCGTCGCGCCGCATCCGGTAGGCGCGCGGCAGGTCGTACCACGGCAGCTTCGGCAGATCGTGATGGACGAGGTGGTAGTTGTTGTTCAGGTACAGCAGCCGCATCGCGAAGCCGGCCTCGTTGATTGCGATGCGCGCCTTCGGATGCGGCGCGGCGCGATGCTCGTACAGCGAGCGGATCATCGCGATCGAATGCGCGGGCCACGTGACCACGAGCAGGTAGTACCACCACGGCAAGCCGATTGCCGTTTGCAGCGCCGCGAGCAGCGCGACGACGCATGCGGCATGCGCCGCCCACATCGGCAGGTAGCGCAGCTCGCCGCGCCGGAATTCGACGAACGCCGCGGCGAACATCGCGGCGATGCTCGTCGGCGGCCCGACGACCAGCCGCCCGACGAAGGTCTTGCGCGCGGCCGACAGCGCGCGGCGCCAGCGCGGCAGTTGCGCCCAGCGGGCGCGCGACACGTAGTTCGTTTCGGGATCGACGCCCGGCACGGTCAAGTCTTCGTCGCGGTGGTGGTCGAGATGCGTGTCGCGATACAGCGTGTACGGATACCAGACCGTCAGCGGCGGATAGCCGAGCAGCTTGTTGATGCGCGCTGAACGCGTCGGGTGGCCGTGCAGCAGTTCGTGCTGCAGCGACAGATGCCACGCGCCGAGCAGGATCAGCGGCGGCGTCGCGGCCGCGAGCGACAGGCGTTCCGCGCGCACGAGCAGCAGCACCGCGAGCCAGCCGCCGTAGATCGCGACGATCAGCAGCCAGGTCGGCCATTCGGTGCGGGCGGTGAAGCGGGCGTCGAGCGTGGCGATCGCGCGCGCGTGGTCGACGTCGAAGTATTCGGCCATGGTGCTGATGCGAAGTGGAGCGGGCGGCGTCCCCCCTTCGAGGCGGGGACACACGCGGTTGAGCTGTCCGGCGTGGGCGGCGCCGGCGAACCGCGCCCATCGCCGATGGCGGTCGATCGGTTCGTCCGGGTCTGCCGCGACGACGAAACCGGCACTCGAACGTAACCGGATTGCGTTGCGGGGCCAACCAATCGATTCGCATTTGCTTATCGGTGCGGCTTGGATAAGCTTCCGGGCCGTCGTGGCGACCGTGCCGCGGGGCGGCCGGATGCGGGATCGCACGGGCTTCCACCGCGCACGGGCGGATGCGTAGAATGCGCGCATGAGCTCATGGATCGCCGGACTGCCGATGTACAACGTGACGCCGCGCCACGCCGCGCTGTGGCGGGCGCTGCTGCGCGACGCGCTCGATGCGTTCGCGCGCGCGGGCGGGCCGGCCGACTTCACGCTGCTCGACGAGCCGTTCGGCGACCTGCCCGCGTTGTGGCGGCGCCGCGACCTGCTGCTGTCGCAGACCTGCGGTTTTCCGTACCGGATGCT
The DNA here is from genome assembly GCF_902499075.1 of Burkholderia pseudomultivorans. GTDB lineage: Bacteria > Pseudomonadota > Gammaproteobacteria > Burkholderiales > Burkholderiaceae > Burkholderia > Burkholderia pseudomultivorans. Next base: position 36,571 of record NZ_CABVPP010000016.1, on the reverse strand, counting down.
CGGCCTGCGCGACGACGTGCACCTGATCGCGACGCCGGCGTTCGACGCGCAAGGCTGCGACGGCGCGCGCTATCGCAGCATGCTGGTCGTGTCGGCGCGCGTGCATGCGGGCGGCGCGACGACGCTGGCCGCGTGTCGCGGGCTGCGCGCCGGCTACAACGGCGACGATTCGCACAGCGGCATGAATGCGCTTCGGCATGCGGTCGCGCCGCATGCGCACGACGGTCGGTTCTTCGGCTCGGTCACGCCGTTCGGCTCGCATCTGAACGTGCTGCGCGCGATCGGCGCCGGCGACGCCGACTGCGCGGCGATCGACTGCGTGACGTTCGCGTACGTGCGCGATGCGCTGCCGGCGCTGCTGGACGGGATTCGCGTGATCGACACGACGGCGCCCGCGCCGGGGCTGCCGTTGATCGCTTCGCGCGCGCTCGACGATGCGCAGGCGGCCGCGCTGCGCGACGCGCTCGACCGCGCGGTCGAGGCCGATGCGGCGCGCGCCCGGGCGCTGCGGCTGCGCGGCTTCGAACGGCTTGCGCCGGGCGACTACGACGCGATCGCGCAGTTCGCGCACGCAGCCGCCGCGCACGGCTATCCGGAACTGGCCTGAGCGTCGGGCGCCGCGGTGTGCCGTCTAAAACGGCAGCGCACCGGGCGGCGCGTTTCGCACGACCGCGAGCGTCGTGCCGATATGGTCTTCGAGCGCGAGCGCCGCGCGCGCGTCCGCGCGCCGCATCGCCGCTTCGAACAGGCACGTGTGCTCCGCATGCACGTCGCGTTTCGAATCGCCGAGGCCGATGCACACGCGCCGGTAGCGTTCGCTCTGCTGCGACAGCATGCGCAGGATCAGGTAGGTCCACGGCGTCGCGGCCGCGGAGATCAGCGCTTCGTGAAAGCGCCGGTTGCATGCTTCCCACGCGGTCCGGTGCGCGATCGACACCGGCTGCTCCCACGCCGACAGCATCTCGAAGCTTTGCCGCACGCGCTGCTCCCACGCGGCATCCCCGCAGCGCACCGATTCGCGCAGCGCGTCGACCTCGATATGGATGCGCAGCCGCGTGATCGCCTCCAGATCGGCGACCGACATCGGCGTCACGCGGAATCCGCGCTGCCCTTCGGCGACCACCAGCGCATCGCTGACGAGCCGCGTCAGCGCCTCGCGCAGCGTGCCCGCGCCGACGCCGTATACATTCTTCAGATGTTCGACGCGCAGTTTCGCGCCCGGCGGGTAGTGTCCTTCGACGATATGCTGCCGAAGCTGGTGGTACGCATGCTCGCTGAGCGTGCGCGCATGCGGTTCGCTCGCGTCGTCGTCGGCGGGGATGGTCGCGCTCGCGGTGCCGTCGGCCAGCGGATCGGCCGGCGCATGGTCGGGCAGGATGGTGTTCATGTCACGCGTCCTCCTGGTCCTGCTTGCGGTTCAGGCGATAGCTGAGCTGCGCGCGCGTCAGTCCGAGCAGGCGCGCGGCGGCCGACAGGTTGCCGTTCGCGCGGTCGACCGCTTCATGCAGCAGCGCCCGTTCGAGCCCGTCGAGGCCGCCGCCGCCCTGCAGCTGGTCGAGCAGGCTGCCGCAATCGATCGTCATCGCGGGCGCCGGGCGAATCTGCCCCGCGCGGTCGACCGTGGCGCCGCCCGGCAGCCCGACGCCGGGGAACAGGTCCTTCGCGTCGACCGCGAGATTGGGCCGCGACAGGATCACCGCGCGCTCGATCAGGTTCTCCAGTTCGCGCACGTTGCCGGGCCAGCGGTAGCCGCGCAGCGCGTCGTACGCATAGTCGGTCAGCGTCGGCGCGGGCTTGCCGTGCAGCGACGCGAAGCGCGCGAGCATCGCGTCGGCGAGCAGTGCGATGTCGTCCTGCCGGTCGCGCAGCGGCGGAATCGGCACCGGGTAGACGTTGATCCGGTAATAGAGATCGGCGCGGAAGCTGCCGTCGCGCACCGCCTGTTCGAGATCGCGGTTGGTCGCCGCGACGATGCGCACGTCGACCTTGCGGCTGTCGGTCGCGCCGAGCCGCTCGACCTCGCCTTCCTGCAGGACGCGCAGCAGCTTCGCCTGCACGTCGAGCGGCAGCTCGCCGATTTCGTCGAGGAACAGCGTGCCGCCGTCCGCGCGTTCGAAACGCCCGGCGCGCGCGGCCTGCGAGCCGGTAAACGCGCCTTTCTCCGCGCCGAACAGCTCGGATTCGATCAGCGCATGCGGAATCGCCGCGCAGTTGATCGCGACGAACGGCTTCGCGGCGCGCGGGCTGAGGCAGTGCAGCGCCCGCGCGAAGCGCTCCTTGCCGACGCCCGTTTCGCCCGTCAGCAGCACCGCGACCTTGGTCGGCGCGGCCGTCTCCAGCAGCGCATAGGCCGCGCGAAATGCATCGGAGCGGCCGACGAGCCGGGTCCGGTCGTCGTCTGGCGCGATCTCGAGGCGCAGCGATTCGACCTCGGTCTGCAGGTCGCGGATCGTGTTGATCAGCGAGTCGGCCTTGAACCACGACGAGATTTCGTCGGCATCCGGCCATTCCTCGGCCGGCTTGCCGACGATCGTGCAGTGCGGATCGTGCATGCCGACGCAGGTCGTTTCCTTGAACAGGATCTGGCGGCCGATGAACGCGCTCGTGTAGCCGGTCGCATAGCCGATCAGCATCCAGCACACCGGCTCGGGCTGCGGGCCGAAGGTGCGCAGGTGCACGTCGGCTTCCCACGAATGTTCCCACCGGTATTCGCAATGGAACGCGCCCGTCGCCGGATCGGCGTCGAAGCGCAGCGGCGTGACCTGCACCGCGCCTTCGAGCATGTGCAGCTGCGGGCCGACATGGAACATGTCGAACAGCGACGCGCCGCTGCGGATCTCGCGCGCGAGCGCCGCGTCGCGCTCGCCGGCCGCGAAGCCGACGCGCGTGAAGAAGCGCCGCGTCTGCGCCGGCCCGACGCTCTCCATCAGTTCCTGACGCAGCGTGGCCAGCGCGCCGGCGTGTAGCAGCACCATCCGCTGACCGGCGAGCCAGATGCGGCCGTCGCTCGCCGAGAAATGGATCAGCTTGCGCAGGTCGGCGTCCGGCGGCAAAGGGGGCAGGCTGGACCGCGTCATGTCGTCTCCGTCGAGATATCTCGTGATTTTTCGGAATCCTGCTGCCGGTCGCGCGACCCGGACGGCGATTTGATCATTTGAGCAAATGCGTGCGGCCGGGTTGCTCAAATGATGAAGAAGGCCGATGGATCAAGGGTTTGGTGCGGCGATCGGGAGCCGGTTGCCATTCTGGCTAACCGGCATTGTGCTTCGCGAATCCGAATTTTGTGTCAGGGCTTTCCCTGAATTATCGAGATTTTTTGCGGTGGCCGATGAACGTGGCACGGATGCTGCATTGAAGTGCGGCATGGAGGCGACACCGATCATGGATCAAACGACAACCGATCACTCCCCGTTCGACCCGGGTTGCAAGTACGTCCGGGTAACGGGCAACAACCCCCGCGGCTTCGTCGAATTCGAGCTTTCGATCGGCGGCGCACCGGAGCTGTTCGTCGAGCTGACGTTGCCTCCTGCCGCGTTCGACGCGTTCTGCCGGGAGCAGCGCGTGACGCGGCTGGACGACGAAGCGAACCCATGACCTTGAGGAGCATGAAGTGACCATCGAGCTGAAGACAGTCGACATCAAGCCGCTGCGGCACACCTTCGCGCACGTGGCGCGGCAGATCGGCGGCGACAAGACGGCGACACGCTACCAGGAAGGGATGATGGGCGCGCAGCCCGAGGTGAACTTCCACTACCGCCCGACCTGGGATCCCGATCACGAGATCTTCGACGCGTCGCGCACCGCGATCCGGATGGCGAACTGGTATGCGCTGAAGGACCCGCGCCAGTTCTACTACGCATCGTGGGCGACCGCCCGCGCGCGCCAGCAGGACACGATGGAATCGAACTTCGAGTTCGTCGAGTCGCGCCGGATGATCGACTTGATGCCCGACGACGTCGCCGCGCACGCGCTCGACATCCTGGTGCCGCTGCGCCACGCGGCATGGGGCGCGAACATGAACAACGCGCAGATCTGCGCGCTGGGCTACGGCACCGCACTGACCGGCGCCGCGATGTTCCATGCGATGGACAACCTCGGCGTTGCGCAGTATTTGACGCGTCTTGCGCTGTCGATGGCCGGGCCCGACGCGCTCGACGCGGCGAAAGCCGCGTGGCAGACGGATCCCGCGTGGCAGCCGCTGCGCCGCTATGTCGAGGATACGTTCGTCGTCGGCGATCCGATCGAACTGTTCGTCGCGCAGAACCTCGCGCTCGACGGCCTGCTGTATCCGCTCGTCTACGACCGTTTCGTCGACGAACGGATCGCGCTCGCCGGCGGCTCGGCGGTCGCGATGCTGACCGCGTTCATGCCGGAATGGCACACGGAGTCGAACCGCTGGGTCGATGCGGTCGTCAAGACGATGGCCGCCGAATCCGACGACAACCGCGCATTGCTCGCGCGCTGGACGCGCGACTGGGCTGCGCGGGCGACCGACGCGCTGGCGCCGGTGGCGGCACGCGCGCTGCACGATGCCGGCGGCGCGGCGCTCGACGAAGCGGGCGAGCAGTTCCGCACCCGCATCGACAAGCTCGGCCTCGCGCTCTGACCCGACGACCATCCTTCAACAGGGGAAACACGCATGTCCAACGTATTCATCGCCTTTCAGGCCAATGAGGAATCCAGACCGATCATCGAGGCGATCGTCGCGGACAACCCGAACGCGGTGGTCGTCGAATCGCCCGGCATGGTGAAGATCGATTCGCCGAACCGGCTGACGATCCGCCGCGACACGATCGAGGAACTGACCGGCGCGCGCTTCGACCTGCAGCAGATCCAGGTGAACCTGATCACGCTGTCGGGCCACATCGACGAGGACGACGACCAGTTCACGCTGAGCTGGTCGCACTGAACGCCGCGCATCGCGCACCGACAATACCGGAGACACGAATGAACACGCCAACGCTCAAGAAAAAGCTCGGCTTGAAGGACCGCTACGCGGCGATGACGCGCGGCCTCGGCTGGGAGACGACCTACCAGCCGATGGACAAGGTCTTCCCGTACGACCGCTACGAGGGCATCAAGATTCACGACTGGGACAAGTGGGTCGACCCGTTCCGCCTGACGATGGACGCGTACTGGAAATACCAGGGCGAGAAGGAAAAGAAGCTGTACGCGGTGATCGACGCGTTCACGCAGAACAACGCGTTCCTCGGCGTGACCGATGCGCGCTACATCAACGCGCTGAAGCTGTTCGTCCAGGGCGTCACGCCGCTCGAGTATCTCGCGCACCGCGGCTTCGCGCACGTCGGCCGGCACTTCACCGGCGAAGGCGCGCGCATTGCGTGCCAGATGCAGTCGATCGACGAGTTGCGGCACTACCAGACCGAAACGCACGCGATGTCGACGTACAACAAGTTCTTCAATGGCTTCCATCACTCGAACCACTGGTTCGATCGCGTGTGGTACCTGTCGGTGCCGAAGTCGTTCTTCGAGGATGCGTACTCGGCCGGCCCGTTCGAGTTCCTGACCGCGGTCAGCTTCTCGTTCGAATACGTGCTGACCAACCTGCTGTTCGTGCCGTTCATGTCGGGCGCTGCGTACAACGGCGACATGTCGACCGTGACGTTCGGCTTCTCCGCGCAGTCCGACGAGTCGCGCCACATGACGCTCGGCATCGAATGCATCAAGTTCATGCTCGAACAGGATCCGGACAACGTGCCGATCGTGCAGCGCTGGATCGACAAGTGGTTCTGGCGCGGCTACCGGCTGCTGACGCTGGTCGCGATGATGATGGACTACATGCAGCCCAAGCGCGTGATGAGCTGGCGCGAATCGTGGGAGATGTACGCGGAGCAGAACGGCGGCGCGCTGTTCAAGGATCTCGCGCGCTACGGCATTCGCGAGCCGAAGGGCTGGCAGGACGCGTGCGAAGGCAAGGACCACATCAGCCACCAGGCATGGTCGACGTTCTACGGGTTCAACGCGGCGTCCGCCTTCCATACGTGGGTGCCGACCGACGAAGAGATGACCTGGCTGTCCGCGAAGTATCCGGACTCGTTCGACCGCTACTACCGGCCGCGCTTCGACTACTGGGGCGAGCAGGCGAAGGCAGGCAACCGCTTCTACATCAAGACGCTGCCGATGCTGTGCCAGACCTGCCAGATCCCGATGCTGTTCACCGAGCCCGGCAACCCGACGAAGATCGGCGCGCGCGAGTCGGACTATCTCGGCAACAAGTTCCATTTCTGCAGCGACCACTGCAAGGAAATCTTCGACCACGAGCCGCAGAAATACGTGCAGGCGTGGCTGCCCGTGCACCAGATCCACCAGGGCAACTGCTTCCCGCCCGATACGGACCCGAGCGCCGAAGGCTTCGATCCGCTCGCCGCGGTGCTCGACTACTACGAGGTGGGGATGGGCCGCGACAACCTCGACTTCGACGGCTCGGAAGACCAGCAGAACTTCGCCGCATGGCGTGGCCAGGCCACGCGCAACTGATCGATACGCAACCTCGAACGAGACCGGCGCACGCGCGGACGCGCGAGCGCCGGCCGACAGGAGACAAGCATGGCCGTCATCGCACTCAAACCCTACGACTTCCCGATCAAGGACGCGGTCGGGAATTTCCCCGCGCCGCTGCTGTACGTGTGCTGGGAAGACCACCTGATGTTCCCGGCGCCGTTCTGCCTGCCGCTGCCGCCGGACATGCCGTTCGGCGCGCTCGCGCGCGACGTGCTGCCGCCCGCCTACGGCTATCACCCGGACTTCGCGAAGATCGACTGGGATCGCGTCGAGTGGTTCCGGTCCGGCAAGCCGTGGACGCCGGACGCGTCGAAGAGCCTGGCCGACAACGGCCTCGGGCACAAGGACCTGATCAGCTTCCGCACGCCGGGTCTCGACGGCCTCGGCGGCGCGAGCTTCTGAGCGCCGCACGGACGGGCGAACCATCATGAGCCACCAACTTACCATCGAGCCGCTGGGCGTGACGATCGAGGTCGACGAAGGGCAGACGATGCTCGACGCGGCGCTGCGCCAGGGCATCTACATTCCGCACGCGTGCTGTCACGGGCTGTGCGGCACCTGCAAGGTCGCGGTGCTGGACGGCGAGACCGATCTCGGCGACGCGAATCCGTTCGCGCTGATGGACTTCGAGCGCGAGGAAGGCAAGGCGCTCGCGTGCTGCGCGACCTTGCAGGCCGATACCGTGATCGAGGCCGACGTCGATGAGGATCCGGACGCGGAGATCATCCCGGTCAAGGATTTCGCGGCCGACGTCACGCGCATCGAGCAGCTGACGCCGACCATCAAGTCGATCCGGCTGAAGCTGTCGCAGCCGATCCGTTTCCAGGCGGGCCAGTACGTGCAGCTCGAGATTCCCGGTCTCGGGCAGAGCCGCGCGTTCTCGATCGCGAACGCGCCCGCCGACGTCGCGGCTACCGGCGAGATCGAGCTGAACGTGCGGCAGGTGCCGGGCGGCCTCGGCACCGGCTACCTGCACGAGCGGCTCGCGACCGGCGACCGCGTGCGTCTGTCGGGCCCGTACGGCCGTTTCTTCGTGCGCCGCTCGGCCGCGCTGCCGATGATCTTCATGGCGGGCGGCTCGGGCCTGTCGAGCCCGCGCTCGATGATCGCGGACCTGCTCGCGAGCGGCGTCACCGCGCCGATCACGCTGGTCTACGGGCAGCGCAACGCGAAGGAGCTTTATTACCACGACGAATTCCGCGCGCTTGCCGAACGCTATCCGAACTTCACGTACGTGCCGGCGCTGTCGGAAGGCGCGGCCGATGCCGGCGACGGCATCGCGCAGGGCTTCGTGCATGACGTCGCGAAGGCGCACTTCGGCGGCGACTTCTCGGGGCACCAGGCGTACCTGTGCGGGCCGCCCGCAATGATCGACGCGTGCATCACCGCGCTGATGCAGGGTCGCCTGTTCGAGCGCGACATCTATCACGAGAAGTTCATCTCGGCGGCCGATGCGCAGCAGACGCGCAGCCCGCTGTTCCGTCGGGTGTGACATGGACACGAGCCGCCTGTGCGGGACGGTGACGATCGCGCAGACCGACGAGCGCTATGCGTGCGCAAGCGGCGAGTCGCTGCTGGCCGGGATGGCGAAGCTCGGCCGGCGCGGCATTCCGGTCGGCTGTCTGAACGGCGGCTGCGGCGTGTGCAAGGTGCGCGTGCTGCGCGGCGCGGTGCGCAAACTCGGGCCGATCAGCCGCGCGCATGTGAGCGCCGACGAGGAGCACGACGGCTATGCGCTTGCATGCCGCGTGGCACCGGACGGCGACGTCGAACTGGAGGTGGCCGGCCGCCTGAAGAAGCCGTTCTTCTGCGGCACGGCCTGCGCCGGCGCGCCGGTTTTCAAAAAGTAATCTGGAGGAGACTCACCATGGGTGTGATGCGTATTGGTCATGTCAATCTGAAGGTGATGGACATGGAGGCGGCGCTGCGGCACTACGTACGCGTGCTCGGCATGCAGGAGACGATGCGCGACGCGGCCGGCAACGTCTACCTGAAATGCTGGGACGAGTGGGACAAGTATTCGCTGATCCTGTCGCCGTCCGACCACGCGGGGCTCCGGCATGCCGCGTACAAGGTCGAGCACGACGCGGACCTCGACGCGCTGCAGCAGCGCATCGACGCGTACGGGATCGCGACCGAGATGCTGCCGGAAGGCGCGCTGCCGGGCGTGGGCCGCCAGCTGCGGTTCCTGCTGCCGAGCGGGCACGAGCTGCGCCTGTTCGCGAAGAAGGAGCTGGTCGGCACCGCGGTCGGCTCGCTGAATCCCGATCCCTGGCCCGACGACATTCCCGGCTCGGCCGTGCACTGGCTCGACCACTGCCTGCTGATGTGCGAGCTCGATCCCGACGCGGGCGTGAACCGCGTCGAGGAGAACACGCGCTTCATGGCCGAATGCCTCGACTTCCACCTCGCCGAGCAGGTGATGGTCGGCCCGGGCAACACGATCCAGGCCGCGACCTGGATGTTCCGCAGCACGACGCCGCACGACATCGCGTTCGTCGGCGGCCCGCGCAACGGTCTGCATCACATCGCGTTCTTCCTCGACGACTGGGCCGACGTGCTGAAGTCGGCCGACGTGATGGCGAAGAACAAGGTGAAGATCGACGTCGCGCCGACGCGCCACGGGATCACGCGCGGCACCACGATCTACTTCTTCGATCCGAGCGGCAACCGCAACGAGACCTTCGCGGGGCTCGGCTATCTCGCGCAGCCCGACCGTCCGGTCACGACGTGGACCGAGGAGCAACTCGGGCGCGGCATCTTCTTCCACTCCGGCGAGCTGAACGAAGCGTTCACGACCGTCTACACCTGATCACCGGCACAGGAGCGCAGCGTCATGGCTCGCAATGATTCGACCCACAGCGTCGCCACGCGTGCGATCGACTGGCCCGCCGCGTCGCATGCCGCACAGGCAGCGGCGCAGGCTGCCGAGCGCCTCGGCGTGCACGTGAACGTCGCCGTCGTCGACGCGGGCGGCCTGCTCGCCGCCTTCGTCAGGATGCCCGGCGCGCCGCTGCATTCGATCGATATCGCGATCGACAAGGCGTACACGGCCGCGAGCTTCGGCTTGCCGACCGGTGCGTGGCACGACGCGCTGGCCGCGCATTCGGAGGCCGTGCGGCAGGGGCTCGTGCTGCGCGCGCGTTTCGTCGCGTTCGGCGGCGGGCTGCCGATCGTCGAGGACGGCGTGCTGATCGGCGGTATCGGCGTGTCGGGCGGCAGCGAGGCGCAGGACGAAAGCTGCGCGCACGCGGGCCTCGACGCGGCGGGCCTCGGCGGCGCGTGACGGACGACGGGGCGCCGCACGCATTTTTCTCGGGAACGAACCCGATCACGGATTCACGATTATCGGCAGACACATCATGTACGACACGGAATCGATCGCCGCGACACGCGGCCCCGCCGGCGGGCAGCCGGAACCGCGGCTCGTCCGCAATTTCATCGACGGCGACTATCGCGCGGGCGAACGCTGGTTCGACAAGCGCTCGCCGCTCGACAACACGCTGATCGCGCGCGTCGCCGAGGCGAGCCGCGCCGACGTCGATGCGGCCGTGCAGGCGGCGCGCTCGGCGCTCTCGGGCCCGTGGGGCAGCCTGAGCGTCGCGCAGCGCGTCGAGATGCTGTACGCGGTCGCCGACGGCATCACCCGCCGCTTCGACGATTTCCTCGACGCCGAGGTGGCCGACACCGGCAAGCCGGTGAGCCTCGCCAGCCATATCGACATCCCGCGTGGCGCGGCGAACTTCAAGGTGTTCGCCGATGTCGTGAAGAACGTGCCCGGCGAAACCTTCGAAATGGCGACGCCGGACGGCGCGGGCGCGCTCAACTATGCGATCCGCCGGCCGGTCGGCGTGGTCGGCGTGATCTGTCCGTGGAACCTGCCGCTGCTGCTGATGACGTGGAAAGTCGGGCCGGCGCTCGCGTGCGGCAACACGGTCGTCGTGAAGCCGTCCGAGGAGACGCCGCAGACGGCCGCGCTGCTCGGCGAGGTGATGAACGCGGCGGGCGTGCCGCGTGGCGTCTACAACGTCGTGCACGGCTTCGGGCCCGCGTCGGCCGGCGAATTCCTGACGACCCATCCGGGCGTGAACGCGATCACGTTCACCGGCGAGACGCGCACCGGCGCCGCGATCATGAAGGCGGCGGCCGACGGCGCACGGCCGGTCAGCCTCGAGATGGGCGGCAAGAACGCGGCGATCGTGTTTGCGGACTGCGATTTCGACGCGGCCGTCGAAGGCACGCTGCGCTCGTGCTTCGCGAACGCGGGGCAGGTCTGTCTCGGCACCGAGCGCGTCTATGTCGAGCGCCCGCTGTTCGAGCGTTTCGTCGCCGCGCTGAAGGCCGGCGCCGAAAGCCTGCGGCCGGGCCGGCCGGAAGCGGACACGACCGGCATCGGGCCGCTGATCAGCCACGAGCATCGCGACAAGGTGCTGTCGTACTACCGCAAGGCGGTCGCGCTCGGCGCGACCGTCGTGACGGGCGGCGGCGTGCCCGACATGCCGGCCGACCTGCGCGACGGCGCGTGGGTGCAGCCGACGATCTGGACGGGCCTCGGCGACGATTCGCCGATCGCGCGCGACGAGATCTTCGGACCGTGCGCGCTCGTGATGCCGTTCGACACCGAAGCCGAGGTGATCGGCCGCGCGAATGCGAATGCATACGGGCTGTCCACCGCGATCTGGACCGCGAACCTGTCGCGCGCGCATCGCGTTGCCGCGTCGATCGAGGTCGGCATCGCGTGGGTCAATTCCTGGTTCCTGCGCGACCTGCGCACCGCGTTCGGCGGCGCGAAGCAATCGGGCATCGGCCGCGAAGGCGGCGTGCATTCGCTGGAGTTCTATACGGAACTGCGCAACGTCTGCATCAAGCTCTGATCCCTTTCCTCCTGACCGGAAGATTCATATGGACTCCACGTTGATCACCACGCTGGGCGACCGGCTGTACGACGCGATGACGTCGCGTACGCCCGTCGCGCCGCTGACGTCGCAGCACGAAGACCTGTCGGTCGACGACGCCTACCGGATCCAGCAGCGCTTCGTGCAGCGCCGCACGGAAGCGGGCGAGACCGTCATCGGCAAGAAGATCGGCGTCACGTCGAAGGCCGTGATGGACATGCTCGGCGTGTACCAGCCCGATTTCGGCTACTTGCTGTCGGGGATGGTGTACGGCGAAGGCGAATGCATTGCGCTCGACACGCTGATCCAGCCGAAGGCGGAAGGCGAGATCGCGTTCGTGCTGAAGCGCGACCTGCTCGGCCCCGGCGTGACGAACGCGATGGTGCTGGCCGCGACCGAATGCGTGATGCCGTGCTTCGAGATCGTCGATTCGCGGATCCGCGACTGGAAGATCCGGATCGGCGACACCGTCGCGGACAACGCGTCGTGCGGCGTGTTCGTGCTCGGCGACAAGGCGGTGAGCACGCGCAGCGTCGACCTCGCGACCTGCGGGATGGTGCTCGAGAAGAACGGCGACGTGATCGGCACGGGCGCGGGCGCGGCGGCGCTCGGCTCGCCGGTGAACGCCGTCGCGTGGCTCGCCAACACGCTCGGCCGCCACGGCATCGCGCTGCGGGCCGGCGAAGTGATCCTGTCGGGTGCGCTCGCCGCGATGGCGCCGGTCGGCCCCGGCGACAACTTCCGCGTGTCGATCGGCGGGATCGGCGCGTGCTCGGTGCGGTTCGCGTGAGCGGCGCCGTTCTCATTCACTGGCAAACAAGGACTTCCCCATGACCCGGAAAATCCGTTGCGCGCTGATCGGCCCCGGCAATATCGGCACCGACCTGCTCGCCAAACTGATGCGCAGCCCCGTGCTCGAACCCGTGTGGATGGTCGGCATCGATCCCGATTCCGACGGCCTGAAGCGCGCCCGCGAGCTTGGCCTGAAAACCACCGCGGACGGCGTCGACGGCCTGCTGCCGCACGTGCGGGCCGACGGCGTGCAGATCGCGTTCGACGCGACGAGCGCGTACGTGCATGCCGAGAACAGCCGCAAGCTGAATGCGCTCGGCGTGCTGATGATCGACCTGACGCCGGCCGCGATCGGCCCGTACTGCGTGCCGCCCGTGAACCTGAAGGACCACATCGGCTCCGGCGAGATGAACGTGAACATGGTCACCTGCGGCGGCCAGGCCACGATTCCGATGGTGCGCGCGATCTCGCGCGTGCAGCCGGTCGCGTACGGCGAGATCGTCGCGACCGTGTCGTCGAGGTCGGTCGGCCCCGGCACGCGCCGCAACATCGACGAATTCACGCGCACCACGGCGGCGGCCGTCGCGCAGGTCGGCGGCGCGAAGCAGGGCAAGGCGATCATCGTGATCAACCCGGCCGAGCCGCCGCTGATCATGCGCGACACCGTGCACTGCCTGACCGAGGACGCGCCCGACGAGACGCGCATCGTCGAATCGGTGCACGCGATGATCGCCGACGTACAGCGCTACGTGCCCGGCTACCGGCTCGTCAACGGCCCGGTGTTCGATGGCCGGCGCGTGTCGGTGTATCTCGAGGTCGAAGGCCTCGGCGACTACCTGCCGAAATACGCGGGCAACCTCGACATCATGACGGCCGCCGCCGCGCGCACCGCCGAGATGTTCGCCGACGAGCTGCTGGCCGGCCGCCTCGTGCTCGCGCCGGCCGCGCCGGCCACCGCGTGACGCGCGCCGCGGCGCGCCCGCGAATTTCGAACCCACGGACGAACAAGGAACGGCAATGAATCTCAAAGGCAGGCGAATCACCGTCCACGACATGACGCTGCGTGACGGCATGCACCCGAAGCGTCACCAGATGACGCTCGACCAGATGCGCTCGATCGCGGCCGGGCTCGACGCGGCCGGCGTGCCGCTGATCGAGGTCACGCACGGCGACGGGCTCGGCGGCGCATCGGTCAACTACGGCTTTCCCGCACACACCGACGCCGACTATCTCGGCGCGGTGATCCCGCTGCTCGAGCGCGCGAAGGTGTCGGCGCTGCTGCTGCCCGGCATCGGCACCGTCGATCACCTGAAGGAGGCGCATGCACTCGGCGTGCACACGATCCGCGTCGCGACGCACTGCACCGAGGCCGACGTGTCGGAGCAGCACATCGCGATGGCGCGCCAGCTCGACATGGATACCGTCGGCTTCCTGATGATGAGCCACATGAACAGCCCTGAAGGGCTCGTGAAGCAGGCGAAGCTGATGGAGTCGTACGGCGCGAACTGCGTCTACATCACCGACTCGGCCGGCTACATGCTGCCCGACGACGTGAAGGCGCGCCTCGCCGCGGTGCGCGACGCGCTGCGGCCCGAGACCGAGCTCGGCTTTCACGGCCACCACAACCTCGCGATGGGTGTCGCGAACTCGATCGCCGCGATCGAGGCCGGCGCGAACCGGATCGACGGCGCGGCGGCCGGGCTCGGCGCGGGCGCGGGCAATACGCCGCTCGAGGTGTTCGTCGCGGTCTGCGAGCGGATGGGCATCGAGACCGGCGTCGACGTGTGGAAGATCCAGGATGTCGCCGAGGACCTCGTCGTGCCGATGATGGACTTCCCGATCCGCATCGATCGCGACGCGCTGACGCTCGGCTATGCGGGCGTATACGGCTCGTTCCTGCTGTTCGCGAAGCGCGCGGGCGACAAGTACGGGATCCCCGCGCGCGACATCCTCGTCGAGCTGGGCCGGCGCGGGATGGTCGGCGGCCAGGAGGACATGATCGAGGACACCGCGCTGACGCTCGCGAAGGCGCGCGCGGCGCACGCAAAGCAGGAGGCCGCATGAACCTGTCGACCGAGATCGTCGAAGCGCTCGCCGCGCATCTCGACGACTGCATGCGCGACGCGCGCGACACGACCAAGATCACCGACCGTCATCCGGAGATGGACTGGGACGACGCATATGCGGTGCAGGATGCGATCCGCCGGCGGCAGCTCGCGCGCGGCGCGCGGATCGTCGGCTACAAGGCCGGGCTGACCTCGCACGCGAAGATGCGCCAGATGGGCGTCGACACGCCGGTGTTCGGCTTCCTGACCGACGTCTACGACCTGCCCGAAGGCGGCGAGTGCGACACGTCGGCCCTGATCCATCCGAAGGTGGAGCCCGAGATCGCATTCGTCACGAAGGCCGAGCTGAAGGGGCCGGGCTGTCATATCGGTGCGGTGCTGGCCGCGACCGACTTCGTCGTCGCCGGCATCGAGGTGATCGACAGCCGCTACCGAGACTTCAAGTTCGACCTGAAGAGCGTGGTGGCCGACAACACGTCGGCCGCGCGCTTCGTCGCGGGCGGGCGCCCGCTTGCGGTGGACGGCGTCGACCTGCGCACGCTCGGCATCGTGCTCGAGAAGAACGGCCTGCCCGTCGCGTTCGGCGCCGGCGCGGCGGTGCTCGGGCATCCGGCCGCCGCGATCGCGATGCTCGCGAACCATCTCGGCGCGCGCGGCGAGTCGATTCCGGCCGGCAGCCTGATCCTGTCGGGCGGCATTACCGAGGCGGTGGCGGTCGAGGCCGGCGACAGCGTGACGCTGCGCGTGCAGGACATCGGCTCGATCGGCCTGCGCTTCATCTGAACGACACACGACGAAACGGGAGGCCATCGTGCCGATTGCTCATCTGTACATCCTCGAGGGCCGCGACGACGACAGGAAGGAACGCCTGATCGCCGAGGTCACCGAGGCCATTCATCGCTCGCTCGATGCACCGGCCGAATCGGTGCGCGTGATCATCACCGAGATGCCGAAAGGGCATTTCGGGATCGGCGGGCAGAGCGCGAAGCGGCGCGGGCGCTGATGCGCGCCGCGCGACAAACGACTGGGGAGCGTCATGTCAATCAACCCTGAAATCGGCCGCCGGATCGTCGCCGGCGGCATCGACACGAACTATCACGACGTCGGCGACGGGCCGCCCGTGCTGCTGATCCACGGCTCGGGGCCGGGCGTGACGGCCTATGCGAACTGGCGGCTGACGATGCCGGCGCTCGCGCGGCAGTTTCGCGTGATCGCGCCGGACATGGCGGGATTCGGCGAGACCGAACGTCCGGCCGGCTACCGGTATTCGATGGACAACTGGGTCGACCACGCGCTCGGCCTGCTCGACGCGCTCGGCGTCGAGCGCGCGCACGTGATCGGCAATTCGTTCGGCGGCGCGCTGGCGCTCGCGCTCGCGATTCGCGCGCCGGCGCGCGTCGGCCGACTGGTGCTGATGGGCGCGGCCGGCACGCGCTTTACGCTGACCGAAGGGCTCGACGCGGTGTGGGGCTATACGCCGTCGATCGCGAACATGCGCGCGCTGCTCGACGTGTTCGCGTTCGACCGCACGCTGGTGAACGACGAGCTTGCGAAGCTGCGCTACGAGGCGAGCGTGCGGCCCGGCTACCAGGAGGCGTTCGCGAACATGTTTCCGGCGCCGCGCCAGCGCTGGGTCGATGCACTCGCGAGCGACGAGGCGCAGCTGCGCGCGCTGACGCACGACACGCTGATCGTGCACGGACGCGAGGACCGCGTGATTCCGCTCGCGAGTTCGCAGAAGCTGCTCGAACTGCTGCCGAACGCGCAGCTGCATGTGTTCGGCCGGTGCGGGCACTGGACGCAGATCGAACACGCAGCGCGCTTCAACCGGCTCGTCATCGATCATTTCAACGAGTAGCGCATCGGCAGTACGCGTTGCCGCCATGCGTCGGACTCGACGATGCGCGGCGGCAACGCAGCAGGTTTGGTCTGAATCGACATAAGAAATCCACTCAGTACAACGAATATTGGAGACATCGATGAAACGAAAGGCTGCATTCGGAGCGGTCTCGCTCGTCGCGTGCGCGGGCATCGCGTTGAGCACCGGCGCATCGGCGACGGAGGGCGGCGGCGATACGATCGGCGAGGGCGCGGAGGCGTTTTTCGCGGGCGCGCTGCCGCCGGCCGGGCTGTACGGGCTGCTGTACTACACGCACTACCATGCGTCGCGCTTCAACGACTCGCACGGCAACGGCTCGGTGCCGGGGTTCAAGCTCGACGCGGACGTACTGATTCCGCGCGTGGTCTGGATGTCGAACCTGTCGGTGCTCGGCGGGCGCTACGGCGCGTATGCGGTGCTGCCGATGGAGCATCTGGCGCTGGATGCGGGCGGCGCATCGTTCGACCGCACCAACCTCGGCGACCTGATCGTCAGCCCCGCGCTGATCGCGTGGGGCTCGGGCGCGCTGCGCACGGTGGCCGCGATCGAATTCGTGTTTCCGACCGGCCAGTACGACATGCATGCGGCGCTGAACACCGGCAAGAACTACTACACCGCGCGGCCGGTATTCGGCGTGTCGTGGCTGCCGAACGACAAGGTCGAGGTGTCCGCGAAGATCACCTACAGCTTCAACTCGCCGAACAACGACACGCACTACCACTCGGGGAACCTGTTCCATGTCGACTATTCGGCGAGCTATGCGGTGACGCCGAAGGCGCGCGTCGGGCTGTCGGGCTATTTCGTCAAGCAGACGACGGACGACATGCAGAACGGGCAGCCGGTCGGCGGCGACGGCTTTCGCGGGCAGACGTTCGCGATCGGGCCGGGGTTTCGCTACCAGTTCAGCAAGATCAGCGTGGAAGCGCGCGTCGTGAAGGAGTTCTTCGTGCGCAACCGGCCGGCGGGCGAGGCGGTGTGGGCGAAGGCCGTCATCCCGTTCTGACGGTGTCGGGTGGTTGACGCGGCATGCGTGACGCCGCCGTTGCGGCGGGCGTCACGTTGCGCGTTGTCGCGTCGTTGCGTCAGCGCGCGAGTGCGGCGAGACGCGGGAACAGCCGCAGCGCGTTCGTGCGGTCGATCGCGGCGTGCCGGTCGGCGTCCGGCGCGGGATACGCGTCCAGCGCAGCGGTGAACGACGTGCCGACGGACGCCGGCGCATACGGGAAATCGCTGCCGTACAGCACGCGATCGGGCTGGGCGAACGCGGCGAGGCTGGGCAGCGCGGACGGCGCCGACAGCGCGGTATCGAAGTAGAACCGGCGCAGCAGGTCGAGCAGCCCGTCGCGGTCCGGCACGTCGTCGCGCACGCCCGGCGCGAGTTCGGCGAAACGGTACGCGGCGTACGGCAGGAAGCCGCCGGCATGCGACAGGATGATGCGCACGTTCGGGTAGCGCGCGACCACGCCGTTGAGCACCAGTTGCAGCGCCGTGCGGGTCGTGTCGAACGGATAGTCGAGCAGCGGGCCGGGCATGCCGGGCAGCACGTCGATCGCGGGCTTCGCCGGGTGGATGAACACGACCGCGCGGCGGCGGTCGAGCGCGGCCCACACGGGTTCGAACGCCGGATCGCCGAGATACGTGCCGCCGTAGTTGCTGAGCAGCACGACGCCGTCGGCGTTCAGCGCGTCGAACGCGTGGTCGATCTCGGCCAGCGTGCCGTCGACGTCGGGCAGCGGCAGCATCGCGAAATTGCCGAAGCGGGTCGGCCATTGCACGACGAGGCCGGCCGCGTATTCGTTGATGCGGCGGGCCATGTCGCGCTTGGCGCTGCCGCCCCAGCCCTGCACGCCGGGCGCCGTCAGCGACAGCACGCCGGTCTGGATCTCCAGCGAATCCATGAAGGCCAGCGCGCTTTCCGGGCGCCAGGCCGGGCTGCGCCAGCCGGACGGATCGCCGCCGTGCGCCGGCAGTGCGTCGGCCCAGAACGGCGGCACGACATGCTGGTGAACATCGATGCGGTGACGGTCGGTCATGATTCGGCTCCTGTGAAAAACGGGCTGCGTTGCAGCGCTCGATCGACAGCATGCGCGCGGTTGATTTTTCGATCCAATAGATTAAATTTCAGGATTGATTGTTTTACGTGATCAATCGGGCGTATGGATCTTCGACACTTGCGCTACTTCCTCGCGGTTGCCGAGGAAGGGCATTTCGGCCGTGCGGCGGAGCGGCTGCATATCGTGCAGCCCGCGCTCAGCGTGCAGATCCGCGCGCTCGAAGACGAGCTGGGCACGGCGCTGTTCGTGCGCAGCACGCGCAAGGTGATGCTGACGGATGCCGGCCGGCTGCTGGTGATCGAGGCGCGGCGCACGCTCGAGCAGGCCGAGCGCGCGAAGACGCTGATCCAGCGTGCCGCGCGCGGCGAGACGGGCTTGGTGCGGATCGGCTTCGTCGGCAACGCGGTCGCGACGGGACGGCTGTCCGACGACCTGATCGCGTTTCATGCGGCCTGGCCGGGCGTGGCGCTCGAACTGCACGAAATGGCGCCTGCCGCGCAGCAGGACGCGATCCTCGCGGGCCGGCTCGACATCGGCTATTGCCCGGCGTTCGGCACGGCCTTCGATGCGAAGCTGTCGGTGCGAACGGTCGGCAGCTGGTCGTGGCAGGTGGTGATGAGCGACCGGCATCCGCTCGCGAAGCGGCGCACGGTGCCGATTGCAGCGCTGATGGACGAGCCGTTCATCCTCTATGCGGCCGACGGCGACGACGAAGGGCAGCTGGCGGTCCTGCGGCAGGTGCTCGGCCGCGCGCCGCGCGTCGCGCACAAGGTGAGCAGCACGCTGTCGGTGCTGGCGCTGACGGGCGCGGGCCTCGGCGTGGCGCTCGCGCCGGCGCCGCTGAGCCGGATCGCGGCGCCGAACGTCGTCTATCGGAAACTCGGGAAGGGCGGGCCGCGATCGGAGCTCGTCGCGCTGAGCCGGATCGGCGGGGAGTGGGGGGCGGTGGCGCGGTATCTGGCGATGCTGGGCGAGCGCGCCGCGTAAGCGCCGCAGCGGGCGCTCATACGGCGCGCGTCGGCGTCATTCGTCCATCAGCCGGACCTTCACGCGCTTGCCCTTGATCTTCCCCGCGTTGAGCTTGCGCAGCGCATCGTGCGCGATGCCGCGCTCGACCGCGACGTAGGTCGAGAACTCGGTCACGTTGATCTTGCCGATCTGCGACCCGCTGAAGCCCGCATCGCCGGTCAGCGCGCCGAGCACGTCGCCCGGGCGGATCTTGTCCTTGCGACCGCCGAGGATCTGCAGCGTTTCCATCGGCGGCAGCAGCGTCTGGTCGCTGGCCGGCTTCAGCTCGGCGAGCGGATGCCATTCGACGTCGCGCTTCTGCGCCTGCTCGATCGCGCCGACGCGCCCCATCTCGTCCATGCTCGCGAGGCTCAGCGCCCAGCCTTCCTGATCGGCGCGGCCGGTGCGGCCGATGCGGTGCACGTGCACCTCGGGGTCGGGCGTCACGTCGACGTTGATCACCGCTTCGAGCTGCGCGATGTCGAGCCCGCGCGCGGCGACGTCGGTCGCGACGAGCACCGAGCAGCTGCGGTTCGCGAACTGGATCAGCACCTGGTCGCGCTCGCGCTGGTCGAGCTCGCCGTGCAGCGCAAGCGCATGAAAGCCCTGCGCGTGCAGCACGTCGAGCAGATCGCGGCACTGCTGCTTCGTGTTGCAGAACGCAATCGTGCTGACCGGCCGGTAGTGATTCAGCAACTGGCCGACCGCATGCAGCCGCTCGGTCTCGGTCACTTCGTAGAAGCGCTGGCGGATCTTGCTGTCGTCGTGGCGCTCTTCGAGCTTCACTTCCTTCGGGTTGCGCAGGAACTGCTGGCTCAGCTTCGCGATGCCGTCCGGATAGGTCGCCGAGAACAGCAGCGTCTGGCGCGTCGGCGGGCACAGGCGCGCGACTTTCGCGATGTCGTCGAAGAAGCCCATGTCGAGCATCCGGTCGGCTTCGTCGAGCACCAGCGTATTCAGCGCATCGAGCGTGAGGTTGCCGCGATCGAGGTGATCCATGATGCGGCCCGGCGTGCCGACCACGATGTGCGCGCCGTGCTCGAGGCTCTGCGCCTGCGGACGCATCGGCGTGCCGCCGCACAGCGTCAGCACTTTCACGTTTTCCTCGGCGCGCGCAAGGCGGCGCACTTCCTGCGCGACCTGGTCCGCGAGTTCGCGCGTCGGGCACAGCACCATCGCCTGCACGTCGAAGCGGCGCGTGTCGAGGCGCGCCAGCAGCGCGAGCGAGAACGCGGCGGTCTTGCCGCTACCCGTCTTCGCCTGCGCGATCAGGTCGTGGCCGGCGAGCGCGATCGGCAGGCTCGCGGCCTGGATCGGCGTCATGTCGACGTAGCCGAGCTGAGCGAGATTGGCGAGCGCGGCGGGCGTCAGCGGCAGCGCGCTGAAGGGAGTAGGCGTCGGCTGGCTCATGTCAGGACAGGTCTCCGAGGTAGGGGCGGCCTGCCATCTGCTCGTAGACGACATTGCCTTCGTCGTCTTCGAAGCGCTCGAGATAATTGCGCGCGCCGCACAGCGGGCAGCGGAACAGCAGGCCCTGGCCTTCGTCCTTGATGACGACGTCGGACGTCGCCCACTGCGTACCGCAGCTCTGGTTTCGGCAGGTAAACACGGTCGTTCTCCAGCTTGATTCGGTTGATGGCGCACCCGGGCGGGCGCGGCCATGGCGTGCGGCGCTCGCGCGGTTCGGGCGCGGGCCGCGCCGGCGGCCGCGTGGTGGTGCGGCGGCGCCGATACGGAGGGTGGATCGGGCGGCGACGGGGTCGCGCGTGCCGCAATTCTAGCGGAAGCGGGAGGCGACGGCCGGTGCGGGCGTCGTCGCGCGCGCCCGCAACGAAAAACGGCCGCTCCGGAGAGCGGCCGTATTGCGCGGCGCAGCGGCCTGCGCCGGGTTACAGCGCCATGTCGGCCGATGCCTTCGCGGGCCGGACGGCTTGCGCGCCGGTCGCCTGCGACGGCGCGTCGACGTCGATCTTCGGCGGCGGCGCGAGCTGCAGCACGTCGCTCGTGTACACCCATTCCTCATACACTTTCGCCGGGCTGTCGTTCAGCTTCGTGCCGTAGCTCGGCACGATCTGGCGGATCTTCTGCTGCCAGTCGGGCGTCGCGACCTTGTCCTTGAACACCTTCTGCATCAGGTTCAGCATGATCGGCGCGGCCGTCGATGCGCCCGGCGATGCGCCGAGCAGGCCCGCGATGCTGCCGTCCTGCGAGCTGACGATCTCGGTGCCGAGCTTCAGCACGCCGCCCTTCACCGGGTCGCGCTTGATGATCTGCACGCGCTGGCCGGCCTGCCACAGGCGCCAGTCTTCCTGCTTTGCGTTCGGGAAGTATTCCTTCAGCGCGTTGAAGCGGTCGTTGTCGGACAGCATCAGCTGGCCCGCGAGATACTCGACGAGCGGGAATTCGTCGATGCCGACGCGCATCATCGGCATCACGTTGTGCGTGTTGGTGCTCTTCGCGAGGTCGAAATACGAGCCGTTCTTCAGGAACTTGGTCGAGAACGTCGCGAACGGCCCGAACAGGATGATCTTCTTGCCGTCGATGATGCGCGTGTCGAGGTGCGGCACCGACATCGGCGGCGAGCCGACCGACGCCTTGCCGTACGCCTTCGCGAGGTGCCGCTTCACGACCTCGGGGTTGTCCGTCACGAGGAACGAGCCGCCGACCGGGAATGCGCCGTAGTCCTTCGCCTCGGGAATGCCCGACGCCTGCAGCAGACGCAGCGCGCCGCCGCCCGCGCCGATGAACACGAACTTCGCGTCGACGGCCTGCGGTGCTTCATTCGAATGCAGCTTGACCCACGACACGTGCCACGTGCCGTCCGCGTTGCGCGTGATGCCGCGCACTTCGCTCGACAGCGACAGCGTGAAGTTCGGCTGGCGCTGCAGGTAGCCGACGAACTGGCGCGTGATCTCGCCGAAGTTCACGTCGGTGCCGATCGGGGTCCACGTCGCGGCGACCTTCTGCTTGCGGTCGCGGCCTTCCATCATCAGCGGCACCCACTGCCTGATCTGGTCGTAGTCTTCCGAATACTGCATGCCGCGGAACAGCGGGCTCGCCTGCAGCGCTTCGTAGCGCTTCTTCAGGAAGCGCGCATTGTCGTCGCCCCACACGAAGCTCATGTGCGGCGTCGAGTTGATGAACGAGTGCGGGTTCTTCAGCACGCCCTGGCGGACCTGCCATGCCCAGAACTGGCGCGAGATCTGGAACGACTCGTTGATCTCGATCGCCTTCGAGATGTCGATCCTGCCATCCGCCTTTTCCGGCGTGTAGTTCAGCTCGGCGAGCGCCGAGTGGCCGGTGCCCGCGTTGTTCCAGCCGTTCGAGCTTTCGAGCGCGACGCCGTCGAGCCGCTCGACCATCGTCATCGACCAGTCCGGCTGCAGCTCGTGCAGCCAGACGCCGAGCGTCGAACTCATGATGCCGCCGCCCACCAGCAGGACGTCGACCTTCTTCGTGTCGGCCGCATGCGCGGACGACGCGGCTACGCAGAATGCGAGCCCCGACAGGATTACCCGTAACGTTTTGATCACAGCAGAACCTTTTTCAACTTGGATGCATCGATTTGCCACGCCGCCCGAAGGCCGACGCGATGCCGGCAGTGCGTGCACCGGCCGGGCCGACCGCGCTTCCGGCGATCCGGAACGCGAATCCGGAATTCCGGATCGGCGCAGGCCGGTGTCGCATTTGCGCACACGGAATCGATGTAAAGGACACCTTCGGATCGGTTCGATGCACGCCTGCGGTCGCCGCCGCCGCGATCGCGCGCAATCCGCGCAGGCCCGCGTGGAAAGCCCGACAGGACGACGCTTCAGGCCGTGCCGGAAAGCGCCGCGCGCGCCGCGTTTGCGGGGGCCCGGGTGGCAAGGGGCGCGTAATATAACCGAACTCGATTGCTGTGTCGCAAACGAATTTCGCCCTTGTTTTTGTAGGGTTTTTTGCGTGTCCGGGTTTCCGGAATGCGGCTCGCCGGAACCGGCGGAATTGTGGATAACTGCGGTCGGCTCGGGCGTCATGCCGTGCCGCGGCGTTGCACCGCGACGCGATCGCGTGAGGTCGCGTTACTGCGTGGCGCCGTTCCGGCAGAACTGCTCGTAGGCCTGCGCGGAATTCGCAAAACCCTTCTGCTTCGCGAGTTCCCACGGACGCTCGCATTGCCCGGTCGCTTCGCACCATGCATAGCCGGCCGAGCCGATACAGCCGTGCGCGTCGCGATCGCCGCCTGCACGCGGCGGCGCGACTTGCGCGGACGATGGATCCGGCGCAGCCGGCTGCGTCGCGCAGGCGCTCAATGCCGACACGCATGCGATCGCGGCGGCCAGCGGCATGGAACGGGTGAAACGTTTCATAGGGTAGTGCTCCATGGGATGAGTGCGGGGAGTCGGACGATGCGCCTGCGTGTTCGCCTTAATGCCGGCTTCACGCTTCCGGCACCGGCACGCGCGACGAGAACTTCACTTCGCGCAGCGCGAGGCTCGACTGGATCGACGACACGCCCGCCTGCTTGCGCAACACGCGCTCGACGAATTCCGCATACGCATCGAGATCGGACGCGACGACCTGCAGGATGTAATCGGCCGCGCCGGTGATCTTGTGGCACGACAGCACTTCGTCGTGACGCCGGATCACGTCCTCGAAGTGATCGGAATCCTGGCCCGAATGCATGTTGAACGTGACCTGCACGAATGCGAACACGTTCATCCCGAGCGCGCGCCGGTCGAGATTCGCCTGGTAGCCGGTGATCACGTGCTCGTCCTCGAGCCGCTTGCGCCGCCGCCAGCACGGCGTGACGCTCAGCGACAGCTTCTCGCCGAGCGTCGCGTTCGACAGCGCGCCGTCGTCCTGCAACAGCCGCAGCATCGCCCGGTCGACGCCGTCCAGTTCCACCGAAGCGCGATTTTTGCTCATTTTCGAGATTCCGTAGGCGGTTTTCTCAAAAGTGTACGAAACGCGCAAGCGAAAAGCAAAGCTATTGCCGGGCGCCGTCAATAAACTGTTGCCACCTCTCATCGCAACGGTCAACCATGCTCACGGTCTACAGCAGCGATCACCGACTGCATCGCGGCGTCGAACTGAAGGACGGCGCGATCACCGAATCGTTCGAAAATCCGCTTCGCGCCGAAACGGTGCTCGCGCAGGTGCGCGCCGCCGGCCTCGGCGACGTGATCGCGCCGAAGTCGTTCGACCGCGCGTGCTACGCGGCCGCGCACAGTACGCGCTATGTCGATTTCCTCGCCGGCGCGTGGGACGAATGGAGCGCGACCGGCCGCAGCTGCCAGGCGCTGCCGCTCGTATGGCCGGTGCGCGCGATGCCGGCCGCCGCGACGCCGCCCGCGTTCATCGACGGCAAGCTCGGCTTCTACGCGATGGACGCCGGCGCACCGATCAACGCCGGCACCTGGGACGCGGTCAGCGCGAGCGCGAACTCGGCGCTGACGGGTGCCGACCTGCTGTCGAACGGCGGCGCGCGCGCGGCCTTCGCGCTGTGCCGTCCGCCCGGCCACCACGCGGGCCGCGAGTACATGGGCGGCTACTGCTACCTGAACAATGCGGCGATCGCGGCGCAGTACGCGATCGCGCGAGGCGCGGCGCGCGTCGCCGTGCTCGACGTCGATTTCCATCACGGCAACGGCACGCAGGACATCTTCTACGACCGTTCCGACGTGCTGTTCGCATCGATCCACGGCGAGCCGCCGGTGTCGTATCCGTACTTCTCCGGCTATGCGGACGAACGTGGCGCGGGCGCGGGCGAAGGCTTCAACCTGAACCTGCCGCTGCCGAAGGGTACGCAGTGGGCCGAGTACGACGAAGCGCTCGGCCGCGCGACGGCCGCGATCGCCGCCCATGCACCCGAGCTGCTCGTCGTGTCGCTCGGCGTGGACACGTTCGAGCACGACCCGATCAGCCACTTCCGGCTGCGCTCGCCCGATTACCTGCGCATCGGCGAGGCGCTCGCGCGCCTGAAGCTGCCGACGCTGTTCGTGATGGAAGGCGGCTACATGGTCGATGAGATCGGCATCAATGCGGTCAATGTGCTGCTGGGATTCGAGGGGCGCGCGTAACGCGCGGCGCCGACCGTTTCAACCGCGGCCCGGGGGCCGCCGCAATCGTGGAGCAAGGGCATGACGCGATACCTGGATGTGACGAGCGTGTCGACGCTCGTGGCCGAAGTCGGGATGACGCAGATCCTGACGACGATGGCCTCGTATATCGAGCAGGACTACCGGCGCTGGGATACGTTCGAGAAGACCGCGCGCGTCGCCAGTCATTCGACCGACGGCGTGATCGAGCTGATGCCGGCGTCGGACGCGCGGCTGTATGCGTTCAAGTACGTGAACGGCCATCCGAAGAACACGAAGGCCGACCTGCTGACCGTGATGGCGTTCGGCGTGCTGGCCGACGTCGACACCGGCTATCCGCTGCTGCTCAGCGAGATGACGCTGACGACGGCGATCCGCACGGCGGCGACGTCCGCGCTGGTCGCGCGCTTTCTCGCGCGCGCCGATGCGCGTTCGATGGCGCTGATCGGCAACGGCGCGCAGAGCGAATTCCAGGCGATCGCGTTTCACCGGATGCTCGGCATCGACGAGCTGCGCGTATTCGACATCGATCCCGCCGCGACCGACAAGCTGGTGCGCAACCTCGCGCCGTTCACGGGGCTGCGCGTGATCCGCAGCGCATCGGCGGCGGACGCGGTGCGCGGCGCGGACATCGTGACGACGGTTACCGCCGACAAGACCAACGCGACGATCCTGACGCCGGACATGATCGAGGACGGCATGCACGTCAACGCGGTCGGCGGCGACTGTCCGGGCAAGACCGAGCTGCATGCGGACGTGCTGCGGCGTGCGCGCGTCGTCGTCGAATACGAGCCGCAGACGCGCATCGAAGGCGATATCCAGCAGATGCCGGCGGATTTTCCGGTCGTCGAATTCGCGCGAATCGTGTCGGGCGCCGCGCCCGGCCGCGAATCGGATGAGCAGGTGACGGTGTTCGATTCGGTCGGCTTCGCGCTCGAGGATTTTTCGGCGCTGCGCTACCTGAACGCGGCGGCGCGCGAGCGCGACATCGGCCGCGAGCTCGAGCTGATTCCCGCACCGCGCGACCCGAAGGACCTGTACGGCGTCGCGACGGGCGGCGACGTTCGCGCGGTGCCGGTCGCGACCGCCGATGCGGTACTGGCGGCGCTGCGCCATTGAGCGTCAGGGTAGTGCCTTCGAACCACGACATGCAACCTGTCCCGCATTGCACGGGACGCACAGGATTGATCAGGAGACGAACATGAATCGATACCGGATGACGGCGCTGGCCGCCGCAATCGCGCTGACGGGCTCGCTGTCCGCACACGCGGACGAGGTCGTGCGCATCGGCCACGTCGCGCCGCTGACCGGCTCGATCGCGCACCTGGGCAAGGACAGCGAGAACGGCGCGCGGCTCGCGGTCGAGGAAATCAATGCAAAGGGGCTCGTGATCGGCGGCAAAAAGGTCACGCTCCAGCTCGACGCACAGGACGACGCGGGCGATCCGCGCACCGCGACGCAGGTCGCGCAGCGGCTCGTCGACGACAAGGTCGTCGGTGTCGTCGGCCATCACAACTCGGGCACGTCGATCCCCGCGTCGCGCGTGTACAGCGACGGCGGCATCGTGCAGATCTCGCAGGCGGCGACCAACCCGATGTATACGCAGCAGGGCTTCAAGACGACGTACCGCGTCGTCGCGACCGACGCGCAGCAGGGTCCCGCGCTCGCCAGCTATGCGGCAAAGAGCATGGGCATCCGGACGGTGGCCGTGGTGGACGATTCGACCGCATACGGGCAGGGCCTCGCGACCGAGTTCGAAAAGGCTGCGAAGGCCGCCGGCATCCGGATCGTGTCGCGCGACGCGACCAACGACAAGGCGATCGACTTCCGCGCGATCCTCACGAAGATCAAGGGCGAGAACCCGGACGCGATCATGTACGGCGGCATGGACGCGACCGGCGGCCCGCTCGCGAAGCAGGCGCGGCAGCTCGGCGTGCGCGCGAAGATCCTCGCCGGCGACGGCGTGTGCTCGACCGACCTGCCGAAGCTTGCGGGCCCGGCCGGCGACAACGTCGTGTGCTCGGAGGCCGGCATGGCGCTCGAGAAGATGCCGGGCGGCGCGGCGTTCGTGAAGCGCTACGAAGCGCGCTACCACCAGCCGATGCAGGTGTATGCGCCGTTCTCGTACGACGCCGTCTACATCATCGTCGACGCGATGAAGCGCGCGAATTCGACGAATCCGGCGAAGGTGCTGGCCGCGATGCCGGCCACCGACTATCGCGGCGTGATCGGCGAGACGAGCTTCACGCCGCAGGGCGACCTGAAGCACGGCGTGATCTCGGTGTTCACGTACAAGGGCGGCAAGAAGTCGCTGCTCGATATCGTGAGGATGTGACGCGGCAGGCGCGCCGCGACACGACGCTCGTCTCGCGGGGCGCCGCCGCCTACAGCGCGCGGCTGCGCGGATGCTCCGCGTCGTGCACGATGTGCAGCTCGCGCGTGCGGATCGGCAGCGTGCAGTCGGCGTCCGCGAGCGCCTTGCGTGCTTGTCGCGCGAGGCGCCAGCGCATCGCCCAGAACTTGTCGGTGTGCGTCCACACGCGCACGTTCGCGATCGCGGTGCTGTCGTCGAAGCGCATCACCATCGCGTCCGGCTCCGGTTCGCGCAGCACGTCGGGATCGGCGAGCGCCAGCTGGCGCAGCGCGTCGAGCGCGCGATCGATGTCGTCGTGCACGGAGATCTCGACTTCGAGATCGAGGCGGCGCGTCGGATTGCGCGTGTAGTTGCGGATCGCGCTGCCCCACAGCGCGCTGTTCGGCACGTACTCGCAGATGCCGTCGGGCTTCGTCAGGCGCGTCATGAACAGTCCGACTTCATCGACCGTACCCGCGACACCCGTGCCGCCGTCGATATAGTCGCCGACCTTGAACGGCCGCAGCAGGAGCAGCATGATGCCGGCCGCGATGTTCTGCATCGTGCCTTGCAGCGCGAGCCCGATCGCGAGGCCGGCCGCGCCGAGTACCGCGACGATGCTCGCGGTTTCGATGCCGAGCTGCGACAGCGCGCCGACGATCGCGACGATGCGGATGCCCCACACGGCCACGTCGCAGAGGATCGGCCGCAGCGTGTCGTCGACGCGTTCCTTGTTCGCGAGCAGGCGGCTCAGCCAGTTGCCGACGCGCTTCGACAGCCACCAGCCGGCGACGAGCAGCCCGAGGCCGGCGCCGAGCCGCAGCGAGAAGGTGGAGAGCGCATTCCACAGGAAGGTCCAGCGCTCCGAATGAATGTGATCGAGAAACATGACGGGGTTCCGGTTATGTGACGAAGCAGGCGGTGCGTGTGCGCCGCGAGCTCTCGACTGTACACGGCGTGCGGGAGCGTCGATCTCGAAACGGGTGGCGGTTCGTGGCGCGTCGTTCTCGTTGACCGAAGCCGTCAGATTTTCCGGAATGTTCGGCGTGTGATCGTTACAGCCTGAAAATCTCCCGGATAAATCGGCAAATTGGACCGATTTGACTTCTCCGTGTCCCGGGGGTTACGCCTTAAACGTGCGTTTGATATCGGAGCCGTTCGGTTTCCCGATTATTTTCCGGTCGGATATGAAAACTGCGCCAGTTGCCGAGATTACGGTATCGATGCTTGCGATTATTTCGGGATGGGTGATATAACCCGAACCACGCACTGATTTGCTGCAATAACGTCACCAATATTGCGAGCGGAAAATGAAAAGCAATGCGTGGAACCTGGGTTGGGGTGGGGTGGCGATCCTGACCGGCGCGATGCCGGTGGGCGCCCATGCGGGATGTTCGGCCACCGCGCCGGGCAGCGGAACGACGGTCACGTGTTCCGGCGCGAACGCACCGTCGGTCGTGGCCGCGACCGGCAGCACCAACGTGACGATCAATCTCGATTCGACCATGACGGGCAGCTATGTGCTGACCGCCACGCCGACGCCGTTCTCCGTCGACACGTCGAGTGCGATCACCAACAACGGCAGCGTGTCGATGTCCGGCAACGGCACGGGTGTAGCGAACCGCGGCGCGGCGCTGCTCGGCGTGAACAACGGCAACACGCTCACCAACGGCGCAACCGGCACGATCTCGACGACGGGCGCGTACAACGACGGGATGGCCGCGAACGGCAACAACAATACGCTCGTCAACAACGGCACGATCACGACCACCGGCAACAATTCGTACGGGATGACGGCCGCGTGGGGGCAGAGCAATCCGGGCGCGTCGGGCAACCAGATCGTCAACACCGGCACCGTGACGACGTCCGGCAACAACGCGCGTGCGGCGTCGCTGCTCGGCGGCAACGGCACGATCGCCAACAGCGGCACGCTGACGTCGAACGGCAGGGACGCGCCGGCCGTCTACATGCAGGGCAACAACGACACGCTGGTCAACGGCGGCACGATCCAGACCACCGGCACCGCGACGAGCGGCGGCAGCGTCGACGCGGTCGTGTCGAACACGCTCGGCAGCTCGTTTACCGCGACGATCACGAACCAGGCCGGCGGCCGGATCGTCAGCAACAACGGGATCGGCGTGCGCTCGACCAACGGTGCGACGACGATCACCAACGCAGGGCTGATCCAGGGCGGTGGCGGCACCGCGATCCAGGGCGGCAACGGCAACGTGACGCTGATCCTGCAGACCGGTTCACAGATCGTCGGTGCAGCCAACGGTGGCGCGGGGACGAATACCGTGACGCTGCAGGGCACGGGCACGGCGTCGAACGCATTCACGAACTTCCAGAGCCTGACGATGGCCGGCACCGACTGGACGTGGGCCGGCACCGGCACGTTCTCGACCGCGCTCGTGCAGAGCGGCACGCTGAACCTGACCGGCACGCTCGGCACGACGACGGCGTCGGTCGTGGCCACGGTCAATGCGGGCGCGACGCTGCAGGCGAATGCGTCGAATCTGCCGTTGTCGGTGACCGACAATGGACTCGTGCGCTTTCAGCAGGACAGTGCCGGCACTTACACGGGCACGATCGGCGGGGCGGCCGCCGTGGAGAAGACGGGCGCGGGCACGCTGACGCTCGCGCCGTCCGCTGCAGGCGGAAACACGTATGCGGGCGGGACGACGATCACGCAAGGCGCGCTGTCGGTGGCAGCGGACAATGCGCTCGGCGCTTCGTCTGGAACACTGACTTTCAACGGCGGCACGCTGCAGCTCGGCAGCGCGTTCGACCTCGCGGCGAGCCGTGCAGTGTCGATCACGGCGAACAACGGCACGATCGATACGCAGGGGTTCGACTCGACGATCGCGCAGAACATCTCGGGCGCCGGTTCGCTGACGAAGCTCGGCAGCGGCACGCTGACGTTGAACGGCTCGAACAGCTACGCGGGCGGGACGAACGTGAACGCGGGCACCGTGATCGTCGGCGACGGCACGAGCGCCTCGGCGGCGCTGGGCGGCGGCGGGCCGGTGGCGATCGCCGCGGGCGCGACGCTCGGCGGCTACGGCAGCGTGACGGGCAACGTGACGAACAACGGCACGATCTCGGTCGCGAATGCGCTCGCGAGCCTCGCGAGCGGCGCGACCGGCAATTTCCGGATCGACGGCAACCTGACCAATGCGGGTCTCGTGCAACTGGGCGGCAGCGGCGTGGGCAACACGCTGACGGTCGCCGGCAACTACGTCGGTCAAAACGCGACGATCGCCTTGAACACGACGCTCGCCGGCGACGGCGCACCGTCGGACAAGCTGATCGTCAGCGGCGGGACGGCGAGCGGGGCGAGCACGCTGAAGGTGACGAACGTCGGCGGCACGGGCGCGCAGACGGTGGCCGACGGCATCCAGGTCGTGCAGGCGACGAATGGTGCGACGACGGGGGCGAGCGCGTTTTCGCTGTCGGGCGGATCGGTCAGCGCGGGCGCCTATACGTATTTCCTCGCGAAGGGCGGCGCATCGAACGGTACCGGCGAAAGCTGGTATCTGCGCAATACGGTGCCGCCGAAGCCGGTGCCGCCGGTCGTGCAGCCGGGTCAGCCGACGCCGCCGGCCGAACCGCCGATCACGCCGGCCGAAGGTACGCCCGAATCGATCGTCGAGGCCGTGGATAATGCGGGCACGGGCGGCACGTCCGAACCTGTGTACCGCCCCGAAGTGCCGTTGTATGCAGAAGCGCCGGCCGTCGCACGGCAGCTCGGATTGCTGCAGATCGATACCTTCCACGATCGCCAGGGCGAACAGGGGCTGCTGGCGGAGAACGGTTCGGTGCCCGCGTCCTGGGCACGGATGTGGGACGGCCATGGCGACATCAAGCAGAAGGGCGATGTGACGCCGTCGTTCGACGGTACGGTGTGGGGGATGCAGGTCGGGCAGGATCTGTATGCGGACACCACCGCCGGCGGTCACCGCAATCACTACGGCTTCTTCGTCGGCTTCTCGCGCGCGGTGGGCGACGTGAACGGCTTCGCACTCGCACAGCAGGACCTGGGTGTGGGTTCGCTGCAGGTCAACGCGTACAACCTCGGCGGCTATTGGACGCACATCGGTCCGGGCGGCTGGTACACGGATGCGGTGGTGATGGGCAGCGCGCTCACGGTGCGCACCCGTTCGAACGACAACGTGAACGGTTCGACGGACGGCAATGCGTTCACGGGTTCCGTGGAAGCCGGCTTCCCGGTCGCGCTGGGCGCCGGGCTGACGCTGGAGCCGCAGGCGCAACTGGTGTGGCAGTGGCTGTCGCTGGGCAGGTTCAACGACGGCGTGTCGGACGTCACCTGGAACAACGGCAACACGTTCCTCGGGCGGGTCGGCGCACGGCTGCAATATGCGTTCGATGCGAACGGCGTGAGCTGGAAGCCGTACCTGCGGCTGAACGTGCTGCGCTCGTTCGGCTCGGACGACAAGACGACGTTCGGCGGCACGACCGCGATCGGCACGCAGGTCGGCCAGACGGCCGGACAGATCGGCGCGGGGCTCGTCGCGCAGCTGACGAAGCGCGGCAGCGTGTATGCGACGGTCAGCTACCTGACGAACCTCGGCGGCGAGCACCAGCGCACGATTACCGGGAATGCGGGCGTGCGCTGGGCGTGGTGACGTCGACGGCGGCGAGGCGTCGTTCGATCGGCCGCAGCGACATGCACAAACGATCGATCACTGAACCGATCCGGTCAATTGCGAGCGCAACGCCCGCGCGACCTGTTCGAGCAGGTCCGGCATGAGCAGCTGAACTTCGAGCGACCCGGCGACGCCGTATCCGCCGTTGCCATGCGGATCGATCGTCACGACGGCGGCGCATGCCGCGCCCGTCGAGGTCAGCAGACGCGCGGCGATGTCGCTGTGCTCGCCCGGCGTGCCGGGTGCGTGTGCGACGACGTGTTGTTTCAGACTGTCCATCCGGTGCTTCTCGAGCGGGTTTGCGGTGCCCTCGACCGGCGTCGGGGACGACGACGGCAAGCGCCGGGCGAAACGGCGTCCGGCGATTGCCCTCGCGGCGACGGCGACGCCGTCAGCCGAGCGGCCAGTTCAGGATCGCGATGCCGTCGTTATAGTCGCCGTCCGCACCGTCCTCCGAGCCGACCAGCCCAAAGTACGTCTTCTTGAAGATGTCGACCTGACGCGAGCCGATCTTCGACGGCTTGCCGTTTGCCGTCACGACCACACGCACCTTCCCCTTGCCGGAGTTCACGATCTGCGTGTTCAGGTTCGCATCCTGCGTGCCGGCGCCCTGAAACGTCGCGGCCGGCTTCGGGTTGTCGTCGACAAAGACCTCGATCGTCTGCTGTGCCGACGAATTGACGAGCGCCGTCACGCCGAACGCGATGTTGGGCGGCAGGTTGAAGACGCCGTCGCGTTCGCCGCCGCCGGTCGTCGCGGGATTCGTCGGCGTGGGCTGGGGCGTCGCTTTCGAAAAGTAATTGACGACCGCACCGACGCCGAACTTTGCCGCAGCGCCGGGCAGCACGCCGGGCGCGCCGGCCCACGTGACCGTGCAGGCGACGACCTGTCCCGCTGCATCGGTTTTCACCTTGTTTTGCCAGCTGCCGACGTCGAAGCTGTACGGGACGGTCGCGATGTCGACGAAGACATCGTACTGCGGCAGTTTTTCGACGAGCTGCGCGGTCATGAACTGGCGCATCCGGTCGAGTACCGCCTGGTCGCCGTTCGACTGCACGGCGGTAGCGTCGTTGCCGGCGAGTTGCAGTAGTGCGTACAGATCGTCATGGGTAAACGGTTGTGACATGTCGTCCTCGTCATGATGGAATGTCTCCCATCGCGCGGCCGGCGAGCGGTTCTCGCCGCTGTCGCGCGGGGAGCACAGCGTGGGACTGCAGCGGGCATGCCGCGAATTCGCAACGTATGGTTGGCCCCGTCGCCGTTGCGATATCGGTCGTGGCGCGGGACGTGCCGCACCCGGTCTGCCGTCGATGGATGGCCTCGTCGGATGACGAAGCCGCCGACCCGCGATACCGGCAGCGGGGCGGCGGCTGTCGATGAATCGTTCGATCAGCCGATCGGCCACTGGAGCACGACGATGCCGTCGTTGTAGTCGCTGTCGTGGCCGTCTTCCGACACGACGATTCCGAAGTTCACCGTGAACGGCGAACCGTCCGATTTCTTGCCGTTGATCGGCGCGAGTCGCGCGTCGGTGGCGGACGGCTTGCCGTTCACCGTGATCTCGAAGCGGATCTTGCCGTTGCCGGAATTCAGCGTGGCTTCGCGCGGGCCGTCGCGCGTGGTCAGCTTGTGATATGCGGCGGGTTCGGTGCTGTCGCCGATAAACAGCTTGATGTGCTGCTGCTCGGCGGCATTCGCGAAGAAAATCGCGCGGAAATCGGTATTCGGCGGAATCGAAAATTCGCCGGCGCGATTCGAGGACGTTTGAGAGTCGGCCATGCTTTCCTCCTGAAGAACAGTGGTTGAGGCGTCTCGCCGCGTTGCGCAAACATTTGCTGTTTGAAACGCGGTTTGAAAAGCATGTCAAAAAATAAATGGAAAAATATTCTATGAAGAATGGTTATTGTTCAGTAAATTGAAAATCAATGTGGCTTGATTCAATGAATCAAACTTAATCTGGTTATTTACGATGTATTCTGGAAACTATATCGATGTGCGTTGCGGCTTTCGGAATAGTACGCGACGGCATGGCCGCGTCCCGAAAACCCGGTGGTGCGACACCATATATTCATGTGATGAATCGCCCGATTGAGCGTATCGTTCGATGGGCGCAGACGGTGGCGAAGGCAAGTGCGCGTCCGCGTCGATTTCCGGCAGCTTCTTTCATTTACCCGGCCCGCGCCGGGTCAACCATGAGGAATGCGTGATGACGAAACCCGATGTTTTGAAAGGCGACATCAAAAGCCAGGCTCAGGAAGCGGATCGCCACAACCTCGCGCGACCGGCTGTCAACGGCGCGCTGTGGGCGCGCGGATTGACGACGCAGCGGGTCGCCGATCTGTTCCGGACCTTGCCGGGTCTGCCCGGACACTGGATGCAGCTGCAGAACGAGGTCAACGCCGGCAATCGTTATTTCTACGGCGTGCAGAACGGCCACCAGACGACCGAGGAGGGGAAGGCGCTGATTCGCTGGATCGCCGACGCGGTGGTCAGCGCGGCCGGGCAGGCCGGCTTCGATTTCCCGTTGCAGCAGCTGCGGTTCACGGCCGATACGGGCTGGCTCAAGCTTTATCGCGTCGGCGGGCGCGTGCTGGTGCTGTCGCGTCCGTAAGCCGCGCGCCGCGCGTCGGAGCGATTCGGCGGGCTTCGAGCGGACCGGTCGCGGGCGTCATGCCGCGACCGTGATGCCTGCCGTTCGTGTGCGTCGCGCGGGTTGCACGACGATTTCCACATGTTGGCCCAGCGATACCAGCGCATGCATCAGTCGCTCCAGCGAAATGTTTTGCAGCTTGTAGCGGCGCACCTGGGACACCTTCGGCTGCGTCATGCCGGTGATCGCCGCCGTTTCGGTCTGGCTCAGGCCGCGCTGATCGATCAGCTCGTTGAGCTTGAGCGCGAGGGCGGCCTTGGCCGATAGTTCAGGCCCGTCGTCGAAGCCCAGATCCAGCAGTACGTTGTCGGTGCCCTGCGGATGGTCCTTGCGATTCATTCGTTATCTCCGGCCCGCCCATGGCGGGCAAGGACTGCTTTCAACCGTTTCTTGATCAGTTCCACGTCCGGCTGCGGCGTGGCGATGCCGGACCGCGACTTCTTCTGGAACGCGTGAAGGACGTGTACCGCATCGCCTACTTGCACGATATAGACGACCCGGAACGCATCGCCCCGGTGGTCATCCACCAGCTCGTATACGCCGGAAACCAATCCTTTCCATGGCTTGGCCGAGTCCGGCGTCCGGCCCAACTGGACGATGAACAGCGCCACACCTATATCCTTCTGTACGTCGATTGGAAACGCCTTGAAATCCTTTTTCGAGGAGCCTTCCCAGTACAGCAATTTCCGTTTTTGCTCCATCGATTATATCCGTTCGGGTATGGGTTGTGTGCGTCGTGATTGTTGCTGTCGCTCGGGATATGTCAGCGCGCAGTCTGACGGGGAGATCGGGTACTCGCTGACCCGATACATCGAACCCCGACAACACGACTGCGCGCCGTCGGGGCATGTGATCAGCAGGAACGGGTGCGATCCGCTGCCTTCGTCGCCGGCCGTCGACGGCGCGTCAAGCCCGTCGCGGCATCGACGACAGGAAAGCCGTCACGTCCGAAATGGTCACAGTCTCTTTCGTCGATCGGCGTGATGACCAGCCGTCCGATTGTCACCTCGATCCGCACACGTTGGGCGGGTTCGAAACCCGCGTCCTCGATCCATCGGCCGGACAGTTTCATCCACGGATACTTGACGGGCGGCTTCCTGTCCTGGAACCTGACGCGAGGGATGTGTCGGCGATATCGAAAAGACTCCTGAATGGTTACGAAGCGATCGGGGAACAGCGTCGGTACGTTATGATGCGCGTCAGCCATGACGAACTCCTGTGTTGAGTTGGTGGTGGTCAGCGACCCGCAGGTGGTGGTGCACCTGCGGGTCGCGCCGTTTACGCGGCGAATGTCGAGCGAGGCATCGTCACGGTCGAACATTGCGATGTCCTGCATTCGCGTGCAAACGCGTTACCACTTTAGCGGCATGACGCGGGCCTTTGGTTGCCGTTATGTGCGTTTGTAGCAACGTTGGCCGTTCGGCAGAGGTGTCGTGCATCGAATGCGTCGGGTATTCGCGGGGTCGGTGTGCGGGAAACGATACCTCACGGATTCCGTCGCCGCTTTCCGCCGCGCATTCGGGGTTGTCAGAACCTGTCCGCATTTTTGTGGGCGAGGCGGTTGAACAACGCGTTATCCACGCGCCTGCGTAAATCGCTCTCCGA
>NZ_CABVPP010000015.1 GCF_902499075.1 Burkholderia pseudomultivorans | reverse complement strand
AGACCGCGCGCCAGCGCGCGCTGGCGCTCGGCGACCTCGCGCAGCAGCAGCGCGCGCTGCGGGCTCGCGAGTTCGGCCGCGCCGGTCGGCGTCGGCGCGCGCACGTCGGCCGCAAAGTCCGCGATCGTGAAATCGGTTTCGTGCCCGACGCCGCTGACGACCGGCAGCTCGCTCGCCGCGATCGCGCGCGCAAGCGCCTCGTCGTTGAACGACCACAGATCCTCGATCGAGCCGCCGCCGCGGCACACCAGCAGTACGTCGACCTCGCGCCGCGCATTGGCGGTCTGCACGGCCGCGACCAGCTTCTCGGCCGCGCCCGCACCCTGCACGGGTGCCGGATAGACGATCACCGGGATGTGCGGCGCGCGGCGCGCGAGCGTGGTCAGCACGTCGCGCAGCGCGGCGGCCTGCAGCGACGTGACGATGCCGATCGCACGCGGATGAGCCGGCAGCGGCCGCTTGCGCTCGGGCGCGAACAGTCCTTCGGCCTCGAGCTGCGCCTTCAGGCGCAGGAACGCCTCGTACAGGCGCCCCTGCCCGGTGCGCCGCACGGCCTCGACATTGAGCTGCACCTCGCCGCGCGGCTCGTACATCGTGACGACCGCGCGCACCTCGATCCGGTCGCCTTCGCGCGGCGTGAACTCCGCATACTGCGCGCGGCCGCGGAACATCACGCAGCGCATCTGCGCCTGCTGGTCCTTGATCGAGAAATACCAGTGACCGCTCGCGGCGCGCGTGAAGTTCGACACTTCGCCGGAGATCCACAGCAGCGGAAACGAACGCTCGAGCATCGTCGAAATCGCACGGTTGAGCGCCGAAACGGGAATCACTTCATCGCCGCCGCGCGTCGCGCCGGGCGCGGCAAAAGGGGAGTCGGAAAGCATGGAAGGTCGAATGAATGCTGGCGGCGACACGATAGTCCGACATCCGTCCGGCGTCCAGCGCCGCGCCGGGCAGGCGGCTCGCGCCGAAGGTGTCCACATTTCGGCACACGCGCCGGGAAAACCCCGCAAAACCGCTGAAAAAACCAGACAATTTTCCATAACCCGTTGATTTTTATAATTTTTTAAACCTTACAAGCCGATTGCCATCCGACTCGATGCCCGCCCCACGGGCCTCTGCGGCCAGCGGCCCGGGAGTTTTTCACAGAGTTATCCACAGGTCGGTCCGATCCGGCCCTACCGGCCGCCGCAGCCGGTCGCGCTTGCCGCGCCCGCGTGCGGCGCGCTAGAGTGCCGCCTTCCGCAGACCTTGCGGCATCTGCCGCCCAACGGAGAATCCGTGTTGACGAATCCGTCCCTCGACGCGGCGCACGACGCGCCGCGCCCGGCCCGATGAGCGCGCCCGGCGGCCCGCTCGCGCGGCTCGAAGCGCGCGTGACGCGCGAATGGCAGCGCCGCGGCGCGCTCGCGTGGGCGCTCACGCCGTTCGCGTGCGTGTTCGGCCTGTGCGCGGCGCTGCGGCGCACCGCGTATGCGCAAGGCTGGAATCAGCCGGTCGACGTCGGCGTGCCGGTGGTCGTGGTCGGCAACGTGACCGTCGGCGGCACCGGCAAGACGCCGACCGTGATCGCGCTGGTCGATGCGCTGCGGGCGGCCGGCTTCACGCCCGGCGTCGTGTCGCGCGGCTACGGCGCGAACGTGCGCACGCCGACCGCCGTCACGCCCGCGTCGCGTGCCGGTGCGGCCGGCGACGAACCGCTGCTGATCGCGCGCCGCACCGGCGCGCCGGTGT
The DNA here is from genome assembly GCF_902499075.1 of Burkholderia pseudomultivorans. Lineage (GTDB taxonomy): Bacteria > Pseudomonadota > Gammaproteobacteria > Burkholderiales > Burkholderiaceae > Burkholderia > Burkholderia pseudomultivorans. Next base: position 112,952 of record NZ_CABVPP010000015.1, on the reverse strand, counting down.
GGGTGTGTCCGGACCGCGTCGCGGCCGCGCAGGCGCTGCGCGCCGCGCACCCGGACGTCGACGTGATCGTCAGCGACGACGGCCTCCAGCACTACCGCCTCGCGCGCACGGTGGAGCTCGTCGTGTTCGATCACCGGCTCGGCGGCAACGGCTTCCTGCTGCCGGCCGGGCCGCTGCGCGAGCCGCTGTCGCGGCATCGCGACGCGACGCTCGTCAACGATCCGTACAGCGGCGCGCTGCCGCCGTGGCCCGACACCTACGCGCTCACGCTGACGCCGGGCGCCGCCTGGCACCTCGACCAGCCGGCGCTGCGCCGCCCGCTGTCGCAGTTCGCCGGCGAGCGCGTGCTCGCCGCGGCCGGGATCGGCGCGCCGGAACGCTTCTTCGCGACGCTGCGCGCGGCGGGCCTCGCGCCCGCGACGCGTGCGCTGCCCGACCACTACGCGTTCGCGGACAACCCGTTCGTCGACGATGCGGTCGACGCGATCCTGATCACCGAGAAGGATGCAGTAAAATTGGGCGCTTCCTGGCGCGACGCTCGACTGTGGGTGGTCCCCGTCGAAGCCGCGCTCGACCCTCGCCTCATTGCCCTCGTTGTGGAGAAACTCCGTGGACGCTCGCCTGCTTGAAATCCTTGTGTGCCCTATCTGCAAAGGCCCGCTCCACTACGACCGCGCCGCGCAGGAGCTGATCTGCAATGCGGACAAGCTCGCCTACCCGATCCGCGACGGCATCCCCGTGATGCTCGTCGACGAAGCGCGCCAGACCGTCGAAGGCACGCCGGTCGACCCGGCCGGCCGCTAAGCGCCGCTGCGACGGCGCCGCCCGCCCCGCCCTATCACCGCCCGATCCCGATGACTCATCCGCAACCCTTCATCGCCGTCGTTCCCGCCCGGCTCGCGTCGACGCGCCTGCCGAACAAGCCGCTCGCCGATCTCGGCGGCAAGCCGATGGTCGTGCGCGTCGCCGAACGCGCGCGCGAAGCGGGCGCACAGCAGGTGCTGGTCGCGTCCGATGCGCAAAGCGTGCTCGACGCGGCGCGCGAGCACGGCTTCGAAGCGATGCTGACGCGCGCCGACCACCCGTCCGGCACCGACCGGCTCGCGGAAGTCGCGGCTGCGTGCGGCTGGAGCGACGACACGGTGGTCGTCAACGTGCAGGGCGACGAGCCGCTGATCGACCCGGCACTGGTGCGCGACGTAGCGTCGCACCTCGCCGCGCATTCGTCGTGCGCGATCGCGACCGCCGCGCACCCGATCCACGACGCGTCCGACGTGTTCAACCCGAACGTCGTGAAAGTCGCACTCGACGCGCAGAACGTCGCGCTGTACTTCTCGCGCGCACCGATTCCGTGGAGCCGCGACGCTTACCAGCCGCACTGGCCGGACGTCGCAGCCATGCCGGCGCCCGCGTTTCCGGTCTATCGGCACATCGGCCTCTACGCGTATCGCGCGCGTTTCCTGCGCACCTATCCGTCGCTCGCGCAGGCGCCGATCGAGCAGGCCGAGCAGCTCGAACAGCTTCGCGCGCTGTGGCACGGCGAACGGATCGCGGTGATGCTCACCGCGCACGCGCCCGAAGCCGGCGTCGATACGCCGGCCGATCTCGCACGGGTGCAGGCCCTTTTTCGGCCGGAATCAAAATAACCCGTGGCATAATCAGGCGATTGTGCGAGCTGTCCGCGACCTGCGCGTCCTCGCTTGCCCCCGCCGCGGCCCCTGCCGGCAGCCGCGCGTCGCCCAGCCGACGCGCCGCGTCAGACCGGCCCGCCGCGCGCCACGCAAGCCCCGCGCCTGCTGTCGCCGACACCGTCGAGTCTCGCCATACGAATCTACATACTGGAGATATCACCATGCGTTTGATCCTGTTGGGCGCGCCCGGCGCGGGAAAGGGCACCCAGGCAAACTTCATCAAGGAAAAATTCGGCATCCCGCAAATCTCGACCGGCGACATGCTGCGCGCGGCCGTGAAGGCCGGCACGCCGCTCGGCGTCGAGGCGAAGGGCTACATGGACGCCGGCAAGCTGGTCCCGGACGCGCTGATCATCGGCCTCGTCAAGGAACGTCTGAAGGAATCCGATTGCGCGAACGGCTACCTGTTCGACGGCTTCCCGCGCACGATCGCGCAGGCTGACGCGATGAAGGACGCCGGCGTCGCGATCGACTACGTGCTCGAGATCGACGTGCCGTTCTCGGAAATCATCGAGCGCATGAGCGGCCGCCGCACGCACCCGGCATCGGGCCGCACGTACCACGTGAAGTTCAACCCGCCGAAGGTCGAGGGCAAGGACGACGTGACGGGCGAACCGCTGATCCAGCGCGACGACGACAAGGAAGAAACCGTCAAGAAGCGTCTCGAAGTGTACGAAGCGCAGACCAAGCCGCTGATCACGTACTACGGCGACTGGGCGCAGCGCGGCGAGGAAAACGGCCTGAAGGCGCCGCAGTATCGCAAGATCTCCGGCCTCGGCAGCGTCGAGGAAATCCGCGAACGGGCGTTCGACGCGCTGAAGTAAGCGTCGCATGCCGTTCCGGCGAAGCCGTCCTGTTGCAGGGCGGCTTTTTTTGCGCCTGCGATCCCGCGCATGATCGCCCGTCTCTCACCGGGATCCGCGTTGGCCTCGCGATCCGGATGCCGCCGAGGCACGCCCGGCGCGTAAAAAAACCGCGATGCGCATCGCGGTTTTTTTCATCAGCGTTCCGGCGGCGGACGGCGCGCGGCGTCAATCCTCCGCGTCGCGCTGCATCCGCTGCCGCAATTCGCTCACCTGCGATTCGACGACGGTCGCATCCTCGGCATCGGGCCGTTCGCCGAGATACTGCTCGAGATCCTCGAGCGCCGGGCGCAGGTAGTCGAGCCGCGCATACGCGAAGCCGCGATCGCGCACCTCGTCGAGATGGTCCGGCAACAGGATCACGAGCCGCTGCTGCACCGCGAGCAGCCGCTGCCAGCGCTCGGTCTGCAGGTAGATCGTCTTCAGGTTGCGCAGCATCCGCGCGATGATCTCGCGGCTCGTCGCCGGCTGCAGCAGCGCGCGCAACGCACTGTCGACCGCGCCGGCCGCCCGCGCGACGTACGGCTCGAGCATCTCGACCATCTCGGCCTCCGACAGCGAATGGCCGTTGGTCGGATCGATGATCAGGTCGCCGTCCGGCAGCGTCACGCGCAGCAGGAAATGACCGGGGAACGACACGCCGCGCGCCGGCACGCCGACCTGCTCGGCGAGTTCCAGGTACAGCACCGACAGCGAGATCGGAATCCCGCGCCGCCGCTTCAGCACCGCGTTCAGGTGGCTGTTGTCGGGGTCGTAGTAGTCGTTGTGATTGCACGCGAAGCCGAGTTCGCGGAAGAAGAAATCGTTCAGCGCGGCGACGCGGCCCTTCAGGTCCGCATCGTCGGCCAGCCGGCGGCTCAGCCGCGCGGCCAGCATGTCGATCTCGGCGAGCGTGCCCTGCAGGTCGAGGTCGGGGTACGCGTCCTGCGCCAGCGACAGCGCGGTTTCGGTGACCGGAAGACTGTCGTCGTCCGCCACGAGCGTGCTGAAGTAGTCGAGGACGCGGGTCATTGCGGTCGTCACTTGGCGCGCCTTCTGAAGTAAGCGTATTTGAAGCCCATCACCCACAACATACCGAAATATAGTGCAGCGAACAGCACGAGGCACGCCGCCATCAGCACGATGCGGTCGAGCGGCTGCGCGCGCATGCCGGTCCAGTCGAAGCTGATCGCGCACCAGTGCATCAGGCCCGCGAGCACGAGCGCCGCGCCGACGAGCTGGACGAAGAAGCGCAGCCAGCCCGGCGACGGTTGGTAGATGCCGCGCTTGCGCAGCCCGAGAAACAGCAGCAGCGAGTTCAGGCACGCGCCGACGCCGATGCTCAGCGTCAGGCCCGCGTGGCCGATCAGCGGCACGAACACGTAGTTCGAGATCTGCGTGACGATCAGCACGCCGACCGCGATCTTCACCGGCGTCTTGATGTCCTGCTTCGCATAGAAGCCCGGCGCGAGGATCTTGATCAGGATGATGCCGACCAGGCCGATCCCGTAGGTCGCGAGCGCGCGCGCGACCATCGTCACGGTGTGCGCGTCGAACTTGCCGTAGTTGAACAGCGTCGCGGTGAGCGGCGTCGCGAAGAAGAACAGCGCGAGCGCGCTCGGCGCCGCGAGCAGGAACGTGACGCGCAGCCCCCAGTCGAGCAGCGCCGAATATTCGTGCGAATCGGCGTCGACGTGCGCCTTCGACAGGCTCGGCAGCAGGATCGTGCCGAGCGCGACGCCGAGCAGCGCGGTCGGGAATTCCATCAGGCGGTCCGCGTAGTTGATCCACGACACCGCGCCCTGCCCGAGCCGCGACGCGATATTGGTGTTGATGATCAGCGACAGCTGCGCGACCGACACCGCGAATGTCGCGGGCACCATCTTGGCGAGCACGCGCTTCACGCCGCGGTGGCGCAGCGCGCGCAGCGGGTTGAGGCCGATCAGCGGCACCATGTCGATCTTCTTCAGCCCCGGCAGCTGCACGAGGAACTGCAGCACGCCGCCCGCGATCACGGCCCACGCGAGCGCGAACACCGGCACCTTCAGGTGCGGCGCGACGAACACGGCGGCCGCGATGAACGCGACGTTGAGCAGCACCGGTGCAAACGCGGGCAGCGAGAAGCTCTTGTACGTGTTCAGCACGCCGGACGCGAGCGTCGTCAGCGAGATAAACACGATGTACGGGAACATGATGCGCGTCATCGTGACGGCGAGCGGGAACGCCTGGCCGTCGGTGTGCAGGCCCGACGCGACCGCGAACACGACCCACGACGCGCCGGCGATGCCGAGCACCGACAGCACGGCGAGCGCCCATGCGAGCACGGTCGACATCGCATCGACGAGCGCCTTGGTCGCATCGTGCCCCTGCTGGTTCTTGAACTCGGCAAGGATCGGCACGAACGCCTGCGAAAACGCGCCTTCGGCGGACAGCCGGCGCAGCAGGTTCGGAATGCGGAAGGCGACGTAGAACGCGTCGGTGTATTGACTGGCGCCGAACGCACGGGCGATCAGCGTCTCGCGGGCCAGTCCGGTCACGCGCGACAGCAGCGTGAAGCCGCTGACCGTCAGCAGGGCTCGGAATAGATTCATGGGGCGCTTATTATACGGACCTTGCGCGACCCGGCACGGTCGGATGCCGAAAAGCGCGGCGGCGGCCCGCGCGCCGTTCCGCGCGAATCACTTCGCGCTTGCCACACGCTTGATTTTGTTGCTATAATTGCCGGTTTCTGAGCCTGTACATGCACGGCAACTGCCGTTTCCATGTCCCGGCCTCGGTTAAAATCACCGTTTTTTTATGCGCCCCTGGGCAATCGTTCTCAGGGGACGGATCGAAAAGCAGCGCTTGGCCGTCAGGCTCCAAGCTCTGGAAACAGGACAGGATAAGGAACCGTCATGGCTAACTCCGCACAAGCACGCAAGCGCGCCCGCCAGGCCGCGAAGGCAAACTCGCACAACTCGGCGCTGCGCTCGAAATTCCGTACCGCGATCAAGGCCGTTCGCAAGGCTGTCGACGCCGGCGACCAGGCAAAGGCTGCCGAGCTGTTCAAGGCTGCCGTCAAGACGATCGACACGATCGCCGACAAGAAGATCGTTCACAAGAACAAGGCCGCTCGCAGCAAGAGCCGCCTCGCCGCAGCCGTCAAGGGCCTGCAGGCAGCAGCGTAAATTCCGGTGTGCCCGCCTCGCGCGGGCACTCCTGTTTCCTGCGATCGCAAAAAAGCCCGCTTCGGCGGGCTTTTTTGCGATCGCATCCGGACGACACGCCGCCGGCGGGCGAGAACCATCGGCGGCGACGGCGAGGATGCCCTCGCCCGCCGCCCGCGCGCCGTTACTTCTTCGCGCTATAGTCGGGCAGTTCGCACGCCTCGGTGACGACGAGATTGTTGTCCTTCGCGAAGTTCATCACGAAATCGAAGGCCATCGGCTCGCAGTCGCGCAGCCGCGAATCGAGGATCACGCACTTGGTGTCGCCGAGCAGCGTCGGGCGCACGTACAGCGAATACTGGAGACGCGCATTCGGCCCGCTTGCCCCCGGCCCGAAGCAGGACATCACGCCGGCCAGACGCTCCGACCAGTCGCTCGGGCGAAACTTTTTCCCGTCTTTCGTGATGCCCTGGATGAAGTATTCGGTCGGAGGGGTTTCAGCCATGTGGTTACCCAAGTGACGGCCCGGCGCCACCCAGACGACGGCGCCTGGGTACGCGAACACAAAGCTGGAATCGACACCGGCGCCCGCCCGCCGAACCCCGAAAAAACGGGTTGTCGGCACGTGCCGCCGGCACGCCGCACGGGATTTGTGCAGCGCACGGCTTGTGTCCGGCAGCGCGCGAAGCGGCTTGCCTGCCGGGCTGGAGAAAACTTTTGAATTATACCGCAGCGCGCCATCGCGCGTCGTTTCGCGGCCCCGCTTCCGACGCCGTCCGCCGCGCATGCGGATCGTGCCCCGCTTTTCGGCGCGGCTCGTCAAAGCACCGAAAATCCTTTATGCTGCTCTGAGTCATCCACATCCGACGGCGGCGCCGTCCGGCCTCGCTGCCGGGTGAAGCCCGCCGTATTTCGTTTCATGACCGCCAAAACCATTCGTCACTACCTGCAGTTCAAGGATTTCTCGCTGGAAGACTACGAGTACGTGCTCGAACGCACGGGTATCCTGAAGCGCAAGTTCAAGAACTACGAGACCTATCACCCGCTGCACGACCGCACGCTGGCGATGATCTTCGAGAAGAGCTCGACGCGCACGCGCCTGTCGTTCGAAGCCGGGATCTTCCAGCTCGGCGGCCACGCGGTGTTCATGAGCACGCGCGACACGCAGCTCGGCCGCGGCGAGCCCGTCGAGGATTCCGCACAGGTCATCTCGCGAATGGTCGACATCATCATGATCCGCACGTTCGAGCAGGACGTGATCCGGCGCTTCGCGGAAAACTCCCGCGTGCCGGTGATCAACGGCCTGACCAACGAATACCATCCGTGCCAGGTGCTCGCCGACATCTTCACGTACTACGAGCATCGCGGCCCGATCGCCGGCAAGACGGTCGCCTGGGTCGGCGACGCGAACAACATGCTCTATACGTGGATCGAAGCGGCCCAGATCCTCGGCTTCAAGCTGCGCCTGTCGACGCCGCCGGGCTACGCGCTCGACATGAAGCTGGTGTCGCCGGACAGCGCGCCGTTCTACGAGGTGTTCGACGACCCGAACGAAGCCTGCCGCGGCGCCGATCTGGTGACGACCGACGTATGGACGAGCATGGGCTTCGAGGCCGAGAACGAAGCGCGGATGAAGGCGTTCGCCGACTGGTGCGTCGACGAGGAAATGATGGGCCACGCGAATCCGGACGCGCTGTTCATGCACTGCCTGCCCGCGCACCGCGGCGAGGAAGTGACGGCCGGCGTGATCGACGGCCCGCAGAGCGTCGTCTGGGACGAAGCGGAAAACCGCCTGCACGTGCAGAAGGCGCTGATGGAGTTCCTGCTGCTCGGCCGCCTCAAGCACTGACGCCGGCCGGCGCGCGGCACGCCGCCGCGATCCGTCGCCACGACGCCGATCCCCGGATCGGCGTTTTTATTGGCCGGTGCCGCGCAGCCGCTGCGATACCGGCGCCGCGCCCATCGGCTTACAGGCAGACCGGCTCCGGTTCCAGCTCGACGCCGAACTGCGCGCGCACGTCGTCCTGGATCGCCCGCGCGAGCGCGAGCACGTCGGCGCCCGTTGCGCCGCCGCGATTGACGAGCACGAGCGCCTGCCGGTCGTGCACGGCCGCCGCGCCGAGCGCACGGCCCTTCCAGCCGCAGCGGTCGATCAGCCAGCCGGCCGCGAGCTTCACCGCGCCGTCCGGCTGCGGATACGACACGACCTCGGGCGCACGCGCGCGCAGCGCATCGAACTGCGCGGCATCGATCACCGGATTCTTGAAGAAGCTGCCCGCATTGCCGAGCACGAGCGGATCGGGCAGCTTCGCGCGGCGAATCGCGACGACCGCGTCGAACACGTCGCGCGGCGTCGCCGCGTCGGGCGCGATGCCGCGCGCGTCGAGCTCGCGCGTGACGTCCGCATAGCCGAGCCGCGGCGTCCAGCGCTTCGGCAAGCGGAACGCGACCGACACGATCGCGAAACGCGCGCGCCCTTCCCGCTTGAAAAAACTGTCGCGATAGCCGAACGCGCAGCGTGCGGCGTCGAAGCGCTCGCTGCGCCCGGTCGCGAGTTCAACCGCGACCAGCGAGTCGAAATACGTCTTCATCTCGAGCCCGTACGCACCGATGTTCTGGATCGGCGCGGCGCCGACGGTGCCCGGAATCAGCGCGAGATTCTCGAGGCCCGCCATGCCGCGCTCGAGCGTCCACGCGACGAACGCATGCCAGTTCTCGCCGCCGCCCGCCTCGACATACCAGGCTTCGGCATCCTCGCGCACGACGCGCCGGCCGGCGATCTCGTCGAGCAGCACGACGCCGTCGAAATCGCGCGTGAATACCACGTTGCTGCCGCCGCCGAGCACGAGCCGCGGCAGGTTCGCGACACGCGCGTCGCGATGCAGCGCGGCGAACTGCGCGGCCTGCGTGATGCGCGCGGCATAGCGCGCGGTCGCGGCGATGCCGAACGTGTTGTGCGCGGCAAGCGGATGGTCGGGAAGCAGCGACAGGGCGGAATCGTCAGGGAGCATCGGCATTCGCGGTCATGCGTGCCCGTGCCGCGGATGGACGGCCTTGGGCAAACGGGGGGGCATCGGTAAAATGGCAAACAGTCCGCAATTATAGCGAGTGCCCGCGCACCAGCCGGGCGCCCGCGTCTCAAGGGAGAATGCCATGCCATCGTTCGACGTCGTTTCCGAAGCGAACATGATCGAAGTGAAGAACGCCATCGAGCAGTCGAACAAGGAAATTTCGACGCGCTTCGACTTCAAGGGCTCCGACGCGCGCGTCGAGCAGAAGGAGCGCGAGCTGACGCTGTTCGCCGACGACGATTTCAAGCTCGGCCAGGTGAAGGACGTGCTGATCGGCAAGCTGGCCAAGCGCAACGTCGACGTGCGCTTCCTCGACTACGGCAAGGTCGAGAAGATCGGCGGCGACAAGGTCAAGCAGGTCGTCACCGTGAAGAAGGGCGTGACCGGCGACCTCGCGAAGAAGATCGTGCGGCTCGTGAAGGACAGCAAGATCAAGGTGCAGGCGAGCATCCAGGGCGACGCGGTGCGCGTGTCGGGCGCCAAGCGCGACGACCTGCAAAGCGTGATCGCGCTGCTGCGCAAGGACGTGACCGACACCCCGCTCGACTTCAACAACTTCCGCGACTGACCGGTCGCGTCACGCCGGCCCGGCCCGCGCACCTCATCAGGCGCGCCGGCCGGCGTCCCTCCTTCCCTTCAGGCCTTGCCGCCGTCCTGCGCGCCGCCGTTCGCGGCCGCCTTCTTCTTGTCGCCGATCCGGCTTTCCTGCCCCGCCAGCAGCTTCGAAATGTTGGCGCGGTGACGCCAGATCAGCAGCACGCTCATCGCCAGTACGGCCCACGCGATCGGATTGTGGCCCGTGCCGAACAGGAACACGTCGAACAGCGGCGCGAACACGGCCGCCACCAGCGCCGCGAGCGACGAATAGCGGAAAAAGAATGCGACGATCAGCCAGGTGAGCGCGGTCGCGAGGCCGAGCACCGGATGCACGGCCAGCAGCACGCCGGCCGCGGTCGCGACGCCCTTGCCGCCCTGGAAGCGGAAGAACACCGGATACAGGTGGCCGAGGAACACCGCGATCGCGACCCACGCGACCGCGACGTCGGGCAGGCCGAAGCGCCGCGCGAGCCAGACGGCGATCCAGCCCTTGAACGCGTCGCCGAGCAGCGTCAGGATCGCGGCCTTCTTGTTGCCGCTGCGCAGCACGTTGGTCGCGCCGGGGTTCTTCGACCCGTACGAACGGGGGTCGGCAAGGCCCATCGCGGCGCTGACGATGACGGCGAACGACACCGAGCCGATCAGGTAGGCAACGAGGGCGGCGAGCAGGATCTGCATGCGGGGGACTCTTCTTTCAACGTATCGGTGAAGGGACGGCTCGCGCGGCAGGCCGGCAACGCCGGCGCCGTCGCGGCCGAAGCGGCGCCCATTCTACCGAACGGGCGCGGGCTGCCACGAAGGTGAAACCCTCAGTCGACGCTCGCGCACTGCACGGGCTTCGCACCGAGCAGCGTCGTGAGCACCGTCGGCGCGAGGCTGACGAGGTAGCCGCGGCGGCCGCCGTTCAGGTAGATCGTCGGCAGCTCGAGGATCGTCGACTCGACGTAGACCGGCATCGCCTTGCGGGTGCCGAACGGCGACGTGCCGCCGACCAGATAGCCGGAATGGCGGTTCGCGACCTCGGGCTTGCACGGCTCGACGCGCTTCGCGCCGATCTGCCGCGCAAGATTCTTCGTCGATACCGTGCGGTCGCCATGCATCAGCACGATCAACGGCTTCGCATGCTCGTCCTCCATCACGAGCGTCTTCACGACGCTGTGCTCGTCGACGCCGAGCTGGCGCGCCGATTCGCCGGTGCCGCCATGTTCGACGTATTCGTACGGATGCTCGCCGAACGCGACGGCATGGCGTTTCAGCAGCTGGGTCGCGGGGGTTTCGGACACGTGTCTGGATTTGCTCATGGCGGCATTCTAATGGCGAACGGCGCGCCACGGACCGCCGGACGCGCAGGCGGTATACTCGCGGCCCGCTTTCAACCGTGCGGCTGCCGCCCGGCATCATTGCGAACCGCGCGAAGCGCTATTGCCCGAATGGCCGATTGTGGCGCGCGCCCAGTCATGGCACGATCGTTCGAAAATATCGCCGCGCCGTGCCGATGCCGCCCGGCCCTCTTCTGGAGACGCCATGACTTCGTCCAACCGTTGCTCCGCGCCGCTCGACGTCGACGCGCTGCTGGCCGCGCTGCCGGCCCGCATTGCCGACGTGCCCGCCCGCCGGGCCGCGCAAGCGCCCGCGCATCCGGCGCTGATCGAGGACGCGCGGCGCCTGTCTTACGGCGAGCTGTCGCAGGCCGTCGACGCGGCCGCCGCTCGGCTCGCGGCGCTCGGCGTGCGCGGCGGCGACCGCGTGATGATCGTCGCGGAAAACAGCGTCGCGCAGATCGTGCTGCTGCTCGCGACCGCGCGGATCGACGCATGGGCGCTGGTGTCGAATGCGCGGCTGTCGGCCGGCGAGCTCGATGCGATCGCCGCGCACGCGCGCCCGCGGCTGATCGCGTTTGCGACCGAAACCTCGGCCGATGCGCGCGCGCATGCGGCACGCCACGACGCGACGCCCGCAGACGCGCTGCCCGTCGACATCGGCGCGTGGTCGCACCGGATCGATGCCGACGCGCCCGCCGAACCGGTGGCCGCCGACGGCGCCGCGCAGTGCGCAGCGCTGATCTACACGACCGGCACGACGGGTTCGCCGAAGGGCGTGATGCTGTCGCATCGCAACCTGCTGTTCATTGCGGCGATGTCGAGCACGCTGCGGCGCGTGTCGCCCGACGACCTCGTCTATACGGTGCTGCCCGTGTCGCACGTGTACGGGCTCGCGTCCGTGTGTTTCGGCAGCCTTTACGCGGGCGCGACGCTGCGGCTCGCACCGCGTTTCGCGCCGGAGGCCGTGCGCGTCGCGCTCGCCGACGAGGGCGTCACGATCTTCCAGGGCGTGCCCGCGATGCACGCGAAGCTGCTCGAGCATCTGCACACGCACGGCCACGCATGGCGCGCACCGCGCCTGCGCTTCGCGTATTCGGGCGGCTCGCCGCTCGACGCCGACCTGAAGGCGCGCGTCGAGCGCGTGTACGGCGTGCCGCTGCACAATGGCTACGGCATGACCGAAAGCAGCCCGACGATCACGCAGACGCCGCTCGACGCGCCGCGCACCGACTGCTCGGTCGGCGTGCCGATTCCCGGCGTCGAAATGCGCGTGGTCGCGCCGGACGGCAGCGACGTGCCGCGCGGCGAGGTCGGCGAGATCCTCGTGCGCGGGCCGAACGTGATGCTCGGCTACTACCGCAATCCGGACGCGACGCGCGCGGCCGTCTCGCCGGACGGCTGGCTGAGCACCGGCGATCTCGCGCGGCAGGACGCCGACGGCGCGGTGACGATCGCCGGGCGCAGCAAGGAGCTGATCATCCGCTCGGGCTTCAACGTCTATCCGGTCGAGGTCGAGCAGGTGCTGAACGCGCATCCGGACGTCGTGCAGGCGGCGGTCGTCGGCCGCGCGGTCGAGGGCAACGAGGAAGTGCTCGCGTTCGTCGAACTGGCGCCGGGCGCCGCCGCGACCGAGACGACGCTGCACGCGTGGTGCGCGGAACGGCTCGCGCCGTACAAGCGCCCCGCGCAGATCCGCGTGCTCGATGCGCTGCCGGCCGCATCGACGGGCAAGGTGCTGAAGCACAAGCTGCGCGAGCTCGCGTAACGCGGGCGCGCATGCCACCGTGCCGCGTGCCGCTGCGCGTGGCGGCGCGGGCCGCTTCCGGTTCGCGCGAAACCGCGCGCTAACCGCGCGGATGATGCTGCGCGTGCAGCGTGCGCAGCCGCTCGCGCGCGACGTGCGTATAGATCTGCGTGGTCGAGATGTCGCTGTGGCCGAGCAGCAGTTGCACGACGCGCAGGTCCGCGCCGTGGTTCAGCAGGTGCGTCGCGAACGCGTGCCGCAGCGTGTGCGGCGACAGGTGTGCGCGCACGTCGGCCTGCTGCGCATGGCGCTTGATGATGTTCCAGAACTGCTGGCGCGTCATCCCGTCGCCGCGCGCGGTCACGAACAGCGCATCGGCCGCGCGCGCGCCGAGCAGCGCAGGCCGCGCGTCGCGCAGGTAGCGCTCGATCCAGCCGTGCGCGACTTCGCCGAACGGCACGAGCCGCTCCTTCGAACCCTTGCCCATCACGCGCACGACGCCTTCGTTGAGCCCGACCTCCACCGTCTTCAGCGTGACCAGCTCGCTCACGCGCAACCCGCTCGCGTACATCAACTCGAGCATCGTGCGATCGCGCAGGCCGAGCGGCGTCGCGATGTCCGGCGCGCCGAGCAGCGCCTCGACCTGCGCCTCCGACAGCGTCGACGGGAAGCGCGCGGCCTGTTTCGCGGACGTGATCCGCAGCGTCGGGTCGGCGCTCGCGCGATGCTCGCGCACGGCCCAGCCGTAATAGCGACGGAACACCGACAGCCGCCGGTTCGACGAGGTCGCCTTGCCGTCGCTGCGCGCGGCGATGTAGCCGGTCACCATCGTTTCGTCGGCCAGGTCGAGCGGCGCATCGTGGGTCGCCGCCAGCCATCGGGAAAACAGCACCAGATCGCGCCGGTACGCATCGAGCGTATTGCGCGCGAGCCCGTGCTCGAGCCACAGCGCGTCGCAGAAGGCGTCGATCGACGCGCGGCTCGCGAGCAGCGCGGGCGAGGCCGCGGTCGCGTCGTCGTCGGTTTCGGGGGACAGCAGCGGTTCGTTCATCGGTACGGCACGCCTTCGTGTGCGAGCAGCCAGCGCTTGACCTTCAGGTAGTAGCCGTCGTCGTCGTGGTTCGCGAAGCCGCCGATTCCGCCCGCTGCGACGACGCGATGGCACGGGATCACGAGCGGGAAGTAGTTCGCACCGCACGCCTGGCCGACCGCGCGCGGCGCGCTGCCGATCCGCTTCGCGACCTGCCCGTAGGTCAGCACGGTGCCGGGCGGGATGTCGCTGATCACGTCCCACACGCGATGCTGGAACGCGCTGCCGACGTCGGCGAGCGGCAGGTCGAAGCGTGCGGACGCGCGCTCGAAATAGCGCTCGATCTGCCGGACTGCACGCTTCGCGAGCGGCGTGTCCGGCTCGACCGACTTCACCGACTCGGGCAGATAGACGATCTCGCGCACCGCCGCGGCATCCGTGCGGATGCCGACCTTGCCGAACGGCGCGTCGATCACTGCGTTGAACATTGCATTCTCCTAACCGATGGATGCAGGCGCGCCGCCGCGCGCCGACGACACTTTACGCCGCCTTCACGCGGCACGCAGCGCCCATTCGACATGCTCGCGCACGATCGGCGACGGATCGTCGGCCCGCGCGCGCAGCGCCGCGACGATCGCGTCGCGCGCGGCCGGCGCAAGCTGCCCGGCAGGCGCGCGCAGCGCATTGCCGAGCCCGACCGCGAGATTGCGCAGCCAGCTTTCATGACCGATGCGGCGGATCGCGCTGCCCTGCATCCGCGTGTCGAAGGTATCGGCATCCCAGCCGAACAGCTCGACCAGCGTCGCGCGGTCGAGGCCGTGCCGCACGTCGAAATCGGCGACCGGCGCGGCCTGCGCGAACTTGTTCCACGGACAGACGAGCTGGCAGTCGTCGCAGCCGTACACGCGGTTGCCGATCAGCGGCCGCAGCCGCTCGGGGATGCTGCCTTTCAGTTCGATCGTCAGGTAGGAAATGCAGCGGCGCGCATCGACGCGGTACGGCTCGACGATCGCGCCGGTCGGGCACGCGTCGATGCAGCGCGTGCAGCTGCCGCAATGCGCGCCGGGCGACTCGGGCGCCGCGTCGGGCGAGCGCTGCGCATCGGTCGGCAGCGGAATGTCGACGTAGATTTCGCCGAGGAAGAACAGCGAGCCGGCGTCGCGCTGCAGCAGCAGCGTGTGCTTGCCGCGCCAGCCGACGCCGGCCTTTTGCGCGAGCTCGACCTCGAGCACCGGCGCCGAATCGGTAAACACGCGATAGCCGAACGCGCCGATCTCCTGCTCGATGCGCTCCGCGAGCGTCTGCAGGCGGTTGCGCAGCACCTTGTGATAATCGCGGCCGCGCGCGTAGATCGACACGACGGCCGCCTGCGGATCGTCGAGCCGCGCCCGTTCGCGTGCGCGCCAGTCGCGCGGCGCGAGCGCGCCGGGGGTGCCGTCGGGCGCGTCGCCGGCGCGCGTCTCGGCCGGCAGATACGCGAGCCGCGCGGAAATCACGCGTCGCGTACCGGCCACAAGTTCGGCCGGCCGCGCACGTTTCATCCCATGTTTGGCCATATAATCCATCTCGCCGTGGCAACCGGCTTCCAGCCAGGCGGCGAGCCCTGCTTCGGCATCCGAGAGATCGGTGTCGCTGATGCCGATCGCCCCGAAACCCAATTCGCGCCCCCACGCCCTGATGCGCGCGGCGAGCGCAGTCAACGTCGCATCGTCGAGCGCGCACGGTGCCGCCCCTTCGGCTCGGGTCGAAGGTCTGTCGGATGCGGCGAGTTCCGGTAATCGGTTCATCGCACTATTTTACGAGAATGCCAGCCACGCCCAGCCACCCGTCTCATGCCGCCGCGCTGCCCGCCCCGCTCGAAGCGCGCGTGATCGCGCTCGCCGACGAAGCGGCGACCGAGGCGTTCGGCATCCGCTTCGCGCACGCGCTCGACGCCGCACGCACCGAACTCGCGCGCGCGCACGCGTTCGACGGGCTGCAGATCCAGCTCGTCGGCGATCTCGGCGCGGGCAAGACCTCGCTCGTACGTGCGATCCTGCGCGGCCTCGGCCATACGGGGCGCGTGCGCAGCCCGACCTATACGCTCGTCGAGCCGTATGCGCTCGAACGCGACGATGGGGAACTTGAGGTCTATCACTTCGATCTGTACCGATTCAACGATCCGGCCGAATGGTCCGACGCAGGCTTTCGCGAATATTTCAATTCCAGCGCGATCTGTCTCGTCGAATGGCCGCAACAGGCGGGGACGCTGCTCGGCGTGCCCGATCTGGTCTTCTCGCTCGACGTGGATGGCGACGGCCGCGCCCTCACCGTCCGGGCGTACAGCGCTTCAGGAAAGGCATGTCTCGAAAGATGTTGATCAAACCGTTCCGCTCGATCGAATCGGCGGCCACCGCGACGCACAACTGGCGGCGCCGCCAGATTCTGTGCGCGGGCGCGTCGACGCTGGTGCTCGGTCTCGTCGCGCCGCGGCTCGCGCACGCGTCGTCGGTGCTCGGCGTGCGCGTCTGGCCCGCGCGCGATTACACGCGCGTGACGATCGAATCCGACCAGCCGCTGCAGAATAGCCAGCAGCTGCTGCAGGGTCCCGACCGCCTCGTCGTCGACCTGACCGGCCTCGATCTCGACCAGGCGCTGCGCGACCTCGTGTCGAAGATCGCACCGAACGATCCGCAGATCCAGTCGGTGCGCGTCGGCCAGTATCAGCCGCACGTGGTGCGGATGGTGTTCGACCTGAAAGGCTCGGTGAAGCCGCAGGTGTTCACGCTGCCGCCGGTGGGCACCTACAAGTACCGGCTCGTGTTCGACCTGTATCCGGCCGTCGCGCCCGATCCGCTGACCGACCTGATCGCGCAGACGGAACGCAAGGAACAGGCGCTCAACGACGCGGCGCGCGCGCAGCAGATGCAGCCGCCCACCGCGCTGAACGGTCCGACCACGCCGCCCGTCGCAGGCAACGACAACAGCGACGCATTCTTCCAGCGCTTCGCGCAGAACACGCCGGCCACGCCGCATGCGCCGCCGGCCGCGCCGTCGGCCCCCGCGAAGCCGGCCGTCAAGCCGCCGCCCGTGATCGCGCGCCGCGACGACGGCGACGACGACGGCGACACCTACAAGTTCACCGCGCCGAAATCCGGCAAGGGCGGCACCGTGCGCCTGCTGACCGTCGCGATCGATCCGGGCCACGGCGGCGAGGATCCGGGCGCGATCGGCGGCGGCGGCACGTACGAGAAGCACATCGCGCTCGACATCGCGAAGAAGCTGCGCGCGAAGATCGACGGCGCGCCGAACATGCGCGCGATGATGACGCGCGACGCCGACTTCTTCGTGCCGCTGAACGTGCGCGTGCAGAAGGCGCGCCGCGTCGGCGCGGACCTGTTCGTGTCGATCCACGCGGATGCGTTCACGACGCCGTCCGCGCGCGGCTCGTCGGTGTTCGCGCTGTCGGACCACGGCGCATCGAGCGCCGCGGCGCGCTGGCTCGCGAACAAGGAAAACTCGTCGGACCTGATCGGCGGCATCAACATCAAGACGCAGGACGCGGCCGTGAGCCGCGCGCTGTTCGACATGTCGACCACCGCGCAGATCCGCGATTCGCTGCGCTACGGCGGCTACGTGCTGAAGGAAGTCGGCGGCATCAACAAGCTGCACAAGGGCTCGGTCGAGCAGGCCGGGTTCGCGGTGCTGAAGGCGCCCGACATTCCGTCGATCCTGGTCGAGACCGCATTCATCAGCAACCCGGACGAAGAGCGCAAGCTCAACGACGACAGCTATCGCGACCAGATGGCCGACGCGATCTTCCGCGGCATCAAGCGCTATTTCGCTGCCAATCCGCCGCTCGCGAAGAACCGGATGGCCTGACGGCCGCGCCCCTTCCGCCCGCCGGCACGTCACGCGTGCCGGCGGCGCGCATCACGACGCCGCGAAGCGGCGTATCAGCTTCCCGCCGAACACGTTCACCGCGAGGCCGCCCATCACGAGCGCGGCGCCCAGCACCTGCGCACGCGTCAGATGCTCGTCGAGCAGCAGCGCAGACGACGCGAGCCCGACGATCGGCACCAGCAGCGAGAACTGCGCGACCTGCGCAGCCGGATAGCGCGACATCAGGCGGCTCCACAGCCCGTAGCCGAGCAGCGTGGCGACGAACGCGAGATAGACGACCGCGAAGATCGACGCGCCGTCCAGCCCGGCGAGCGCGGACGCGATCCGCTGCGGCCCCTCGAACCACAGCGACAGCAGGAAGAACGGCACCGGCGGCACGAGGCTCGCCCACACGACCAGCGACACGAGGTTCGCCTTGCCGACCTTTTTCGTGACGATATTGCCGATCGCCCACATCGCGGCCGAGCAGATCGTCAGCAGGAAGCCGGCCAGCGTCATCGCCCGGCCGCCCTGCGACGCGATCACGACGAGCCCGGCCGCCGCGACCGCAAGGCCGACCAGGTTCTGCGCGCGCAGCCGCTCGCCGAGGAACAGCATCGCGAACACCAGCGTGAAGAACGCCTGCGACTGCAGCACGAGCGACGCGAGGCCGGCCGGCATCCCGACGTACATGCCGGTGAACAGGAACACGAACTGGCCGAGCTGGATGGTCGCGCCGTACAGCACCAGCAGGCGCCACGGAATCTGCGGCCGGCGCACGAAGAACACCGCGGGCACGGCCGCGAGCGTGAAGCGCAGCGCGCCGAGCAGCATCGGCGGCATCCCGTGCAGGCCGACCTTGATCACGACGAAGTTGACGCCCCACGCGAGGATCACGACCAGCGCCAGCAGCAAGTCCTTCGGGGCCATCATCGGCATCTCCTCGTTTGTCGAATGATCGTTCTGAAACCGCCGAGTTTACCGGGCTTTCACCGCGGGCTCCGATACCCGCGCAACGGGCGTGGAATCGGCGGCGCGCGCCGCAGCGCAGCATCGGAGACGCGACGCGCGCCGGACGCGGCCGGCCAGTACAATGACCCGCATCGCAGCCGCCCTCACAGGATCCGCCATGACCGACCCGATCAAAGCCCTGCTGAAGCCGCACGTGCGCGACATCGGCAACCTGCAGGTGCGCCGCACGCTGCCCGCGCTCGCCGCACGCCTCGTCGGCCCGTTCATCTTCTTCGACCACATGGGGCCCGCGACGCTGCCGGCCGGCACGGGGCTCGACGTGCGCCCGCACCCGCATATCGGGCTCGCGACCGTCACCTACCTGTTCGACGGCGCGATCCTGCATCGCGACAGCCTCGGCTCGCGGCAGGAAATCGTGCCGGGCGACGTGAACTGGATGACGGCCGGCCGCGGCATCGTCCACTCGGAGCGCACGCCCGACGCGCAGCGCGCGAGCGGCCACACGGTGCACGGCATCCAGACCTGGGTCGCACTGCCGCGCGCGCACGAGACCGTCGAACCGTCGTTCGAGCACCACCCGGCCGCGACGCTGCCCAGGCGCGACGAAAACGGCGTGTCGCTGACGGTGATCGCCGGCGACGCGTTCGGGCTCGTCTCGCCCGTCACGACCTTCTCGCGCACGCTGTACGTCGCCGCCGAATTCGCGGCCGGCGGCCGCATCGAACTCGACGCGTCGCACGAGGAACGCGCGGTCTACGTCGTCGACGGCGATCTCGCGATCGACGGCACGCCGGTGGCGGCCGAGCAGATGGCCGTGCTCGCGCCGGGCGCGAGCGTCGCGCTGACGAGCGGCAGCGGCGCGCGTGCGATGCTGCTGGGCGGCGACAAGATCGACGGCGAGCGTTTCATCGAGTGGAATTTCGTTGCGAGCAGCCGCGACGCGATCGCGCGTGCGAAGGAAGCCTGGACCCGCCAGGAAATGGGCACGGTGCCCGGCGAAACCGAGTGGATTCCGCTGCCGGAAGCGAAGCCGCGTTGAAAAACGGGCGCACCGCCCCCAAATCCGACGACATTCGAACCGCAGAGAACGACATGGACACCACGCTTGCCACTTTCGAGAAAGACGTCATCGAGGCGTCGCTGGACACGCCCGTGCTGGTCGACTTCTGGGCGCCGTGGTGCGGCCCGTGCAAGACGCTCGGCCCGCTGCTGGAGAAGCTCGAAGCCGCTTACGAAGGCCGCTGGAAGCTCGTGAAGGTCAACGTCGACGAGAACCAGGAACTCGCCGCGCACTTCCAGACGCGCAGCATCCCGCACGTGATCGCCTTCGCCGACGGCCGCCCGGTCGACCAGTTCGTCGGCGTGCTGCCCGAAGGGCAGCTGCGCGCATTCCTCGACCGGCTGCTGCCGGCGCCCGAGGAAGCCGAGCGCCGCGCCGCGCAGTTCGCACTGGCCGAATCGCGCGTCGACGAGGCCCGCGCGCACCTCGAAGCCGCGCTCGCGCTGAACCCGGGCTTCGACGACGCACGGCTCGACCTGATCGAGCTGCTGCTCGCGAGCAACCGCGTCGACGACGCGCGCGCCGAGGCCGAGCGCCTGTCGCCGCAGACCGTGCAGGGTGCCGATCCGCGCTACCAGGCGATCAAGACCCGTTTCGACGCGCTCGACGCGACGGCCGACCTGCCGCCGACCGACGCGCTCGAAGCCCGCATTGCGGCGAACCCCGGCGATCTCGACGCGCGCTTCGATCTCGCGCAGAGCCTGATCGCGCGGCGCGCGTACGAAGGCGCGCTCGAGCAGCTGCTGGAAATCGTCCTGCGCGATCGCGCGTACGGCGACGACCTGGGCCGCCGCACGATGATCTCGGTGTTCGAGCTGGCCGGCGATCGCCCCGAGCTCGTCGCCGCGTGGCGGCGCAAGCTGAGCATGGCGCTGAACTGAGCGGCGCGGCGGCCGGGCGGCCGACACCCGGCCCGGTGCTCGACAGTGCCGTCGTCGTGCGCGCGTGGCGGCGCGCATTCGACGTACCTGCCCGCTCCGGCGCGACGCGTGTGCGTGGCGCCGCCGCCGTCACCGCCGTCGCGATCCAGCAGCGCCGTTCCCGCGCTGCGTCATTGCCCCGCTCCTGCCGTCCGCTGCGCCGCCGCCTGACCGGCCGCCCGCGCCGCGATCGCGCGCAGCGCATGCGCGGCAGCCGCGAAACCGAAGCTCGCGGTCACGCACACGCTCGAACCGAATCCCGCGCAGTTCAGCCCCGCGACATGCGCGGCCGTCGACGGCTCGGCACCGTCCTCGATGTCGCACGCGGCCGCCTCCGGATAGATCAGCGGCTCGTCCGAATACACGGCGCCGACCTTGAAGCGCGCCTTCGGCCCGCGCGGGAAGCCGTGCTGCTTGCGCAGCTGCGCGCGCACCTTCGACAGCAGCGGATCCTGAATCGTCAGCGCGAGATCGTCGATGCGGATCCGCGTCGGGTCGAGCTGCCCGCCCGCGCCGCCGACGGTGATCAGCGGCTGCCCTTTCGCGACGCACCACGCGATCAGCGCGACTTTCGTGCGCACGCTGTCGATCGCGTCGATCACATAGTCGAAGCCGCCGCCGAGCAGCGCGTCGAAGTTGTCGGGCTCCGCGAAATCCTCGATGCAGTTCACGCGGCACGCGGGATCGATCAGCGCGATCCGCTCGGCCATCGCGTCGACCTTCGGCTTGCCGTAATTGCCGTCGAGCGCGTGGATCTGCCGGTTGGTGTTGCTCTCCGCGACGTTGTCGAGGTCGATCAGCGTCAACTCGCCGATCGCGCTGCGCGCGAGCGCCTCGGCGCTCCACGATCCGACGCCGCCGATCCCGATCACCGCGACGTGCGCGCGCTCGAACGCGGCGAGCGCCGGCGCGCCGTAGAGCCGCGCGATGCCGCCGAAGCGCCGCTCGCGATCCACGTCAAGCTGGATTGTCGGGCTCGGGGTAAGATCGGAAGAACTGGGCGGGAAAGCGTCGGCGGCTGACATGGAAGAAAGGAAAACGTAAGTCGTACAGCCTTCTATTTTGCCTGATCTCCCCGCCCGCACGCGCCACTGTGCACGCACGATTCTTCGGCGTTCGCTATACTGGCCCCCGATTGAAGCGTTTGCATAACATGACGACTCTCGCCGATCTCCGCATCAACTATTCGCGCGCTTCGCTCGACGAAGCCGATGCCGCCCCCGACCCGTTCGCCCAGTTCGACCGCTGGTTCAAGGAGGCGCTCGCCGCCAAGCTTCCCGAGCCCAATACGATGACGCTCGCCACCGTCGGCGCCGACGGCCGGCCGTCGGCCCGCATCGTGCTCATCAAGGGCGTCGACGAACGCGGCTTCGTCTTCTTCACCAATTACGAAAGCCGCAAGGGCCGCGACCTCGCCGCGCATCCGTACGCGGCGCTGCTGTTCTACTGGATCGAGCTCGAGCGCCAGGTGCGCATCGAAGGCCGCATCGAGAAGACCAGCGCCGACGAAAGCGACCGCTATTTCGCGTCGCGCCCGCTCGGCTCGCGCATCGGTGCGTGGGCGTCCGAGCAGAGCGCGGTGATCGACAGCCGCGCGACGCTCGAAGCGCGCGAGAAGGCCATTGCCGAACGCTACGGCGACAACCCGCCGCGCCCGCCGCATTGGGGCGGCTACCGCGTCGTGCCCGACTCGATCGAGTTCTGGCAGGGTCGCCCGTCGCGACTGCACGACCGCCTGCTCTACACGCGCGGCACCGATGCCGCGCAGGGCTGGACGATCTCGCGCCTGTCGCCGTAAGCGCGACGCCGGCGTCGTGCCGGTCGTGTCCCGGGTTGCATCCGGGCGCCCGCTTCGGAACGGGCGCCGGTCAAGATACTTGGCTGTATTCGATTCAACGAACAAACGGAGAATCCAAATGTTCTGGGAAAAGAAGCTGGCACAGTGGGCGGACGAAGTACGGACGACGGCGAACATACCGGCGCGCCTCGTACTGTGGAACGGTAATCAACTCGACTTCGGCACGTTCGCCGCGCCGCAGGTCACGCTGAAGGTCAACAGCGCGTCGGCGCTGCCGCTGCTGCTCGAACCGAGCCTCGACAATCTCGGCGAGGCGTACGTGAAGGGCAAGATCGACATCGAGGGCAAGCTGTCCGACATCATCAACATCGGCTACTCGCTCGCTCGCAGCACGGTCACGAGCGCCAGCAAGCTCGCGCGCGTGAAGCGCTACTTCAATCACTCGAAGAGCTCCGACAAGAAGGCGATCCAGTATCACTACGACGTCTCGAACGAGTTCTACAAGCTGTGGCTCGACGAGAACATGGTGTACTCGTGCGCGTACTTCGAGAACGGCGACGAGGATCTCGCGACCGCGCAGATCAAGAAGATCGACCACATCCTGACCAAGATCCGGCTCGAACCGGGCCAGCGCCTGCTCGACATCGGCTGCGGCTGGGGCGCGCTGGTGCTGCGCGCCGCGCAGAAGTTCGGCGCGAAGTGCCTCGGCGTGACGCTGTCGCAGAACCAGTTCGATCTGGCGACCGAACGCGTGAAAGCGGCCGGGCTGCAGGACCAGATCGAGATCCGCCTGCAGGATTACCGCGAAATCGAAGGCCAGTTCGACCGCATCACAAGCGTCGGGATGTTCGAGCACGTCGGCCGCAAGAACCTGCCGCTCTACTTCTCGCGGATTCGCGAACTGCTGGTCGACGACGGCATCGCGATGAACCACGGGATCACGTCGACCGATGCGGAAAGCGGCGAAACGGCGCTCGGCGGCGGCGAATTCATCGACCGCTACGTGTTCCCGGACGGCGAGCTGCCGCACATCAGCCTCGCGCTCGAAGCCGCGCAGCGCGGCGGACTGGAAGCGGTTGACGTCGAAAGCCTGCGGCGGCACTATGCGCGCACGCTCGACATCTGGACCGAGAACTTCGAGGCGAAGGCCGAGGAAGCGAGAAAGCTCGTCGACGACGAAAAATTCCGCATCTGGCGCGTGTACCTCGCCGGTTGCGCGTATGCGTTCGAGCACGACGACGTGTCGATCTTCCAGATCGTGTGCCGCAAGGCCGGACGCAGCGCGAAAACGCTGCCGTGGTCGCGGCGCTATATGTACGAACACGCGCTGCCGCGCTAGGCGGCGCTTCACGCTGGGCAGGCATGGGTGACGGCAGGACGCGGCGCAGGACGCCGCCGGAGCGACAGCAACGCGACGACGCGCACGCCGATGGGCAATTCGACCTGTTCGGCGGGTCGCCCGACGACGCGCGCGCCGCGCCGCCGGGCCCTGCCGGCGCCCGTGCGAATTCGCGCGCACGCGTAACACCGGACGATCGCGACGGCGAATCCGCACCACGTCCGGACGCACGCAACCGCACGTCGCCCGATACCCCGGCCGCCGCCGACGGGGCGCTTCGCACCCACGACGCCCCCCCGCCGCCGTCCACCGGCATGCTGTGGGACGACCCTGCCCCGCCGCCCGCCTCGAAACAACGCAAGCGCCGGCGCGGCGTAGCGCCCGCGCCGGTCTCGGCCGACGTCGCCGCCGCGGCGGCCGGCCTGCCGCCGAACGTGCGGCTCGGCACGTCGTCGTGGTATTTCCCCGGCTGGAACGGCATTGTCTACGACGGCGACTTCGCGCAGACGAAACTGTCGCGCGAAGGGCTCGAGGCGTACGGCGCGCATCCGCTGCTGAAAAGCGTCAGCCTCGACCGCTCGTTCTACGGCCCGCTGTCCGTCGCCGACTACCTGCGCTACGCGCAGCAGGTGCCGGACGACTTCCGCTTCGTCGTGAAGGCGCCGGCGTCGGTCACCGACGCGGTCGTGCGCGGTCGCCGCGGCGAGCCGTCGGGGCCGAACCCGACCTTCCTCGACGCGCAGCTCGCCACCGACGAATTCGTCCGGCCGTGCCTCGACGGGCTCGGCAGCAAGGCCGGCGTGCTCGTGTTCCAGTTCTCGCCGCTGCCCGACGCGCTGCTCGCCGAACCGGCCGCGCTGATCGAGCGGCTGTCCGCGTTCTTCGCGGCGCTGCCGCCGCTGCCGTCCGACGCCGACGGCCCGCGCTACGCGATCGAGATTCGCGACGCGAGCCTGCTCACGCCGCGCTTCATCCGCGCGCTCGCCGCGCTCGGCGTGCGCTACTGCGTCGGGCTGCACGCGCGCATGCCGGACCCGCTGCGCCAGGCCGCCGCGCTCGCGCTGCTCGACGGCGACGCGCCCGGCCCGCTGATCGTGCGCTGGAGCCTGCACGGCGGCTTCAAGTACGAACAGGCGAAGGCGAAGTACGAACCGTTCGACAAGCTCGTCGACGAAGACCCGGCCACGCGCTCGGCGCTCGCCGAGCTGGCCGCGCGCTACGCGCTGGCCGGGCAGCCGGTGATCATCACGATCAACAACAAGGCGGAAGGCTCGGCGCCGCTGTCGTGCCTCGCGCTCGCGCGCGAGATCGCCGCCGCGTGCGCGCAGTGGCGCGGCGAGGCAGCGTAGGTAGCACCCCGGATCGGGCGCCTGCAGCTTACGCGCCGCGCAGCGACTTCAGCCGGTGCGAGAACTTCTGGCGGAATTTCGCGAGCTTCGGCCCGATCACGACCGAGCAGTATCCCTGGCCCGGATTGCGCGCGTAATAGTTCTGGTGATAATCCTCGGCCGGCCAGTAGTTGCCGTCGAGCGGCGTCACCTCGGTGACGATCGGCTGCCCGAACACCTGCTCGCGCTCCAGCTCGCGGATCACGTCGAGCGCGGTGTCGCGCTGCGCATCCGAGTGCGTGAACACGACCGAGCGGTACTGCGTGCCGACATCGTTGCCCTGCCGGTTCAGCTGGGTCGGGTCGTGCGTCGCGAAGAAGATTTCGAGAATCTCGCGATAACCGATGCGCGCCGGATCGAACGTCACGTTGACGACTTCCGCATGCCCCGTGTCGCCGTCGCAGACGTCTCGATAGCCGGGATTGCGCGTATGGCCGCCGGCATAACCCGACTGCACGGCCGTCACGCCGTCCACGTCGAGGAACACCGCCTCCGTGCACCAGAAGCAACCACCACCGAGGGTTGATGTTTCTAGTTGATTTTTAACGATATTTTCCATAAAGGGAACCTCCAAAGTTCACCAAAAGGCTGTTTTTTGGTAAAATTTCACCAAAGATTTGCCAAAAATTCCTAGCCACCAAGAACAAGGTAGACACTATGTCTAGCACTTCCCTACCCCGTGGGGTTCAGATTGTCAAGTGGAAAAACAAGGTTGACAAGACAACACAGATAAGATACCGAGTTCGCATTGTTCGGAAAGATTACCAAGCAGATCGGTTATTCGACAACCTAGACGAAGCAGTCGAGTTCTTGAACCTATCAAAATCTCGTAATGGCAAGGAACTTATCTATTCCATTACAGAGAAGGAAAAACAAGAAGCCGAAGCAATAGCAAACTTCATTAAAGAACCCCCCATTTCAACCTATATTGACATTTTTACCAAGGACTATATAGAAACCAGAGATAGGTCTACCTATCTCTCAAATAGGACGGTTTATAACACCCTCTCTTTCTATCGAACTATCAAAAAAACAGAGATAGAAATCAAACCAGACCTTACCAAGAATTTTACTGGTGTTCTTGGCATGATTTCCCCAAAAACAAAGAAGAAATTTGGAGATCTGAAGGTTTCTGAAATAACACCTATTGAAATCAATTCCTATGTAAAAGCACGGTTAGCACTTGGAATTAAGAAATCTTCATTAAGCCGTGAAATAACTTGCCTTAACAAGTTTTTCAAGAAACTGCGATTTATTGACCCCCAGTTCAATACCTTTACCAATCCTGTTGACGGCTATGATAGAGAACTAATTTCAAATCGGATAACCAAGAGAGAATTTCGGTTATCCAAGGAAGATGAAAAACTGCTATTTGAGGAACTTGATAAATACTCTAACCCAGAGCTCAAACAAATCACTTTCCTATCGCTTTTAACTGCTATGCGAAGGAGTGAAATTATCAACCTCGAATGGTCGCAAGTTAATGAAAAATACCTTCAACTAATTCATACCAAATCAGGTAGACCTAGGAAGGTTTGGTTAACACCACAAGCCAGAACCTTGATAAATTCTATCCAGAAGAAACCAAATCAAGCTCGTTTGTTCACATACACAATAACGGGCTTTGAGGGTTCATGGGTTAAATTCAAGGAAAGAATAGGACTTAAACACCTTCGATTTCATGACCTACGACGAGAATCGATTAGTAGGTTTATCGAACAGATAGGAGCAGATAATTCTATTCTCATAACGGAAATTTTAGGTATTGCGAATGTCAGGAAGTTCGAAGAAACCCACATTCAAGATACTTCATTAGAAATTTCCACCGAGAAAGATTTATTAAAATCCGTAGGTCATTCTAATAAGCAAACTACCAAAATCTATACAAACCTCCCAGAAGAATGATAGTAGTTCACGGAAACTTTACCCCCAACTATCTAGCAGGACATAAAAGAAGGCTACCGAATGGTAGTCTTTTTTTATGCCTGAATAATGTCAACTATCAAATTTGATAGTTGACAACCCATACCCATAACTCGAACTACAACCAAATCCATAACCGTACTTGTATTTGATTTGTGTTTGGTTTGTGTTTGTTCTAATTCCAATCTCATACCTGGTTTTATATCTATCTCACTTCTATCTGGTTTCTATCCAGAAATCCCATTTAAGTTGACATTCTGAATATTCGAGTTAATTTGAGTTGTAGATTAAGCAAGGCTACATAAATGACACACAAACCTTCGGTTTCTGTCTCATTTATGCCTTGCTAGGGTTTCACCCTAGAACCCTTAAAACCAACGGAAAAGATATGGCAAAAGAAAAACTAGAACGAAGAATTCATATCAGGTTATCTCAAACAGACCTTGATTTAGTCCACCAAAAAATGACGGATTTAGGATACTCCAAGCAGAGTGATTATTTCAGGTCCCTTGTAAAAATGGAAGATAAGTATGTGAACCTATATCGAATTTTAATGTATGAGTTCAAAAAGCAAGGTTCAAATTTGAACCAGATAGCACACAAGGTAAACACCACCTATTCATTCCAGATAAATTCCGAGGTTCTAAATTCATTGATAGAAATCGAGAGAACCTATAAGGAGATTTTGGATGAAATCAGGAATTTGAAGTGATAGTTAAAAATTTCTCAACTGGTAGAAACTCCGTTTCCAATGCCGTTAATTATTTGCTTTCAGAAAAGAACTGGAAGGGAAATGATAGAGATAGTAAACCAGAGGTCTTAAAAGGAGATCCAGAACTAACCAAGCAGATAGGTAAAGACCTATGCGATAGATTTTCAAGTAAGTATCTATCTGGTGTTATCTCATTGGCAGAAGGAGAGAAATTAACAGACCAGCAAAAGCAAGAGTTAATTTCCAGTTTCGAGAAGACCTTTATGCCTGGAATGGAAGGTCGATTTAATGCCTTGTATGTTGCCCACGGCAACAATGAAATTCACTATGTAGTCAACAAGGTAGATTTAGAAACAGGCAAGGCATTTAATCCCATGCCCCCAGGGCATGAAAAAATGAAGGATTTATTTCAGAGAACCGAGAATTTTAAATATGGCTTTGAGCAGGTTGTTAGAAATCCAGAGATAGGAGCAACCAAATATAGTCACGAAGAACAGAAGGCTTTGATTAGAAATCAACCATTTGGAAATTTATCCAGTAAGCAAGAACTAGATAACCAGTTAAAGTCTATGGTAGGAAACGGGTTGATAAATAGCCGTGAAGAGATGATTTCAACACTCCAAGAAAACGGTTTTATATTGTCTCGTGTTGGCAAGGACTATATAAGTATTCAAACAGAAGGTAAAAATATTCGTTTAAGAGGTGGAATTTATGAGCAAGGAAATCAGCAGTCTTACAAAGAAATTGTTAGAGAGCGAGCAGAAAGCTCTGATCGAGAAAGAGCGTATAGTAAAAATGACTGCCAGCGAGATCGAGAAGAACTTACCAAACTTGTTGAAAAAAGAATTTCGTACAATAACAAAACCTTTCAAAGAGGAAGTACAGGAAACCAAATGGAGCATTCTGTTAATTCAAGCCTCGGTAATAATAGGAATATTAGCCGTAGGCTCAATGATACTTCTCTATCAGAAAAATCAAATTCCCAAGGTCAGAATAGACACCATGAACGGAGTTCGATATCAGGTAATCACGAAGGAGCAGTTAATAAACTCACAAGTGAGTCCAGACAAAAACCTTTACTTCATACCAATACAGGAGAATTAAATGACAGAGTTAGAAATAAATTTGATGAAGCACTTGGAGAAGCAAAATCAATCAGTAGCGAACTTGATAAAAGAAGTAGTGAAATATCAAAATCAAGTGATGAATTTGGAGAAAAAAGTAACCAGTTTGAGTCTCATGCTGGAAGATTTTCAGAAGCCCTTGAAGAAACGATGATTGATAGCAAGGTTCATGATTTATCTTCATTGAGTATCAAGAAGAAACTAGGTGAACTTGGAATGAAAAGCCAAGCTCCAAACCTATCAAAAGCTCAATCCATAGCACTTGATTACAAGATTGCTGAAATGAGCGGTCAATTAGCACTCGCAGAAGCTCGTGATAAAGCACAATACCAGAGGTCTAGGTCATTTGATTTTGATAGGTGAACTCCGTAGGAGAGCGAGCTTGACTCGCAACAAGAACGAATGTTCTTTCGAGAAAGAAAAGCCACCTTCCGGGTGGCTTTCTTGTTTTTGAAAATCGCTACATTGAAAATCTATCTCTACATAGATTTCTTCTCGGGGACTTGAAATAGCCGTGGGCGTTTAAACGCCAGGCTATTTCCTATTATTGAAAATGTAGACTTTGAAAATCTATCTAGTTCACTAATTGTGGAAATGTCGCAGAGCGACACCGTATTGATAATCTATTGAAAACTCTGCGAGTTTACAACAGATTACCAACACTTTCCCACAATGGTATAGGTTCACCTGGTATCGATTTCCACCAATTTATATGTATAGAAACCAATTTTTCGAAGCCCTCTTTAAATAATACAAGAAGAGGAAAATGAAGATACTAGACAAATAAGTATTTACAGATTTGACATTTGGTAAATAAACCATATATTGATGGTATATTTACCAAATAGGAGCTTATATGGCAGTTCAAACAAAGAAGATAAAACAGCTAGAAAATGGAAATTATGTAGACAATTCAGGTAATGAATTTAAATCGTCCGAATGGGCGAATGTTTTGGTTCCCAAGAAATTAAAATGGACAAGAGGAGATTATATCGTGGGCTTACAAGAGAGTATTATTCAACTATCAAAACTAGGTTTAACTGGCGAACAATGGAATGTTTTGGCTTACCTTATGGGAAAAACTGACTTCGAGAACTACATACACATAACCCAAAAAGAAATCAGCGAACACCTTGGAATTAACATATCCAATGTGTCAAAGGCTTTAAAGGTTCTTGTAGAGAAGGAGGTTATCAAGAAACTCAAACGAGGAACTTCTAACTACTACCTTTTCAATCCTGAAATAATTTACAAAGGCAAACACAAGGATTTCGACAATGTCATTGATTTGTTCAGAAAATAAATTTTCCTCACTCAAAATATAAAGCCACCGATTAGGTGGCTTTCTTGTTTTTGAAAATCCATACGAATGAATTTTCAAGGGAGAGATTTCCAATTATAGGAAATAGCCTGGCGTTTAAACGCCCACGGCTATTTCAAGTCCCCGAGAAGAAATCTATGTAGAGATTGATTTTCAAGGCTCTCAAAGAGCCTGTAAGACCTTCTAGGTCTGCCAAGATAGGTAGACCAGCCCTGAACCGTCAGAACGGTTCTATGGGCTGTTTTGGTAGGTTTCGGAAGGTGTATGGGTGTCAAGCACCCACCCTACGGGACATGGTGAAAAGCAGGATTTTTCACCAAAAATTAGCCAAAACCAGATAGGTATCTGAAAAATAGTGTTTAAAAATCAATACTTACAGAGATTTGATGTATCTGTGCACCAGAAGCACCCGCCTCCCAAAGTCGCGGTTTCAAGCATTTCGTTCACCATCCCGTTCCACACCACGTTGATGACAGGCGGCGACGCGCATACGCGCCGGCGCCCCCGATTCGTCTCGCCGCATCCGACCCTTCGCCGGCAACGGCACTGCGGCAAGTATCTCACTCGTGCGCGCACCCCGCCGGTCGCGCGCGGCGATAGTCCGACACGGTTCCTTCCTGCGGCCGCCGCCGGTGCCGCGCACGCCCCGCCGCGCGTTTCTCGACTACACTTAGGCACGCCCGTCGCCGCCGATCGTGCGGCCGGGCGCCGCGTCCGATGCATGCCCGCCCCCGATGCCACCCACATCCGCCGGAACATCGATATGCATGCCTTAGCAGATTTCGTCCGCATCGCGGGGCCGGCCGATCGTCGCCTCGTCTGCGTCGCGCGCCCCGTTCCATCCGTTGACCGCGCGATCCCGAATCCGGCACAACCGAGAGGGTTTTTCCATGAACCTGCGGCCTGACCCGACGTTCCACGCTTCGCCCGAACTGGCGATGCAAGCCCCGGCGGAGACATTCGCCTATACGTTGTTGCTGAGCCCCGATTTTTCCAGACCCGACGCGCTGGCCGTGATCGACGTAAAGCCCGGCTCGCCGGGCTACGGAAAGATCGTGCACACGGTAACGATGCCGAACACCGGCGACGAGTTCCACCACTTCGGCTGGAACGCGTGTTCATCGGCGCTTTCGCCGCTGACGGGCCACGCGTTTCTCGAGCGCCGCTTCCTGATCATCCCGGGCCTGCGCTCGTCGCGCGTGTACGTGATCGACACGAAGCCGCATCCGACCCAGGCGCGCATCCACAAGATCGTCGAGCCCGACGAGATCTTCCGCAAGACCGGCTATTCGCGTCCGCACACCGTGCACTGCGGCCCGGAGGGCATCTACGTGAGCACGCTCGGCGGCGCAGGCAAGGACGGCACCGACGGCGCGCCCGGCATCTTCATCATGGACTGCGAGAGCTTCGACGTGCTCGGCCGCTGGGAGATCGATCGCGGCCCGCAGGACAAGCACTACGACTTCTGGTGGAACCTGCCGCGCGACTACATGGTGTCGAGCGAATGGGCGCTGCCGCCGCAGTTCGAGAACGGCATCGTGCCCGAGGACCTGCTCGCGAACAAATACGGGCACCGGCTGCATTTCTGGGACCTGCGCGCACGGCGCAACGTGCAGACGATCGATCTCGGCGCGCATCATCAGATGGCGCTCGAGGTGCGGCCCGCGCACGATCCGGTGCGCGAATACGGGTTCGTCGGCGTGGTGGTCGATACAACCACGCTCGAAGGCTCGATCTGGACCTGGTGGCGCGAGGGCGGCGAATTCCATGTGAAGAAAACCGCGACGATCCCGCCCGAACCGGCCGCGGCCGACGAACTGCCGCCGCTGCTAAAAGCGTTCGGCGCGGTGCCGCCGCTCGTGACCGACATCGACCTGTCGCTCGACGATCGCTTCCTGTACGTGTCGTGCTGGGGCACCGGCGAGATGCGCCAGTACGACGTGTCGGATCCGCATCGTCCGGTGCTCGCCGGCTCGGTCCGCATCGGCGGCATCGTGCGCCGCACGCCGCATTCGAACGGCCGCGCGTTCGCGGGCGGCCCGCAGATGGTCGAGATCAGCCGCGACGGGCGCCGCGTGTACTGGACCAACTCGCTCTACTCGACGTGGGACGACCAGTTCTATCCGGACGGCGTGCCGGCCGCGCAGGTGCTCGCGCACGCGGGGCCCGACGGCGGGCTGACGCTCGCCGACGATTTCTGGGTCGACTTCCCCGACGGCTATCGCGCGCACCAGATCCGGCTCGAAGGCGGCGACTGCTCGACCGACTCGTTCTGCTATCCGTCGGTCGGACGTTGAGCGGCATCCTGCAGACGCCGGCCGTGCCGCAGTTCGCACTGTGGGCGGCCGTGCTCGCGAGCGGCGTCTATCACGGGCTCAACCCGGCGATGGGCTGGCCGCTCGCGGTGTCGAACGCGCTGATGACGCGCCGCGGCGGCGCGCTGGTCGCGGCGCTCGGCTATCTCGCACTCGGGCATGCGCTCGCGGTGTTCGCGGTGATGCTGCCGTTCGGGCTGCTCGCCGCGCTGCTCGCGTGGCAGTCGGCGATACGGATCGGCGCGAGCGCGCTCGTGATCGGCTTCGGCGCGCTGCTGCTGATCCGCCGCCGGCATCCGCGCGCGCTCGCGCGGATCGCGCCGGCGCGGCTCGGGCTGTGGTCGTTCGCGGTCGCGATCGCGCATGGCGCGGGACTGATGCTGGTGCCGATCTACCTCGGGCTGTGCGGGCTCGACGCCGACGCCGGCCATCGCGCCGCGGCCGCGCTCGTCGATGCGCATCTCGGCATGGCGCTCGTCGTCGCGGCCGCGCACGCGAGCGCGATGATCGCGGCCGGCGGTGCGCTCGCGTGGCTCGTGTACCGGTACCTCGGGCTGAAGTTCGTGTCGCGGAGCTGGTTCAACCTCGACACGGTGTGGGCGTCGAGCCTGATCCTGACGGGCGCGCTGTCGCTCGGCCTTGCTGCGGCGCGATAGCGCGGCAGGCACGCGCCGACCGACCGCCCCGCTGTGTTCGCTACGTCACGCTGACGCCGCGCAGCGCCGCCGGCGGCGGGCCCGCCGGCCTCGATTCCGCTAAAATCGGGCCATGCGCATTCCATTCCAACCGACCGCCTTGTCGCCTTTCGTCCGCCGCGCGCGCTGCCGCCGCGCGTCGCGCCCGCCCGTTTCGTCCCGGATCGCCGCCCGATGAGCCATGCCACTCCGCCGGACTTCGATTCGGCCGCTTTCCGCCAGGCGCTCGGCCAGTTCGCGACCGGCGTGACGGTGATCACGACGCGCGCGCCGTCCGGGCAATTGATCGGCATCACCGCGAGCTCGTTCAACTCGGTGTCGCTCGATCCGCCGCTGGTGCTGTGGAGCCTCGCGCACCGGTCGGCGTCGACGCCGGTGTTTCGCAACAACAGCCACTACGTGGTGAACGTGCTCGCCGCGTCGCAGCTCGACCTGTGCAAGCGCTTCTCGAGCTATAAGGGCGACCGCTTCGAAGGCATCGCGCACGCGGCCGGCAACTCCGGGATGCCGGTGCTCGACGGCGCGCTCGCGTGGTTCGAGTGCCACAACCGCAGCCGCTACGACGAAGGCGACCACGTGATCTTCGTCGGCGAAGTGGAGCGCTGCGGCGTGCGCATGCCGAACGCCGCGCCGCCGCTGGTGTTCCACGGCGGCGGCTTCCACGGCCTCACACCGCTTTGATCGCCCCGGTGCGCGCCAGCCCGACCGGCGCGCCCGCCTCGTCCTTCAGCGTCTGCAGCACGATGTTCGAACGGATGTCCATCACACCCGGCGCCTTGTAGAGGCGGTTCAGCACGAAATCCGAATAGTGCTTGAGGTTGTGCGCGAGCACGCGCAGCAGGTAGTGGCTTTCGCCGGTGACGACGAACGCGCCGACCACTTCCGGCCATTCGCGCAGCGCTTCCGCGAACCGCTCGTGCCACTGGTTTTCCTCGTTGCGCATCGACACCTGCACGAACGCCTCGAGCTCGAAGCCGAGCTTCTCGCGGCTCAGGCACGCGCGATAGTGCTCGATCACGCCCTGCTCCTCGAGCAGGCGCATGCGGCGCAGGCAGGCGGATGGCGAAAGCGAGATCCGTTCCGCCAGGTCGAGATTGCTGATTCGGCCCTCCTCCTGCAATACCGCGAGAATCCGGCAGTCGGTGGCGTCGAGCGTGATCGCGTGCATTTTTGGTCCC
Source organism: Burkholderia pseudomultivorans (assembly GCF_902499075.1). GTDB lineage: Bacteria > Pseudomonadota > Gammaproteobacteria > Burkholderiales > Burkholderiaceae > Burkholderia > Burkholderia pseudomultivorans. The sequence continues at coordinate 78,903 of NZ_CABVPP010000015.1, read as the reverse complement.
CCTTTTCCCTCTGATTCGAATTATCTGCCAATCCGGCGGATTGTCCATGTCTATTTCGCAAGCACTTTCTGCGAGCGTCCGCCTATCATTCGAAGGATCGATTCACCGATCCGTCATGTCATGGACACACTCTGGGATATCTCCCCATCCGTCAGCCCGGCCACGCCCGTGTGGCCGGGCGACACGCCGGTTTCCGTCGAGCGCGTGTGGCGCATGGAAGCCGGCTCGCCCGTCAACGTCGCGCGGCTCACGCTGTCGCCGCACACGGGCGCGCACTGCGACGCACCGCTGCACTACGACGCCGACGGCGCGCCGATCGGCGCCGTGCCGCTCGATACCTATCTCGGTCCGTGCCGCGTGATCCACTGCATCGGCGCATCGCCGGTCGTGCGGCCGGCCGACGTCGCGACCGCGCTCGCCGGCGTGCCGCCGCGCGTGCTGCTGCGCACCTATGCGCGGGCGCGTGTCGAGCAATGGGACAGCGCGTTCTGCGCGGTCGCGCCGGAGACTGTCGACCTGCTTGCCGCGCACGGCGTGAAGCTGATCGGCATCGACACGCCGTCGCTCGATCCGCAGGAATCGAAGACGATGGATGCGCATCACCGCGTGCGCGCGCACCGGATGGCGATCCTCGAAGGCATCGTGCTCGACGACGTGCCGCCCGGCGACTACGAACTGATCGCGCTGCCGCTGAAATTCTCGACGCTCGATGCGAGCCCCGTGCGCGCGGTGCTGCGCACGCTGCCCGCCCGCGCCGCCTGACCACTCCGACTCACGCCCCCACATCATGATCAAGACCCGTGAAGACGCGCTCGCGCTCGACCGCGACGACCCGCTCGCCCCGCTGCGCGACCAGTTCGCGCTGCCCGACGGCGTAATTTATCTGGACGGCAACTCGCTCGGCGCGCAGCCGCGCGCATCGGCCGCCCGCGCGCAGCAGGTGATCGGCGCCGAATGGGGCGAAGGCCTGATCCGCAGCTGGAATACGGCCGGCTGGTTCGCGCTGCCGCGCCGCCTCGGCGACAAGCTCGCGACGCTGATCGGCGGCGCGCCCGGCGAAACCGTCGTGACCGACACGATCTCGATCAACCTGTTCAAGCTGCTGTCGGCGATGCTGCGCCACCAGGCCGAACGCGCGCCCGAGCGCCGCGTGATCGTATCGGAACGCTCGAACTTCCCGACCGACCTGTATATCGCGCAAGGGCTGATCGAACAGCTCGGCGGCGGCTACGAACTGCGCCTGATCGACGATCCGGCCGACCTGCCCGCCGCGCTCGGCACGGACACCGCGGTCGCGATGATCACGCACGTGAACTACCGCACCGGCTACATGCACGACATGCCGGCCGTCACGCAGCTCGCGCACGACGCGGGCGCGCTGATGCTGTGGGATCTCGCGCACTCGGCCGGCGCGGTGCCGGTCGACCTGAACGGCGCGCGCGCGGACGGTGCGGTCGGCTGCACCTACAAGTACCTGAACGGCGGCCCCGGTTCGCCCGCATTCGTGTGGGTGCCGCAGCGCCACCATGCGCATTTCTCGCAGCCGCTGTCCGGCTGGTGGGGCCACCGCGCGCCGTTCGCGATGCAGCCGGGCTTCGCGCCCGATCCGGGCATCGCGCGTTTCCTGTGCGGCACGCAGCCGATCGTGTCGATGTCGATGGTCGAATGCGGGCTCGACGTGTTCCTGCAGACCGACATGCACGCGATCCGCCGCAAGTCGCTCGCGCTGACCGACGCGTTCGTCGCGCTGGTCGAGGCGCGCTGCGCGGGCCGCTCGCTGAAGCTTGTCACGCCGCGTGCGCATCACCAGCGCGGCTCGCAGGCGAGCTTCGAGCATCCGCACGGCTACGAAGTGATGCAGGCGCTGATCGCGCGCGGCGTGATCGGCGACTACCGCGAGCCGTACGTGCTGCGCTTCGGCTTCACGCCGCTCTATACGCGCTTCGTCGACGTGTGGGACGCGGTCGAGACGCTGCGCGAGATCCTCGACACCGACGCGTGGAAGGCGCCCGAGTTCGCCGAGCGCGGCGCGGTGACCTGATCGCCGGCTGCCGCCGGCGCGCGAGCAGCGCGCGCCGCGCCCCCGTCATTCAATCCTGGAGACAGTCGTGAATTCTGGTCATATGCAGCCGCCCGGCAACGACGCGCCGGCGGGCTGCCCGTTCTCGGGCGCACGCGCGCAAGGTACGCACGAAGCGCCGCACGTGCCGGGCGACGTCGGCGAGCAAGCCGGCTGGCACAACGCGCAGCTCGATTTCTCGAAGTCGATGAGCTACGGCGACTACCTGTCGCTGAACGCGATCCTGAATGCGCAGCACCCGCTGTCGCCCGATCACAACGAGATGCTGTTCATCATCCAGCATCAGACCAGCGAGCTGTGGATGAAGCTCGCGCTGTTCGAGCTGCGCGGCGCGCTCGACGCGGTGCGCGGCGATGCGCTGCCGCCCGCGTTCAAGATGCTCGCGCGCGTGTCGCGCATCCTCGAGCAGCTCGTGCAGGCGTGGAACGTGCTGTCGACGATGACGCCGTCCGAGTATTCGGCGATGCGGCCGTATCTGGGCCAGTCGTCGGGCTTCCAGTCGTACCAGTACCGGCAGCTCGAATTCCTGCTCGGCAACAAGAACGCGCAGATGCTGCAGCCGCACGCGCACCGCCCCGACATCCTCGAACAGGTGCGCGCGACGCTCGACGCGCCGTCGTTCTACGACGAAGTCGTGCGCCTGCTCGCGCGGCGCGGCTTCCCGATCGCGCCGTCGCGGCTCGAGCGCGACTGGACGCAGCCGACGCAGCACGACGAAACCGTCGAGGCCGCGTGGCTCGAGGTGTACCGGCATCCGCAACAGCACTGGGAACTATACGAGATGGCCGAGGAACTCGTCGATCTCGAGGACGCGTTCCGCCAGTGGCGCTTCCGGCACGTGACGACCGTCGAGCGCATCATCGGCTTCAAGCAGGGGACCGGCGGCACGAGCGGCGCGCCCTATCTGCGCAAGATGCTCGACGTCGTGCTGTTCCCCGAGCTCTGGCACGTACGCACCACGCTGTAACGCGCGAAGCCGCCGCCGGGCGGCACCCGGCGGCATCCGGCAGGCGGCGCGAATACGCAACGCACGCGCGACGCCCGCCGTCACGACGACGTGCGGACCAGCTCCTCCCGCTCGCGCGGCCGCGCCGGCTCGCGCGACAGCTTCGGGATATGCCGCCGCACGACCAGCAGCGCGACGCAGACGATGCCCATCGCGACGGCCAGCATCGTCAGATAGGCGGTCGCGCCGCCCGTCGTGATCACGAACGCGCCCGCGAACGCGCTGAGGATCGCACCGAGCCGGCCGAACGCGAGCGCGCTCGCGGTGCCGGTCGCGCGCACCGCCGTCGGGTAGATGTACGCGCAAAGCGCATACATCGTCGACTGGACCGCGTTGACGAACAGGCCGTGCGCGCCGAGCCCGACGATCAGCCAGCTCGTATGGCTGCCCGCATCGACGCCCATCAGCCACGCCGCGCTCGCCGCGCCGCCGATGCTGCACAGCACGAGCGGCCAGCGCGAGCCGACGCGCGCGATCGTCCATGCGCACAGCAGCGCGCCGATCACGCCGCCGAGGTTGTACGCGGTGAGCCCCGCGCCGGCGACCGACACGCTCAGCCCGCTCGCGGCGAGCATCGTCGGCAGCCAGCTGAATGCCGCATACACGGCCAGCAGGCACATGAAGAACGCGCACCACAGCGCGATCGTGTCGCGCGCCTGGCCGCCCGCGAACAGCGAGCGGAACCCGCCGCTGCCGCCGTGCGCATGCGCATCCCTCAGGTCGGTGAACACGGTGCCCGGCACGACCGGACGCTTCATGCGCGCCAGCAGCGCGCCGAGTTCGGCCCAGCGTGCGGGGCGCCGCGCGAGGTAGCGCGGCGATTCCGGCAGCGCCGCCGCCAGCACGAAGCCGAGCACCAGCGGCAGCGCGCCGCCTGCGAAGAACAGCATGCGCCAGCCGTGGCGCGGCAGCACCTCGTGTGCGAACAGCCCGGCCAGCATGCCGCCGAGCGGCACGCAGACGATCGTCGCGGTGACCATCATCGTGCGGCGCCGGGCAGGCGTGTATTCGGCGGTCATCGTGGTCGCGGTCGGCAGTGCGCCGCCGATGCCGAGGCCGGCGACGAAGCGCAGCGCGGCGATCGTCTCGACGTTGTGCGCGAGCCCGATCGCGCAGGTCGCCGCGCCGAACAGGAACACGCTGCCGAGCACCGCGCCGCGCCGGCCGAAACGGTCGGCGACGAGCCCCGCGCAGGCGCTGCCGATTCCCATCCCGATCAGCCCGGCCGCGACCGCCGGCGCGAACGCGCCGCGCGTGATGCCCCATTCCTTGATCAGCACCGGAATCGCGAAGCCGATCAACTGGCCGTCGAAGCCGTCGAGCACGATCGACAGCGCGGCCAGCAGCACCACGCATTTCTGCATCGTCGTAAATGGACCGTCGTCGAGCGTCGCGCCGATGTCGACGGCCGGCGCGGTGGAGTCGTCGCGCGTGCTCATGCGTGCCTCCATCCCGCGCGCGGCGGAACCGTGCGCATGCCGTGCGCAGCAAAACTGCGGCAATCGAGTGCTTTCATCCTGTCTCCTTCCGATGCTTCCCGATCGGCCCGGGCCGGCGCTGCCGCGCCGGTCCGGACCCCGTGCCCCGCACGCCAGCCTCGTGCAGGGCGAGATGACGATCCGGCGCCGTGGCCATGCCCGGCGCTCTTGTGTCTCGTCGCGCGGCGCAAGCCGGCCGCCGGCGTGACGCTCAGCCCGCTTGCGCGTCGATCAGACGCACCAGGCCCAGCATCGTTTCGGTATGCGGGACCGCCAGCCCGACCTCGCGTGCGGCGGCGACCACCTTGCCGCTGATCGCGTCGATCTCGGTGCGACGGCCCGCGAGCACGTCCTGCAGCATCGACGGGCGATGGCCGCGATGTTCGCGGATCGCATGTTCGACGTTGCGTGCGATGCGCGCGGCGTCGACCGCGATGCCCTTCGCCCGCGCGACGGCGGCCGTCTCGGCGACGATCGCCTGCGCGAGGCGCGGCCCGTCGTGATGCTCGCCGAGCTGGTCGACCGTGCAGCGCGTCACCGCGCACAGCGTGTTGAGCGCCGCGTTGAACGCGACCTTCTCCCAGATCGCGGCCCACACGTCCGCATCGAGCGTGCAGGCGAGCCCCGCGCGCGACAGCGCGTCGGCCACCGCCGCCGCGAACGGGCTCGCCGCGCCGTCGGCCGTCATCATGCGGATCGTGCCCGCGCCGTGCGAGTGCACGTGCGCAGGCCCGGCCAGATCGGCCGGCCACGTCGTGACGCCGACCAGAATCCGCTCGAGCGGCACGAACGCGTTCAGCGTCTCGACATTGCCGAGCCCGTTCTGCAGCGTCAGCACATGCGTGTGCGGCGTCAGCAGCGCGCGCACGCCGTCCAGCGCACTGCGCGTGTGCAGCGACTTCGTGAAGACGATCAGCAGCTCGAACGGTGTGCCGGCCGACGCATTCGCGGCGTCGGGCCGCAGCGCCTGCAACGTATCGATACGGCGCTCGCCGCGATCGTCGTCGATGCGCAGCCCGTCGCGGCGAATCGCATCGAGATGCGCGTCGTTGACGTCGATCAGCGTGACCTCCTCGCCGCTTTCCGCGAGCAGCCCGCCGAACAGCGAGCCCATCGCGCCCGCGCCCAGAATTGCGATCCTCATCGTCGACGGCCTCTCAGAACGGATAGTGGCGCGGCGCGGTCTGCACGGTGATCCAGCGCAGGTCCGTGAACGCCGCGATGCCGGCCTTGCCGCCGAAATGGCCGAAGCCGCTGTCCTTCACGCCGCCGAACGGCATCTGCGCCTCGTCGTGCACGGTCGGGCCGTTCACGTGACAGATGCCCGACTCGATGCGCGCGGCGACGCGCAGCGCACGCGCGACGTCGCGGCTGAACACGGCCGACGACAGGCCGAACGCGTTGTCGTTCGCGCAGCGGATCGCCGCCTCCTCGCCGTCGACGCGCACGATGCCCTTCACCGGACCGAACGATTCCTCCGCATAGATCCGCATCGCGGGCGTCACGTGGTCGAGCAGCGTCGCCGGGAACAGCGTGCTGTCGGCCTTGCCGCCGCACAGCAGCGTCGCGCCGTGCGCGAGCGCATCGTCGATCAGCGCGTTGCAGCGTTCGACGGCCTTCGCATCGATCAGCGAACCGAGCACGACCGGCCCGCGGCGCGGATCGCCGAGCGGCAGCGACGCGGCCTTGTCGGCGAGCTTCGCGGCAAACGCATCGGCGATCGACGCATCCACGACGATCCGCTCGGTCGACATGCAGATCTGCCCGGAATTCGCGAACGCGCCGAACGCGGCGGCCGCGACCGCGGCATCGAGCTCCGCATCGTCGAGCACGACGAGCGGCGCCTTGCCGCCGAGTTCCAGCACCGACGGCTTCAGATGGCGCGCACACGCTTCGGCGACGATCCGGCCGACCCGCGTCGACCCGGTGAAGTTCACGCGGCGCACGGCCGGATGCGCGATCAGCGCTTCGACGACGGCGCCCGCATCGTCGGGCGCGTTCGTCACGAAGTTGACGACGCCCGGCGGCAGCCCGGCGTCCTGCAGCGCCTCGACGATCAGCCCGTGCGTGACCGGGCACAGCTCCGAGCCCTTCAGCACGACCGTATTGCCGCACGCGAGCGGCAGCGCAAGCGCGCGCGTGCCGAGGATCACCGGCGCGTTCCACGGCGCGATGCCGAGCACGACGCCGGCCGGCTGGCGCACGCCCATCGCGAGCGAGCCCGGCACGTCGGACGGAATCAGTTCGCCGCCGACCTGGGTGGTCAGGGACGCGGCCTCGACGAGCCCGCTCACCGCGAGCTGCACATTGAATTCCGCCCACAGCGCCGACGCGCCCGTCTCGGCCGCCATCGCCGCGACGAACCGCTCGCGCTTCGCGTCGAGTGCGTCGGCCGCCTTCAGCAGCAGCGCGCGCCGCGCGCCGGGGCCGAGCGCGGCCCATTCGGGAAACGCGCGGGCGGCCGCATCGGCCGCCGCACGCGCATCGTCGACGGTGCATGCGGGCGCTTCGGACGCGATCTCGCCGTCGAGCGGGTTGCGGCGCGCGAAGATCGCGCCGTCGGACGATTGGCGGCGTTCGCCGCCGATCAGCATCGATACGGTTTGCATGGTTTCTCCGGAAAGACGCGCGGCGCGCATCAGGCAATTTCGACTTCGACGACGACCGGCGCAGTCGCACGCAGCGCGTCGGCCAGCGTGTCGCGCAGGCGCGCCGGATCGCCGACGCGCACGCCGCGGCAGCCGAGCCCGACCGCGAGCGCGACGAAGTCGAGATCGGGCAGATCGGTGCCCTGCACCGGATCGTCGGGCCCGAAGCCGAAGACCGGCGCGAAATCCTGCAGCGCCGCGTAGCGGCGGTTGTTCAGGATCACGAATGTGATCGGCAACCTCAGCTGCGCGGCGCTCCACAGCGCCTGGATCGAATACAGGCTGGACCCGTCGCCGATCAGCCCGATCACGCGCCGCCCCGGCTGCGCGAGCGCGACGCCGACGGCGGCCGGCATCCCGTAGCCGAGCCCGCCGCTGTCCATCGTGTAGAACGTGCCGCTGCGCGTGAACGGCAGGTGGTCCTGCATCACCGGCCGCGCGCTCGGCGCTTCCTCGACGACGATGTCGTGCGCATCGCGCAGGTCGGCAAGCGTCTGCAGCGCAAACGCGGCCGACATGCGCTCGCCGGCAGCCGGCGGCGCGACGCGCTCGCGCGACGCGCGCGCAGCCGGCATCGGCCGCTCGGCCGGCGCGGGGCGCGCGAGCAGGTCGCGCGCGGCGAGCTTCAGGTTGCCGACGACCGCGTCGCCCTGCGGCGTCCATGCGGCCGTGCCCGGATCGTCGACGAGCTGCACGAGCGTCGCGCCGGGCGGCACGTGCGGGCCGAAACCCTCGATGTGGTAAGTGAATGCGGGCGCGCCGAACGCGAACACGAGGTCGTGCCCGTCGAGCCGCGCGACGATCTTCTCGCGAATCGCCGGCAGGAAGCCGGCGAACAGCGGATGGTCTTCCGGAAAGCTGCAGCGCCCCGACATCGGCGCGACGTACACGCGTGCGCGATGCCGCTCGGCGAGCTGCACGGCTTCGTCCCACGCGCCCGCGCGATCGACCGCCGCGCCGACGACGAACGCCGGACGCCGCGCGGCGTCGAGCGCGTCGCCGAGCCGCGCGAGCGCGTCGGGGTCGGGCCGCACGACACGGCTCACATCGCGCGCCGGCAGCAGTTCGGCCGGCTGGTCCCAGTCGTCGACCGGGATCGACACGAACACGGGCCCGCGCGGCTCCTGCATCGCGATCCGGTAGGCGCGCGCGATCGCGGCCGGCACGTCCTGCGCGCGCGCCGGCTCGATGCTCCATTTCACATACGGCTTCGGCAGTTCGGTGGCCTGCGCGGCGCCGAGGAACGGATCGAACGGCAGGATCGCGCGCGCCTGCTGCCCGGCGGTGACGATCAGCGGCGTGCGGTTCTTGTACGCGGTGAAGAGATTGCCCATCGCGTTGCCGACGCCGGCCGCCGAATGGAGATTGACGACCGCCGCATTGCCCGACGCCTGCGCGTAGCCGTCGGCCATGCCGACCACGACGGCCTCCTGCAGCCCGAGCACGTAGCGGAAATCGGACGGGAAATCGCGGAACATCGGCAGCTCGGTCGAGCCGGGATTGCCGAACACGCGATCGATGCCGAACTGGCGCAGCAGGTCGATCACCGCGTCGCGGACGGTGACGGGCGCGGCGGACGGGGTTGGGTGGCCGGACATGCTCGGCGTCTCCTTGAAGGCTAATCGGTTTCCACAGTATCGAAGCGCAAGCCATTCTCGGATACTGTATTTTCTGCAAAAACCCATACCGCTCCAGCATGACTTTCGATCTCCGCCAGCTGCGCGCCTTCACGACGATCGTCGCGTGCGGCAGCCTCGGCCGCGCGGCCGACGCGCTGCACGTGACGCAGCCGGCGCTGAGCCGGATCCTGAAGCGCCTCGAGGACCAGGTCGGCGCGCCGCTGTTCGAGCGCCATTCGAAGGGCGTGCAGCTCACCGCGTTCGGCGAGGCGCTGCTGCCGCACGCGACGCTGCTGCAGCACGAGGCCGAGCACGCGCGCGAGGAACTCGACGCGATGCGCGGCCTCGCGAAGGGCACGATCAAGGTCGGCACGGTGGGCAGCATCGCGAGCCTCGTGCTGCCCGTTGCGGTCGGCCGCGTGCTCGACCGCTGGCCGAACCTGCGCGTCGAGATCATCGAAGGCGTGTGGGACCGGCTCGCCGAAGGGCTGTGCAAGCACGAGATCGATCTCGCGCTGTCCGCGCACGGGCCCGACACCGACGAAATCGTCGCGATTCCCGAATGCCGCTGGACCGATCGCAGCCATATCGTTGCCGCACCGCACCATCCGCTGCGCGCGCTCGGCCGCGCGCCGACGCTCGTCGACACGCTGCACGCGCGCTGGGCGATCCCGCCGCGCGGCACCGCGCCGTTCGACCACCTGCGCGCGACCTTCGAAGCGCACGGGCTGCCGCTGCCCGACATCGCGGTCGAGACGCGCTCGGTCACGACGCTGAAGAGCCTCGTCGCGCATGCGGGCTTCCTGTGCTGGATGGCCGAGCCGATGTACGGCGCCGAGCAGCGCGCCGGCACGATCGACACGCTGCCGGTGCGCGAAGTCGTCGCGCAGCGCACGCTCACCGCGTTCCGCCGCCGGCACGGCATCCTGCCGGGCCCGGCCGGCAAGCTGCTGGAGGAACTCGTCGCGTTGACGCGCGAGGCACGCTGACGCGCCGCCCCTCCCTTTCGTCGCGGTTCCGGCGCGGCGGCCGGCTCATCGGCCGCGTGCGCGTCCGCCGCGGCGCACCATCGAAATGCCGTTTCCCCGCCTTGACTTTCACTCGCCCCGATACGATCATTCGCTCACATAAAGAGCAAATGATCGTATCGACGAAGCGGGCATCGAAGCATCGCGGATGCGCGCGAGCGTCGATCCGGCATCGGAGCCGGCGCGAGCGTCGAAGGGTGGCGCGGCGCGCGCTCACGCATGGAACCCGGCCGGCGCCGACGCGCCCGCGTCGACCGGCCGCGCAACACCGGCTCCGGGAAAGCGCCGAAGCGCCGCCCGGAGCCGGCCGCAAAGCATGGGGCCCGGTAAGCGCCGAAGCGCCAACCGGAGCCGACCGCAAAGCATGGGGCTCCGGTAAGCGCTGAAGCGCCAACCGGGGCCGACAGGAGACACCGGATGATCGAATCGCCTTCCGCCCGCACGCCCGTGCTGCTGCACATCGGCGCGGGTTCGTTCCACCGCGCGCACCAGGCGTGGTACCTGCATCGCGTGAACGCGGCCGTGCCGCCCGACGAACGCTGGTCGCTGACCGTCGGCAACATCCGCGACGACATGCGCGCGACGATGGACGCGCTCGCCGCGCAGCACGGTGCCTACACGCTCGAAACCGTCACGCCGCAAGGCGAGCGCGCGTACGAGACGATCCGCGCGATCACGCGCGTGCTGCCCTGGTCGATCGACCTCGCCGCGCTGATCGACGCGGGCGCCGATCCCGCGTGCCGGATCGTGTCGTTCACCGTCACCGAAGGCGGCTACTACCTCGACGAACACAACCGGCTCGACGTCGCGAATCCCGATCTCGCGGCCGACCTGCAGGGCGCGCGCACCACGCTGTACGGCGCGCTCGCGGCGCTGCTCGCCGAGCGCATGCGGCGCCGCGCGGGTCCGCTCACGCTGCAGAGCTGCGACAACCTGCGCAACAACGGCGCGCGCTTTCGCGCCGGGATGCGCGAATTCCTCGAACGGCGCGGCCAGGCCGACCTGCTCGCGTGGTTCGACGCGCAGGTCGCCACGCCCAGCGCGATGGTCGACCGGATCACGCCGCGCCCGACCGCCGACGTGCGCGAGCGCGTGCGCGCGGCCACCGGCGTCGACGACGCATGCCCGGTGATGGGCGAATCGTTCATCCAGTGGGTGATCGAGGACCGCTTCGCGGCCGGCCGGCCGAAGTGGGAGCTGGCCGGCGCGGAACTCGTCGACGACGTGCATCCGTACGAGGAAGCGAAGATCCGCATCCTCAACGCGACGCACAGCTGCATCGCGTGGGCCGGCACGCTCGCGGGCCACACGTATATCCACGAAGGCACCCACGACGCGGCGATCCGCCGCTTCGCGCACGACTACGTGACGCAGGACGTGATCCCGTGCCTCACGCCGAGCCCGCTCGATCTCGCGCGCTACCGCGACGTCGTGCTCGAACGCTTCGGCAACCCGTACGTGCTCGACACGAACCAGCGCGTCGCGGCCGACGGCTTCTCGAAGATTCCCGGCTTCATCGCGCCGACGCTCGTCGAATCGTTCGCGCGCGGCGCGGCGCCGGTCGCGACCGCGGTGCTGCCCGCGCTGTTCCTGCGCTTCCTCGAACGCTGGGCGCGCGGCGCGCTGCCGTACGCGTATCAGGACGGCGTGATGGACGAAGACGCCGCGCACGCGATCGTCGCGGCGCCCGACCCCGTCGTCGCGCTCTGCGCGAGCCGCGCGCTGTGGGGCTCGCTCGCCGGCAACGCGGCGCTGTTCGAGGCGCTGCGCGCCGGGCTCGCGCGCGTCGACGCGTGGCTCGCACAGCACTGACGCGCTCCGGAGCCGGCCCGCGTCCGGGCGAACCTGCGTTGGCAGGCGCCCGGCCGTGCGGCTAAAGTAGCAGCTCCTCACTGACGGAACGGATCGCTCATGTATCTCGGCATCGACCTCGGCACCTCGGAAGTGAAGGTGCTGCTGCTCGCCTCGGACGGCACGGTCGTCGGCACCGCGGGCACGCCGTTCACCGTGTCGCGCCCGCATCCGCGCTGGGCCGAACAGCATCCGGAAGACTGGTGGCAAGGCACGCTCGCCGCGCTCGCGGCGCTGCGCGAACGGCATCCGCATGCGTTCGCGCGGGTGCGCGGAATCGGCCTGTCCGGCCAGATGCACGGCGCGGTGCTGCTCGGCCGCGACGATCGCGTGCTGCGTCCGGCGATCCTGTGGAACGACATGCGCAGTGCGGACGAATGCGCGCTGCTCACCGAACGCGCGCCCGACCTCCATGCGCTTGCCGGCAATCTCGCGATGCCGGGCTTCACCGCGCCGAAGCTGCTGTGGGTCGCCCGTCACGAACCCGACGTGTTCGCGGCCACCGCATGCGTGCTGATGCCGAAGGACTATCTGCGCTTCCGGCTGACCGGCGCGAAAGTGTCCGACCCGTCCGACGCGGCCGGCACGCTGTGGCTCGACGTCGCGCGACGCGACTGGTCCGACGCGCTGCTCGCCGCGTGCGACATGACGCGCGCGCAGATGCCGCGCATCGTCGAGGGCAACGCACCGTCCGGCACGCTGCGTGCGGACGTCGCGCGCGCGCTCGGCCTGTCGGAAGCCGTCGTGGTCGCGGGCGGCGGCGGCGACAACGCGACGAGCGCGCTCGGCATCGGCGCGATCCACGCGGGCGACGGCTTCGTGTCGCTCGGCACGTCGGGCGTGCTGAGCGTGGTCGGCGACCGCTTCACGCCGAATCCGGCCTCGGCCGTGCACGCGTTCTGCCACGCGATTCCCGATCGCTGGCAACTGATGAGCGTCGTGCTGTCGGCCGCGAGTTGCCTGCGCTGGGTCTGCAAGCTGACCGGCACCGACGAGCCCGCGCTGCTCGCCGAAGTCGAGGCGCTCGACGCCGACGCGCTTGCGACGGCGCCGCTGTTCCTGCCTTACCTGTCCGGCGAGCGTACGCCGCACAACGATCCGTACGCGCAGGGCGTGTTCTTCGGCATGACGCATGCGACCGAGCGCGCGCATCTCGGCTACGCGGTGCTCGAGGGCGTGACGCTCGGCCTCGCCGACGGCCTCGACGCGCTGCATGCGGCCGGCGTCGCCACCGACCGGCTGTCGCTGATCGGCGGCGGCGCGCGCAGCGCGTTCTGGGCGCAGCTGATCGCCGACGCGCTGAACGTGCGCACGCGCCAGCACGGCGGCGGCGAGACCGGCGCGGCGCTCGGCGCGGCGCGGCTCGGCTGGCTGGCGGTCGGCGGCGATCCGCACGCAGTGCTGACCAAGCCGCCGGTGCGCGCCGAATACGCACCCGACGCCGCGCGCCACGCGACGCTGCGCGAGCGGCTCGACGCGTTCCGCGCGCTGTACCGTCACGTGCGTCCGCTTTACGAACCGTCGCGCGCGCGGCTCGCGTAGCCGCCGCGCCCGCCGGGCGCACGCGCGGCAGGCGGCAGGCATGCGGTACAGTGGATGCCGTTGCGCCGCCCGCCGGCCCCGATCCGAACCGAAACGCTATCGTGTCCAAGTCCTCAGAAAAACTCGATCTCGCCACGCGCGCCGCGTGGCTCTACTACGTCGCGGGCGACACGCAGAACGAAATCGCCGAGAAGCTGCAGGTGTCGCGCCCGGTCGCGCAGCGCCTGGTCGCCTTCGCGGTCGAGAAGAACCTGATCCGCGTGCGCGTCGACCATCAGCTCGCCGACTGCCTCGATCTCGGCGCGCAGCTGTCGAAGCGCTACGGCCTCGCGATGTGCGAAGTCGTGCCGGTCGACGCCGACACGCCCGACGCGATCGACCGCAAGCTCGCGGTCGCGGGCGCGCAGGTGATGGAGCGCTACCTGAGCGAGACGCGGCCGATGGTGATCGCGGTGAGCAGCGGCCGGACGCTGAAGGCCGCGGTCGCGCAGATCGCGCAGATCGACCGGCCGCAGCACCGGCTCGTGTCGATGGTCGGCGCGATCGCGGCCGACGGCTCGTCGAACCGCTACGACGTCGCGCAATACATCTCCGAGAAAACCGGCGGCAAGCACTTCCTGCTGCCCGCGCCGCTGTTCGCCGACAGCGGCGCCGAGCGCGCGCAGTGGTGCAATCACCGGCTGTACCGGATCGTCGACGCGCTGTCGGGCAAGGCCGACGTCGCGTTCGTCGGGATCGGCAACATCGGCCCGCACTGCCCGCTGTACGAGGACGGCTTCATCACCGAGCAGGAACGCGACGAGATGACCGCGCGCGGCGCGGTCGCCGAGCTGCTCGGCGTGCCGATCGACGCACAGGGCAGGCTGGTCGACGTGTCGACCAGCGCACGCGTGACCAGCGTGTCGCTCGCGACGCCGCCGAAGCGCCCGACGATCGCGTTCGCCGGCGGCCCGAAAAAGCGCGACGCGGTGATCGCCGCGCTGCGCGGCGGCTGGCTGTCGGGGCTCGTGACCGACGAGACCTGCGCGCGCGCGGCGCTCGACGCGACGGCCTGACGCAGCCGTCGCACGACCGTCTCGTCGAAGTCGTCGACGCAGGCTTCGACGCGGTGCTCGAAGCGCACGTCGCGAGCCGCACGCCGTTCTACCTGCTATGGCCGTCAGGCCGCCATCCGACGCCGACGCTGCGCGCGCGTCGACCACCTGGGCGAGCATCTGCACCTATGACGCGCGCCGCGCGTCACGCCGCCTTCGCATGCACGCCGAGCCGCCGGAACGCGTGGCCCTGCTCGTCGAACAGATGGCAGTGCGCGGCGTCCGCATGCACGCGCAGCGCCTCGCCGGTGCGATAGGTGTCGAGCGGCGGAATCCGCGCGATCAGCCCGTCCGGCGCGACGGCCGCTTCCGCATACAGATACGCGGCATCGCCGAGCGACTCGACGGCCATCGTCTTCGCCGCGACGCCACCGCCCGCCGCGCCGACCAGCAGATGCTCGGGCCGCACGCCGACCGTCACCGATGCGCCGCGCTGCAGCCCGGCCGCCTCCACCGCGACGCGCTGCGTGTCGCCGCTGTCGAAGCGCACCAGCACGCCGGCCGCATCCGCCGACTCGACCGTGCCCTTCAGGAAGTTCATCTTCGGCGAGCCGATGAAACCCGCGACGAACTGGTTCGCGGGCGCGTGGTACAGCTCGTTCGGCGTGCCGACCTGCTGCACCGCGCCGCCGGACAGCACGACGATCTTGTCGGCGAGCGTCATCGCCTCGACCTGGTCGTGCGTCACGTAGATCATCGTCGTCTTCAGCTCGTCGTGCAGCCGCGCGAATTCGAGCCGCATCTTCACGCGCAGCGCCGCGTCGAGGTTCGACAGCGGCTCGTCGAACAGGAACACCTTCGGCTTGCGCGTGATCGCGCGGCCGATCGCAACGCGCTGCCGCTGGCCGCCCGACAGCTGCTTCGGCTTGCGGTCGAGCAGATGGTCGATATGCAGGATCTTCGCGGCGTTCTTCACGGCCTGGTCGATCTCGGGCTTCTTCGCGCCTGCGAGCTTCAACCCGAACGCCATGTTGTCGTACAGCGTCATGTGCGGATACAGCGCATACGACTGGAACACCATTGCGATGCCGCGCTTCGCGCTCGGCACGTCGTTGACCTTCGCGCCGTCGATCAGCAGGTCGCCGCTCGAAATGTCCTCGAGCCCGGCGATCATCCGCATCAGCGTGGATTTGCCGCAGCCGCTCGGGCCGACGAACACGACGAATTCGCCGTTGGCGATGTCGAGGTTCACGTTGCGCAGCACTTCGTTGTCGTCGTAGCGCTTCGCGATATTGCGCAGGAGCACGCTTGCCATGATCTGTCTCCGTTCGTTCGTGATGCGCCGCCTGCGGGCGACGCGTGATCGTTGCTAATGCGGCAGCACCGCGCCCGTCGCCTGCCAGCGCGCGACGTAGCCGGGCAGCTCGTGCATGTCGTCGAATACGTGGCGCGCGCCGATGCCGCGCAGCGCGTCGATCTGCGCGGCCGCCGCATGCCCGCCGCCGACGAAGCCGAGCACGGTCATGCCGGCCGCGGCCGCCGCGGTGATGCCGGTCGCGCTGTCCTCGACGACGAGGCACTGCGCGGGCGCGACGCCGAGCGCGTGCGCGGCCGCGAGATACACGTCGGGCGCAGGCTTCGGCCGCGCGACGGCGTCCGCGCAGAACAGCCGGTCGCCGAAGAAGCGCGCGAGGCCCGTGCGCGCGAGCGCCGATTCGACGTACGCGCGATAGCTGTTGCTCGCGCAGGCCTTGGTCAGGTCGATCGCCGCGAGCGCCGCGTCGATGCCGTCGACCATCGGTGCATGCACGGCCGCCGCTTCGACCGCGCGACGGATCGCGTCGACGTCGGCGGCGCTCAGCGTGCGGCCGACCGCCTCGCTCGCGCCGGCCAGCACGCGCTCGATGCGCAGCCCGAGCAGCGGCATCACGGCCGGCCGCGCATCGACGCCCGGCCAGCGCGCCTCGAGCTCGCGCACGAGCACGTCGGCGGCGACGGCCTCGCTGTCGATCAGCACGCCGTCGCAGTCGCAGATCAACGCGGCTGCGCCTTCGCCCGTCGCACCGGCGCTCATTTGACGGCCCCGAACGTGAGCCCGCGCACCAGCTGCTTCTGCGACAGCCAGCCGACGATCAGGATCGGCGCGACCGCGAGCAGCGACGCGGCGGACAGCTTCGCCCAGAACAGCCCTTCGGGGCTCGAGTACGACGCGATGAACACCGTCAGCGGCGCGGCGTTCGAGCTCGACAGGTTGATGCTCCAGAACGCCTCGTTCCACGACAGGATCACCAGCAGCAGCGCGGTCGACGCAAGCCCCGGCAGCGCCATCGGCATCAGCAGGTAGACGATCTCCTGCCACGTCGACGCGCCGTCGATGCGCCCCGCTTCGAGGATGTCCTTCGGGATCTCGTTGAAGTACGTGAAGGTCATCCACACCGCGATCGGCAGGTTGATCAGCGTATAGACGATCACCAGGCCCGACACGGTATCGAGCAGCCCCGCGTTCTTCCACAGCAGGTAGATCGGCACCAGCACGCCGACCGACGGCATCATCTTGGTCGACAGCATCCACAGCAGCACCTTCTGCGTGCGGTGGTTCGGGAAGAACGCCATCGCGTAGGCCGCCGGCACCGCGAACAGCAGGCAGATCACCGTGACGCCCGCCGAGATCAGCACCGAGTTCCACGCGAACGCGAAGTAGTTGCTGCGCGCGAACACCTCGCGGAAGCTGTCGAGCGTCGGCATGAAGAACAGCGTCGACGCGTACGCCTGCTGCTCGGTCTTGAACGCGGTGATCGCCATCCAGAAGATCGGGAAGAACAGCAGCAGCGCGATCAGCCACGCGAGCGTGCCCGGCAGCGCACGCCGCACGAGGTCGAACACGGCGGGCGCGCGGCGGTTTTGGAAAGTCAGGTCGCTCATTTCTCGTACTCCCCCTTCAGGTTGCGCGCGAGCATCCGCACCAGGAAGAACGACACGACGTTCGCGACCACCACGGCGATGATCCCGCCCGCGGACGCGAGGCCGACGTCGAACTGCTGCAGGCCGAGCGCATAGATCAGGTACGACAGGTTGGTGGTCGCGTCGCCGGGGCCGCCGCCGGTCGTCGTGTAGATCTCCGCGAAGATCGACAGCAGGAAGATCGTCTCCATCATCACGACCACCGCGATCGCGCGCTTCAGGTGCGGCAGCGTGATGTAGAAGAACATCGCGAGCGGGCCGGCGCCGTCGATGCGCGCGGCTTCCTTCTGCTCCTGGTCGAGCGACTGGATCGCCGTGAACAGGATCAGGAACGCGAACGGCAGCCACTGCCACGCGACGATCATGATCACCGCGGTGAGCGGATAGTCGGCGAACCAGTCGATCGGCGTCATGCCGAGCGCGCGCATCGCGTTCGCGACGAGCCCGTACACCGGGTGCAGGATCATGTTCTTCCAGATCAGCGCGGACACCGTCGGCATCACGAAGAACGGCGCGATCGCGAGCAGCCGCGCGATGCCCTGCCCGTAGAACTTGCGGTCGAACAGCACGGCCATCAGCACGCCGCCGATCACCGTGATCGCGAGCACCGCGCCGATCAGCACCAGCGTGTGCCAGATCGCCGGCAGGAACGACGGATCGGTCGCGAGGAAGCGGTAGTTGTCGAGCCCGGCGAAACCCTTCACGTCGGGGTTCAGCAGGTTGTAGCGCGAGAACGAATACCAGATCGTCATCGCGAGCGGAATCGACATCCACAGCAGCAGCACCGCGACGGACGGCGAGACCAGCCAGCTCGCGCCGCCGCGCGCGCGGCGCGGCGTGCCCGGCGGCGACGACGCGTCGCCGACCGACGACGCATGGCTCAGGGGAAGACGTAAATGACGCATGATCGGAGTCCCTCCGGTTGACGCGCGGGCGCGAACGGCGCGCCCGCGTTGCCGCTTCGGCGGCGCGCCGTGCACGACGGCGCAGTCCGCGTTACTTCTGGTAGCCGGCCTGCCGCACCGCGCGATCGGCGGCGGCCTGTCCGGCGGCGAGCGCCTGGTCGACCGTCATCTGCCCCGCGACCGCACCCGCGATCGCCTGGCCGACTACCGTGCCGAACGACTGGAATTCGGGAATCCCGACGTACTGCACGCCCGTGTACGGCACCTTCTTCAGCGACGGATCGTTCGGGTCGGCCGTCTCGATCGCCTTCAGCACGAAGTCCGAGAACGGCGCGGCGGCCTTGTACTCCGGCCGCTGATAGGTCGACGTGCGCGTGCCCGGCGGCACCGACGCCCAGCCCTCGTCCTTGCCGACCATCTCGATGTACTGCTTCGAGGTCGCCCACGCGATGAACTTGCGCGCGGCGTCCTGCTGCTTCGACGTCTTCGGGATCGCGAGCGCCCATGCCCACAGCCAGTGCGAGCCTTTCGGCGTGACGGCGACCGGCGCGGCCGCGAAGCCGATCTTGTCGGCCACCTGCGACTGCTGCTTGTTATAGAGCATCCCGGCCGCGACCGTCGCGTCGATCCACATCGCGCACTTGCCCGACGCGGTCAGCGTCAGGTTCTCGTTGAAGCCGTTCGAGCTCGCTCCCGGCGGCCCGTCCTTCTTCAGCAGGTTCACGTAGAACGTGATCGCCTTCTTCCATTCCGGCGACGTGAGCTGCGCATGCCACTTCTCGTCGAACCAGCGGCCGCCGAACGTGTTCACGACCGTCGACACGTACGCCATGTTCTCGCCCCAGCCGGCCTTGCCGCGCAGGCAGATCCCGTAGGTGCCCTTCGACTTGTCGGTGAGCTTGTCCGCGAATTCGGCGATCTGGTCGTAGGTCGGCTGGTCGGGCATCTTCAGCCCCTTCGCCGCGAACAAGTCCTTGCGGTAGAACGTCATCGAACTCTCGACGTAGAACGGCAGCGCGTAGAGCTGGCCGTTGTACGACAGGCTGTCGCGCGCCGTCTTCACGATGTCGTTCAGGTCGTAGTCGGCCGGCAGCCCGGCGATCGGCGCAAGCCAGCCGCGCTTGCCCCACTGCGGCGTCTCGTAGGTGCCGATCGCCATCACGTCGAACTGGCCGCTGCCGGTCGTGATGTCGGTCGTCGCGCGCTGGCGCAGCACGTTCTCCTCGAGGATCACCCAGTTCAGCTTGATGTCGGGGTTCGCCTTCTCGAACGCCGGCGACAGCTTCTTCAGCTCGATCATGTCGGGGTTGTTCAGCGTCGCGATCGTCAGCGTGCCCGCGCTCGCGGCGCCGGCAGCCGTCGCGAGCGCGGCCGCGGCGAAGCGGCGGGCGGCGGCGGCAAGCATCGTTCGTTGCATGGCATGTCTCCTGTGATTGTTAGGGTCGTCGGTGTTGCGGGGTTTCGTTTCCGGCCGTCAAGCCGGCCGCTGCATTCCGCACGCGCGCGCGTAGTGCGCGATCACGTCGCGTATCCGGTGGCGCACCCACGCGCGCGGCTCGTGCGCGAGCCCGCCCGTGCGGCACGCCGCGTAGACGTCCGGCAGCCACTGCGCGACGAGCGTCTCGGGCACCGGCTGCCGCGCGAGATTGCCGAACAGCCGCTCGACCGCGGCCGCGACTGCCGGCTGCAGCCAGTAGTAGCGGATCCGGTCGCTGTAGCTGAACTGGCGCGCGAGCCGCTGCGCGGTCTCGTCGCCACGGTAGTAGGGCGCCCAGTGCTCGGGCTGCGCGCGCATCGCTTCGTCGACGACGTCGCGCAGCCGCGAGCGCCCGGCCGCGTCGTCGATCAGCGCGTCCTCGATGAAGGTCAGCGCGAACAGCGCCTCGCGCAGCGCGAAGGTCAGCGCCGGGCCGACCTTCAGGATCGCGAAGTGGTCGCGCACGAGCGCGGCGAGCGCGCCTTCGGTCTGGTAGTCGGTCGAGTGCGCCTCGAACACGAGGCGCGGCGTGCGCAGGATGCTCGCGCCGAGCGACGCGGCCTTCGCGCTGTCGTAGTCGAGCACGTGGCGATCGTCGAAGTCGACGCCGGGCTGCGCGACGATCGCGACGACGCGCGTCCACGCGTCGTCGAGCCCGGCCGCCGCGAACGCGGCGCGATGCGCGTCGAGCGTCGCCGCGATGCTGTCGCTGCGCGTGACCGCGATCTGCGCGATCGCGTCGCCGCCGGATTCGCCGCCCGGCGTCGGCACCTCGGTGCCGATCACGTAGACGGGCGCGACGCCGGCGCGCGACGCCGCCGCTTCGGCTGCACGGCACAGCTCGGCCGCGCGCGCGGCGATCGTGCGATCGTCGAGCGGCGCCGGATCGTCCGCGCAGGCCATGCTCGCGTCGAGGTGGATCTTTTCGAACCCGGCTTCGACATACGCGGCGACCATCGCGCAGGCCTCGCGCATCGCGTCGGCCGCGCGGCGGTGTCGCCACGGGTTCGGGCCGAGATGGTCGCCGCCGAGCACGAGCGCCGACGGCGCGAGCCCGCAGCGCGCGGCGATCGCGTCGACGTCGCGGCGGAAATCGGCGGGCGTCATGCCCGTATAGCCGCCGAGATGGTTCACCTGGTTGCAGGTCGCCTCGATCAGCAGCGGCGAGCCGTCCGCGCGCGCCGCTTCGCATGCGGCCTCCAGCACCAGCCGGTGCGCGCTGCAGACCGCATAGATGCCGCGCTGCGCGTCGGCCCGGTTCGCGTCGAAGATCATCCGCAGCACGGCCTGCGCATGCGCGCCGTGCACGCGCTCGGCGACGGTCGTCAGGCCGGACATGCGACACCTCGTTCGGTCAGGAAACGGTCGATTTCGGCGGCGCTGCTGTTGCCCTCCATCGGGCCGCGCCGCGTGACGGCGATCGCGCCGGCCGCATTCGCGCGGCGCAGCGCGACGTCGATCGGCGCGCCGGCGACGAGGCTCGCGACCAGCGTGCCGCCGAAGCAGTCGCCGGCGCCGGTCGGATCGACCTCGTCGACCGGCCAGGCCGGCGCGTCGACGCGGCTCGCGCGATCGAACGCGACGCTGCCGGCCGCGCCGCGCTTGAGCACCACGCGTTCGAGCAGCGGATGCGTCGCGAGCAGGCCGGCGATCGCGCGCTCGGCCGGCTGCGGCCCGCAGAAGAACGGCAGGTCGGCATCGCTCGGCAGGAACAGGTGGCAGGCCGCGAGCATCTCGTCGAGCGCCGCGCGCATCGGACGGAAGCTCAGCATTTCGCGGCGCACGTTCGGGTCGAACGAGATCTTCGCGCCGACGCGCGCCGCCTCGATCACGCCGCGCTGCACGGCAGCGATCGCCGATTCGCTGGTCAGCGACGAACCCATCACGTGGAAATAGCGGCAGCCGTCGAACATCGACGCGTCGACGTCGGACGCATCGACGCAGGCGGCCGCGCTCGTTGCGAGACTGAACACGAAGCTGCGCGAACCGTCGTCGCGGTAGGCGACGAAGGCGGTGCCGGTCGGGCGGTCGACGCGGCGGATCCGCGCGACGTCGACGCCGTCGCGTTCGAGCCGCGCGACGATCGCATCGCCGAACGCGTCGCGGCCGACGCAGCCCGCATATGCGACGCGCGCGCCGAGCCGCGCGGCCTGGTCCGCGAAGATCGCGGGCGCACCGCTCGGAAACGGCCCCGCGAACAAGCCCGGCGCATCGAAGCCCTGGCCGCGCTCGGCGGCGACGAATTCGGCCAGCAGTTCGCCGGCGACCACGATCTCGGCCATCATGCGAGCCCTCGTTCGACGCGCGCCGCATCGTGCGACGCGCGGGCTGTCGACCGGCAAACGGGGATCGCGCATGCGGTGGCGCAGACGGACGCTGCCATGTCAGCTCATCCAGTTGCCGCCGTCGACGTTCAGCGTCTGGGCGGTGATGTAATCGGCGTCGGCCGACGCGAGGAACAGCGCGGCGCCCGTCAGGTCGCCCGGCACGCCCATGCGGCCGAGCGGCACCGCTTCGCCGACGAGCCGCTTCTTCTCGCCGAGCGGCCGGTTCTCGTAGCGCGCGAACAGCGCGTCGACCTGCTCCCACATCGGCGTGTCGACCACGCCCGGCGCGATGCCGTTCACGTTGATCCGGTGCGGCGCGAGCGCGAGCGCGGCCGACTGCGTATAGCTGATTACGGCCGCCTTCGTCGCACAGTAGTGCGAGACGAGCGCCTCGCCGCGACGGCCGGCCTGCGACGACATGTTGACGATCTTGCCGCCGCGCCCCTGCTCGACCATCCGCTGCGCGACAGCCTGCATCAGGAAAAACAGCCCCTTCACGTTGACCGCGAACAGCCGGTCGAACACGTCCCACGATTCGTCGAGGATCGGACGCATGTCGAACAGCGCGGCGTTGTTGAACAGGATGTCGACGCCGCCGAAGCGCTCGACCGCGGTCGCGACGATGCGTTCGATGTCGTCGCGGCGCGTGACGTCCGCGGTGACGGCCACTGCGCGGCCGGGATGGGTTTCGACGAGTTTCGCGAGCGAGCCGCTCGGCGGCTTCACGTCGACCAGCACGCAGCGCGCGCCCTCGTCCAGATAGCGTTGCGCGACCGCCTCGCCGATGCCGCTTGCGGCGCCCGTCAGGATCGCGACCTTGTCTTCCAGTCTCACTGGCTGTCTCCGGTTCGTTCTGCTGTACGACGGCCGCGAAGTGAGCGAACGCTCGCGGCACGAACAATTGCTCTGTTAGTGATCGAATGATCGGATACGCGATTCGCGCTGTCAAGGCGGGACGACAGCTTTCGATGATGCGCCGCCGCACGGCGGCGTCCGGTCGCGGGCCGGCGACGCAGGCCGGACAACGCGCTTTGCGCGTCGATGCGGTGCGGCGGACGGGGCTTAAACAGGGCTGGATGGCGCGCCGAGGCAGAATCGGGGCGGAAATCGGGCTGCACGGGATGGCGATACGTTATATCATCGCCGTACTCCGTTTCATCGCCTGCTTGACGCCATGGCTACCTCCTCCTCCCTCGCCGCCCGGCTGTCCCGGGCCGACGCATTTGCCGCCGAGCACGGGCTCGCGTGGACGCCGCTGCGCCGCCAGGTCTACGAGCACGTGCTCGCCGCGCAGCGCCCGATCGGCGCCTACGACCTGCTCGCCGAACTCGAGCCGAAGCGCGGCCGCGTACCGCCCACGACCGTCTATCGCGCGCTCGACTTCCTCGTCGAGCACGGCTTCATCCACCGGATCGAGTCGAAGAACGCGTTCTTCGCGTGCTGCGAAATCGGCGTGCCGCACGAAGGCCAGTTCCTGATCTGCGACGCGTGCGGCGACACCGTCGAGATTCCCGGCGGCGACCTCGCGAAGCAGCTGTCGTCGAGCGAGCCCGCGCACGGTTTCGAAGTTCACCACCAGGTCGTCGAGCTGAGCGGCCTGTGCGGCCACTGCAAGCGCAAGCCCGCGCAGCGCTGACGTCGATCGCGCGGCGCGTGCGCCGCCCCTTCCAACGAGGAGTTCCATGTCCATTGCCCTGAAGCGCGCACCGCTGCGCGCCCTGTCGCCCGTTCGTCGTTCCACCGCGTCGCGCGCCGTGCGCTGGCTCGCCGCCGGCGTCGCCGCGCTGTCGCTCGCGGCGCCCGCGCTCGCGCAGGCCGCGCCCGTCAATGTCGTCGCCGCGGAGAATTTCTACGGCGACGTCGTCGCGCAGATCGGCGGCCGCCACGTCGCGGTCACCAGCATCCTCAGCAATCCCGACCAGGATCCGCATCTGTTCGAGGCGAGCCCGAAGACCGCGCGCGCGCTGCAGCACGCGCAGCTCGTGATCTACAACGGCGCCGCCTACGATCCGTGGATGGGCAAGCTGCTCGGCGCATCGAAACAGGCGAAGCGCGCGACGATCGTCGTCGCCGACCTGGTCGGCAAGAAGGCCGGCGACAACCCGCACCTGTGGTACGACCCGGCGACGATGCCGGCCGCCGCGCGCGCGATCGCGACCGAGCTCGGCCGCGCCGATCCGGCCAACAAGGCCGAATACGATGCGAACCTGCAGAAGTTCGTCGCGTCGCTGAAGCCCGTCGACGACAAGGTCGCCGCGCTGCGCGCGCAGTACAAGGGCGCGCCCGTGACGGCCACCGAGCCCGTGTTCGGCTACATGGCCGACGCGATCGGCCTCGAGATGCGCAACCAGCGCTTCCAGCTCGCGACGATGAACGACACCGAGGCGAGCGCGCAGGACGTCGCCGCATTCGAGAAGGATCTGCGCGACAAGCAGGTGCGCGTGCTGATCTACAACAGCCAGGCCGAGGAAGCGATGACCACGCGGATGCTGAAGATCGCGCACGACAGCGGCGTGCCGACGGTCAGCGTCACCGAGACGCAGCCGGCCGGCAAGACCTTCCAGCAATGGATGGCCGCGCAGCTCGACGCGCTCGGCAATGCGCTTTCCACCGGCAAGAAATGACACCGAATCCCCACGCACTCGCCGTCGATCGCGTCACGCTCGAACTGGGCGGACGCACGATCCTGCGCGATGTCAGCTTTTCGATCGAACCGGGCGAATTCGTCGGCGTGCTGGGCCCGAACGGCGCGGGCAAGACGACGCTGATGCGCGCGGTGCTCGGGCTCGTGCCCGTCACCGGCGGCACGCTGTCGGTCGGCGGCCTGCCGGTCGCGCGCGGCAACGCGTCGATCGGCTACATGCCGCAGATCCGCAGCGGCCTCGCGAACCGCCGGATGCGCGGCTACGACTTCGTCGCGATGGCCGCCGACGGTCATCGCTGGGGGCTGCCGCACACGAGCGCCGCGACGCGGCGCGACGTCGACCGCGTGCTCGACCTGGTCGGCGGCCGGGCGCTGTCGCGCCGGCCGCTGTCCGAGCTGTCGGGCGGCGAACGCCAGCGCCTGCTGCTCGCGCAATGCCTGCTCGGCAATCCGAAGCTGCTGCTGCTCGACGAGCCGCTGATCAGCCTCGATCCGAACCACCAGCGCGGCGTCGTCGAACTCGTGCGCAAGGTCCAGCGCGAGCTCGGCATCACCGTGCTGTTCTCCGCGCACGAACTGAACCCGCTGCTCAACGCGCTCGACCGCGTGCTGTATCTCGGCAACGGCGTCGCGGCGCTCGGCACCGTCGACGAGGTGATCACGAAGCCCGTGCTGTCGCGCCTCTACGGATCGCCGATCGACGTGATGCGCGTGAACGGCAAGATCTTCGTGATGTCGGGCGACGTCGAGATCGAGAAGCACGACCACGAACACGAGGACGACGACGGCCATGCGCACGGCGGCGGCCACGATCATCACCCTCATCACGGACACGCGCATCCCGGGCATTCGCACGATGTTTGAATACGATTTCATGATCAACGCCTTCGCGGCGTCGGGGATCGTCGCGGTGCTCGCGGGCATCGTCGGCTACTTCCTCGTGCTGCGCGGGCAGACCTTCGCCGGCCACGCGCTGTCGCACGTCGGCTTCACCGGCGCGACGGGCGCGGTGCTGTTCGGCATCTCGCCGATCTGGGGCATGGTCGGCTTCACGCTCGCGACCGGCATCGCGATGGGCGCGCTCGGCGAACGGCTCGCGGGCCGCGACGTCGCGATCGGCGTGATCCTGTCGGGCGCGCTCGGCTTCGGGCTGCTGTTCCTGCATTTCTATACGTCGTTCGCGACGCAGGTGACCGCGCTGCTGTTCGGCAACGTGCTCGCGGTCAGCCACGACACGCTCGCCGTGCTCGCCGGCATCGGCGTGGTGAGCCTCGTCGCGCTCGCGCTGATCGCGCGGCCGCTGCTGTTCGCGTCGCTGCAGCCCGAGCTGGCCGAGGCGAAGGGCGTGTCGCTGCGCACGGTGTCGGTGCTGTTCCTCGCGGTGTGCGCGCTCGCGGTCGCCGCGGCGACGCAGATCGTCGGCGTGCTGCTCGTGTTCACGCTGCTGGTCGGCCCGGCTGCCGCCGCGCAGAACGTGTCGACGCGACTATCGACCGGCGTGCTGCTCGCCGCGCTGTTCGCGCTGTTCGAAGCGTGGCTCGGCATCGTGCTCGCGTATCACACCGACTGGCCGACCAGCTTCTGGATCACCGCGCTGTCGGGGCTCGTGTACGGCGCAAGCCTGTTGAGACGACGCTGACCTGCGCGGCCCGCATTGCGTCGGGCCCGCGACGCAAACGAACAACGCCGGCGTGCCCGAAGGCATCGCCGGCGTTTTTTATCGATGCCGCCGCGCGTTACACGCTTCGGCTCATCGCGTCAGCACGCGCGCATGATGCGCGACGTGATCGGCGACGAACGTCGAGATGAAGTAATACCCGTGGTCGTAGCCCGCATGACGACGCAGCGTCAGCGGCTGGCCGGCCTTCGCGCACGCGGCTTCGAACACGTCCGGGTTCAGCTGGTTCGCGAGGAATTGATCGGCGAGGCCCTGGTCGACGAGGATGCCGTCCGCGAACTTCGGCGCATCCGCACGCGCGACGAGTTCGCTCGCGTCGTGCGCCTTCCACGCTTCGCGATCGGCGCCCAGATAACCCGAGAACGCCTTCTCGCCCCACGGGCAGCGCGTCGGCGCCGCGATCGGCGCGAACGCCGATACCGACCGGTACAGGTCCGGATGGCGCAGCGCCAGCGTCAACGCGCCGTGGCCGCCCATCGAGTGCCCGAAGATCCCGAGCCGCGCGCCGTCGATCGGCAGTTCGGCCGTCACGATCTCGCGCAGCTCGCCGGTCACGTACGACTCCATCCGGTAATGCGCGGACCACGGTGCCTCGGTCGCGTCGACGTAGAAGCCCGCGCCGACGCCGAAATCCCACGCGTCAGTCTCGCCCGCCGCGCCCGCGCCGCGCGGGCTCGTATCGGGCATCACGAGCGCCACGCCGTGCTGCGCCGCATACTGCTGCGCGCCGCCCTTGATCGCGAACGTCTCCTCCGTGCACGTGAGCCCCGCGAGATAGAACAGCGCCGGCACGCGGCCGTGCGCGGCCTGCGGCGGCAGATACACGGCGAACTTCATCGGCAGGCCGATCGCTGTCGAAGCGTGGCGATAGAAGCGCTGCTCGCCGCCGTGGCACGCATGCGCTGAAACGAGTTCGAGCATGATCGCGCCCTCTCGATCAGTACAGCACGACCGAGCGGATCGACTCGCCGGCCTTCATCAGGTCGAAGCCTTCGTTGATGCGCTCGAGCGGCAGCGTGTGCGTGATCAGGTCGTCGATGTTGATCTTGCCTTCCATGTACCAGTCGACGATCTTCGGCACGTCGGTGCGCCCGCGCGCGCCGCCGAACGCCGAGCCCTTCCACTCGCGGCCCGTCACCAGCTGGAACGGGCGCGTGCCGATTTCCTCGCCCGCTGCGGCCACGCCGATGATGAACGACTGGCCCCAGCCCTTGTGCGTGCACTCGAGCGCCTGGCGCATCAGCTTCACGTTGCCGACGCACTCGAACGAGTAGTCGGCACCGCCGTCGGTCAGCTGCACGATATGGTCGACGACGTTCTCGACCTCGTTCGGGTTGATGAAGTGCGTCATCCCGAACTTCTTCGCGAGCTCGACGCGCTTCGGGTTGATGTCGACGCCGATGATCTTGTCCGCGCCGACCATCTTCGCGCCCTGGATCACGTTCAGCCCGATCCCGCCGAGGCCGAACACGACGACGTTCGCGCCGGCCTCGACCTTCGCCGAGTACACCACCGCGCCGACGCCGGTCGTCACGCCGCAGCCGATGTAGCAGATCTTGTCGAACGGCGCGTCCTCGCGCACCTTCGCGACGGCGATCTCGGGCACGACGATGTAGTTCGAGAACGTCGAGGTGCCCATGTAGTGGAACAGCGGCTTGCCGTCGAGCGAGAAGCGCGAGGTCGCGTCGGGCATCAGGCCCTTGCCCTGCGTCGCGCGGATCTTCTGGCACAGGTTGGTCTTGCGCGACAGGCAGAACTTGCACTCGCGGCATTCGGGCGTGTAGAGCGGAATCACGTGGTCGCCCTTCCTGACGGTTCCGACGCCGGGGCCGACGTCGACGACGACGCCCGCGCCTTCGTGGCCGAGGATCGCCGGGAAGATGCCTTCGGGGTCCGCGCCGGACAGCGTGTAGTAGTCGGTGTGGCAGATGCCGGTCGCCTTCACCTCGATCAGCACTTCGCCGGCGCGCGGCCCTTCCAGATCGACTTCCTCGATCGTCAGCGGCGCGCCCGCCTTCCATGCAATCGCTGCTTTCGTCTTCATCGTGTGACTCCTCGTTGAGTTTGTCGATCAGCGTTAGCGCTTTAGCGCTTACGCTGATCCCATGCAAAGCTGTCGATTCGAGTTGGCGCTTCAGCGCTTACTCGAGTCCCATGCAAAGCTGTCGATTCGAGTTGGCGTTTCAGTGTTCGCACTGGTCTCATGCCAAACTGCCGGTCGACGTCGGCACCTCAATGCTCGTTCACATCCCGAGCAACGCCGACGCCCGCACCGCGCATCACGTGCATCGCACACAGCACCGCCATCGTGCTCGCCATGATCGCCGATCGCCGCGCGCGCCGCGTGCGGGAAACAGTCGCCGGCTTGCCACGATGCGTCATCGATGACGCAAAACGACAAGTGCCCGAGTTTAATCGCCCGTCGTGAACCACGCATCCGTTCGCGCATACAGATCGACGAAGCGCGCGCGCCGCGTCGCGAGCGCACGATCGTCACGCGGCGCCGCAACCGGCGACGCCGCCGGCGCTAGCGCGCGCAACGCGGACTCGCGCCAGTGCCCGATCGCGACGCCCGCGAGCAGCGCGGCGCCGCGCGTCGCGGCGTTCGGACAATCGACCGCGTCGAGCGAGGCGCCGAGCGCGTCGGCGAGCAGTTGCCGCCAGCGCGGATCGACCGAGCCGCCGCCCGCCACACGCAGCGACGTGACGCCGCCGCCGCCCGCATCGCGAATCGCATCGAGCCCCGCGCGCAGCGCAAAGGCCACGCCCTCGAACGCCGCCCGCATCATCGCGCCGCGCGTATCGCCGAGCGAAAGACCGAGCCAGCCGCCGCGCGCATCGGGATTCATCCATGGCGAACGCTCGCCGGTCAGGTACGGCAGGAAACACAGCCGTTCGGACGCCGGCCGCGCGAACGCGTCTTCATACGCGGCCGCCCAGTCCGCATAACCAAGCCAGCCGCGCACCGCTTCGAGCGCCAGCCCGACGTTCTGCATCGCGGCCATCGTGTAGTAGCCGCCGCCGGCCGCCGCACGATAGCGATGCAGCCCGCGCCGCGCCGGCGGCAGCGTATCGGCGAGCACGACGATCTGGCCGCCGCTGCCCGTCGTCAGCAGCGCATCGCCGGCCGCCACGAGCCCGCTGCCGAGCGCCGCGCACGCGGTGTCGGCCGCGCCTGTCGCAAGCGGCGCGCCGGCCGGCAAACCGAGCGCCGCGGCCGCCTGCGCAGCCAGCGCGCCGCAGCGCGCGGTCGATGCGCGCAGCGGAGCAAACCGGTCGGCCGGCAGCCCGAGCGCGCCGATCAGCGACGCATCCCACTCGCCGTCCGGCGTGGCGAGCGCGGTCGCGCACGCGTCGCTCGGATCGGCCGCGACGTCGCCGCCGAGCGCGACGCGCAGCCAGTCCTTCGGCTGCACGGCCCAGCGCGCGGCGCGCAGCGCATCGGGCTCGTGCGCGGCCAGCCAGCGCAACAGCGGGCCGGCCATGCCGGGCGCGACCGGATTCGGCGCGTCGGACGAACCGGCGCCGGACCAGTCGGCCGCCTGCGCTTCGCGCACCGCGCGCGTGTCGGGCCATAGCAGCGCGGGCCGCACGGGCCGGCCGGCCGCATCGATCAGCACGACGCCGTGCATCTGGCCCGAGAAACCGATCGCGGCGACTTGTGCGCGCTCGTCGGCCGGCAGCCGCGCGGCTGCGCGCACCAGCGCCTGCCACCACGCGTCGGGCGCGATCTCGGCCCAGCCGGGCTGCTGCGACGACAGCGCATACGGTTCGCTCGCGACCGCGCGCTCGACGCCGTCCGCATCGAGCGTGACGAGTTTGACGGAACCGGTGCCGAGATCGATGCCTAGCAGACGCATGACGGGATGACGAGTCGAATGAACGGATTTCGATGATAGCGGGATCGTGCTGCGCGCCCCGATTTCCACGGCGACGCACGGTGCGGCGAGGTCCGGTTGCGCCAGGCTGCACCGTGCGCCCGAAAACGGCTGTTCGCGGGTTAACCCGACGCACTTTTCAGCGGCCTCGTTTCCCCACTATGCCGCAACGGCCATACACACCATAAAGCCACCTATATTTGACAGGGGGGCCTGCACAATTTTGAAGGGCTATAAAACCGGGAAACCTCACTCCAGCGGCAGTTTCCCGTGACCGACACCCTGCTCCATGCCGAAATGGCATATCGAACCTGCAAAGAACGGAATAGAACCCAGTGCTCTTGTTGCGCCGGTTCATTCCGCATAACTTCGTATCACCCCGAAAACAAGATCATGGAGTGAGACAGATGCAATCGAACACGGTCCATCCGTGCGATGAGGTGTTGCCGACCGGCAAGCTCGTAACGCTCGGCCTGCAACACGTCCTCGTCATGTACGCCGGCGCTGTCGCCGTGCCGCTCATCGTTGGCGGCGCGCTCAAGCTGCCGAAAGACCAGATCGCGTTCCTGATCAGCGCCGATCTGTTTTCGTGCGGCATCGCCACGCTGATCCAGACGCTCGGCCTGTGGATCTTCGGGATCCGCCTACCCGTCATCATGGGCTGCACGTTCGCGGCCGTCGGTCCGATGATCGCGATCGGCACCAATCCCGGCCTCGGCATTCTCGACATCTTCGGCTCGACGATCGCGGCCGGGATCATCGGCATCGTGCTCGCGCCGATGATCGGCAAGCTGCTGCGGTTCTTCCCGCCGGTCGTGGTCGGCACCGTGATCTCGGTGATCGGGCTGTCGCTGATGGAAGTCGGCATCAACTGGGCGGCCGGCGGCGTCGGCAATCCCGACTACGGCAGCCCGGTCTATCTCGGCCTGTCGCTGCTCGTGCTGACGCTGATCCTGCTGATCAACAAGTACGGCCGCGGCTTCCTCGCGAACATCTCGGTGCTGCTCGGCATCGTCGCGGGCTTCGTGATCGCGTTCGCGCTCGGCCGCGTGAATACCGACGGCGTGTCGCTCGCGCCGTGGGTCGGGTTCGTGATGCCGTTCCACTTCGGCCTGCCGCACTTCGATCCGCTGTCGATCGCAACGATGGTCACGGTGATGTTCGTCACGTTCATCGAATCGACCGGGATGTTCCTCGCGGTCGGCGACATGGTCGATCGTCCGGTCGACCAAGACCGCCTGGTGCGCGGCCTGCGCGTCGACGGCCTCGGCACGCTGATCGGCGGCATCTTCAACTCGTTCCCGCACACGTCGTTCTCGCAGAACGTCGGCCTGATCGGCGTGACGGGCGTGAAGAGCCGCTTCGTGTGCGCCACCGGCGGCGTGATCCTCGTGCTGCTCGGCCTGTTCCCGAAGATGGCGCAGGTCGTCGCGTCGGTGCCGCCGTTCGTGCTCGGCGGCGCAGGCATCGTGATGTTCGGGATGGTCGCCGCGAACGGCATCAAGGTGCTGTCGAAGGTCGACTTCGTGAAGAACCACCACAACCTGTTCATCGTCGCCGTCAGCATCGGCATGGGCCTCGTGCCGGTCGTGTCGCCGCACTTCTTCTCGAAGCTGCCGCCGGCTCTGGCGCCGATCCTGCACAGCGGCATCCTGCTCGCGTCGGCATCGGCCGTGATCCTGAACATCGTGTTCAACGGCGTGAAGGGCGAAAAGGACGCGAAGTGCGACATCCGCCGCGCCGGCCACGACTTCGACGGGCAGCCGGCCGACGTGCATCACTGATCGGCAGCGCGCGCCGGTTCGCGGCGCGTAGCGGCACGCAGCAACGCAAAACGCCACGGACTGCCGTGGCGTTTTGCATGGGACGAGCGCATCGCGCGACGCCGATGCAAGCAACCGGTCGGCCGGCACAAAAGAAAACGCCACGAACTTGCGTCCGTGGCGTTTTTTTGCATGAAGCCGGTTCGGCCGACAGGACAGACGGGAGAGGTTGCCCGCTCCCGCCCTTCGTCGTGCTTACCCGTTCGTCGACGTTGCCGACGCAGGCGCCGGTGCGGCCGCCTTGTCGTAGTCCGCCGTGTCGTCCGGCGCGCGCGGCGTTTCGCCGGCCCGCTGGATCCAGCCGCCGCCGAGCGCGCGGTACAGGTCGACGAGATTCGTCCAGCGCGCGAGACGCGCATTGATCAGCGACTGCTGCGCGGTGTACAGGTCCGTCTGCGCTGTCAGCACCGACAGGTAGCTGTCGACGCCGTTCTTGTAGCGCAGGTCCGACAGGTCGAAGCGTCGCTGCTGCGCGTGCTCGTTGCGCTCGAGCGCGGCGATCTGCTGGTCGTACGTGCCGCGTGCGGCCAGCCCGTCCGACACTTCGCGGAATGCCGACTGGATCGCCTTCTCGTAGTTGGCGATCTCGATGCGCTTCTGCACGTTCGCGAGGTTCAGGTTCGCGATGTTCTGCCCGCCCTCGAAGATCGGCATCGTGATCTGCGGCGCGAACGACCACGCCGCCGTGCCGGCCTTGAACAGCCCGCCGAGCGTCGGGCTCGCCGTACCGAACGCGCCCGTCAGCGAGATGCGCGGGAAGAACGCCGCGCGCGCCGCGCCGATGTTCGCGTTCGCGGCCAGCAGCGTCTGCTCGGCCTGCATCACGTCCGGACGACGCGTCAGCAGGTCGGACGGCAGGCCCGCCGGCACGTCGGTCAGCAGGTTCTGCGCGTCGAGCGGCATGCCCGGCGGCAGGTCGTCCGGCAGCGGCTCGCCGATCAGCAGCACCAGCGCGTTGACGGCCTGCGCGCGCGCACGTGCCTGCGCCTGCTGGTTCGCGAGCGCCTGCTCGACAACCGTCTGCGCCTGACGCAGGTCGAGCTCGGAGCCCGTGCCGTTGTCGAACTGCAGCTTGGTCAGGTCGTACGACGCCTGCGCGGTCTTCAGCGTGTCCTCGGTGACCTTCAGCAGGTCGTCGGTCGACAACAGCGTCAGGTACTGGTCGGCCACCTGCGACACGAGCGAGATTTCGGCGGCCTGGCGCGCATAGGAAGTCGACAGGTATTGCGCGAGCGCCTGATCCTTCAGGCTCTGCACGCGGCCGAACAGGTCGAGTTCCCACGACGCGGACAGCCCGACGTTGTAGGAGCGCGCGATGTACGGCACGCCGGTCGGTGAAACACCTTGCGGATAACGCTGGATGGAGCCCGAGCCCGTACCGTCGAGCGTCGGGAACAGGCCCGCGCGCGTGATCTGATACTGCGCGCGCGCCGCCTCGATGTTCAGCACCGACACGCGCAGGTCGCGGTTGTTCTTCAGCGCGATCTCGATCAGCCGCTGCAGGCGCGGATCGACGAAGAATTCGCGCCAGCCGATCGCCGTCGCCTCCTGCCCGTTCGCGCTGCGCGCGCCGGCGGCGCCCGGCTGCGTCGCGTAGACGCCGCCGGACGGGAACGCCTGCGACACGGGCGCGTCGGGCCGCTTGTAGTGCGGCGCCATCGTGCAGCCCGTGGCGAAGAGCGCGACTGCGATCGCAGTCAAAGCGTGTTTTTGCATCATCACTGCCCCTTGTTGCCTTCGTCGCCGTTGCCCGGCTTCTCTTCGTGGTGCGAGTGCTCCTGAGCCAGGCGCAGCGCCTCGTCGGCGTCTTCCTTCTCGCCGCTGAAGACGGCGCGGATCTTCACGAAGAACATCGGGATCATGAAGATCGCGAGGAACGTCGCGGTGATCATCCCGCCGATCACGCCCGTGCCGATCGCGTGCTGGCTCGCCGAGCCCGCACCGTTGCTGATCGCAAGCGGCATCACGCCGAGAATGAACGCGAGCGACGTCATCAGGATCGGACGCAGCCGCAGGCGCGCCGCTTCCAGCGCGGCCTCGATCGGCCCCATCTTCTCCGTCATCTGCAGTTCGCGCGCGAACTCGACGATCAGAATCGCGTTCTTCGCCGACAAGCCGACGGTGGTCAGCAGGCCGACCTGGAAGAACACGTCGTTCTCGAGGCCGCGCATCGTCGCCGCGAGCAGTGCGCCGATCACGCCGAGCGGCACCACCATGATCACCGAGAACGGGATCGACCAGCTTTCATACAGCGCCGCCAGACACAGGAACACGACGAGGATCGAGATCGCGTACAGGATCGGCGCCTGCGAACCGGACTGGATTTCCTGGAACGACAGGCCCGTCCACGAATAGCCGATACCGACCGGCAGCTTCTTCGCGAGCGCTTCCATCGCGGCCATCGCCTGACCGGTCGACTTGCCCGGTGCGGCCTGGCCCTGGATTTCCATCGCCGAAATACCGTTGTAACGCTCGAGCTTCGGCGAACCGTACGTCCAGTGACCGGTCGCGAACGCGCTGAACGGCACCATCCCGCCCGACCCGTTGCGCACGTACCAGACGTTCATGTCCTCCGGCGTCATCCGGAACGGCGCGTCGGCCTGCACGTACACCTTCTTGATCCGGCCGTCGATGTCGAGGAAGTTGTTCACGTACTGCGACGCCCACGCGATCGAGAACGTCTGGTCGATCGCCGATGCCGTCACGCCGAGCGCATTCGCCTTCTCGCGGTCGATGTCGACCTTGTACTGCGGCGTGTCGTTCAGGCCGTTCGGGCGCACGCCCTGCAGCGTCGGATCCTTCGAGGCCATCCCGAGCAGCTGGTTGCGCGCGGCCATCAGCGCATCGTGGCCGAGGCCAGCGTTGTCCGTCAGCTCGAAGTCGAAGCCGGCGGCCGTGCCGAGTTCCGGAATCGACGGCGGGTTGAACGGGATCACGATCGCGTCCTTGTAGCCCGCATAGCGTCCGAACATCCGGCCGATCAGCGCCTGGACCTTCTGGTTTGCGTGCTGACGCTGCGAGTAATCCTTCAGGCGCACGAACACGAGACCCGAGTTCTGGCCGCGGCCCGCGAAGCTGAAGCCGTTGACCGTGAACGCGGATTCGACGATGTCCTTCTCGTCCTTCAGCAGGTAGTCGGAAATGTTCGCGAGCGTCTTCGCGGTCGTTTCCTGCGTCGAGCCCGACGGCGTCTGCACGATCACGAACATCAGGCCCTGGTCCTCGTCGGGCAGGAACGACTTCGGCAGGCGCACGAACAGCAGCCCGACCGCGACGATCACGACCAGATAGATGATCAGCCAGCGGCCCGAGCGCTTGATCACGTGGTGCACGCCGACGTGGTACTTGTCGCGGCTCCGGTTGAACGTGCGGTTGAACCAGCCGAAGAAGCCCGTCTTCTCTTCGTGATGCCCCTGCGGGATCGGCTTGAGGATCGTCGCGCACAGCGCCGGCGTCAGAATCAACGCGACGAGCACCGACAGCACCATCGCCGACACGATCGTCAGCGAGAACTGACGATAGATCGCGCCGACCGAACCGCCGGAGAACGCGACCGGCACGAACACCGCCGACAGCACCAGCGCCACGCCGACGAGTGCGCCGGTGATCTGGCCCATCGCCTTCCGGGTCGCCTCCTTCGGTGACAGGCCCTCTTCCGCCATCACGCGCTCGACGTTCTCCACCACCACGATCGCATCGTCCACCAGCAGACCGATCGCGAGCACGAGGCCGAACATCGACAGCGTGTTGATCGAGAAGCCCACCAGCGACATGATCGCGAACGTGCCGAGCAGCACGACCGGCACCGCGATCGTCGGGATGATCGTCGCCCGCAGGTTCTGCAGGAACAGATACATCACGAGGAACACCAGCACGATACCTTCGAGCAGCGTCTTGACCACTTCCTCGATCGACAGCTTCACGAACGGCGTCGTGTCGTACGGGTACTTCACGACGAGACCGTGCGGGAAGTACGGCGTCAGCTCGTCGATCTTCGCGCGCACGGCCTTCGCGGTCGCCAGCGCGTTCGCGTTGGTCGCGAGCTGGATACCGAGCGCCGCGGTCGGCTGACCGTTGTACTTCGTGTCGAAGTTGTAGTTTTCGCCGCCGAGGCCGATCTGCGCGACGTCCTTCAGGCGCACCTGCGAGCCGTCCTGGTTCACCTTCAGCAGGATGTTGCCGAACTGCTCGGGCGTCTGCAGCAGCGTCGATTCGGTGATCGTCGCCTGCAGCACGGTGCCCGGCTTGGCCGGCGTGCCGCCGATCTGGCCGCCCGCGATCTGCACGTTCTGCTGCGTGATCGCGGTCGTGACGTCCACCGGCGTGAGGCCGTAGTTCGTCAGGCGGGTCGGGTCGAGCCAGATCCGCATCGCATACTGCGAACCGAACAGTGTGACGGTACCGACGCCGTTCAGGCGACTGATCGGATCCTTCACGTGCGACGCCACGTAGTTCGCGAGGTCGTACTTGTTCATGCTGCCGTCTTCGGAGTTGAAGGCGAGCACCAGCAGGAAGCTGCTGCTCGACTTCGTCACCGACAGGCCGAGCTGCTGCACGACCTGCGGCAGGATCGGCGTGGCGAGCGACAGCTTGTTCTGCACCTGCACCTGCGCGATGTCGGCATTGGTGCCCGGTGCGAACGTCAGCGTGATCGTCGCGTTGCCCGAGTCGTCACTCGTCGACGACATGTACAGGAAATTGTCGAGACCGCTCATCTGCTGCTCGATCACCTGCGTCACCGTGTCTTCCACCGTCTTCGCGGAAGCGCCCGGGTAGTTCGCGGTGATCTGGATCGATGGCGGCGCGATCGTCGGATACTGCGCGATCGGCAGCGTGAAGATCGCCGCAACCCCGGCCAGCATCAGGATGATGGCGATCACCCACGCGAAGATCGGGCGATCGATAAAAAACTTTGCCATGAAACAGGCCCCCTGTTATTGCGCGCTCGACGCAGCGGCAGCGCTCGCCGGAGCGGCGCCCGATGCAGCTGCGCCCGAAGCGGCGGCGCCGGAGCCGGCAGCGGCCGGCGCGGCGGTGGCAGCGGCATCGGACGCGGCGCCCGCGGCCGGCGCGAGCTGCGCCTGCACCGACTTCACGGTCGCGCCCGGACGCACCTTGTCGACGCCCTGCACGATCACGCGGTCGCCCGCCTGCAGGCCGCCTTCGACGATCCAGTTCTGCCCCTGCATGCCCGACGTCTTCAGCGTGCGCGTCTCGACCTTGTTGCTCGCGTTCACGACCAGCGCGACCGGCTGGCCCTTCTGGTCGTGCGTGACGCCGATCTGCGGCACCAGGAACGCGCCGTCGTTCACGCCTTCCTCGATCCGCGCGCGCACGAACATGCCCGGCAGCAGCACCTTGCCCGGGTTCGGGAACACCGCGCGGATCGTCACCGAGCCCGTCGTCTGGTCGACCGTCACGTCCGAGAACTGCAGCTTGCCCGGCTCCGAGTAGGTCTTGCCGTCCTCCAGGACCAGCGACACCTTCGCCGCGCCCGGCCCGCTCGTCTTCAGCTTGCCGCTCTGCACGTCCTGGCGCAGCTTCAGCCCGTCGAGGCTCGACTGCGTCAGGTCGACGTAGACCGGATCGAGCTGCTGCACCGTCGACATCAGCGTCGCCTGGCTCGCCTGCACGTACGCGCCCGGCGTGACCTGCGAAATGCCGACGCGGCCGGTGATCGGCGACACGACGTCCGTGTAGCCGAGGTTGATCTGCGCGGTGTCGACCGCCGCCTTGCCGGCCGCGACGTCCGCCGCAGCCTGCCCTTGCGCGGCCACCGCGTTGTCGTAGTCCTGCTTGCTGACCGCGTTCGCGGCCACCAGCACCTTGTAGCGCGCGACCAGCGCGTTCTGCGTGGCCAGGTTCGCCTGCGCCTTCGCGAGCGTCGCCTTCGCGCTGTTCAGCGCGGCGATGTACGGCGCCGGATCGATCTTGTAGAGGCGCTGGCCGGCCTTGACGTCGCTGCCCTCGGTGAATTCGCGGCGCAGCACGATGCCGTCGACCCGCGCGCGCACCTGCGCGACGAGGAAGGCGCTGGTACGGCCCGGCAATTCGGTGAAGACCGGGACGGCTTGCGGCTGGACGGTGACGACGCCGACTTCCGGCGTTTGCGGCGGCGGTGCCGATTCTTTTTTCCCGCACGCGGCCAGGAAAACGGCGGCCGTCGCGACAGTGATTAAGCGGTATGGAACCCGTTCGACGCGCATGGAGCGACCTCTTGTATAACCAATGGAATGAGTGCGGCGCCCGACCGGAGCGCTACACGGATGCGCCTCGCGGCGCAGATCGAACACCTGAATTACTGGACTGCTGGATACAGCAAGCGGCACGAAACCTCCGTGCCGACAAGTGCCGCGAACTTGCGAACTGCTACTTTGGCGGGAATCAGCAGAGTGGGATATTAACTGATTGCCACTTGGGTCATTCGATCGTAGGGTGGTATTGTATATACATTCACGAATGTATGTAAAAAGACCGTCCGCGCCGTGCCAACCGCGAAGTCTTACGAATTATTACCAGTCGCAAGCATAGCCGGTCTATGCGCGCGCGACGAGGGGTCCCGGCCCCTGTTTATCACTCATCGATTCACATTCAGGCCTGCACATGGTCAGACGCACCAAGGAGGAGGCACTCGAGACGCGCAACCGCATTCTCGACGCAGCCGAACACGTGTTCTTCGAGAAGGGCGTGTCGCACACGTCGCTCGCGGACATCGCACAGCACGCCGGCGTCACGCGCGGCGCGATCTACTGGCATTTCGCGAACAAGAGCGACCTGTTCGATGCGATGTTCGACCGCGTGCTGCTGCCGCTCGACGAGCTGAAGACGATGCCGATCGACGCGCCGGGCGGCAATCCGCTCGACAAGGTCCGCAAGATCCTGATCTGGTGCCTGCTCGGCGTGCAGCGCGACTCGCAGCTGCGGCGCGTGTTCAGCATCCTGTTCATGAAATGCGAGTACGTCGCCGACATGGAGCCGCTGTTGCTGCGCAACCGCGCGGGCATGAGCGAAGCGCTGCACGCGATCGACGCCGATCTCGCCGCGGCCGTACGGCTCAGGCTGCTGCCCGACCGGCTCGACACCTGGCGTGCGACGCTGATGCTGCACGCGCTGATCAGCGGCTTCGTGCGCGACATGCTGATGCTGCCCGACGAAATCGACGCGGAGCGGCACGCGGAAAAGCTGGTCGACAGCTGCTTCGACATGCTGCGCCTCAGCCCGGCCATGCTGAAGGAAGGCGACTGAGCGTCCGGCCGCCGGCCGCTCTCCGCCGCGCGCGGCGCGCCCGGCGATTGGCCGCGCGGCCGACGATCCGGCCCGCGCCGGACCGGTCCGCCCTCCCGGGTCATGGCCCGACTTCCATTCTTCGCTAGAATCGGGCCATCCCCTTCCCGGAGCCCGTCATGGCCGCCGTTTCACCGGTTTCGCCGCCCGCCCCGACCATCGTCGCCGTGATCGCGTACGACGGCATCAGCCCGTTCCACCTGTCGGTTCCGTCGGTCGTGTTCGGCAAGGAGCGCGACGCGGCCGACACGCCCGTCTTCGAGTTCCGCGTGTGCTCGGCCGAGCGCGGCCCGCTCGCGACGACGGGCGGCTTCACGATCGTCGCGCCGTACACGCTCGACGGGCTGCTCGATGCGGACATCGTGATCGTGCCGAGCTGGCGCGACGAGGCGGAAACGCCGCCCGAGGTGCTGCTCGACGCGGTTCGCGCGGCCGCCGCACGCGGCGCGCAACTGGTCGGCCTGTGCCTCGGCGCGTACGTGCTGGCCGCGGCCGGGCTGCTCGACGGCCGACCGGCCACGACGCACTGGGCGTGGGCCGACGATTTCGCACAGCGTTTTCCGCGCGTGAAGCTCGATCCCGACGTGCTGTACGTCGACGACGGCAAGCTGACGACGTCGGCCGGCACGGCCGCGGGGCTCGACTGCTGCCTGCACGTCGTGCGGCGCCGCTTCGGCTCGGAGGCCGCGAACCGGATCGCGCGCCGCCTCGTGATCCCGCCGCACCGCCAGGGCGGACAGGCGCAGTACGTGCCGCAGCCGGTCGCCGCGCACCCGCGCGACACGCGGCTGGCGGGGCTGCTCGACTGGGTGCGCGCGCATCTCGACGCCGCGCACAGCGTCGATTCGCTCGCCGCGCGCGTGCTGATGAGCCGGCGCACGTTCACGCGCCACTTCCGGCAGGCGACCGGCACGACCGTCACCGCATGGCTGCAGGCCGAACGGCTCGCGCGTGCGCAGCATCTGCTGGAAACCACCGGACAGTCGATCGACGCGATCGCGCAGGCGGCCGGCTACGGATCGAGCGTGTCGCTGCGCCAGCATTTCGCCGGCGCGCTCGGCACGTCGCCATCCGCCTATCGAAGGGAGTTTCGCGGCGCCGGACCCGACGCGCCACGGTAAAGGCCGCTGCACCGGCAGCCCGGAGACATGCAGCCGGCGGCCGTTTGCTCAGCCGCCGTTGAACCAGCGCGCCGCGTAGAGCAGCAGCGCGACGAACACGATCATCGCCGCCCACGCCCAGACCGGCACCGTACCCGGTTCGCGATGATGCAGCGCACTGGCCGCACGGCCGCCCAGCGCGCCGCCGAGGTGCGGCGACGGCGAACGCCTGGTCGCGGCCGTCAGCGCCGCGGGCCGCAGAAACACATGCTGGCGCCGTGGCGCGGCCGAGCGCGCGCGATTCGGCGCGAGACCATGCTTCGCCTGCACGACCGCGCAGAATTCGCGGAAGAAATCGTCGGTCCACTCGCGCAGCGCGTTCTCGATCTGCCGGGCCGGCAGCTCGGCGAGCGGACCGCTGGCGGTGGCCCACACCACGTAGTCGATGCGCGTCGCGTCCGCGTCGCCGTCCGGCCGCAGCACCAGTTCGACCTGGCCGCGCAGCACGCCGAGGCCGTCGGCGCGCGCCTTGAAATTCAGCACGCGGCGCGGCTGCCCCTCCGCATCGCCCTGCTCGCCCGCGACATGCACGCGCACGTCGTAGCGCGCGCGCAGCGGGCCGAGCGGCACCGTGATCGTCAACGCGAATTCGCCGTCCGCGAGCTTCGCGAACGACTCGCAATGGTCGAAGCTCGCCCGCAGCAGCGCGAGGTCGTCGAACGCGTCCCGCACGACGGCCGGCGCCAGCGAGACGCTCAACGTGTCGTTCAGCTCCATGATGCCTCCCCGATCCGCGTCAGGACGTCTCGACGAGACTGTCGACCCGCGCGGCATCGAAAGCGACGTAGCGCGCGAGCGCCAGCGCGGCCGCCTCCGGTTCCTCGTAACTCCATGCGGCGTTCTCGATCACGCCGTCTTCCGTCTGCAAGTCGAAATGGACAGCGGTGCCCTTCAGCGGGCAGGCCGTCGTCATGCTCGACTTCACGAGCCTGCGCATGTTGACGTCGCCGCGCGGCAGATAGTGGACGTCCGGCAGCCCCGCTTCGCGCACGGTCAGGGCGCCCTGCGAATCGGCGTACGTGATGCCGCGATGGATCACGCGCACGCGATGGCGGTTCGGCACGATCTCGAGGCGGGCGTCGGTTGCGTCGGACATCGTTTCTCCTTCGGGCGGCCCGGCACGCGAGCCGGGCGCAGGAAACGAAAAAGCCACGGCGCGAACGCCGTGGCTTTCATTATGGGCGAAACTTCGTCCGATTGCGCGGCCCGGCCGGGGCCGCGCACGGCAGGCTACTGCGCGCTCCACTGGAATGCGGCTTTCGCGCCGCCCTTTGCGCCGACCGTGACGGCGCGCGATTCGTCGTTGCCCTGATACGACGCATGCACCGTATACCGTCCCGGCGGCAGCTTCACGAGCATGTACGGCCCGCGCGCATCGGTTTTCAGCAGTTCGGCGCCCTTGCCGTCGACGATCCGCACGTGGACGTCGGACAGGAACTCGCCGCCCTTGCCGGTGAAGCGCAGCGCCAGCGGCCAGCTCGCCTCGTTGCGCTGGAACGCCGTCGATTCGTCCAGCCCGACGCCGCCCGACACGAAGCTGACATCGCCCTGCTGGCGCGCGGCGGGCAAGCCGTCCGACTGCGCGTACGCGCCGGTCGCGCCGGCTGCGAGACCGGCGGCCAACGCCGCGGCGACGGCAAATCGGGACACGTTGCGTAGATATTGCATGGCTCTCTCCTTGGGGTCGGAACACATACGGGACGCGCTGCAGCGCATGTCCGAACGACGGCAGCGCCCGCCGCGGACCGCCCGGGGCGGGCCGCGGCGTCGGCCGGTCAGCTCAGGTCGACCGGCACGAAGATCTGGGCATTATCACGCTGGATCAACAGAGCAAGACTGTTGCCTGCGCCCTTGACCGCGTCGCGCAGCTGCTCGGGGCTCGTGACCGGGCGGCCGTTGACCGCGAGGATCACGTCGCCCGGCTGGATGCCGGCGCTCGCGGCCGGGCCGCCGGCCTGCTGCACCATCAGCCCGTGCGACAGGTTGGTTGCGCTGCGCTCCTGCGGCGTCAGCGGCCGCACCGCGACGCCGAGACGGCCCTGTTCGACCGGCCCGCCGTCGTTCGACGCGAGCTTCGCGTCGCTCATCGCGCCGAGCGTCACGCTGATCGACTTCTTCGACTTGTCGCGCCAGACCTGCAGCTCGGCCTTCGAGCCCGGCTTCAGGTTCGCGATCTGCGACGGCAGCGTCGTCGAGTCGGCGACCGGCGCGCCGTTGACCGCCAGGATCACGTCCCCCGGCTGCAGGCCGGCCTTCGCGGCCGGACCGTTCGGATCGACCGAGCTGACCAGCGCGCCGTCCGGCTTCGACAGCCCGAACGAGCTCGCGAGCGTCTGGTTCAGCCCTTGCACCGCGACGCCGAGGCGGCCGCGGCTCACGTGGCCGGTCTTCACGAGCTCGTCCTTGACCTTGATCGCCTCGTTGATCGGGATCGCGAACGACAGGCCCTGGAAGCCGCCCGTCTGCGAGTAGATCATCGAGTTGATGCCGATCACCTCGCCCTGCAGGTTGAACAGCGGGCCGCCCGAGTTGCCGGGGTTGACCGGCACGTCGGTCTGGATGAACGGCGTGTAGTTCTCGTCAGGCAGCGCGCGCGACTTCGCGCTGATGATGCCCGAGGTGACCGTGTTGTCGAAGCCGTACGGCGAACCGATCGCGACGACCCACTGGCCGACCTTGCTCTGGCCCGGGTCGCCGATCTTCACGGTCGGCAGGCCGCTCGCATCGATCTTCAGTACCGCGACGTCGGACTGCTTGTCCGAGCCGACCACCTTCGCCTTGTATTCGCGCTTGTCGGTCAGCTTGACCGTGACGACGTTCGCGCCGTCGATCACGTGCGCATTGGTGAGGATGTACCCGTCGGAGCTGACGATGAAGCCCGAGCCGAGGCTCGCGCTCGGCTGGTCGTCCGGCTGCGCGTCGCCGCCCATGCCCGGCACCTGGCCGTAGAAGTGCTTGAAGAACTGGTAGAACGGGTCGCTCGGATCCATCGGCAGCTGCGGCTGCGGCACGCGCCGCGCCACCTGCTTCACCACGTGCTTCGCGCTGATGTTCACGACCGCCGGGCCGTAGGTTTCGACCAGCCCGGAGAAATCGGGAATGCCGGTTTTCGCGGCCGCTTCGGCCGGCATCAGCGCGGCGGCCTGCGCCGGCGTGATGATCTGCGGATCGGCACGGCGGGTGCCGGCCACATAGCCGGCGGACAGGGCGGCCGCCACGGCGACCGCGACGGCGCCGCGCGCAAGGAATCGGGTGTTCATCGGTGGACCTCCTCTTTTGTTAGCTCGAAGCGTAACGACACTGACTTAAAGGAGGCTTAATCAGCCTTAAGCGGCGCTTAAGCGGCCGCGCCGGCCCGCCCGGCGCTTCGTCAGACGGATTCGGACTGCCGCGGCGCCTCGGCCGGCATCTCGGCGTCGCGGAACACGACGCTCACCAGCAGGCCGCCGGCGGCCGCATCGCCGAGCGACACCGTCGCGCCCTGCTGCGCGGCGACGCGCTTGACGATCGCGAGCCCGAGCCCGCTGCCCGACACGTCGGTGCGCGCCCGCGCGGAGCTGTCGCGATAGAAACGGTCGAACACGCGCTCGCGCTCGTCGGCCGGAATGCCCGGCCCGCTGTCGCCGATCTGCACGCATGCGCGGCCGGCCGCGTCGCGCGTCAGCGACACGTCGATGCGGCCGCCGTCCGGCGTGTACTTCACCGCGTTGTCGAGCAGGTTGCCGAACATCACGCGCAGCGCGCCGATATCGGCGACGACGCTCGCCGCGCGCGTTTCCTCGAAGCCGAGGTCGATGTCGCGCCGCTGCGCGAGCGGCGCATGCGCGGCCACGCATTCGGCCAGCAGCGCCTGCAGGTCGACCGTCTCGCGCATCGCGCCGGCGTCCGGTTCGGCGCGCGCGAGCGCGAGCAGCTGCTCGGCGAGGCGCGTCGCGCGCGTGACGCCGTCCTGCAAATCGGCGACCGCCTCGCGACGCGACGCGTCGTCCTTCGCGCGCGCCACGAGCTGCGCCTGAATCTGCACGGCCGCGAGCGGCGTGCGCAGTTCGTGCGCGGCATCGGCAACGAACGCCTTCTGCGTGTCGAGCGCGGCCGCCAGCCGGGCCAGCAGCCCGTTCAGCGCACGCACCAGCGGCTGCACCTCGAGCGGCAGGCGCGC
Source organism: Burkholderia pseudomultivorans (assembly GCF_902499075.1). Lineage (GTDB taxonomy): Bacteria > Pseudomonadota > Gammaproteobacteria > Burkholderiales > Burkholderiaceae > Burkholderia > Burkholderia pseudomultivorans. Next base: position 34,321 of record NZ_CABVPP010000015.1, on the reverse strand, counting down.
GTCGGGCAGCGGATCGAGCGCCTCGGGCCGGCGCGTCTCGACCGCGCGCGTCACGCGGCCGAGCGGCTCGAGCCCGCGCCCGACGATCACCCACACGGCCGCGCCGAGGAACGGCAGCAGCACGATCAGCGGCCATAGCGTGCGCAGCGCGACGTTCGCCGCGAGCCGGTTGCGCACCGACAGCGGCTGCGCGAGCTGCACGACGTTGTCGCCGACGATCGCGCCGTACACGCGCCACTCGCCGCGATCGGTGCGTTCGGTCGAGAAGCCGAGCTCGGCGCGCGGCGCGATCGGCGCGCGCGGATGCGAGAAGTACATCAGCACGCCGTTGCGGTTCCAGATCTGGATCACGATGCCCTCGTCGCCGTTGGTGCGCGAGCCGAACACCTGCGAGAACGGCTCGGACGGCAGCGCCGCGGCGATTTCCTGCAGCTGGTAGTCGAACAGCTCGTTCGCCTCGGCGAGCGCCTGCCGGTAGATCAGCCAGCCCGCGAGGCCCACGCCCGCGACGACGATCGCAAGCAGCCAGATCAGCAATTGATGACGAATCGACCTCACGCGTCAGCTTTCCTTGACCACCATGTAGCCGAGCCCGCGCACGTTGCGGATCAGGTCGGAGCCGAGCTTCTTGCGCAACGCGTGGATGTAGACCTCGACCGTGTTGCTGCCGATTTCCTCGCCCCAGCCATACATCTTCTCCTCGAGCTGGCTCTTCGACAGCACCGCGCCGGGCCGCGCGAGCAGCGCCTCGAGCAGCGCGAACTCGCGCGCGGACAGCGCGACCGGCGCGCCGTCGAGCGTCACCTGGTGCGACGCGGGGTCGAGCGTCAGCGCGCCGTGGCGGATCAGCGACTCGCTGCGGCCCGCCTGGCGGCGGATCAGCGCGCGCATCCGCGCGCCCAGTTCGTCGAGGTCGAACGGCTTGACGAGATAGTCGTCGGCGCCCGCGTCGAGCCCCTTCACGCGATCGGCGATCGCGTCGCGCGCGGTGACGATCAGCACCGGCAGCGACAGCCCGCGCGCGCGCAGCGTGCGCAGCACGTCGATGCCGTCGCGCTTGGGCAGGCCGAGATCGAGCAGCAACAGGTCGTAGGTTTCGCCGCCGAGCGCCGTGAGCGCCGCGTCGCCGTCCTGCACCCAGTCGACCGCGAAGCCGTCCGAGCGCAGCGCCTTGCGCACGCCCTCGGCGATCATCCGGTCGTCTTCGACTAGCAGAATCCGCATCGGAATCGAAGTCCATGGGACGAGTGAAACATGCCGACCATTGTAGCGCCGCGAATCGCGTGCGCGGCACGCGAAGATGCGTGCATGCAATGCAACGGAAAGGCGGATTGCAAGGGACTTGTCCGCACTTGTCTCTACAATGTGCGCTCCGGCGCCGACGCGCGTCGCCCGAGCCCCCGCTTTTCCCGTATTCGTCCATGCCGATTTCCGCCCGCTCCGTCCTCCCCGCCCGACTGGCTCCCCGCGCCCGCGTCTGCCTGCGCGCGGCCGCCGTCCTCGCCACCTGCACGGCCCTCGCATTCGCGCCCGCCGCGCAGGCCCGCAAGAAAGCCCACAAGGAGGCGCGCCGCGCGCCGGTCGTGTCGTCGGCCGCGCGCGCGGCCGGCCTGCCGGCGTCGGTGCTGGTCGCGCTGCAGCGCGCGAAGGTGCCGGCATCGGCGATGAGCGTCGTGGTCGAGCGCGTCGGCGACCCGACGCCGCTGATCGCGTGGAACGCGAACCGGCCGATGCTGCCCGCGTCGACGATGAAGCTCGTCACGACCTTCTCGGGCCTGTCGATCCTCGGCCCCGACTTCCGCTGGCGCACGACCGCGTATGCGGACGGCCCGATCGACCCCGACGGCACGCTGCAGGGCAACCTGTACATCAAGGGCACCGGCGATCCGAAGCTCGTGCCCGAGGAACTGATCGACCTCGTCGACAAGCTGCGCAAGGCGGGCGTCAAGCGCGTGGCGGGCGGCCTCGTGCTCGACAAGAGCTATTTCGCGGCATCGACGCGCGACCTGCCGTCGTTCGACGACGACGCGAGCGCGCCGTACAACGTCGGCCCCGATCCGCTGCTGTACGCGTTCAAGGCCGTATCGTTCACGGTGACGCCGGGCGACGACGGCAAGGTGGCCATCGACGTGCTGCCGCCGCTCGCGAACCTGTCGATCGACAATCAGCTGTACGAAGGCAACGGCTCGTGCGGTGCGGCCGCCGCGGCCGCGCGGCCGACGCTGACGGCCGGCGACGGGATGATGACCGCGTCGTTCGCGGGCGACTATCCGGTGCGCTGCGGCGCGCACACGACCAACCTCGCGATCCTCGATCACACGACCTTCTTCGCGCGCGGCTTCCTCGCGCTGTGGCAGCAGGACGGCGGCACGATCGCCGGGCCCGTCAGCGAAGGCAAGGTGCCGACCAGCGCGCGGCCGCTCGCCGTACATCACAGTCCCGTGCTCGGCAGCATCGTGTACGACATCAACAAGTTCAGCAACAACGTGATGGCGCGCAACCTGTTCCTGACGATCGGCGCGGTCGCCGGCAAGCCGCCCGCGACGCCCGAGCAGTCGAGCCGCGCGATCCGTGCGTTCCTGCAGAAGAGCGGCATCGCGATGCCCGATCTCGTGCTCGAGAACGGCTCGGGCCTGTCGCGCGAAGAGCACGTGAGCGCGGAATCGCTCGCCGCGCTGCTGCAGGCCGCGAACGCGAGCCCGGTCGCGCAGGCGTTCATCGATTCGCTGCCGATCGCCGGCATCGACGGCACGATGAAGAACCGGCTGACCAACGCGGGCGTGCTCGGCAACGCGCACATCAAGACCGGCACGCTGCGCGACGTGCGCGCGATCGCGGGCTATGTCGCGGGCGCCGACGGGCAGAGCTACATCGTCGTCAGCTTCATCAACGACGATCATGCGGAAGCCGCGCGCGCCGCGCACGATACGCTGCTCGAATGGATCTACGCGGGCGCGCACTGACGCGCGGCGATGCGGCAGCGCCGGCGCGGCATCGCGCGGCGCAAGCCGCCCGCCGCCGTGTCGCCGACACGCGCGAATGCGCCTGCGCGGTTTGAAACGGCCGTCGCCCGGGCTCACAGCACGCGGCGCGCAAGCCGCCTCCCACAAAACAGGGCCGCACCGCCCGGCCCCGTGCCGCGCGGCTTCCGTAGAAACCCTGTCCTCAGAGGGAACCCTCTACGCTGCCCTCTCGCCTAGCGCGCGTCGATTGCGTAGGCTGTTGGCCTGACCGATATCTACAACGGGCCGTACGCCCGGCCTCACGGCTTGCAGGGGAAAGGAGGAGACACGCCCATGCGATTCGACGTCGAATTGCTTCTGCTCGCGCTGGCGCCCGTCTTCCTGCTCTGCATCGGCTGGGAAGCCTGGCACCTCGCCCGCACGCGTCCGCAGGACCACGTCTATGCATGGCGCGACACGCTGTGCAATGCGGCGCTCGCGCTGATGCACCAGGGCGCCGACAAGCTCGCGTGGCTGTTCGTGATCCCCGTCTATGGGTACTGCTACGAACACTACCGGCTGTTCACGTGGCAGGACGGCTGGCTGTCGTTCGCCGTACTGTTCGTCGGCCAGGACTTCCTCTACTACGTGTTCCATCGCGCGAGCCATCGCGTGCGCTGGCTGTGGGCCGCGCACGTCGTGCACCACTCGTCCGAGCGGATGAACTTCTCGACCGCGTTCCGCCAGAGCCTGATGTACCCCGTCGCGGGGATGTGGGCGTTCTGGCTGCCGCTCGCGTTCCTCGGCTTTCCGCCGCAGCAGATCGTCGGCATCGTGCTGATCAACCTCGCGTTCCAGTTCTTCGTGCATACGCAGGCGATCGGCCGGCTCGGCTGGCTCGAATACGTGCTCAACACGCCGTCGATCCACCGTGCGCATCATGCGCGCAACCCGCGCTACATCGACCGCAACTACGCGGGCGTGCTCGTGATCTGGGATCGCCTGTTCGGCAGCTACGTCGACGAGTCCGCCGAGGATCCGCCGCAGTACGGGATCGTCGAGCGGCTCGACTCGAACAACCCGCTCGTCGCGACTTTCCACGAGTGGCGGTCGATGGCGGCCGACGCATGGCGCGTCGACGGATGGCGCAACAAGCTGCGCGCGATTTTCGGCCCGCCCGAATGGGCCAGCGCTTATCATGCGCAGATCGCCGGGGCCGGTAACCACGACCCGCGCACCGCGCCGCTCGCGGCCGTGCGCGACCAATAAACCGTTTCAGCCAACGGCCGCCGCGCAGCCCGGCCCCGAGCAGGCACGCGGCAGATGCGACACATCAGGCCATATCTACGAGGAGATCGATCGATGCAGACACAACAACACCACTCGCCCCGCACCCGGCAGCGCCTACTGCGCACCGCGCAAGTCGCCATCGCCGGCGCGGCGCTCGCGCTGCTCGCCGCCTGCGGCGGCGGCGACGACAACAACAGCAGCGCGTCGAACACGCCGCCTTCCGGCGTGAAGATGCAGATCGTATCGTTCGGCGACAGCCTGTCCGACGTCGGCACCTACTCGCAGATCAAGCTCGGCTTCGGCGGCGGCCGCTTCACGACGAACCCCGGCCAGGTATGGACGCAGGACGTCGCGCAGTACTACGGCGATACGCTGCAGCCGGCCAACCAGGGCGGCTTCGGCATCCCGCTGCAGGCGACCGGCGGCCTCGGCTACGCACAGGGCGGCTCGCGCGTGACGCTGCAGCCGGGCATCGGCCACGCGGACGCGAGCGTGCCGAACGCCGACTACGCGCAGGCGACCACCACGCCGATCGCCGACCAGGTCAAGCAATACCTGTCGCAGCACGGCGGCTTCAACGCCGGCCAGATCGTGCTGATCAACGGCGGCGCGAACGACATCTTCTACCAGGCGCAAGTCGCGCAGGCGCAGGGCAACACGCCGGCGGCCCAGCTCGCGGCTGCGCAGGCGATCGGCCTGGCCGCGCAGCAGCTCGCGGGGCTCGTCCAGCAGATCGTCGCGGCGGGCGCGGCGCACGTGTTCGTGTCGAACGTGCCGGACATCGGCGGCACGCCGCTCGCGCTGGAGGGCGGCACGCAGGCCGCGTTTACGCAACTGTCGGGGCTGTTCAACCAGACGCTTGCCGGCACGCTGGCCGCGCTGAAGGTCGACACGACCAAGTACGTGCTGCTCGACACCTTCACGTGGCAGGACGGCATCGCGGCCAACTACCAGGCGAACGGCTTCAGCGTGTCGAACACCGATACCGCGTGCAACCTGAAGGCGATGGTCGCGGCCGCGACCCAGTACGGCGTGGCGAATGCGAGCGCGTTCGGCTCGTCGCTGTTCTGCTCGCCGCAGACCTACACGACCGCGAACGCGGACCAGACCTACATGTTCGCCGACACGGTCCACCCGACCACGCACCTGCACGCGCTGTTCGCGCAGTTCGTCGAGTCGAAGATCGCGGCATCGGGCGTCGGCAAGTAAGCCGCCGGCCATACGCGCCAATGAAAACGCCCGACCGGTCAGGTCGGGCGTTTTTCGTTTCGGGGCGAGCCGACGCGGCAACCGGACCGCCGCGTCGGCATCATGCGTTCATTCGGTCGCTTCGAACGCCGCCGCCGCACGACCGAGCCGGTCGTTGACCGCGATCCATTCGACGGTCTCGGGCAGCTTCTCGACGAGGATGCGCGCGACCTGCGCGCGGTCGAGCGTGCGCAGCATCCCGTACAGGTCGCGCGCATAGGCCTGCGGATCTTCCGGCGCCGCGACGAAATGCACGCCGTCGGCCTGCGCCCAGCGGCCCGCGCGCGATGCGCGCGCGACCAGCGCGACGCGCTCGCCATCGGCCTGAGCAACTGCGAGCAGCGTTTCGAGCGCGTCGAACGGCAGCAGCGCGAGCGGCGTGCGCGGCGCGTAGTGCGCCTTCAGCGTGCCCGACGCGCGCGGCGCAGTCGCGTCGCTGCCGTCCGGCAGCCGCGGCGCACGGCCGAGCACGTCGGCGATCTGCTGCGGCGTCACGTGACCGGGCCGCAGCAGCGCCGGAAAGCCGCGCGACAAGTCGACGATCGTCGACTCGATACCGACTTCCGACGCGCCGCCGTCGAGCACGTGCACCGTGTCGCCGAATTCGTCGCGCACATGCTGCGCAGTGGTCGGGCTCACATGGCCGAAGCGGTTCGCGGACGGTGCGGCGACGCCGCCGTGGCCGCCGCGCCGTGCACTGAATGCGGCCAGCAGCGCCTGCGCGACCGGATGCGACGGACAGCGCAGCCCGACCGAGTCCTGCCCGCCGCTCACCGCATCCGGAATGCGCGGATGGCGCTTCAGGATCAGCGTCAGCGGGCCCGGCCAGAATGCGTCGATCAGCTTCTGCGCGTCGGCCGGCAGTGCGTCGACCCAGTAGCCCGGATCGCCGCCGGGCGGCAGATGCACGATCACCGGATGGTTCGCGGGGCGCCCCTTCGCCGCATAGATGCGTGCGACGGCCTCGGGATTCGCCGCATCGCCGCCGAGCCCGTAGACGGTTTCGGTCGGGAACGCGACGAGCTGCCCCGCGTCGAGCAGCGCGGCGGCCGCGTCGATCTGCGCGGGCGTCACGGCGTTCGGGAGATCGTTGGACATCGGCAGTCCCGGTATCAGTCGAGCGGCACGCGCAGCAGCTGCGCGCACGCGGTGGCCGCGGCGACGGCCTCGTCGCGCGTCTCGGCCGTGAAGTTCACGTGACCCATCTTGCGGCCGACGCGCGCTTCTTCCTTGCCGTACAGGTGCAGGTGCGCGGCCGGCATCGCGGCAACCGTGTCCCACGGCGGCGTGACGGCCTCGGCCGACTCACCGCCCGGGAACCACACGTCGCCGAGGATGTTCAGCATCGCGGCCGGCGAATGCTGGCGCGGGTTGCCGAGCGGCATGCGCGTCATCGCGCGCACCTGCTGCTCGAACTGGCTCGTCGCGCACGCATCGACCGTGTAGTGGCCGGAGTTGTGCGGACGCGGCGCCATCTCGTTCGCGACGAACGAGCCGTCTTCGAGCACGAAGAATTCGACGCACAGCACGCCGACATAGCCGAGCGTATCGGCGATCCGCACGGCCGCCCGCTGCGCTTCCTCGACGCGCGCGGCGTCGGCGGCCGGCGCCGGCACGACCGTCAGCGCGAGAATGCCGTTGTGGTGCACGTTCTGCGCGAGCGGGAACGCGGCCGAGCGGCCGTCCGCGCCGCGCGCGATCAGCGCCGACACTTCGTATTTCAGCGGCAGGCGCTTTTCGAGCACGCACGGCACGCCGCCGAGCGACGCGTGCGCGTCGCGCACTTGCTGCGCGCTCGCCACGCGCACCTGGCCCTTGCCGTCGTAGCCGAGGCGCGCCGTCTTCAGGATCCCCGGCAGCACCGCGTCGAGCGCGGCATCGTCGAGCGCGGCAAGCGCCGCCGCCGATTCGATCACGACGTGCGGCGCGACCGGCACGCCCGACGCCTCGATGAAGCGCTTCTCCGCGATCCGGTCCTGCGCGACCGCGACGCAGCGGCCGGCCGGCGCGACGAAGGTCGTGCGCGCGAGGAAATCGAGGCTCGCGGCCGGCACGTTCTCGAACTCGGTCGACACGGCGTCGCACAGTTCGGCCAGTTCGGCCAGCGCGGCTTCGTCGTCGTACGCGGCGCGCAGGTGGCGATCGGCGACCGCGCCGGCGGGGCTGGCCGGATCGGGATCGAGCACGGCGACGCGATAGCCCATCGACTGGGCGGCAAAGCAGAACATGCGGCCGAGCTGGCCGCCGCCGACCATGCCCAGCCACGCGCCGGGCAGGATCGGGGAAACGGAATCAGGAGTTGCGGTCATGTCAGTGGTCGAGCGCGGCGGGGAGCGGGAAACCCCGCCGCAGTGGGGAACGCCGGCGCCGGCCGCAACGCGCGGCCGGGCGCCGTCCCGTCATTCGAGCGGCGGCAGCACCATCGCGTGCGCGGCTTCGTTCTGGCGCACGCGGAATGCGGCGAGGCGGTTCGCGTAGTCGGCCGAGGTGCCGGACAGGATCGACACCGCGAACAATGCGGCATTCGCAGCGCCGGCCTCGCCGATCGCGAACGTCGCGACCGGCACGCCCTTCGGCATCTGCACGATCGAGTGCAGCGAATCCACGCCCTTCAGGTACTTGCTGGCGACCGGCACGCCGAGCACGGGCACCGTGGTCTTCGCGGCGAGCATGCCGGGCAGGTGCGCGGCACCGCCGGCGCCCGCGATGATCGCGCGCAGCCCGCGCTCGCGCGCCTTCTCCGCATAGTCGAACATCTCGTCGGGCATCCGGTGCGCGGATACGACCTTCGCTTCGTACGGCACGCCGAATTCCTGCAGGATGGCGACCGCATGCTTCATCACGTCCCAGTCGGAACTCGAACCCATCAGCACGCCGACCAGCGGCGCACCGTGCGTGTGGGCGGTCTGGACTTCACTCATTTCCGTGTCCCTTGCTTACGCGAGCGGCTGGCCGGTGATGCGCTCGAGCGCTTCCTGGTACTTCGCGGCCGTCTTCTCGACGACGTCGGCCGGCAGCGCCGGCGCCGGCGCGGTCTTGCCCCACGGCTGCGCCTCGAGCCAGTCGCGCACGAACTGCTTGTCGAACGACGGCGGGTTCGTGCCGACCTGATACTGGTCGGCCGGCCAGAAGCGCGACGAATCGGCGGTCAGCACTTCGTCCATCAGGTACAGCTTGCCGTGGTTGTCGAGGCCGAACTCGAACTTGGTGTCGGCGATGATGATGCCGCGCGTCGCCGCGTAGTCGGCCGCTTCCTTGTACAGCTTGATCGAGATGTCGCGGATCGTCGCGGCCAGCTCGGTGCCGATGCGGCGCTCGGTTTCCTCGAACGTGATGTTCTCGTCGTGCTCGCCCATCTCGGCCTTCGCGGCCGGCGTGAAGATCGGCTCGGGCAGCTTCTGCGCGTTCTGCAGGCCTTCGGGCAGCTTCACGCCGCACACCGAGCCGCTCGCCTGGTATTCCTTCCAGCCGCTGCCGGCCAGGTAGCCGCGCACGACCGCTTCGATCATGATCGGCTCGAGGCGCTTGACGACCACGCCGCGGCCCTTGACCTGCTCGACCTCGTCGGCCGCGACGACCGCTTCCGGCGCGTCGCCCGTCAGGTGGTTCGGCACGATGTGCGCGAGCTTGTCGAACCAGAAGTTCGCCATCTGGTTCAGCACGCGGCCCTTGTTCGGAATCGGCTCGCCCATGATCACGTCGAATGCCGACAGGCGGTCGGTCGTGACGATCAGGAGCTTGTCGTTGCCGACCGCGTAATTGTCGCGGACCTTGCCGCGACCGAGGAGCGGCAGCGAGCGGAGCGTGGATTCGTAGAGGGTAGACATCGTCTTTTCGCAGATAAGAAGCCAAACAAAAAGGGAAACGCCGTTCCCCGCGGCAGGCGGGAACGGCGGCCTTGCGATACGTCGGCGAACCGGCCGGGCGGCGACGCCCGGCGGGTTGCCGGCCGGCCCTCGTGCTGGCCGGACGGGGCGGCCGCCCGCGGCCGGATCATACCCGGCCGGGCGGCCCTGCCTTTGCCTTGCGGCGCGGCAATCGTACTACAGTCTCAGCGCACGACCTGCGCGAGCGCGCCGGACTTGTACTGCTCGGCGATCTTGTCGAGCGCAACCGGCTTGATCTTGGCGGCCTGGCCTTCGCAGCCGAACGCGAGGTAGCGGTCGACGCAAACCTTCTTCGCCGCTTCGCGCGCGGGCTTCAGGTAGTCGCGCGGATCGAACTTGCCCGGGTTCTCGAACATGTAGCGGCGGATCGCGCCGGTGATCGCCAGACGCAGGTCGGTGTCGATGTTGATCTTGCGCACGCCGTGCTTGATGCCTTCCTGGATTTCCTCGACCGGCACGCCGTAGGTTTCCTTCATGTCGCCGCCGAATTCGCGGATCTCGGCCAGCAGTTCCTGCGGCACCGACGACGAACCGTGCATCACGAGGTGCGTGTTCGGAATGCGCGCGTGGATTTCCTTGATGCGCTGGATCGACAGGATGTCGCCGGTCGGCTTCTTGGTGAACTTGTACGCGCCGTGCGACGTACCGATCGCGATCGCGAGCGCGTCGCACTGCGTGAGCTTCACGAAGTCGGCGGCCTGCTCCGGATCGGTCAGCAGCTGCTCGCGCGTCATCGTGCCTTCCGCGCCGTGGCCGTCTTCCTTGTCGCCCTTCATCGTCTCGAGCGAGCCGAGCACGCCGAGTTCGGCCTCGACCGTCACGCCGATCGAGTGCGCCATCTCGACGACCTTGCGCGACACGTCGACGTTGTATTCGTACGAGGCGACCGTCTTGCCGTCGGCTTCCAGCGAACCGTCCATCATCACGCTCGTGAAGCCGCTGCGGATCGCGGCCATGCAGACCGCCGGCGACTGGCCGTGATCCTGGTGCATCACGACCGGGATGTGCGGATACGACTCGACCGCCGCTTCGATCAGGTGGCGCAGGAACGGCTCGCCCGCATACTTCCGCGCGCCGGCCGATGCCTGCATGATCACGGGCGCGCCGACCTGGTCCGCCGCCGCCATGATCGCCTGGACCTGCTCCAGGTTGTTCACGTTGAAGGCCGGCAAGCCGTAACCGTGCTCTGCCGCGTGGTCCAGCAATTGACGCATTGATACGAGAGGCATTGTGGAACTCCTTGGAATGAAAACCGGTGCGCCCTGACGCCGGCGCGGCTCGGCCCGGCAAATTCGGGCGGGCGGCGCGGCTGAGCGTCGAATAGCCGCATTTTATCGCGAAGCGCCCCGGAATCCGACCGCCCGGCGGCGCTCGCTCGCAATTTGTTACGTTCGCACGGCACAATCCGGGCAAAAAGAAGAAAAAAAGCCGCGCGGGGCGTCGCACCCCGCGCGGCTTTCGTCGAAAAACGGTGCCCGATCGAGTCGGGCCGACGCTCCGGGCCGGGCAAATGCCCGGCCGGCGCTCAATAGTGCTCGCCGACGCGCACGATCTTCAGCGTGTTGGTGCCGCCCGCCTGCCCCATCGGCTCGCCGACCGTCAGCACGACCATGTCGCCGTGCTGCACGTAGCCCTGCTTGACGACGATCTCGAGCGCCGCCTGCAGCGCCGAGTCGCGGTCGCTGTTGAAGTCGACGTGCAGCGGCGTCACGTTGCGGTACAGCGCCATCGTGCGCTCGCTGCCGACGCGCGGCGTCAGCGCGAAGATCGGCACGTGCGTGTAGTGGCGCGACATCCACAGCGCGGTCGCGCCCGATTCGGTCAGCGCGACGATCGCCTTCGCGCCGAGGTGGTACGCGGTAAACAGCGCGCCCATCGCGATCGACTGGTCGATCCGCGTGAACGTACGGTCGAGGAAATCCTTGTCCAGCTCGACCTGCTCCGATTTTTCCGCCTCGACGCACACGGCCGCCATCGTCTCGATCGTGACGACCGGGTACTTGCCGGCGGCCGTCTCGGCCGACAGCATCACCGCGTCGGTGCCGTCGAGCACCGCGTTCGCGACGTCCGACACTTCCGCGCGGGTCGGCACCGGCGCGTGGATCATCGATTCCATCATCTGCGTCGCGGTGATCACGAGCTTGTTCGATTCGCGCGCCATCCGGATCATCCGCTTCTGCAGCGCCGGCACGGCCGCGTTGCCGACTTCCACCGCGAGGTCGCCGCGCGCGACCATGATGCCGTCGGACGCGTCCAGGATGCTTTGCAGCGCCGGAATCGCTTCCGCGCGCTCGATCTTCGCGATCATCTTCGGCTTGATGCCGTACGGCGCGCCCGCGATGTTCGCGAGCTGGCGCGCCATTTCCATGTCGGTCGCGTTCTTCGGGAACGACACCGCGACCAGATCCGCGCCGAGCGACATCGCAGTGCGGATGTCCTCCATGTCCTTCGCGGTCAGCGCGGGCGCCGACAGCCCGCCGCCCTGGCGGTTGATGCCCTTGTTGTTCGACAGCTCGCCGCCGACCTTGACGATCGTGTGGATCTCGTCGCCGAGCACGCGCTCGACGGTCAGCACGATCAGGCCGTCGTTCAGCAGCAGCAGGTCGCCCGGCTTCAGGTCGCGCGGCAGTTCCTTGTAGTCGAGGCCGACGCGATCGTCGTTGCCCAGCTCGCAGCCCGCGTCGAGGATGAACGGCTGGCCCGGCGTCAGCGTGGTCTTGCCGTTCTCGAACTTGCCGACGCGAATCTTCGGCCCCTGGAGGTCGGCCATGATCGCGATCTCGCGGCCGACCTTGCGGGCGGCCTCGCGCACCATCTCGGCGCGCTGGCGGTGATCATCGGCCGTGCCGTGAGAAAAATTGAGACGCACGACGTCGAGGCCCGCCTGCATCATCTGCAGCAGAATCTCCGGCGAACTGGAAGCCGGGCCGATCGTGGCGACTATCTTGGTGGCGCGCTGCATGAAACTCCTCATCTGGATCAAGGTGGGTGCGCTGGGTGAAACGCTGCGAGAGCCGGACGCGGCAGGCCCAGCGGCGGCCGCTCCGGGGGGCGTGCCGGTGCTTGCGCCCGGCATCGCTTTGTTCTGAATCTCGTGGTGTGGCACGGCCGCGTCGCCGGCAGCCGCCGGTGCGCGCGGGGCGGTGTTCGCCCGCGCGGGTGCGCGTTTGCGCTTGCCCGCGCCGGCCGCCGGCTCCGCTTTCGCGGAGCGCGCGGCCTTCGTCACCCCTGCGCGCGCCGCCACGCTCAGGCCGCCCGCGTTTCCAGCACTTCCACCGCCGGCAGCTTCTTCCCCTCGAGGAACTCGAGGAAGGCGCCGCCGCCCGTCGAGATGTAGCTGACCTGGTCGTGGATGCCGTACTTCGCAATGGCCGCCAGCGTGTCGCCGCCGCCCGCGATCGAGAACGCGGACGACTTGGCGATCGCCTCGGCGAGCGTCTTCGTGCCGTTGCCGAACTGGTCGAACTCGAACACGCCGACCGGACCGTTCCACACGATCGTGCCGGCCTTCTCGAGCTGGCTCGCGAGCGCCTTCGCGGTGTCGGGGCCGATGTCGAGAATCATGTCGTCGGCTTCGATGTCGGCGACCTGCTTCACCGTGGCCGCGGCCGTCGGCGAGAATTCCTTCGCGGTGACCACGTCGGTCGGGATCGGCACCGACGCGCCGCGCTTGCGCGCTTCGTCGATGATCGCCTTCGCCTCGGCGACGAGATCGGCTTCCGCGAGCGACTTGCCGATCGACAGGCCGGCCGCGAGCATGAACGTGTTCGCGATGCCGCCGCCGACGATCAGTTGGTCGACCTTCTCGGCCAGCGACTTCAGGATCGTCAGCTTGGTCGACACCTTCGAGCCTGCGACGATCGCCACCAGCGGACGCGCCGGGTTGCCGAGCGCCTTGCCGAGCGCGTCGAGCTCGGCCGCGAGCAGCGGGCCCGCGCACGCGACCGGCGCGTACTTCGCGATCCCGTGGGTGGTCGCTTCCGCGCGGTGCGCGGTGCCGAACGCGTCATTCACGTACACGTCGCAGAGCTTCGCCATCTTCTGCGCGAGCTCGTCCGAGTTCTTCTTCTCGCCCTTGTTCACGCGGCAGTTCTCGAGCAGCACGACCTGGCCCGGCGCGACGTTCACGCCGTTCTCGACCCAGTTCGCAATCAGCGGCACATCGCGGCCGAGCAGTTCCGACAGGCGCTTGGCGACTGGCGCGAGCGAGTCTTCCGGCTTGAACTCGCCTTCGGTCGGACGGCCGAGATGCGACGTGACCATCACGGCCGCGCCGGCATCGAGCGCCGCCTTGATGGCCGGCACGGACGCGCGCACGCGCGTGTCCTCGGTGATGTTGCCGTGATCGTCCTGCGGGACGTTCAGGTCGGCGCGGATGAACACCCGCTTGCCGGCGAGCTGGCCGGCGGCGATCAGGTCGGTAAGACGCTTGACTTGGCTCATGTTGAACAGATTGAAGTAGTGGATGGGGAAAGGGGGTTCACGCTGGACGTGCGCGGGCTGCCGCGAAAGGGCGCCGGATGCGGCCGTGGCTGGCGGTTCGCATGACGCGCACGGGTAAAAAATCTCGAACGGGCATTCTAGCCGATCCACCCGGCACACTGGCTCGTGCCGCGGCGAATTCCGCCTATTTGGGATCCGGCGGGCGAAAACGCTCGTTATTGCATCGCAGCATCACGGACGCGCGGGCGGCCTGCGCACGGCCGGCTCGGCCGCCGGCCCGTCAGATAGCCAGCCGCAACACGGTGAACACGATCATGCCGACGACGATCGTGCCGAGCATGCTGCGCCGCCACATGAACCAGCCGAAGCCGGCGAGCGCCGCATAGAACGGATGGTTGGACAGCGCGAACGACAGCCCGGCCGGCGTTTCGAGCACGTCCGGCAGCACGACGGCGACCAGCGCCGCCGCGGGCGCATAGCGCAGCGCGCGCTGGGCGCGCTCGGGCAGCACCGTGCGCTCGCCGCCGATCAGGAACAGCGCGCGCGTGACGGCCGTGACGAGCGTCATCCCGATGATGACGATCCAGATCTCCACGGCGCTCATTCGATCTCCTTTTCACGCACGGCTTCGGTGCGGATGCGCCGCCAGTCGGCCCGCTCGACGAAGAAATCGGCCGTGCAGCCGGCCGCGAGCGCGGTGAGCACCGCAAGCGGCAGCGCAAGCCGGTACGGCAGGTCGAACGCGACCAGCGACACGATGCCGGCGACCACGACGGCCGCGAGCGTCGAGCGGTTCGCGACCGCCGACACCATGATCGGGATCAGCGCGAGCGTGCCGGCCAGTTCGAGCCCCCAGCTCGCGGGGAAGAAGCTCGCGAGCAGGATCCCGGCCAGCGACGACACCTGCCACGACACCCAGCTCGCGAGCGCCATCCCCCAGAAGTACGCTTCCTTGCCCGGCACGTGGCCGTTCGCGAAGCCCTGCTTCTGGAACAGCAGATAGATCACGTCGCCGTTGAAATAGCCGATCGCGAGGCGCCGCCACAGCGGCAGGTAGGAAAAATGGGGTGCGAGCCCGGCGCTGAAGATCACGAAGCGCGTATTGACCATCGCGGCCGTCAGCAGCACGGTCCAGATCGGCAGCTTCGCGGCGAGCAGCGGCAGCACCGCGAGCTGCGACGAGCCCGCGTAGACGAGCAGCGACATCGCGCTCGCCTGCCCGAGCGTCATCACCGACTGGCTCATCGCGATGCCGGTGACGAGCCCCCACGACAGGATCGCCATCAGCGTCGGGGAATAGTCGCGCGCGCCCTGGATCAGCGCGAAACGGTCGGTGGCGGACAATCGAGCGAGCATCGGAAAGCGGGGCCGCGGCGGGCGGTTCGTCGGGGCCCCGGCGCCTCCTGCCGGCACGGCCCGTCGTTATTGGAATCGGTGCCGGACGATTATAGCGCCGGCCCCGCGCCGACCGACCGGGTTCCCGCCAAATGACGCTAAAATATGCGTCTTTCCGGCTCAACGCTGCACACAACCGCATCCCAGGAGAATCCTATGTCAATGGCCGACCGCGACGGCAAGATCTGGATGGACGGCAAGCTGATCGACTGGCGCGACGCCACGATCCACGTCCTGACCCATACGCTGCACTACGGCATGGGCGTCTTCGAGGGCGTGCGCGCATACCAGACGGCCGACGGCAGCACCGCGATCTTCCGCCTGCACGAGCACACGAAGCGCCTGCTGAACTCCGCGAAGATCTTCCAGATGGACGTGCCGTTCGACCAGGAAACGCTCGAAGCCGCGCAGTGCGCGGTCGTGCGCGAGAACAAGCTCGAGTCGTGCTACCTGCGCCCGATCATCTGGGTCGGCTCGGAAAAGCTCGGCGTGTCGGCCAAGGGCAACACGATCCACGTCGCGATCGCCGCGTGGCCGTGGGGCGCGTACCTCGGCGAGGACGGCCTCGCGAAGGGCATCCGCGTGAAGACCTCGTCGTTCACGCGCCACCACGTGAACGTGTCGATGGTCCGCGCGAAGGCGTCGGGCTGGTACGTGAACTCGATCCTCGCGAACCAGGAAGCGACGGCCGACGGCTACGACGAAGCGCTGCTGCTCGACGTCGACGGCTACGTGTCCGAAGGCTCCGGCGAGAACTTCTTCCTCGTGAACAACGGCAAGGTCTACACGCCCGACCTCGCATCGTGCCTCGACGGCATCACGCGCGACACCGTCATCACGCTCGCGCGCGACGCCGGCATCGAGGTGATCGAGAAGCGCATCACGCGCGACGAGGTCTACACGGCAGACGAAGCGTTCTTCACCGGCACGGCCGCCGAAGTCACGCCGATCCGCGAGCTCGACAATCGCACGATCGGCAGCGGCGCGCGCGGCCCGATCACCGAAAAGCTGCAGTCGGCGTTTTTCGATATCGTGTCGGGCAAGAATGCGAAGTACGCGCACTGGCTGACGAAGGTCTGAGCGCACCGCGCGACCGACCGCCCCACAAAAGAGTGATAAGAGAAAGTCTCATGAGTGAAATCAAGGAAATGCCGTTGGTCGAGCTAACGGCAAAGGACCTTCCCGCCTACTGCCCGAACCCGGCCATGGCGCGCTGGAGCGCGCACCCGCGCGTGTTCATCGACGTGTCGCACGGCGAGGCGCGCTGCCCGTACTGCGGCACGCGCTACAAGCTGCGCGACGGCGAGGTGGTCAAGGGCCACTGAGCCCGTGCGGCCGGGTCCGCCGGCCCGCCCCCCTGAGAGGCGGCGCAGCCGGAAGCCCGGCGTGCCGCCCTTTCCCCATTCTGGCAACCCGAACGCGGCGCCTGCGCGCCGTGCTTCATTACGACATCGGAAATCGACCTGATGCGTCGAGCGCTGGTTATCGCACCGAACTGGATCGGTGACGCATTGATGGCGCAGCCGCTCTTTGCGCTGCTGAAGAAACTCCATCCCCGCATCGCGATCGATGCCGTCGCGCCCACCTGGGTCGCGCCGGTGCTCGAGCGGATGCCGGAGATCCACGATGTCTACGCGACCGACCTCGCGCACGGCAAGCTGCAGCTGCTGCGTCGCTGGCAGCTCGCGAGCGACCTGCGCGACGTCGGCTACGACGCGGCCTACGTGCTGCCGAACTCGCTGAAGTCGGCGGTGATCCCTTGGCTCGCGAACATCCCGCTGCGGATCGGCTACACGGGCGAGCACCGCTACGGCTTGCTCAACGTGCGGCACGCGAACCCGACCAAGTCGGGCGAACGGCCGCCGATGACGACGCACTACGCAGCGCTCGCGTATGCGCCGGGCGCGAAGCTGCCGGAGTCGATGAAGACGCTGCCGCCGCCGCGCCTCGACGCCGACCTGAACGAGACGGCGCGCGTGTCCGCGCGCTTCAACCTCGACACGCGCAAGCCGCTGGTGGTGTTCTGCCCCGGCGCGGAATACGGCCCGGCCAAGCGCTGGCCGCCCGAGCATTTCGCGTCGCTCGCGACGATCGTCCACCAGTCGTTCCCGTATACGCAGATCGTCGCGCTCGGCTCGCAGAAGGACGCGGCCGCCGCGCAGGCGATCGCCGACCACGCGCCGAACGTGCGCAACCTGTGCGGACAGACCTCGCTGTCCGAGGCGTGCGCGCTGATCGCGCGCGCGAACGCGGTCGTGACCAACGATTCGGGGCTGATGCACGTCGCGGCCGCGCTGCGCCGGCCGCTCGTCGCGCTGTACGGATCGACCGATCCGCGCCACACCCCTCCGCTGTCGGACCTGGCGAAGGTACAATGGCTGCATCTCGAATGCAGTCCCTGCTTCGAACGCGAGTGCCCGCTCGGCCACCTGAAGTGCCTGCGCGAACTCGGCCCGGAACAGGTATTCGGCGATTTGCGCGGCATGCTCGTCGGGCAGCGCTGACCTTGACCGGCGGCGTCGCACGGCGCGCCGGGCAATCCGATTCACCGGTGTGCGGCGGCCCGATCCGGGCCGCTGCGCTGAATACGGCGCGCGACGCGCGCGAGAGACAACCCCGATGCCACGTTTTGCCCGCCTTTTCGAAGCTGCCGCCGATACGCTGAACGCCTTCTACCAGGCCGTCGCCGATGCCAATCTCGACGCGCTGCTGGCGTTGTGGATCGACGAGGATTTCGCCAGCTGCGTGTGGGCGGACGGCGAGCATCTGCACGGCCTCGACCAGATCCGCAGCGGGCTGGCGAGCCGGCTCGCGACGCGGCCGGTGACGATCGAGCCGCTCGACATCCGCGTGTACGACAGCCTCGGCACGGTCGTCTACACGATCGCAGAAGCGCATCAGCAGGCCGACCTGACGGCCGATCCGGATATGGTTTTCGCGACGTACGTGATGATCCACGAACGCGGCGAATGGCGCATCGCGCATATCCACGCGAGCCCGATTCCCGAACAGGCGGCCGGGCAGTTCGCCGCCAAGATCCGTCACGGGCAGGGCCCGCTGCACTGACGGAACACGAAGAACGCGGGGCGATCATGAGTACGGCTTCTCCGCCCACATCGCCGCTGGACGGGGCTCGCGCCCCAGACGACGACATCCTGCGCTATCGCGCGCCGCGCTGGCTGCCGAGCAGCCATGCGCAGACCATCGTGCCCGCGCTGTTCGCGCGGCGTCCCGTCGTCGCGTATCGCCGCGAGCGATGGGAAACCCCCGACCACGACTTCATCGACCTCGACTGGATCGCGCACCTCGACAGCGCGGCGCCGCCGCCCGATGCGCCGCTGTTCGTGCTGTTCCACGGCCTCGAGGGCAGCTCCGGCTCGCACTACGCACTCGCGATGATGGCCGCCGCGCGCGCGAAAGGCTGGCATGGCGTGGTGCCGCACTTCCGCAGTTGCAGCGGCGAGATCAATCGCCTGCCGCGCTTCTACCACCTCGCGGACAGCGCCGAAGTCGACTGGATCCTGCACCGGCTCGCCGCACAGCATCGCGGGCCGCTGCTCGCGGCCGGCGTGTCGCTCGGCGGCAACGTGCTGCTGCGCTGGCTCGGCGAGCACCGCAGCGACACGTCGATCGTGCGCGCGGCCGCCGCGATCTCGACGCCGATCGACGTCCACGCGGGCGGCCGCGCGCTGTCGCAGGGCTTCTCGATGATCTATACGCGCAGCTTCCTGAAGACGCTGAAGCGCAAGGCGCTCGCGAAGCTGGTCCAGTATCCGGGGCTGTTCGATCGCGATGCGATGCTGCACGCGGTGACGATGCGCGACTTCGACGAGGTCGTGACCGCGCCGCTGCACGGCTTCGCCGACGCGGACGACTACTGGACGCAGGCGACCACGCGTCCGCTGCTGCCCGCGATCGACGTGCCGACGCTGATCCTCAACGCCCGCAACGATCCGTTCCTGCCCGAGTGGGCGCTGCCCGGCCCGGCCGACGTGTCGCCGGCCGTCGAGCTCGACCAGCCCGCGCACGGCGGCCACGCGGGATTCATGACCGGGCCGTTCCCCGGCCGCCTCGACTGGCTGTCGGCGCGGGTGTTCGGCTATTGCTCGAAATTCGTCGACCATGGATGAAATCGTCAGACAGGCGCTCGCGAAGTGGCCGAACGTCCCGCACTGCACCGGCTGGCTGCTGCTCGACCGGCGCGGCGAATGGCGGCTGCGCGACGACGCCGCGCAGGCCGCCGGCGAACTCGGCTCGCCGATCCGGCACGCGGCGCTGAACGCGTTCATCGGCCGCAACTACGAATGCGACGCGCTCGGCCAGTGGTTTTTCCAGAACGGCCCGCAGCGCGTGTATGTCGAGCTCGCGTATACGCCGTGGATCGTCCGGCTCGCCGAGCGCGACGGACGGCTGTCGCTCGCCGACCATACGGGCGCGCCGTTCGAGCCCGATGCAGTGTGGCTCGACGATGCGGGCGGCGTGCTGTTCGCCGACGCAGGCACGCCGCCGCGCGTCGCCGCGCTGCACGATCACGATCTCGGCTTGTTCGCCGATCACGCGGACCTCGACGCGACGCCGCCCGTGCTGCGCTGGCGCGACGATCGCACGCTGCCGCTCGGCCATATCGCCGGCGTCGACGTGCCGGCGCGGTTCGGGTTCGTCACCAGTCCGGCGAAGCGCGCGCACGAAGCGGGCGACGACACCTGCTGACAGCGGGCGGATCGATCGCGTATCGCGCGGCGCAGCCGGACGAATGCGTCGGGCACCGTGTCCGGCGGGCTCCCTTCAGCCGGCGGCAGTCGACATGCGCATCGTGCTTCCCTGACGGGCTTGCCGCCCGCCGCTAGCCGCGGCCGTTCTTCTCGTCGTCGCGCTCTTCCTTGTAGCGCGCCTCGAATTCCAGCAGCCGGGCGCCGATCATCGACTGCTCGTAGAACGACACGTCCTTCGCGTCGCGCGCCTCCTTCAACTGGCGAATCGCCGACGGCCACGCACCGTCGAGCGCGAGCTTTTCCGCGAGCGCGCGGCGCCGCGCCAGCACGTCGCCCTTGCCGTCGCTCGCCTTCGCGAGGTAGTCCCACCAGTCCGGCTGCTCGGGGTCGGCCTTCGCCTGCGCACGGGCGAGCGTCTGCGCTTCGGCGAAGCGGCGCGCGGCGATCAGCGCCTGCAGATGCGCGACGATCGCCGCATGCGACGCCGGCCAGCGCCGCTGCGCGAGCGCCGCAAGCCGCACCGCGTCGTCGGTTCGCCCGGCGCGGCGCGCGAGGCTCGCGGCGAGCACGTCGAGGCTCGGCGAGCTGGTCGCCGATTCGCCTTCGCGGCGCTCGCGCGCATCGAACGCGGCGCGCGCCGCAGCCAGCGCCTGGCCGGCCGCGTCGTATTGGCCGAGCAGCGTGTTCGCGAGCGCGATGCCGTACTCGTTCGCCGCGACGTTCGGCGCCGTGCGCTCGTCGATTTCCAGCTGCATCCGGTGCGCTTCGGCCGCGATGTCGTTCGGCGCGCGGTTCTGCAGGATGCGCAGCCGCGCGCGCACGAATCCGTATTCGGACGACTGGCGCGGCTGCCGGTACGGTGCGCGGCGCGCGCGGTCTTCCATGTCGGCGATCCGCTCGACCGTCAGCGGGTGGGTGCGCGCATAGGCCGGCACGCCCGCATCGCCCATCGACGCGCGTTCGAGCCGCTCGAAGAAGCCCGGCATCCCGTACGGGTCGTAGCCGGCGCCCGCGAGCAACTGGAAGCCGACGCGGTCGGCCTCGCGTTCGGCCGAGCGCGAGAACCGCAACTGGTTGTCGACCGCATACGCCTGCCCGCCCATCGCGATCGCGCTGCCGAGATCGCCGCTGCGCGCGAGCACGCCCGCCAGCACGCCGAGCAGCATCGTCGCGAGCGCCGTGTAGCCGGTCTTCTCGTTCGCACCGATCATCCGCGCGATGTGCCGCTGCAGCACGTGGCCCATCTCGTGGCCGATCACCGACGCGAGTTCCGATTCCGTCTGCGTCGTCACGACGAGCCCGCTGTTGATGCCGATGAAGCCGCCCGGCATCGAGAATGCGTTGATCTGCGGATCGCGCACCGGGAACAGTTCGAAGTCCGGCGCATAGCCGCCGATGAAGCGTGCGGAAGCCGCGGCCGCGAGCTGCTTCGCGACGCCGTTCAGGTAGTCGCGCACCAGCCAGTCGTCGAGATAGTCGGGGTCGCGCCGCACCTCGCGCATCACGCGCTCGCCAAGCTTGCGCTCGGCCTGCGGCGTCATCGCGCCGCCGGAGCCGTCGCCGAGGTCCGGCAGCTCGAGCGCGCGCAGCGGCGCCCGCAGGCTCGCGGCGGGCGCCGACGCGCCGTCGGCGCCCGAGAACCGGCTGTCCGCGCCGCCGTAGGTGCCGAATACGCCGGGCGCGATGCCGGACGGCACGGTGGAAATCGACGTGGAACCGGCACCCGCCGACTCGAGCGGCGGCGCCTGTGCGAAGCCGTCCGGCGGCAGCGCGAGCGCCGCCGACAGCGACAGGGCAAGCAACTGTTTGACACGCATGGCAGGATGAATGCGACGCCGTCCCGTGCGCCGGGCTCGGATCGCGGCGTTTGGTCTGATTGGAATATCGTGGCCATTGTACCGGCGCCGCCGCGACTGTCCTGCGACGCACGCGCGCGATCTGCGCGCCCGGCGGCGCGCACGCCGCTGCTATGATAGGCGCCCGTCGAAACCCCGGCCGAGATCGCGGCGCACGCCGGCGGCTTCCCGGCGAAGGCGTCGCGCGCCCGCACAGTTCCACTGGAGCATGAACATGTCAGGACTTACCCATTTCGATGCCGCCGGCCACGCGCACATGGTCGATGTCGGCGGCAAGCAGGAAACGCAGCGCATCGCGGTGGCGCGCGGCACGATCCGGATGCTGCCGGCGACATTCGCGCTGATCCGCGACGGCAAGGCAAAGAAAGGCGACGTGCTCGGCGTCGCACGTATCGCGGCGATCCAGGGCGCCAAGCGCACGGCCGACCTCATTCCGCTGTGCCATCCGCTCGCGCTGACGCGCGTGGCCGTCGACTTCGAACTCGACGACACGCTGCCCGGCGTGCACTGCGTCGCGCAGGTCGAGACGTTCGGGCGCACCGGAGTCGAGATGGAAGCGCTGACCGCGGTGCAGGTCGGGCTGCTGACCGTCTACGACATGTGCAAGGCGGTCGATCGCGGAATGGTGATCACCGACGTGAGCGTCAGGGAAAAGCGCGGCGGGAAGTCGGGGGACTGGAAGGCGGAGGGTTGAGGTGCTGCCTCGATCGGACCGGCCGTCGCGCGCCTTTGCGGTGCGAGCGGCCTCGCGGATCGACGGCTGACGGCTACCGGTCCAGGTTCACGAACGCCTTGTTCGCCCCCGACTTGTACAGGCGCTTGCCCTGCTTCGGGTAGTCGCATACATCGTGTTCCGGCCGGTCGCCGGCGACGATATAGACGAGCGGAACGTCGCCGGTATTCAGCATCGTGTGCGCCGCGCCGCCTCGCGGGAACCCCATGAAGTCTCCGGGGCCGATCGCGCAGGTCTGTCCGTCGATGATCGCGACACCGGTGCCGGAAAGGATGTACACGCATTCTTCCGCGTAGAGATGCCGGTGATATTCGGTGGACTCGCACCCCGGCATCAGCGTCATCAGATGGAAGCCGAGCTGCGTCAGTCCGGTGCGGTCGCCCGGCGATCGCTTCAGGCGGACGGCACGCTCGTTCAGCGGATGCACGGATCGCTCCGGCTCCATTGCCGCAATGTCGGCGGCCGTCAACAGTTCGCGCGGTTCATTCATCGTTTGCGGGGCTCGAAGGGGAAACGTCGATGATGCGGACGGGACGCCGACGATTGTAGCCAATCCCCCGCGCATTGCGATCCGATTCGTGCCCCCTCGGACACGAACGCCGTTTCACGCCGCAACGGTTACCATCGCGCGATCCGCCCTCCTCGAACGAACACGCCCCGGGCGACCGCCGCCGAACCGACATGCCATCACCGCCGAAAATGGCTCGCCGCAGGCCTCGTTGCGCTGGCGATCGCGACCTGCGGATACGTCCGCACGACGACGCACCGGGAGACGATCACGACCTTCGCGCCCGGCGATGCGCGCTATCGCGGCGGCAATTTCCGCGTCAGGGGCAACGAGATCATGAGCATCGCGCTCGCGCTGCCCGAGGTGACGTTCAGGTCGCTGCCCGAGCAGCAGCACCTGCAGCGCGCCGAGCCGACCGAAGCGTGGATGAACGATACCGGCGAGTTGCTGAATCGCATGGCCGTCAGCTTCTTCCGCGGCACCGTCGACGACGGCATGCAACGTCGTTTCCGTCAGCCGGGCCAGGATGCGGCGCGGTGGACCTCGACGGACTGGGCCGTGCAGTTCGTCGGCACGTCGTGGATCGATTACAAGTCGGCCGAGGGACAGACCGGCGATGCGCCGCAAACCACGCGGCTGTGGAAATCCGTCGATGGCGGACGAACCTGGACGCGACTTCCGTGGCCCGAACGGCAGGACATCGACCGCCTGCTGTTCGTCGACCCGCAGCGCGGCTATGCGGCCGGCGGGGGCCCGCGCGTCTGGCGGACGGACGACGCGCTCGCGCGCGAATGGAGCGAACCCTCGGCCGCGGCGGCCGCACTGAAGGCCCGCCAGTCGTTCAACACGGAAATGAAGGCGCCCGACATCGGGTTCGCGTACGGCCCGGTGCGCGGCTGCTCGGACAGCAAGGACCGCTATCAGGTCAGAACTCGATCTGACGGGCAAGACCGGGGAGACGGTTGCGAAGCGTTACGCACTGATCCGCCAGGAGCGCAACGGATTCACGATGCTCGGGTTCCGCAATGCGGCCGAGCCGGCCTGTCGTGGCGCGAACCTGATGCCGCAGCACTGAAGATCGGCCGCGCACGTGGCGACGGCCGCGCCGATGCCGGATCGGCGGTCGGCCGTGAGACGGTGCGGTTGACCGTCAGGCCGGCGCTCGGTCGCGGCGAGTGGAACGGCGATCGCACGATCCCATAAAGCGCCTGCGGCGCAGGCCCGACCTCACGCGCCGCGCGCAGCGCTCAGTCGCCGCGCCGCGGCTCGAACACGAACGGCTGCGTCAGCAGGAACGGATTCGCGGTGGCGCCCGTCTGCACGCAGGTCGCGTGCGTCATCGCGTCGACGGCCGCTCGATCCGCGGCCGCATTGCGGCTGCTGGTCGTAACCGTCACGTTCTGCGCTTCGCCGGCCGTCGTCATCAGCGCGCGGACCAGCACGGTCGCCGGGCGCGTGAGCGGCTTCGCGGTATCCGGATAGACGGCGCGCGGGATGTGGCACGTGAGCTTGCTTTCCTGCGACGACGACAGCATCGCGCAGCCGGAAAACAGCATCGCGACGGCGGGCAGGATCAGGAGGGTCGAGCGAATAGCCATGGTCGAATATCGTTATTCAATGCGGTTCCGGACGAGCGCCGCGCGACGGCCGGCCCTTGCCCGACCGCATCGCGTGCGCCGCATTGCGCCGCGGCCATCGGACCGGCGCCCCGTTACGGCCGCGCGGCCGATCGATGCGCGGCCGCGATCCTGCTTGTCTGGTGCCTCGAAGTGTTCAGGAGGCGACATGCGCGCCGGTCGCGCGACGCGAGCCGATACACGATCGCATTCGCGCATTGTGCACGCGCCGCCCGGCGCATGGCGGCGATTTGACAATGGTTGACGGTGAATCGTGTCGCATTCCGTCGAACTCCATGCGATTCGCGCAGTAATCGCCGGCGGGCCTGCGTCCGCACCGTCAACGTCGCGTCAACGCGCGGCCAGCGCCGGCATCGCCCGACCCGGCGCATTCGGCGCGTCAATCGTCGGAATCGTCGTCGTCCGATTCGTCATCCGCGTCGGGCGCGACCTCGCCGTACTTCGCGACCACCGCCGCCCTGAACGCCTTCAGCGCGGGCTGCTGGTCGCACAGCTTGTACAGCGCGGCCAGTTGCGCCGGCCAGTCCTTCAGTTCCTTCGCAAACACCTGCAGCCGCGCGACGGTGTCGAGCGCGTCGGCCTCGCGGCCGTCGAGCGCCTGCAGCACCGCATAGCGGCGCAGCACCGTCTCGCCCGGCAGCAGCGCGATCGCGCGTTCGTGCGCGGCCAGCTTGGCCGGCAGGTCGTCCGGCGAGATCGGCAGCAGCGTCGCCGCACCGTAGTCGCCCCATGCACCGAACAGCAGCGACGGCGAATCGCGATACTGCTCGGCCGGATCGTTGCCGTAGTACAGCACCTCCGCGCGCTGGTAGTCGCGCAGCACCGGCACGGTCGCGAGCAGGCCGCCGAACGACAGCACCGCGAACAGCCCGAACGCGACGCCGCCCGGCACGACGCGCAGCGGCTTTACCTCGAGCAGACCGATCACGAACATCGCCGGCAGCAGGAAGAACATGTATTGCTGCGGATACTCGACGAGCGCATGCATCAGCAGGATGCCGATCAGCGCGAAGCCGAACACGCGCGTGCTCGACTGCGGCGCGCGCAGCGCGCGCACGAACCACATCACGAGCGTGACGACCAGCACGCCGAGGCCGACCAGACCGGATTTCGCGAGCAGGTCGATGAAGATGTCGTGCGAGTTGTTCGCGATCTCGACGCCGCCGAGTGCGCGCACCAGCGCGAACTGGTGCGACGGGAATTCGCCCCAGCCGACGCCGAGCAGCGGGTGCTCGCGGAACATCGCGAGCCCGTACTTCCACAGCGCGAGGCGCGGTGCGATCTGCCCCGCATCGCGCATCCGGTCGGCCGCCGACTCCGCGAGGCCCAGATGGAAGTGCACGTTGGCCCAGCGCACGCCGACGTTCACCGCGACGAACACGACGGCGAGCGCGACCGGCATCAGCCACGCGCGCGCATGGCCCGGCGCGCGGCGCGATTCGAGCCAGGCCATCCAGAAACCGGCGACGACCATCACCGCGACCTGCAGCCACGGGCCGCGCGACACCGTCAGCGCGAGGCCGACCGACAGCACGGCCGACAGCACGAGCCACGCCCATACCGCGAGCCGGCGCGTCTGCACGAGATACAGCGCGCCGGCAAGCGCGAACGCGATATAGCTTGCGAGGTGATTCGCCTGCGCCATGTTGCCGTATGGACGGCGATCGACCGCGACGTTGTACACCACGACGAACGGCGACACCGTCGATTCGAGATGGAACAACTGCACGAGCTGGCACGCGACCGCGAACACGCCGCCGATCAGTAGCGCCCCCGCCATCATCCGCGCGACCGCCTCGGCCAGCCCGTCGCGCGCGAGCGTGAAGCCGGCCTGCATCGCGACCAGCGCGGCCGCCAGATAGCCGACCGCCAGCCAGTTCATCGACGGCACCTTGAGCGGCATCAGCGCGACCTGCGCGACGAGCACCGCCGCGAAGCCGAGCGGCGCGACGAATGCGCTCGGCGCGGCGAACGGCTGGGCCTGCGGGCCGGTCCGCGCGAGCAGGACGACCGAAAGCCCCAGCAGCAGGTACAGCGCCAGCGCGGAAAATTCCGAGTAGAAAGTCGGGATCGGATACGTGTGATTGGTGATCGCATACGGCACGATCAGCGCGACAGCCAGTGCAATGAGCGGCAACGAACGGGAAAAAGTAGAAGGCATGAGCGAACCGGATGTCAGCAACCGGCGCACTATACAAAACTTTGCCCGCTCTGTGCGGGGCGGGCGCGACGCCCGTCGACGGGGTGCGACCCGCCCGCCCCGCGATTTCGTCACCCGCCGCACCGCCCGGCGAAGGGTTGCGCGTTATGCGCGGCATTCCGCCGGCGCATATTTCGCCGGCAGCGTCGCGGCGTCGGCCGGCAGCGGTCCTGCGCCCGGCGCCGGCAGCGAGGACGCCGCCTTGCCGGCCGCGAAGCATTCCCATGCGATCGCGCCGGCCTGCGTCGCCCCCCTCTTCAGCGGCACGCGCGCGGTCGGTGCGTCGGGCTTGTCCGGCGCGGACGGCACGAGCACGAGCGTATTCGAACCGGCCGCGGCAACGCGCGGCGTGAACGCCACCGTGATCTGCCCGGTATCGGCGTCGATGCGAACGGATTCGACGTTGCGAGTGGCGGCCGGCGGGCTGTAGCCGCCGTCGAGGCCCGCGCCGCTCGCCGCGTTGTCGGCGACCGCAAGCCGTGCGGACGACGCGAGCGCAAGCCCCTCGCCGACCCGCGAACGCGCGAGGTAATCCTGGTAGGCGGGAATCGCATAGGCCGCGACCACGCCGACGATCGCCAGCACGATCATCAACTCGATCAGCGTGAAACCGGCCGGCCACCAGCGGCGCGCGGGTCGGCGCCCGCGCCGCAGATCGGCGGCCACGCGGCGGAACAGGGAAACGGAAAAGGCTTCGAACATGACGGGCTCCGG
The DNA here is from genome assembly GCF_902499075.1 of Burkholderia pseudomultivorans. Classification (GTDB taxonomy): domain Bacteria; phylum Pseudomonadota; class Gammaproteobacteria; order Burkholderiales; family Burkholderiaceae; genus Burkholderia; species Burkholderia pseudomultivorans. The sequence continues at coordinate 6,756 of NZ_CABVPP010000015.1, read as the reverse complement.
AAACGAAAAACGCCTGCCGGTATCAGCAGGCGTTTTGATCGTAGCCAGCAGGCCGCGCAACCGACATTCGGCCGGACGGCCAGCTCCGTCAGTGCGCGCGCGTCGCGCTGCGATGCCGCCGGAGCGCATAACCGGCCGCCACGACGAACAGCGCGCCCGCGACGCTCGCGCCGTAGACCGCGGCAGGCGTATCGAGCACCGGCCAGCGGTCGCCGACCGGATCGTGCACGATCAGCCCGCCGGCGATCCAGCCGAGCAGCCCCGCGCCGGCCGCAACGACAACGGGGAAGCGGTCGAGCAGTTTCAGCACCAGCGTGCTGCCCCACACGATGATCGGCACGCTGACGACCAGCCCGAAGATCACGAGCGCAATCCGGTGCGACGGGTCGGCCTGCTCGGCCGCGCCGGCGATCGCGATCACGTTGTCGAGGCTCATCACCGCGTCGGCGATCACGATGGTCTTCACCGCGTCCCATAGCCGATCGGCCGGCTTGATGTCGTCGTGCGCATCGGCGGCGGGCGCCATCAGCTTGATGCCGATCCACAGCAGCAGCAGGCCGCCGCCGAGCTTCAGGAACGGCACGTCGAGCAGCACGACCGCGAACGAGATCAGCACGACACGCAGCAGGATCGCGCCCGCGGTGCCCCAGACGACGCCGCGCAGCCGCTGGCTCGCCGGCAGGTTGCGGCACGCGAGCGCGATCACGACCGCGTTGTCGCCGCCGAGCAGGATGTCGATGATGACGATCTGGAGCACGGCGCCCCAGTGCAACGACGTCAGGAATTCGAGCATGGCCGATGAGGTGCGGGGCAGCGGCCGCCCGACGGGCGACCCGGTTCATTGCCGGCACATGCACGACGCATGCCCGGAACTTACAAATGGATTGCGCGAGCATAACAAAAAACGCCGGCAAGGCCGGCGTTTTCTGCAGGACGAAACCAGACGGAACTTACAGCGCCTTCTTCAGCAGGCGGCCCATTTCCGACGGGTTGCGCGTGACGGTGATGCCGCACGCTTCCATGATTTCCAGCTTCGCAGCGGCCGTATCCGCACCGCCCGAGATCAGCGCGCCGGCGTGGCCCATGCGCTTGCCCGGGGGCGCCGTGACGCCCGCGATGAAGCCGACGACCGGCTTCTTCATGTTGTCCTTGATCCACTGCGCGGCGTTCGCCTCGTCCGGACCGCCGATTTCGCCGATCATCACGACCGCATCCGTGTCCGGATCGTCGTTGAACATCTTCATCACGTCGATGTGCTTCAGACCGTTGATCGGGTCGCCGCCAATACCGACTGCCGACGACTGGCCGAGGCCGAGCGCGGTCAGCTGTGCAACGGCTTCATACGTCAGCGTGCCCGAACGCGACACGACGCCGATGCGGCCCTTGCGGTGGATGTGGCCCGGCATGATGCCGATCTTCAGTTCGTCCGGCGTGATCGTGCCCGGGCAGTTCGGCCCGAGCAGCAGCGTCTTGCGGCCTTCGCGGCGCATGCGGTCCTTCACTTCGATCATGTCGCGCACGGGAATGCCTTCCGTGATGCAGATCGCGAGATCCAGGTCGGCTTCGACCGCTTCCCAGATCGCAGCGGCTGCGCCTGCCGGCGGAACGTAGATGACCGACACGGTCGCGCCGGTTTCGGCCTTCGCTTCCTTGACGCTCGCGTAGATCGGAATGCCTTCGAAATCTTCGCCGGCCTTCTTCGGGTTCACGCCCGCGACGAATGCTTCGCGGCCGTTTGCGTATTCACGGCAGGCACGCGTGTGGAACTGGCCGGTCTTGCCGGTGATGCCCTGCGTGATGACCTTCGTGTCCTTGTTGATCAGAATCGACATGTATTTTGACCTCTGTTCATTGGCGTCGCGTGCAAGCCGCGCCGCCATGCGTGTTCATTGAGCGCGCTTACTTGCCTTCGGCAGCCGCGACGACCTTCTGCGCAGCCTCTTCCATGCTGTCCGCCGAGATGATCGGCAGGCCCGAATCGGCCAGCATCTTCTTGCCGAGGTCTTCGTTCGTGCCCTTCATGCGCACGACCAGCGGCACGTTCAGGTTCACGGCCTTCGAACCCGCGATCACGCCTTCCGCGATCACGTCGCAGCGCATGATGCCGCCGAAGATGTTCACGAGGATCGCCTTCAGGCCCGGGTTCTTCAGCATCAGCTTGAACGCTTCGGTGACCTTCTCGGTCGTCGCGCCACCGCCGACGTCCAGGAAGTTCGCCGGCTCGCCGCCGAACAGCTTGATCGTGTCCATCGTCGCCATCGCGAGGCCTGCGCCATTCACGAGGCAGCCGATGTTGCCGTCGAGCGAGATGTACGCGAGGTCGAACTTCGACGCTTCGATTTCAGCCGGATCTTCTTCGTCCAGATCGCGGTACGCGACGATTTCCGGGTGGCGGAACAGCGCGTTCGAATCGAAGTTGAACTTCGCGTCGAGCGCGGTGACCTTGCCGTCGCCGGAGACGTTCAGCGGGTTGATTTCAGCCAGCGATGCGTCGGTTTCCCAGAATGCCTTGTACAGGCCCTGCAGGATCGCGCGCGCTTGCGGAATCGAAGCAGCCGGCACGCCGATCTTCGCGGCGAGGTCGTCGGCCTGCGCGTCGAGCAGGCCCGTCGACGGCTCGACGATGACCTTGTGGATCAGTTCCGGGTGCTTTTCGGCGACTTCTTCGATGTCCATGCCGCCTTCGCTCGAACCCATCAGGACGATCTTCTGCGACACGCGATCGACGACGAGGCTGACATACAGTTCCTGCTTGATGTCCGCGCCTTCTTCGATCAGCAGGCGGTTCACCTTCTGGCCTTCCGGGCCCGTCTGGTGCGTGACCAGCTGCATGCCGAGGATCTGGTTCGCGTACTCGCGCACCTGCTCGATCGACTTCGCAACCTTCACGCCGCCGCCCTTGCCACGGCCACCCGCGTGGATCTGAGCCTTGACGACCCACACCGGGCCGCCCAGCTCTTCTGCCACCTTGACGGCTTCGTCAACCGAGAACGCCGGCTTGCCGCGCGGTACCGCGACTCCGAATTTCCGCAGGATTTCCTTACCCTGGTACTCGTGAATCTTCATGCGTGATTCCCTTCAGTCTGAGAGTTGGATGAAAAGTCGCTTAAGGACGCTTCTTCGAATGATTTCCGTTCATTCCTTCGTGCTGCCTTCACCGGGCACGTCCGGCCGGCTCGCGCCATACCAGCGCGGGTAGAACTGCCGCACGACCTCGCCGTCGAACCGCAGCGCACGGCAGCGGCCGAGCTGGAAAGGCGGTTCGTCGTGCGCGCCGTCGTGATCCGGCCCTTCGCCGCCCTCCTCGCGCACGTTCCATACCTCGCCGGCGAACGCCTGGATCGCTGCCGTCGGCAGCACGGCGCACAGTTCGGTGAGGTGGGAACAGCCGGCGACGCCCGACAGCAGCCGGTTCGCATCGCGACGGAAATTGCGGAAGAGATTGAGCCCGATGAGGGCCCGATAGGCAGGAGAGGCAGATTGACACTGACCGGGATATGGCACCCATTCCGAAGACGCTTCGGCGTCGACGACATTGAGGTCACGATCGATGGTCACGCGCAGCCAGAGTTCATGAATCGGCAGGCCCTGGGGCCGGATGCCCGACGCAAGCGCGACATCGCGCGGCTTGTGGTCGGTCAGGCAGGCTTCGATGTCCCACAGGCCGTCATCGCGCTCGTAAGCTTCCGCTCGGATTGCGCGTCGATGTCGCAACTGACGGGGCACGGGCTCGGATAGCGGCATGCTGGAGGTTGAGGCCGAAGAGGAAAACCCGTGGATTTTAGCATATTGGGTATTTGTGATAGCCGGCCGCGAAGGCGGGTATTCCCCTCTGTCGGGAAACGGTTGCATTGCAGCAAAATCGCGCGCCACGCGCGCGACCGGCCGCGTCAGTCGTCGATCGGAAAATCGTCGCCGACTTTCAGCAACTTCACGATGGTCGCGCTCGAGAAGCCGCGCGCGGCAAGAAAGCGTGCCTGCTTCGCCCGTTCGGCCGGCGTTTGCGGCAGTGCACCGAATTTCTTGCGCCAGACGGCCTGCGCGCGCGCCCATTCGGTCTCGCGAAGCTGCGCATTCACCTCTTCGACGAGTGCGTCGCCGACCGCATGACGCTTCAGCTCGCTGACGATCCGCGCGACGCCGACACGCGACGCGCGGCGATGCACGAGACTCTCCGCGAAGCGCGCATCGGACAGCCAGCCTTCCTTCTCCAGCGCATCGAGCACGGGTTCGACCGATTCGTCGTCGCTGACGTACGGCGCGAGCTTGCGCGCGAGTTCGGCCCGGCTGTATTCGCGGCGGGACAGATAGCCGAGCGCGCGCCCCTTCAGCGAGCGCGGCGGTTTCGACGAGGGCTTGCGTTCGGGCGTATCGGCCGCGTCGCCGGAAGACGAGGATGTGCCGGCCGCGCGGCGTGTGCGGCGCGGATGCTGGCTGCTGCGCGTATAGACGTCTTCCCGTACCGGCGCCGATGCATCGGGGGCATCCGACGCGCGACCGCGCGGGAAGCTGACGCCGGACACTCGCCGGCGGGAACGATCATGCGCATCGAACGATTCGTCGTCGTCGAACGGATCGTCGGGCGCGGCGATCTCAAACGAAACGAGGGCATCGTCGGATGCCCTCGCTGCGGTGCGGCCTGCGGCATCGCTGCCTGCAAGCCGCCGGTTGGCGCCCGAGGGTTCGGCCTGCCGGCCGGAGCGATGCGCCGATTCGGGCGTATCGCTCTGCTCCGGTTCGCCAGCCCGACCTCGGCGCCCTACCATCACTCTTCTTCGTCCATCGCCTCGGCTTCGTCGTGGCCGGCGCCATCCGGCATGGCGGCAACGCCGAGCGATTCGCGAATGCGGTTCTCGATCTCGCGTGCGATTTCCGGATTCTCGCGCAGGAATTCACGCGCGTTGTCCTTGCCCTGACCGATCTTCTCGCCGTTGTAGCTGTACCAGGCGCCCGCCTTGTCGACGATCTTCGCCTGCACGCCGAGATCGATGATCTCGCCCTGGCGCGAAATGCCTTCGCCATACAGGATGTCGAAGATCGCTTCGCGGAACGGCGGCGACACCTTGTTCTTGACGACCTTCACGCGCGTTTCGTTGCCGATCACCTCGTCGTTCTTCTTGATCGAGCCGATCCGGCGGATGTCGAGACGCACCGACGAGTAGAACTTGAGCGCGTTGCCGCCCGTCGTGGTTTCCGGGTTGCCGAACATCACGCCGATCTTCATCCGGATCTGGTTGATGAAGATCACGAGGCAGTTCGTGCGCTTGATCGTGCCCGTCAGCTTGCGCAGCGCCTGCGACATCAGGCGGGCCTGCAGGCCCGGCAGCGAATCGCCCATCTCGCCTTCGATTTCGGCCTTCGGCACGAGCGCCGCGACCGAGTCGATGACGATCATGTCGATCGAGCCCGAGCGCACCAGCGCGTCGGTGATTTCGAGCGCCTGCTCGCCGGTGTCCGGCTGCGAGATCAGCAGATCCGGCACGTTCACGCCGAGCTTCGCCGCATATTGAACGTCGAGCGCGTGCTCGGCGTCGATGAAGGCTGCCGTGCCGCCCAGCTTCTGCAACTCGGCGATGACCTGCAGCGTCAGCGTGGTTTTACCGGACGATTCCGGGCCGTAGATCTCGACCACCCGGCCGCGCGGCAGGCCGCCGACGCCGAGCGCGATATCGAGGCCGAGCGAGCCCGTGGACACGACCTGGATGTCCTCGGCCGCTTCGCCGTCGCCCATGCGCATGATCGACCCTTTGCCGAACTGCTTCTCGATCTGCGCGAGGGCGGCGGCCAGCGCCTTGCTCTTCTCGGCGGTCATCCCGGAGCCTTTCTTGCTTTCTTCCATGAATCGTCCTTTGCTATGATGAGCAGCGTCTGTCAGAGGCGCGCCCGCGATCAGGCGCTGCCCACGAATGCAGACACTGTATAAAAAAACAGTGTTTTATGCAAGCCCGCAATGCGGGCTGCGTCGTACACGAATCACTTCGGAGACAACCGCGCCGGCGCGAACGCCCTGCCGGCCACCGGTCACGCACATGCGAATTCTCATCGCCGAAGACGACAGCATACTCGCGGACGGCCTCACCCGGTCACTCCGCCAATCGGGCTATGCGGTCGACCACGTGAAGAGCGGCATCGAGGCCGATACGGCCCTGTCGATGCAGGCGTTCGACCTGCTGATCCTCGACCTCGGCCTGCCGAAGCTGTCCGGGCTCGACGTGCTCAGGCGCCTGCGCGCGCGCAACTCCAATCTCCCCGTGCTGATCCTGACCGCCGCCGACAGCGTCGACGAGCGCGTGAAGGGGCTCGACCTCGGCGCCGACGACTACATGGCCAAGCCGTTCGCGCTCAACGAGCTGGAGGCGCGCGTGCGCGCGCTGACCCGGCGCGGCGCGGGCGGCGGCCCGACCGTCGTGCGCCACGGCTCGCTCGCGTTCGACCAGGTCGGCCGCATCGCGTACGCGAACGACCGCGTGCTCGACCTGTCCGCGCGCGAGCTCGGCCTGCTCGAGGTGCTGCTGCAGCGGATCGGCCGGCTCGTGTCGAAGGAGCAGCTCGTCGACCACCTGTGCGAATGGGGCGAGGAAGTCAGCAACAACGCGATCGAAGTCTACGTGCACCGGCTGCGCAAGAAGATCGAGCCGAGCGGCGTGCGGATCGCGACCGTGCGCGGCCTCGGCTACTGCCTCGAGAAGGTCGCGCCCGCCGCGCCGGCCGACCCGCTCGCGCCGCAGCCCGCCGCGGCCGACCCGGCCACGCCCC
>NZ_CABVPP010000014.1 GCF_902499075.1 Burkholderia pseudomultivorans | reverse complement strand
GAACCGGACGACGCGTCCAACTCAGCGTATAGAAAATTACGATATTCAACAAAACAACCGTAATACGCACACCTACGTCTGGAGCATATCCGAATTGATTGACAAATAAAATCCACACACGCCAACCAAGCTCGTCGGTAACGACACCGGGAGCAAAGCGCCACCAAGGGTTATCCTTATAATATTGCATCAGCCAAGACCAATCCGTTTCAGAAAAATAACGAATATAATTGTCTTGGTCATGCAAAAGATAAGTCCGGGATCCGACTGCCATAAATAGGACAATAGTCGAAGCCAGCACCAAAAAACATATGCCCACTGGCGAATACCAGAAATGGCGAATACGCAAGCGCGGACTCCGAACACCTCGTTGAGACGAGGAAGCAAGAAATTTCATTGAAAGCCCATCCTCACTCGATGGAATAACGCAACAATTAGTGCAAAGTCTTTCGCAATCAAGAAACATCAGCACTCAGATCATCAAGAGGCATTCCTTCCTATTCCATCTAACAATAACAATATCGCGAACCGCGTGTGACTGCGCTGACAGCACTACCACTTATAAATTTCCACATCACATAAGCTATAATTTAAGTAACTCTCGATAAGCATCTAGGGTTTTACGAATTACGATTCTTTCTTCGAATTCTTCAAGCACTTTCTTCCGAGCCGCGTGCCCAAGACGCCGGCACAATTCACGATCCTTTACCAGTTGCTCAATTCCTTTCGCCAACGAGACGCTGTCACGAACTGGAATGCTCAATCCGTCCACTCCATTTTCACTCACTACCTCACGACAGCCAGGTGCATCGGTTGTAAGCAATGCCAACCCGCAAGCCCCGGCTTCAATAAGTGTCTTGGGTAGGCCCTCTCGATAACTGGGGAGCGCCATGACGTCCATTTGTGCCAACAATGCCGGCATATCGCTAACATGGCCAAGCCATTCGATCAGGCCCTCATCAACCCATTGTTGAACGAGCTCGTGGCTAACTGCAGATGGATTACCGTCGTCAGCCGCGCCCGCAAGAAAAAATCTAACCGATAGTCCTTTCGAGCGACTGATTCGGGCAGCGTCAATATACTCTGCCACGCCCTTATCCCAAAGAAGTCGTGCTGCCAGTAAGACGTTGAGTGGTCTCAAATTATCGGCTTTTTCCGCATCGCCTCTATATTTCTGGGGAATATTGAATCGATCGCAATTCACTCCCGACCCCTTGATCAATCGAATACGCTGAGGCTCAACAAGCTTCTCACTTTGAAAAAATGACACGTCATCCGGATTTTGCAGAATCAACAAACTATTCCGACCATTTAATGCAAACCGCATCAACCAACTCACAAATGGCTTAAGTAATCGCGCACGAATATCCACGCTAGTAAATACATATCCCATTCCGGCAATTGCATTGACACGAGCGGGAACCGAGGCTAATTTCCCCGAAATCGCGCCGTAGATCGCGCATTTTATCGTAAATCCATGAATCAAGTCCGGCTTTTTATCCCGAAGAAATTTCATCAACCACAAAATAACAGAAAATTCCTTCAAGGGATTCAAGCTACGTCGATCCATTGGCATCGCTAACCAGTGAAACCCCAAGGCCTGAAGTTTTTCTCCGTACTCTCCAGGCGGAGAAATCAAAGTGACCTCGTGCCCGGACTCGCGCAATGCAATTGCAAGCGGGAGGCGAAAATTGTAAATATACCAATCCGTATTTGCAAAAAGAACTATCTTGGCCATAGCTTAACTTCCATCCACTCACTCAGATTAATAACCAAAGCCAAGAAGCATTACCTGGCCGGCAAAAAATACGCCCAAGCAGATAAAATATATTAACGAATCTTAACCCCAATCCCCTCAAACAAATCGTCCCATTTTTTCATAATGATTGAAATAGAAAAATTACTTCTCATCGCATCCGCGGCCTTTCGACCAAGATCTTGTCGCAATGTGGCGTCACTCATTAACTGTCGAAGCGCAACTGCAAGACGATCGATATCGCCCGATGGAACCAATAGCCCGCACTTACCATCTTGCGTTAATTCGCGAGGACCACTCGGACAATCATACGCAGCAACCGGTAAGCCGAGCGCCATGCTCTCCATCATCACCATTGGCATTCCCTCGAAGCGAGACGAAAGAACAAAAATATCTGCCTTGGTCATTTCTTGCCAAAGTTGCGTGGAGAGTCCAGGTAGAGATACCCTCTCGTTCAATCCGGCTGCCTGAATTTGAGCGCCGAGAGATGCTCGCAACGGACCATCCCCCCAAATTGATAAATTCCAATCGGGGAAATCTCTTGCCAACAAGCCAAAGACCGAGATCAAATGATCGAATTGCTTCTGAGCGTGTAAGCGTCCTACGGCAATTATCTGTCGCGTTTTCTTTTCCGCATGCGTAACGAGCGGCATTGCTAACAGATCATTGGGTAAAGGGTTAGGCATAACCGCAATCCGCTTTACGCCCGGTATATTCTTCCTAAATCGATCAACAACACTTTCCGTTAACAGTGTTATCAAATTAGCTTGAGGGTATGTCAACCTAACCAACCACCTCCAAAGTGGCGACCGACCATCGGAAAGCGGATTGTTATGTTCGCACGCAATAATAGGAACGCGGAGCCCTACCGTCGCAGCGATTGTAGATACATTTACATTAGTAAGAAATGAAATAACCACATCCGGGCCTATATCACAAATCAACTTCCGCAACGCTCGTAATCTTACAAAATAGCCAGTTAGTTTTGATCGCGCGATTCGTGACGTCTCAGCCAAATATATAAGACGAATACTGTAATCCAGCGAATAGAAACACTCGCCACCGCCACTGTACGTTGCAATTATAGTCACCGAGTGACCGTACTGCGCCCAAGCATTGGCAAGCGTGGACGCGACACGTTCAGCCCCGCCGCTCCGCATCGAACTCACAACCAAAACAATCTTCATAACTCTTACCAGCAAGCAATTAATCGTTCAGCGCTATTTGAGCCATGCGCGTATCCGGCACGATGCGTTACGTCTCTTGGCGCTTTACTCATCTCGCCCCAGCCGCAGGGCTACGATGAGATAGCACGCTAACGAACTCGCATACATAGCGGCCGTTGCGAGGACGATACCCCTTACGTCCAGCCACTGCACGAGTAGCAAGTTCATTAACGCCTTAACAAAAAAACTCAATACGGCTATGGATGCCATAACCTTAAATCGCCCCTGACTCGCCATCAACTGGAGCATAACAGGCGCAGCGAAATAGAAAGGCACCTGAACTAGATTCCAACGAAATATTCTTGCGACCTCGATTGTGTCTTTCGCGGCAAATGCTCCGCGCTGGAACAAAAATCTGATTGCATGCTCCGAGAATATGCCGGCAAAAAAAACAACAAAAAAACTTCCAAAAAACATCACGGCAGTCCATTTCAGTGCAACTTCACGCGCACGATGATGATCTCCCTTTGTTCGGATATCGGAAAATACCGGCAAAGTAGCACGACTAATCGCTAACGCACCCATTCCCAATATCAGAGCCAATACTCGGTTTGCGTAGCCAAGTGTTGCAACCATCCCGTCACCCAGATGGGCAACGAAATACTGATCAAGAGGCGTCACGGCATTCATAGCCACCTGACCGAGCATATAAACACCAGCCGCATGCCAGATAAATGGCCATTCTTTTGAACCGAGTGAAAATTTAAGTCGCGGACGAATACCATCCGCTCGTCGTGCGAGCACTGACAACCACAAAAATTGGATGATAAAGCCTAAAGACGTACCGTATATTAGCGGTGTGATTGACCCGCCCGTTCCAAATAACAACGTCGCGATGAACAATGTTCCGGCCGGAACGCACTCCAGCAACGTGTTGACATGCCGTTCACGTGACTGCAACCTTGCCGCTTGCACGCTGATCCATAGCGTCAGTATGCCAATTGGCAACATACCCACCATCAATCTCAGCGACATTTGTCGCGTTTCCGGCGAAAGGCTTCCGCCCATTACCTGAACAGCTGGCCCCCAGCACAGATATAAAAGACCAGCAAACAGTAATCCGATCAGTAGCGACCATCCTTGCAGCTCGCCGAGGAAATTGGCTCTCTCCGTCTCGTCTTGATCGCGTAACCGCACTAGCGCTGGGATCAATACCGTTCCGAGCACAGTAACAGCAGTGCTGGGCAACCAAGTAATTAACGTAAAGGTTAGCTGGTATGCATCGACGATCGTTCCGACGCCATATCGGTATGCAATTGCCATTTCCTTCATTGCGCCAGCAGATTTCCCCAATAGTACGAACAAGGAAACCCAGATCGCACTGCGTGCAATACGCAGATGATCGGCGCTTAAGCCACGTATTCGAGTACGGATCCAGTCACTCCGAAACATGGGAAACATGTTCAGCGCCTTTCTTAGCACACCTCTCATCCCTTCATATGTAATTCGGTCGTCAAACAGGAAACATACCACGGCATGGCCCGACCGATCCCGCTGATAAAATCGATAGGATTCGAATAACCTAAGAGTCTTTCCGCTTTTTCGATGCTAGCCTGCGAGTGCCTAACGTCACCTGGGCGTACCGCTCCGTGCGTCGCAGGTTTGTCGTATGCAACACCATTTGCTTTCAACGCCGCCCTCAACGTGTCAAACAACTGATTCAATGTTGTTCGACCACCGACAGCGATGTTATACACCTCGTTCCTCGCCTCATCGTCAGCCGTCGCAGCCAGAATATTCGCCTGCACGACATTGTCGACGAAGCAAAAATCACGGCTCGTCTCACCATCTCCGTTAACAATCACCTCGTCGCCGCGAATCAGCGCAGCCGTCCATTTGGGAATTACAGCTGCGTAGGCCCCTTCGGGATCCTGACGCTTGCCGAACACGTTGAAGTAGCGCAACCCGATCGAACGGAACCCGTAGCTGCGGGCAAACACGTCTGCGTATAGTTCGTTGACGTACTTGGTCACGGCATAGGGCGACAGCGGCTTGCCGATACGATCCTCGACCTTCGGCAACCCTGGATGATCACCGTAGGTCGAACTCGACGCGGCATATGTGAAACTCTTCACCTTCGCGTCGCGCGCCGCCACCAGCATGTTGAGAAACCCGTCGATATTCACGCTGTTAGTCGTGATTGGGTCCAACAGCGAGCGCGGCACCGAACCGAGCGCAGCCTGGTGCAGTACGTAGTCGCTACCTTCCACGGCACGTGCGCAGTCAGCGAGATTCCGAATGTCGCCCTCCACCAGTTCGAAATTACGCCATTGCTCTGGCGTAACCGTGTCACGCACTTCATCGAGATTGTGACGGTAGCCGGTGGAGAAATTATCCAGCCCGACCACGTTCTGATTGAGCTTCAACAGCGTCTCGAGCAGGTTTGAGCCGATGAACCCTGCCGCACCGGTAATGACCCAGCGCCGAGGCTGTTCAGTCAGCGCGCTGCATACGGTCGAGTAACGATTAGTCATGACGATAAAAATGCGAAGGTGCAGCGTTGTTACAGGCGGATGTCCGACGCATCAGCCGGAAACACGTACTTCAGGTCATACAGCACGTGGCCGGGCTTCCCGAACGCTCGAACCGAATCGACGCCCATTTCAGCAAATTCGCGGTGCGCGACGGCCAGAATAATTGCATCATAAGTCTCACGAGCCGGCTCATCGGTCAGCGAAAGACCATACTCGTGACGGGCCTCTTCCGCCGAAACCCACGGATCATATACATCGACGGTTGCGTCGTACTCACGCAGTTCATTAACGATGTCGATCACGCGCGTGTTACGTAGATCCGGACAGTTTTCCTTGAAAGCGAAGCCCAGCACGAGCACGCGCATGCCTGTCATCGCCGTGCCGCGCCGGGATAGTGCTTTCACCAATTGCGACGCAACGTAGATGCCCATGTTGTCGTTCACACGACGTCCAGCAAGGACAACTTCCGGGTGGTAACCGATAGCCTGTGCCTTGTGCGTCAAGTAATACGGATCAACACCGATGCAATGGCCGCCGACGAGCCCGGGACGAAACGGCAGAAAGTTCCACTTCGTGCCGGCGGCTTCCAGCACTGCCTGCGTGTCGATACCCATTCGGTTGAAAATCATCGACAACTCGTTGATCAGTGCGATATTCACGTCGCGCTGAGTGTTCTCGATCACCTTCGCCGCCTCGGCAACCCGAATGCTGCTTGCCTTGTGCGTACCGACCGTCACAATCTCCGCATACAACGCGTCCACGATATCCGCGACTTCGGGCGTCGACCCCGACGTCACCTTGAGAATGTTTGAAACTCGATGCGTTTTATCACCCGGATTGATACGCTCCGGGCTATAACCAACGAAGAAATCGACATTGAACTTGAGCCCCGATACGCGCTCTAGAACCGGCACGCATTCTTCTTCCGTTGCCCCCGGGTAAACCGTCGATTCATAAATGACGATGTCATTCTTCTTCAGCACCTTGCCAATGCTCTCGCTGGCGCGGTAAAGCGCGGTCAGGTCCGGACGTTTGTACTCATCGATTGGCGTTGGCACTGTCGCAATATAAATCGAGCAGTCGCGAAGATCATCCAGGCTGCTCGTAAACGTAAGACGAGCGGCTTCCTTTAGTTCAGCCTCACTCACCTCCTGCGTCGAATCATACCCTTCCTTCAGCGCATTGATACGCGGCTGATTGATATCGAAACCGACAACATCCCGCCGCTTTCCAAATTCGACAGCGAGCGGTAAACCAACATAACCGAGCCCGATGATACCGACCTTCGCGTTATCCGAAAGACCTACGTTCACTTTGCTCTCCCTCGAGTCATTATTCATCTCTCGTGTCGTATTTGTACGATATGTATCGGTAAGTTGCGTATTTCCCGCCGTACGAATACTTACCGCCTCGTGCCTTCATGCCGTTGAACAACAGCCCCGTGACGACCGAGCCAGCCTGCCGAAGTCGCTTCGCCGATTCGCTGATTTCGCCCGTGCGAGTTTTGCCAAACATTGCGATCAAATACACGGTGCCCGCCAGCGGCGCGATGATTTCCGCGTCCGACACCGCGAGTACCGGCGGTGCATCGACCACTACGAGATCGTACTGACGCGATGCCGCGGCGATGATGTCCTTCAAACGGCCATTCATCAGCAATTCGGCCGGGTTAGCTGGTAGCGTGCCAGTCGGGATGAAGTCGAGATTAGGAAGGATCTCGCGACGCGTCGCTCCAGTCACGTCGATCGCACCACCGAGCAGTTCCGCCAGCCCGCGTTCCCGCGTTACGGCGAGGTATTTGTTAATCTGGCCGCGACGCATATCTCCATCGATCAACAGCACGCGCTTATCTGACATCGCAAACAACCCGGCCAGGTTCGCAGACACGAACGACTTGCCGACCCCAGGTGCAGGTCCGGTCACCATCACCACATTGTTGCGAGCGTCCAGCAACGAGAATTGCAGAGAGGTTCGCAAACTGCGAAGACTTTCGATGGCGGGATCGTCGGCGTGAGCGTTGACGAGCAGCAGCGACCGGCCAGCTGAATTATCGAGTTGGCCTGCAAGTTCAATTTGCGCCCTGCTATGAGGAACTGTCGTGATCACATTAAGGCCGCTATGCACTTCAAGCGCATGGGGATCCGTGACACCACGGAACAGCGTCTCGCGCAGTGCTGCGAGCCCGATACCGACCAGCAAACCCAAGATGCCCGATGCCGCAACGACAAGCAGCTTTTTCGGCTTAACAGGGCGTTCAGGCTGATAGGCCGTGTCAACGAGGCGTACGTTACCGATCTTGCCTGCCTTGAGCAGACGAAGCTGCTCGATGTTATTGCGCAAAGCAAGGTACAGATCGGTATTCACGCGCACATCACGCTCGAGCCGCAATTGCCCCTGCTCCTCAAGCGGCATGCTCTTGATGCGATCGGTGATCTGATCGAAGTTTGCCTGTACCGCGTTGATCTGGTCGTTGATTGCAACGACTGCAGGATGCGAGTCGCCAAATCGAGTCATCAACTCTTGGCGCTTTTGACGCAGCTCGAGCAGCTTGGTTTGAGCATCTGCCGATTGCTGGAGAATGATCTTGCCTTCAGCATCGAGCTGGAGGGTCGCATGCTTGTGACGATAGTCGTTGAGGAGCTCTTCCGAAGTGTCGAGTTCATGTCGGCGTTGCGGCTCCTGAATCATCAGGAACTGCAGCGACTGATCTGCCTGTGCTGCTTTGCGCTCCGCGTTCTGCTTCACATACTGATGGCCAAGTTCGTTCAGGGTTTTGGCCAGCAGCTCGGGATCGTCGCTCTGCAACGACGCGGAGATCACGTCCGAATCCTTGCCGAGCGATTGGACCTTCAGATTCTTCTGGAGCTCATCGATTGTTTGCTGACGGGAATATCGCTTTAGCAAGAACACGGCACCCGATTCCGCAGAGATGGACCGAACGTTGATCTGCAGCGCCCCACCACCAAATCGGATCGTTTCAAGCTTGCCCACCTTGCCGCGCACAGGCTGGTCGAGCCCATCGCCGGCCAGACTGTATTCGTCGTTACCCAAGTACGTCAGCGTATATTTGTGCTCATACAGATCAGACGGCACGTCGAACGTATCGACGTCGATCGATTCCCGCCCCCACGTATAGCCGCCCATGCCGAGAAAACCAGGACGCGACAGCGACTTTGAATGCCGGGAGATCCAGCCACCAATCAACGGGAAGCGCTTCGGCTCCGCCGTGATGTACAGCTTCAACGTATCGACGGCTCCGGACACGACGAGCCGCGAACCGAGAATCTGAGTTTCCGTATCGGCAGAGGACTTAACGTCGAAAATCGAAGACAGGTTGCCGAGCAGACTTTTCGCCGAGCTGTCCGGGCTGTCTTCGATCTGCGTGACAATGTTCGACTCGTAGATCGGCGTCGCAAGAAAGGCATAGAGCCCTCCAATCAACACAAACAGCGCAGCGACAATCGTAATCAGCAGTCGATTTTCGACGAGCAGATCCAGAACGCCGGTGAGGTCGATAGTGTCGGATTCGTTGTTCGGATCGTTGACGGGTTGATGAGTTGAAGACATGGTGACGACACATACTAGCGAGTTTCAAAATGCCGGCTACGTTCTTGCCGGCATCGCGGGCGACCGAATCATCCGAGTCCAATCGCGCGAAAGTCCTACGAGAGCGAACGAATCCTGGAAATCCAGCCGGACACCCCCTTCTCGATCAGTTGGCCGCTTGCGGCGAACTCTGCCTCGCTCCCCTTGTAGGGATCGGGCACGTCGAATCCTTCAAAGTGGCCGATGCGGAAGACACGGCCAAACGCGAATGGATACTTCTGCTGCACGACGCGCCGCTGCTCCTCGTCCATGACGAGAATCAGGTCGACCTCCTTACAGTGCGACGTCACAAGCTGGCGAGCCCTATGCGCTCCGATATCGATGCCCTGATCCGCCATCAACGAAACGGCATATGGCTCCGCAGACCGCCCGACAAGCGCAGACAACCCTGCCGACTCCACTCGCACGCCAGGTAATTGCGTACGCAACAGCCCCTCCGCCATCGGACTACGACAGATGTTGCCAATGCATACGACAAGGATCGATGCAACCATCAGTACCCTCCCACCGCTGCACGCCCGACGCTCGCCCCGGTAACACTCGGCAGTAGCAGCGACATCACGCGGCTCCAGCGAGTCAGTCCGGTTGCATCGACATAAACCACATCTTTCGGCTTCAACTGGAAGTGCTCGGCAAGTGCGAACCCGACTGGGGACGAACTGTCCAGCTTGAATACATCCGGCTTCGCAGGGTCCGGCGTTGCACGAATCACGTAAATCGCAGCCGGCTCAGCACTGGTCGGGTTCACGCCCGAGGCTGCACCAATCGCCTCGTTGAGCGAGAGCCGCCCGTCATGAAGGGAGACCGAGACCGGCCGCGAAACTTCACCCGTCACCAGTACCTGGTTGTATGTTTGTGGCGGAACACGCACGACGTCTTGGTCGGCGAGCATAATCTTCGACGCGTCGATTTGCTTTTCCGCAAGCTCAGGCAAGTTGATCAGATACGACTTGCCGCCACGCAGCAACTGAATCCGGCTGGTGTCCCCCGATCCGGGCACCACACCGTTTGCTTCGCTGAGCGCCTCGGCAAGCGACATCGGAATATTGGTGATCGGCTTGACGCCAGGCTGACCAACTTGCCCTTCGACGAAAATCCGCTTACTACGGTAAGCGATGACACTGACCGTCAACTGCGGATTACGCAAATATGGAACCAGTATCTTCTTCAAGTACGCCTGAAGTTGAGATGCCGTTTGCCCAACCGCTCGAACTTTGCCGACGTACGGATATTGAACAGTGCCGTCATCTCCAACAACAAAGCCCGGGATGGATTGCGTACTCAGTCCGGGGCCGCTCGGCAGCGTGCCCGCCGTATCACCAATCGTGTAGGTTAGGTTCGGTACCACCAGTTCGGGGTGATCCCATGCAATGATCGACAGCACATCACCGGGCCCAATCTTGTATGGCTTGGGCTCGCCCAGCAATTGCGTGACGCCGCTGCTTTCAGCCTCGCGCGCGGCTTGCTGCTCACGCACCAGCGCCGGCGTAATTTGCTGAACTTGGGGAACGGATTGGGCGTCGCCCGGGTCAACTGGCTTATCGGCTTGGAACCGCATACCCGGAGAGAGCGCGCAAGCACCGAGCGTCGTGGCCAAACATGCAGCGGTGAGCGTGACTCTTAAAGATCGGAGAAGCAACATGAACGATGAATCGATGGAAAGCGAGCGTATCCGACCTCGGATGGCACGCGATTATTATCAGTAGCAAGACGTCTAACGGATTCGCAGCACGAGGCCATCACCGATAGACAAGCAACGGCGGGAACCCGCCGGCTTGGCAATATCGTCCGCAGCGGATGCGCTGCCTATCGGCACTGCCCCCTCACGTCGGGAGTCTCCCCACGGAGATTGAGGAGGCTCATCTACCCCCACACATCTCGCCATCAATAGGGGACAAACCACCCCGACATAAACCGGTCGCATGCCAACCCCCTTCGCCCGCAGGCGCAAAGGCGCGTATCCCCGGGCTGCGTGCATGCTATCCGGGCGCACATTCTACGTTCATCCCTGTGCACCAATTGAGTCGCCCAGCTGCATGTTGCGCCCACACCACATCCCCGTTGCGAATAATGCCGCACAGCGAGGGGCACCCTTTCACCGCAACCAAATAGGGTCTCTGAACTTGACTATGGACGAGTACAGCCACACGTACACCACGGCAAAAAGTACCGCAAACCCCGCGAGCAACTCGGGATCATCCCAAAACAGCGTTGCCGGCGCAACAGCAAGGATGTTCAGCACCCACAAATACGATGAGGTCCGCGAATTGCAGATTAGGCGCGCATGCAAATTAGACTGATCCAGTTCTCGCCCGACAAATCGATGAAAAATGAGCGTATGCAAGTGGTCGGCATCAGGCGCTCCGACCGGCAAGCCGCGCAAAATCCGCCGTCGGTAGATAGAAAACAGCGTCTCAAATACCGGATAAAAAGTCACAAGCAGCGCATAAAGTGGCGAAATACGCGAATTGCGAACAGTGAGCAAGATCAGCAATTCCGCAGTTACAAATCCAATAAAATACGCCCCACCATCACCGAGGAAAACCTGAGCAACAGGGTAATTCCAAAGCAAGAAACCCAAAATCGCACCAACCATTGCCAGCGAGACAGCGACAACAAGAGGATCATCAACCTGATGAGCAACAAAACCGATGGAGGTTAGAATGACGATCGACACAACCGATACCAAGCCATTCATTCCATCGATAATATTGAACGCGTGAACCACGCCTGACACTGCAAAGACCGTAAATACCGTCGCAATGGGCGCGATTACCAGCAAGGCGTCGACATACGACACACCCACTCGACCAACCACTGCCTTCAGAGCATAGCAAGCGATCAACGCAGCGATCGCAGATCCAATAAGGCGCGCCCGGGCACTGACCCGCTTCGTCAAATCTTCGGTTATACCGAAGACGACCACGGGAACTGCACACCCCATCAGAACGAAATATTCGGCGCTGATCGTACGATGGATAACGAAGCTGACGACCGCACCAGCGAATACCCCCGATATCACGGCAATTCCACCCACCCGTGGAACTGCGATCGCGTGCACCTTTTGAACCCCATCCAAGTCCCGATCCATCGACAGGCGCGCATGCAGATGTTCATATCGAACAATCAACAAGGCCACGACAAATGAGATCACGAAAGAAATTAAAAGCGTCTCCATCTAACCCATCCGATTAGCAAGCTACCCTAGCCAACACCCAACCATCAATCAACCCTTGCCGGCAATTTTTACTTCATCAAAAATCATCAAAAAAACACACGACAAGACTTCAATTAATCTGCATCACACTCTCTATATCGCATTCCAGAAAAAGAGACGCAAACCGAAAAGCAAAAGGCCCACCACCACGCCGCGACACATGGCGCAACCCAGAAAATCAGGACAATCACAACAAAAAAGGAAGCGCTAACTCACCCGCAACCTCATCCGCCCTTTGCATCGAAGTCAATTGAGAAAAGTCACCCAATCGCGACGATATTATCCAGGGCGTATGACATTCATACAGTCGAACACTCACAAGCCAATCCATATCCCCCGTGCATCGCCCCCGCGCCTGGACCGCAAATTCAACGCCCAAGCTTTCGCAACCTGACATCCGAAATACTCAATCAAAATCGGTGCATTGACAAACCGACTCCGGTCTAAGGCTTATACCACGAGGATCTCACACTACAAGAATGGTGAGCATACTAGCCCCATACGGCGACCGGAGAAATTCGACACCTTCGGCTGACCGACATATGCGGCGATATTATCCTTCACTTACTTGCCACCGCCGGGATACAGCCCAAAATCATCGCTAGAGATCACCAAGAGACATCGGCGAAAGCCCGCACCTCACCTTCGGCGCCCAAACGATGACCATACTTTATCGTCGACCACCTCTGGCTTGCGCCAGACAGCGAATCGGTCAGTGAGATTGGATTTTCCACCCCTGCTCCGGCCCTCAAATAAATCATTTTGTCTGTCTTCTAACATTAGGCACAAGCGCAACCCATGCAAGAAGCGGGCCACTCTCCTGACCCGCCGCCTCACCCTCTCCGGAGTTGCAGAACTCGCGGAAACTCTGCCCCTCGGTGGGATTTTCACACACAATTGCGACTTCCATCGATCGACAGCCCGCGAACAACAGCATGTTACGTAGCGCGCAACGTAACGTCCGGCGTAACATACCGCCCCCGTAACCAGCAGTAAGGCCTGGAGCCTCCCCCTGCTGGCACAATTTTGCTTACACGCGATAAAAATCACATCACGACCGGAATTCGCATCATTGCGTCCGGTTCACCAGTAGCGAGGATTATTCGAAGAGGCTTACATTACAATTGCCGACGGGATATTACGCGGCTACATACCACTACGCAAGCGAAATTGCGCAACAGCCGCTCACCAGGTAAAAATTAGGTTCATCACGGATTAGCGTGAAGGCGGCGCCCAAAAGGAAAGCGGTGCCCGAAGGAATAGACCGGTTGTGCGACCAATCAGACGACTCCAACGACCACCGCTTTCATGGCCGATCATAAACTCGACCTCCCGTTCTGGAAAGGTTTTACCGTTTCCGAATTCGAACGTACGCCCGGGGTGACGCGCGTCACCTTGCTGCCGCATATCGGTCTTGCCGCGCACTGCTCGGGCTGCGGCCAGCGCAGCGAGCGCGTGCACGAACACGGCTGGCGCACGATTCGCGACCTGCCGATGTTGGGCGATGCGGTCTGGCTGCGCGTGCGTTTGCGTCGGGTGCGGTGCGACGGCTGCGGGCCGCGCATTGAGCGCGTGAGCTGGCTGGATCGCCACGCCCGGATCACCCGGCGCCTTGCGGAATTCGTCGCGCATTGGCGCGAGAAGCTGCCGGTCGCCCACGTCTGCCAGCTCTCAGGGCTGCACTGGGAAACCGTCCGGCGTATCGATGCAAAGCGCTTGCAGGCGCGGCTTGATGCGTTGCCCGAGGCGCAGCCGCGCCGGCTGGTGATGGACGAATTCGCGCTCTACAAGGGCCACCGTTACGCCACGGTGGTGATGGATGCCGACACACGCCGGGTGTTGTGGGTCGGCGAAGGCCGCAGCCGGGAAGCGATTCGCCCGTTCTTCGACTGGCTCGGCATCGAGCGGTGCGCGTGCATCGAGGCCGTCGCGATGGATATGAACACCGCGTTCGATCTGGAGGTGCAACAGCACTGCCCGAGTGCGCGTGTCGTGTACGACCTCTATCACGTGGTCGCCAAGTATGGTCGGGAGGTGATCGACCGGGTGCGCGTCGACGAAGCCAACCGGCTCAAGCATGATCGCCCGCAGCGGCGCGTGGTCAAACGGGCGCGCTGGCTATTGCTGCGCAACCGCGAGAATCTGTCGGCCGAGCACCAGATCAAGCTACACGAACTGCTGGAAGCCAATCAGGCCCTAATGACCGTCTACCTGCTCAAGTCAGTGCTCAAGGAACTCTGGCAGCCGATGAGCGCGTGGCAATGGCGTCGCGCCTGGCGCAACTGGCTGGCGCAGGCCCGCGCGAGTGCCATCGAACCACTCCAGCGCTTTGCAAACAAGTTGGCCGCGTACTGGCGAGGCATTCTCTCCCGCGTGCGCTGGCCGATGCACACCGGCCAGCTCGAAGGCATCAATAACCGCATCAAGGTCATGAAGCGCATGGCCTACGGCTATCGCGACAGCGCCTACTTCTTCCTCAAGATCAAGGCCGCCTATCCCGGCAATCCGTGAAGAACCAGAAATTACCCCCAGAATCCCATCCTTTGAGCCAACTCACTTCTTCTTGCACTGGATCGACCGGCCTCAACGATGACTTTTCGCCATACCCTTGCATCTACTGGCGCCCACCTTATGCAACATTTAAATTCAAATTTCATTCGAATCTAAATAAGCATGATTTTTATTTATAACCAAAAACCAACTTCAATTCCGCCTCGACGTCACTCTCACATACTTAATTTGCCCCCCTCCCCAGGGACGGGCAGAGGCGTGCCATTACGCATTCACCGAATACAGCCGGCGAGCACCGCCGTGCCAGCCCGCACAATGGCTCGCGTCGTCATTTCGTCAGGAGAACAATCATCCGCCAGTGGATTCAATTGAGCTGGCAGCGAAATATCTGGCTTTTGAAAAAATATGAAATAAGCATTGAACGCGATCCGCGCCGGTCAAGCAAGACTTACCCGCTGCAGCAGCAAACAGCCCAATCGCACGCTCCGCGACGAGCAGAGCCAAACCCGTTGTAGTCGCAAGATAATGCAGTGCTAGAGTTCACCGCCTTACCCGAGTGAGTACCTCCGAAGAGTTACATCACAAATAAGCGCCCGCCCCGGAAAAGGCTATCGAAAGATTTCCGACCCAGCGGAGGCTCGAACGCCCCCTTCACACCACCCATGAAACCATCACGATTGCCACCAACCGACCAAGACAACCTCATAGACGATGCAACGCCACCCCAAACGAAAAACCCCTTGATCCTTCCGGATCAAGGGGTTTCGTATTTTGGCGGAGAGGGTGGGATTCGAACCCACGGTACGGGGAAACCGTACGCCTGATTTCGAGTCAGGTACATTCGACCACTCTGCCACCTCTCCTTCCTTACTGCATTTCCCGGTTGGTCGTTTCCGGGAAAGAAAAGATTATAAGACGATCTCTTCTTGGCTCGCAAGCCCTTTTTTGCAAATTTTTTGCGAGGGCTGCGGAAATTCGTCGCCGCGCGCTTACGACGCGTGTGCCGGCGCGTCGATGCGCTCCATGCCGCCCATGTACGGACGCAGCGCCTCGGGCACCGTGACCGAACCATCGGCGTTCTGGTAGTTCTCGAGCACCGCGACCAGCGTGCGGCCGACCGCGAGACCGGAACCGTTCAGCGTATGCACGAGTTCCGGCTTGCCCTGCGCGTTGCGGAAGCGCGCCTGCATCCGGCGCGCCTGGAACGCCTCGGTGTTCGAGCAGCTCGAAATCTCGCGGTAGGTATTCTGCGCGGGGAGCCACACCTCGAGATCGAACGTCTTCGCAGCCGAGAACCCCATGTCGCCCGTGCACAGCGTGATCACGCGGTACGGCAGGCCGAGCTTCTGCAGGATCGCTTCCGCATGGCCGACCATCTCGTCGAGCGCCGCGTACGACGTTTCCGGCGCGACGACCTGCACCATCTCGACCTTGTCGAACTGGTGCTGGCGGATCATTCCGCGCGTATCGCGGCCGTACGAGCCGGCTTCGGAACGGAAGCACGGCGAATGCGCGGTCAGCTTGATCGGCAGCGCCGACGCTTCGACGATCGAGTCGCGCACGGTGTTCGTCAGCGAGATCTCGGAGGTCGAGATCAGGTATTGCGTGACCGTGTTTTCCGCGCCGCCCTTCTCGACGCGGAACATGTCGTCGGCGAACTTCGGCAGCTGGCCGGTGCCGTACAGGATCTCCGGGTTCACGATGTACGGCGTGTAGGTCTCGCTGTAGCCGTGCTGCTGCGTGTGCGTGTCGAGCATGAACTGCGCGAGCGCGCGGTGCAGGCGCGCGATCGGGCCGCGCAGCATCGTGAAGCGCGCGCCGGCGAGCTTCGCGCCCGTCTCGAAATCGAGGCCGAGCGGCGTGCCGACGTCGACGTGATCCTTCACGTCGAAATCGAACTGGCGCGGCGTGCCCCAGCGGCGCACCTCGACGTTGTCGGTTTCGTCCTTGCCGACCGGCACGCTGTCGTGCGCGATGTTCGGCATGCCCAGCATCAGGTCGGACAGGCGCTGCTGGATTTCGTCGAGCTGGGTCGCCGACGCCTTCATCTCGTCGCCGATTCCGCCGACCTCGGCCATCACGGCCGACGTGTCCTCGCCCTTCCCCTTCATCGCGCCGATCTGCTTCGACAGGCTGTTGCGGCGCGCCTGGAGCTCTTCGGTACGGGTCTGGATCGCGCGGCGTTCCGCTTCGAGGGCGGAGAACGCGGCGACGTCGAGGGTGTAGCCGCGATCGGCGAGGCGCTTGGCGACGCCGTCGAGGTCTTTGCGCAGCAACTGGATGTCGAGCATGGGAGGACTTGGAAAATCGTTGTGTAAGACGGGAATTCTAACGCACGGCGCGGCCGCCAACGCGTCGGCCCGACGGACGATGCCGGAAAACCACCGGTCGTGGCAGTATCGCACTGCCGGTGCACGTTGGGTCCACCGGCAAGCGGCGTGGCGCGGCTCCGGCGTACCGGCCCCGCGCCGGCCGATCGACAAACAGGAAACCCCGATGGCCATCGAACTCGACAAGGACGTACGCGACCGTGCGATCGCGTCGCTGCAACGCTATTTCACGGAAAACATGGACGAGCCGATCGGCAATATCCAGGCCGGCGCGCTGCTGCACTTCTTCGTCGAGGAAATCGCGCCGGCGATCTACAACATCGCGATCGCCGATGCGCAGGAACGCCTGCATGCGCGCATCGCCGAACTCGACATCGAATGCCACGAGGAACCGTTCGGCTACTGGAAAAAGCAGCCGGGCCGCAAACGCTGACGCACGCATCGTCGCCCACGCGCGGCAGCGGACAGCCGCCTTTCGCACGCCACGGGCGTCGCCGGCGGCGACAACCCCGCGGCGCCGCGCGCTAGTCCTTCTTGCCGGCCTCGCGATCGAGCTCGCGCAGCCACGCGAGCTTGTCCGCGATCTTCGATTCGAGCCCGCGCGGCACCGGCTTGTACCAGCGCGGCTCGCGCATGCCGTCCGGCAGGTACGTCTCGCCGGCCGCATAGGCGTTCGGCTCGTCGTGCGCGTAGCGGTACGCGTGACCGTAACCGAGCTCCTTCATCAGCTTGGTCGGCGCGTTGCGCAGATGCACGGGCACCTCGCGCGACTTGTCCTGCTTGACGAACGCCATCGCCTGGTTGAACGCGTTGTAGCCGGCATTGCTCTTCGCCGCGCACGCCAGATAGATCACCGCCTGCCCGAGCGCGAGCTCGCCTTCCGGCGAGCCGAGCCGCTCGTAGGTCTCGGCCGCGTCGTTCGCCATCTGCATCGCGCGCGGGTCGGCCAGGCCGATGTCCTCCCACGCCATCCGCACGATCCGGCGCGCGAGATATTTCGGATCCGCGCCGCCGTCGATCATCCGGCAGAACCAGTACAGCGCGCCGTCCGGGCTCGACCCGCGCACCGACTTGTGCAGCGCCGAGATCTGGTCGTAGAAATTGTCGCCGCCCTTGTCGAAGCGCCGTGCGTTCAGCGTCATCGCGCTGCTGACGAAATCGGCGTCGATCGTCGTCACGCCGGCCGACGCAGCCGCCGTCTGCGCCTGCTCGAGCAGGTTCAGGAAGCGCCGCGCATCGCCGTCCGCATAGCCGACCAGCGTGTCGACCGCCTTGTCGTCGAACGCGAGGCCGTCGAGCGCGATCTCCTGCGCGCGCCTGAGCAACTGGCGCATCTCGTCGTCGTTCAGAGACTGCAGCACGTACACCTGCGCCCGCGACAGCAGCGCCGAGTTCACCTCGAAACTCGGGTTCTCGGTGGTCGCGCCAATGAAGGTCACGAGCCCCGACTCGACGAACGGCAGCAGCGCGTCCTGCTGCCCCTTGTTGAAGCGATGGATCTCGTCGACGAACAGGATCGTGTGGCGGCCGGTGCGGTTCAGCGTGTCCTTCGCCTGCTCCATCGCCTCGCGGATGTCCTTCACGCCGCCGAGCACCGCGGACAGCGCGATGAACTCGCAGTCGAACGCCAGCGCGGTGAGCCGCGCGAGCGTCGTCTTGCCGACGCCGGGCGGCCCCCACAGGATCATCGAATGCGGCTTGCCCGATTCGAACGCGAGCCGCAGCGGCTTGCCTTCGCCCAGCAAATGCGTCTGGCCGATCACCTCGGCGAGCGTCTTCGGCCGCAGCGCCTCGGCAAGCGGACGGCGCGGCTCGACTTGAAACAGGTCGGACATGAACCCTCGCTCCACTTCAAACGGTAGCGGCCGAACGCGGCCGCCGGACCCGACATTATGACAGCCGCACGCCGCCGCCGCCGTGCCCGGCGCCCGGTGCCCGGCGCCCACAAACAACACGGGCCTGCCGTTGCCGGCAGGCCCGTCGGGAAAACGCGGCGCGCGGCGCCGGTCAGCCGTTGATCACGTCGGCGCCCTTCGGCACGACGAACTTGAAGGTATCGGCCTTCAGCGGCGGATTGGTCTGAATGTTCGTGAACGTCAGCAGCGTGACGTTGCCGAACACGTCGTGCAACTCCATCGCGGCGAGCGTGCCGTTCCTGAAGCCGATGCCGATCCGCTGGAACTGCGTGTCCTGCGCCTTCGGCAGCATCTCGAGCCAGTCGATGCCGCCCTTCTCGCCGGCATCGCGCAGCGTGTAGTTCTTGTCGAGATCGTTGCTGCCGAACAGGATCGCGGCCGGGCTCGCGCCGAGTGCGCCGTTCAGCTTGCGCTCGGTGACCTGGTTCAGGTCGCGGTCGTACACGTACAGCTTGTCGCCGTCGGCCTGCAGCACCTGCTGATACGGCTTCTGGTACGTCCAGATGAACTTGCCCGGACGCGAGAACACGAACGTGCCGCTCGAATTGTCGTTCGGCTTCGGCGCGGCCTGCGCGGCGCTCGCGCCCTTGCTCGGCGCCTTGACGATCTGCTGCGTGAACTCGCCCTTCGCCGCACGCACCTGCGACACGAAGGCCCTCAACTGCTCGGTGCCGCTCGCGAACGCATGCGTGGCCGCGAGCATCAGCGATGCGCCGGCCAGCGCCGCGCCGAACCAGCGCCGCGTCGAACGAAGGGACATTGCGAACGAATGTTGCTGCATATTGCGGTTTTCTCCCTGGATGGCCGGCGCCGCGAGCGCCGCGGACTCATTCCGCGTCGCGCGCCGGCACAAGAATTTCGCGGTTGCCGCTCGACGACATCGCCGATACGAGCCCCGACTGCTCCATCTGCTCGAGCAGCCGCGCCGCGCGGTTGTAGCCGATCCGCAGATGGCGCTGCACGAGCGAAATCGACGCGCGGCGGTTCTTGATGACGATCTCGACCGCCTGGTCGTACAGCGGATCAGACTCGCCGCCGCCTTCGCCGGTTCCCGCGCCGGCCGAGCCCTCGTCGCCGTCGGCGGTGCCGCCTTCGAGCAGGCCCTCGACATAGTTCGGCTCGCCCTGCTCCTTGAGTTTCTCGACGACGCGATGCACCTCGTCGTCGGCGACGAACGCGCCGTGCACGCGCACCGGCAGGCCGGTGCCCGGCGGCAGGTAGAGCATGTCGCCCATCCCGAGCAGCGATTCGGCGCCCATCTGGTCGAGAATCGTGCGCGAGTCGATCTTCGACGACACCTGGAACGCGATCCGCGTCGGCACGTTCGCCTTGATCAGGCCGGTGATCACGTCGACCGACGGACGCTGCGTCGCGAGGATCAGGTGAATGCCGGCCGCGCGCGCCTTCTGCGCGATCCGCGCGATCAGTTCCTCGACCTTCTTGCCGACGACCATCATCAGGTCGGCCAGCTCGTCGATCACGACGACGATGTTCGGCAGGCGGCCGAGCGGCTCCGGATCGTCCGGCGTCAGGCTGAACGGGTTCGGGATCTTCTCCTCGCGCTTGGCCGCGTCGTCGATCTTGTTGTTGTAGCCCGCAAGGTTGCGCACGCCCAGCTTGCTCATCAGCTTGTAGCGGCGCTCCATCTCGGCGACGGTCCAGTTCAGCGCATGGCCGGCCTGGCGCATGTCGGTGACGACCGGGCACAGCAGGTGCGGAATGCCTTCGTAGACGCTCATTTCGAGCATCTTCGGATCGATCAGGATCAGGCGCACCTGCTCGGCGGTCGCCTTGTACAGCAGCGACAGGATCATCGCGTTGATCCCGACCGACTTGCCCGAACCGGTCGTGCCGGCGACCAGCAGGTGCGGCATCTTCGCGAGATCCGCGCACACCGGCTTGCCGCCGATGTCCTTGCCGAGGCTCAGCGTCAGCGCCGACGACGCGGCCGCGTAGACCTCGGAACCGATGATCTCGGACAAATGCACCGTCTGGCGGCGCTGGTTCGGCAGTTCGAGCGCCATGTAGTTCTTGCCCGGAATCGTCTCGACGACGCGGATCGACACGAGCGACAGCGAACGCGCGAGATCCTTCGCGAGGTTGACGATCTGGCTGCCCTTCACGCCGGTGGCCGGCTCGATCTCGTAGCGCGTGACGACCGGGCCCGGGTACGCGGCGACGACGCTCGCCTCGACGCCGAAGTCCTTCAGCTTCTTCTCGATCAGCCGCGACGTGAATTCGAGCGTATCGGCCGAGATCGCCTCCTGCGCCTTCGGCGCGGGATCGAGCAGCGACACCGGCGGCAGCGTCGAGTCGCCGGGCAGGTCGGTAAACAGCGGCACCTGGCGCTCGCGCTCGACGCGCTCGGACTTCGCCGGCGTGACGACCGGCGGCACGATGGTCACGGGCTCGTGATCCTCGATGCGCACGCGCTCTTCCTCGACCTTGCCTTCGCGGCGCACGGCCGCGGCCTCGCCGAGGCGGCGGTCGCGCTCGGCCTCACGGCGCAGCTTCGCGACGTTGACGGCGGACAGGATCGCGCCGCCGACGCGCTCGGACACCGACAGCCACGAGAAGCGGAAATACAGCGACAAGCCGATCGCCAGCGCGATCAGCAGCGCGAGCGTGCCGCCCGTGAAGCCCAGCGCGTGCGACACCGCGCCCGCGACGGCCTCGCCGACGACGCCGCCCGGCGCGCGCGGCAGCTGCACCTTCAGCGACCACATCCGCAGCGCCTCGATGCCGTCGCACGCAAGCACGACCAGCACGAACGCGAGGATCTCGGTCAGCCAGCCGATCGGCCGCTCGGGTTCTTCGGCGAGCGCCTCGTGGCGCGTGATGCGGCGATAGTTGACCGCGATGCGCCGCGCGAGCGGCACGATCAGCCAGTAGGCCGACAGGCCGAACAGCAGCAGGATGATGTCGGCCGTCCATGCGCCGACGCGGCCGGCCCAGTTCGAGATGTGGTCCACCTGCGCGGCATGCGTCCAGCTCGGGTCGCGCCGGCTGTAGCTCAGCAGGGCCATCACCAGAAACGCGCACAGCGCGACCTGGAGAATCCAGCGGATCTCCGTGAGGAGCTTCGACATCCGGTGCGGCAACGCCTGTGCCTGAGCGGAATAAGGAGCTTTTGCCATGAATCCGTATAAAGAGAACGGGCCGCGCATGCCGCGCGCCCGCCTGTCGTTCGATCCCGCTTATTGTAAACGCTGCATCGGTCGCTCAAGTGTAAATGACGGTTACATCCGCGGGCGGGGCTGCCTGGCCGGCCGGACGACCGCGCCGACGCCTGCGGCAACGCGCCGCGCGAGGCCGCGCGATCGCGCTGGCCGCCGGTGCCGTCTGCCGCGCTTTGCCGGCGCGGTCGGTCCCACCAGAAACCCGAACGCTATCGCCGCGATTGAAACTCTCGTTCGGCAACGCAGCAACGGGGCCTTTATAATGCGCGTCTGATACCCATCTATGACGGCATCCCGGTCGACACCGACCGCCGGCGAGCCCTACCCCGGCCGCCACGGCCGCCTTTTACGGATTTCGCACATGTCCACGCCCAAACACGCCAAAGTCCTGATTCTCGGTTCCGGCCCCGCCGGCTATACGGCCGCCGTCTATGCAGCCCGCGCCAACCTGTCCCCGGTGCTGATCACCGGCATCGCGCAAGGCGGCCAGCTGATGACCACGACCGACGTCGAAAACTGGCCGGCGGACGCGAACGGCGTGCAGGGCCCGGAACTGATGGCGCGCTTCCTCGCGCATGCGGAGCGCTTCAACACCGAGATCGTGTTCGATCACATCCACACCGCGAAGCTGCACGAGCAGCCGATCCGCCTGATCGGCGACTCGGGCGAATACACGTGCGACTCGCTGATCATCGCGACCGGCGCGTCCGCGCAGTATCTCGGCCTGCCGTCCGAGGAAGCGTTCATGGGCAAGGGCGTGTCGGCCTGCGCGACCTGCGACGGCTTCTTCTATCGCGGCCAGGAAGTCGCGGTGGTCGGCGGCGGCAACACGGCCGTCGAGGAAGCGCTCTACCTGACCGGCATCGCGAAGAAAGTCACGGTGATCCACCGCCGCGACAAGTTCCGCGCGGAGCCGATCCTGATCGACCGCCTGCTGGAGAAGCAGAAGGAAGGCGTGGTCGAGATCAAGTGGGACAGCGTGCTGGACGAAGTGACCGGCGAGGATTCGGGCGTCACGGGCCTGCGCATCAAGAACGTGAAGACCGGCGCGACCGAAGACATCGCGGTGCAGGGCCTGTTCGTCGCGATCGGCCACAAGCCGAACACCGACCTGTTCCAGGGCCAGCTCGAGATGAAGGACGGCTACATCCTGACGAAGAGCGGCCTGCACGGCAACGCGACGTCGACGAGCGTGCCGGGCGTGTTCGCCGCGGGCGACGTGCAGGACAACGTGTATCGCCAGGCGATCACGAGCGCCGGCACGGGCTGCATGGCCGCGCTCGACGCGCAGCGCTACCTCGAAAGCCTGCACGACAAGAAGTAAGCCGAGCCTGTTCGCGCCGGGCGCTACAATGGCGTCCGCTGCCGCGAAGCAGGCCTGGCCGGAGCCGCTGCCGTCGCGCAGCGGCTTTTTTGTGCCCGCGCGCCCGAACGCGCCTGCCCTGCGACCGAATCATGGCGAAGAACCAGCCCCATCCGAGCGATCCCGCGAAGCGGCAGATCGCCGCCCGTCCCGCGAACCCCGCGCCCGCCACCCCGCCGCCCGCCGCCGATCCCGCCGCGCTGCGCGGCCAGGGCCTCGCCGCGCTCGGCGCGTTGCGCAAGACGCTACAGGGCGAAGCCGAACGGCGCGAACGCGCGCGCGTCGAAACCGCGAAGGCCGCGCGCCAGGCCGAGGCCGATGCGAACCTGTTCCGCAACGAGATCGGCGCGATCCAGCCGCTGAACGCGCCGCCGCGCGCGGCGTCCGGCCGCACGCCGCCCGATCCCGTGCCGAAGCAGACGCAGCGCGACGAGGAAGCGGTGCTGAGCGCGACGCTGTCCGACGAATTCGATCCGGAAACGCTGCTCGACAGCGACGAGTCGCTGTACTACCACCGCCCCGGCGTGAGCCGCGACGTCGTGCGCAAACTCCGGAGCGGCGCGTGGATCGTGCAGGCGCAGCTCGACCTGCACGGGATGCGGCGCGACGAGGCGCGCGACGCGCTCGCCGAATTCATCCGCGAAGCCGGCAAGAAAGGGCTGCGCTGCCTGCGCGTGATCCACGGCAAGGGGCTCGGCTCGATCGGCAAGGAACCGGTGCTGAAGGGCAAGGTGCGCGCGTGGCTCGTGCAGAAGGAAGAGGTGATCGCGTTCTGCGAGGCGCGCGGCCACGACGGCGGTGCGGGCGCGGTGCTCGTGCTGCTGCAGCCGCTCGCGGCGCCCGGCGAGCGGGGGCCGCGTGCCGCATCCTAGGCTGACGCTCGCGATCGCGATCCTCGAGGCGATCGCCACGCTCGCGTTCGCGATTTCGGGTTTCATCGAGGCGCGCAAGAACCGCCTCGACTCGGTCGGCACGTTCGTCGTCGCGCTGGCCACCGCGTTCGGCGGCGGCACGCTGCGCGACATCCTGCTCGAACGCCGGCCGTTCTACTGGGTCGTGCACGACGACTACGTGATCGCGATCTTCGTGCTCGCGCTGTTCGCGCCGTTCGTGCTGCGGATGCTGTCGCGACTGTCGGCCGAGCGCGTGCTGCTCGTCGCCGATGCGATCGGGCTCGGGATCTTCAGCATCTCGGGCACCGCGATCGCGCTCGACGCGGAAATGCCGCGCTTCATCGCCGTGATGATGGGCGTGATCACCGGCGTGGTCGGCGGGATCATCCGCGACGTGCTGTGCAACGACATCCCGCTGATCCTGCGCGACTCGCGACCGTACGCGACCTGCGCGTTCGTCGGCTGCTGGTTCTACCTGCTGCTCGTATGGCTGCAGTTCGACTCGGTGTACAGCGTGCTGCTCGCGACCGGCTTCACGCTCGTCGCGCGGCTCGCGACATTCAAGTTCGACGTGCGGTTGCCGCACTGAGGTCAATTTCCACCTGAAATGCGCGGGGCCGTTTCGACGGCCCCGTTTCATATGCGACGCTGCTCGCACTGCGAGGCAATCTGTTAGACACGGTTTTTTACAAATAGCTTTCAGCGATCGATGTGCCGTGCTACGTTCTGCCGACGCAGATAAATGCACGGAATCGACATGACGATCCTTTACGCGGTAGTTGAAGATGATCCGTTGGACAGTGGCGGTCGGGTCCTTGAGGGCGGTCGATGCACAACAATCATGGGCAGCGACGGTAAGCACCGGAGAATCGCGTTCCTCGGACAACGTGCGTGGTGCGACGCATGCGGGAGCACTGGAACGATCGAGGCCGCACCCGGGACTCTCAACGCCAACAGGATGCGCGACTTTACGTCTGCCGGGAGGCTTCAAGCCCTGAGTGGCGACTGGGTTCGATGCCGTTGTGAACGTCCACCCCGGATCATCTCCGTTTACGGGCGCAAATGGAAAATAAGCTGCGCGCCAAACCCTATCGGAGTGCAGCCCGTTGCCGCTGCAACGCCCGTCACAGCGGCATCTACGCCGCAAGCTTACGACGATCGCTTCGTACTTCGCGATATTGCAGGGAATCCACTGAACAACGTCGCTTATGCGTTGCAGCGTGAAACCGGGGAGTTTGAGTACGGCAAAACCGACGCGCACGGTCAAACGCACCTGCTCGCGGCCGTACCGCACGCCGAGAACATCACGATCTATCTCGCAGAATAGCCATGCCGGGACATACTCATATCTCGCCCGGCGGCAACCGATACAAGCGCGTCGCGGCACACACAACGACCCCAACAGGCGATACTTCACCGAAGATCGTCGTTGCGCAATTCAAAACATTCTGGAAAACACTCCGGGAGTGGACCGACGCGGACATCGACGAATACCACCGCACCGTCGAGCAACTGGCACGACAGATCCAAACGGAAACGTACTGGGATCGAAAAGGAACAACGCGCGCGAATAGATTTACGTGCGAGGACTTTGCGCTACGGATACTTATCCAGTTCTCCGCATTGAGAGGATTGCCGATCAAGCTGACAACCGGGGTGCGAAGTTATCGGAATGTGGAAATCTACGGCGAATCCGAGCACCACCGATACGATTCGACAATGTACGGTTATGCCGATATGGTGTCGCTAACTTTCGGCGCACCGGACATACAACGCACCGGTTCGAACACCACGCGACTTCAAACGCCCGAGTCGATCCTTCCTGGGGATATGCTGGTTCAGGCCAATGATCGGGCAGGTATCGGACACCACGTTCAATTGGTCACACGTGTCTCGCCGTCGTCGATTTCGATCATGCAGGGGAATTCGAGTGGCGCGATCGTTCGTCCGTTGACGACAATCATGCGGATAATCGGACGCAATCGTGCCGATCCACAAAACGCCAGTTACGCAGGTATGCGAGTCGAGGAGGGTCGCTATACGCTCAGCACAAGTGGGTGGGACTACAGAAACAACACGACGGGCGCCGAAGCCCAGGACTTTCTGAGGCAGTTCCAGCTATATCGCTGGAATTTCGCCGAATTCAACCGGTAGCCGAGGTGCGGAGATGCGGCCATTCTTTTCGGTAATCGCGGACAGCGACCTGTTCGGCACGCTCGCGCTTGTTTGCCTGCTCGTCGCCGTAGCGGGCCTGTTTTCCCGGGTGCGCGAGTCGAAGTTCTATTTTCCGGCCGTCTTCGTGTGCCTGCTGTTCATTCCCGTGCTGCATGCGATTGGTTCGTATTTCCTGTCGCAGCCGAGTCCCTGATCGCGACCTCTTCCCGGTGCATCGGCGAAGGACGCCGCCGTCATGGCGAAGCCAGCGCCGCCACCGGAGCCGGGGGCAATCGACGAGCGTCCCGATCAAATACGCCTCGGACGCATCGCCGATACCCCAAGCCCATTCACATCACGCGATCCGCTCTTCCGACGCCGGGTCGAACAACACCGCCTTCGACACATCGAACAGCAGCGACTGCGTCTGCCCCGGCTGCGGGTTCGCGGCCGGATGCACGCGGCTCACGATGCGCTTGCCGTTCACCTGCGCGAACACGTGCGTGTCGGGCCCGGTCGGCTCGGTCACGTCGACGCGCACGTCGACCGGCTGCAGTCGCGACGCCTCGCCGTTGTGCGCGCTGCGCGCGTCGGTGATGCGCTCCGGACGCAGCCCGAGGATCACTTCGCGGCCGACGTGCGACTTCAGCTTCGCCGCATCGAACGGCAGGTTCAGCGCGCTGCGCGCGAGGCCCGTGTCGATCTCGAGCGCGATCCCGCTGCCCTGCTCGACCAGCTTGCCGTTGATGAAGTTCATCGGCGGCGCGCCGATGAAGCCCGCGACGAACAGGTTCGACGGCGAGTCGTAGATCTCCTGCGGCGCGCCGAACTGCTGGACCACGCCGTCCTTCATCACCGCGATCCGGTCGCCGAGCGTCATCGCCTCGATCTGGTCGTGCGTCACGTAGACGATCGTCGTGCCCAGACGCTGATGCAGCAGCTTGATTTCAGCGCGCATCTCGATGCGCAGCTTCGCGTCGAGGTTCGACAGCGGCTCGTCGAACAGGAACAGCGCCGGATCGCGCGCGAGCGCACGGCCCATCGCGACGCGCTGGCGCTGGCCGCCCGACAGCTGGCCCGGCTTGCGGTCGAGCAGGTGCTGGATCTGCAGCATCTGCGACACGCGATCGACGATCTGCTGCTGCTCGCTCTTCGGCACCTTGCGGATGTTCAGGCCGAACGAGATGTTGTCGCGCACCGTCATCGACGGGTACAGCGCGTACGACTGGAACACCATCGCGATGTCGCGGTCCTTCGGCGACAGGTCGTTGACGACCTTGCCGTCGATGCGGATCTCGCCGCTCGTGACGGTCTCGAGCCCGGCGATCATGTTGAGCAGCGTCGACTTCCCGCAGCCCGAACCGCCGACGAGAATCAGGAACTGGCCGTCCTCGATGTCGATGTCGACACCCTTCAGGACCGGCACCCCGTTCGGGTAAGTCTTGTACACGTCACGGATGGAAAGGCTTGCCATGCTGTGAATCCTCTGTCTCTGGTGTCGGCCGAAGCGCGCTGCGCGCGCTCCGGTCCCGTGCAAGGTTCGGCGCGCATCCCGCGCCGCGTCCGGTTCGTTGCGATGCGCCGCGCGTCGCCCGCGCGGCAGCTCGGTCGTCTTCAGCCCTTCACCGCGCCCGCCGTCAGGCCGCGCACGAAGTAGCGGCCGGCGATCACGTAGACGAGCAGCGTCGGCAGCGCGGCGATGATCGCGCCGGCCATGTCGACGTTGTATTCCTTCACGCCCGTCGACGTGTTGACGAGGTTGTTCAGCGCGACCGTGATCGGCATCGAGTCGACGCCGGAGAACACGATCCCGAACAGGAAGTCGTTCCAGATCTGCGTGAAC
The DNA here is from genome assembly GCF_902499075.1 of Burkholderia pseudomultivorans. Taxonomy (GTDB): domain Bacteria; phylum Pseudomonadota; class Gammaproteobacteria; order Burkholderiales; family Burkholderiaceae; genus Burkholderia; species Burkholderia pseudomultivorans. Next base: position 90,266 of record NZ_CABVPP010000014.1, on the reverse strand, counting down.
TGCCAGATCAGGCAGACCATGAAGATCGGCAGCGACACCGGCAGCAGGATCTTCGTGAAGATCGTGAAGAAGCCCGCGCCGTCGATGCGCGCGGCCTTCACGAGTTCGGCCGGCACGCTCACGTAGAAGTTGCGGAAGAACATCGTCGTGAACGCGATCCCGTACACGACGTGCACGAACACGAGGCCCGGAATCGTGTTGGCGAGCCCGAACATGCCCTGCAGCCGCGCCATCGGCAGCAGGATCACCTGGAACGGAATGAAGCAGCCGACCAGCATCATCGTGAACAGCGCGTCCGCGCCGCGAAAGCGCCAGTGCGTGAGCACGTAGCCGTTGAACGCGCCGATCAGCGACGAGATCAGCACGGCCGGAATCACCATCTGGATCGAGTTCAGGAAGAACGGCTTCATCCCGTCGCAGCGCACGCCGGTGCAGGCCTCGCTCCACGCCTTCACCCACGGCGCGAAAGTCCAGTGCGTCGGCGGCGTCAGCAGGTTGCCGGTGCGCAGCTGGTCGAGATCCTTGAACGACGTCGACAGCATCACGTAGATCGGGAACAGGAAGTACAGCGCGAACAGGATCAATGCCGCGTAGATCACCGCCCGGCTGATGGTCATCTTAGGCTGCATTGCGCGTGCTCCTCGATTCCATATACATCAGCGGCACGAGCACCGCGACCACGGTCGCCAGCATCATCACCGACGACGCCGCGCCCAGGCCCAGCTGGCCGCGGTTGAACGAAAACGTGTACATGAACATCGCCGGCAGCGACGACGACGTGCCGGGGCCGCCGGCCGTCAGCGCGACGACGAGGTCGAAGGTCTTGATCGTGATGTGGCAGAGAATCAGCAGCACCGAGAAGAACACCGGGCGCATGCTCGGAATCACGATCTTGCGGTAGATGGTCGGCAGCGTCGCGCCGTCGACCTGCGCGGCCTTGAAGATCTCCGCGTCGACGCCGCGCAGCCCCGCGAGGAACAGCGCCATCACGAAGCCGGTCGACTGCCACACGGCCGCGATCACCACGCAGAAGATCGCCTTGTCCGGATCGTCGAGCCAGCCGAACGAGAAGCTCGTCCAGCCCCAGTCGTGCATCACCTTCTCGAGGCCGAGGCCCGGGTTCAGGATCCACTGCCACGCAGTGCCCGTGACGATGAACGACAGCGCCATCGGATACAGGAAGATCGCGCGCAGCGCGCCTTCGTTGCGGATCTTCTGGTCGAGCAGGATCGCGAGGAACAGCCCGAGCGCGACGCAGATCGCGATGAACGGAATCCCGAACCAGCCGAGGTTCGCGGCGGAAGTCCACCACACGTCGTTCTGGAACAGGTCCGTGTAACGGCCGAAGCCGTCGAATTCGTAGTTCGGCAACAGCCGCGAATTGGTCAGCGACAGATAGCCGGTGATCAGGATGAAGCCGTAGATGAACACCACGGCGATCGCGACGCTCGGCGCAAGCACGAGCTTCGGAATCCAGCGATCGGCGAACGCCGACATCGGCGACGTGCGCCGCGCGGCGGCAGCGCCGGATCCGTTTCCGCTAAGAGGGGCAGCCACTTGATTCGACTCCTGGAACGAGGGCGGCGCAGGCCGAAGCCGGCGCCGGACACGGCACGGGCCCGCAGGCGAGCCCGTTTGCTGCACATGCAAGAACGCCCGGCCGATCCAGCGCGTGCGGCCGGGCGCCTGTCGCGCGTTACTTCACCTTCGCGGCTCGCGCGAGCGCGGCGACCGCGCTCTTCGAATCCTGCTGCGAGTTCATGAACTTCGTGACGACGTCGGTGATCGCGCCGGCCGTTGCATCGCCCTGCGCCATCCCGTGCGCGAGCGACGGCACGTAGCCGCCCGACTTGATCGCGGTCTGCTCGTCGGCGTACGACTTCTTCGCGCAGTCGTCGAACTTGTCCATCTTCACGCCGAGGCGGACCGGGATCGAGCCCTTCAGCAGGCTGAACTGCTCCTGGAAGTCCGGCGTCATGATCGTCTTCGCGAGCGCGAGCTGGCCCGGCGTCGCGGCCTTCTGGCCCTTCTGCTGGAAGAACACGAACGAATCGACGTTGAACGTATACGCATTGGTCGTGCCCGGCACCGGTGCGCAGATGTAGTCCTTGCCCGCCTTCTTGCCGGCGTTCTCGAACTCGCCCTTCGCCCAGTCGCCCATGAACTGCATGCCGGCCTTGCCGTTGATCACCATCGCGGTCGCGAGGTTCCAGTCGCGGCCGTTGCGGCCCGCGTCGAAATAGCCCTGGATCTTGCGCACCGTGTCGAACACCGACAGCATCTGCGGCGAGGTCAGCGTGGCCTGGTCGAGATCGACGAGCGCCTTCTTGTAGAAGGCCGGCCCCTGCGACAGCACGACGTCTTCCCACAGCGTCAGGTCCTGCCACGGCTGGCCGCCCATCGCGACCGGCTGGATGCCCGCGGCCTTCAGCTTGTCGGCGACCGCGAAGAACTCCGGCCAGGTGGTCGGCACCTTCGCGCCGACCTTGTCGAGCGCGGCCTTGTTGAGGTACAGCCAGTTCACGCGGTGCACCGAGAACGGCGCGGCGACGTAATGGCCCTTGTACTTCATGATCTTGTCGATTTCGGGCGGCAGGTTCTGCTTCCAGTCGCCGGCCACGGAATCGATGTTGACGAGCACGCCCTGGTCGGCCCAGTCCTGGATCAGCGGCCCCTTGATCTGCGCGGCCGACGGTGCGTCGCCGCTGATCACCTTGGTCTTCAGCGCGGTCATCGCCGCCGCGCCGGCGCCGCCCGCGACCGCGAAGTCCTTCCACACGTAGCCTTCTTTCTGTACGTCGTCCTTCAGCACGCCGACGGCCTTCGACTCGCCGCCCGAGGTCCACCAGTGCAGCACCGTCACATTCTCGGCCGCCTGCGCTGCCGCGGCGCCTGCCATCAGACCTGCGGCGCACAGCGCACCCATGATCGAGCGAACTTTCATTACCTATCTCCTCCAGACTGAATCAACTCGTGAAGTTCCCTCACCGGGAACGGCTTCTTGACGACGACGGGGAAATCGAGCCGCGAGACGCGTGTCGCGCACGGGGCCGATGACCGGCCGGGCTCTTACAGAAAGCGTGACTTGAGATTCAACTGCGTGTCTCCTCTTTGTGTTTCTGGCTCGCCGCGGTGCGGCACGAGCCCGGGGGCCGGCGGCGCGCGAACGATGCGCGCCGTCAATGTCCGATAACATTCGGCACAAGGCGTTCCCGGCGACGAAGCCCGCGCGTTGCATCGGCCGCGCTTCATTTTTTCTTCGTCCGGGTGCTACCCCTTTCGGCGGATTGTAGTTAAACTACAAATCAGTGTCAAAAATATTTTTATCGCACTACGGATCGCTTCCCAGCTACTTCAAACCGGGCGGAGACACATGCATACCGATTCCAGCTTTACCTTCGTACTTTTCGGCGGCACCGGCGATCTGTCGATGCGCAAGATCCTGCCTGCGCTGTTCGAAGCGCACCGCGCGCAGATGCTCGCGGAAGGCGGCCGGATCGTCGCCGTGGCGCGACACGAATCGGATCGCGCCGGCTATCTCGACTGGGTCGACACGCATGTGAAGCCGCACGCGGCAAAAGCGGCCGGCAAAGCCTTCGACGAAGCCGCGTGGAAGTCCTTCCTCGATCGCATCGAATACGTGAAGCTCGATCTCGGCCGCGCGGAGGATTACGTCGTGCTGCGCGACGCGATCGCGTCGCTGCCCGGCATCCGCGTGTTCTACCTGGCGACGGGCCCGTCGCTGTTCGTGCCGATCTGCAAGGCGCTCGCGTCGGTCGGGCTGAACGAAGGCTCGCGCATCGTGCTCGAGAAGCCGCTCGGCTACGACCTGCGTTCGTCGACCGCGATCAACGATGCGGTCGGCGAGATCTTCGCGGAAGGCCAGATCTACCGGATCGACCACTACCTCGGCAAGGAACCGGTGCAGAACCTGCTCGCGCTGCGCTTCGGCAATGCGCTGTTCGAGCCGCTGTGGCGCCGCGAATGGGTCGAGAGCATCCAGATCACGATCGCCGAGGAGCTCGGCGTCGAGGCGCGCGGCGATTTCTACGACAATACGGGCGCGCTGCGCGACATGGTGCAGAACCACCTGCTGCAGCTGCTGTCGATCGTCGCGATGGAGCCGCCGCATTCGATGGACTCCGACTCGGTGCGCGACGAGAAGCTGCGCGTGCTGCGGGCGCTGAAGCCGGTCGATCCGCGCGACATCGGCAAGGTCGCGGTGCGCGGCCAGTATCATGCGGGCGTGATCAAGGGCGCGCAGGTGCCGGCCTACGCGACCGAGCCGGGCGTGAAGCCCGACAGCCAGACCGAGACCTTCGTCGCGCTGAAGGCCGAGATCGAGAACTGGCGCTGGGCCGGCGTGCCGTTTTTCCTGCGCACCGGCAAGCGGCTCGCGGACCGCGTCGCGGAGATCGTCGTCAACTTCCGTCCGGTGCCGCACTCGGCGCTCGGGCCGACCGCGCTGCGGCCCGGCTCGAACCGCCTCGTGATCCGCCTGCAGCCGAACGAAACGATCCGCCTGTACTGTCTCGCAAAGCAGCCCGGCGAAGGGATGAATCTTGCCAGCGTGCACCTCGACCTCGCGTTCGACCAGTTCTTCAAGGAAGGGCAGATGGAGGCGTACCAGCGCCTGCTGCTCGACGTGATCAACGGTCGTCTCGCGCTGTTCGTGCGGCGCGACGAGCAGGAAGCCGCGTGGCAGTGGGTCGAGCCGATCCTGAACGAATGGGCGCGCTCGCTGAAGCCGCCGAAGCCGTACGCGGCGGGTACGTGGGGACCGGCCGCGGCGAGCGCGATGCTCGCGCAGCACGGCACGTGCTGGCTCGAGGAAGAGAACTGAGGTTTGCCGCCGCCGCGGCCGCGCGCCCGAACGCGCACGGCGGCGCGCCCCACGATTCGTACGATTTGAACAGACAAAGCAGTCCGGAGGAGATGTGATCGAGATCCACGCTTTCGACACCCAGGAAGCGCAAAGCGAAGCGCTCGCGCACGCCGTCGGCGACGCGCTGCGCGCCGCGCTCGCCGGCGCCGCGCGGCCGACGCTCGCGGTGTCCGGCGGCACCAGCCCGCGCCCGTTCCTGCAAACGCTGTCGCACGCGCCGCTCGACTGGGCCGGCGTCGACGTCACGCTGGTCGACGACCGCTGGGTGCCGGAGCACGACGCGGCCAGCAATGCGCAGCTCGTGCGCGACACGCTGCTGCAGCATGCGGCGGCCCCTGCCCGCTTCCTGCCGCTCGTCGACACGCGCACCACGCTCGACGCGCACGTCGCCGCGCTGAACGCGAACCCCGACTATCGCGTGCCGGACGTCGCGGTGCTCGGCATGGGCGAGGACGGCCACACCGCGTCGATCTTCGCGGACGCGCCCGAATGGGACCGCGCGATCGCGACGTCCGAGCGCTTCGTCGCCGTGCATCCCGGCGCCGCGCCGCACGCGCGCGTGAGCTTCTCGCTCGATGCGCTCAAGCGCGTCGGGCGCCTGTTCCTGCTGATCGCGGGCAGCCGCAAGCGCGACGTCCTCGACGCCGCGGCGGCCACGCTGCAGAAGAACGCGATTTCTCAACTGGCCAACGACAAGGGGACCAAGCTCGATGTCTACTGGTGCGCAAAGTAAGGCCGTCGTCGCGGGCCAGCATGCCGACGGCCCGCGCCTGCTCGCGGACGTCGGCGGCACCAACGCGCGCTTCGCGCTGGAAACCGGGCCGGGCGAGATCACGCAGATCCGCGTCCATCCCGGCGCCGACTATCCGACGATCACCGACGCGATCCGCAAGTATCTGAAGGACGTGAAGATCAGCCGCGTGAACCACGCGGCGATCGCGATCGCGAATCCGGTCGACGGCGATCAGGTCACGATGACCAATCACGACTGGAGCTTCTCGATCGAGGCGACGCGCCGCGCGCTCGGCTTCGACACGCTGCTGGTCGTCAACGATTTCACCGCGCTCGCGATGGCGCTGCCGGGCCTGACCGACGCGCAGCGCGTGCAGATCGGCGGCGGCACGCGCCGCCAGAACAGCGTGATCGGCCTGCTCGGCCCCGGCACCGGGCTCGGCGTCTCGGGGCTGATCCCGGCCGACGACCGCTGGATCGCGCTCGGCAGCGAAGGCGGCCACGCGTCGTTCGCGCCGCAGGACGAGCGCGAGGATCTGGTGCTGCAGTACGCGCGCAAGAAGTTTCCGCACGTGTCGTTCGAGCGCGTGTGCGCGGGCCCCGGCATGGAGATCGTCTATCGCGCGCTCGCCGCGCGCGACAAGAAGCGCGTCGCCGCGACCGTCGACACGGCCGAGATCGTCGAGCGCGCGCATGCAGGCGACGCGCTCGCGCTCGAGACGGTCGACTGCTTCTGCGCGATTCTCGGCACGTTCGCCGGCAATATCGCGGTGACGCTCGGCGCGCTCGGCGGCGTCTATATCGGCGGCGGCGTCGCGCTGAAACTCGGCGAGCTGTTCACGCGCTCGCCGTTCCGCGCGCGCTTCGAGGCGAAGGGCCGCTTCGAAGCGTATCTCGCGAACATCCCGACCTACCTGATCACCGCCGAATATCCGGCGTTCCTCGGCGTGTCGGCGATCCTTGCGGAGCAGTTGTCGAACCGCTCGGGCGGCGCGTCGTCGGCCGTGTTCGAGCGGATCCGCCAGATGCGCGATGCACTCACGCCGGCCGAGCGCCGCGTCGCCGATCTCGCGCTGAATCACCCGCGCTCGATCATCAATGACCCGATCGTCGACATCGCGCGCAAGGCGGACGTCAGCCAGCCGACCGTGATCCGCTTCTGCCGCTCGCTCGGCTGCCAGGGGCTGTCCGACTTCAAGCTGAAGCTCGCGACGGGCCTCACCGGCACGATTCCGATGAGCCACAGCCAGGTACATCTCGGCGACACGGCCACCGACTTCGGCGCGAAGGTGCTCGACAATACGGTCTCCGCGATCCTGCAGCTGCGCGAGCACCTGAACTTCGAGCATGTCGAGAACGCGATCGAGACGCTGAACGGCGCGCGCCGCATCGAGTTCTACGGGCTCGGCAACTCGAACATCGTCGCGCAGGACGCGCACTACAAGTTCTTTCGCTTCGGGATCCCGACCATCGCGTACGGCGACCTGTACATGCAGGCCGCGTCGGCCGCGCTGCTCGGCAAGGGCGACGTGATCGTCGCGGTGTCGAAGTCCGGGCGCGCGCCCGAGCTGCTGCGCGTGCTCGACGTCGCGATGCAGGCCGGCGCGAAGGTGATCGCGATCACGTCGAGCAATACGCCGCTCGCAAAGCGCGCGACCGTCGCGCTCGAAACCGATCACATCGAGATGCGCGAATCGCAGCTGTCGATGATCTCGCGGATCCTGCATCTGCTGATGATCGACATCCTCGCGGTCGGCGTCGCGATCCGCCGCGCATCGCCGAACGGCGAACTGTCCGAAGCCGTCGCGCAGGCGAAGGCGCGCGCGAGCGACGACGAAACCGCCGACGTGCTCGACTGGCTGAGCCACGGCGCATCGCCGGCGGTGAAGGACGTCACGCGCGACTGAGCACGCGGCGCCATGCCGCGTCGCACACCCGCCGGGTGTCGCGCCCGGCGCCCGCAGCCAAACAAAACGCCACCGGCGCATCGCGCACGGTGGCGTTTTTTCTTCGGCCGCGGCCGGTTCAGGCGCCCGCTTTCACCGGCCGGCCGTGCCAGCGCAGCACGAGCACGCGCCCGACGAAACACAGCACGCCCGACACGCCGATCGTGACGCCCATCGCGAACGGCGTGCCGTCCGCGAGCGCGCCGATTGCGACGCTCGCCAGCGCGCCGAGCGCGAGCTGCATCGCGCCGAACACGGCCGCCGACGCGCCCGCGTTGTGCGGATAGCGATGCATCAGGTCGGTCGTGCAGTTCGCGGACAGGATCCCGACCACGCCGACCACGAAGAACAGGCACACGACGATCGACCAGAGCCCGCCCCACCCCGTCAGCGCGACGAGCGCGACCGCGAGCGACGCGACGCAGCTCACCAGCGACGCGGCCGCGATGATCCGCAGCGAGCCGATGCGGCCGACCAGCCGCGTGTTCGCGAAGTTGCCGATCATGATGCCGACGACGTTCAGCCCGAACAGCAGCCCGTAGTGCTGCGGCGACACGTGGAAATACTCGATGTACACGAACGGCGTCGCGGTGATGTACGAAAACATCGACGCGAACGCCATCCCGCCGCACAGCATGTGGCCCCACGCGACCGGATCGGACAGGATGCGTCCGTACGCCGCGAACGACGCGAGCACGGCCGCGCTCTTGCGCCGCTCCTTCGGCCAGGTCTCGGGCACGCGCAGATACGCGGCCGCCGCGCACAGCGCACCGAACGCGGCGAGCACGACGAACACGCCGCGCCAGCCGGCGAAACGCAGGATCTGCCCGCCGATCAGCGGCGCGAGCAGCGGGCCGACCGCGGTGACGATCGCGACCATCGACAGCACCTTCGCCGCGTCGGTCGGCTCGTGCGCGTCGCGCGCGATCGCACGCGCGAGCACCGACGCCGCGCCCGCGCCGAGCGCCTGCAGGAAGCGCACCAGGATCAGCATGTCGATCGAGCCCGCGACGAAGCAGCCGACGCTCGCGAGCGTAAACAGCGCGATGCCGCCGAGCAGCACGGGGCGGCGGCCCCAGGTGTCGGACAGCGGGCCGTACAGCAGCATGCCGATCGAGAAGCCGGCCATGAAGCTCGTCAGCGTGCGCTGCGCGGCGCCGGGGCTGACCGAGAAGCCGTCGGCGATCGACGGCAGGCTCGGCAGGTACATGTCGGTGGCGATCGGCCCGCAGGCGGCGAGCGCACCGAGCAACAGGATCAGCCGGGCATCGGGCCGGCGCCGGACAGCGTGTGACATGGGAATCCGGGATGAAGCCCGCGCGCATCGGGGCGCGCGTGGCGGTGAAGACGGCAGACGGCGCCAAGGTCGGCGCGATCAGGCCCATGATTGTACGCGCAACTTGTTTACACAACCGGCGCGACACCCGCACGCGATCGGGCGCGGATTCGATTAAGCTTGCTTTCCTTGTCTGAACAATCTGCCGCACGACCGAACCGATGACCGCCTTCCTGCTGATCTGGAGCCCCAAGAAATGGCCGTGGCCCGAACTGCCCGACGTCGCCGCACGCGTGAAGGCCGGCGAGGCCGTGCACGACGTATGGGGTTGCGGCTTCGCGCGCAGCATCCTGCCGGGCGACCGCGTGTTCCTGCATCGCGTCGCGAAGGAGCCGAAAGGCGTGTTCGGCTCCGGCTACGTGACGCGCGCGCCCTATGAGGTGCCCGATCCGGCGACCAAACGCGGCTACCGGCTCTGCATCGACTTCGTGTACGACTGGCTCGTCGACGGCCATCAGGAAGTCGTGATCCCGCGCGACGCGCTGCGCGTGCATCCGTATTCGGTGCAGACCTGGGACGCGCAGACGTCCGGCACGTCGATCAAGCCGATGGTCGAAGGCCCGCTCGAGAAGCGCTGGGCCGAGCTGACCGGCGGCCGGCGCAAGCCGCCGCGACAAGAGAAGGGATAGGCGACGCGATAAGCGGGTCGCATCGGCTTTTCGGCGGACCGGCTGTACCCCTGCGCCGCCCAGCCCGCAACAGCGTCGCTGCGCAAGCGCCCCGCCCTTCCGCCTCCCGTCGACGCACCGGATCGCCCAATCCCGCCCGCGCCGAAAGGCCGCAATCCCGCCCGCGGGCCCGCCGCGCGCGTCTCCGGTACAATCGGACGATCGTTCCGCCCAGGCGCCGGCCCGTGCACAGGCCCCGCGCCGTTCTCTCGCAGGTTTCGCTCATGTCCAACAATCAGATCCTCTTCGAACGCGCCCAGAAGACCATTCCCGGCGGCGTCAATTCGCCGGTGCGCGCGTTCCGTTCGGTCGGCGGCACGCCGCGCTTCGTCGCACGCGCACAAGGCCCGTACTTCTGGGATGCCGACGGCAAGCAGTACATCGACTACATCGGCTCGTGGGGCCCGATGATCGTCGGCCACGTCCATCCGGACGTACTCGACGCCGTGCAGAAGGTGCTCGCCGACGGCTTCTCGTTCGGTGCGCCGACCGAAGCCGAGATCGAGATCGCCGAGGAAATCTGCAAGCTGGTGCCGTCGATCGAGCAGGTGCGAATGGTGTCGAGCGGCACCGAGGCCACGATGAGCGCGCTGCGCCTCGCGCGCGGGTTCACGGGCCGCAGCCGCATCGTCAAGTTCGAGGGCTGCTACCACGGCCACGCGGACAGCCTGCTCGTGAAGGCCGGCTCGGGCCTGCTGACGTTCGGCAACCCGACCTCGGCCGGCGTGCCCGCCGACATCGCGAAGCACACGACCGTCCTCGAATACAACAACGTCGCCGCGCTGGAAGAAGCATTCGGCGCGTTCGGCGACGAGATCGCCGCGGTGATCGTCGAGCCGGTCGCCGGCAACATGAACCTCGTGCGCGGCACGCCGGAATTCCTGAACGCGCTGCGCGCGCTGTGCACGAAGCACGGCGCCGTGCTGATCTTCGACGAAGTGATGTGCGGCTTCCGCGTCGCGCTCGGCGGCGCGCAGGCGCACTACGGGATCACGGCCGATCTCACCTGCCTCGGCAAGGTGATCGGCGGCGGGATGCCGGCGGCTGCATTCGGCGGCCGTCGCGACATCATGGCCCACCTCGCGCCGCTCGGCGGCGTGTACCAGGCCGGCACGCTGTCGGGCAACCCGATCGCGGTCGCCGCGGGCCTGAAGACGCTGCAGCTGATCCAGGCGCCCGGCTTCTACGACGCGCTGACCGCGCAAACGAAGCGCCTCGCCGACGGCCTCGCGGCCGAAGCGCGCGCGGCCGGCGTGCCGTTCGCGGCCGACTCGATCGGCGCGATGTTCGGCCTGTACTTCGCCGAGCGCGTGCCGACGAGCTTCGCCGAAGTCACGAAGAGCGACATCGAGCGCTTCAACCGCTTCTTCCACCTGATGCTCGACGAAGGCGTGTACTTCGCGCCGTCCGCGTACGAAGCCGGCTTCGTGTCGAGCACGCACGACGACGCGGTGATCGACGCGACGCTCGCGGCCGCGCGCCGCGCGTTCGCGGCACTCGCCGCCTGACCCGGGCCAACGCGCATGTTCTCGGATATCGACTTCGCCCACATGCAGCGCGCGCTCGCGCTGGCGGCGCGCGGCATGTATACGACCACGCCGAACCCGCGCGTCGGCTGCGTGATCGTCAAGGGCGGCGACGTGATCGGCGAAGGCTACACGCAGCCGGCCGGCCACGACCACGCGGAAGTGCAGGCGCTGAAGGATGCGCGCGCGCGCGGCCACGACGTCGCGGGCTCGACCGTCTACGTGACGCTCGAGCCGTGCAGCCATTTCGGCCGCACGCCGCCGTGCGCGAACGCGCTGATCGACGCGCGCGTCGCGAAGGTCGTCGCCGCGATGGAAGACCCGAACCCGCAGGTGTCGGGGCGCGGCCTCGGCATGTTGCGCGACGCGGGCATCGACGTACGCTGCGGGCTGCTCGCGCATGAAGCGGGCGAGCTGAACATCGGCTTCGTGTCGCGCATGACGCGCGGCCGCCCGTGGGTGCGAATGAAAAGCGCCGCGACGCTCGACGGGCGCACTGCGCTGCCGTCCGGCGAAAGCCAGTGGATCACCGGCGACGCCGCGCGCCTCGACGGCCATGCGTGGCGCGCGCGCGCGTGCGCGATCCTCACCGGCATCGGCACCGTGCGCGAGGACAACCCGCTGCTGACCGTGCGCGGCATCGACACGCCGCGCCAGCCGCAGCGCGTGCTGGTCGACAGCCGGCTCGAGCTGCCGCTCGACGCGCGACTGCTAGAAGGCGCGCCGCTGCTGATCTTCTGCGGTCAACTCGACGCTGCCGGCGAAGCGCGCGCGGCCGCGCTGAAAGCGCGCGGCGCGGAGATCGTGCCGCTCGCGAACGCGCACGGCAAGGTCGACCTGCCCGCGATGCTGGCCGCGCTCGGCGCGCGCGGCATCAACGAACTGCATGTCGAGGCCGGCCACAAGCTGAACGGCTCGCTGCTGCGCGAACAGTGCGTCGACGAACTGCTCGTCTATCTCGCGCCGAGCCTGCTCGGTGCCGACGCGGCCGGCATGTTCGATCTCGCTGCGCCGGCGAACCTCGACGCGCGCACGCGGCTCGTGTTTCACCAGATCGAGCGGATCGGCGACGATCTGCGGATCCTGGCGCGTTTTGCGCCGCCCCCCGCCACTCATTGAACGGAATCGTCACGATGTTTACCGGAATTGTCGCGGCCGTCGGCCGCATCGAATCGATCACTCCGCTCGGCGCATCGCCCGAGGCGGGCGTGCGCCTGTCCGTGCAGGCCGGCGGACTCGACCTCGCCGATGTCGCGCTCGGCGACAGCATCGCGATCCAGGGCGCGTGCATGACGGTGATCGAGAAGACCGACGCCGCGTTCGACGTCGAGGTATCGCGCGAAAGCCTGAACCGCACGGTCGGCCTCGCTGAACCGGGCGACGTCAATCTCGAGAAGGCGCTGCGCGCGCACGACCGGCTCGGCGGCCATATCGTGTCGGGACACGTCGACGGGCTCGGCACCGTGTCGCGCTTCGCGCCGGTCGGCGAATCGCACGAACTGCGCATCGTCGCGCCGCGCGAGCTCGGCCGCTACCTTGCGTACAAGGGCTCGATCACGGTCAACGGCGTGAGCCTGACCGTGAATTCGGTCGAGGATCTGGCGGACGGCTCCGAGTTCTCGATCAACCTGATTCCGCATACGGTCGAGGTCACGACGCTGCGTCATCTGAAGGCCGGTGACAAGGTCAATCTCGAGGTCGATATGATTGCGCGGTATGTGGAGCGGATGCTGTCATCGGCAACGCCCACACAACGTCGCTGACCGCTGCGGGAAGCAGCGTTCCGCGAGCACTCGCCCCATCGGCAACTGGGTAACTCCTTGGGCCCTTTGCGACCGTCGCGTCGCGTATCAGCCCTTCGGTCCGCTCAAAACGGACTACGCCGCGGCAACTCGCGATCAGGCGCCCACTCCCCCATCGCTGGCCAGCTCTTTCAATGCTCGCTCCGGCGACACGGGGCCCTTGTAAAGCGGGCTGCATGGTGTGCGCGCCAGTTTTAGCGACAGGTCGATGAGTTCGGTCGGTTTGCCGTGGGCGCGGTAGGCTTCAGCGAGATGTGCGAACTCCGTCATGATGCCAACAACGCTGCGATTTTGCGTCTTCGCGTATTTGACGACCTGCATTTCGCATACTTCCGAGTCGATGAACGAACGCGGCACTCCGTGGGCGGCCAGTATATCCACCAGCGCCCCCGGAAGCCTAACCGCTAGACTAGCCACCGGAGCCAACGGCATAAGCACAGGCAATAGCGTCCGCTCATTCACAAGCATCGCAACCTGCGGCCGCCATGGCAAAACAGTTGCATACCAGTTACCAAGCTTCGTGGTGCTACTTCCTACCTCGAGCACCTCAGGATTCAGGCGTTTGAGCAACTTGTGAGTGCAGTAAAGACACAGCATAGAAAAAGGGAACAGTCCTACCAAGAGAAGATGTACGCCGAGCGAACAAGCGTGGTTCGGCCCGGCCCGCTCGCCAGCGCATGCCCTTGAAATTATACGCAGGTAGCGTATAATTCGCCAATGCACGCGACCTTCATCGAACTGCCGCCATTTTCCCGTGAACGCGAGAACTACCTCGCGGATGATGAGTACGCGTGCTGCAGAAAGAGCTGTTGGCTAATCCCGAAGCCGGTGACTTGATCAAGGGAACCGGCGGTCTGCGGAAGCTAAGGTTCGCTGACAAACGCCGCCAGAAAGGCAAACGCGGTGGCCTACGAGTGATCTATTACTACTGGGTTAGCGGTTATCAATTCTGGTTGTTCACGCTGTACGACAAGGATGAAATGGCAGACCTAACCAGTGACGAGCGGAAAGCCTTCGCGAAGCTACTGGAAAGAGAGGTCACGATACGGAGCAAGCAATGAAGAAGCGAAATCTGTTTGCTGAATTGACTGAGGGTCTCGACGCCCTTGCTGCCGAGCGCAAAGAGAAAATCACACTGCGCAAGATCAAGGCCGAGGTGCCCGATGCGCTCGACGTCTCGCCGGCCGAAATCAAGGCTGTGCGCGAAGCATCTCACGCATCTCAAGCTGTCATGGCCCGAAGCCTGCGCATCAACGTGCGCACGTATCAGAATTGGGAACAAGGCAAGGCCAAACCCAACGCACAGGCCGCCACGCTGATCCGACTGGTCGCCAAGCACCCGGAAACGCTTCAGATGCTGAAAACGCTCTGAATGATGTCCGATTGCAGGCGCCGTCCAGCATCGCCTGTCATCGTCTCGTTACAAGCAGCGCGACACGACGGTATTGCTGACGGTATACGAGTAGCCTTTCTCGCCCCACCTATTTGGGACGTGGCTTTCCAGCCAGACTCAACATAATCGCGCGGTATGTGGAAAGGATGCTGTCGACCGCGCCCGATGGCGACAAGCCGTTGAAGTAATACGGCGTTCGGCCGGACCGGGTCGTCTCGTTGCGATCGACCTCGGCCCCTGTTGCGGGACGGCGTGCGTGACCATATGCCGTCGTTTTCCGCGCCGCATATATATAGAGCGATCGGGCTTCCGGAAAACGGCTTGCCCCGCCCGGCCCGATCCCCTGGGCGCCGACGCTCGCCTCCGGACAGCCGCCGCCATTCCCTGATTCCCGCAAAGGCCACAGCCGGCACTGCCGGCTGGCTCGCCTGACCTCACGCCGGTCAGGCTCCCCTCCTGCCTGTCGTTGCCCAAACCCGCCGCACCCGGGTTTGCATACCTCCGCTGCCGGCGGATCGACTCGACGCGCGCCAGAACACCTGCCCGTCGAAACCCGCATCGACAGTCGCCCCTCGACGATCGTCGCGCAAAACCACGCTTGCCCGCCCCGCCTTCAGCACCCGAAAGATCGTTTCACATTACGGAACCATCTCCGGATTTCCGTCGCTCCGCGCCCGCGCATTTTTTGGAAAGCCTGTTCCAAATCACGACATACTCGACCTATCTCATTGAAAAATAAAGAACAAATTAGTCCTATGTCTTATATAAGACATCGCCTTCACGCATCGAAAAGCCCCTACAATGCAGTCATGCAGTTCGCTGCGACAGACGTGGCAGTCCACTCGATCCGGTTCTCAAACACGCTTTCTTCTCAGGAGATTCACATGGCCCAGTATCAGGACGACATCAAGGCAATTGCCGCTTTGAAAGAAACGCACGGCAGCGCATGGGATGCGATCAATCCCGAGTACGCCGCCCGCATGCGCGCGCAGAACAAGTTCAAGACGGGCCTGGACATCGCCCGGTACACGGCCAAGATCATGCGCGCCGACATGGCCGCCTACGATGCGGATCCGTCCAAGTACACGCAATCGCTGGGTTGCTGGCACGGCTTCATCGGCCAGCAGAAGATGATCTCCATCAAGAAGCACTTCAACAGTACCGAGCGCCGCTATCTGTACCTGTCCGGCTGGATGGTCGCCGCGCTGCGCTCCGAGTTCGGCCCGCTGCCGGACCAGTCGATGCACGAAAAGACCGCCGTCAGCGCGCTGATCCGCGAGCTGTATACGTTCCTGCGCCAGGCCGACGCCCGTGAGCTGGGCGGCCTGTTCCGCGAGCTGGATGCCGCCGAAGGCGCTGCTGCCAAGGCCGCGATCCGGGAAAAGATCGACAACCACGTCACGCACGTCGTGCCGATCATCGCCGACATCGATGCGGGCTTCGGCAACGCCGAGGCGACCTACCTGCTCGCCAAGCAGTTCATCGAAGCGGGCGCATGCTGCATCCAGATCGAAAACCAGGTGTCCGACGAGAAGCAGTGCGGCCACCAGGACGGCAAGGTCACCGTGCCGCACGAGGACTTCCTCGCGAAGATCCGCGCGATCCGCTACGCGTTCCTAGAACTGGGCGTGGACGACGGCATCATCGTCGCGCGCACCGACTCGCTGGGCGCCGGCCTGACCAAGCAGATCGCCGTGACGCGCGAGCCGGGCGACCTGGGCGACCAGTACAACTCGTTCCTCGACTGCGACGAGATTTCGGCCGACGCGCTGGGCAACGGTGACGTCGTCATCAAGCGCGACGGCAAGCTGCTGCGTCCGAAGCGCCTGCCGAGCAACCTGTTCCAGTTCCGCTCCGGCACGGGCGAGGCACGCTGCGTGCTGGATTGCGTGACCGCGCTGCAAAACGGCGCCGACCTGCTGTGGATCGAAACCGAAAAACCGCACATCGCGCAGATCGGCGGCATGGTCAGCGAGATCCGCAAGGTCATTCCGAACGCGAAGCTCGTGTACAACAACAGCCCGTCGTTCAACTGGACGCTGAACTTCCGTCAGCAGGCGTATGACGCGATGAAGGCCGCAGGCAAGGACGTGTCGGCGTACGACCGCGCCCAGCTGATGAGTGTCGAATACGACGACTCCGAACTGGCCGCGCTCGCCGACGAAAAGATCCGCACCTTCCAGGCCGATGCATCGCGCGAAGCCGGTATCTTCCATCACCTGATCACGCTGCCGACGTACCACACGGCCGCGCTGTCGACCGACAACCTGGCCAAGGAATACTTCGGCGACCAGGGCATGCTCGGTTACGTGGCCGGCGTGCAGCGCAAGGAAATCCGTCAGGGCATCGCGTGCGTCAAGCACCAGAACATGTCCGGCTCGGATATCGGCGACGACCACAAGGAATACTTCAGCGGCGAAGCAGCGCTGAAGGCGGCGGGCAAGGACAACACGATGAACCAGTTCTGATCCCGGTCATCCGCCGCACGAAACGCCAACCTGTTCACACGGGTTGGCGTTTTTTTATCCGGCGGCGGCACGCATTGAAAGCCGGCCCGCCCGGGCATCGACCGGAACTCGCGCCCGGCGCTTCGTGTCTATCGGCTCTCGCCGATCCGATCAGGAGCCTGCGTGACAGTCGCCCGCCCCGATTCCACGCAACCTCGCCGCTTCACCGTCGACGACCTGCTGTCGCTCGACGATTTCCAGCGCAGCTATGGCCGCACCTGCGCGCTGTCGCCGGACGGCGGCTCGATCTGCTTCGCCGTCATCCGTCCGCTGGGCGACGCGCTGCGCTTCGACCGCCCCTACCTCGGCGGCCTCGATCGCGCCGAGCTGTACCGGTTCGTCTTTGCCGAGCGCACGCTGCGCCGGCTCGCCGGCGACGTGCGGACCGGCCGCGCATGCGGGTCGCCGTCGTGGTCGCCCGACGGACGATGGATCGCCGCGGTCGCGCTGTCGGCCGACGACGACGCCGCGCACGCGGTGCTGATCGATCCGGCGACCGCGGCCGTGACGCCGATCGCGACCTCGCGCAGCCTCGACCTCTCCCCGCTCGATCGCGACGGTCCGTTCATCTGGCTCGCGGACGGCCGGGTCGCGCTGCCGCTGCTGCCGCAAGGCGCCACGCCGATCGCGGCGCACCTGCACCGCCGCCTGTTTGCGAACGCGCGCCATGCATGGGAAGCCAACGCGCTCGGCCGGCGGCCGACGGCCGATGTGCTCGACAGCCGGTCGTTCGCCGGTGCGTCCGACGAACGGGCGCCCGACTGGTGGGCGTTCGACCCGGTCGCCGGCACGCTGCGCGCGCTGTCGCCGGACGAGTGCGCGCAGGCCGGGCTGTCGAGCGCGTCGACTCCGGACGAACCGCCCACCGCGCCTGACGACGACGACGGCGACGCACAACCGCCGGCCGCCGCCGACGGCGTACGCCGCGAACGCGTGCCGCCGGAACCGGACCGCCGATATGCCGCGTGCATCGAACACGGCCGCGACGCCACGCGGCTGACGGTGCGGCCGGCCGACGCGCAAGACGACGCGACGGTCGTATTCGAAACGAACCGCCAGCTGGCCGGCATCGCGACCGGCACCGCGCATCGGCTTCCGTGTCGCGGCGTGGAACCGGGCCGCCCGCGCTTCGTCGACGTGCTGCTGCCGCCCGATTGCGCGGGCGCGCCGCTGCCCGCGGTCGTCTGGGTGTATCCGCACGAGAAAACCGCGCGCCGTCCGCACATGTTCCACGAACCGGACTGCCCGCTGCCGTTCAACCTCCAGTTGTTCGCCGCCCACGGCTTCGCCGTGATCGACGTCAACATGCGCAGCGTGCTCGGCGTGGACCCCGCATCGATGGCGGACAGGATGCTCGACGACGTTCGCGCGGCCGTCGACGCGGCGGTCGACGCCGGATACGTCGATCGCGACCGGCTGCACCTGTACGGCCACAGCCTTGGCGGCTGGGCGGCGATGATGCTGCTCGCGCACACGCCGATGTTCCGCTCGGGGATGTCGAGCGCGGGCATCAGCGACGCGGCCGCGCTTTACGCGTCGCTCGATCCGCGCCTGCGCTACGAAACGGGCGGCGACGAGCGCCCCGAGCGCTTCGGGCTGCCCGGCAAGACGCTCGCCGACAACAGCTGGCGCCTCGATGCGGCCCCGTGGAGCCGCCCGGACGCCTATCACGCGCTCAGCCCGGTCATGCATGCGGCACGGATCACGACGCCGCTGCTGCTGATTCACGGCGATGCCGACTACGTGCCGCTCGAGCAAAGCGAACGGATGTTCGCGGCGCTCACGCATCTGAAGCGCGACGTGCGGCTGATCCGCTACTGGGGCGACGATCACGTGCCGCAATCGCCGGCCAACCTCGCGGACCGGCACCGACGGATGATCGACTGGCTGCGGCACGCGTGACCGCCGGCGCGTTGCACCGCCCCCGGCCGAACGGCCATCGACGCGCACGCGACACGCGGCCGCGCTAAGATGCGACGACAGCGGTTCCGACGCCGCAACGCATGGCGCGCCGCCGCTCTCTTCCACAAGGAGTCGTTCCCATGTCCATCTCGATGTACCAGGCCTCGCTGCCCGTGCTGATTCGTGGCCTGACCAATCTGCAGCACATCCTCGGCAAGGCGCAGGCGCACGCGGCCGAAAAGCAGATCGACCCGTCGGTATTCGCCGGCGCGCGCCTCTATCCGGACATGCTGCCGCTCGTGCGCCAGGTGTACATCGCGACCGACACGGCCAAGGGCTGCGCCGCGCGGCTCGCCGGCGTCGAGATCCCGAGCTATCCCGACGTCGAGCAGACCTTCGACGAACTGCACGCGCGCATCCAGAAGACGATCGACTACCTGAAGAGCTTCGACGCCGCGCAGATCGACGGCAGCGAAGCGCGCCAGATCGTGCTCAAGATGCGCGTCGGCCCGATCGAATTCACCGGGCAGTCGTACCTGCTGAACTTCGTGCTGCCCAATTTTTTCTTCCACGTCACGACCGCGTACGACATCCTGCGCCACAACGGCGTCGAGCTCGGCAAGCTCGACTACCTCGGCGGCCGCAACGAGCACGCGTGACGCCCGGCCGGGCGCGGCCCGGCACCGCTGCCGCCCGCGCCAGCGTGCCGGCGGCGCAGGCGGCAGCCCCCTCGAACCCGCCGCACAGGCCGGCCGGAGCGCGTTCCGGCGCATTCGCGGGCCGTGCGCGGCCCGCGCCAGCCGAAACGCCGTCCGGCTAGCGTAAAATACGCACTTTCCTCTTTCTCGCCCCCTTATGACGCTCGCCTCCACGCCCGACATCATCGCCGAGCTGAAAGCCGGCCGGATGGTGATTCTCGTCGACGAAGAAGACCGCGAAAACGAAGGCGACCTCGTGATCGCCGCCGAATTCGTCACGCCGGAAGCGATCAACTTCATGGCCAGGTACGGCCGCGGGCTGATTTGTCTGACCTTGACGCAGGAGCGCTGCAAGCAGCTGCAACTGCCGCTGATGACCTATCGCAACGGCACGCAGTACGGCACCGCGTTTACGGTCAGCATCGAAGCGGCCGAAGGCGTGACGACCGGCATCTCGGCCGCCGACCGCGCACATACGATCGCCACGGCGGTCGCGCACGACGTGCGTCCCGAGCACATCGTGCAGCCGGGCCACGTGTTCCCGATCATGGCGCAGCCGGGCGGCGTGCTGGTGCGCGCCGGCCACACCGAGGCCGGCTGCGACTTCACGGCGCTCGCCGGTCTCACGCCGGCCGCGGTGATCTGCGAGATCATCAAGGACGACGGCACGATGGCGCGCCTGCCCGACCTGATCGAGTTCGCGCAGCAGCACGACCTGAAGATCGGCACGATCGCCGACCTGATCCATTACCGCAGCCGCACCGAATCGATCATCGAGCGGATCGCCGAGCGCACGATGCAGACGGCCCACGGCACGTTCCGCGCGGTGCTGTACCGCGACCAGCCGACCGGCTCGCCGCACATCGCGCTGGTGCGCGGCACGCCGTCGCCGGAGCTCGACACGCCGGTGCGCGTGCACGAGCCGCTGTCGGTGCTCGACCTGCTCGAAACCGGCGTGTCGACGCACTCGTGGACGCTCGACGCCGCGATGCGCGAGATCGCCGAACGCGACCTCGGCGTGATCGTGCTGCTCAACTGCGGCGACACGAAGGAACATCTGATCGACGTCTTCAAGGCGTTCGACGAGGAAGAGAAGGCCGCCGCGCTGAAGCGCCGGCCGGTCGATTTCAAGACGTTCGGCATCGGCGCGCAGATCCTGCGCGATGTCGGCGTCGGCAAGATGCAGGTGCTGTCGAATCCGCGCAAGCTGGGCAGCATGTCCGGCTACGGCCTCGAGGTCACGGGCTTCGTCCCGATGCCGGGCGCCGAAGCCAAGTCCTGCCCGGCGCCGCACGCGTAACCCGCCACGGCGCTTTCGCCCTATAACCGTTCCTCCTAACCACGGACCAGATCATGGAAATCGGACAATACCAACCGAATCTCGAAGGCGACGGCCTGCGTATCGGCATCGTGCAATCGCGCTTCAATGAGCCCGTGTGCAACGGCCTCGCCGACGCGTGCGTCGAAGAACTGGAACGCCTCGGCGTCACCGGCGAGGACGTCCTCCTCGTGTCGGTGCCCGGCGCGCTGGAAATCCCGCTCGCGCTGCAGAAGCTCGCCGAAAGCGGCCAGTTCGACGCGCTGATCGCGCTCGGCGCGGTGATCCGCGGCGAGACCTACCACTTCGAACTCGTGTCGAACGAAAGCGGCGCGGGCATCACGCGCATCGGCCTCGACTTCAACCTGCCGATCGCGAACGCGGTCCTGACGACCGAAACCGACGAGCAGGCCGTCGCGCGCATGACCGAAAAGGGTCGCGACGCCGCCCGCGTCGCGGTCGAGATGGCCAACCTGACGATGGCGCTCGACCAGCTCGGCGACGACGAGGATGAAGAAGAGGACGAAGACGACGAAGAGGAGCGCGCATGAAGAAGAGCGCCCGCCGACAATCGCGCGAGCTGGCGACGCAGGGCCTGTATCAGTGGCTGCTGTCGAACGCGTCCTCCGGCGAGATCGACGCGCAACTGCGCGGCGCGCTCGGGTACGACAAGGCTGACAAGGCGCTGCTCGACGCGATCCTGCATGGCGTGATCCGCGAGCACGCAACACTCGTCGAAGCGCTCACGCCGTCGCTCGACCGCCCGATCGACCAGTTGTCGCCGGTCGAGCGCGCGGTGCTGCTGATCGCGACGTTCGAGCTCACGCACCACGTCGAAACGCCGTATCGCGTGATCATCAACGAGGCAGTCGAGCTCGCCAAGACGTTCGGCGGCTCCGACGGCTACAAGTATGTCAACGGCGTGCTCGACAAGCTCGCCGCGAAGCTGCGCCCCGCCGAAACGCAGGCGCGCCGCAACGGCTGATTCCGCTGATCTGGAACGGGCGCGCATGCGCCCGTTTTTTCTTTTGTCCCGCCCTCCCCGTCCCACCCGATGAATACCACCGCCGAGTCGCTCGTCAAGCTCGCGTCACGCGTCGACGCGATCCAGCCCTTCTATGTGATGGAACTGATGAAGGAGGCACAGCAGCTCGAGTCCTCCGGGCGCGATGTTATCCACATGGGGATCGGCGAGCCGGACTTCACGGCGCCGGAGCCCGTCGTCGAGGCTGCCGCCGCCGCACTGCGGCGCGGCGTCACGCAGTACACCAGCGCGCTCGGCATCGCGCCGCTGCGCGAAGCGATTGCCGCGCACTATGCGCGCGCCTACGGCCTGACGATCGGCCCTGAGCGGATCGTCGTGACGGCCGGCGCGTCGGCCGCGCTGCTGCTCGCATGTCTCGCGCTCGTCGGCCGCGACGACGAAGTGCTGATGCCCGACCCGTCGTATCCGTGCAACCGGCACTTCGTCGCGGCGGCCGAAGGCCGTCCGGTGCTCGTGCCGAGCGGCCCCGACGCGCGCTTCCAGCTGACTGCGGGCGACGTCCGCACGGGCTGGAACGACCGCACGCGCGGCGTGCTGCTCGCGTCGCCGTCGAACCCGACCGGCACATCGCTCGAGCCCGACGAGATGAAGCGGATCGTCGAGGCCGTGCGCGCGCGCGGCGGCTTCACGATCGTCGACGAGATCTATCAGGGGCTCAGCTACGACGCGCCGCCCGTATCGGCACTGTCGTTCGGCGACGACGTCGTCACCGTGAACAGCTTCTCGAAGTACTTCAGCATGACCGGCTGGCGGCTCGGCTGGCTCGTCGTGCCGCCGGCGCTGGTCGGCACGTTCGAGAAACTGTCGCAGAACCTGTTCATCTGTCCGTCCGCGCTCGCGCAGCATGCGGCGCTCGCCTGCTTCGAACCGGCCGCGCTCGACATCTACGAAGCGCGCCGCATCGAATTCAAGCGCCGCCGCGACTTCATCGCGCCCGCGCTCGAACGGCTCGGCTTCACGGTGCCCGTGATGCCGGACGGCGCGTTCTATGTCTACGCGCACTGCGGCGGCGTCGCGCACCCGGCGGCCGGCGACAGCGCGGCGCTCACGCAGGCGATGCTGCACGACGCGGGCGTCGTGCTGGTACCGGGGATGGACTTCGGCGTGCATGCGCCGCGCGACTATATCCGGCTGTCCTATGCGACCGCCTACTCGCGCCTCGAAGAGGCCGTCGAGCGGCTCGCCACGCTGTTCGGGCAACGCTGAACCGCCGCCGCCCGCACGCCGGGCCAGACCATGCGCGCAAAGAAAAAGGCACCGCTCGGTGCCTTTTTCAATTTGATGCCGCCGGAACCGCGCGTTACGCGCCCAGATCCGAATGATCGTCGTGGGCCTGCTTCACCGTGTCGACGCTTGCGTCGGCCTGTTGCGGCGCCTTCGGCGCGGCCGTCTTCGCCGACAGCGGCTGCGCGGCGTCGAGCGTCGCGTGCACGCGCTTCGCGCCGCCCGCGGCCGCTGCCGTCACCGCGGCGGTGACGATCGGCTTGGCCGGCTGCGCCGGCGCCTGCGGCGCATTGATCGGCACGCTGCGGCCGCGCGACACGTCCCGCAGGCGGCTGCGCTCGGCCATCACCTTCGCGCCGTAGGCGGTGTCGTCGGGGTTGGTCGAACCGTTGTACAGGCGCAGGCCGTTCGCGAGCGAGCCGCCGCGCGCGATGCAGTCCTTCAGCACCAGCGCGCCGACCTGCAGGTTCGCGAGCGGCTGTAGCGCGGTGTCGGTGCCGCCGAAATACTCGAACTTGTCGGAATGGACCTTCGACATGACCTGCATCAGGCCCTGCGCGCCGACGCCGCTTTCCGCGTACGGATTGAAGCCCGATTCGATCGCCATCACCGACAGCAGCAGCAGCGGATCGAGACCGACGTCGTGGCCGGTCTGGAATGCCGCCTTGACCAGCTGGCCGAGCGGCTCCTGGGCGACGCGATAACGGCGCGACAGATAGGTCGCGACCAGCGCCTGTTCACGGTTCGACGCGAGCGCGCGATCGTCGCGCGCATCGGCCGGCACGCGCTGGGTCGGGATCAGCTTCGCGAGCGCGACGGGCGACGTGCCGCTGCGGGCCGCGTCGGACGCATCGTTCTGCGCGGCGGCGTCCGGCGCGACGTCGAGGCCGACGGCCAGCGCATCCGTTTCGGGGCCGTCGTCCTGCTGCGGCTGCGCGCCGGCAGGCGCGAAATTCGGCAGCGGATGGCCGGTCAGCAGACGGGCCGGCCCGGCCTGCACGGCCGCGGACACGACCGGCATCAGCTTCGCGGCGAGCGTGCCGCGCACGGTCGGCAGCAGCCACAGCGCAAGCGCGACGGCAACAGCGCAACAACCGACAACGCTGAATAGATGGTGACTGACACGCGTCCCGCGACGCAGCACGTTGCGCACGAACTGCGCATGCTGCTCACTGGGACGCCACGATAACCAAGCGTTCATTCAGATCATCTCCCATGAACATGACTCATGCGGCTCGCTCAGCTCGATGGCGAGACAGATGACGCGCCGCGGAATCACGACGCCGCACGCCTTGGTTGGGGCGTACGGGCATCGGGGAAACGGTATAAGTACCGTTCGAGGCCACGGTGTAGGACTGGGCCGGCGCCTTCGCACATTGGGCGAGGCGGGCATACGCGGTGGCACCCACGCAAAAAACCAGCGTCAGGAGGCGCTGGCCGGGACTACGACTAAGACCGTCGAATACGCCGTGCAGGTTGCGGCGGACGGTGACGCGCTGCGTCAAAGATCGGTGATTGGCGGCTCAAAGCCTTTACCCTGCAGCCAATGTGAGCGGATTCTAGCAGGGTTTTATAGATCGTCAACACTATAAACCGTCAAATCTATAACAAAAAGTAATTTACGATCCCCCTTCAGATCGCCGGCCCCGTGCCGAAGGGGGTTTGCGCGCGATCGACTTTTTTCTCGTTCGGGCGGCCGCGCGGCGGCCCGGGTAAAATCGTCGGTCGATTCGGGGCCGCAGCCGGCCGCTGCGCCCGCCCATCGCTGCCCGTCATCCGGGCAGCCCGGACCTTGTTCATGAAATACAAAGACTTACGCGATTTCATCCAGCGCCTCGAGGCGCTCGGCGAACTGCGGCGCGTCACGCAGCCCGTGTCGCCCGTGCTCGAAATGACCGAACTGTGCGATCGCGTGCTGCGCGCCGGCGGCCCCGCGCTGCTGTTCGATGCGCCGACCGGCTATGCATTCCCGGTGCTCGGCAACCTGTTCGGCACGCCGCGGCGCGTCGCGCTCGGGATGGGCGTCGACGCGGGCGACGACGCCGCGCTCGACTCACTGCGCGATCTCGGGCGCCTGCTGTCTGCGCTGAAGGAGCCCGATCCGCCGAAGAGCCTGAAGGACGCCGGCAAGCTGCTGTCGCTCGCGAAGGCCGTGTGGGACATGGCGCCGAAGTCGGTGTCGTCGCCGCCGTGCCAGGAAATCGTCTGGGAAGGCGCCGACGTCGACCTGCACAAGCTACCGATCCAGACCTGCTGGCCCGGCGATGCGGGGCCGCTCGTCACGTGGGGCCTGACGGTCACGCGCGGACCGAACAAGCCGCGCCAGAACCTCGGCATCTACCGCCAGCAGTTGATCGGCCGCAACAAGCTGATCATGCGCTGGCTCGCGCATCGCGGCGGCGCGCTCGACTTCCGCGAATTCACGCTGCGCAATCCCGGCAAGCCGTATCCGGTCGCGGTCGTGCTCGGCGCCGATCCGGCGACCACGCTCGGCGCGGTGACGCCGGTGCCCGATTCGCTGTCCGAATACCAGTTCGCGGGCCTGCTGCGCGGCAGCCGCACCGAACTCGCGAAGTGCCTGACGCCCGGCGTCGATCTGCAGGTGCCGGCGCGCGCGGAAATCGTGCTCGAAGGCTTCATCCATCCGCAGCAGGGCGCGCCTGCACCGGCGCCGGCCGGCGCACCGCCGCGCCCGGCCAGCACGTACGAGCACGCGCTCGAAGGGCCGTACGGCGACCACACCGGCTACTACAACGAGCAGGAGTGGTTCCCGGTGTTCACGGTCGAGCGCATCACGATGCGCCGCGACGCGATCTACCACTCGACCTACACCGGCAAGCCGCCCGACGAGCCGGCGATTCTCGGCGTCGCGCTCAACGAGGTGTTCGTGCCGCTGCTGCAGAAGCAGTTCGCGGAGATCACCGACTTCTACCTGCCGCCCGAAGGCTGCAGCTACCGGATGGCGATCGTCCAGATGAAGAAAAGCTACGCGGGCCACGCGAAGCGCGTGATGTTCGGCGTGTGGAGCTTCCTGCGGCAGTTCATGTACACGAAGTTCATCGTCGTCGTCGACGAGGACGTGAACATCCGCGACTGGAAGGAGGTGATCTGGGCGATCACGACGCGCGTCGACCCGGTGCGCGACACCGTGATGGTCGACAGCACGCCGATCGACTATCTCGACTTCGCGTCGCCGGTCGCGGGCCTCGGCTCGAAGATGGGGCTCGACGCGACCAACAAGTGGCCCGGTGAAACGAATCGCGAATGGGGCCGGCCGATCGAGATGGACGCAGCCGTGAAGGCGCGCGTCGACCGGCTGTGGCAGGAGATCGGACTGTAAGCCCGCGCGGCCGGCGCGTGCCGGCCTGCCTGCCGCCTTCCCCATATCCCCACCCCGCTACGAACGACGATGAGTTTCCCGCCCGCCTCGATGCTGTCCGACGGTTTCTTCCTGTCGCTGTCGCTGTGTCTCGACATCGGCCTCGTCAATGTCGCGATGCTGTCGCTGACGCTGTCGCACGGCTTCCGGCCGGGCTTCTGGCTCGGCGTCGGCTCGTGCGTCGGCGATCTCGTCTACGCGGCGCTCGCGCTCGCGGGGATGGCCGTGCTGCTGCAGTTCGAGGCGGTCCGCTGGATCGTCTGGATCGGCGGCGGCGCGGTGCTGCTGTTCCTCACGTACAAGATGGCGCGCGAAGCGCTGACGCCGGCAGCCGGGCCCGCCGACGACGCGGACGCCGCGCCGCCGCCGCGCGCCAGCGCCCGGCGCAGCTTCATGCGCGGGATGCTGCTCGCGATGTCGTCGCCGAGCGCGATCCTGTGGTTCGCGGCGGTCGGCGGCGCGCTGATCGCGAAAGCCGGTGCGACCACGCCGGCGACGGCGTCGGTGTTCCTGTCGGGTTTCTTCCTCGGCGGTCTCGCGTGGACGCTGTTCATGTGCACGCTCGCGAGCCAGGGCCGCAAGCGCGCGGGCGCGGGGCTGATGCGCGCGTGCCATGTCGCATCGGCGCTGCTGTTCGCGTATTTCTCGTACAGCGTGATCGTCGGCGGCTATCGCGACCTGATCGCGCACGCGGCCTGAGCGGACGCGCGCGGGCCGCGCCCGCGGCGGCGTCCCCAATGAAAAACGGCGCAGCGCCCCTCGCGGAGCGTTGCGCCGTTTTGCCGCGCGCGGTCAGGCCGCGGGGGACAAATCAGCGACGCCAGTAGCCGTGGTGCCAGCCGCGATGCCAGTACGGACGGCCGTAGTACCCGCCGCCCACGACCACCGCGGGCGGGCCGTAGTAGGCAGGCGCGGGTGCGTAGTAGACCGGCGGCGGCGGCGCGTAGTACACGGGCGGCGGCGGTGCGTAGACGGGATAAGCGGGTGCGACCGGAACACCGATGCCGACCCCGATCGACACGTGGGCCTGCGCGGCGCTTGCGGCACCCAGGCCCAGCGCGGCGGCGGCAATCAACGGAATGAGCTTTTTCACTTCGATTCTCCTGCTGGAGCGGTATTTTAGGCGCTCCTGTCGGCAACGGCGGGCGTGCACGTCGCATGAGAGCAATGTAGCGAAAACGCACCCCGCGCGTGTCGTGCATTTGTTGCAAATTGCAATTGCACGCGGCTGCGATCGCGCTGCGGCGCGGCTTCCGGAGCACGCGACGCCCGGCGCAGGCCGCGCAGTTTCGTCCGGTCTGACATATCGCGGCGACCTCGCCGGTCAGTCTTACCGGCCGCCACGCGCGCGCGGGCCGCGCTTCCGTAATGAACGATTACAAATTTGAGACAAGACGCCGACAATTCAAGACGGCGACCGCCACGAATGTTTCGGGGTCTGATTCCGTAAGCTCGCGCGAGCGCCGGGCCGCCGCACCATTCCTGCGATACTGGCGGCTGTCCCGCTTTTCGCTTCCCGTGCTGCCATGTCCCTCCCCGACACACCCCGCCTCGGCTTCATCGGCGCCGGCCGCCTCGCGCGCTGCGTCGCGCGGCGCTTCGCGCAGGCCGGTTTTCCCGTCGTCGCGGTCGCGAGCCGCAGGCCCGAGTCTGCGCGCGCGCTCGCCGCGCACATCGACGGCTGCATCGCGGTCGACACGCCGCAGCAGGTGGTCGACGCCGCCGACCTGATCTTCCTGACCGTGCCCGACGACCATCTCGGCGCGACCGCCGCCACGCTGCGTTTCGACGCGGCGCGCGCCGCACGGCAGGCGCTCGTCCATTGCAGCGGCGCGTCGGCCGTCGACCTGCTCGATCCGGCGAAACGGCAGGGTGCGGCCACCGGCGGCTTCCACCCGCTCTACCTGTTCGGCGGCAGCGATGCCGATCTCGCGCGCATCGACGGCTGCTCGGTCACGATCGAAGCCGACGGCGCGCTGCACGCGACGCTGCTGCGTCTTGTCGCCGCACTCGGCTGCCATCCGCTGTCGATCCCGGCCGGCGGCCGGATGCTCTATCACGCGGCCGCGCATTATGCGGCGAGCTTCGCGCTGTGCGGACTCGCGGAAGCGGTCGAGCTGTGGCGCGGCGTCGGCTTCGACGAGCAAGCCGCACTGCGCGCGCTGCTGCCGATGCTGGCCGGCACGATCGA
Source organism: Burkholderia pseudomultivorans (assembly GCF_902499075.1). Taxonomy (GTDB): domain Bacteria; phylum Pseudomonadota; class Gammaproteobacteria; order Burkholderiales; family Burkholderiaceae; genus Burkholderia; species Burkholderia pseudomultivorans. The sequence goes on along the minus strand of NZ_CABVPP010000014.1, from coordinate 61,714 downwards.
GACCGCCCGCGACAAGGGACTCGCGAACGCGCTCGCCGGCCCCGTGTCGCGCGGCGATACGGGCATCGTCGAGCGGCAGCTCGCGCTGCTCGACGCGCGCGGCGGCGATCATGCGACGCTCTATGCGCTGCTGACGCGCCGCGCGATCGCGCTCGCGGCGAAGCGCGCGGTGCCGCCGGCATCGCTGCCGGCGCTGGCCGAAGTCGTCGAGGCGTCGCTCGCGCGCGCGGCTGCGCGCCCCTCCCCGCCGCGCGACGAGGCGTGATAAGGTGTCGGCCGATGCGCCGCCATCCGGCGTTGGCGGCCGCACGCTACTCGACTGTATAAAAAGGATGCCAACGATGTTCGGCGAGATCGCCCGTTTTCTGCTCAATACCGTCTTCACGCTCTTCGGCGCCGCGCTGATCCTGCGCGTGTGGATGCAGGCCGTTCGCGTGCCGCCGTACAACCCGGTCACGCAGGCCGTGCTGCAGGCCACCAACTGGCTCGTGCTGCCGCTGCGCCGCGCGATCCCGGGCGTGCGCGGCATCGACTGGGCCAGCGTCGTGGCCGCGCTGCTCACCGCGCTCGTCTATGTCGTGCTGATGGTCGTGATGGCCGGCTTCGATCCGGCCGCGGTGATCGCGACGCTCATCGTCGTCGCGCTGCTGACCGTCGTGAAATGGGCGCTCAATCTCGTGATCTGGATGACGATCCTGATGGCGCTGCTGTCGTGGCTCAACCCGCGCTCGCCGGCGATGCCGATCCTCTACCAGCTGACCGCGCCGTTCCTGAACCCGCTGCGCCGCATCATCCCGAACCTCGGCGGCATCGACCTGTCGCCGATCCTGCTGTTCGTGATCGTGCAGGTGCTGATCATGATCGTCACGCGCGCGGCCGTGTCGCTGACGATGTTCGGCATCTGACGCGACGGCCGGCTCCCGCCGGCAGCCGGCCTTACGGCTGCGGCCCGGCCGGCGCGTGCAGCGTGTCGATCACGCCGAAGCGCGCCGGAATCAGCGCGTAGCACACGCGCACCTTCTCGTGCGACAGCCGCTCGAGCAGTTGCTGCGCTTCGTCCTCGGTGACGATGAATTCGACCTCGATCGCAAGCGTGCCCTGCAGTTCGAAGAAGCGGTCCTCGTGCAGCACGCGATGCTGACCGAATCCCGCCATCGCGCGAAACGCGGAGCCGCCCGCGATCCCCATCCGGTTCGCTTCTTCGAGCAGCCATTCCCACAGCGGCTTCCGGTGCAGGCGATGCTGCTCGTGCACGTAAAAGCGCAGAAAAACCCTGTTCATCGCTCCCTCCGGTGCCGCCCCGCTCAGGCTGCGGCGAGCCACGCACGCGCGGTCCACATGCCGAGCGCCGTCAGCGTGAACGATCCAGTCAAGTGTAGGGCAGCCACTGCAATTGCCCATCCGAATTCGCCCTGCAGCGCATGCGTCATCACCTCGACCGAATAGGTCGAGAACGTCGTGAGGCCGCCGAGGAAACCGGTGATCACGAACAGGCGCCACTCGGGCGGCAGCCCGACGCGGGTCGTGAACACGACGGCGGCGACGCCGATCACGTAGGCACCGAGCAGGTTTGCGGCGAGCGTGCCGAGCGGCACGGCCGGAAAGAATGCGTTGAGCGCGAGGCTCAGAAACCAGCGCAACAGCGCGCCGAGCCCGGCGCCGACGAAGATCGCGACGATCGAATAGAACAAGGACGCTCCCGGTCGTTGAGGCGGCTGCGTTCGGCCGCCGGGCTCCGGTCGCCCGGAGCGGTGCGCATGCCCGCGCGCGGGGCGCGCACGGGCGGCGTAGCCAGAACTGTATGCGGATTCGCGGCGCGCCGGCAACGGCGGCGAGCCCGCGCATGCGTGCAGCGCCGCGCAATGGCCATGCGGGATCGACGCAACCGGCATCGCATGTTTCGGCAATCGCCGCGCGTTCGCACGGCCGCCGCTATTCGCGGCGCCACGCCGCGTCGAGCGCCGTCAGCGTCGCGAGCGCGCCGCCCTTCAGCCCGATCGCGTCCGCGCGGCGCGCGTGGGCTTCGCGTGCGTTGATGCGGATCACGTCGGCGCCGAGCCGCTCGCTCGACAGGCGCACGGTCGGGATCGCGGTACCCGCGCCGATCTCGACGACCGCCACGCGCCCCGCTCGCGCGAGCCAGTCGTTCAGCGCGCGCTCCTGTGCGTCGTAGCGGGCGCCGAGCCAGCCCGAATCGCCGAACATCAGGATGTTCGGCCGCGCGAGACCGCCGCAGCGCGGACAGCGCGGCGGCGCCCCGACCAGCCGGCACGCGGCTTCGTCGACGTCCGGCACGAACGACGCGGCATCCCACGTTTGATCCGAACACGGTCGCAGGCATTGCAGCGCGTGGATCGACCCGTGAATCTCGACGATGCGCGCCGGATCGAAGCCGGCTGCCTGGAACTGGCCGTCGACATTGCTCGTCAGCACGAAACCGCCGTTCGGCATCGCGTCGATCCAGCGGCGCAGGATCGCGAAGCCCGCGTGCGGCACCGTCGACCGATACAGCGAAAGACGGTGCCCGTAGAACCCCCACGCGAGCTGCGGGTGCGCGCGAAACGCCTGCGGCGACGCAATCTCGTGGAATTCGAAACGCTCGTGGCGCAGCGCCGGATACGCGCGCCAGAAGCCGTCCGTGCCGCGAAAATCGGGCAGCCCCGAATCGACGCCGAGGCCGGCGCCGGCGGTGACGAGCAGCGCGTCGGCGCGCGCGAGCGCCGCGACCGCGGACGCGACGAGATCGGCCGGCAACGGCGCGGCAGGGGCGGTTGAATCGGAAGGCGACATGATGATTCGGCAGAGGGCGTGGCACGTTGCGCGAGCGCGCGTCGCGATCATACGCCGGTTCGCGCGCGGCGACGCACGTGCAACGCATGCCGAACGTGTGCACCGCTGCGACGCTGCCGCGCAGTGCAGCGCCGTCGCCCGACCGGCTCAGTCCGCCGCCACGGCGAGCGGCAACGATACCCACTCGCCGATCATCGGCACATGCCCGCGCCGGTGCACGGCGAGCGCCGCCGCCTCGAGCCGGCGCAGATTGGCGGCGATTCGCGCGGGGGCGCCGTCGGTCCCGCTGCGATACGGACCGGCGACCAGCACGAGCTGCGGCGTCATGCCGGGTGCGCACTCGCGGTTTCCCGCAGCGCGACGTATTGCAGCAGCATGATCGTCTTCGCATCGACGATCTCGCCGCGCTCGACCGCATCGAGCGCCGCCTGCAGCGGCATCTCGACGACCTCGAGATCCTCGCCCTCGTCCGCAACGCCGCCGCCGTCGCCCGTGCGCAGCGACGCATCGTATTCGCCGACGAAGAAATGCAGCTTCTCCGTCACGGAGCCCGGGCTCATGAACGCCTCGAACACCTTGCGCACGCCGCGCACGCGGTAGCCGGTTTCCTCCTCGGCCTCCGCGCGGATGCGCGCGTCGGGCGTCGCGTCGTCGAGCAGGCCGGCGGCGGCTTCGAGCAGCATCCCGTCGTGCCCGTTGACGAACGCCGGCATCCGGAACTGCCGCGTCAGCAGCACGTCGCCGGTCGTCGCGTGGCGCAGCAGGATGGTCGCGCCGTTGCCGCGATCGTAGGTCTCGCGGCTCAGGCGCTGCCACGTCCCGTCGCGGCGCAGGAAATCGAACGTCACCTTCTTCAGCACATACCAGTCATCGGACAGCACCGTCGTATCGACGATGCGCACGCGGTCCCGCGTGGCGGTCATGGCGGTCTCCCATTCGACAAGAACCGGCGCCCATGGTAACGTGCAAATTCGTGCAACTTCAAGAAATTTCGTGCAACCGCGATGCTGACGACTCAACGCAAGAAAGCGATCCTCGATGCGCTCGCGCGCGACGGCCAGGTGCTGGCCGTCGAACTGAGCGCGCAATTCGGCGTGTCCGAGGATACGGTGCGCCGCGACCTGCGCGAACTCGCCGCCGAAGGGCTGCTGCAGCGCGTGCATGGCGGTGCGCTGCCGGCGTCGCCGGCCGTTGCGCCGTTCGCGCAGCGCGAGGCGCTCGAAACCGCCGAAAAACGGCGCATCGCCCGACGCGCCGCGCAAATGATCGGCCCCGGGCAGGTCGCGATCGTCGACGGCGGCACGACGTCGGCGCTGCTCGTCAGCCAGTTGCCGGCCGACCTGCGCGCGACGATCGTCACGCACAGCCCGAGCGTCGCGGTCGCGCTGGCCGCGCATCCGTCGATCGACGTGATCCTGATCGGCGGGCGGCTCTACAAGCATTCGATCGTCGCGGTCGGCGCCGCGGCGATGGAGGGCATTGCGCGCATCCATGCGGACCTGTACTTCATGGGCGTCACCGGCGTCCATCCGGTCGCCGGGCTGAGCACCGGCGACTTCGAGGAAGCGGCGATCAAGCGCGCGCTGGCCGGGCGGGCCGCCGAGACGGTCGTGCTCGCGTCGCAATCCAAGCTGCGCGCCGCATCGCAGTTCGTGATCGGCGACATCACGCTCGCGCAGACGGTCGTGGTTGAGAAGGAAACCGATGCCGCACTGACGCAGCCGATCGAGGCGGCCGGCGTGACGGTCGTGACGGCCTAGCGGCGCAGGCATGCGGGCGCGCGGGTCGGTCACGGTCACTGACATCCGCGCCGACCGGCCGTCAGCCTGCCGACAGCGACTGCTTGCTAACATGGGCGCCCGCCCAACCGCCACGCCCTGTCCGTCCGATGCCCCTGTCCCCCGTCACGCCCCCGCCGGCGCCGCCCGAAGGCGACGCGCCGCCGCCCGGCATGCTCGCGTTGTTCGTCGCGTTCGCGCAGATCGGCCTCACCAGTTTCGGCGGCGGGCTCAGCGGCCGGATCATGCGCGACTTCGTGCACGAGCGGCGCTGGCTCGACGAAGAGGCGTTCCTCAACGGTCTCGCGCTGTCGCAGGCGCTGCCGGGCGTCAACGTGAAGAATCTCGCGATCTGGATCGGCTACCGGCTCGCAGGATGGCGCGGCGCGGTGGCAGGCTTCACCGGCATCATCGCGCCGCCGGCGGTGCTGATCGTGCTGTTCGGCGTCGCGTTCTCGCGCGTCACCCGCTTTCCGCTCACGCATGTCGCGCTCGCGGGCGCGGCAGCCGCAGCGATCGGGCTGTCGGTGTCGATGGCGATCACCGCCGTGCGCCGCCTGCCGCGCCGTGTGCTGCCGTTCGCGGTGATGGCGCTGACCTTCGTGTCGGTCGCGGTGCTGCACTGGCCGCTCGTGTGGACCGTGCTGATCGGCGGCACGCTGAGCGTCGCGCTCGAATACCGCCGCGCTGCGGCCCGTGCCGGGAGCGACGGCCGATGAGCGTCGCGCAGCGCTACGCCGCGCTGTTCGGCGTGTTCGCGCCGCTGTCGATCGCGACGATCGGCGGCGGGCAGGCCATCATCGCCGACATCCAGCGGCAGGTCGTCGACGTCCATCACTGGATGACGGCCACGCAGTTCGTCAACGACTTCGCGATCGCGCGAATGGCGCCGGGCCCCGGCTCGCTGCTCGCGACGCTGATCGGCTGGCAGGTCGCGGGGCCGTGGGGCGCGGTGATCGCGACGCTCGCGCTGTTCGGGCCGACCGCGTTCCTGATCTACGGCATCGCGCACCTGTGGCGGCGGCATCAGGGCGCGCGCTGGCAGGTCGCGCTCGAGGCCGGCCTGCGGCCCGTCGCGGCCGGCATGATCCTCGCGTCGGTGTGGGTGCTGCTGCAGGCGCTCGACGGCGGCTGGCCCGCGCGGGCGATCGCGATCGCGTCGACGCTGTGCGTGATGTATACGCGCCTGCACGCGCTGCTGCTGATTGCGGCTGGCGCGCTGCTGCTGGTCGGCGTGCATGCGATCGGCGCCTGACGTCGGCTGGCCCGGTGCTTGACGGCAGCGGCTGACACGGCGGCCGACCTTCGGGAGGCAACGCACGCGTGATGCGCTCTGCATGCGGCGTGCGGCATGAGACATATAGCGTCGTCGACCGCACCCGCCATCCGCACCTCGACACCTACACCCCACGAAACACCGGCGCCCGCCGCTCCGCGAACGCGCGCAGCCCTTCGCTGAAATCCGCGCCTTCGCACGCCTGCCGGCGCAGCTCGGCGACGCGCTCGAACGCGTCGGCCGGCAGCGGCCGCGCATCCTGCAGCACGCGCAACTGCTCCTTCACGGCCTGCACCGCGAGCGGCGCCTTGGCCGCGATCGTGCGCGCGACGTCGAGTGCGGCCGCATCGACGCCGCCCGCATCGGCCAGCCGGTTCACGAGCCCGTGATGCGCGGCGCGCTCGGCGTCGAGCGGCTGCGCGCAGAAGAACATCTCCTTCAGCACGTGGATCGGCAGGTTGTCGTAGAAGCGCAGCAGCCCGCTCGTCGAATACGGCAGCCCGATGTTCGCGGGCGTCATCGCAAACCGCGCGTCGCGCGCCGCGACCACCAGGTCGCAGCTCATCACGAGATCGACCGCCCCGCCCCACGCCGATCCCGACACGGCCGCGATCACCGCGCCCGGATAGGTCCGCACGCGCCGCAGCGCGCGTTCGAGCGGCTTGCCGTACGCGAGCGGATCGCGATCGTCGGCCAGCTCGCGCAGGTCGTGCCCCGCGCTCCAGACGTCGCCGCGCCCGTCGTTCGACAGGATCACGACCGGCGGCGGACGCTGCCCGGCGAGCGCGTCGAGACGCTCGACCAGCGCGTCGAGCAGCGGCGCATCGAGCGCATGCCGGCGCGCCGGGTTCGCGAAGCGCACGCATGCGATCCGCTCGCCGACACCGTCGACCGTCACGCCCGACGGCCCTGCGGATTTCGTCGCGTCGCTCATTGCAGCGCCTCCGCCGTCGTTTCGGCCTGCTCCGCCGCATCGGCCTGGAAGATCGCGCGCGCGGCGAGCAGCGCATCGATCGCGTCGTCGTCGAAACCGGCTTCGCGCAGCACGCCGACCGTATGCTCGCCGAGCAGCGGCGGCGCGCGGTGCGTGCGCGGCGCCGGCGCGGCGTCGTCCATCGCGCCGAGCGGCGTGACGATCTGGCGCAGCGTGCCGAGCGTCGGGTGCGCAACCGGTTCGACGAGCCCGCAGTGCGCGAGCTGCGGATCGGCGAAGACTTCGTCGAGCGTATTGATCGGCCCCGCCGGCAGCCCGGCTTCGACGAAGCGCTGCGTCCACTCGTGCTTGCCGCGCGTGCGCAGCCGGCTTTCGAGCAGCGTCTTCAACGCATCGCGATTCGCGACGCGCGCGTCGTTGGTCGCGAAGCGCGGATCGTTCGGCAACTCGCGCAAATCGAGCAGTTCGCACAGCCGCAGCCACATGTCGGTCGTGATCGGCGCGAGATTGAGCGGGCCGTCGGCCGTCTCGAACACGCCGTACGGCGCGATCACCGCGTGCGCGTTGCCGGTGCGGCGCGGCACGTCGCCGAGGCTCAGGTAGCGCTGCCCGTGCACGCTCAGCAGCGAGACCAGGCTTTCCAGCAGCGACGAGCCGACATGCTGGCCGCGCCCGGTGCGCTCGCGCTCGAGCAGCGCGGCGACGACGCCCGTCGCGACCCACATCCCCGAACTGAGATCGCCGATCGCGGTGCCGGTGCGGGTCGGCTCGCCGTCGGGGAAGCCGGTGATGCTCATCAACCCCGCATAGCCCTGCGCGATCTGGTCGAAGCCCGGCCAGTCGCGCAGCGGGCCGCGCGGGCCGAACGCGGTGATGCTGCCCATCACGAGCCGCGGATCGCGCGCGCTCAGCGCGTCGTAGCCGAGCCCCATCGCATCCATCGTGCCGGCCTTGAAGTTCTCGATCACGACGTCGGCCTGCGCGATCAGCCGGCGCACGACATCGAGGCCGGCCGGTTGCCGGAAATCCACGCAGATCCCGCGCTTGTTGCGGTTGCAGGACAGGTAGTACGTGCTCACGCCGCGATCGAACGGTCCCCACGCGCGGCTCATGTCGCCGTGCGGGCCCGACTCGACCTTGATCACGTCGGCGCCGAGGTCGGCGAGCACCATCGAGCAGAACGGCCCCGACAGCGCGCGACTCAGATCGACGACCCTGATTCCTTTTAATGCCTGCATTCCGGACTCCTGATATTGAAGACGAGGGACTGGGCGCGGCCGGCCGATCCGGCCCGCGCCGATGCGCGGTTCATTCCGGCAAGGTCTGGTGACGCGTTTCGACCGCGAACGGCAGGATCAGGATGCCGAGCACGAACACGGCCGCGGTCCATGCGACCGGCACGCCCAGCGAACCGTAACCGTGAATCGCGGCGCCGAGCACGAAGTTCACGCCCGCGCCGATGAACCGGCCGACCGATGCATTGAATGCGAATGCGGTGGCCCGCACGCGCGTCGGATACTGCTCGGGCAGCCACAGCGAGAAGATCGCGAAGTTGCCGCCGAAGAAACCGAGGAACGCGAGCGACGCCATGAACGCGCCGAGCCCGTTCGGCTGGTAGAACGCCCAGCCGAACGCGAACACGATCGCACCGGCCATCCCCGCGAAATACACGCCGAGCGCGGTGCGTCGGCCAAGCCGTTCCGCGAGCCACGGCGCGGCGAGGCAGCCGACGATCGTCGTGCACGACAGGATCGCCGCGCCGATCGACGCGAGCCGCATCGCGCCGACATGATCGATGCCCGCGCGCGTCGCGAGCGTGCTGACCGCGCTCGCCTCGTAGACCGAGCCGGCCCACAGCCCGACGATCGCGACGCCGACCAGGCTCGCGCTCGTCAGCGTGCGCCGCAGGAACGCCGGCGCGAAGATCTCGCGCAGCGGATGCGCGCGCCGCGCCTCGGCCAGGTCGCCGTCGCGCGCGTCGTGCCGGCGCCACTGCCCCGGCTCCTTCACGCGCATCACGGTGAACACCGCGAGCAGCGCGGGCGCGAGCCCGCACAGGAACATCGCGCGCCAGCCGTAGGTCGCGCCGATCGTGTAGTTCAGGCAGGCCGCGATGAAGAAGCCGAAGTAGTAGCCCGTCTGTAGATAGCCCGCGCCCATCTTGCGGCGATCCTCCGGCCAGCTCTCGGCGACGTAGGTGCCCGCCAGCGCCCATTCGCCGCCGACGCCGATCCCGGCGATCAGCCGGCACGCGGCCAGCGCCCACACGTCGTGCACGAACGCGGCCGCGCCCGTGAACACCGAATAGATCAGGATGCTCGCGGCCAGCGTGCGCACGCGGCCGAAGCGGTCGGCGAGCGGCCCCCAGACGAACGACAGCCCCCAGCCGATCAGGAACAGCGCGAACAGGATCGAGCCGTACATGCCGAGATTCGCGGGCGTCGCCGCGATGCCGGACGCGGGCAGCAGTTCGGTGAGTGCGGGAATCAGCACGAGCGCGTAGATCACCGAATCCACGCCGTCGAGCACCCAGCCCGCGTATACGGCCCAGAAGCCCTTGATCTGCTCGCGCGTGAGCGGCGTGCGCCGCGGCTTCGCGCCGGCCGCCGGCGCGTCGATCGCCTTGAACATGCTTCGTCTCCTTGCCGGCGGGGCCGGCGCTTGTGCCGCGTCCGGTCCGGGATGGCCGGCGTGCTGGCTCTTTTGTGAGACGAGTATAGGAACGCCTTCGATCGCCGAAAAATATGATATTCATCTTGCTCGATCGGATCGACTTATGGCATGACACGGGAGACGACGGCAATGGACCTGAAGCAACTGCGCTACTTCGTGAAAGTCGTCGAATGCGGCAACGTCACGCATGCGAGCGAGGCGCTGCACATCGCGCAGCCCGCGGTGAGCCAGCAGATCCGCAACCTCGAGCAGGATCTCGGGATGCAGCTGCTCGAACGCAGCGTGCGCGGCGTTGCGCCGACAGCCGCGGGCCGCACGCTGTACCGGCATGCGCTGGAACTGCTGCGCCAGGCCGACGGCACGCGCGAATTGCTGCGCCGCGACGCCGACACGCCGCAGGGCCGCGTGACGGTCGGCATGCCGTCGAGCACCGCGCGCGTGCTGGCGATCCCGCTCGCGCGCGCGGTGCGCGACCGCTATCCGGGCATCATGCTGGAGCTGATCGAGGCGCCGAGCGCCGATCTCGACACGCTGCTCGAACGCGCGCGGCTCGATCTCGCGATCGTCGTCGACGCGGTCGACACGCGCGGCATCGCGACCCACCGGCTGCTGACGGAAACGCTCTACCTGATCACCTGGCCGGATTTCCCGGTGCCGGACGATCCCGTGCCGCTCGACGCGATCGCGAAGATGCCGCTCGTGCTGCCGAGCGCGCCGAACACGATCCGCAACCGTGTCGACTGGGCGATGCGCGAAGCCGGGCTGTCGTACGAGATCCGCTTCGAGGCGAGTTCGACGGGGCTGCTGTTCGCGGCCGTAATGGCGCAGCTGGGCGTGACGATCCTGCCGTGGACGGCCGCGCATACCGAGATCGACGAACGCAAGCTGAAACTGTCGACGGTCGCGCATCGGCTGTTCGTGCGCGACCTGTCGCTGTGCTGGCACGACACGGCGCTCGTCAGCAACGCGGTGCAGAAGGTGAAGGCCGAGATCGTCGGCTTGTTCGACACGCTCGGCCAGCGGCCGGAATGGGCGGACGGCAACGCGGCGCGCCGGTGAGCTTGCCTTCCCGCGCGGCGGCGACTAAGCTCGTCGCATCCTGGGTACCGCTGACACCCTCTCCTCGCCGCTCGGTATAAGCGTCGGGGGAAGGAGTCCGTTCGTGTCCCCGATCCAGTCTGCCTGGCTGCTGCTGGGCATCAGCGTCCTCGCCGAAGTGCTCGGCTCCATCGGCCTCAAATACTCCGCCGGTTTTACCCGCCCGCTGCCGTCCGTCGCGACGGTCGTCTGTTATGCGTGCGCGGTCTGGCTGATGGCGCTCGCCACCCGGCGGCTCGAAATGGGGCTCGCCTATGCGAGCTGGGCGGCCGCGAGCACGGCCGCCACGGCCTTGATCGGCATCGTCTGCTTCGACGAATCCGCATCGTCGCTGAAACTCGCTGGCATCGCGCTCACCGTCTGCGCGCTCATCGCGCTCAATCTCGGCGATGCGGCGGCGCGATGAGCGCGATGAACGGGGTAACGGCGTCCGCCGTTCCGGGCACGCCGTTCGCGGCCGGCGCGATGCTCGCCTGCGGTGTGCGCATGCCGCGCGTGGTTTGCGCGCACGTTCGCGTGGCGCGCGCTCGACCTGTTCGTCGCGGCGATGATGCCCGGCTTCGCGATCCGTTGCGCGCTCGACACGCGTCGAAGCCTGCCGCACCGGTCAGCGGCCGGCTATCGCGCGAAACAGTTCGTGCGCGGCCGCGTGACGCTCGAAACCGATGCCCGGCGCCTGCGGCACGGCCGCGTAGCCGGCGTCGACCGTGTCGCCGTCGGCCAGCCCGCGAAACGGATGAAACGCGAACGGATTGATCTCCGCGCCGCCGAGCCCGAGCGCGGCCACGACGTGCAGCGAGAACAGATGACCGCCGTGCGGCCAGAACGCGTCGCGCCGCCAGCCGCGCGACACGAAATGATCGACGATCTGCAGATAGCCCGGCAGTCCGTAGCAGTGCACCGGATCGAACACGAGGAAATCGCGGTCCGCGCGCAGGCCGCCGTAGCGATCGAGCAGCTTCGCCTCCGCGACCGAGAACAGCGCCTCGCCGGCCGCGATCGGCGGTGCGTAGTGCGCGGCCACGTCGGCGTGCAGCGCCAGGTCGAGCGGATCGCAGATATCCTCGAACCACCACAGATCGAACGGCGCGAGCATCGTCGCGGCCGCTGGTGCGGTCGTCGCGTCGTAGCCGTTCATCGCATCGACCGCGAGGTGCGAACTGTCGGCCAGTTGCGCGGCGGCAGCGTCGATGCGGCGCCGGTCGAGATCGGGATCGACGCCGCCGATCTTGATCTTCGCGTGCGTATAGCCGAGGTCCACGATGCGGCGCATCTCGTCGGCGAGGCGCGCCGCATCGTCGTGCGGATAGCGATAGCCGCCGCCCGCGTACACGCGCACGCGTGGCGCGGCGCTACGCGCGAGCCGCTCGGCCAGGAAGCGCTGCAGCGGCTGGCCGGCGATCTTCGCGGCGGCATCCCAGATCGCCATGTCGAGCGCGCCGACCGCGACGCACCGCTCGCCGTGCCCGCCGGGCTTCTCGCCGGCCATCATCGCGCGCCAGGCGCGGAACGGGTCGAGATTCGTGCCGGCGTCGTCGGCGAGCGCATCGGCGGCGGCCAGCAGGCGCGGCGCGAAGCGTTCGCGGATCAGGCCGCCCTGTCCGTAGCGGCCGACGGACGCATAGCCGTATCCGACGACCGGACCGCCGTCGCGCACGACGTCGGTGACGATCGCGACGAGGCTCGTCGTCAGGCCGCCGGACGGCAGCGCCGGATCGGCATGGCGGGAAACCGGGATCGTATGTTCGCGAATGTCGGTGATGCGCATGGTCGGCGTTCGGTCAAGCGCCCGGCGCCGGCAGCCGATTCATGCGATGCGGCCGGAACAGCGGGCGAACCGCTGCATCATAGGCGCTTGCGCGGCGTCTTGCCGCGCGCGCCGCCCGATCGTCGCAAGCGACACCGTCGCGGCGAAGCGCTTATCGTCTGCGGAAAAGCGCCGCGGCGGGCGCCGACTGCCACCGCCCGACGCAGGTAAGTATCGAGTAAGAATCCCGCCCTAAAGTTTTTCGACTCGCACGTCACGACGGCGGAAGTCGCTCCCCGTTCGGGACGTATCAGGACAAAAGGAAGGAGACAGGCATGGCGAATCAGCCGACGATGCGCGACGTGTGTGCGATCGGCCGCGACGGGCGACGGGTCGACTGGCCGCTGCCCGCGAAATGGAAAAAGCAGTCGGTCACGCCCCGGTTTGCGAGCGTGGCAAGCGATCGCTACACCGCGTGCGCATCGGAGATCGTCGACCTCGAGACGACCGGGCCGATCTTCGGCATGCACCTGCGGCCGCCCGCGGCACTCGAGATGCGCATCGACGACAAGGGCTGGACGCCGCACGCCGTGCGCGCGCCGCTGGCCTATGTGCCGCCCGGCTTCGCGTTTTCCAGCCGGTGGTCGAGCGATATCGAGTGGATTACCGTCCACTTCGACGCGGCGTGGCTCGCGCGCGCCGGCCTGCAGGCCGGCGGGCACACGATCCCGTCCCTGCCCCATCTCGACCTGAACGACGATCTGCTGATGCAGATCGTGCGCAGCATCCACGAAGACGCGGTTGCGGGCGCGCCGCTCGGGCCGACCTACGTGGAAACGCTGGGCGCGGCCGCGCTGGGCCGCATGGCGTATCTGGAATCGACGCGGCAGGCGCGCGAATACACGCACGCGCGCGCCATGCAGGCGGCCGTCGAATACATCCGCGACAACTTCCGCGAGCCGCTGACGCTCGTCGCGCTGGCCGAAGCCGTCGGCTATCCCGGCGACCTGTACGCGTTCATCAGAAGCTTCAAGAAGGCCCACGGGCTGACGCCGCATCAATACATCATCGAGACCCGCCTGCAGGCCGCCCGCGACCTGATCGAGCGCGGCCGCAGCGACGTGACCGAGGCCGCGCTCGCATGCGGCTTTTCGACCACGAGCCATTTTTCGGCGACGTTCCGCAAGCGCTGGGGATTTTCGCCGTCCGGGCTCAAGCCGCGTGCCGCGAGCGTCATGCGAGCGGCAGCGACAGGATCCACAGACCGCTGATGGTCAGCACGATCGTCAGCGCGAGCAGCGGTAGCTGATTGCCGACGACGGTGCCGGCCAGCACGCGATTGCGCACCGCGATCGCATGCGTGATGTATACGCTGAGGATATGGCCGGCGAGAATCAGCAGCACCTGCGCGTGCCACACGTAGCCGACGTTGACGAGCAGCGACGTCGGCGAGTATTGGGCCGGCGGCAGCGCCAGCAGGTTCCACCCGATGCCGAGCGGATCGGACAGCAGCACGAAGATCTGCCGCCCCTGATCGATGAACAGCGTGAAGTAGTGACCGACGTTGTAGAACAGCGCGATCGGCAACAGCAGCAGGCAGAACTGCCGCGCGAAGGTCCGGCCGTCCAGCGCCGAACGCGCGCCTCTCGCACCGAGCGCGCAGAATCCCCTGAACAGCGCGTAGTAGGCCAGCGCCACCGCGGCGAACGTGGCCCACTGCCCGGCCAGCACGAGTTCGCCCGAGATCGCGTAGTCGTTTTTCAGCGCGGGAAACAGGCCGACGATCAGCGGGTAAATGCCGCGCCAGAAGAACGTGTTCCAGGTCGCCGTATCGCGCAGGCCGTCGTACGCGGTCGACGACAGCATGAACGACAGGAACATCACGATGCTTGCATCGAATGGCGGCGCCGACGCGATGTCGGCGACCGGGTTCCTCGGCACGATGGCGACGCCCCGCGTCGGCAGGCGGCGCCATGCGAGCGGCGACAGCCTTGCACACAGCCGGCACAGAACGCCGAACGCATCGAAGTGATCGAGCCATGCCTGTCGGCCGAAACACAGCGCGCCGGCCAGCGCATAGACCGCGTAGCCGGCCAGGAACAGGCCCGCATCGCGCGGCCGCGCGGCGCCGAACAATTCCAGCGCGATCAACGCGACGTACGCGAGCAACGCAGGGTATGACGCCGCGCGGCGCGGATAGCGATAGCGGCCGCGTTCGATCGTCGGGCAGCAGCGCGCCGCGATGCGCAGGAGTAGCGCGAACGGATTCGTGAACGCATATACGTCGCCGAACACCGCGCTGACATAGACCGAGCCCAGATAGAACCAGAGCCAGAAGCCCGACATCGCGAGGTTCTGGAACGGGTTCTGCGTGCCGGCGATGCCGGAAACGATCAGCAGAACGACAAAAAGCGCGCTGACGGTTTGCGTCGCAGCGAGCACCGCAGGCGGTACGCGCCATTCGCGGCGCGCTCGATGCAGCGATACGCGTGCTTCCGCCATGCGCTCGCCCGATGCGAACATCACGATCACGAACGACACGACAAGCGTGCCGCTGGCCGCGTACGCGTACAACCACAGCGGGACGGGCAGGTAGTATGGAATATTCCACGCGTGCGCGTCGGCGTGCGTCGATGCCGATGCGAGCGTCAACGCTGCGGCCCAGGCCAACCGCGCACGGATTGCTGCGCGGTGCGAACCGCGTTCGATGTCTTCGCGCATCACGACCTTCGTCTTCCCGCTCAGTAATCGGACGATGAAATCAACCCCGTTATCTTCCAGTCGGCTCCGCTGCGCTGCTCCGATACGATCCCGATCGTGTCGTACGGCGCATCGAGCAGCCTGATCAGCGCGACCGCGCGCTTGTTCCCGTCGGCCGAGTCCGGCAACGCGAACACCACGAACGGCAGGATCGGCGACGGCTTGTCGCCTTCGACGATCAGCGGCAGCACCGCCTCGTTCAGCGACTTGAACACCGCGAACGAGGCACGGTTGCGGAAAGCGGCAGATGCGCCGCCGGTCGCATGCGACGCGTTCGCGAGCGCGACGTACGTCCCGTGATCCCTCAGCCGCCATCCGCTCAGTTGATCGACCAGCGCACTGTCCGGCTTGCGCGTTCGGTTGTCGATTGCAAGCGCGGGCAGCCAGCGCCTGTCGACCGGCGACGTCGTGACCCAGTCGTCGAAGAAGCGCGTATAGAAATCGACGAGCGCCGGGGCCGCGCCCGCCTGCGCGGCCGGCGACACCGGCGTCGGGATATCGCGCCTGCCGTGCCACCGGACGGCCTTCCATCCGGCGCCGTCAGGCAGGCTGATGCCGTCGAGGAACGCGGTGTCGGCGATGCCGTGCGCGACGAACCAGTCCGACTTCGCCCGTTTGGTTCGCGCATCGATAAAGCCGGCGAGCATCGGCCGGACCTGCTCCCACGGCAGTGCATGCCGCGACACGCCGTCGATCGCCGGGTATCGCGACAGCTGCACGTAGGTCGACTTCGCCATCGCTTCGACGTCGGCGGGCCAGCGCCACGTCATGTCGGCGACATGGCCGGACGGACCGCCGCGCGCAGCCGGCGCGGCCATTGCAAGATTCGCGTCGCATTCGATGCCGTAGCGACGCCAGTCCGGCACGGAAGGCACGCCCTGGTGCGCCCACGCATCCTGCAACGCATGGAGCGCACGGCCGAACTCGCCGAGCATGAACGCCGCGTGGCGACCGCCGGCGCGCCGCAGCGTCGCGTCTATCGACGCTTGCACTGCCGGTCCGTCAGGCACCACGGCGCGGGTTTGCGCGGCCGCCGGCAGGTGCGCGCCGGCCGGATAGTGAGCGGCTTGCGCGTCGACGGCGTCGGGAGCGAAGCGCGACAGACACGCAAACTGCAAAGGCGTCGTCATGTATTCGATCGAGCCGGCATCGATGCGCTGATCGGCCAGCGCAATCGCGCTGGCCTCGCCGTCCGCGAACCCCGCCTGCTTCGCCAGCCAGTACGTCAGGCCGAAGTGCACGTCGGATTCGAAGCCGGCGCAACGCAGCGGAATCGCGAGTGCGGCCGCCAGAAACAGCGTCGCCGCGCGTGGCTTTCGTCGTAAGCCGTTGCGCACGACGATCGGGGCGAAGGTTTCGGTCCCAAGCCACGGCACGCGGCGGGCATCGTGCGCGTGCTTCAATTGCCGATCTCCGTGGCCTTCGTGCTCTCGGGGAACGGCCAGCTGCCGTTTTCGAACGACAGCACCAGCAGCCCGTTGTCCTGGCATGCGGTGGTCAGCAAGTGCCGGTCGAAGTCGAAATCGAGTCGCGACGCGCACCAGTCGGGGCCGCCCGCACGATATTGACCGAAGATCAAATGCGCCGAGCCGGCGCCCGGCGACTTCGCGGACGGCGGGTTGTAGTACGCGATTTCCTTCGGCTTCGACGGGTCGCGAATGTCGAATACGCGCACGCCGGAGTTGAAGTAGCTGCACGCGAGCGCCGTGGCGTTCTGCCGGTTGTCGACGCTGCAGTAGTGGCTACCGTAGGTGAACGTGGCGAGGCCCTGTATGTCCGGGATGACCTTGCTGCAGTTCTGCACGGCATGCGTTTCGAGTCGAAGCTCGGACACGAGCCGCGGCGACGCTTCGTTCGACATGTCGTAGATATGCCCGAGCGGAAACGGCGTCATGCCCGCATTGCAGGCAGCCTTCACGGCTGTCGCCGACGGGTCCTGAAGCCCGCCGGAGCCGCCCTCGTCGACTTCGATCAGATAGGGCTTACCGCCCACCAGGAACGAAATCGTATGTTGCGCGACACTGCCGTCCCGCACCGGCACGGTCGCGATTCGGCGCATTTGTGCATTGGGGCGCCGATTCTGCACGTCGCTGGTATCGACGACGAAGAACCCGTTGTCGCCGTTCGAGTTCACGTTGTCCAGCGGCGGCGGCCCCATGCCGGCTGCCGCGCCCCCGTTCCCGATCGCGACGAAGTACGCACGCGTCCCATCCTGGCTCACCGACAAACCGTGCGGATCGCTGCCGAAACCCAGTTCGGCCATGCTGATTGCCGAGATCAGCTTCGGCCGCGTCGGTATCGTCAGGTCGATCGCGTAGTAGGCCTTCGCAGCGGGCGACCCGATGTAGTACGTCAAGCCGTCCGGCGAGAAACCGCCTTCGTGACCGAGCGGCGTCGTGCCCGGAACCACGCCGCCGTCGGTGCCCGTGCCGACCGGCACACTGGCCAGCAGCTGCGGTCGCGTGCAGTCGGTCGCAATATCGTACAGATCGAGTTCGGGGCCACCGGCGCCGCCGAGCCCGTTGTCTCCGGCCAGGATCCCGCGCGCGACGTTCACGCGCAGCGATTCCCACGGATCGATCATCGCCGTCGACGTCAGCGAACTCACGCGCACCGGATGCGCGGGATCGGAGAGGTTGATCACCGGCACACCGGGATTGATGCGCGGCGGCGCAGCCGGATTGTTGAATATCGGCGTCGCGCCCATCGTCGCATGATAGAAACAGGTCTGCCCCTGCTTGTCGGTATAGGTCGCGGCCGACCACGACGCCCCCTCGCCCTGCAACTGGCTCACGCGCTTCAGGTTGCAGTTGAAGCCGCCGAAGCCGGACTGGCGCAGCGCGGCCGGCACCTGTCCCTGCAGCGCCGTCTCGGGCGTGTCGCCCGGGCTGCAACTGGGCACACGCGGCACGACGTAGTCCGCGACGGATACGGCGGGCGTCGCGCTGACCGTATTGTCGTCTCCGCCGCAGCCTGCGAGTGTCAGCGCGCCAAGCGATATCGCTATCGCGAATCGAGTCGGGAATGGCATCTTCGTCTCCTTCTGTACTGCAGAAATATCAATGCGAGGTGTTTCGAATGAGGTCGCGCGTGGCCGGCGTCAATTGCCGATCTCCGTGGCCTTCGTGCTTTCTGGGAACGGCCAGCTGCCGTTTTCGAACGACAGCACGAGCAGCCCGTTGTCCTGGCATGCGGTGGTCAGCAAGTGTCGGTCGAAGTCGAAATCGAGTCGCGATGCGCACCAGTCGGGACCGCCCGCGCGATACTGGCCGAGCATCAGATGCCCCGACCCGGCGCCGGGCGATTTCGCAGCAGGCGGGTTGTAGTACGCGATTTCCTTCGGCTTGGACGGGTCGCGAATGTCGAATACGCGCACGCCGGAATTGAAGTAGCTGCATGCGAGCGCCGTCGCGTTTTCCCGATTGTCGACGCTGCAGTAGTGACTGCCGTAGGTGAAGGTGGTGAGACCCATGATGTCGGGAATGACCTTGCTGCAGTTCCGGGTGGCATGCGTTTCGAGTCGAAGTTCCGACACGAGACGAGGGGCGGCTTCGTTCGACATGTCGTAGATATGCCCGAGCGGAAACGGCGTCATGCCCGCATTGCACGCGGCCTTGACGCTCGTTGCGCCGGGGTCCTGAAACCCGCCGGCGCCCCCTTCGTCGACTTCGATCAGATAGGGCTTGCCGCCCGACAGAAACGAAATCGTGTGCTGTGCCGCACTGCCGTTTCGCACCGGTACGGTTGCGATTCGGTGCATTTGCGCATTGGGACGCCGATTCTGCACCTCGCTGGTATCGACGACGAAGAACCCGTTGTCGCCTGCCATGCTCATGTTATCGAGCGGCGGATTGCCTTGGCTGTATGCCGTGCCGCCGTTCCCGGCGGACACGAAGTACGCGCGCGTTCCATCCCGGCTCACCGACAAGCCATGGGGAAGCGCGCCGAAGCCGAGATCGGCCATGCTGATTGCCGAGATCAGCTTCGGCCGCGTCGGCACCGTCAGATCGACTGCGTAGTAGGTTCTCGATACGGACGCGCCGATGTAGTACGTGTAGCCGTCCGGCGAGAAACCGCCTTCGTGTCCCAGCGGCTTGGTGGCCGCAACAACGCCGCCGTCGGCACCCGTACCGATCGGCACGCTGGCCAGCAGTTGCGGCCGCGTGCAGTCCGACGAAATGTCATACAGATCGATCTCGGGACCGCCGCCGCCGCCGAGCCCGTTGTCTCCGGCCAGGATCCCGCGCGCGACGTTCACGCGCAGCGACTCCCATGGATCGATCATCGCCGTCGACGTCAGCGATCTCACGCGCACCGGACGTGCCGGATCGGTGATGTCGATCACCGGCACGCCCGGGTTCGTGCGCGGCGGCGCATCCGGATTGTTGAATATCGGCGTCGCGCCCATCGTCGAATGGTAGAAGCAGGTCTGCCCCTGCTTGTCCGTATAGGTCGCGGCCGACCACGACGCCCCCTCGCCCTGCAGCTGGCTCACGCGCTTCAGGTTGCAGTTGAAGCCGCCGAAGCCGGACTGGCGCAGCGCAGCCGGTACCTGTCCTTGCAGTGCCGTCTCGGGTGTGTCGCCCGGGCTGCAACCCGGCACGCGCGGCACGACGTAGTCCGAGACGGATACGGCGGGTGTCGCGCTGATCGTGTTGTCGTCTCCGCCGCAGCCGGCAAGCACGAGCGTGCTGATCGATGTCGCGATCGCGACCCGGGCCTTCAATCGCATCTTTGTCCCCTCCTGTTTTCGTGTACCGTTCGAATCGTTCCAGTGCTTAGTTATCCGGATATATTTCGATGACAGCGACTTCGATCTGCTCGCCGGCCTGACTATGAAAATGAAGCGAAAACCGTCCGGTGATGCCGACAGGAAGCAGATCCAGCGACTGATTGGCGCCGGATGCACAGGCAGCGAGCGCGCCTGGTATTTCGTGCACCATCAACACGCCGGCCTCTCGAGCATGAACATCGATATGCACCGGCGCGCCTTCGCGGATCGCGATCACGGATCGCTCCCACGGCGCCTTGTTGCGGTCGACGGTGACGGAAAAAACCCGTTGCGCGGACGGTTTTTCCGACGCCCGCGACAGATGGCGCGCGACGCCGTATGCAAGCACGAGCGCCACTACGGTAGCGATCAACGCGACGGATCGATACCGACGTCGCAAACTGCTCTCCCCCATCCCGTCGCTCCGTTTCGTCGGCGCTCGCACCATGCGGTGCCATCCTGCCGGCAGGCCCGCTCGGTGTGCGGCCTGCTTCGGTTCGACGAATATTAGTGAGGGCAGCGATGCGGCGATATCTGCTTATTGCGAGTTGTCGAAAAATTGCGTCCGGACTAACCCGGGTGACGGGATCGGGATGGGGATCGGATTTCCGCGGTGTACGTCGACGCCTCCGACACATCAGCCGGCATCGTTGCCGGCACAACCATATCGACACTCGGGACGCCGGTGTCCGATCGCTCCGCACCGCATTTCCACGCGACCTCGTGGCGCGATTTCCCTGTCTTGCCCTGCATTGATCCATTGGGTCCGGAGCGAAACAGCTTGACCTCGGTCACGATAGCGCGTATGGTCTCTCGTTGAAGTCCTCAAGAAGCGCGATTGCTGTTCATCATTGACCGCGAAACGCGGTATTCGTTGTCCTCTCCCTCCTTGATTGATTCTTTCCCGCGTCCGTCCGGGACGCATTCGCTCATCCATTCCCAGGAGATTTCCATGGATACCGGTACCGTCAAGTGGTTCAACGACACCAAGGGTTTTGGCTTCATCACGCCCGACAAGGGCGGCGACGATCTGTTCGCCCATTTCTCGGAGATTCGCGGCGACGGCTTCAAGACGCTCGCCGAGGGTCAGAAGGTCAGCTACGAAACGAAGCGCGGCCCGAAGGGCCTGCAGGCGTCGAACATCACCCCGCTGTAACCCGCCATCCGGCACCGGCGCGCAACTCGCGCGCCGGCGTCCAGCCGCATTACCTCGTCATCCGCGGCGCTGTCGCGGATGACGAGCGTCCGTCACGCAGCACCCCGTACCACGGGCGCCTACCCGCCGCTGCGCAGCCATTGCTGCGCGACGCGCGACGTTGAACCGGGCGCCCCGTCAAACGCTCGCCCTGACGCACCGCAAGCGACGGAACGTCCGCTTGCCCCGCTATGGCGAGTCGCGTCGGCCACGCACCTTGTCGCGCGTCGGCCATCCTCGCCGGTAACCGCGATGTCGGCCTGTTGCGCCGAAGCCCGCCGTAGTCCGGCTGCAATGACGATCTGATCTGCGCAAGCAGTCAATCGCCCTGATTGGAGAAATTGGTTTGGCAAAAGAAGAACTATTGGAACTGGACGGCGTTGTCGACGAAGTGCTTCCGGACAGCCGATTTCGCGTGACGCTGGAAAACGGCGTGGTCGTCGCCGCCTATGCATCGGGACGCATGCGCCGCCACCATATCCGGATCCTTGCCGGCGATCGGGTCAGGCTGGAATTGTCGGTCTATGACCTGACGAAGGGCCGCATCAACTACCGGCACAAGGACGAACGCGCATCGGCCGCTTCGCCCGCGCGCCGCACCTTCCGACGCTAGGCGCCTCTCTGCGTACGGACGAGTCACCGACATGCGTCGCTCGTCCGGCGCGTCGAACCCGCTGTCACGCGGCGCCGCTATCCGGCAGCACATCGGAATGGCGCGTTGCACTGCCGGCGCGGCTCAACTCATCGGAACAACCTGCGCTTTTGCGGGGGACGCAGCCAGCGGCTCGCTCAGGCGAAGACGAAGTACTTGCGCACCGTTTCCACCACTTCCCAGGTTCCCTTCATGCCGGGTTCGATCACGAACACGTCGCCGGCCTTCAGGTGCACCGATGCCTCGCCTTCCGGCGTGATGATGCAGTAGCCGTCGAGGAAGTGGCAGTACTCCCATTTCTCGTAGTTCACCTCGAACTTGCCCGGCGTGCAGATCCAGGTGCCCATGATCTTGCTGCCGTCGCTGGAGACGTAGGCGTTGAGGTTCACGGTGTGCGGGTCGCCGCCGATGCGCTTCCACTTGGTCGCATCGAGGACCGGGGTCGGGCAGGTTTCGCGCAAGACGGTGATGAAATCGGACATGTTGGCTCCAGACGATCGAATAAACGGTCTGACACGTTAGTTCGAAAGCGTTGCCGGGGCTTGTATGCGTCCGACACCGACTCGTCAATTTTCGACACCGCCCCTCAAACCATCCGCCTGTCATTCCGCGCCATCCCTGCGAAACGGCGCGTCGGGATTGCTCGCGGCCCTGCAAGGAACCGTCGTCTCTACGCGTTTCACTGCGATGCCGACATATCGCACGATCTCCCGAATTGCCATTGGCGTCCGACGAGCGATTGGCGTATGATCGACTCGTCCGAGCACGCATTGATCTTCCGACTGCTCGCCCTCCATCGACCCGCTTGCTGCGTCGCGCTCTTCCCTCCCGCGCGCGCCGTTGTTCCCCTCACCCCCCCGTCGCGCCGCGCAACGGCGATACAGGCTGAATGTGCTCGTCCACGTGATTCGTGGCAGCCGGGCACCAGGAGCTCATCATGAGCATGCATATCTACCGTGGATACGAAATCTATCCACTGATTTACCCCCACGTGCCTGCGCTGAACGGCTGCACGCATAACTACGACGGCGGCTTCGACGCGGCCGTCAAGATCTGTCTGCGCGGTACCGCAGATACGCTCACGCAAAGCAAGACTTTCCGGCTGCGCGACGACGCGCCCTTCGATACCGCCGGCGACGCGCGCCGCGCTTCGCTGCGCTATGCCGAGAACATCATCGACGACAATCGCGAAACGCAAGGGTTCTTCGCGAATGCACGCTGACGCGGCTCGCCATCGCGGCGCGACGTATCGAAAATTTGGAGGACAAAATGATTGTCGACGAAATTCTCGATCTGGTCAGACGATGCAAGGTCACCCGGAACGACACCACGCTGCCGGCCGGCATGGCCGATTCAGCATTCGATCATCAGCAGGAGTTGCAGATGTTCGCGGCGGTGCGCGCGCTGTCGATCGGAGCCGGATATTCGGAATTCGAATCCGACGAGATCGCGAGCGCCGTCATGACACGACTCGGCTAACTTTCCACCCCAAGGTTTTCAAACAGGAACCCCATGACAACTGTCACGCTCAAGGTCAACGAACCGATCGATGTCGCACTCCGTCGCTTCCGGCGAAGCATCGAAAAAACCGGACTGATCCGCGAGTTGCGCAGCCGCACCAGCTACGAAAAGCCCACGACCGAACGCAAGCGAAAGAAGGCCAGTGCCGTCGCCCGGCAACGCCTGCGAACCAAGCGCCTGATGCCGCCCCGCAAGATGTACTAGGAGAATGCCGTGTACCCCATGCAGACCGAAGAAGCGCCATTTTTCCCGCTGACGAAATGCGAAGTCGATTTCGACCGGCAGAAAAACAGGGTGACGCTCCTGCCGAGCTTCTATGCCTTCGGCTGCGAGTACACCGGCCGCGGTCTGCTGCTCGAACGGGACGACGCGTTCAGGTTGATCGCCGCAATCGAAAAAGCGCTCAGCGTCGGGAATTGATCCGCGCTGACCCTGCATGACCGGGAGCAACATCATGATCGACGCCACCCCGAACAGCACCTTTCGCCACCTTCCGCTCACAACCGAACAGGACGCGGAAATCCGTCACTACATCAAGCGGAAAACGCAAAAGGGCGAGCCATGGGACACCCCGGAGCTCGCGACAATGCTTCGGGACATGCTCGATCCGCCTCCCGCCGACGATGACGAGCCGGAGGCCGACGTCGAAGAAGCGAAGCTGGCCTGCGAGTATGCATTGGCTTCGGTCGACGAAGCGATGGAATCCGTTTCAGCAAGCGAGGAGCGGCACGCGGCGAGGGAAGCCGAGGAGATGAAGCGTCCGAGGCGGTAACGCGCTGCGATGTCCGAGGTTCACGCCGAAGCACGCCACCGCCTTTTTGCCATCCGAGCCACCCTTCAGCCCGTTTCGTTGCGTACGCAACCGCATCTTCGCGCGCATCGAAACCGAAATCGCACCGTTCATGAAAATCGATCACCGCTCGATACCCTATTACCTGGTCCTTCGCGGCAGCGGGTCGCCGTACGTGTTGAATGCGGACCGCCGCGTCATTCGCCGCGAAGCGAGTCCGCTGTTATGCGCGTTTGCGCGAAATCACGGACAGTTTTCGAGTATCGACGGCGCCGTATGGAACACCTTCTCCGACACGGAAGGGTTTTCGGCGGTCGAGCGTCGGGAGACGCGGTTCTATGCACTGGTCAAAGGAACGGAATCCGAGCACCAGTTGCGATTGCTGACCACGCTATGACGTCAATGTGCGAGTGAGCCTTGTACCGTTCGACGAACGGGCAAACCGAGGTTCAGTGCGTCCATCGCTGACCACGCCGCTCGATCGCGGCCGCGACGACGTTGAGCACATGACGCGCAACACCCTCGTCCGTCATTCCGGCATCGAGGTATTGCCGAACCTTCATGGTCTTCGATTGACGGGAACCGTCGTCGTTGTCCACGACGAAGATACTGGCCGTTCCGGTATCGGCCATCAAGACAACCTGGATAGTCCTGCGATAAAGAATCGCCTGCATGCTGAAGGTGGTCATGGCCATGCCCGGTTCAGTTGATCGAGCTTCAAGTATGCTCGCTAACTGCCGGTCGAATTCGCTTATAAACGCGTCGTTTCCGGCCGTTTCGCGGGCAATTCGGATACGGCGAGCAGCTTTGACCTGTATGCGTTCCATCACCGAGCCGGCCGGCCCGGCTCGCCTGACACCTCACCTGCCGGACCGATCGCGTCGTCGACGCAAGCCGCTCCCGCCTCACCTCAAGACTGTAGTCAAGCGCACAGTGACCGGCATCGCCGGTTGATATCGTTAAAACCTGTCGGGGGCGCATGAACGCCGAGATCCGGTATGGACCTTTTGCGGCCAATCGTGGCGTCGTGCAAACGGTCGGCCATTCGATCGTTCATGTATCGCGCGATGTTTAGTCACGCCACCGGCACGATCGCATCGCACTGCGGGGCGCGACACAAAATGAAATACGGACGACGGTGTCAACTGCCATGACGCCGCGCCGTGAGGATCAGCCGTCAACAGGATCGTTCGGGTTTCTGATCGAATGATCTGTTCTGTCGAGCACTCATCCGGAGACCATTACAGAAATGATCCATTCCGAGATCTACGCAAAATTGACGACAGTATTCCAGGACGTCTTCGAGGACGACGACCTCGTTCCGACCGCCGAAACAACCGCGGCCGACGTCGACGGCTGGGACAGTCTCGCGCATGTCCGCCTGATACTGACGGTGCAGAAGGCATTCGGCATCAAGTTCTCTGCGTCGGATATCGCCGGCATGAAGAACGTCGGAGATCTGGTGCATTTGATCGAAGCGCACGGCTAGAACGACAGCGGCGCGCCCGCCCGCTTGCCGGTCCGGGTGCGCTCCTTCCTTTCGCACGAGAACTGAATCATATGGCTACCGATCTGTATGCCGGCCTGGGCTGGCTGCCTGCGCCTCCCGCCGATTTCTCCGCACAATGCCGCTCGATTGCAAATGCCGGGCCGGACACCGCTGCCGTCGGTGCAGGCATGCAGATACGCCGGCTCGCCACGCATGCGCTCGATGAAAACCAGCTGACCCGGCTCGGCAGGTCGATTGCCGCTGCACGACACAGCGGACGCTCGCTCGCACCGCTGACGCCATTGCGGCTCGGCGTGATCGGCAATGGCACGCTCGATCACCTCGCGCTTCCGCTGATCGCGTCGGCCGCGCGCCACGGCGTCGCACTCGACTGCGTGCTGGGACACTACGACCAGGTGCTGCAGGAAGCGCTCACACCGGACTCCGCAATCAACGCGGCAAAGCTCGATGCCGTGCTGATCGCGGTCGACTACCGCGGGCTGCCGCTGGCCGCGACGCCGGGCGACGATGCCAAGGCTCAGGCGAGCGTCGACGCGGCGTTGCAGTATCTGGACACTATCGCGCGCAGCATCTGCCAGTACGGCGGCGCGCTGCCCATCGTGCAAACGCTGGCGCCACCGCCCGAGACGCTGTTCGGCAGCAGGGATGCGGCGATTCCCGGTACGCTGCGCAACCTCGTCGAGCGGATCAACCACGAACTCGTGCGGCGCGCCGCGTCGAACGAAGATTTGCTGTTCGACGTCAATGCGCTCGCGCAGACCGTCGGCCTCGCGAACTGGCACTCCCCGTCGCAGTGGAATCTTGCAAAGTATCCGTTCGCGGACGACTTCCTGCCGCTGTACGCCGAACACCTGGGCCGGCTGCTCGGCGCGGCGCGCGGCAAGAGCCGCCGCGCGCTGGTACTCGATCTCGACAACACGCTGTGGGGCGGCGTCATCGGCGACGATTTGCTCGACGGCATCCGGATAGCGCAAGGCGACGCGGTCGGCGAAGCGCACCTGTGCGTGCAGAAACAGGCACTGGAATTGCGCGAACGCGGCGTGGTGCTCGCCGTGTCGTCGAAGAACGACGACAGTACCGCGCGGCTGCCGTTCCAGAAGCATCCTGAAATGCTGCTGCGAGAAAACCACTTCGCCGTCTTTCAGGCGAACTGGAACGACAAGGCGACGAACATCCAGGCAATCGCAAAGGAACTGTCGCTCGGCCTCGAGTCGCTGGTATTCCTCGACGACAATCCGGTCGAGCGCAATCTGGTGCGCGAGATGCTGCCCGAAGTCGCCGTCCCCGAGCTTCCGGACGACCCCGCGCTGTACGCACGCACGCTGAACGCGGCCGGCTATTTCGAGTCGCTCGCCTTCCTTGCCGAAGACCGGCAGCGTGCCGCTTTCTATCAGGACAATGCACGCCGCGTCGCGCTGCAGAGTCAGGCCGGCGATCTCGACGCGTACCTGAAATCGCTCGACATGCAGATCACGTTCGCGCCATTCGACGACGTGGGTCGCAGCCGGATCGTGCAGCTGATCAACAAGTCGAATCAATTCAACCTGACCACGCGCCGCTATACCGAGGCCGACGTCGCGCAACTCGAACTGGACAGCGAGAATTTCACGCTACAGGTGCGCCTGACCGACACGTTCGGCGACAACGGGATGATCTCCGTGGTGATCTGCCGCCCCCATCGCGACGTGTCCGGCGACAACGAACCAACGGGCGACGACGTCTGGACGATCGACACCTGGTTGATGAGTTGCCGCGTGCTGGGTCGCAAAGTCGAGGAAATGGTGTTGAGCGAGGTGCTCACGCAGGCCGCCCGGCGCGGCGTGACGCGTGTGATCGGCCGCTACATACCGACCGATCGCAATGCGCTCGTCAAGGATCATTACGCGAAGCTCGGCTTCACGCAGATCGACGCGCAGGCTGACGGCGTCACGGTCTGGGCAATGACAACCGACGTCCATCGTCCGGTTGCGCATTTCACCGTGCACCGGATCGGTTTCGATGCGGTTCTGCCCGCCTGAGAACCGCCATGACTCAATCGACCGATCGGCAAACGCGCAAGCTGGCGCGGCGCGACTATCTGCTGCTGCCGGCCGTTTGCCTGCTGACCGTGCTGGCGATGTTCGTCGTGTCCGAAGCGGGCACGCGGCTCGCATGGTCCGCCGGGCATACCGGCCAGGAGTGCCATGCGCCGGACCCGAGGCTCGGCATCGTCAACGTGCCGAACTGCACGATGCGCGTGAAAAGCCCGGAAACACCGTGGATTACTTACCACTACAACGAGTGCGGTTTCCGCAGCCCTGACGCGTGCGGCCCGAAGCCGGCCGGCACCCGCCGCGTGGCGATCCTGGGAACCTCGTTTGCCGAAGGCACGAGCGTGCCGTACGACAAGTCCTTCAGCGCACTGAGTGCGGCTCGCCTCACCCGCTTGTGTCGTCGACCGGTCGAATTCCAGAACCTGGGGGTCTACGAACTGCCGTTGCGCAAGGTCATGGCGCGCATCGGACCGGCGTTGCGGCTGCAACCGGACGCGGCCATTCTCGCGATCGCGCCGTTCGACCTGGAAAAACTGAATCGGCCTGACGACGCTGACGACAGCGCGGGGATCAAGCGGGTCGCGACGGCGGCCAACGGCCCCGCTCCGCGGGCCGACATGCTGACGCGCATCAAGGACGTGGTCAAGAACAGTCGCGCGGTCACGGTGGCCGAACACTTCATGTTCCAGAACCCCGATATTCAGGTGCCGATGTATCTGCAGTACGGAGACAAGGCAAACTTCCTGCGCCCGCCTTTCTCGCCCGCATGGATGCAACGGCTTGCCGCCGCGGACACGCTGATCGGCAACGCGGCTGCGCGCTTCCATGCTGCCGGCGTTCCGCTGCTGCTGCTCGCGATTCCGCAACGCACGCAGGCCGAATTGATGGCCAGCAAAACCCTTCCGCCCGGGGTCGATCCGATGGCGCTTCAGCATGCGTTGAAGGCGATCGCCGAGAAGCACGGCGTGGGTTTTATCGACCTGTCTGCCGAGTTCACGCGGAATCCTCACCCGGGGAACCTCTACTACCCGGTCGATAATCACCTGAACGAAGACGGATCGCAGGCGGTTGCCAGCAGCATCGTCACGAGCCTGTCGGCCGGCGGCTTCGCCGCGTTCGACGGATGCGCTCGCGCGTCGTCGCAAGGAGACGCTTGATGATCGTGCCGTCCTTCCCGTTCTTCGCATTCGCTGCCGTCGCGGCCGTCATCTTCAACCTGTCTCGCGCGCTCGTATGGCAAAACGTCGTGCTGGCCGTGGTCAATATCGCATTCCTGTTGACGTTTTCGCACGACCCCGCCGCGCTCGCTCCGTTCGCCGCGTTTCTGCTCGTCGGCTATATCGGCGCACGCGTGATGCAGTCGCAGCCGCGGCTGCCGCTGTTCGTGCCATTGCTCGTGCTGGTCATTGCGATGTTCTTCTGGCTGAAGCGCTACACGTTCGTGCCGTCGGCCCTGCTGCTGCATTACCCGTATGTGACGATCGGCGTGTCCTACGTGTTCTTCCGCGTGCTGCACCTGATCATCGATGCGCGCAGCCCCGGCCTGCCGACACGCCTGTCGCCACTGGTCTACCTGAACTACGTGCTGAACTTTACGTCGCTGGTATCCGGTCCTATCCAGCGCTACCAGGATTATTACGTGACGCAAACCGAACAACGGCTGCGGCCCGACATCGTCGACTTCGGCATCGCGCTGGAGCGTATCGTGACCGGCTTCTTCAAGGTGGCGATCGTGTCGATGATCCTGTCGCATTTCAAGCAACAGGCACTGGATGCGCTGGCACTGGCATCGCCGTCTCACGGACGCCTGCTGGATGGCATCGTCGCCGCCGCGATCTACCCGATTTACCTGTACTTCAATTTCTCCGGCTATGTCGATGTGGTAATCGGCGTCGCGCGCTTTTTCGGCATTACGCTGCCGGAAAATTTCGACCGACCGTTCACGTCGACCAACTTCATCAATTTCTGGAGCCGCTGGCATATCACGCTGTCCACCTGGCTGAAGACCTATGTCTACAATCCGCTGTTGATGGCGCTGATGAAACGCTTTCCGTCGCGCAGGATCGAGCCGTATCTCGGCGTGTTCGCGTTCTTCGTCACCTTCTTTCTGGTCGGCGCGTGGCACGGGCAGACGTCGATGTTTCTTTTCTTCGGCCTGCTGCAGGGCGGCGGCGTCAGCGTGAACAAGCTTTATCAGATCGTCATGACGAAGCGGCTCGGCAAGAAACGCTTCATCGCGCTGGGCAACCATCCGCTCTATGCCGCGTGCATGCGCGGCCTGACCTTCACGTTTTTTGCGTTCAGCTTGTTCTGGTTCTGGTCCACGTGGACGCAGATGGGTTCGATTATCACTGCGCTCGGCTGGGGCACGGTCGCGCTGGTGTGGCCGATCGTCTTCGCCGCTGCGACGATCGTGCTCGCACTGCTGCAATGGGCGCGGGCGGGAGTGCTGATGCTGGGCTCGGCCGAACGTCCGTGGTTCCTGTCGCGCTATACGCGTACCGCGTGGGGCACCGCAATGGCCGTCGTCACGGTGCTGACGCTGGTGATTTCGAGTTCGCCGGCGCCGGATATCGTCTACAAGACTTTTTAAAAGCACGGGCGGGGATGGCGATTTTCACGTCGGGATGGTCATTTTCACGTCAGGAGCCAGGCCGCCCGCTTGCCATCCCCACCGAAACCCCTGTAGAATTGCGCGTTCTGCGGGCGTCGTATAATGGCCATTACCTCAGCTTCCCAAGCTGATGACGTGGGTTCGATTCCCATCGCCCGCTCCACTACGGCTCGGCCCTTTCCGTATAAGGGTTTCGAAGTTCTCCCACAGTCTCCGTACCAATCCCCTCCTCGACGAAACCTGGCACACGGCGACGCTGTTTCTTGATGCCGGCCACCTCGCGATGAAGTCCTCGCTCGCATCGGTCTCGACGAAGCAAACCAGCAGCAGTGCCCTCGCCGCCTTGCCAGTCCGGCCAAACCAGTCCATAATCCGCTACTTTCCGGTTTGCAGAACGGGAAATCCTTAAGGATCAACGGCTTGACGACGGCCTGACGCCGTCCCGTCGCCGCGTTCCGCAACCGCGCGCCAGCCGCCTCGTCGAAGGCGGCTTTTTTGTACCGCGCTGGCGCGTCCCGCGCGCCCGATGCCCTCGCCCGCAACCGAGCCATTCTCAGTCACCGATGATGCACGACGATCCGAACGAAGCCGGCCTGCCGCCGCATGACGAAGCCCTGCCCGACGAAACCGCCGACGGCGCCGACGAAGTCAACCCGCTGCACCGCCGCCGCATCCGCAGCTTCGTCACGCGCGCCGGCCGCGTGTCGACCGGCCAGCGTCGCGCGCTCGACGAGTTCGGCCCGCGCTTCGTCGTCCCGTACGCCGCCGCCATTCCCGACTGGGATGCCGTATTCGGCCGCCAGGCGCCGCGCATCCTCGAAATCGGTTTCGGGATGGGCGCATCGACCGCCGAAATCGCCGCGCACCGCCCCGGCGACGACTTCCTCGGCGTCGAGGTGCACGAACCCGGCGTCGGCGCGCTGCTGAAGCTGATCGGCGAACAGGACCTGCAGAACATCCGCATCATCCAGCACGACGCGGTCGAAGTGATCGAGCACATGCTCGCGCCGGACAGCCTCGACGGCGTGCACATCTTCTTCCCCGACCCGTGGCACAAGGCGCGTCACCACAAGCGCCGGCTGATCCAGCCGCCGCTCGTCGCGCTGCTCGCGTCGCGCCTGAAGCCCGGCGCGTACCTGCACTGCGCGACCGACTGGCAGAACTACGCGGAACAGATGCTGGAAGTGCTCGGCGCCGATCCGTCGCTGGAGAACACGGCCGCCGACTACGCGCCGCGCCCCGACTATCGCCCGGTGACGAAGTTCGAACGGCGCGGGCTGCGGCTCGGCCACGGCGTGTGGGACCTCGTGTTCCGCAAGCGCGCGGGCTGACCGCTCGCCCGATGCGCGCCGGCACGGAACTCGCGCCGGCAGCGTGCGAAACAAAACGGCCAGACAGGCAACGCCCGTCTGGCCGTTTTTACATGATGCGTCCGATACGCGTGCCGGGCGTCACGCCCAGTTCAGCCACCCGCTGTAGCCGACCAGCAGCACGAACAGGCCGAACGCGATCCGGTACCACGCGAACACCGTGAAATCGTGCGTCGCGACGTAGCGCAGCAGCCAGCGCACGCACGCGAACGCGCTGACGAACGCGGCGACCAGCCCCAGCACGAACAGGCCGAGCGCATCGACGGTGAACGCGTGCCAATCCTTCACGGTTTCGTAGAGCGTCGCGCCGAAGATGATCGGAATCGCGAGGAAGAACGAGAATTCGGTCGCGACGCGCCGGTCGAGGCCGAACAGCATCCCGCCGATGATCGTCGAACCGGAGCGCGACATGCCCGGGATCAGCGCGAAGCACTGCGCGATGCCGACCTTCAGCGCGTCGAGCGGCGTCAGCGCGTCGACCGACTGCACGCGCGGCGGCTCGCGCCGCTCGCGCTGCCGCGCCTCGGCCCACAGGATGATCGCCCCGCCGACGACCAGCGCGAACGCAACAGGCACCGGCGAAAACAGCACGGCCTTGATCTTCTTTTCGAGCAGCAGCCCGAGCACGATCGCGGGAATCGTCGCGATCACGACGTTCAGCGTGAAGCGCCGCGCGTCGGGCCGGCTCGGCAGCCCCGTCACGATCGACGCGATCCGCTGCCGGTATTCCCAGCACACGGCGAGAATCGCGCCGAACTGGATCACGACGTCGAAGGTCTTCGCGTGCGCATCGTTGAAGTTCAGGAAGCTGCCCGCGACGATCAGGTGCCCGGTGCTCGACACCGGCAGGAATTCCGTCAGCCCCTCGACGACGCCGAGGATCAATGCCTTGCAG
Source organism: Burkholderia pseudomultivorans (assembly GCF_902499075.1). Lineage (GTDB taxonomy): Bacteria > Pseudomonadota > Gammaproteobacteria > Burkholderiales > Burkholderiaceae > Burkholderia > Burkholderia pseudomultivorans. The sequence continues at coordinate 29,307 of NZ_CABVPP010000014.1, read as the reverse complement.
ATCAGGATCCAGTCCATCCGTGGCCCAACTCCGAAGTGATCGAAAGAAAGGGCCACCTTGCCGCCGCGGCCCGCCCGGCCGCGCGCGGTGCGACGTCACTTTTCGACGATCGCCACGCGTATGCCGTTTGTAAGAATCGTAATTGTACCGGGTTCGTAGTTCACTCCGGCAAATTGCAGTTGTTCGGGCTTGAACGTGTAGATCGGATAGTTGGTCAGCAGCTGCGTCGCGAGCAGCCCGGCGGCCGCGCCGACCTGCTGCGCGTACATCTGCGCGTCGCCGTCGAGCGCGAGACTGTCGACGGCCGGCGCCTTCAGCACGACCGAGCGGCTCGGCGCGTCGTACGCGAGCTGGCCCGATACGGTGAACTTGCCGCTCACGGGCTCGCGCAGGAACGGACTCGTGAAATGCGCGTCGAGCTGCACGGCCACGCGGTTCTGGTCGGGCAGCAGGTTGACGGCCGGATTCGCGAGCGACACGTCGATCACCTGCGCCACCGTCTTCTGGTACGGGAACTTGCGCGCGACAGCCTTCTGCACGTCGCCGCGCGAGAACGTGTAGTGATCGGGGATGAACGGGAACGTCGACGCGCACGCGGCGAGCGAGATCGACACGCCGACGGCGGCGGCGCAGGCGGCGAGGAAGCGGCGCCGGCGCGGCGCGCAAGATGCGGTCATGCTGAAACTCTCCTGTGGCGGTCGGATCGACGCCGGGCCGGCGGCCCGGCCGATGCGTCGCGATCGACCAGCGTTAGTGCGGCGACAGCCGGCCCGGGTTCCGTCCGTCGCATGCGGGCCGCGGCTATCGGACGGCGTCGGCGCGCAACGGCGCCGCCGGCCGCGTCGCGACCTCGAGACGCGTGAGCCACGCGAGCGCGTCGTCGCGCGACGCACCGCACATGTCGGCCGCCGGCTGCAAGCCCGAACAGCACGCCGGCCGCTCGGGCCGGCCGAAGATCCGGCAGCGCAGGTCGTCGTCGAGCTGCACGCAGCGCACGCCGGCCGGCTTGCCGTCGGGCATCCCCGGAATCGGGCTGGAAATCGACGGCGCGATGCAGCACGCGCCGCATCCCTCGCGGCACGCATGCGGCGGTGGAACCTCGGCAGGCGCCTGGCGGACAGGCATTTCGACGGACACGCGGTACTCCCGGACAAACAACAAAAAAACGGTGCGACAACCGGACGCGGCGTCCGGCGGCCCACCCCGCATTGTGCCATCGCCCGCTGCGACGTTATTACACAATCCAGCCGAATCGCGCGTTCATATACTCGAAAGCATCTGAAGAAAAGCGCGAGACCGCCATGAGTTCTGGTTCTGCCGATACGCTGTTCCGTCCCGATCTGCTCGCGAAGTACGGCGCGAACGGGCCGCGCTATACGTCCTACCCGACCGCGCTGCAGTTTCGCGACGATTTCTCGCCGGCCGACTACGTACGGGCGGCGAGCGACCCGGGTGCTTCGTCGAGCGACCTTTCGCTGTACTTTCACATCCCGTTCTGCAACACGGCGTGCTTCTACTGCGGCTGCAACAAGATCGCGACCAACAACCGCCGCCGCGCGCGTCCGTACCTCGACCAGCTCAAGCACGAGATGGCGCTGCAGGCCGCGCTGTTCGATCCCGCGCGCCCGGTCACGCAGCTGCACTGGGGCGGCGGCACGCCGACCTTCCTGTCCGACGACGAGACCGCCGAGCTGATGGCGGCCACGCGCGAACACTTCCTGCTCGCGCCCGATGCCGACGCCGAGTTCTCGATCGAGATCGACCCGCGCACGGTCACGCCCGCGACGCTCGTCCACCTGCGCACGATCGGCTTCAACCGGCTGAGCCTCGGCGTGCAGGATTTCGATCCGGTCGTGCAGCGGGCGATCAACCGCATCCAGCCGCTCGCGATGACGGCCGACCTGCTGGCCGCCGCCCGCGCGACGGGCTTCCATTCGGTCAGCGTCGACCTGATCTACGGCTTGCCGCACCAGACGGTGTCGGTGTTCGCGCGCACGCTCGAAACGATCATCGAACTCGCGCCGGACCGCCTGTCGGTGTTCGGCTACGCGCACATGCCGCAGCTGTTCAAGATGCAACGGCAGATCGACGACGCGACGCTGCCGCCGCCCGAGACGCGCATCGCGCTGCTCGGCCTCGCGATCGACATGCTGACGTCGGCCGGCTACGTGTACATCGGGATGGACCACTTCGCGCGGCCGTCCGACGAACTGGTGCGCGCGCAGCGCAACGGCACGCTGCAGCGCAACTTCCAGGGCTACAGCACGCGCGCGGATACCGACCTGGTCGGCATCGGCGCGTCGTCGATCGGCAAGGTCGGCGACGTCTACGCGCAGAACGCGAAGGACCTGCCCGCCTACGGCGCCGCGCTCGATGCGGGCCGGCTGCCGATCGCGCGCGGCGTGCGCCTCACGCCCGACGACCGGCTGCGCCGCGACGTGATCACGCAGCTGATGTGCAACCTCGAACTGCCGTTCTCGCATATCGAAGCCGCGCACGGCATCCGCTTCGCCGAGCATTTCGCGCGCGAACTCGACGCGCTGCGCCCGTTCGAGCGCGACGGGCTGCTGACGATCGCCGGCGATCGCCTGACGATCCATCCGGCCGGCCGGATGATCGTGCGCAACATCGCGATGGCGTTCGACGCGTACCTCGGCCGCACGCCGCAGCAGCGCTATTCGCGCACGGTGTGAGCCGGCCGCCGGTTTGATAGAGTGTGAGGTTCCCGTCCGTCAAGAATCCGCACGATGCGCACCACCAAAGCGACCCACGCGGTCGAACGCCTGAAAACCCGCTCCGGCAACCCGCAGTTCGCGGCGGTCGCGATGCCGGGCGGCCTGTTCTATCTGGTCGACCGCTCGGGCAGCACCGCCGAGAAGCGCTGCGAGCCGCTGCCGCTCGACGCATTCGTCAAGTTCGTCGACGAATTTGGCCCCAAAAAACCGCGCAAGGCCAGCAAGCTCGATCTCGCATTCGAGGCGCAGATCAACAAGAGCAAGGGATAAGGTCCGTTGCAGGCCGCCTGAAGGCTAGGCGGCCGCCCTGTTTGGTACAATCACGAAGTTTTTCTATCCCCCGCTGATAGCCGACCCGGCTGCATGACCACACCATGAATATCGAAAAAGCGCGTTTCAACATGATCGAACAGCAGATCCGGCCGTGGGACGTGCTGGATCTGGACGTCCTGGGCCTGCTGTCGATCGTCAAGCGTGAGAACTTCGTTCCGGCCGAGTACCGCGATCTCGCGTTCGCCGATCTCGAACTGCCGCTGCCCGGCGGCCACAAGATGCTGTTCCCGCGCGTCGAGGCGCGCGTGCTGCAGGAACTGGCGGTCAAGAAGCACGAGAACGTGCTCGTGATCGGCGCGGGTTCGGGCTATCTGGCCGCGCTGATCGCGCACCGCGCGCAGCACGTGACGGCCGTCGACATCGACCCGGCGATCGTGAAGTTCGCGGCGGACAATCTGCGCGACAACGGCGTGACGAATGCGGAAGTGGTGCTCGGCGACGGTTCGCTCGGCTGGCCGGACAAGGCGCCGTACGACGTGATCTGCGTCGCGGGCGGCCTGCCCGTCGTGCCGCAGCAGATGCTCGAACAGCTGAAGATCGGCGGCCGCCTGTCGGCGTTCGTCGGCGGCCGTCCGGTGATGAAGGCGCAGATCATCACGCGCATCGACGACAAGCAGTATCGCGTCGCCGACGTGTTCGAAACCTACGTCGATCACCTCGTCAACGCGATCGAGCCGTCGCGCTTCAAGTTCTGAGCGGCGGAGCCTCCATGCAGATCCTGACGCCCGCGATGCTCGCGGAATGGCTTCGCGACCCGGCGCGACCCGCGCCGGTCGTCCTCGACGTGCGCGAACCGTGGGAAGTCGCGACCGCGCAGATCGCGGGCAGCGTATCGATCCCGATGCAGCAGATCCCCGCGCGCAGCGAGGAGCTCGACGACGAAGCGGAAATCGTCTGCGTGTGCCATCACGGGATGCGCAGCGCACAAGTCGCGATGTTCCTCGAATCGCGCGGCTTCACGAAGCTCTTCAACCTGCAGGGCGGAATCGACGCGTGGTCGCGCGACGTCGATCCTGCCGTGCCGCGCTACTGATCGTATCCTCCGGCAGGCGGCGCATCGCGCGCCGCCGTGCTTGACCGGCCGGCGTCTGCGTCGGCCGCCCGTACCCGCCCTCTGTCGGGCTCCCGCCCTTCTCCACCCTTCCGCCTCCTTCGTCGCGTCGACAACGACCGCGCAGCGGCCGGTCATTCGTGCGTGTCGCGCTAACGATGCGCGCGACAATCGAACCCCGCGCGTGCGCCGCTGACCGGCAATGCCGCCCGTGCACCAATTACGCCGCGCGACTGCACCGCGACGGACCATCCATGCCGCACGATGCGTCATCCACGCCATCGCCGGTGCGCCCGCACGCACGCCGGGCGTGCATGTACGCGACTGGCACGTGCCTTGCGTAACCCCGACGGTAGGCGCCGCAACGGCGCACGCACAACCAACACGTCAAGGGGCATCCGATGAAACGACGCAGTCTGTTGAAGTTCGGTTCGATGGCCGGCGCGCTCGCGCTGGCGGGCAAGAGCCCGTTCGCGCACGCGGCCGATGCGGGCACCGGCCCGATCAAGGTCGGCATCCTGCACTCGCTGTCGGGCACGATGGCGATCTCCGAAACGTCGCTGAAGGACACCGCGCTGATGACGATCGCCGACATCAACAAGAGCGGCGGCGTGATGGGCCGCAAGATCGAGCCGGTCGTCGTCGATCCTGCATCGAACTGGCCGCTGTTCGCCGAGAAGGCGCGCCAGCTGCTCACGCAGGACAAGGTCGCCTGCGTGTTCGGCTGCTGGACGTCGGTATCGCGCAAGTCCGTGCTGCCCGTGTTCGAGGAACTCAACGGACTGCTCTACTACCCGGTGCAGTACGAAGGCGAGGAAATGTCGCGCAACGTGTTCTACACGGGCGCCGCGCCGAACCAGCAGGCGATCCCTGCCGTCGAGTACCTGATGAGCGCGGAAGGCGGCGGCGCGAAGCGCTTCTTCCTGCTCGGCACCGACTACGTGTATCCGCGCACGACCAACAAGATCCTGCGTGCGTTCCTGAAATCGAAGGGCGTGAAGGATGCCGACATTCAGGAGGTCTACACACCGTTCGGCCACAGCGACTACCAGACCATCGTCGCGAACATCAAGAACTTCTCGCAGGGCGGCAAGACGACCGTGGTGTCGACGATCAACGGCGATTCGAACGTGCCGTTCTACAAGGAACTCGGCAACCAGGGGATCAAGGCGACCGACGTGCCCGTCGTCGCGTTCTCGGTCGGCGAGGAAGAGCTGCGCGGGATCGACACCAAACCGCTGGTCGGCCATCTCGCCGCATGGAACTACTTCATGTCGGTGAAGAACCCGACCAACACGAAGTTCAAGGATCAGTTCGCCGCATGGGTGAAGGCGAACAACCTGCCGGGCGGCGCAAAGCGCGTGACCAACGACCCGATGGAGGCGACCTACGTGGGCATCCATATGTGGAAGCAGGCCGTCGAGAAGGCGAAGAGCACCGACGTCGACAAGGTGCGCGTCGCGATGATCGGCCAGAGCGTCGCCGCGCCGTCCGGTTTCACGCTGTCGATGGACGGCAACCATCACCTGCACAAGCCGGTGATGATCGGCGAGATCCGCGGCGACGGGCAGTTCAACGTCGTGTGGAAGACGAAGACCGCGATCCGTGCGCAACCGTGGAGCCCGTTCATCGCCGGCAACCAGGGCAAGCCCGACATCGTCACGTCGATTCCGGCGTTCCTGCGGCGGCAGCGCGCGGCGCTGGCCTGATGCGACGCGGCGCGTTGCGCGAGTGCGCGACGCGCCGGGAATCGCGCAATGCATCGCCGACACCACCCCACCGTCGCACGAGTTCGCTCCCCCACGCCTGACCGGATGCCCTTCATGCCTACACGCCTACGCCGAGTTGCCGTCGCGATCGTCGCGTGTGCCGCCCTTGCGGGCAGCCTGCCGCGTGCCGCGTTTGCACTGACGGCCGCCGACACCGCCGCGCTCGCCGGCGACGACTTCGACGCAAAGACGGCCGCGATCGAACGGCTCGCCGCCGATCCCGATCCGCGCGCCGTCGCGCTGCTCAATGCGCTGTCGAACGGCGACGCGCTCGCGACCGGCGACGGCCGCCTGCTGATCCAGACCGGCGACACCGCGCACGACGCGCTCACGCAGGCCGCGACGCCGGCGGGCGACGCGCAGCCGGTGATGCTGAACAACCTGCTGCGCACGAAGATCGCCGGCGCGCTGTCAGGCCTCGCGCTCGCGTCGCCCGACGTCGCGACGCGGCGCGACGCGATCGACGCGCTGCTGAAATCGCCCGATCCCGCACTGAAGCCGATGATCGATCGCGCCCGCGCGAAGGAAACCGATCCCGCGTTGAAGCGCCGGCTCGACGCGCTGTGGGCGATCGCCGCGCTGCACGACGCCGATCCCGCGAAGCGCCTCGAAGCCGTGCAGATCGTCGCCGCGCGGCGCGACCTCGACATGATCGAGCCGTTGCGCCCGCTCGTCGCGAAGAACGCGGACGGCAGCTTCGCCGAGCCCGACGCGCGCGTGCGCGATGCCGCGCAGCAGGGACTCGATGCGCTGCACGCGCTGCAACGGCGCGGCGAGATCGCCGGTACGCTGTTCGCGGGCCTGTCGCTCGGCAGCGTGCTGCTGCTCGCGGCGCTCGGTCTGGCGATCACCTACGGGCTGATCGGCGTGATCAACATGGCGCACGGCGAATTCCTGATGATCGGCGCGTACGCGACCTACGTCGTGCAGACGCTGATCCAGCGCTACGCGCCGGCCGCGTTCGACTGGTATCCGCTCGTCGCGGTGCCAGTGTCGTTCGCGGCGGCCGCGCTGGTCGGCATCGTGCTCGAACGGCTCGTGCTGCGGCACCTGTACGGCCGCCCGCTCGAGACGCTGCTCGCGACCTTCGGCGTGAGCCTGATCCTGATCCAGGCGACGCGCATGCTGTTCGGCGCGCAGAACGTGCAGGTCGCGAACCCGTCATGGATGAGCGGCGGCGTCGCCGTGATGCAGAACCTGATTCTGCCGTACAACCGCCTCGCGATCCTCGCGTTCGCGCTCGCGGTCGTGTTCGTCGCGTGGGCCGTGCTGACGAAGACGCGGCTCGGCCTGTTCGTGCGCGCGGTCACGCAGAACCGCCGGATGGCCGCGTGCGTCGGCGTAAAGACCGCGCGTGTCGACGCGTACGCATTCGCGTTCGGCGCGGGCATCGCGGGCCTCGGCGGCTGCGCGCTGTCGCAGATCGGCAACGTCGGCCCCGACCTCGGCCAGAACTACATCATCGATTCGTTCATGGCGGTCGTGCTCGGCGGCGTCGGGCAGATCGCGGGCACCGTGCTCGGCGGCTTCGGGCTCGGCCTCGTCAGCAAGGCGATCGAACCGTTCTGGGGCGCGGTGCTCGCGAAGATCGCGGTGCTCGTGATGATCGTGCTGTTCATCCAGAAACGTCCGCAGGGCATGTTCGCGCTGAAGGGACGCAGCGCGGAGGCCTGACATGACCCAACCCGCACGCATGCGTCGCGCCCCGGGGCGCGGCGCCGCAACAGCCTGTCACGGAGCGCCGGCATGACTTCCTTCACAAACACGCTGTCGAATCGCGCGGCCTCGACGCCCGCCCCGTCGGCGGCGCGCAATACGACCGAATTCGCGCTCGGCCTGCCGCCGCGCCCCGCGCTGCTGTCGCGCCGCGCGTGGCTCGCGCTCGTCGCGCTGTGCGTCGCGATCGGCATCGGCGTGCCGCTGGCGGCACTCGTCGCGCCCGAGTCGAGCGCGTTTCATCTGTCCGCCTACACGATGACGCTCGTCGGCAAGCTGATGTGCTACGCGATTGCCGCGCTCGCGCTCGATCTCGTATGGGGCTACTGCGGCATCCTGAGCCTCGGCCACGGCCTGTTCTTCGCGCTCGGCGGCTACGCGATCGGCATGTACCTGATGCGCGAGATCGGCCGCGACGGCAAATACGGCAGCGACCTGCCCGACTTCATGGTGTTCCTCGACTGGCACCGGCTGCCGTGGTACTGGAGCGGCACGCAGCATCTGGCGGTCGCGCTGCTGCTGGTCGTGGTCGTGCCGGCCGTGCTCGCGTGGGTGTTCGGCTTCTTCACGTTCCGCTCGCGCGTGAAGGGCGTGTACCTGTCGATCATCACGCAGGCGATGACGTTCGCCGCGATGCTGCTGTTCTATCGCAACGAGACGGGCTTCGGCGGCAACAACGGCTTCACCGACTTCAAGCGGATCGCGGGCTTCCCGATCACGTCGCCCGGCACGCGCACCGTGCTGTTCCTGCTGACGTTCGCGACGCTCGTGCTCGCGTTCGTCGCCGCGCGCGCGATCGTCGCGAGCAAGCTCGGGCGCGTCGTGACCGCGGTGCGCGACGGCGAGACCCGATTGATGTTCCTCGGCTACAGCCCGCTCGCCTACAAGCTGTTCGTGTGGACCGCGTCGGCCGTGCTGTGCGGGATCGCGGGTGCGCTGTACGTGCCGCAGGTCGGCATCATCAATCCCGGCGAGATGTCGCCCGGCAACTCGATCGAGATGGCGATCTGGGTCGCGGTCGGCGGGCGCGGCACGCTGATCGGCCCGATCGTCGGCGCGTTCGCGGTCAACGGCGCGAAAAGCTTCTTTACCGCGTACTTCGCCGAATACTGGCTGTTCTTCCTCGGCCTGATCTTCGTGCTCGTGCCGCTGCTGCTGCCGCGCGGCATCGTCGGCCTCGTCGAAACCTCACTCGCGAAGGGGAAACGCGCATGAACGGCACCGCGCTCTATCAATTCACGCCGCCGCCCGAAGACGAGCTGCTCGCCGTCAGCGGCACCGCGTCGATGGGCCGCGTCGTGCCGCCCGGCATCGACACGTCGCACGGCACGATCCTCTATCTCGAGGACATCGAGGTCAGCTTCGACGGCTTTCGCGCGCTGAACAAGCTGTCGCTCGCGATCGACGCGGGCGAGCTGCGCTGCGTGATCGGCCCGAACGGCGCCGGCAAGACGACGATGATGGACGTGATCACCGGCAAGACGCGCCCCGACACGGGCAAGGTGTTTCTCGGCCAGACGCTCGACCTCGCGCGGATGAACGAGCCCGAGATCGCGCGCGCGGGCGTCGGCCGCAAGTTCCAGAAGCCCACCGTGTTCGAGCAGCACCCTGTATGGGAGAACCTCGAGCTGGCGATGCAGGCCGACAAGGGCTGGCTCGCGTCGCTGCGCGCGCGGCTCGACCGCACCGCGCAGGCGAAGATCGAGGAAACGCTCGCGCTGATCGGTCTCGAAGCGCATGCGTTCCGGCTGGCCGGCGAGCTGTCGCACGGCCAGAAGCAGCGGCTCGAGATCGGCATGCTGCTGATGCAGCGCCCCGCGCTGCTGCTGCTCGACGAACCGGCGGCCGGCATGACCGACCACGAGACGATGGAACTCGCGGAACTGCTGAACACGTTGCGCGGCACCTGCTCGATGATGGTCGTCGAGCACGACATGGAATTCGTCGCGGCGCTGGCGGGCGACACCGGCCGCGTGACGGTGATGGCCGAAGGCGCGGTACTCGCGCAAGGCACGCTCGAGCAGGTCAAGCGCGACGACGCGGTGATCGAGTCCTACCTCGGAAGATGATGCGATGCTGAAGATCGAAGCGCTGAACCAGTACTACGGCGGCAGCCATATCCTGCGCGACGTGACGCTCGCCGCCGACGACGGCAGGCTGACCGTGCTGCTCGGCCGCAACGGCGTCGGCAAGACGACGCTGCTGCGCTGCCTGATGGGCGTGGTCGCCGCGAAGAGCGGCACGATGTCGTGGCGTGGCACGCCGCTCGGCACGCTGCCGCCGTACGCGCGCGTCGCGGCCGGGCTCGCGTACGTGCCGCAGGGCCGCGACATCTTTCCGCGGCTGACCGTCGAGGAAAACCTGCTGGTCGGCGCGGCGAGCCGCAAAGCGCCGTCGAAAGTGCCCGACCGCATCTACGATCTGTTCCCGGTGCTCAAGGACATGCGCGCCCGGCGCGGCGGCGACCTGTCCGGCGGCCAGCAGCAGCAGCTCGCGATCGGCCGCGCGCTGATGAGCGAGCCGCAGCTGCTGATCCTCGACGAACCGACCGAGGGCATCCAGCCGTCGATCATCCAGGACATCGGCCGCACGCTGCGCCAGCTCGTCGACGAATCGAAGATGACCGTGCTGCTCGTCGAGCAGTATTACGAATTCGCGCAGTCGATCGCCGATCGCTACTGGGTGATGAGCCGCGGCGAGATCGTCGCGGGCGGCGATGCGCGCGACATGGAAGCCAGCGGCGTGCGGGAATTGATCGCGGTGTAGCGGTGCCGCCGTGCACGCCGCACACACATCGGTCGATGTTCTTGTAGCATCCACGCTTCGTGCTTTCCGATTCCGACCGATGTCCGCCTCCGACCCGCACACCACGCTGTCCCGCCCCGCCGTCGCCAAGTCCTGGCACGGCCGCCTCGAACTCGGCTTCGCACGGCACGGCGCACGCACCGCGCTCGTCCACCGGCTGCACGACGGCCCGCTGCGCGTGCAGCGCCCGCTGTACCCGGAAGGCGACGCGATCTGCCACGCGGTGATCGTCCACCCGCCGGGCGGCGTCGCGGGCGGCGACCGGCTCGACATCGACATCGCGCTCGGCGACGCCACGCACGCAGTGCTGACGACGCCCGGCGCGACCAAGTGGTACAAGTCGAACGGCCTGGACGCGACGCAGCGCATCGCGATCGCGGTCGGTGCGGGCGCGAAGCTCGACTGGCTGCCGCAGAACAACCTGTTCTTCGACGCTGCGCATGCTTCGCTCGACTTCACGCTGACGCTCGGCGCGGGCGCGAGCGCGATCGGCTGGGACGCGACACAGCTCGGCCGGCAGGCGGCCGGCGAAACATGGTCGGCAGGCCGCATCGCATCGACGTCGGCCTTCGTCGATGCCGACGGCCGGCCGCTGTGGACCGAGCGCGCGCGGCTCGACGCGCACGATCCGCTGCGCACGTCGCCGCAAGGCCTCGCCGGCTTCCCGGTGTACGGCACGCTGTGGGCGGCCGGAGCCGCATGCGACGCCGCGCTCGCCGAAGCGCTCGCCGAACGGATGCCGTTCGACGACACGCTGCGCGCGGGCGCGACCTGCGTGACGCCCGGCGTGCTGGTTGTGCGCGCGCTCGCCGCGTCGATGGAAGCGCTGCAACGCCACTTCACCGACTGCTGGCTCCATCTGCGCCCGATCGTGCACGACGTCGACGCGCGACCGCTGCGACTCTGGCAGACCTGAGCGCACCAGTTTGGCGCAGCGCGCGCCCCGACACCGCACCGGCCGCCCGCAGCCCGCACCACGACCGCGCATCGCGCCGCGTTGCGCCCGCATGGCACGGGCCTTGCTCCTTACATCTTCGATACACGACGCACGCAAAACGACGCAGTGCTACGATGAGCCGCGTTTTCGCACGACACTGCCGTGCACCGTCCGAGCATTACGTTTTCCTGAACGTTCGCCTTCATGAAACTGACTCCCCGAGAAAAAGACAAGCTGCTGATCTTCACGGCGGCACTGCTGGCCGAGCGCCGCCGCGCACGCGGGCTGAAGCTCAATTACCCGGAAACGGTCGCCTTCATCACCGCCGCGCTGATGGAAGCCGCACGCGACGGCAAGACCGTCGCCGAAGTGATGCACTACGGCACGACGCTGCTCACGCGCGACGACGTGATGGACGGCGTGCCGGAGATGATTCCCGACATCCAGGTCGAAGCAACCTTCCCCGACGGCACGAAGCTCGTCACCGTCCATCACCCGATTCCGTAAGGCACCGCGCATGATCCCCGGCGAAATCCTCACCGACGACGGCGAGCACGAACTGAACGCGGGCCGCGCGACGCTCGCGCTCGTCGTCGCGAACACCGGCGACCGGCCCGTGCAGGTCGGCTCGCACTATCACTTCTTCGAGGTCAACGACGCGCTGTCGTTCGATCGCGCGGCCGCGCGCGGCTTCCGGCTCAACATCGCGGCCGGCACGGCCGTGCGCTTCGAGCCGGGCCAGACGCGCACCGTCGAGCTCGTCGCACTGGCGGGCGAACGCGCCGTCTACGGTTTTCAGGGCAAGGTGATGGGGCCGCTCTGAGCGCGCCCGGCCCTTCTCTTCAGGAACAGCACGACATGACACTACGCTTGAGCCGCCGCGCGTACGCGGAGATGTTCGGGCCGACGACGGGCGACCGCGTCCGCCTCGCCGATACCGAACTGCTGATCGAGATCGAACGCGACTACACGACCTACGGCGAGGAAGTGAAATTCGGCGGCGGCAAGGTGATCCGCGACGGCATGGGCCAGTCGCAGCGCGTCGCCGCCGACGTGCCCGACACGATCGTCACGAACGCGGTGATCCTCGATCACTGGGGCATCGTGAAGGCCGACATCGCGATCAAGAACGGCCGCATCGCGGCGATCGGCAAGGCCGGCAATCCCGACATCCAGCCCGGCGTGACGATCGCGATCGGCGCGGCGACCGAGGTGATCGCGGGCGAAGGGCTGATCGTGACCGCGGGCGGCATCGATACGCACATCCACTTCATCAGCCCGCAGCAGATCGACGAGGCGCTCGCGTCGGGCGTCACGACGATGCTCGGCGGCGGCACCGGGCCGGCCACCGGCACCAACGCGACGACCTGCACGCCGGGCCCGTGGCACATGGAGCGCATGCTGCAGGCCGCCGACGGCTGGCCGATCAATCTCGGCTTTCTCGGCAAGGGCAACGCGAGCCTGCCGCAGCCGCTCGTCGAGCAGATCGCGGCCGGCGCGATCGGGCTGAAGCTGCACGAGGACTGGGGCACGACGCCCGCCGCGATCGACAACTGCCTGTCGGTCGCGGACGATACCGACACGCAGGTCGCGATCCACACCGACACGCTGAACGAAGCCGGCTTCGTCGAATCGACGGTCGCCGCGTTCAAGGGCCGCACGATCCACACGTACCACACCGAAGGCGCGGGCGGCGGCCATGCGCCCGACATCCTGAAAGTGTGCGGCGAGGCGAACGTGCTGCCGTCGTCGACCAATCCGACGCGTCCGTACACGATCAATACGCTCGAGGAACACCTCGACATGTTGATGGTGTGCCATCACCTCGATCCGTCGATCGCCGAGGATCTCGCGTTCGCCGAATCGCGGATCCGCCGCGAGACGATCGCGGCCGAGGACATCCTGCACGATCTCGGCGCGCTGTCGATGCTGTCGTCCGATTCGCAGGCGATGGGCCGCGTCGGCGAAGTGATCATCCGCACCTGGCAGACCGCGCACAAGATGAAGGTGCAGCGCGGCGCGCTGCCGGAGGACACGGCGCGCAACGACAACTTCCGCGCGAAGCGCTACGTCGCGAAATACACGATCAACCCGGCGATCACGCACGGCATCGCGCACGAAGTCGGCTCGATCGAGCCCGGCAAGTGGGCCGACCTCGTGCTGTGGGAACCGGCGTTCTTCGGCATCAAGCCGTCGATGATCCTGAAGGGCGGGATGATTGCGGTCGCGCAGATGGGCGACCCGAACGGGTCGATCCCGACGCCGCAGCCGGTTCACTACCGCGAGATGTTCGCGACGCGCGGCGGCGCGCTCGCGCGCACGTCGCTGACCTTCGTGTCGCAGATGGCGGCCGACGCGGGCATTGCGGAACGCTACGGCCTCGCGAAGCGAATCGTGCCGGTGCGCAACTGCCGCCGCGTGACGAAGGCCGACATGATCCACAACGCGTGGCGCCCCGCGATCAGCGTCGATCCCGAAACCTACGACGTGATCGCCGACGGCCAGTTGCTCACCTGCGAACCCGCGTCGGTGCTGCCGATGGCGCAGCGCTATTTCCTGTTCTGATTTCTTTGTTCCCTGTTCCATGCGCACCCTCGACAAACGCATCGCCCCGAACGTGAAACTCGCCGCGTCGCTGGTCGCGCGCGCACCGACGCTCACGCTCGCCTACGACGCCCGCTGCAAGAGCCGCCTCGCGGCGACGCTCGACACCGGCGAAGACGTCGCGGTGCTGCTGCCGCGCGGCACCGCGCTGCGCGACGGCGACGTGCTGGTCGCCGACGACGGCGCGCTCGTGCGCGTCGCCGCGGCGCCCGAGACCGTGCTACTGGTGCGCGCGGCCAATCCGCTGACGCTGATGCGCGCCGCATATCACCTCGGCAACCGCCACACGCCGGTCGAGATCGGCGACGGATACCTGAAGCTCGAGGCCGACCCCGTGCTCGCCGACATGCTGCGCCGGCTCGGCACGCAGGTCGAGGAAGCGAGCGCACCGTTCCAGCCGGAAGCCGGCGCGTACGGCGGCGGTCACAAACACGGGCACGACGCGACGTTCGCGGAGGACTACGCGCTCGCGCAGCAGGTGTTCGGCGAACACCACGGGCACTCGCACGATCACGATCACGATCACGATCACGATCACGATCATCAACATGGTCCGGGTTGCACGCACGGCCACGGCCATGACCACCACTGAACTCGTCGCGCTGCTGCATCTCGCGTCGCCGGCGCTGCCGATCGGCGCGTTCAGCTATTCGCAGGGTCTCGAAGCGGCGCTCGACGCGAACCTGATCCACGACGCGGACAGCGCGCGCGACTGGATCGCCAGCGGCCTGACCGACGTGCTCGCGCACGGGGAACTGCCATTCCTCGCGCACCAGCTCGCGCGCTGGCATGCGCACGACGCACCTGCGCTCGCCGCGGAAAACGCATGGTTCGTCGCGAGCCGCGAATCGTCGGAACTGCGTCGCGAGACCGAGCAGATGGGCTGGTCGCTCGCGCAGCTCTGCGCGTCGCTCGAATGGGGCGACGCCGCGCGCCGCGCGACGCTCGCGTCGCTGTCGCCGATCGCGCTGCCGACCGCGTTCGCCTATGCAGCCGCCGCGCACGACGCCGGTGCCGATGCGGTGCTCGCCGCCTATGCATTCGGCTGGGTCGAGAACCAGACGGCCGCCGCGCTGAAAGCCGTGCCGCTCGGCCAGCTCGCCGGCCAGCGCATCATCGTCGCGCTGCGCGGCGCGATCGACGCGGCCGTGCGCCGCGCGCTCGCGACGTCGGCCGATGCACTCAACACATTCGCACCGCAGCTCGGCATCCTGTCCGCGCGGCACGAAACCCAGTATTCGCGGTTGTTCCGCTCCTGAACCACGACGCCAGACCATGAACGCACCTGTTCCCTCGTCCATCCGCCGCACCAAGAAACTGCCGCCGCTGCGCGTCGGCATCGGCGGCCCCGTCGGCTCCGGCAAGACCACGCTGCTCGAAATGCTGTGCAAGGCGATGCGCGACCAGTACGACCTCGTCGCAATCACCAACGACATCTATACGAAGGAAGACCAGCGCCTGCTGACGGTCGCCGGCGCGCTGCCCGAGGAACGCATCATGGGCGTCGAGACGGGCGGCTGCCCGCACACGGCGATCCGCGAGGATGCGTCGATCAACCTCGAAGCGGTCGACCGGATGCTGTCGCGCTTTCCCGATGCCGACATCGTGTTCATCGAATCGGGCGGCGACAATCTCGCGGCGACGTTCAGCCCCGAACTGTCGGACCTGACGATCTACGTGATCGACGTCGCGGGCGGTGAGAAGATTCCGCGCAAGGGCGGCCCCGGCATCACGAAGTCCGACCTGCTGGTGATCAACAAGACCGATCTTGCACCGCTGGTCGGCGCGAACCTCGACGTGATGGCGTCCGATACGAGGAAGATGCGCGGCGAGCGGCCTTACGTGATGACGAACCTGAAGGCGCTCGACGGCGTCGCGGAAGTCGTCGCGTTCATCGAGAAGAAGGGATTGTTGACTGTTTGAATAACTGCCAAAACGGGACTGCGTAGCCTTTGCGCACGCAAAGGCGCGTGCGCCGCCAAAAGGGATCCCCAGCGACATTGTGAACCCGGTTGAGCTCGGCTAGCATCATTTCCTTACTTTTGCTTTTGGTAAGGATCTCGAAATGCCGATCCCCGCACACATGTGGCTCAAGGATGACGGCGGCGCCGCCATCAGAGGCTCGTCAACCGTCCAGGACCGCGAAGGCAGCATTGAAATCATCAGCTTCGGCCACGGTGTAAATCTGCCGGTTGACGGTGCCAACGGCAAGATCACCGGCAAGCGTACACATTCACCGGTTGCGTTCGAAAAGGAATTCGACGCGGCGACGCCGTATCTCTACAAAGCCGTGGCGACAGGGCAGACGCTGCAGTCGGCCGAGATCAAGTGGTATCGCATCAACGATGCGGGAAAAGAAGAAGCGTATTTCGTGATGCTGCTCGAAGGTGTCAAAGTCTGCGGCATCAATCCCGGTATGGCGAATACCAGATTGTCACAGGTGTCCGCGCTCAATCATCTCGAAGCCGTCTCGATGATGTATGAACGCATCACCTGGCATTATCTCGACGGCAACGTCAAATACACCGATTCGTGGAATGACGTCGGATAAGCGGAGGCAGTCAATGGCTTATACCGGTAGATTTCTGGTGAATAACGAGTTTTTGTCGCCGCTTACCATTGATGGTTTGGGGACGTTCGAGGCGTTCTCGGGCAACGGCATCTATCGGAATCGCGGGGGCTGTACGGCAGTACCCGATAACGGCCCGATTCCTGCCGGTAAATACTGGATCGTCCCACGTCCTACTGGCGGCGTGCGCTCCCAAGCATATGCGTGGATAAAAGATCAATGGAACACCTTACGGGGAAATGCGACCGATCACAGTGAATGGTTTGCACTGTATAGAGACGATGGGATGATCGATGATGAAACGTGGATTAATGGCGTTCAGCGCGGTCAATTCCGGTTGCATCCGGCAGGTGGTGAAGGCGTATCGCTTGGCTGCATTACCCTACCGAGCCGAGTCGATTTCCTGAGAATTCGTTCAGCCCTGCTGCATACCACACTGCTCCCAGCCAGGCATTCGGGGCTAGATGCGTACGGAGCAATTGAGGTCATCACGCATGGCGACATTTGCCCGTAGGCTGCTGAAGGGTTTGCTATTTATCGGACTATTTCTTATTTCAGTTCGCTATCTTCCGCTATCCAATGAGTGGACGCCCGCCGAAGCGCGCGCATGGTGGCGTGCTTCAGAATGGCTCGGCATTCCCGACCCTGACGACTTGTATTTCGCTGTATGGGTCACGATCGAACTGATCGCGACAATGCTCGCCTACATGGCGATCATGCGGGTGTGGCGACACTATCGCCGAAAAATCGGGTCGAAAAATAGTGACCGCGAACGACCGAATTCGCAGACCTAGCAATTGAAATCACCATGTATAGCAGCGCTTCTCGGTGGATTGGAGAATGTCTTGCTCGAGGCCGTCACATATGGCAACACTTGTCCGCAGGCTATCCAAGGTGGCTCTGTTTTTAGGCTTGTTTACCCTATCGATTCGGTATGTTCGCCCATACCCCTATGAATGGACCGAAAGCCAGACGCGCGCATGGCTGTACACATCGCAGGCGCTAGGCATTCGCGATCCCGAAGATTTTTATTTCATGGTGTGGGTAACTATCGAAACGGTCGCGGCAGTGCTCGCCTACATAGCGATCATCCGAATGTGGCGACACTATCGCAACAAAAAAATCCAAGTTGAGAAATGGCGGCCGAAGATGATCTCCCTTACCCGCGCGCTCTTGAAGGTTTTGCTATTTGCCGGCTTATTTCTTCTATCCGTGCGCTGCATTGGTCGCAACGGAGCGATGCCGGAAAGTGAAGCGCTTAGGTGGTTGAGCATTGCGCAACGCTTTGGCGTGCGCGAAGCGGACGATGTCCATATCCCCGTCATGCTGGCTCTTGATCTACTTGCAACAACGCTCGCGTATATGACCATCACGAAGCTATGGAAATACTTCCGAAGGAAAAAATCCATGTCGCGCAATTTCGCTCGAAAATAATCTCTCTTGTCGGAAGATTATTCAAGACCGCGCTATTTGCCGGATTGTTTTATCTCTCATTTCGTTATGTCGGACCATACCGTGAATGGACGCCATCCGAAGCGCGTGCATGGTGGCGCGCTTCGGATTGGCTCGGTGTCCGCAATCCCGAGGCGTTGTACATCGGCGTATGGATAACGCTCGAACTGATCGCGGCAGTGCTCGCCTACATAGCAATCGCGCGGATGTGGCAACACTATCGCGGAAACAAGCAGCTCGATAAATAGCACGAGAACAACCGCCCTTTCCCGCTCGCTTGTCGAAATCGCGCTATCTATCGGCGCCGAGCGCAACGCGCTCGAATGCCAGTCTCTACAGTTACTTGCCTCGATCGTCCTGCATCGAGCCTGCGTCCCGCTCGACCGGCGGCAGCAACGCCGCCAGCACCTCGACCGTACGCGCGGTCGCACCGCGGTGACGCGACGCAAATGCCGCGCCGGCCGCGCCCATCGCGATGCGTCGTGCGTTGTCGGCGAACAGCGCGTCGAGCACGTGCGCGAGATCGAGCGGATCCGCGACCTGCAGCGCCGCGCCGGCCGCGACCGCGTCGGCGGTCGCCTGCGTGAAGTTGAACACGTGCGGCCCGATCACGACCGGCACGCCGACCGCGCATGCCTCGATCAGGTTCTGCCCGCCGAGCGGCAGCAGGCTGCCGCCGATGAACGCGACATCGGACGCCGCGTAGTACGCGCCGAGTTCGCCCATCGAGTCGCCGAGCAGCACCGTCACGTCGTCCGGCAGCGGTTCGGCGGCAGCCGGCCGGCCGGCCGCAAGCGCGGCCGCGTCGGCCGCCCATACGGAGCGCCGCACGCACTTGAACCCTTCGCGCGCGGCCAGCGCCTCGACCTCGGCAAAGCGCTGCGGATGACGCGGCACCAGCACCAGCAGCGCGCCGGGCGTGCGCATCGCCGCGAACGCCTGCAGCACCAGCGCCTCCTCGTTCTCGCGCGTGCTCGCCGCGACCCACACCGGCCGCGTGCCGATCGCGGCGCGCCACGCGTGGCCGCGTGCCGCGAGTTCCGGCGGCGTCGTCATGTCGAATTTCAGGTTGCCGAGCACCGTCACGTTGCGCGCGCCGAGCGACGTCAGCCGTTCCGCGTCGGCCGGACTCTGCGCGAGCACGCGCGAGAAGCCGCCGAACACTTCATGCGCCGCCGCGCCGAACTTCGCGGCCCGCCGCGACGAGCGCGCCGACATCCGCGCATTGGTCAGCACGAGCGGCACGTCCGCGCGCCGGCACTCGTCGATCAGCGTCGGCCACACCTCGGTTTCCATCACGAGGCCGAGCGTCGGCCGCCATGCGCGCAGAAAGCGCCGCACGGCGCCCGGCATGTCGTACGGCAGGTAACAGCGCAGCACGCGGTCGCCGAAGATCTGCTCGCCGGTCGCGCGGCCGCTCGGCGTCATGTGCGTGAGCAGGATCCGTGCGTCGGGCCGCGCGCGCATCAGCGCGTCGATCAGCGGCTGCGCGGCGCGCGTCTCGCCGACCGATACCGCATGCACCCAGATCAGCGGCGCGCGATCGTCGGGCGAGCGGCCCGCGACATGGCCGAAACGTTCGCCGATATGCTCGCGATAGCCGCGCTCCTTGCGCGAACGCAAATAGAGCCGCACGACGGCGAGCGGCGCGACGAGCCACCATAGCGCGCGATAGATCGCCCTCAGCATGCACCCGTCCGGTCGAGGTGCGGGAAACGCGGCGCGCTCAAACCAGCGCCCTGCCGGTCAGGCGCTCGAGAATGCCGAGCGGCGCGCATTCGCGGCGCACCATCGCGTCGACCGGCAGGAAGAACGTCTGCTCGAGCATGAACTGGCCGGACATCACAGCGTGCGAAGTCTGGTCGGAGAAACATATCCACACGCTGCCCGGCGGAAACGGCATCGTCTGCTGCGGGCTGGTTTTCTGGTAGTCGAGATCGGCCTTCATGCTGTCGTGCAGGTTCAGCATCAGATGGTCGTATGCGCTGCGGGGCGACTTCGTCACGTGCAGCAGGTTCAGCAGCCACGCGGAGCCGGGCAGCTGCGGGCGGATCTTCGGCAGGAAACGCTTCGCGACGTCCTCGAACGGTTCGCCGACGCGCCATACGCGCGGCGCGCCGGCCGGGTTCACGTTGGCGAACACGCGCAGGATCCGCTCGCCGTAATTCGGCCGCGACGGAAACGCGTCGACGTGCAGCCGGCTGTCGTCCTTGCGCCACGACGTCTGGCGCGTCTCGACCTGCATCAGCCGCAGGCTCGTCGGCGCGACGCGCAGCTTGCCGCGGTATTCGGGAAACAGCCCGTCGACCAGCGTGCCGGCCTGTTGCTGGAAGCGCGCGACCAGCGCGCGCACCGCCGATTGCGTGACGCCGTCGCCGAGCACGCCGGCCAGCGCGCCGCCGTTCGGCGCGAGGCTGATGTTCTTGCGTTTCGGATCGGCGAGCGCCGGATCGAGCAGCGCTTCCTCGCCGCCTTCGATCGCGAAGCGCAGGTGCGGGAAATACAGCACCTTGCCCTCCTCGACCGCGGCCAGCAACTGCTCGCGCGGCGCCGACAGGTTGTGTCCGCTCCAGTCGGCGGACGGGACTTCGATGATCTGGGATTCGCTCATGATCGGTTCGCGTGTCTGACAGGCATTACAGGAGACCGAAGCCCGCGAGCGCCGACTTCACCTGCGCGATCGACGGGGGCTGCCCCGCCGTGCCGAGATTGACGACGTTCGGCGACCAGTAGCCGCCGGTCCGCCAGGCCGTCGCGAAATTGTACAGTTCGACCGTCGGACGCTTCAGCGCGGCCGCGATGTGAACCAGACCTGTGTCAACCCCGACCGTCGCCGCCGCGCCGTCGATCAGGCCGACCACGGCCGGCAGCGACAGTTTCGGCGGCACGATCGCGGCCGCGCCGAATTCCTTCGCGAGCCGCTCGCTGGTCGCGCGCTCCGCGTCGTTGCCCCACGGCAGCACGAGCGACGCGCCGCGCCGCACCAGCGCCTGGCCGAGCTCGATCCATGCGGCGTCCGGCCACTGCTTGTCGGCGCGCGACGTCGCATGGACGAACACCACGTACGGCACCGGCAGGTTCAGCCCGACCGCCGCGATCGCGCGCGACGCGTCGCGCGTGTCGAGACCGAAATCGACCGGATCGGCCGGCGTCGGCTCGGGATCGCCGAGCGCGGCCGCGACGAGTTGCCGCGAACGCTCGACCACGTGCGTGCGCGGCGCAATCGGCACGCGCTTGCGATAGAAGAAGCGCACCGGCCACTCGTAGCCCGCGCCGTCGGTACGGTTGCCGAGACCGACGAGCGGGCCGCGCGCCCAGCTCGCGACCCAGGCCGTCTTGATGAGGCCCTGGCAGTCGATCACGAGGTCGTAGTGCTCGGCCGCGAGTTGCTTGCGGAACGCCCGGATCTCGCGCCAGGTCGCAGCCGCGAATGGCTTCTTGCGCCAGCGGCGCAGCGAGAACGGCAGCACGTTGCGCACGCCGTCGACGAGCTTCACGAGGTCGACGAAACCTTCCTCGACGAGCCAGTCGATCTGCGCATCGGGATGGCGGCGCCGGATATCGGCGATCACCGGCATGTTGTGCACGACGTCGCCCAGCGACGACACGCGCACGATCAGGATCTTTTGCACGCTGAAAAAACGCCGGCTGGCAGCCGGCGACAGGCATAAAGGGGGGATTTTATCGCGCCCGGCCGCGCGAATTGACAAAAAGCGGCCGCACGCTCGCGCATGCGCCGCTTTTTCGGGATTGGCGCGACGACGGTCCGTGTCGTCGCGCCAGCGGCGGCCCAAGGCCGCCCGGACTCAGAACGGCAGCTTCACGTCCGGCTTCGCGGCCGTCAGCACGCGGCGGAAGTCGTCCTGGATGCGCTTGAGCCCTTCCTGCGTCTCCGCCTCGAAGCGCAGCACGACGACCGGCGTCGTGTTCGACGAACGCGCCAGGCCGAAGCCGTCCGGATACTCGACGCGCAGACCGTCGATCGTCACGACTTCGTCCGCGCCGTCGAACTTCGCTTCCTGCTGCAGCTTGTCGATCAGGCGGAAGTTCTCGCCTTCTTCGAGCTTCAACTGCAGTTCCGGCGTGCTCATCGCGTCCGGCAGCGCGTTCAGCACCGCGCTCGGGTCGGCCGTCTTCGCGAGGATCTCGAGCAGGCGTGCGCCCGTGTAGAGGCCATCGTCGAAACCGTACCAGCGATCCTTGAAGAACACGTGGCCGCTCATCTCGCCCGCCAGCGGCGCGCCCGTCTCGCGCAGCTTCGCCTTCACCAGCGAGTGGCCGGTCTTCCACATCAGCGGCTCGCCGCCCTTCGCCTTCACCCATTGCGCAAGGTGGCGCGTGCACTTCACGTCGTAGATGATCTGCGCGCCGGGGTTGCGCGACAGCACTTCCTCGGCGAACAGCATCAGCTGGCGGTCCGGATAGATGATCTGGCCGTCCTTCGTGACGACGCCGAGACGGTCGCCGTCGCCGTCGAACGCGAAGCCGAGCTCGGCGTCGGTATCCTTCAGCGCCTGGATCACGTCCTGCAGGTTTTCCGGGTGCGCGGGATCGGGGTGATGGTTCGGGAACGTGCCGTCGATGTCGGTGAAGCGTTCGACCAGCGTGCAGCCGAGCGCCTTGAACAGGCGCGTCGCGAGCGGGCCCGCGACGCCGTTGCCGGAATCGACCACGAGCTTCAGCGGGCGCGCGAGCTTGATGTCGCCGACGATGCGGTCGATGTACGCGTCGGCCACGTCGTGCTCTTCGTACGTGCCGCTGCCGCTCTCGAAGCGCTCGTCGACGATGCGGCGGTACAGCGCCTGGATCTGCTCGCCGTAGATCGCCGCACCGCGCAGCACCATCTTGAAACCGTTGTAGTCGGGCGGGTTGTGGCTGCCGGTGACGACGATGCACGAATCGATGCGGCGCTCGCCGCCTTTCAGCGCGAGCGGCACGCTCGCCGCGAAATAGCCGACCGGCGTGGGCACCATGCCGACGTCGACGACGTCGACGCCCGCCGCACGCAGCCCGTCGGCGAGCGCGCCGACGAGTTCCGGCCCGGACAGGCGACCGTCGCGCCCGACGACGACCGCATCGCCGCCCTGCGCGCGCACTTCGCTGCCGAACGCCCGGCCGATGCTGCGCGCCGTGTCGGCGTCGAGCGTCTTGCCGACCACGCCGCGAATGTCATATGCCTTGAAGATGGATTGGGAGATCATCGATTCTCTCTCGGTTCGTGCATGGAAAATGATTCTGGCCGCCTCTCGCCGGCGCCGCGCATCGCGCGGCAAGCCCTGCGGAACAAGGACCGGAGATCGCTGGAGCGATCCCGATCCCACTTATAATCGCGGGTTTTGATGACGCGTATTCCGCCCATTTTAATGCCTAGCCGTCCCGCCGCCGCCAAACCGCTGCCTCCGGGCGTCCTGCCAGCCGCTTCGCGCGCGTGCGGCGGCCCCGCATGCTGAAGCGCTTCGCCAACCCGGACGTCGCGAAAGCCGTCGCGAACCTCGTCTGGCTGGGGCTCGAACGGCTCACGCAGATCGGCGTCGCGATCGCGATCAGCGGCCTGCTGGCCCGTTATTTCGGGCCGGATGTGTTCGGCAAATGGCAGTATGCGAATACGCTGCTCCTCGTGCTGGCGCCGCTCACCTGGGTGTGCGGCGCCGAAATCCTGGTTCCGACCATCGTCCAGCGCCCGCCCGGCCAGCTCGGCGCGGTGCTCGGCAGCGCGTTCGCGCTGCGCATCGCCGTGTCGGCCGCCGCGCTCGTCGCGACCTGGATCGCGATCGCCGCCGGCGCGTTCGATCCGCTGGTCGGCGCGATGCTCGCGGGCCTCGCGGTCACGATGGTGTTCCGCGAGCCGTTCGTCGGCGTGATCAACGCGTGGCTGCAGAGCATGACCTACAGCAAGCCGCAGCTCGTGACCAGCATGCTCGCCGCGCTCGCGAAGGCGCTGCTCGTCTGGCTGCTGGTGCGCGCCGCCGCGGGCCCCGCGCGCTTCGCGTGGCTGTGGGCGCTCGAGGCCGCC
This sequence comes from Burkholderia pseudomultivorans, assembly GCF_902499075.1. Classification (GTDB taxonomy): domain Bacteria; phylum Pseudomonadota; class Gammaproteobacteria; order Burkholderiales; family Burkholderiaceae; genus Burkholderia; species Burkholderia pseudomultivorans. Next base: position 5,323 of record NZ_CABVPP010000014.1, on the reverse strand, counting down.
GCGATCGGCTTCGCGCTGCTGCTGTACTACCGGCATCGTAACGGCGGCCGGCTCGGCTGGACGTTCGACACACCGCTGTTCAAGCATTTCGCGACGGCCGGCACCGTGTTCTGGCTCGGCCTGATCTGCATGTACCTGTTCCTGAAGCTCGACCGCCTGATGCTCGAGCGTCACGTGTCGTTTGCCGATCTCGGCCGCTACTCGGCCGCGCAGCAGCTCAACGAGAACTGGATCACGCTCGCGCTGATGCTCGCGCAGACCATCGCGCCGGCGTTCGTGTATCGCGTGCAGGACGTCGCGCGGCTGCGCCGCAACATCGTCCGGCTGATCGCGATGACGGCCGGCCTGATGACGGCCGGCGCGCTCGTGCTCGACGCCGCCGCGCCGCTGATCGTCGGCAAGGTGTTCGGGCCCGGCTACGAAGCGTCGGTCGACATCTTCCGCTGGGCCGTCTGGCTGTCCGTGCCGGCCAGCATCGAGGCGATAGGCAATCTTATCGTGCTCAAATATCAAGCAAAATTCGTGTTGCTGTCGAAATGGGTGCTCGCGCTCGCGATCGCCGCCCTCGTCAACCTGCTCGCGATTCCGCGGCTCGGCCTGTACGGCGCGCTCGTCGGGCTGGCGGCCGGCTATCTGGCCGCCGCCGCCGTCAATTTTTATTACATTCGTTTCAAGCTGCGCCCATGACGCCTCCCGATTCCGCGCCCCCGCTCGACGACGTGGCCGTGCTGATGCCGGCCTACAACGGGCACGACGACGTCGTGCGGACCCTCGCGTCGTTTCGCGAGGACGCGCGCGTGCACGTGCTGATCGTCGACGACGGCAGCACGCCGCCGATCGTCGCGCCCGATCTGCCGGGCCTGTCGATCGACGTGCTGCGCATGCCGCAGAACGGCGGCATCGAGCGCGCGCTCGAAGCCGGCATCGACGCGCTCGCCGCGCGCGGCTTCCGCTACGCGGCCCGCATCGACGCGGGCGATCTCGCCGCGCCGCAGCGCCTCGCGAAGCAGCGCGCGTATCTCGACGCGCATCCGCGTGTGGCCTGCGTCGGCATGTGGACGCAGGTCGTGTCGCGCGCCGGCGAGCCGCGCTTCATGCTGATGCCGCCCGCCGATCCGCGCACGCTGCGCCGCACGCGCTTCCTGCGCTCTCCGCTCGTGCATCCGTCGGTGATGCTGCGCATCGACGCCGTGCGCGAGGTCGGCAACTATCGCGCGAAATACCGCGCGGCCGAGGATCTCGATCTTTTTTTACGGTTAATGCAACGCTACGATTGCGCGAACCTGCCCGAGCTCGGCCTCTATTACGAGCTCAACGAGGGCGGGATCAGCGCGACGAAGCGCCGCCGCCAGCTCGTGTCGACGCTGGCGCTGCTGCTGCGCCATTTCAACGCGCTGAACCCGTACGACTGGGCCGGCCTCGCCAAGAACCTGCTGCATTTCGTGACGCCGTACCGTACGTTGCAGCGGATCAAGCAGACGCTGTTTGCCGCGCGGCCGTCGGCCTGACGCGTTTTCGGCATTTTCGACCGCTTTATTTTTTCTTTTTTTCATGACCGCCACCCCTTCGCTGCGCATCGCGCTCGTCTGCAACACGGCCTGGGCGATCTACACGTATCGCCACGGGTTGATCCGTGCGCTCGTCGCGCGCGGCGCCGAGGTGATCGTGATCGCGCCGCACGACCGCACCGTGCCGCTGCTCGAGCAGATGGGCTGCCGCTACGTGGCGCTCGCGGTCGCGTCGAAAGGCACGAGCCCGCGCGAGGATCTCGGCACGCTCGCCGCGCTGTTTCGCCATTACCGCGCGCTGAAGCCCGATCTCGTGTTCCATTACACGATCAAGCCAAACATCTACGGCTCGGTCGCCGCGTGGCTCGCGCGCGTGCCGTCGATCGCGGTCACGACCGGGCTCGGCTACGTGTTCATCCAGAAAAGCCGCGCGGCAAGCGTCGCGAAGCGCCTGTACCGGTTCGCATTCCGCTTCCCGCGTGAAGTCTGGTTCCTGAACCGCGACGACCTCGCGACCTTCACCGACGAGAAGCTGCTCGCCCACCCCGAGCGCGCGCAGCTGCTGCACGGCGAAGGCGTCGATCTCGAACAGTTCGCGCCCGTGCCGCTGCCGGCCGGCGACGCGCCGGTGTTCATCCTGATCGGCCGCCTGCTGTGGGACAAGGGCGTGCGCGAATACGTCGAGGCGGCGCGCAGCGTGCGCGCGCGTCATCCGCACGCGCGCTTCCAGCTGCTCGGGCCGCTCGGCGTCGACAATCCGAGCGCGATCGGCCGCGCGGACGTCGATGCATGGGTGGCCGAAGGTGTCGTCGAGTATCTCGGCGAGGCGCACGACGTGCGCCCGCATATCGCGGCGGCCGACTGCGTCGTGCTGCCGTCGTACCGCGAAGGCGTGCCGCGCACGCTGATGGAGGCGTCCGCGATGGGACGCCCGATCGTCGCGACCGACGTGCCGGGCTGCCGCGACGTCGTCGCCGACGGCGAGACGGGCTTCCTGTGCCGCGCGCGCGACAGCGCGAGCCTCGCGGAGCAACTGATCCGCATGATCGAACTCGGCACGGCCGGACGCGACGCGATGGGTGCGCGCGGCCGGCAGAAGGTCGCCGCGGAATTCGACGAGCAGCAGGTCGTCGAACGCTACCGGCGTACCATCCACTCGTTGACAGGCATCACACTCTGAAGGAGCGCATCTGCAATGACCGCTAAAGGCACCATCCTCGTTACCGGCGGCGCGGGCTACATCGGCTCGCACACGGCCGTCGAGCTGCTCGACAACGGTTACGATGTCGTGATCGTCGACAATCTCGTCAACAGCAAGGCCGAATCCGTGCGTCGCATCGAGCGGATCACCGGCAAGACGCCCGCGTTCCACCAGGTGGACGTGTGCGACGAAGCCGCGCTCGCGAAGGTTTTCGACGCGCATCCGATCACCGGCACGATCCATTTCGCGGCGCTGAAGGCCGTCGGCGAATCGGTCGCGAAGCCGCTCGAGTATTACCAGAACAACATCGGCGGGCTGCTCGCGGTGCTGAAGGTGATGCGCGAGCGCAAGGTCCGGCAGTTCGTGTTCAGTTCTTCGGCCACCGTGTACGGCGTGCCCGAGCGCTCGCCGATCGACGAATCGTTCCCGCTGTCCGCGACGAACCCGTACGGCCAGTCGAAGCTGATCGCCGAGCAGATCCTGCGCGATCTCGAGGTGTCGGACCCGTCGTGGCGGATCGCGACGCTGCGCTACTTCAATCCGGTCGGCGCGCATGCGAGCGGGCTGATCGGCGAGGATCCGGCCGGCATTCCGAACAACCTGATGCCGTACGTCGCGCAGGTCGCCGTCGGCAAGCTGGAGAAGCTGCGCGTGTTCGGCTCCGACTACCCGACACCGGACGGCACCGGCGTGCGCGACTATATCCACGTCGTCGATCTCGCGAAGGGGCACATCGCCGCGCTCGACGCGCTCGTGAAGCGCGATGCGAGCTTCGTCGTGAACCTCGGCACCGGGCAGGGCTATAGCGTGCTCGAAGTCGTGCGCGCGTTCGAGAAGGCGTCGGGCCGTCCCGTGCCGTACGAGCTCGTCGCGCGACGCCCGGGCGACATCGCCGAGTGCTACGCGAACCCGCAGGCCGCCGCCGACATCATCGGCTGGCGCGCGACGCTCGGCATCGAAGAAATGTGCGCCGACCACTGGCGATGGCAGGAGGGGAACCCGCGCGGTTTTGTATAATCCGCTGTCCATTTTTCGAGCGATCCCATGCTCAGCTTCGCGTCCGGCTTTATCGTCTCCCTGCTCGTCACGCTGTTCATCGTGCGCTACGCGCATTTGCACGAGAAATTCTCGATCGACAGCGATCTGGCCGGCGTGCAGAAATTCCACGTGCGGCCCGTGCCGCGTGTCGGGGGCATCGGGATCCTCGCCGGGGTCGTCATCGCCGCGCTGATCCTGTCCCGGCGCTATCCGACGATCGCCGGCAGCATTCTCGGGATCGTCGCCTGCGGGATGCCGGCGTTCCTGTCGGGGCTCGTCGAGGACCTGACCAAACGCGTATCGCCGCGCGCGCGGCTGCTGTGCACGATGGGCGCTGCGGCGTTCGCGTTCTGGCTGATCGATATCCGCGTCACGCGCATCAGCGTGCCGCCGCTCGACTTCCTGCTCCATTACGTCGCCATTTCGGCGTTCGTCACGGTGCTCGCGGTTGCCGCGCTCGCGAACGCGATCAACATCATCGACGGCTTCAACGGCCTCGCGTCGATGGTCAGCTTCATGATGTTCGCGTCGCTCGCGTATGTCGCATTTCACGTGAACGATCCGGTCGTGATGTCCGCGTCGATCATCATGATGGGCGCCGTGCTGGGGTTTTTCCTGTGGAACTTCCCGGCCGGATTGATTTTCCTCGGCGATGGCGGCGCGTATTTCATCGGGTTCATGCTCGCCGAACTCGCGATTCTGCTGGTGATGCGCAATCACGAGGTGTCCGCGTGGTATCCGGTGCTGCTGTTCATGTACCCGATCTTCGAGACGTGTTTCTCGATCTACCGGAAGAAGTTCATCCGCGGGATCTCGCCGGGGATTCCCGACGGCGTGCACCTGCACATGCTCGTGTACAAGCGGCTGATGCGCTGGGCCGTCGGCACGCAGCATGCGCACGACCTGACGCGGCGCAACTCGCTGACTTCGCCGTATCTGTGGCTGCTGTGCCTCGTCGCGGTGATTCCCGCGACGCTGTTCTGGCGGCACACGGTGCATCTGTTCGTGTTCGTCGTGCTGTTCGCGCTGACCTATGTGTGGCTGTATATCAGCATCGTGCGGTTCCGCGCGCCGCGGTGGATGGTGGTGAGGAAGCATCGGCGCCATTGAGGGACACAGCGTCATCTGTTCTCAGACAGCAGCTTCGAGGCAAAAGAGTTCTCTAGAAAAAAGCCTTCGGTGCAAACCCCTATGACATCACCTAACAAGCTGGCGCCATGAATATCGTGATTTTGGCGGCAGGCACCGGCAAGCGCATGCGTTCCGCGCTGCCGAAAGTGCTTCATCCGCTGGCCGGCAGGCCGCTCCTCTCCCACGTCATCGCGACCGCGCGCACGCTGCAGCCGTCCCGGCTCGTCGTCGTCGTCGGGCATGGCGCCGAGCAGGTCCAGGCCGCGGTCGCCGCACCCGACGTGCAGTTCGCGGTGCAGGCCGAACAGCTCGGCACCGGCCATGCGGTACGCCAGGCGCTGCCGCTGCTCGATCCCGCGCAACCGACACTCGTGCTGTACGGCGACGTGCCGCTCACGCGCGCGTCCACCCTGCATCGCCTCGCCGACGCGGCCCGCGACGGCCG
>NZ_CABVPP010000013.1 GCF_902499075.1 Burkholderia pseudomultivorans | reverse complement strand
GTGTAAGGCATGCCGCCAGCGTTCAATCTGAGCCAGGATCAAACTCTTCAGTTCAAACCTGTTACTGTTTTCGGTTCCGTAGAACCGGTCGCTCACTCAAAGCTGACAGGTCAATGAATTGCTTCATAAACCTGACTTACTTTAGTGTGAGACTCTTGATACTTTTGCTATCCCGATCCGAGGACCGGGTCTCGCTCACATCAAGCGCCCACACTTATCGGCTGTTAGTTTTTAAAGAGCATTCTGCACCAAGCACTGGGCTTCGTAGCAGCGCTGCGTTTTCAGCAGCAGAGAAGCGAGATTATGAACCGTGTTTCGCAAGTCGTCAACAACTTTTTGCTACAGCGTTGCGACTGCGGGGTTCTTCTTCCTTCGCCAGCCGCGTGCCCAAGACCACTGCACACCACCGACTCCGCTTCCCTCTCTCGCGCCGCGTTGCCGTTAGCGCGAAAGAGGCGTGATTCTAGGCACGTTGGCCGTTCCGCGCAAGAGGTTTAGTGCAGTTTTTTCGCGCCCCGAATTTCGGGCATCCGACCGCACGATGGCGCGACACCGCTTATAGCGCACAGAACGGACTAGAATGTGAGGTTCTTCGCCTCTTTCTATACGTATTTAACATGCGCCAGCGAATCGCCAAACGCCTTCCCCCCGATGCCGACAAGCTGGTCGGCCTGTCGCTTGCGCTCTTCGCCTCGGGTAGCCGCATCGAGGATCGCTTCTGGGAAGCGAAGCTCGACGCCCTGCTCGCCAAGATTATCCGCAACGGCAACCAGACCACGCTCGACGCAGCGCTCGATCATCTTCAGCAAAATCACCCCGACGCATACGGCGCACTCGCCGACATGGCCGAAACGCACAGCGAGTCGATGGTGGTCGAACACGACGGCCAGCCATACGACACGCTGCTGGTTGCGGTGCCCGTGCTCGCATGGACGCGCTACATGATTCCGTCGGGCGCGCTGAAAGGCGATGTCGCCGACGCGCTGCGCACGCACCTGCAGGCGCACGTGCTCGCGAGCGGCACGCTGGTCGGGCTCGCGCCGTTCCTTTACAGCATCGACCAGTTGCCGCGGCACCACGTCGAAACCTACCGGCTCGCGCAGCAGCTCGCGCACGCGGCACTCGGCCAGCACGCCGCCAAGCTCAACTTCGGCGACCTGCCCGAAACCTCGCCGATCCTGGCCGACCCGCGCTTCCTGCTCGCCGCCGTCGCGGCGCCTGCCGGCGCCCCGCTGTTTCGCTGGCAGGAAGAAGAGCACGGCAGCCGGATCGAACGCGGCCAGTGTCTCGAACAATGGATGGCCCAGGGCGGCCCGAACCTGTCGATCGCGCTGCCCGGATGCGAGTTCGAGTGCCTGCTTCCGGACGCGTACTACTCCGCATGCCGCGATGCGGACGAACGCATACGCCCGCACACGGTGCGGACCGCGATTCGTTATCTGTTCGACACACTTGGTGCAGCGCCGCAGGAACTGCGCGCCGTCGTCGCCGGCTTCGGCGAGCGCCGTATCGACGAATATCGCGTCGGCTTCACGCGGCGCGGCAGCAACGATGTGATCTACGGCGTCGTATGGCCGCTTTATGGCCGCGAGAACGGCGATGTGTCGATCGACAGCGCGACGCTCGAGGGCGAGGCACCGATCGAAGGACCGCTCGAGGAAATCGTGAGCCTGCTGAAGGAATGCGGCGTAACCGATATCCGCCGGCACGCTGGCCGTTTCGAACCCGAATACTGCGACGACTGCGGCGTGCCGCTCTACGCCGATCCGCTCGGCGAAATCGTCCACGCCGAAATGCCGGAGGACGCCTCGCCCGCCCAGCCGCATTTCCACTGATCCGCACCACCGGCCCGCGCGGCCTGTGCGCCCGAAGCCGCTCCCGGTTCTACCGGGGCGGCTTTTTTCTTGCCCGACCTCCGATGCCCGACATTTCGGACTTCTCCTAGACCTTTCGGCCAAGCAGACATCGTGTAAGGTATTTGTCATTATCCGGCCCACAGCATGCCCGTCGGCAGATCAATGACTCATCCATGGAGGTTGACTATGCGGTTCCTGGTGCTCAACTCAGACGCCGAGCGGCGTGACGGGCTGAAGGCCCTGTTGCGGCAGATCGACCGTCACGCCCGTATCAACGACGCGCCCGACGGCTTCCATGCGCGCCGCCTGTTGCGCACGCAGCGCTTCGATCTCGTTGCGATCAACTGGCTGGACGTCGGCAGGGTCAGCGAACTTCAGGCGCTCTGCAGCGCCTGCTCGCCGACGCCCGCCGCGATGCTGATCGACGAAGCCACGCCGCAGGCGATCCAGCGCTTTTTCAACTACGGCGTCGCAGGCGTGATCCCGCATTCGACGCGGCCGCACCTGATCGTCCGCGCGCTCGAAATGGTGCTGCTCGGCGGTCACTATATTCCGCCGATCGCCCTCAGCCTGCTGCCGTCCACGTCGACGCTCGCAGCCCGCCGCGACGCTCATTTCCAGACGCTCGCCGGATCGCTCCCCCGTCGCCCGACCGCCGGCCTGCTGTCGCCGAGGCAAGCGCAGATCATGCGGTTCGTTCACCTGGGCAGCACGAACAAGATGATCGCGCGCACGCTCGGCATCAGCGAAGGCACGGTGAAAATCCACCTTGCCAGCATCTTCCAGCAGCTCGGCGCGGCAAACCGCGCCGCCGCGGTCGCAATCTACAACGGCTGGCTGTCGCCCCATCTCGAAGTGCTGCTGGCCAGCCGCGACCGCGCGCGCAAGCCGGCCCTCGGTGAGCGCGGCCCGGTCCCGCTGCGCGCGCAACGGAACGACCGCCCGTACCCGCTGCCGGGTGAGCATGTCGGCACGCACGAATTGCCGCTCGCCGCCGAACCGCCGGCACGATTCCGCCGCCAGCGCTAGACCGACAGTCTCGATATTGCGACGCTCGGCATGCGCGGATTCCCACCTTTGATGCTCAACGAGTAATATGAACACATGGGTTTTCTTTTCACACCGCTTCCGTTCTGGATTGGCATCGGTGGCTGGATCGCCGCCGCGGCCCTGCTTGCGCTCGCGTTCTGGAATCGCCCGTTCGTCCGCCTGCAGGATGCGACGCTCCAGCACGTATGGCTCGCGCTCGTCACCGCGATCACGGTGCTGTGGGCCTCGAACGCATGGCTCGACGACGGCATCGTCATGCACCTGCTCGGCGCGACGCTGCTCGTCACACTATTCGACTGGACCCTCGCGCTGGTTGCGATGGGCGTCGTCACTGCCATCGCCGCAGTCATCTTCGACGCGTCGTGGCAAGGCGTCGGCCTGACCTATCTGGTTTACGGCGCATTACCGGTCGCCGTATCGGCGTTGCTGCAGCGCGCCGCGATCGCATGGCTGCCGCACAATCTCGCATCGTTCATCACGGGCCAGGGATTCCTGTCGCCGGCCATCGCGATCGTCGCGGTCGCCGCGGCGGCTGCCGGTGTCCAGCTCGCGCTTGCCGACGGCACACCCGTCGTGATCCCGGCCGGCTATCTGCTGAACACCGCGCTGCTTGCGCTCGGCGAAGCTTGGTTCACCGGAATGGCGACCGCGCTCATCGCCGTCTATCGCCCCGCGTGGGTCACGACGTTCGACGTGCGACGCTATCGTCTCGGCGGCCCGCGCGCCTGAACGTCACATCGGTTCCAGGGCGCGTCGACGTACCTCGTGTACGGCCTGCTCGGCGCGAGAGAGCGCACCGTCTACTGCGGCACGACTTTTTTACGCTAAGATTGAACTCCTGTTCTTCATCGGGCCTCTATATCTGCCCGATGCCTCATTCGCTCCTCACCAATAACCAGATGGACAGCTCACCCGCCTCGCCCCGGATTCTCCGGGCGTTCGGCAAGCTGGCGGCCTGTGTCGCGGGCCTGTCGCTTGCGCTTCCGGCACCGGTCTTTGCCGACCTTCTCGACCAGCGCTCCGAGCTGATCAACAAATTCGTCAACGAGATGCACGCCGATCCGCTCGTCGCCGATTGTGCGGCGCACGGCAGCTTCATCGCCAGCACGTCGTCCGCGTTCGAGCGCGTCGATTTCGCGCCGAACGCATTCGACAGCAGCAACGCGACGATCACGCCGTGGAACGATTCGTTCGATCAGGGCAAACAGCGCGTGAAGGTCGACAACATCGTCACCGTCGACGGGCTCGGCGTTCGCAGCGACGGCGGCGACCCGACGCCGCTGAAGTTCCGCTGCGGCTACGTCGGCCAGCAGATGCTCGCGTTCAGCTGGAATGATCCGGTGCCGCCGCTGAAGCCGCGCGTCGAACGCCCCGCGCCGTCGACGAAGAAGTTCAAGGGCAAGACGCACCGCGGCAAGGCCAAGGCGACGGGCCACACCGCCAGGAAGTCGGCCGCCGCGAAAAAATCGGGCACGCAGAAGAAGACCGTGAAAAAGAAAACCGCGAAGAAGTCCTGATACGACGGAGCGGCAACGACAGAAGCAAAAAGCCGGGGCATCGCAGGATGCCCCGGCTTTTTTTTGCGATCGACGCCGTCGCTTACGCGAACGTCTCGACGTGCTTCAGGATCGCAGCCAGCATCGCCGCGCCGAGCGCCGCGCTGCGCTCGCCGTTCCAGCCGACGCGCTCGTCGGGCAGGTTCGCGTTGTCCTTGAACGGCATTTCGAGCGTCAGCGACAGGCAGCCGAAGCGATGCCCGATGTACTTCGACGCGAGCTTCAGCGCGTCCTCCTTGTACTTGCTTGCCGCATAGCCGTGCTCGGTCTGGAAGTCGGGGCTCGCGACCTTGAACGCTTCGATGAACGCGGCCTGCTCGCTGCCCTGCTGCTCGGTGAAGCTCGGCAGCATCTCCGAACCGGCGACGAACACGTACGGCAGATCCTCGTCGCCGTGAATGTCGAAGAACATGTCGCAGCCGGTCGCATGAATCGCGTCGCGCACGGCCAGCACCTCGGGGCTGCGCTCGGCATCGGGCGCCATCCACTCGCGGTTCAGGTTCGCGCCCGCGGCATTGGTGCGCAGGTTGCCGTGCACGCTGCCGTCGGGATTCATGTTCGGCACGATATGGAACGTCACGCGATCGTAGAGCTTGCGCGCGACCGGATCGCCGGCCCAGTCGCCCCACCCGGCCAGCCGCTTGACCAGCCCTTCGACGAACCACTCGGCCATCGTCTCGCCCGGATGCTGGCGCGCGATGATCCACACCTTCTTCTTCGGCGCGCCGCCGGTCTCCGGCGTGCCGAGCGTCAGCAGCGACATCGGACGGCCCTCGACCGTACGGCCGAGTTCGACGACGCTCGCATGCGGCAACTGCTGGACCGCGCCGAGAAACGCCGCGTGACGCTCTTCCGAGTACGGTTCGAAATACGCGTAGTAGATGCTGTCGAACTCGGGCGTATGGTCGATCGTCATCGTCTTGCCGTCGAACGTCGTCGGCACGCGGAACCAGACGACGCGGTCGTAGCTCGCGACCGCTTCATAGTTGCGCCAGCCCGACGGATACGCGCATTGGTCCGCGTTCTCGAACGTCATCACGCACCGCTCGCCGCGCGCGCCGGTCAGGCGGTAGTAGAACCACTGCGCGAATTCCGAGCGATTGTCGCCGCGCACGCGCAGCCGGATCGCATCCGGGCTGTCGCAGGACACGACGTCGATTGCGCCCGCGTCGAAGTTGCTGGTGATCGAAAGGGCCATCCGTTTCTCCTTGAGCGGCCGTCACGCGCGGTGTGCCGCGCGCCGGGCCTGATGCATGCGCCGGCCGTCTCGTGAACGGCCGGCAGGGTCACTCGCCGACTCGCCGGCGATATACGTAAGTCGAATCGTTCGACGCAGCGGCGTCGAACGCATAGCCTTCCATCGCAAAATCGCGCAGCGCCTGCGGCTCGGCGATGCGATTCTCGACGACGTAGCGCGCCATCAGGCCGCGCGCGCGCTTCGCATGGAAGCTGATGATCTTGTAGCGACCGCCCTTCCAGTCCTCGAACACCGGCGTGATCACCGGCGCGGCCAGCAGCTTCGGCTTGACCGACTTGAAATACTCGGTCGACGCGCAATTGATCAGCACGCGCGAAGCGCCGCTGCGCGTTTCGAGCTGTTCGTTCAGCGCGCGCGTGATCCGGTCGCCCCAGAATGCGTACAGGTCCTTGCCGCGCGCGTTCGCGAACCGCGTGCTCATCTCGAGCCGGTACGGCTGCAGCAGGTCGAGCGGACGCAGCAGCCCGTACAGGCCCGACAGCACGCGCACGTGCCGCTGCGCGTAGTCGAGATCGTCGGCCGACAGCGATTTCGCGTCGAATCCTTCGTACACGTCGCCGTTGAACGCGAGCACGGCCTGCTTCGCATTGGCCGGCGTAAAGATGGGCGACCAGTCCGCGTAGCGCTGGAAGTTCAGCCGCGCGAGCGGGTCGGAGATGTCCATCAGCGTCGCGATGTCCTGCGGCGACAGCTTGCGCAGCCCGTCGATCAGTTCCGACGCGTCGCCGACGAATGCAGGCTCCGTGTAAGACGGGACGTGGGCGGGCGTCTCGTAGTCAAGGGATTTGGCGGGAGAGAGAACGATTATCATAGAGGCTCGCTGGCACGCCGTGCCGTGCGGTCAGACGAAAACCACCGATTGTAACGAATGCCCAGCTCCCTCGCCCCGCCCGTCGCGCGCCGCGTCGTACTCGACTCGAACGTCTGGATCGACATTCTCGTGTTCGACGATCCCGCCACGCGGCCGATTCGCGCCGCGCTGGAATGCGGCGCGCTCGCCGCCGTGATCGACAGCCGCTGCCTGACCGAGCTCGAGCACGTGCTCGACTATCCGCAGTTCCAGGCCCGCGCGATCGACAAGGCCGCCGCGCTCGCGACGGTCGCCCGTCTCGCGCGCCTCGTCGAACCGGCGCCGGTCGCAGCCGACGCGCCGCCGCTGCCGAAATGCAAGGACCGCGACGACCAGAAGTTTCTCGAACTCGCACGCGCCGCGCAGGCCGAGTGGCTCGTGTCGAAAGACCGCGCGCTGCTGAAGCTCGCGAAGCGCACCGCACGCGACTTCGGCTTCCGGATCTCGCAGCCCGCGCCGTTCAACGAGGCCTGCGCGCTCGACGCCGCGCCGGCCGCCAACGCTACCGCCACGCCGGCCTGACGCGTCCGGCATCAACGACTTCGACCGTACCGATGAACGCACCTTCAGACATGCCAACGACTCCCGTTTTTCCCTCGCGCCTGCCGAACGTCGGCACGACGATCTTCACGGTCATGAGTGCGCTCGCCGCCGAAAAAGGCGCCGTGAACCTCGGCCAGGGCTTCCCGGATTTCGACTGCGACCCGCGCATCGTCGACGCGGTCGCGGCCGCGATGCGCAACGGCCACAACCAGTATCCGCCGATGGCGGGCGTCGCGCCGCTGCGCGACGCGATCGCAGATAAAATCGCGCAGGTCTACGGACGCCGCTACGATCCGGCCACCGAGATCACGGTGACGGCCGGCGCGACGCAGGCGCTGCTCACCGCGATCCTGTGCGCGGTGCATCCGGGCGACGAGGTGATCGTCGTCGAGCCGACCTACGACAGCTACCTGCCGTCGATCGAGCTGGCGGGCGGCAAACCGGTGTTCGTCACGCTGGAAGCGCCCGACTACGCGATCCCGTTCGACCGTCTCGCGGCCGCGATCACGCCGAAGACGCGCATGATCCTGATCAACACGCCGCACAACCCGACCGGCACCGTATGGCGCGAGGCGGACATGCGCAAGCTCGAGGAAATCGTGCGCGGCACCAACGTGCTGATCCTGTCCGACGAAGTGTACGAGCACATGGTGTACGACGGCGCACGCCACGAAAGCGTCGCGCGCTACCCGGAACTCGCGGCGCGCAGCTTCATCGTGTCGAGCTTCGGCAAGACCTATCACGTGACGGGCTGGAAGGTCGGCTACGTCGCGGCGCCCGCCGCGCTGAGCGCCGAGTTCCGCAAGGTCCATCAGTTCAACGTGTTCACGGTGAACACGCCGATGCAGATCGGCCTCGCCGACTACCTGCGCGATCCGGCGCCGTACCTGACGCTCGCCGACTTCTACCAGAACAAGCGCGACTTCTTCCGCGCGGGCCTCGAACGCACGCGCTTCAAGCTGCTGCCGTGCTCGGGCACGTACTTCCAGTGTGTCGACTATTCGGCGATCAGCGATCTGCCCGAAGCGGAATTCTCGAAGTGGCTGACCTCCGAGATCGGCGTCGCCGCGATCCCGGTGTCGGCGTTCTATCATGCGCCGCACGAATCGGGCGTCGTGCGCTTCTGCTTCGCGAAGCAGGAAAGCACGCTCGCGGCCGCGCTCGAACGGCTCGCCCGCCTGTAAGTCGGCGCTCGGGCGACCGCGTGTCGCCCGGGCATCGGCCGCATGCAGCGGCCGCTTTCACGGCGCGACACGCTTCAGCCGCGCCGCATCGCCGTCAAGCACGCGCAGCGTTCGACGCGTCGACGAACGCCTTGCGATCGGCCGCCACGCGCTGCGCAGCCGGCCGCTCGCCGACCTGCTTTGCGTGCGCCTTCCAGTCGATCCCCGCGTCGAGCAGGAAATCGCGACCGTAGACGGCCTTCGTCGCCATCCCGATCACCGGCAGATGAACCGCCGCGGCCATGTCCGCGAGGCCGAACGACTCGCCCAGCACGTACGGCGCGAACTTCGTCATCCGCTTGAATGCGTCGATCGCGCGCGGCAGGCGCTTCTCGACGTGCGCCTTCATCCCGTCGCTGACCTTGCCGCCGAAGAACGCTTCCGTATAGATCTCGCGCGCGGTCCATTCGAGATACAGCTCGAGCGTCTCGACGAGCTCGCGCACCTTCGCGGCCGCGAACGGCCCCGCCGGGAAAATGGCTTTCTCGGGATAGCGCGCCGCCAGGTACTCGATGATCACCTGCGACTCGAACAGCGCGCCTTCGTCGGTCTTCAGATACGGAATCTTGCCGAGCGGGGAATCGGCGAGCAGCGCCGGATCGCTGATCGGCAGGCTGCACGACCGCTCTTCGAACGGAATGTCGTGCTCGAGCAGCACGAACTTCACCTTGTTGTAATAGTTGGACAACGGAATACCGCACAGCTGTAGCATCGGAGTCTCCTTCCTTGCTGAAGCGCGGCCGCGACAGCGTCGGCCGCATCGGGATTCGTCGCGCTGAAAAGCACGTTCGTGCTAGTCTAAAACAGTTTCACGTCCGTCATGACAACATAGCATCCGCTGCGACGGCAGCCTCGCATGTCCGCGCATGACATGCGGCGCCACCGCCTCGCCAACCGCTGGAGACACACCGCATGAGCGCCGAACTGCTGGCCAGCCGCCCGCCCGAGAGCGAATCGACCCTCGTCCTCACGATATCCAATCCCGGCGCACGCAACGCGCTGCATCCCGACATGTATGCGGCCGGCGTCGAAGCGCTCGCCACCGCCGAGCGCGATCCGTCGATTCGCGCGGTCGTGCTCACCGGCGCCGATCGCTTCTTCTGCGCGGGCGGCAACCTGAACCGGCTGCTCGACAATCGCGCGAAGGATCCGTCGTACCAGGCCGACAGCGTCGACCAGCTCGGCGCGTGGGTCGCGGCGATCCGCGCATCGACCAAGCCCGTGATCGCGGCGGTCGAAGGTGCCGCAGCCGGCGCGGGCTTCTCGCTCGCGCTGGCCTGCGACCTGATCGTCGCCGCGCACGACGTGAAGTTCGTGATGTCGTATGCGCGCGTCGGCCTGACGCCCGACGGCGGCGGCTCGTGGTTCCTCGCCCGCGCGCTGCCGCGCGCGCTCGCGGCCGAGATCCTGTTCGAAGGCAAGCCCGTCGCGGCCGAGCGCCTGCATGCGCTCGGCGTCGTCAACCGCGTGACCGCACCCGGCGCCGCGCTGAGCGAGGCGCTCGCGTGGGCCGACACGCTCGCCGGCATCTCGCCGAACGCGCTCACGCGCATCAAGTCGCTGCTCGACGACGCGGTTGCGCAGCCGCTCGATACGCACCTCGTCACCGAGCGCAATCATTTCGTCGCGTCGCTGCATCACGCCGACGGTCTCGAAGGCATCACCGCGTTTCTCGAGAAGCGCCAACCCCGCTACAAGCGCTGACCCGCCATGCCCGCTTTCGACCTGCCCCGCCGGCGCCGCCTCTATCTGATGCGCCACGGCGACGTCACCTATTTCGACGACTCCGGACGCGCGATCGATCCCGACACCGTGCCGCTCAATGCACGCGGGCGCGAGCAGGCGAGCGCTGCGGGCCGCGTGTTCGCCGCGCAGCAGATCCGTTTCGATCGCGTGATCGCGAGCGGCCTGCCGCGCACGATCGAGACCGCGCAGCGCGTGCTCGCGGAAACCGGGCAGCGCATCGACATCGAAATCGAGCCGGCGTGGCGCGAGATTCGGGGCGGCCACCTGGCCGACATTCCGCCCGAGCAGCATCGCGACGCATTCCTGCGCGTGCTCGACGGCATCGTCCCCGAATCGACGCGCTTTCTCGGCGGCGAAACGATCGGTGAACTGATCGATCGCGTGCTGCCGCCGCTCGACGCGCTGCGCGCCGACCGCACCTGGGATACCGCGCTGCTGGTGCTGCACGGCGGCGTCAACTGCGCGCTGCTGTCGCACGCGACGGTGCCGGGCCAGCGCCTGTTCATCGGCCACCTGTCGCAGGAGACCGGCTGCATCAACGCGCTCGACGTCGGCGACGCGCCGCACGACTGGGTGATCCGCCTGCTCAACTATTCGCCGCCCGCGGCGCTGCATCGCGACACGCGCAACACGACGATGGAAGTGCTGTACCACCAGTATCTGCAGTCCGTCCGGCGCTGAGTGCCGGCGTCTGCAGCCTGCGTCGATCCATGCTCTAATGACCGCCTGTCGCGGCGCGCCGCCTGCGCCGCTTTCGCGCATGCAACGAAGGAGTGACGATGATCGACGTCTATAGCTGGGCGACCCCGAACGGCCACAAGGTCCACATCATGCTCGAGGAAACGGGCCTCGCGTATCGCGCGCATCCGATCGATATCGGCGCGGGCGACCAGTTCAAGCCCGAATTCCTGAAGATCAGCCCGAACAACAAGATCCCCGCGATCGTCGATCCGGACGGCCCCGGCGGCAAGCCGATCTCGCTGTTCGAATCGGGTGCGATCCTGATCTACCTCGCCGAGAAAACCGGCCGGTTCCTGCCGACCGACCCGGCCGCGCGCTATGCGACGCTCGAGTGGCTGATGTTCCAGATGGGCGGCGTCGGCCCGATGCTCGGGCAGGCGCACCACTTCCGCCTCTATGCGCCGGAGAAGATCGAGTACGCGGTCAACCGCTACACGAACGAGGCGAAGCGCCTGTACAACGTGATGGAAAAGCGCCTCGGCGAATCCGAGTATCTGGCCGGCGACACGTACACGATCGCGGACATCGCGACGTTCCCGTGGACGCGTTCGTGGCAGAACCAGGGCATCGTGCTCGACGAACTGCCGAACGTGAAGCGCTGGCACGAAGCGATCGCCGCGCGGCCGGCCGTGCAGCGCGGCGTCGAGGTGCTCGCGTCGTTGCGCAAGGCGCTGCAGGACGACAAGGCGCGCGAGGTGCTGTTCGGCGCGACGCAATACGCGAAGCACTGACGGAGCGGCCGGAGGGCGACGCGGCATCCGCCTCCGGCCCGCGCTTCAGAAGTAGTGCAGCGTGATGAACTCCGCCGCGCACACGAGCAGCGGCGCGCCGGGACGCTCGGCCTGGACCGACACCGACCACGTGACCTGCACGCCGCCCTGCGCGGCATCCGCCGTTTCCTTCACCGCGAACAGCGCGCGCACGCGCGCGCCGACCGGCACCGGCTTCAGGAAGCGCACGCGGTTCAGCCCGTAGTTCACGCCCATCTTCTGTTCGAAACGCATCGCGCCGTCCATCAGCGCGGGAATCAGCGACAGCGTCAGGAAGCCGTGCGCGATCGGGCCGCCGAACGGCGACTCGCGCCGCGCCCGCTCGGGATCGACGTGAATCCACTGGTGATCGTCGGTCGCGTCGGCGAAACCGTCGACGCGACGCTGGTCGATCGCGATCCAGCCGCTTTCGAGCGGCGCCTCGCCGACGCGCGCGTGCAGCGCCTGCGCCGACGCGATCAGCGGCAGCGTGACGTCCGTCATGCGCGCGCCCCATCCGGATCACGCAGCCCGAAGATCACCTTGGTCCGCACCGTGATCACCGTCTCGCCGCGATCGTTGGTGCCGATCCACTCGGTCGACACGATTCCGCGGTCGGGCTTGCTCGCCGATACGCGCTTGTCGTGGATCTTCTGGTGCATCGTGATCGTGTCGCCGGCGCGCACCGGCTTGATCCAGCGAATCTCGTCGATGCCGGGCGAGCCCATGCTGGTCGAGTCGGAGCCGAGATGACGCACCAGCAGGCTCATGAACACCGAACAGGTATGCCAGCCGCTCGCGACGAGGCCGCCGAACGGCGACGCCTTCGCGGCTTCTTCGTCGACGTGGAACGGCTGCGGGTCGTAGCGCCCGGCGAATGCCTTGATGTCGTCGGCCTCGAACGTATAGCGACCCACTTCGGTGGTGCTGCCGACCACCAGGTCTTCGTAACTGATGCTCACATGCGTCTCCTCGATGGGCGCGCGCGGATGCGCGGCGCCGTCATGCTGCGTCGGCCTGCGCGAAATCGGGCAGCGCCGCGATACGGGCCAGATGATGATCGGTGTCGCCAAGCGTCGTCTCGATGATCGACAGCCGCTTGAACAGATGGGCAGCCGCGACTTCGTTGGTCACGCCCATCCCGCCGTGCAGCTGCACGGCCTGCTGGCCGACGAAGCGCGCGGCCGCGCCGACCCGCGCCTTCGCGGCGGACACGGCCTTGCGGCGCGCATCGGCGTCGCCGCTCGCATAGCGCACCGCCGCCAGATACGTCAGCGAACGCGCCTGCTCGGCGTGGATCAGCATGTCGACCATCCGGTGCTGCAGCGCCTGGAAACGCGCGATCGGCACGCCGAACTGCTCGCGCGTCTTCGTGTATTCGACCGTCGCGCGGTTCAGCTCGTCGAGCGCGCCGACCGCTTCCGCGCACAACAGGAAGGTCGCGTAATCGGCGATCTGCTCGAGCGCGGCCGCATCGCGCGCGCCGCCGGTCAGCAGGCGCGCGGGCGTCGCGTCGAAGCCGATCGTCGCGGCACGCTGGCCGTCGATCGTCCGGTAGTCGGCGAGCGTCACGCCTGCCGCATCGCGCTCGACGACGAACAGGCCGATGCCTCCGCCGTCGACGCGCGCGGGTACGATCCACGCATCGGCCTGCGCGCCGTGCTGCACGACCGACTTGGTGCCGGTCAGCCGGTGCGCGTCGCCCTGCCCGCTTGCATGCGTATCGAGTTCGAACAGGTCGTAGCGCGCGTGCGGCTCGTGAAACGCGACCGCCACACGCTTCTGCCCTTGCGCGATTGCCTCCAGCAGCGCGGCATCGTCGCCCGCACCGGAACCGGCAATGCGCAGCGCCTCCGCGCCGACCGCCGTCGCCCAGTACGGCTCGACGACCAGCGCGCGGCCCAGCTCCTGCATGACGACCAGCATGTCGACCGGGCCGCCGCCGAAGCCGCCCTGCGCATCCGGCACGGGCAGCGCGGTCAGTCCGAGTTCCGTGAACGCGCTCCATTGCGCGTCCGACACGCCCGTGTCGCTGCGCACGATCGCCTGACGCGCATCGAATCCGTATTGCTCGCCGAGATAACGACGCAGCGCGTCGGCGAACTGCTGCTGCTCATCGGTAAAGGTGAAATCCATGCTTGTCTCCGATCCCGTTCCCGGTGCTCACAGCCCGAGAATCATCTGCGCGATGATGTTCTTCTGAATTTCGTTCGAGCCGCCGTAGATCGACGTCTTCCGATAATTGAAGTAGTACGCGGCCAGCGGCGCCGCGTCGTCGTCGCCCGCGCTGCTGTGCGCATGCTCGCCTTCGAGGAACGGCACGTCGAACGGCGCCGCGAGCGGGCCGATCGCCTCGAACATCAGCTCGGTCAGCGCCTGCTGCACCTCGGTGCCCTTGATCTTCAGCATCGACGCCTCGGGGCCCGGCCCCTTGCCGCTGGTCTCGCGGCTGACGACGCGCAGCACCGTCACCTCGAGCGCCATCAGCTCGACTTCGAGCGCCGCGACTTTCGCGGCAAACACCGGATCGGCGAGCAGCGGCTTGCCGTTCTTGCGCTGATTCGACGCGACGCGCTTCAGGAACGCGAGCTCGCGCTTCGACGCGCCGACGCGCGCGATGCCCGTGCGCTCATGGCCGAGCAGGTATTTCGCATAGGTCCAGCCGCGGTTCTCGTCGCCGACGAGATTCTCGACGGGCACCTTCACGTCCTCGAAGAACACCTCGTTGACTTCATGATCCTCGTCGAGCGTGATGATCGGGCGCACCGTGATGCCGGGCGTCCTCATGTCGATCAGCAGGAACGAGATGCCCTCCTGCTTCTTCGCGGCCGGGTCGGTGCGCACCAGGCAGAACATCATGTCGGCGTACTGGCCGAGCGTCGTCCAGGTCTTCTGGCCGTTCACGACGTAGTGATCGCCGTGGCGCTCGGCGCGCGTGCGCAGCGACGCGAGATCGGATCCGGAGCCCGGCTCCGAATAGCCCTGGCACCACCAGTCGGTGCCGTCGAGAATGCGCGGCAGATAGTGACGCTTCTGCGCTTCGCTGCCGTATTTCATCAGCACCGGCGCGACCATCGACACGCCGAACGGCAGGACGGTCGGCGCGCCGATCCGCGCGCATTCCTCGTCCCAGATATGCCGCTGCGTCGCGTTCCATCCGGGGCCGCCGTATTCGGTCGGCCATGCGGGCGCGGACCAGCCGCGCTGGCCGAGAATCCGGTGCCAGCTCGCGTAGTCGTCGCGGTCGAGACGTTTGTGATCGAGAACCTTGGCGCGCAGCGCCCGAGGCAGGTTGGCCTCGAGCCAGGCGCGAATGTCGGCGCGGAATGCGTCGTCGGCGGGGGAATAATCCAGATCCATGCGCTGTGTCTCCTGTCGACCAGAGTTATCGCTTTAGCGATTACTCTGGTCCCATGCTTCGCGATCGACCGGAGTGAGCGCTTCAGCGCCTGCTCCGGCCCCATGGCTTGCCGCGGCCCTCCGGCCGCGACAGGGAGACACGCTGCGCAGCTTATTGCAGCGGTTCTTTCAGCGCGGCAGGAATCGGCAGCGGCATCACGTCGATGCCTTCTTCGACCAGGGCTTGCGCATCCTGCGGCGTCGTGACGCCACGAATGCTGCGCGCGGGCGCCTCGTTGTAATGAATGCGCCGCGCTTCCTCGGCGAAGCGCTCGCCCACGTTCTCGGTCTTCTCCAGTACCTCGCGCAGCGCACGCATGACCTGCGCCTGCAGCGCATGCGGATCGGCCGGCTGCGCCTGCGTCGCACCCGACAGGTTCAGGCGCGGCGCGGACGGCATACGGCTGATCTCGGTCGCCCCGCATACCGGACATTCGACCAGCTTGCGGGACAACTGCGCTTCGAATTCATCGGCGGAAGCGAACCAGCCTTCGAACCGATGACCATGCGGGCACTGTAAATCGAGGACCTTCATGCTGAATCAGGGCGTGTGACGAGTGTAGCGCAAAAAGCGGTTTTGTGAACGATCGTGCTAAATCCGGTCGGGCGCGCAGCGGCGCCGCCGCGTGTCACCGGATTGTAACGCGGCGTTCCGCCCGCCGCCGGCGCTGCCTTCAGGGCGTCAGGACCGGGCCGAGCGGCCATGCGCCGGACAGCACGCGGTCCAGCCACATCGTGCCGATGATGGTCTTTACGTCGCTGATCTGGCCGGTGCGCACCCATTCGAGCAGGTCGGGCAGCGTCGCCGTGAAGGTTTCGAGGAATTCGCCTTCGTCGAGCTTGCGCTCGCCGGCGGTCAGGCCGCGCGCGAGATACAGGTCGATGAATTCGGTCGAGTAGGAAATGATCGGGTGAATCCGGGCCAGGAACACATATTCGCGGGCCGTGTAGCCGGTTTCCTCGCGCAGTTCGCGCACCGCGCAGGCGAGTGCGCCTTCGTCCGGGTCGAGCTTGCCGGCCGGGAATTCGGCCATCACCTTGCCGATCGGATAGCGGTACTGGTTTTCCATCAGCACGCGGCCGTCGTCGAACAGCGGGATCACCATCACCGCGCCCGGGTGCTGGACGTATTCGCGCGTGGCCTGCTTGCCGTCAGGCAGGCGGACGGTATCGCGCTTGAGCTTGAGGAACGAGCCTTCGAAGATCGCTTCGCTTTCGAGGCAGGTTTCGGTCAGTGCGGCGTCGTGATTGGGCAATTCGGCCATCGGCGGCTCCTGGATGAGCGTGACGGCCGAAGCCGTCAGCGTCGTTTGACGAGATACTGGAACGTGAAGCCGGGAAACGCGAACACGACGAAGAGACTGAAGGTGATCGCGTAAAACTGCCAGCCCTGTTCGAAGCGGTTGCCGGCGCGCGACTCGAGCCAGAAGCCGAGCGCGCCGACGATGAAATACAGCACGATCAGTTCGCCGATCCGGATCCACGCGCCCTTCTTCGCCGCGCCGATCGGCACGACGGCGAACAGGCGCTGGTTCAGGAACGGCAGGTTGGCGCCGACGAGCGCCAACAGCACGATAAACCAGCCCGCGGCCGACATTACAGCGTCGGCAGCGAGTGACGGATCGCGTCGAGGCAAACCGTCAGCAGCGGGCTCGGGATCAGGCCGAGCACGACGACCGCGAGGCCGTTCAGCACGAGGATCGTGCGCTTGCAGAAATCGCCGCCGATCGGCGTGGAATCCTGCGGTGCGTCGAAGTAGATCAGCTTGACGATGCGCAGATAGTAGAACGCGCCGAACAGCGAGGTGATCACGGCCAGCACGGCCAGCCACGTGAGGCCCGCGTTGACGGTCGCCTCGAGCACCGCGAGCTTCGCGTAGAAGCCGACGGTCGGCGGAATGCCGGCCAGCGAGAACATCATGACCATCATCACGAACGCGAACACCGGGCTGCGCTTGTTGAGGCCCTTGAAGTCGTCGATCGTTTCCGCTTCGAAGTCGCGGCGGGCGAGCAGCATCACCACGCCGAACGAGCCGAGCGTCGTGATCAGGTAGACGATCGCGTAGAACATCGCCGAGCTGTAGGCGTTCGCCGGCGCTGCCGCGTCGCCCTTCACGATGCCCGCGAGCAGGCCGAGCAGCACGAAGCCCATGTTCGAGATCGCCGAATACGCGAGCATCCGCTTGATGTTGCGCTGGACGATACCGGTGATGTTGCCGACGATCAGCGACAGCGCGGCGAGAATCACCAGCGCGGTCTGCCAGTTCTGCGCGAGCGGCAGCAGGCCCATCACCAGGAAACGCAGGCCCCACGCGAATGCGGCCACCTTCGGGCCGCCGCCGACGAACAGCGTCATCGCGGTCGGCGCGCCCTGGTAGACGTCCGGCACCCACATGTGGAACGGCACGGCGCCGAGCTTGAACGCGATACCGGCGACGATGAAGATCACGCCGAACATCAGCACCGCATCCTCGGTGCCGCCGCTGCTGACCGCCTTGTACACCTCGCCGAGTTCGAGCGAACCCGAGGTCGCGCCGTAGAGCATCGAGATGCCGTACAGCACGAAGCCCGACGCGAGCGCGCCCAGCACGTAGTACTTCATCGCAGCTTCGCTCGACACGGTGCCGTCGCGACGCAGCGCGATGACCGCGTACAGCGACAGCGACATCAGTTCCAGGCCGAGATACAGCGTCAGGAAGTTGTTGCCCGAGATCATCACGAGCTGGCCGAGCAGCGAGAACATGCCGAGCAGGAACACGTCGCCGCGAAACAGGTCGCGATCTTCGAGGTAGCGGCGCGAGTAGACGAGCGACACCGCGAAGCCGAGCGCCACCACCGCCTTCATCGCGCTGGCGAACGAGTCGACGACGACCATCCGCGAGAAGAAGTAGTAATGCTGCGGATCGAGCGCCTGCACCGCGAACCAGACGCCGGCGACCACCGACGAGATCACCGCGATCAGGTAAGTGAGGCGGCGGCCGGAGGCGCCGGTAAAGGTGTCGTTCAGCCATGCGACGATGATGGCGGCCATCACCAGCGCGTCAGGCAACAGGACATTCATAGGAGCGTTCATGATCTTGAGTTCCTCCGCTCGCGATTACTGGGCCAGCGGCAGCTTCGACTGCGCGACATGGGAGAGGAGGTTTTCCACGGAAACGTGCATCACGTCGGTGAAGGGCTTCGGATATAGGCCCATCAGCAGCGTGAACGCGGCAAGCACGGCCAGCATCAGGAATTCGCGGCGGCCGATGTCCTTCAGCTTCGCGACGTGGTCGTTCGCGACCGCGCCGAAGTACACGCGCTTGTACATCCACAGCGTGTAGGCTGCGCCGAGGATCAGCGTGAACGCCGCGCCGAATGCGATCCAGAAGTTGTACTGGACGGCCGCGAGAATCACCATGAACTCGCCGACGAAACCGGACGTACCCGGCAGGCCGCAGTTGGCCATCGAGAACAGCATCGCGAACGCCGCGAACTTCGGCATCACGTTGACGACGCCGCCGTAGTCGGCGATCTGGCGCGAGTGCACGCGGTCGTACAGCACGCCGATACAGAGGAACATCGCGCCCGACACGAAGCCGTGCGAGATCATCTGCACGATCGCGCCTTCGACGCCGAGCTGATTGAAGATGAAGAAGCCGAGCGTGACGAAGCCCATATGCGCGATCGACGAATACGCGACCAGCTTCTTCATGTCGGCCTGCACCATCGCGACGAGACCGATGTAGATCACCGCGATCAGCGACAGCGTGATCACGACGGGCGCCAGGAAGTGGCTCGCGTCAGGCGTGATCGGCAGCGAAAAGCGCAGGAAACCGTATGCGCCGAGCTTCAGCATGATCGCGGCCAGCACGACCGAGCCGCCCGTCGGCGCTTCCACGTGCGCGTCCGGCAGCCAGGTGTGCACCGGCCACATCGGCACCTTCACCGCGAACGCAAGGAAGAACGCAATGAACAGCAGGATCTGCGGCGTCATCGCGATCTTCGCGTTCTGCCACGTCGCGAGGTCGAACGAATGCGTCTGCGTGTACAGGTAGATCAGCGCGACCAGCATCAGCAGCGAGCCGGCCAGCGTGTACAGGAAGAACTTGAACGCTGCGTACACGCGGTTCGGGCCGCCCCACACGCCGATGATGATGTACATCGGAATCAGGGTTGCCTCGAAGAACACGTAGAACAGCAGGCCGTCGGCCGCCGAGAACACGCCGATCATGATCCCGGACAGGATCAGGAATGCGGCGAGGTACTGCGCGACGTTCTCGGTGATCACTTCCCATGCGGCGATCACGACGATCACCGTGATCAGCGCGGTCAGCACGACGAACCACATCGAGATGCCGTCGACGCCGAGGTGATACGAGATGTCGAAGCGCTCGATCCAGGTCGAATGCTCGACGAACTGCAGCGCGGCCGTGCTCGAGTCGAAGCCCGTGATCAGCGGGATCGTGACCGCGAGCCCGAGCAGCGAGCCGATCAGCGCGACCCAGCGCGCCGTCCCCGGATTTTTGTCGTTACCCACCGCGAGCACGAGGAGGCCGAAAACGATCGGCAGCCAGATCGCGGTACTGAGAATCGGAAAAGCGTGCATTAGTTTTGTCCCCCCGCCTTATTTGCCGCCGAGCGTTACAAACAGGGTCAGGAGCCCCAGCATGCCGATGATCATGGCGAACGCGTAGTGATAGATGTAACCGGATTGGAGGAAGCGGATCACACCGGCGAACCAGCCGATGAACTTGGCGCTGCCGTTGACGAGGCCGTCGATCACCACGACGTCGCCCTCCTTCCACAGGCCGCGGCCGATCGCCACCGAACCGCGGGCGAACACCACTTCGTTGATCTTGTCCATGTAGTACTTGTTGTCCAGCAGCGTGTAGATCGGGCCGAACGCGCGGCGGATCGACGCCGGCAGATCCGGACGCTTCAGGTACAGGAACCACGCGACGACGACGCCGGCGAGCGCGAGCCAGACCGGCAGGCCCGACACCGAGTGCAGGCCCATGCCGACCCAGCCGTGGAACTCCTCGGCCATCTCGGCGAGCGCCGGATGGTTGTCGCCGATGAAGATCACCTTGTCGAACGCAACGCCGTGCTGGAAGAAGTCGCCGAACAGCATCGGGCCGATCGCGATCGCACCGATGATCACCGACGGAATCGCCAGCAGGACCAGCGGCACCCACACGACCCACGGGGTCTCGTGCGGCTCGTGCGCGTGGTCGTCATGGCCGTGGCCATGGCCGTGATCGTCGTGGCCGTGTGCGGCCGCCATGCCCATCGGCGATTCCGGATGCTTCGGCTTGCGGAAGCGCTCCTCGCCGTGGAACACCAGGAAGTACATGCGGAACGAGTACAGCGCCGTGACGAACACGCTCGCGACGACCGCGAAGTACGCAAAGCCCGAACCCGGCAGGTGCGACAGCTTCACCGCGTCGATGATCGAGTCCTTCGAGTAGAAACCCGAGAAGAACGGCGTGCCGATCAGCGCGAGCGAGCCGACCAGCGACGTGATCCAGGTAATCGGCATGTACTTGCGCAGGCCGCCCATGTTGCGCATGTCCTGATCGTGGTGCATGCCGATGATCACCGAGCCTGCGCCGAGGAACAGCAGTGCCTTGAAGAACGCGTGCGTCATCAGGTGGAACACGGCGACCGGGTACGCGGACACGCCGAGCGCGACGGTCATGTAGCCGAGCTGCGACAGCGTCGAATAAGCGACGACGCGCTTGATGTCGTTCTGGACGATCCCGAGGAAGCCCATGAACAGCGCCGTGATCGCGCCGATCACCGTGATGAACGACAGCGCGGTGTCCGACAGCTCGAACAGCGGCGACATGCGCGACACCATGAAGATGCCGGCCGTCACCATCGTCGCCGCGTGAATCAGCGCCGAGATCGGCGTCGGGCCTTCCATCGAGTCAGGCAGCCACACGTGCAGCGGGAACTGCGCCGACTTGCCCATCGCGCCGATGAACAGGCAGATACAGGCAACGGTCAGCAGGCCCCAGTCGGTGCCCGGGAAGTGCAGGCTCGCGAGTTCCGCGCGCTTCGCGAACACTTCGCCGTAGTTCATCGAGCCGGCGAACGCGAGCAGCAGGCCGATGCCGAGCAGGAAGCCGAAGTCGCCCACGCGGTTCACGAGGAACGCCTTCATGTTCGCGTAGATCGCGCTCTCACGCGTGAAGTAGAAGCCGATCAGCAGGTACGACACGAGGCCCACCGCTTCCCAGCCGAAGAACAGCTGCAGGAAGTTGTTGCTCATCACGAGCATCAGCATCGAGAACGTGAACAGCGAGATGTACGAGAAGAAGCGCTGGTAGCCGTCCTCTTCCGACATGTAGCCGATCGTGTAGATGTGCACCATCAGCGACACGAAGGTCACGACGACCATCATCATCGCGGTCAGCGAATCGACCAGGAAGCCGACTTCGAGCTTCAGCGACCCGACGTGCATCCATTCGTAGACGGTCGCGTTGAAGCTCGCGCCGCCCATCACGTCGAGGAAGACTTTCGCCGACAGGAGGAACGCGATCAATACGCCGAGGATCGTGATCCGGTGTGCGCCCTTGCGCCCGACTGCGTTCCCGAACAGCCCCGCAATCAGCGAGCCGGCCAGCGGAGCGAGCGGAATCGCCAGCAGCAGGTTTTCATTGAGTGTCGTTGACATAACAGCGTTGCCTGAAATTAACCTTTGAGCTGATCGAGATCCTCGACATTGATCGTGTCGAGCTTACGGAACAGGGTCACCAGAATCGCGAGACCGATCGCGGCTTCCGCTGCGGCGACGGTCAGCACGAAGAACACGAAGATCTGGCCGTGTACATCGCCGAGGTAATGCGAAAACGCGACGAAGTTGGTATTCACCGCGAGCAACATCAGTTCGATCGCCATCAGGATGATGATGATGTTGCGGCGGTTCAGGAAAATCCCGACGATCGCGATCGCAAACAGGATCGCGCCGAGCACGAGGTAGTGAGCAAGAGTCAACATGGTTTTCTTTTCCTCCGCTTAGCCGTTGGTGCCCGAACCGGCTTCGCTCTGCGCCGTTTCCGGCTGCGGCTTTTCCGCTTCCATCTTCACGAGGCGCACGCGGTCGTCGCGGCGCACCTTGACCTGATCCGACACGCGTTGGCGCTTGCTGTCCTTGCCCTTGCGCTCGGTCAGCCCGATCGCGGCGATGATCGCGACCAGCAGCACGAGGCCGGCGATTTCGAACGCGAAGATGTAGTCGGTATAGATCACCTTGCCGATCAGGCGCGTGTTCGACCAGTCGGCCATCGCGCCGGTCGCCATCGCGTGCGCCGCGTGCGTGTCGCCGTAGCCGCGCCACAGGATCAGCGCGGTTTCGATCACGATGATCGCGCCGACCACGGTCGCCATCGGCACGAAGCGCTTGAAGTCGCGCCGCAGGAAGTCGATGTTGATGTCCAGCATCATCACGACGAACAGGAACAGCACCATCACGGCGCCCACGTAGACCAGCACCAGCAGGATCGCGAGGAACTCCGCTTCCAGCAGCATCCAGATCGCGGCGGCGTTGAAGAACGCCAGCACAAGGAAAAGCGCAGACGCCACCGGGTTGCGCGAAGTGATCACCTTCAGCCCTGATACCACCAGGAGCAGCGCGAAGATGTAGAACAGTACGGTCGTGAATTCCATGATTACCGGTTCATCGTTAGGCCATAGTCAGGCGCGTATCGCGCCCGTCGCGGCGGCTCGGCCCGTGCTTCGGGCCGGCGCTGGAAACTCGATCAACGATACGGCGCGTCGGCAGCCTTCGCCGCTGCGATGTCCTTCTCGTAGCGATCGCCCACCGCGAGCAGCATTTCCTTCGTGAAATACAGGTCGCCGCGCTTTTCGCCGTGGTACTCGAGAATCTGCGTCTCGACGATCGAATCGACCGGGCAGCTCTCTTCGCAGAAACCGCAGAAGATGCACTTCGTCAGGTCGATGTCGTAGCGCGTCGTGCGGCGCGTGTTGTCCGCGCGCGTTTCCGATTCGATCGTGATCGCCATCGCGGGGCACACGGCCTCGCACAGCTTGCACGCGATGCAGCGCTCTTCGCCGTTCTCGTAGCGGCGCAGCGCGTGCAGCCCGCGAAAGCGCGGCGAAATCGGGGTCTTTTCTTCCGGGAACTGCACGGTGAACTTGCGCTTGAACGTGTAACGACCGGTCAGCGCGAGCCCCTTCAGCAGCTCGGTCAGGAAGAAGGTCTTAAAGAAGTGTTGGATAGCCGTCATGATTTCGTCCGATCTTTACTTCACCCAGATGTTGAGCGGCGACATCATCCAGAAGCCGACCACGACCACCCAGATCACCGTGACGGGCAGGAACACCTTCCAGCCCAGGCGCATGATCTGGTCGTAACGGAAGCGCGGGAACGTCGCGCGAACCCAGATGAACACCGACAGCAGCGCGAATACCTTCAGCACGAGCCAGAAGATGCCCGGGATGAACGACAGGAATTCGAACGGTGCATCCCAGCCGCCGAGGAACAGCGTCGCGGCCAGTGCCGAGATCACGATCATGTTGATGTACTCGGCGAGGAAGAACAGCGCGAACGCCATGCCCGAGTAGTCGATCATGTGACCCGCGACGATTTCCGATTCGCCTTCCACCACGTCGAACGGGTGACGGTTCGTTTCGGCGATGCCCGAGATGAAGTAGACGACGAACGCCGGCAAGAGCGGCAGCCAGTTCCACGACAGGAAGTTCACGCCGTGGCCGGCGAAGAAGCCGTGCTGCTGCGAACCGACGATTTCCGACAGGTTCAGGCTGCCGGCCGTCATCAGCACGAGCACCAGCGCGAAGCCCATCGAGATTTCGTACGACACCATCTGTGCCGCGGCACGCATCGCGCCGAGGAACGCGTACTTCGAGTTCGACGCCCAGCCGGCGAGAATCACCGCGTACACGCCGATCGACGAAATCGCCATCGCGTACAGCAGGCCCGCGTTCACGTTCGCGAGCACCGCCTCGGCCTGGAACGGGATCACCGCCCACACCGCGAACGCCGGCACCACCGTCATCACCGGTGCGACCAGATACAGCCAGCGGCTGGCAGCGGACGGCTGGATGACTTCCTTCAGCAGCAGCTTCAGCACGTCGGCGATCGGCTGCAGCAGGCCGCCGGGGCCGACGCGGTTCGGGCCGAGACGCACGTGCATCCAGCCGATCAGCTTGCGCTCCCACAGAATCAGGTACGCCACGCACAGCAGGATCACGACGGCGACGACGAGGATGCGCACGAGTGCCCACACCGTCGGCCATGCGAACCCGAGAAGCTGGGCTCCGCCCGAGTTGATCGTATCGAACAAGCTCATTTACGCCTTCTCCACCACCAGTTCACCGGACAGGCTGCCGAGCGCTGCGCCGGCAGGCGTCGCCGCCGACACGCGAACGACCGTCTCCGCAAGATTCTCGTCACGCACGGCCGGCAACTGCACCGTACGCTCGCCCTGACGCACGCGAACCGCGTCGCCATCCTTCAGGCCCAGCTTGTCGAACAGCGCGGCCGGCAGGCCGGCGGCGTTCGCAGCCTTCGCGGCGGCCGTCAGGTGCAGCGCACCCGCGCGGCGCACCAGCGCGTCGGCGTGATAGATCGGCACGTCGGCCAGGCGCTCGAAGCTGCCGTTGGCAGCCGGCGCGGCGACGCGTGCCGGTGCGACCGTCGTCTTGTTCGACAGGCGGCCGGCGATGCCTGCGTCGCCCAGTGCGGCGAGGCGCACTTCTTCCGCCGTTTCGTATTCGAAGTTCGGCAGGCCCAGCAGGCTGCCGAGCACGCGCAGCACCTTCCAGGCCGGACGCGTGTCGCCGAGCGGGCGCACCACGCCGTTGAAGCTCTGCACCGTGCCTTCCGCGTTGACGAAGGTGCCGGCCGTTTCGGTGAACGGCGCGATCGGCAGCAGCACGTCGGCGTAGTCGAGGCCGTGCTTGAACGGCGACATCACGACGACCATTTCCGCCTGGTTCAGCGCGGCCAGCGCCTGTACCGGATCGACCGTGTCGAATTCCGGCTCGACGTTCAGCAGCACGTAGCCCTTGCGCGGCTGGGCGAACGCTTCGCGTGCATTCAGGCCGCCGTCGCCCGGCAGCGCGCCGACGACGTGCGCGCCGACCGTGTTCGCCGCTTCGGTCAGGAAACCGAACGTGGCGCCGGTGTTGTCGGCGATCCACTGCGCGATCGCGTGCAGCTTCGCGAATTCCGGATGACGGACGGCCGCGTTGCCGAGCAGCACCGCGCGGCGTTCGCCGTTCGCGAGCGCCTGGGCCACCGCCTGCGCGGCGGCCGAAGCCGTGACGCCGGCGAGCGTGTCGGGCAGCGCGACGCCGCGCAGCTGCGCGACGGCGGCGGCAACGCCGGCCAGCTCGTCGAGCCATGCCGACGGCGCGGCGACGATGCGCTGCGCGGTCGGGATCAGTGCGTCGTCGCCCGTCGCGTTCAGGAAGTGCAGCTTCGCGCCGTTCTTCGCTGCCTGGCGCAGACGCGAGGCGAACAGCGGATGGTCGCGGCGCAGCATCGAGCCGACGACGAACGCGGCGTTCAGCGTCGACAGGTCGGCGATCGGCATGCCGAGCCACGGCGCGCCCTGCACCGGCGCCGAGAAGTCCTGCTGACGCAGACGGAAATCGACGTTCGGCGTTTTCAGTTCGTGCGCGAGCTGCTTCACGAGGAACAGTTCTTCAGCGGTGCTGTGCGCGCTTGCGAGCATCGCCAGCGCGTTCGCGCCGTGATCGGCCGCGATGCCCTTCAGGCCCTTCGCGACGTATTCGAGCGCGGTCTGCCAGTCGGTCTCGATCCACTGGCCGCCCTGCTTCAGCATCGGCTTGGTCAGGCGCTCTTCGCTGTTCAGGCCTTCGTACGAGAAGCGGTCCTTGTCCGAGATCCAGCATTCGTTGATCGCTTCGTTCTCGAACGGCAGCACGCGCATCACGCGGTTGTTCTTCACCTGCACGACGAGGTTCGCGCCGACGGAATCGTGCGGGCTCACCGACTTGCGGCGCGACAGTTCCCAGGTGCGGGCGCTGTAGCGGAACGGCTTGCTGGTCAGCGCGCCGACCGGGCACAGGTCGATCATGTTGCCCGACAGCTCGGAATCGACCGTCTTGCCGACGAAGGTCGTGATTTCCGAATGCTCGCCGCGGCCCAGCATGCCGAACTCCATCACGCCGGCGATTTCCTGGCCGAAGCGAACGCAGCGCGTGCAGTGGATGCAGCGCGACATTTCTTCCATCGAGATCAGCGGGCCCACGTTCTTGTGGAACACCACGCGCTTCTCTTCCGAGTAGCGCGACGACGACTTGCCGTAGCCGACCGCGAGATCCTGCAGCTGGCATTCGCCGCCCTGATCGCAGATCGGGCAATCGAGCGGGTGGTTGATGAGGAGGAATTCCATCACCGACTGCTGCGCCTTCACGGCCTTGTCGGACTGCGTGCGCACGATCATGCCGGCCGACACGGGCGTCGCGCAGGCAGGCACGGCCTTCGGCATCTTCTCGACTTCGACGAGACACATCCGGCAGTTGGCCGCGACCGACAGTTTCTTGTGATAGCAGAAGTGAGGAATGTACGTATCCGCCTTGTGCGCAGCCTGGATCACCATGCTGCCTTCGGGCACCTCGACCTTCTTGCCGTCTATTTCAAGTTCAACCATGATGGTGAATGGTCCTTAACCTATTTCCGCCCGTTCGCGCATTCGCCCGACCGTGCGCTCAAATTCCGCAACCGGTTTCGCGTCAGGCCGCCGCCGCGTGCGCGTGGCCGCCGACCATGCAGTGCTTGTGCTCGACGTGGTACGCGAATTCGTCCCAGTAGTGCTTGAGCATCCCGCGCACCGGCATCGCCGCCGCATCGCCGAGCGCGCAGATCGTGCGACCCATGATGTTCTCGGCCACCGAGTTCAGCAGGTCCAGGTCTTCCTGGCGCCCTTCGCCGTGCTCGATGCGGTTCACGACGCGATACAGCCAGCCCGTGCCTTCGCGGCACGGCGTGCACTGGCCGCACGATTCCTCGTAGTAGAAGTACGACAGGCGCAGCAGCGAGCGCACCATGCAGCGCGTCTCGTCCATCACGATCACCGCACCCGAGCCGAGCATCGAGCCGACCTTCGCGATCGAGTCGTAGTCCATGTCGGTCTGCATCATGATGTCGCCCGGCACCACCGGCGCGGACGAGCCGCCCGGAATCACGGCCTTGATCTTCCTGCCGCCGCGCATCCCGCCGGCGAGCTCCATCAGCGTCGCGAACGGCGTGCCGAGCGGCACTTCATAGTTGCCCGGACGCTCGACGTCGCCCGACACCGAGAAGATCTTCGTGCCGCCGTTGTTCGGCTTGCCGATCTCGAGGTAGTTCTGCGGCCCGATGGCCAGCAGGAACGGCACCGCGGCGAACGTCTCGGTGTTGTTGATCGTGGTCGGCTTGCCGTACACGCCGAAGCTCGCCGGGAACGGCGGCTTGAAGCGCGGCTGGCCCTTCTTGCCTTCGAGCGACTCGAGCAGCGCCGTTTCCTCGCCGCAGATGTACGCGCCGTAGCCGTGGTGCGCATGGAGCTGGAACGAGAATTCCGAGCCCATGATGTTGTCGCCGAGGAAACCGGCCGCGCGCGCCTCGTCGAGCGCCGCCTCGAAGCGTCGATACACTTCGAAGATCTCGCCGTGGATGTAGTTGTAGCCGACCGTGATGCCCATCGCGTACGCGCCGATGGCCATGCCTTCGATCAGCGCATGCGGGTTCCAGCGCAGGATGTCGCGATCCTTGAACGTGCCCGGCTCGCCTTCGTCCGAGTTGCAGACGAGGTACTTCTGCCCCGGGAACTGGCGCGGCATGAAGCTCCACTTCAGGCCGGTCGGGAAGCCCGCGCCGCCGCGGCCGCGCAGACCCGACGCCTTCACGTCGGCGATCACCTGCTCGGGCGGGATCTTTTCTTCGAGAATGCGGCGCAGCTGCTTGTAGCCGCCGCGCGCAACGTAATCTTCGAGATGCCAGTTCTCGCCGTTCAGACCAGCGAGGATCAGCGGTTTGATGTGACGGTCGTGGAGGGACGTCATTTCGAAAGCTCCTCAAGCAGCTGGTCGATCTTCTCGCGGCTCATGAAGCTGCACATTCTGTGATTGTTCACCAGCAGCACCGGCGCATCGCCGCACGAGCCCATGCATTCGCCTTCCTTCAGCGTGAACTTGCCGTCGGGCGTGGTCTCGCCGAAGCCGATGCCGAGCTTCTGTTTCAGGTAGTCGGCGGTCGCTTCCGCGCCGCCGTGCGGGCCGAGCTGGCACGGCAGGTTCGTGCAGAGCGTGATCTTGTGCTTGCCGACCGGCTTCAGCTCGTACATCGTGTAGAACGTCGCGACTTCCTGCACGGCGACGGCCGGCATGCCGAGATAGTCCGCGACGAACTGCATCAGTTCGGGCGACAGCCAGCCGTGCTCTTCCTGAGCAACGGCCAACGCCGACATCACGGCGGACTGTTTCTGATCGGCGGGATACTTCGTCAACGCTCGATCGATTTCCTTCAGGCCTTCAGCTGAGATCATTTTCAGACACGACTCTTTCAATTCCTACCGAACGAACAACCTGCCGCACGGCGTGCGTAGACGGCAGACCTGGCGCTCACTGTTGACAGCTTGCGAAGCCGCGCCGGTTCAGCGCGCATCGCGTGTGACTTACTGCTCGCCGCCCGCTCGCGCGGGCGGTGTAACCATTAGCGATCGATTTCGCCGAACACGATGTCCTGCGTACCGATGATCGTGACGGCGTCGGCAATCATGTGGCCGCGCGCCATTTCGTCGAGCGACGCCAGATGCGCGAAGCCCGGTGCGCGAATCTTGAGACGGTACGGCTTGTTGGCGCCGTCCGACACGAGGTAGATGCCGAATTCGCCCTTCGGATGCTCGACCGCCGCGTACGCTTCGCCTTCCGGCACATGGAAACCTTCGGTGAAGAGCTTGAAGTGGTGAATCAAGTCTTCCATGTTGGTCTTCATGCCGACGCGCGACGGCGGTGCAACCTTGTGATTGTCCGTCATCACGGGGCCCGGATTCTTGCGCAGCCACTCAATACACTGTTTCGCGATGCGGATCGACTGACGCATTTCTTCGACGCGCACCAGGTAACGGTCGTAGCAATCGCCGTTCACGCCCACCGGCACGTCGAAATCGAGGCGATCGTACACTTCGTACGGCTGCTTCTTGCGCAAATCCCATGCGATGCCCGAGCCGCGCAGCATCGGGCCCGTCAGGCCCATCTGCAGCGCCCGCTCCGGGCTGACGACGCCGATCCCGACCAGACGCTGCTTCCAGATCCGGTTGTCGGTCAGCAGCGTTTCGTATTCGTCGACGCACTTCGGGAAGCGCGTGAAGAAATCGTCGATGAAGTCGAGCACCGAGCCGCTGCGCGCCTCGTTCATCTTCGCGAGCGCCTTCTCGTTGCGAATCTTCGACGCCTTGTATTGCGGCATTGCGTCAGGCAGGTCGCGATAGACGCCGCCCGGACGATAGTACGCCGCGTGCATCCGGGCACCGGACACCGCCTCGTACACGTCCATCAGGTCTTCGCGCTCGCGGAATGCGTACAGGAACACCGCCATCGCGCCGACGTCGAGCGCGTGCGCGCCGATCCACATCAGGTGGTTCAGCACGCGCGTGATTTCGTCGAACAGCACGCGGATGTACTGCGCGCGCTCCGGCACGTCGATGCCGAGCAGCTTTTCGATCGCGAGCACGTAGCCGTGCTCGTTGACCATCATCGACACGTAGTCGAGACGATCCATGTACGGCACGGACTGGATGAAGGTCTTGGATTCCGCGAGCTTTTCGGTCGCGCGGTGCAGCAGGCCGATATGCGGGTCGGCACGCTGGATGACTTCGCCGTCGAGCTCGAGCACGAGGCGCAGCACGCCGTGCGCTGCCGGGTGCTGCGGGCCGAAGTTGAGCGTGTAGTTCTTGATTTCTGCCATGACGCCCCCTTAATGTTTCAGACCGCCATAGCGATCCTCGCGGATCACGCGCGGCGTGATTTCGCGCGGCTCGATCGTCACCGGCTGGTAGACGACCCGCTTCTCTTCCGGGTCGTAACGCATTTCGACATAACCCGACACCGGGAAGTCCTTGCGGAACGGATGGCCGATGAAGCCGTAGTCGGTGAGGATGCGGCGCAGGTCGGGGTGGCCTTCGAACACGATGCCGTACAGGTCGAACGCTTCGCGCTCGTACCAGTTCGCGGAGGTCCAGATGTCGACCAGCGACGCCACGATCGGCAGGTCGTCGTCCGGCGCGAACACGCGCAGGCGCAGGCGCCAGTTGTTCGTGACCGACAGCAGGTGCGACACGGCCGCGAAGCGCGGGCCGTCGTAGGCGCCGTCGCCGAAGGTCTGGTAGTCGACGCCGCACAGGTCGATCAGCTGCTCGAAACGGAGCTTCGGATCGTCGCGCAAGGTCGTTGCGACTTCGAGGTAATCGCTCGCCTTCACGACGAGCGTCAGTTCACCGATCGCTTCGGTGAGGCTCACCACGCGCGCGCCGAGCGCGGCTTCGAGGTTGGCCTTGAGGGTCTCGATTTTGCTTGCCATATTGGGGGACGCTCGGGGCTTTATTGACGGGCGATGGTGTTGGTGCGACGGATCTTCGCCTGCAGCTGGATCACGCCGTAGACCAGCGCCTCGGCCGTCGGCGGACAGCCCGGCACGTAGACGTCGACTGGCACGATCCGGTCGCAGCCGCGCACCACCGAGTACGAATAATGGTAGTAGCCGCCGCCGTTCGCGCACGACCCCATCGAGATCACCCAGCGCGGCTCGGCCATCTGGTCGTAGACGCGGCGCAGCGCGGGCGCCATCTTGTTGCAGAGCGTGCCGGCGACGATCATCACGTCCGACTGACGCGGACTCGGACGGAACACGACCCCGAACCGGTCCAGATCGTAGCGGGCCGCGCCCGCATGCATCATCTCGACGGCGCAACACGCGAGCCCGAACGTCATCGGCCACAGCGAGCCGGTACGCGTCCAGTTGATCAGCTTGTCAGCCGTCGTGGTGACAAACCCTTCCTTCAAGACCCCTTCGATACTCATTTGCTTTCCACTCCAGACGGGCGACCGAGCGTGGCCACCCATGCAAACCGGCGATTAACCCATCACTCCCAGTCGAGGCCGCCTTTCTTCCAGATATAGGCAAAGCCCAGCAGGAATTCGAGCAGAAAAATCATCATAGCGATGAAACCGGGCCAGCCGATGTCCCGCAGCGCGACGCCCCACGGAAACAGGAATGCGGTTTCGAGATCGAAGATGATGAACAGGATGGCGACGAGGTAGTACCGGACGTCGAACTTCATCCGGGCGTCTTCAAAGGCTTCGAAGCCGCACTCGTACGGCGCGTTCTTCTCGACGTCCGGCTTGTTGGGACCAAGGAGCTTGCCGATACTGACCAGCGCTATACCTAAACCAGTGCCCACGAGGAGGAACAACAAGACGGGATAATAGGCTGCGAGGTTCAAGGCAATCCTCTATCGGTTGGTTCTGAGCGTCCGGAGAATACCACTATCCGGCGGAAGGAATCATTTCGGAGTGCGTGCGATCGCAAGACATCCGAAAGCGCACCCCACAAATGAAAAATGCCAGCCACTAGAAGCGGCTGGCATTGAGTAACTTTGGTGCCGACGGCGAGACTCGAACTCGCACAGCTTTCGCCACTACCCCCTCAAGATAGCGTGTCTACCAATTTCACCACGTCGGCACTGCATGCAACCGGGGTTGTAACTACTTGTTTCCCGCGAATCGCTTCAAGAATTAAATTCTAACCTGACTTCCAGAATTGTTCAACGCACAAACGCAAAAATTTTAACTTTTTATTTCGGGACGTCCTGGCCCGGTGCGCTCGCCGCCGAACCTGCCGCAGCGGAAGCCGCGACGGCCGGTGCCGACGCCGCGGACGATGCCGCCGGAGCCGTCGCTACGCCGCCGAGCACGCCGGCCGACGGCGTCGACTTGTACGAACCGAGATACGTCAACGCGAGCGTCGCGACGAAGAAAATCGTCGCCAGCACCGCCGTCGTGCGCGACAGGAAGTTCGCCGAGCCCGTCGCACCGAACAGGCTGCCCGACGCGCCGCTGCCGAACGCAGCGCCCATGTCCGCACCCTTGCCGTGCTGCAGCAGCACGAGACCAATCACACCGAGTGCAGACAACACCTGCACCACAATAATCAGCGTCTTGAATAACAGCATCACACCCACCCGATTGGATCAGGCGACCGGTTCGACCGGCCGCCGTCATGGTTCAATTCGATCGCGGACCGCTCAGCGCGCGGCCCGGCAGATCGCCAGGAAATCTTCCGCCTTCAGCGACGCGCCGCCGATCAGGCCGCCGTCGATGTCCGGCTGCGCGAACAGCTCTTCCGCGTTGTCCGGCTTCACGCTGCCGCCGTACAGCACGGACACGTCCGCCGCGCCCTTCGCCGCCAGGCGCGCCCGCAGGAACGCGTGCACGTCCTGCGCCTGCGCCGACGTCGCGCTCTTGCCCGTGCCGATCGCCCAGACGGGCTCGTACGCGACGACGATGCGCGCCGCCTCGTCGGCCGTCAACACGGCCAGCACCGCGTCGAGCTGCTCGCCCACGACCTGCTCGGTCGCGCCCGATTCGCGCTCGTCGAGCGTCTCGCCGACGCACACGACGGGCGTCAGACCCGCCGCCAGCGTACGCTGCGTCTTCGCCGCGACCGTCTCGTTGCGCTCGCCGTGATAGGCGCGGCGCTCCGAGTGGCCGACGATCGCGTAGCGCGCGCCGAATTCCGCGACCATCGCGGCCGCCACTTCACCGGTGAAGGCGCCCTGCTCGTGCGCGGACACGTCCTGCGCGCCCCACGCGACACGGCCGCCGTCGAGCTGCGCCTGGACCTGCGCGAGATACGGGAACGGCACGCACACGCCGATCGCCGTGTCGGCCGCCACCGCGCCCGCGCCCTGCACCACTTCGTTCAGCAACGCCTGGTTGCCGGCCAGCCGGCCGTGCATCTTCCAGTTGCCGATCACCCGCTTGGTTCTTTGTTTCGACATCGTGTCTGTCTCGTCATCGACGCGCCGTGCGAGCCGGGCGTCAGGATTGGTCTGGCGAAGCAAACCCGCGATTTTACTGCGCGCGGCTTGAACCGGTCAAACCGCGCATGTCAAGCCCGGCCGCGCGGGCCGTCACGCGTTCGCGCCCCAATCGAGCACGATCTTGCCGATATGCTCGCCGCTTTCCATCAGCGCATGCGCCTGCGCGGCGTCGGCCGCCGGCAGCACGCGATAGATCACCGGCTTGATGCGGCCGTCGGCGAGCAGCGGCCACACGCGCGCGTGCAGCTGCGCGGCGATCTTCGCCTTGAACTCGACCGGGCGCGGACGCAGCGTCGAGCCCGTGATCGTGAGCCGGCGCCGCAGGATCTCGTTGAGGTTGACCTCGGCCTTCGCGCCGCCGAGCAGCGCGATCAGCACGAGCCGGCCGCCGTCCGCGAGCGCGAACAGTTCGCGCGGCACGTACGAGCCCGCGACCATGTCGAGGATCACGTCGACGCCGCGATCGTGCGTCAGCGACTTGACGACCTCGACGAAGTCCTCGGTCTTGTAGTTGATCGCGCGTTCGGCGCCGAGCGCCTCGCACGCACGGCATTTGTCGGCGGTGCCGGCCGTCGCGAACACGCGAAAGCCGAGCGCGTGCGCGATCTGGATCGCCGTCACGCCGATGCCGCTCGAGCCGCCCTGCACGAGCAGCGTCTCGTGCTCGCCGCCCTCGCCCGCGCCGAGCTGCGCGCGGTCGAACACGTTGCTCCATACGGTGAAGAACGTTTCCGGCAGCGACGCGGCCTCGATGTCGGTCAGCGCGCCGGGCACCGGCAGACACTGCAGCAGCGGTACGACCGCGTATTCCGCATAGCCGCCGCCCGCAAGCAGCGCGCATACGCGATCGCCGAGCTTCAGCCCGAACGGGTTCAGCGCGGCGTCGGACAGGTCGCCGCCGACGATTTCGCCTGCGATCTCGAGGCCCGGCAGATCCGACGCGCCCGGCGGCGGCGCATAGGCGCCCTTGCGCTGGAACACGTCGGGTCGGTTCACGCCGGAAGCCGCCACCTTGACGAGCACTTCGCCGCGCTTCGGTTCGGGGCGCGGACGCTCCGCAAGCTTCAGCACGTCGGGGGCGCCGAATTCGGTGATTTCGATGGCTTTCATGGTCGTGGTCGCTCCTGAATCGGAATCGGATGGCACGCCCGCGCTGACGGCACGGGCGCCTTGCCGGCGCTGCTGCGCCGCACAACGATGCTACAGAAAAAACGGCCGGCACGCTTTCGCACTGCCGGCCGTTGGTCCGCCTGTCCGCTTACTGCTGCGGCGGCGCATCCGACTGCGACGCAGCCGCTGCTTCGTTCAGCAGCGCCTTCGCCGACAGACGCACGCGACCCTTTTCGTCCGTCTGGATCACCTTGACCTTGACCTGCTGACCTTCCTTCAGGTAGTCGTTGATGTCCTTCACGCGCTCGTTGACGATTTCGGAGATGTGCAGCAGGCCGTCCTTGCCCGGCAGCAGGTTCACGATCGCGCCGAAATCGAGCAGCTTCAGCACCGTGCCTTCGTACACCTGACCGACTTCGATCTCGGCCGTGATGTTCTCGATGCGCTTCTTCGCTTCGGCCATGCCTTCGCTGTTCGTGCTCGCGATCGTCACGACGCCGTCGTCGGAGATGTCGATGGTCGTACCCGTTTCTTCCGTCAGCGCACGGATCACCGAACCGCCCTTGCCGATCACGTCGCGAATCTTTTCCGGGTTGATCTTGATCGTGATCATGCGCGGCGCGAATTCCGACAGCTGCGTGTTCGCACCGGCCACGGCCGACGTCATCTTGCCGAGGATGTGCATGCGGCCTTCCTTCGCCTGCGCGAGCGCGACCTGCATGATTTCCTTCGTGATGCCCTGGATCTTGATGTCCATCTGCAGCGCGGTCACGCCGTCTGCCGTACCGGCCACCTTGAAGTCCATGTCGCCGAGGTGGTCTTCGTCGCCGAGGATGTCGGTCAGCACCGCGAACTTGTTGCCTTCGAGGATCAGGCCCATCGCGATACCCGCGACGTGCGCCTTCATCGGCACGCCGGCGTCCATCAGCGCGAGGCAGCCGCCGCACACCGATGCCATCGACGACGAACCGTTCGATTCGGTGATTTCCGACACGACGCGGATCGAGTAGCCGAATTCGTCGGCGCTCGGCAGGCACGCGACGAGTGCGCGCTTCGCGAGGCGGCCGTG
This sequence comes from Burkholderia pseudomultivorans, assembly GCF_902499075.1. Taxonomy (GTDB): domain Bacteria; phylum Pseudomonadota; class Gammaproteobacteria; order Burkholderiales; family Burkholderiaceae; genus Burkholderia; species Burkholderia pseudomultivorans. The sequence goes on along the minus strand of NZ_CABVPP010000013.1, from coordinate 85,269 downwards.
GCCGATTTCGCGACGCTTCGGCGAGCCGACGCGGCCCGTTTCGCCGGTCGCGAACGGGGGCATGTTGTAGTGGAGCATGAAGCGCTCGCGGTACTCGCCTTCGAGCGCGTCGATGATCTGCTCGTCACCCTTCGTGCCGAGCGTCGCGACGACCAGCGCCTGCGTCTCGCCGCGCGTGAACAGCGCCGAGCCGTGGGTGCGCGGCAGCACGCCGGTGCGGATCTCGATCGGGCGCACGGTGCGCGTGTCGCGGCCGTCGATGCGCGGCTCGCCGTTCAGGATCTGGCCGCGGACGATCTTCGCCTCGAGGTCGAACAGGATGTTGCCGACCGTGGCCTTGTCGGCCGCGACCGTGCCGGCCGCCAGCGCCGCTTCCTCCAGCTTCGCCGAGGTCGCTGCGTACACTTCCTTCAGCTTCGTCGAACGCGCCTGCTTGTCGCGGATCTGGTAGGCCGCGAGCAGTTCCGGCTGCGCGAGTTCGGTCACGCGTGCGATCAGCGCCTCGTCCTTCGGCGCCGGCTGCCAGTCCCACTCGGGCTTGCCGCCTTCGCGCACGAGCTCGTGGATCGCGTCGATCGCCGTCTGCATCTGCTCGTGGCCGAACACGACCGCGCCGAGCATCACGTCTTCCGGCAGTTGATCGGCTTCCGACTCGACCATCAGCACCGCACGCTCCGTGCCCGCGACGACGAGGTCGAGGCGCGACGTCTTGAGCTGTTCGCGGGTCGGGTTCAGCACGTACTGGTCGTTCACGTAGGCGACGCGCGCGGCGCCGACCGGGCCGTTGAACGGCAGGCCCGACACGGCGAGCGCAGCCGACGCGCCGATCAGCGCGGGGATGTCCGCCGGGATTTCCGGGTTCACCGACAGCACGTGGATCACGACCTGCACTTCGTTGTAGAAGCCTTCCGGGAACAGCGGACGCAGCGGACGGTCGATCAGGCGCGAGGTCAGCGTCTCGTGCTCCGACGGACGGCCTTCGCGGCGGAAGAAGCCACCCGGGATCTTGCCGGCCGAGTAGGTCTTCTCGATGTAGTCGACGGTCAGCGGGAAGAAATCCTGGCCCGGCTTCGCCGACTTCGCGCCGACGACGGTCGCGAGCACGACGGTGTCTTCGACGTCGACGATCACGGCACCGCTCGCCTGGCGGGCGACTTCACCGGTTTCGAGGCGCACCTTGTGCTGGCCCCACTGGAATTCCTTCACGACCTTGTTGAACATGGACATGGTTGCTCCTTTGAATGCATTTCTATCATTCACCGCACCGGCCCTGCCGTGCGGCGGCGTCGCGACCGATTCACCCGGAGCAAGGTGTGTTTTTTATGCCATTCCAGCGCGGCGCTCGCAGAGCGGCGCGCTGGAATGACACAAATCCCGACCCCGGTATCAGCCGTTCCGACGGCCCGGCGCGAACGCGCCGGACAACCTGCGGTGCGCGTGACGCTACGCACCGCGCAAAAACAAAATGCCTGTATCAGCGGACTGACACAGGCATCTTGCTGGCGGCAATCGCCTCGATTACTTACGCAGACCCAGCTTCTCGATCAGCGCGCGGTAACGATCGGCATCCTTGCCCTTGAGGTAGTCGAGCAGCTTGCGGCGGCGGCTCACCATGCGCAGCAGGCCGCGGCGGCTGTGGTGATCCTTCGCGTGGGTCTTGAAGTGACCCGTCAGTTCGACGATACGTGCGGTCAGCAGTGCGACCTGGACTTCGGGCGAACCCGTGTCGTTGGTACCGCGGGCGAACTGAGCAACGACTTCCGACTTCTTGATATCTGCAACAGACATGTGATTTCCTTTCTAACTGAACAGGCGGACACGGAAGAATGGCCGTGCCGTGACTTACAACCGGGCGGCATTGTAGCACAACTCCGCAGCCCGCCTAAGCGGTCTCGACAATCGCCGTTACGGACGCGCCATCGAGCAGGTCGACGGCATCTCGGTGCGCGCCGCCGGCACCGCGAGCACGGTCCGGAACCCGTAGCCGGAACCCTCGTTGTCGAAGCGCACGCCCGGCGTGCCGAGCCGGTCCATTTCCATCACATAAAGGGGCTGGATCAGCTGGTGGTCCTGCGCGCGCATCCGCGCCGGATGGAAGCCGTCGTCGAACGACAGCCCCTCGAGCGCCCGCGCGACCGCGACCGGATCGGCCGAGCCGGCACGGCTCATCGCGGCCGCGAGCATCTCGATCATCAGACTCATGCGCCGCACCGGGTAGTCGTCCTGCGCGGCCGGGAAACGGGTGCGGAACGCGCGATAGAACGCGTCCGACTTCGCGCCGCCCGCGTTCGGATGCCAGTCCGCCACCGCCACGACGCGCCCGACGCCCGCGTCGCCGAGCGCGGCCGGCGCGCCGAGGCTGTTGCCGTAGAACGTGTAGAACTTCGCGTTCAGGCCTTGTTCGCGCGCGGCCTTCACGAGCAGCGTCAGGTCGTTGCCCCAGTTGCCCGTCACGACCGCGTCCGCGCCGCTCGCGCGGATCTTCGCGATATACGGCGAAAAATCCTTGATGCGGCCGATCGGATGGAATTCGTCGCCGACCACGCTCACGTCCGCTCGCCGCACGGCGAGCGCCTGCCGCGCCAGTGTGCTGACGTCATGGCCGAAGCTGTAGTCCTGGTTCAGCAGATAGACCTTGCGCAGCGCGCGGTCGCGCACCATCACGTCGGCGAGCGCGGCCATCCGCATCCCCGCATGCGCGTCGAAGCGGAAATGCCAGAAGCTGCAGCGCGCGCCGGTCAGCGCCGGGTCGTCGGCCGAATAGTTGAGGAACAGCATTCGGCTGTCCGGATCGCGCGCGTTCTGCTTGTCGAGCGCGCCGACGAGCGCGGCCGCGACCGCCGAGCTGTTGCCCTGCGCGACGAAGCCGATATGGCGGTCGGCCGCCGCGCGCAGTTGCACGAGCGCCTCTTCCGGGCTGCCCTTGCTGTCGAGCACGACCAGTTCGAGCGGATGCGCGCCGTCGCGCAGCTTTACGCCGCCCGCCGCATTGACCTGCTCGACGCCGAACCGCAGGTTGCGCTCGACCGCCGCCCCCGCATTCGCGAACGGCCCCGACATCCCTTCGATCAGCGCGATCCGCACCGGCTCGCCGCCCGCGAACGCGGACGACACCAGCATCCATCCCGCGCTCCACGCGAGCGCACACCGTTTCCACCCCTGCATCGGCCACCTGCCCTTCGATCATTCGCAGAAGCGCGGATCATAGGCCGGCCGGGCCACGGCCGGCAAGCGCGGCGGCCATCCGGCGATCCGCACCGATTTTTGCGCTGCGATGCGCCGGCGCGCGCCGTCCGTGATACAACTGGGCTGTTCCCGTGTTCTGGAGAATCCCGATGCGCATTCGCCTTCCCGCGCGCCTGTCGATGCTGACCGCCTGCGCGGCGGTGCTGCTGGCCGGTTGCGCACAACCGTGGCAGCAATACCAGGCCGGACAGGACGAATCGGCCATCGTCGCGCGGCTGGGCCCGCCGCGCGAGATCTACGACCTGCCCGGCGGCGGCAAGCGCCTGATGTGGCCGACCCAGCCGATGGGCGAAGTCACGATCGCGGCCGACGTCGATGCGGCCCACAAGATCGTCAACGTGCGTCAGGTGCTGCAGCCGAGCGAGTTCTATCGCGCGGAAATCGGCAAGTGGACCAGGACCGACGTCCTCGTCAATTTCGGCCGCCCGGTCGAAACCTCCTACTTCCCGCTGATGAAGCGCGAGGTGTGGACGTACCGGTATCTCGAGGACAACGTCTGGTACATGATGTACAGCTTCTATTTCGACCCGCAGGGCATCCTGCGCATGACGCAGAAAACGCCCGATCCGCTTCACGACCCCGATCGCCGCAACCTGTTCTGACCGGCAGCGCGTGATTCGCGCATTTTCCCGACGGCCATTCATGAATCGTTCGTGAATGGCCGTTTCCTTTATTGCGCCGCGCGATTCAATTCGGATACGCCGGCGACAGGCTTTTCCGGTCGATGACGCGACTGCGCCAACGCAGGTCATGCGTCGCCTTGGTGCGCCCGATGCACCGCGCGGCGTCAATTTGAAACAAATTGTTTCGACGCATACGGACCGCTAGGGCATACCCCTAATATCGGTTCCAATCCAACCTTTCAATTCAGAAAGCATTTCGCCGCACCCTTCCGGTCGATATTCATTCGCCTTTATCCAAAAGGAGTCCTCATGAATCGCCCCAAGAGCATGCTGGTCGCCAACATCGCCTGGGCCCGCGAGACGCACGAACGCACGCCCGGCTTCTTCGACGCGCTCGCGCGCGGCCAGAACCCGCGCGTGCTGTGGATCGGCTGCGCGGACAGCCGCGTACCGGCCGAAACCATCACGCACTGCGCGCCCGGCGAGCTGTTCGTCCATCGCAATATCGCGAACCTGTTCCATCCCGACGACGACAACGCGGCGAGCGTGCTCGAGTACGCGGTGCGCGTGCTGCAGGTCGATCACGTGATCGTCTGCGGGCACACCGGTTGCGGCGGCGTGCGCGCGTCGCTGCTGCCGCCGCCATCCGACCTGCCGCACGTCGCGCGCCGCATCGCGCCGCTCTGCGCGCTCGCGCGGCGCCATCGCGACACGCTCGCCGGCCTCGACGACGCGGCCGCCGCCGACCGCCTCGCCGAGCTGAACGTGCTCGAACAGGTGCGGCTGCTGCGCGCGTCGCCGATCGTGCGCGACCGCGAACGGCCGCCGCTCGTCCACGGCTGGATCTTCTCGCTCGCCGACGGCCGCCTCGTCGAACTCGACTCCGGCTATGCCGCGCAGCCCGTCGATGCCGAGCCCGCGCATGCCGCCGCGCTCGGCTGAGCCGCCCCGCCCTCATGTCCATGAAATCGTCCCGACCATGAAACTCAACGAGCGTCTGTCCACCCTGCCGCGCGACATCGTCGCCGGCATCGTCGTGTTCCTCGTCGCGCTGCCGCTCTGTCTCGGCATCGCCAATGCCTCCGGCGTCGAACCGTTCGCCGGGCTCGTGTCCGGCATCGTCGGCGGGATCGTCGTCGCACTGCTGAGCGGCTCGTCGCTGTCGGTCAGCGGGCCCGCCGCCGGTCTCGTCGTGATCGTCGTCGAAGGCATCGCGCAACTCGGCAGCTTCTCCGCGTTCCTGCTCGCGGTGCTGCTGTCCGGCGTGCTGCAGTTCGGCTTCGGCATGCTGCGCGCGGGCCGCTTCGCGGCCTACGTGCCGTCGCCCGTGATCAAGGGCATGCTCGCGGCGATCGGCCTGCTGCTGATCGTCAAGCAGATTCCGTTCGCGTTCGGCATCGGCGGCGCGGCCGCGCAAACGTTTTCGTCGTGGCCGGGCCTGCCGACCGCCTGGGCCGCGACGGCCATCGCGCTGGCATCGCTCGCGCTGCTGATCGCATGGGACACGCCCGCGCTGCGCCGCTTCGCGCTGGTGCGCGCGGTGCCCGCGCCGCTTGCGGTCGTGGTGCTCGGCATCGGCGCCACGCTGGTGCTCGGCCTCGTCGCGCCGTCGGTCGCGCCGGGCGCCGCCCATCGCGTCACGCTGCCCGAACTCGAATCGTTCGCGGCCTTCGCGGCATCGCTCAAGCATGCGGAGCTCGGGCCGAACTTCGCGCAACTCGTCAACCCGGACGTGTGGCGCGTCGCGATCACGCTCGCGGTCGTCGCGAGCCTCGAGACGCTGCTGAGCCTCGAAGCGGTCGAACAGATCGATCCGAAGCGCCGGCCGACGCAACCCGACCGCGAGCTGAAGGCGCAAGGGGTCGGCAACCTCGTCGCGGGTGCGATGGGCGGGCTGCCGATCACGTCGGTGATCGTGCGCAGCTCGGTCAACGTCCATGCGGGCGCGCAAAGCCGGCTCTCGGCGATCGTCCACGGGGTGCTGCTGCTCGCCAGCGTGTTCGCGCTGACCGGCCTGATCAACCTGATTCCGCTCGCGAGCCTCGGCGCGATCCTGATCCACACCGGCTTCAAGCTCGCGAAGCCGGCGCTGTTCCGCGCGGTGATGAAGCAAGGGCCGGCCGCGTTCGTGCCGTTCGCGGCGACGATCGCCGGCGTGCTTGCGGTCGACCTGCTGTTCGGTATCGCGCTCGGCCTCGCCTGCAGCGTGCTGTCGGTCGCCGTCGCGAACCTGAAGAGCCCCGTCACGCTCGCGCAGCACGACGATCACTTCCTGCTGTCGTTCCGCAAGGACGTGTCGTTCCTCGGCAAGGTGCAGGTCAAGCATCATCTGCGGCACATTCCGGATCGCGCGGCGGTGATCATCGACGCGACGCGCGCCGACTACATCGACCACGACGTGCTGGAGCTGCTCGACGCGTTCGTCGCCGATGCGCCGCGCCGCGGGATCGCCGTCGAGTTTCGCCGGCCGAGCCCGCCGCCGCGCGCGGCCGCGCGCCGCTGGCTGGTCCGCGCGCCGGCCGCCGAATGAGCGGTGCATGAAAAACGCCCCGGCGGCGCAGGGCCGCACGGGGCGTTTCGCGACATGCGCCGCGCTTACGAGCGCTGCGGGTTGAGCTTGTCGTCCTTCGAATGCAGCTTGTTCAGCGCCGCGATGTACGCCTTCGCGGATGCCGCGACGATGTCGGGATCGGTGCCGACGCCGTTGACGATCCGCCCGCTCTTCGACAGCCGTACGGTTACTTCGCCCTGCGCCTGCGTACCGGTCGTGATCGCGTTCACCGAATACAGCAGCAGTTCGGAACCGCTGCCGACCTCGCTCTCGATCGCGTTCAGCGTCGCGTCGACCGGACCGTTGCCGCGCGCTTCGCCGGTCACTTCCTTGCCTTCGACCGCGAACACGACCTTCGCGTGCGGCTGCTCGCCCGTTTCCGAATGCTGCGACAGCGACACGAACTTGTAGTGCTCCTGCTCCTGCGCGAGCGCGGACTCCTCGGAGACGATCGCGATGATGTCCTCGTCGAAGATTTCCGACTTGCGATCGGCCAGATCCTTGAAGCGCATGAACGCGGCATTCAGTTCGGCTTCGCTGTCGAGCGACACGCCGAGTTCCTGCAGGCGCTGCTTGAACGCGTTGCGGCCCGACAGCTTGCCGAGCACGATCTTGTTCGCGGTCCAGCCCACGTCTTCCGCGCGCATGATCTCGTACGTGTCGCGCGCCTTCAGCACGCCGTCCTGGTGGATGCCCGACGCGTGCGCGAACGCGTTCGCACCGACCACCGCCTTGTTCGGCTGCACGACGAAACCGGTGATCTGCGACACGAGCTTCGAGGTCGGCACGATCTGCGTGGTGTCGATGCCGACGTCGAGACCGAAGTAGTCCTTGCGCGTCTTCACCGCCATCACGATTTCCTCGAGCGACGTATTGCCCGCGCGCTCGCCGAGACCGTTGATCGTGCACTCGACCTGACGCGCGCCGCCGATCATCACGCCGGCCAGCGAGTTCGCGACGGCCATCCCGAGGTCGTTGTGGCAGTGCACCGAGAAGATCGCCTTGTCCGAGTTCGGAATGCGCTCGCGCAGCGTCTTCACGAGGTTGCCGTACATTTCCGGCACGCCGTAGCCGACCGTGTCGGTGATGTTGATCGTCGTCGCGCCTTCGGCGATCACGCCTTCCAGCACGCGGCACAGGAAGTCCATGTCGGAGCGGCTACCGTCTTCCGGCGAGAATTCGACATTGTCGGTGAACTTGCGCGCGAAGCGCACCGCGAGACGCGCCTGCTCGTACACCTGCTCGGGCGTCATCCGCAGCTTCTTTTCCATGTGCAGCGGCGAGGTCGCGATGAACGTGTGGATCCGGAAGCTGTTCGCCGGCTTCAGCGCATCGGCCGCGCGCTGGATGTCCTTGTCGTTGGCCCGCGCCAGCGAACAGATCGTGCTGTCCTTCACGAGACCGGCGATCGTGTGGATCGCGTCGAAGTCGCCGTTCGAGCTGGCCGCGAAGCCGGCCTCGATCACGTCGACCTTCATCCGCTCGAGGTTCTTCGCGATGCGGATTTTCTCTTCCTTCGTCATCGACGCGCCGGGCGATTGTTCGCCGTCACGCAACGTCGTATCGAAAATGATCAGCTTGTCTGTCATGGGGGGCTCCAGGGCTCTTTATACGGAAGTCAAACGTAACGAGATCGCGCCACCGCTGGCGACGCTCAACAACAGACGAGGCTTGACGGAGGGCGGGAACGGTCAGCGCGGCAGGCGCGCCAAAGCTAGCGCGCGTAGCGGCGCACCGGCTAGAAGGAGGGAGAGGCGGGAAAATGCAGTCATGCCGAAGACTATAGCGAGATTCCGCGACGCGCGCAATCGGACGCCGCCCGATGTTCCGGCCCGCGAGCGCCGAAAAAGGGACAAATAAAAACGGCGGCCGCGGGGCCGCCGTTTTGCGTGCCGATAGCGCGGCGCGTCAGTGATCGCGCTGCGACGAGCGCGCGGGGTTCGCGCGCCCGCGCACGGCCATGTAGGCCCAGAACACGTAGCCGGACAGCCCGTACAGTACGAACAGGCAAAACAGCATCAGCGGCGGATCGGACGACACCAGCACGAACGCGACGACCACCAGCAGGATCGCCGCGAACGGCACGCGATGCCGCACGTCGAGCGCCTTGCCGCTGTAGAACGGCGCGTTCGACACCATCGTCACGCCCGCGTAGATGGTCAGCACGAACGCGACCCACGGCAGCCAGCCGAGCTTCATCGGCACGCGGTTGTCGGTCGCGAGCCAGACGAAGCCCGCGATCAGCGCGGCGGCGGCCGGGCTCGGCAGACCTTGGAAGAAGCGCTTGTCGACCACGCCGATGTTCGTGTTGAAGCGCGCGAGACGCAGCGCGGCGCCCGAGCAATAGACGAACGCGGCGAGCCAGCCCCAGCGGCCGAGATCCTTCAGCACCCATTCGTACATCACGAGCGCCGGCGCGACGCCGAACGACACCATGTCCGACAGGCTGTCGAACTGTTCGCCGAACGCGCTCTGCGTATGCGTCATGCGCGCGACGCGCCCGTCCATTCCGTCGAGCACCATCGCGACGAAGATCGCGATCGCGGCGATCTCGAAGCGCACGTTCATTGCCTGCACGACCGCGAAGAAGCCGCAGAACAGCGCGGCGGTCGTGAACGCGTTCGGCAGCAGGTAGATGCCGCGCGTGCGCAGGAACCGCTGGCGCGCGGCACGCCGGCTTTCCAGCGGCGCCGGATCGGGCGCGAGCGCCTTGTTGCGGCGGAACGGGCGCGGCGGCTGGTTGACGCCGTTGCGCGGGCGGCGCGGTTTGAATGCGGCCATCGTGCGCCTCGCCGCTTACTGCTCGAGCTCGGCGAGGATCGTCGACGACGCGTAGACCTTCTCGCCGATCGACACCTTCGCGCGGCTGCCGAGCGGCAGGTACACGTCGACGCGCGAACCGAAGCGGATGAAACCGTAGCGCTGGCCGCGCGACAGCGGCTCGCCGGCGCGCACGTAGCAGAGGATCCGGCGCGCGACGAGGCCGGCGATCTGCACGGCGGTGACGGTCTTGCCGCTCGCCGTCTGGATCACGACCGCGTTGCGCTCGTTCTCGGTCGACGCCTTGTCGATCGCCGCGTTCAGGAACGCACCCGGGAAATACTCGACCTTGGTGATCGCGCCGTCGACCGGCGAACGCTGCGAGTGGACGTTGAAGACATTCATGAACACGCTGATCTTCAGCGCTTCGCGGTTCGCGTACGGATCCTGCGCGGTCTCGACCGCGACGATGCGGCCGTCCGCCGGGCACAGCACCGCGTTCGGCTGCGCCGGGATCGGGCGCTGCGGATCGCGGAAGAACTGGACGACGAAGACGAGCAGCAGCCAGAACGGCCACGCGAAGCCGAAGCCCCCGACCGCGTGGATCAACAACGCGATGACGGCTGCGATCGCGATGAACGGCCAGCCTTCGCGCGCGATGATCGGATGAGGATAGTTCATGGATTCGTTCTGTGTTCGGTGAATTGCAAAGCCCGTAGGATAGCAAAAGCCGCCCGGGGCACTGCTGCCTTCGGGCGGCTTTTTGATACCGACCCTTCGCTCGAAGGGCCGGAACAGCACGTTTTGCTTGCGGCGTGCTTAGTTCTTCGTCTGGTCGACGAGCTTGTTCTTCGCGATCCACGGCATCATCGCGCGCAGCTTCGCGCCGACCTGCTCGATCTGGTGGTCGGCCGTCAGGCGGCGGCGCGACTGCAGCGTCGGCGCGCCTGCCTTGTTCTCGAGAATGAAGCTCTTCGCGTACTCGCCCGTCTGGATGTCGGTCAGGCACTGCTTCATCGCCTTCTTCGTCTCTTCCGTGACGACGCGCGGGCCCGTCACGTACTCGCCGTACTCGGCGTTGTTCGAGATCGAGTAGTTCATGTTCGCGATGCCGCCTTCGTAGATCAGGTCGACGATCAGCTTCAGTTCGTGCAGGCACTCGAAGTACGCCATTTCCGGCGCGTAGCCCGCTTCGACCAGCGTCTCGAAGCCGGCCTTGATCAGCTCGACGGTGCCGCCGCACAGCACGGCCTGCTCGCCGAACAGGTCGGTTTCGGTCTCTTCACGGAAGTTCGTCTCGATGATGCCGGCACGGCCGCCGCCGTTGGCCGCCGCGTACGACAGCGCGATGTCGCGCGCCGCGCCCGACTTGTTCTGCGCAACCGCGATCAGGTGCGGCACGCCGCCACCCTGCGAGTACGTGCCGCGCACGGTGTGGCCCGGCGCCTTCGGCGCGATCATGATCACGTCGAGGTCGGCGCGCGGGATCACCTGGCCGTAGTGGACGTTGAAGCCGTGCGCGAATGCCAGCGCCGCGCCCTGCTTGATGTTCGCGTGCACTTCCTTCGCGTACACGTCGGCGATCTGCTCGTCCGGCAGCAGCATCATCACGACGTCGGCGCCCTTCACGGCTTCCGCGACTTCCTTCACCGACAGGCCGGCGTTCTCGGCCTTGCTCCACGACGCGCCGCCCTTGCGCAGGCCGACCGTCACGTTGACGCCGCTGTCCTTCAGGTTCAGCGCGTGTGCATGGCCTTGCGAGCCGTAGCCGATGATCGTGACTTGCTTGCCCTTGATGAGGGAGAGGTCGGCGTCTTTGTCGTAGAAAACGTTCATGATGGTTCCTTCGCTAATTCAAAAATTCAACAATTCGTTCAGTTGGAGTACTGCGGGCCGGGACATGACGGCGCACCCGGCGTGCCTTTCGGCATCACACCTTCAGGATGCGCTCGCCGCGTCCGATGCCGGAGCTGCCGGTGCGCACGGTCTCGAGGATCGCGCCCGCGTCCAGCCCCTGGATGAATGCGTCGAGCTTGTCGCTCGCGCCCGTCAATTCGATCGTGTAGGTCTTCTCGGTCACGTCGATGATGCGGCCGCGGAAAATGTCCGACATCCGCTTCATCTCTTCGCGCTCCTTGCCCACTGCACGGACCTTGATCAGCATCAGCTCGCGTTCGATGTGTGCACCGTCGGTCAGGTCCACCACTTTCACCACCTCGATCAGGCGGTTCAGATGCTTCGTGATCTGTTCGATCACGTCGTCGGAGCCAATGGATACGATGGTGAGCCGCGACAGCGATTGGTCTTCGGTCGGCGCCACCGTCAAGGTTTCAATGTTGTAGCCGCGTGCGGAAAACAGACCGACCACGCGCGACAGCGCGCCCGGTTCGTTTTCCAGCAGGACGGAAATGATGTGTCTCATGTTCGCTTCTTCCAGAATGTGTCCGTGTCGATTCACTCGCGCCGCGCGCCGCCGCGTGCCGCACCGCCCTTCGTGAAGGCGGCCGCAACGGCCGGCGCGCGCGTCGCGCCGTTACAGATCTTCCGATCCGAGCAGCATCTCGGTGATGCCCTTGCCGGCCTGGACCATCGGCCAGACGTTTTCGGTCGGATCGGTCTGGAAGTCGAGAAACACGGTGCGGTCCTTCAGGCGCAGCGCTTCCTTCAGCGCCGGCTCCACATCCGAAGTCTTTTCGATCCGCATGCCGACATGGCCGTACGCTTCGGCGAGCTTCACGAAATCGGGCAGCGCATCCATGTACGAATGCGAATAGCGCTTGCTGTATTCGATCTGCTGCCACTGGCGAACCATGCCGAGGTAGCGGTTGTTCAGCGAAATGATCTTCACGGGCGTGTCGTACTGCAGGCAGGTCGACAGTTCCTGGATGCACATCTGGATCGAGCCTTCGCCCGTGATGCACAGCACGTCGTCGTCCGGGTGCGCCATCTTGACGCCCATCGCCGCCGGCAGGCCGAAGCCCATCGTGCCGAGGCCGCCGGAGTTGATCCAGCGACGCGGCTTGTTGAATCGGTAGAACTGCGCGGCCCACATCTGGTGCTGGCCGACGTCCGAGCACACGAACGCGTTGCCGTCCGTCAGCTCCCACGCCTTCTCGACCACGTACTGCGGCTTGATGATCTCGCTGTCGCGGTCGTACTTCAGGCAGTCCTTCGCGCGCCAGCTCTCGATGTCCTTCCACCATTGCGCGAGCGCCTCGGTGTCGGGGCCGTGCTCGGCCGTCTGCAGCTGCTCGATCAGTTCCTTCAGCACTTCCTTAACGTCGCCGACGATCGGGATGTCGACTTTCACGCGCTTCGAGATCGACGACGGGTCGATGTCGATGTGGATGATCTTGCGCGGGCGCGACGCGAAGTGCGCCGGATCGCCGATCACGCGGTCGTCGAAGCGCGCGCCGATCGCGATCAGCACGTCGCAGTGCTGCATCGCCATGTTCGCTTCGTAGGTGCCGTGCATGCCGAGCATGCCGAGGAACTTCTTGTCCGACGCGCGATAGCCGCCGAGGCCCATCAGCGTGTTGGTGACCGGGTAGCCGAGCAGGTCGGCGAACTGGTTCAGCTCGCGCGACGCGTCGGCGAGGATGATGCCGCCGCCGGTGTAGATGTACGGGCGCTTGGCCGACAGCAGCAGCGACACGGCCTTGCGGATCTGGCCCGAATGGCCCTTGGTGACGGGGTTGTACGAACGCAGCGACACGCTCTTGACGGGCTCGTACTGGCACGGCGTCTTCGAGACGTCTTTCGGGATGTCGATCAGCACCGGGCCCGGACGGCCGGTGCGGGCGATGTAGAACGCCTTCTTGACGGTTTCCGCGAGGTCGCGCACGTCCTTCACGAGGAAGTTGTGCTTCACGCACGGACGCGTGATGCCGACGGTGTCGCACTCCTGGAACGCGTCCTGGCCGATCGCGGCAGTCGGCACCTGGCCGCTGATCACGACCATCGGGATCGAATCCATGTAGGCCGTGGCGATGCCGGTCACCGCGTTGGTGACGCCGGGGCCCGACGTCACGAGGCAGACGCCGACCTTGCCGGTGGAACGCGCATACGCATCGGCTGCGTGCACGGCCGCCTGTTCGTGGCGCACCAGCACGTGCTGAATCTTGTCCTGCTTGTACAGCTCGTCGTAGATGTAGAGAACCGAGCCGCCGGGATAACCCCAGATGAATTCGACGTTTTCATCGGCCAGTGCCTTCATGAGCACGGTGCCGCCGATGGAGTCGCTATCGGGAGGGGAAAGGGGTTCCGACGTGGAGAATTCCGCGCTGGGCATGTTCATTTTGACCTTTCGAATTTTCGGCAAAAAATTGATCGGGTGCTCTCTGCCGGGCTTGTGGCTCGGGTTCAAGCGGCGCGTCCAGTTGAAGGGCGGGCTTCTTGGGCCAGCCTCAAATGAGACCATCACTTCATGTTGCGAATCGCCGACGATAGCCGCTCGCGCAGGCGCCGTCAAGCAAAATATCCCGCAGCGCATCATGGCCGGCGTCCGGCGCCCCGCCCGCGCGGCTCGCGCGCAACGCGCGGGACCGGTACCGGTGCCAAGCGGCCCGAAAATTTGTTAGCATCCGCGGGTTTTACGAAATTTTTCGACCTTTCACACCACGCCGCAGTCCGCAGCGCATACCTTCACGGAATGGCATCAGACAAGGAACTCGCCGACTTTCTGGCGGGCGTCGAAAGGCGCGCGTTCAAGCAGGCTGCGTACGCCGTGCGTGACGACGATGCGTCGCTCGACATCGTGCAGGACGCGATGATCAAGCTGGCGGAGAAATACGGCGACCGGCCGGCGGCCGAGCTGCCGCTGCTGTTCCAGCGGATCCTGCAGAACGCGATCCACGACTGGTTCCGCCGCCAGAAAGTCCGCAATACATGGGTGACGCTGTTCTCGTCGCTCAACAGTACCGACGACGAGGACTTCGACCCGCTCGAAACGCTCGAGGCCGCGGACGACAACCCGGGTGTCGAGAGCAGCGAGCACCGTCTCGAACGGGAACAGGTTCTGGCCCTGATCGACGAAGAAATCCAGAAACTTCCGGCACGTCAACGGGAAGCGTTCCTGATGCGTTACTGGGAAGATATGGATGTTGCCGAGACTGCCGCCGCAATGGGGTGCTCCGAAGGCAGTGTCAAGACACATTGCTCGCGAGCCACCCATACCCTGGCACACGCGCTCAAGGCCAAAGGAATCACGCTATGAGCTCCGCTCCCGCAAACCGAGAACACGAATTCGCGCTGAAGGTGCGCCGCGCGCTCGACGAGCGTACGGCTGCGCTGCCTGCCGCCACCACCGACCGGCTGGCCGCCGCGCGCCGGGCCGCGCTCGCGCGCAAGAAACCCGAAGCCGCGACGGCGCCGGTGTTCGTGCCCGCGTTCGCCGGCGCGGCAGGTAGCTACGGCCCGGCACGCACCCCGGGCCGGCCGCCGGTGTCGTTCGCGCGCCGCCTGCTGCGCGCGTGGCCGCTCGCCCTGCTGCTCGCGGGGCTGGTGGGCATCGCGTACTGGGAAGACATGCAGCGCACCGCCGAACTCGCCGACATCGACGCGGCGATGCTCAGCGACGACCTGCCGCTCAACGCGTATCTCGACCACGGGTTCAACGCGTATCTTTCGCACGCTCGCTAACAAACCAATAACGAGGGGATCGCACGGGTGAGTCAAAAGCGCGGCCTGGCCGTATTTTTCGGATGCGTGATCGCGGCCGCCGTCGCCTACGTCGCCACGTACCCGCGATTCCACCCGCCTGCCGAGACGGCCGCCGTCGCGACCAGCAGCGCGGTCGCGCCCGCCTCGAGCGCGGCCGCGCTGACCGCCGACCTCGCCCCGCTGCCGTTGCCGCTGCCCGCCGCCACCGGCCCGCTGTCGTGGTCGCGCCTCACGCCCGCGCAGCATGCGGCGCTCGCGCCGTTCGCCGACCAGTGGGACGGCTTCAGCGACGCACGCAAGCGCAAATGGCTGAAGATCGCATCGCGTTTCCAGAAGATGACGCCTGATGCACAAAAGCGCCTGCAGGAACGGATGACCGAATGGGCGCGGATGACGCCCGAGCAGCGCCGCGTCGCCCGCGAGAATTACCAGAGCGCGAAGGAGCTGTCCGCGCAGGCGCGCGAGCGTGCGTGGAAGGCCTACCAGCAACTCCCCGAAGAGCAGAAGGAACGCCTCGCGGCGGCCGAGCGCCGGCGCCGGCCGAGCGTCGTCAGCGCGCCGCCGACCGGCGCCGACCGCGACGTGCGCCGCCTCGTCAATGCGCACGAGCGTCCGGCCAGCGGCGCGGCCGCCGCACCGTCGCCGGCGTCGACCGGTGCTGCGGCGCCGCCCGCCGTCGCGTCGTCCACGGCGGGCGCGGCGTCCGTGCCCGCCACCGTGACGCCGGTGTCGCCCGCCGACGCGCCGTCGCTGTTCAAGGGCTCCTGAACGGCCGTGGCGAACGCGCCCCAGGCTCAGGCCGCCGCCCTCGCGCCGTCGATCCGACGGCGTCTCGCCGCGCTGCTCTACGAAGGCGTGCTGCTGTTCGGCGTCGTGTTCTTCGCCGGGCTCGCGTTCGGTCTCGCGATGCAGCAGCGCAACGGCCTCGTCCACCACAACCTCCTCGCCGCCTGGATCGCGCTCGTGGTCGGCGCGTATTTCGTGTGGTTCTGGACGCACGGCGGCCAGACGCTGCCGATGAAGACCTGGCGGCTGCGGCTCGAAGCCGCGAGCGGCCGGCCGCTCAGCGCGGGTCATGCGCTGATCCGCTACGCGCTCGGCTGGCTGTGGTTCCTGCCGCCGCTCGCGCTGCATCCGCTGCTCGGCCTGTCGGTGCCCGTCACGCTCGCGCTCGCCGCCGCGTGGATCGTCGTCTGGGCCGGCGCCGCGCGGCTGCACGCCGACCGCCAGTTCCCGCACGACCGGCTCGCGCGCACGCGCGTGGTCGCGATCCCGCGCTGACGCGCCCTCAATCGATCAGACAAAAACGACGCGCAACGCCTGCTGCGCGCGCCGCAGCGCATGCCGTCGGGCTTACACGAGAACGTCCGAACGCTCGGTGCGGAAGATGACACAACACGGCACGATTCACTGCTAAACGCCGTTCGACAGTCGTAATAAGAACGTCTCGTGACTGTCACGGCACAGTCACGCCCGCATGGCGCAATGCCGGTAATGTCAACCGGCGCGAGTCATGCATGGGCCAGAAAACGTCCGCGACCTCCCTGTTCCGTCACCCTCTCGGCGCCCGCGCCGCCACCGCCTTCCTGTCCGGCTCGGCTGCAACCGATGCACGCTCGCCGCAAGAACCGCCTGCCGAGCACGTCACGCGACACGACGAGCACGAGCCGTCCACCCATCGCTACCGCACCATCTGGCTGTCCGACATCCACCTCGGCTCGAGCGGCTGCCAGGCGCCGTACCTGCTCGACTTCCTGCGCCACAACGACTCGGAATACCTGTACCTGGTCGGCGACATCATCGACGGCTGGCAGCTGAAGAAGGGCTGGTACTGGCCGCAGGCGCACAACGACGTCGTGCAGAAGATCCTGCGCAAGGCGCGCAAGGGCACGCAGGTCGTCTACATCCCCGGCAACCACGACGAGGGCGCACGGCAGTTCTGCGACCTCGCGTTCGGCGACATCCAGGTGCGCGGCGAGGCGTTCCACACGACGCTGGCCGGCAAACGTTTGTGGATCGTGCACGGCGACCTGTTCGACGGCGTGATCCAGCACGCGAAATGGCTCGCGTATCTCGGCGACACGCTGTACACGCTGATCCTCGTGCTGAACCGCTGGTTCAACCGGATCCGCAGCCGGCTCGGCTTCCAGTACTGGTCGCTGTCGCAGTACCTGAAGCACCAGGTGAAGAACGCAGTCAACTTCATCTCGCAGTTCGAGACCGTGATGACCGACGAGGCGCGTCGCCGCGGCTGCGACGGCGTCGTGTGCGGTCACATCCACAAGGCCGAGATCCGCGACATCGACGGCGTGCTGTACTGCAACGACGGCGACTGGGTCGAAAGCCTGTCCGCGCTGGTCGAAACGATGGAAGGCGAACTGAAGATCGTCTACTGGACGGTGATGCGCACCGCACCGTCCGCGCCCGCGGCGCGCAAGACCCGTGCAACCGCCTGACACCCCTACTTACAGGACACATGCCGCGATGAAGATCATGATCGTTACCGATGCGTGGGAACCGCAGGTCAACGGCGTCGTGCGCACGCTGAAGAGCACGTCGCGCGAACTCGCCGCGCTCGGCCATCGCGTCGAACTGCTGACCCCGCTCGAATTCCGCACGGTGCCCTGCCCGACCTACCCCGAGATCCGCCTGTCGATCCTGCCGTACCGCAAGCTGCGCGCGCGGATCGACGCGTTCGGGCCCGATGCGCTGCACATCGCGACCGAAGGCCCGCTCGGCCTGGCCGCGCGCCGCTATGCGCGCGCCCGCAAGCTGCCGTTCACGACCGCGTATCACACGCGCTTTCCCGAATACGTGCAGGCGCGCTTCGGGATCCCGCTGGCCGCGACCTACCGCTTCCTGCACTGGTTCCACGGCCCGTCGCGCGCGGTGATGGCGCCGACGCCGGTGGTCAAGGCGGACCTCGAAAAGTACGGATTCACGAACGTCGTGCTGTGGACGCGCGGCGTCGATCTCGAGATCTTCCGGCCGATGGAGTCGAAGGTGCTCAACACCGTGCGGCCGATCTTCCTGTACGTGGGCCGCGTCGCGATCGAGAAGAACGTCGAGGCGTTCCTGCGCCTCGACCTGCCCGGCTCGAAATGGGTCGCGGGCGAAGGCCCGGCGCTCGCCGAACTGAAGTCGCGCTATCCGGAAGCGAACTATCTCGGCGTGCTGTCGCAGGCCGAGCTCGCAAAGGTGTATGCTGCGGCCGACGTGTTCGTGTTCCCGAGTCGCACCGACACGTTCGGCCTCGTACTGCTCGAGGCGCTCGCCTGCGGCACGCCGGTCGCCGCGTATCCGGTCACCGGCCCGATCGACGTGCTCGCCGGCGGCAGCGCCGGCGCGATGAACGAGGATCTGCAGGAAGCCTGTCTCGAAGCGCTGAAGATCGAGCGCTCGACCGCGCGGGAATGGGCGGAGCGCTTCTCGTGGCGCGCGGCCTCCGAACAGTTCGCATCGCATCTGCAGCCGCTGCCGAAAAACGCGTACTCGCCTGCCGAAGGTGCCGCCGTTTGAAACGTGACCTGAACCACAAGCCCCCGCTCCCCGCCACGTCACCACGGCACCGGCCGTTCGACGAGGAAGACGCGCATGCCGAGGCGGACGGCCATGCGCACGAACCGCTCGGCCCCGACGATCCGCTGTCGCCGCTGCCGCCGAACCCGTACAAGCGCCACCGCGGCATCACGCGCGCGTGGTACGCGCTCAAGCATTCGCTGAACGGCTTTCGCGTCGCGATCCGCGAAGAGAGCGCGTTCCGGCAGGAGCTGACGCTCGCCGCGCTGATGCTGCCGATCGGCGCGTTCGCGCCGGTGCCGGCCGCGTCGCGCGCGCTGCTGATCGCGTCGGTGCTGCTGGTGCTGATCGTCGAACTGCTGAATTCGAGCGTCGAGGCCGCGATCGACCGCATCTCGCTCGAACGCCACGAACTGTCCAAGCGCGCGAAGGATCTCGGCAGCGCCGCCGTCACCGTCGCGCTGTTCGCCTGCGTGACGACCTGGGGCTTCGTGCTCGGGCCCGTCGTCGCGCGCTGGCTCGGCTTCTAGCGCGGCTTCTCGTCCGCTTCGCGCCGCCCGCCTGCGGCGCTGCACCATCCGTCGCAGCGCCCGCCGTCACGAAATGCGCCCGATGTGACGAAACCCCGGTTTATAATCGTCCGCTAGACTTAAGAACAGCAACCCGCGCCGGACGAATCTCGCAGCATCTGCAGCGCTCGCCAGTCCGGCGCATACAGGGCCGGACGACATGGAAGCGAAACCTCCCCGCCGCACCCGCGAACGGATTCTCGAGTTGTCGTTGAAACTCTTCAACGAAATCGGCGAGCCGAACGTCACGACCACGACCATCGCCGAGGAAATGGAAATCAGTCCAGGCAACCTGTACTACCATTTCCGCAACAAGGACGACATCATCAACAGCATCTTCGCGCAGTTCGAGCAGCAGATCGAACGGCGGCTGCGCTTCCCCGAAGATCATCGTCCGACGATCGACGAAACCTGGTCGTACCTGCAGTACATGGCCGATTTCATGTGGACCTACCGGTTCCTGTATCGCGACCTGAACGACCTGCTCGCGCGCAACCGCACGCTCGAGACGCACTTCAAGCAGATCATCAGCCACAAGGTGCGCTTCGCGCGCGAGATGTGCGAACTGCTCGTGTCCGATGCCGAGATGGTCGCGACGCCGGCCGAAATCGAAGTCATCGCGACCAACATGGCCGTGATCTCCACGTACTGGCTGTCGTATCAGTATGTGATGCACCCGCGCAAGTACAACGACCAGGATGCGATCCGAGAGGAGCTGCACCAGGTCAGCATGCACGTGATCTCGGTGATGGCGCCGTACCTGCGCGGCCGCTCGCGCCAGCTGTTCGACGATCTCGTGTCCGGCAAGCTGCCCAAGCGCCAGTTCGCCGACTACCTGCCGCCGCGCGACGGCTCGCCGCGCACGGCGTCCCCCGCCACGAAGGATACGAAGCAATGAAGGCCGTTTGCGTCTACTGCGGGTCCGCGCCCGGTGCGCGCCCCGTCTATACCGAAGCGGCGCGCGCGTTCGGCCGCGCGCTCGTCGACGCGGGCCTCACGCTGGTCTACGGCGGCGGCCGCGTCGGCCTGATGGGCGTGATCGCCGACGAAGTGATGGCGGCCGGCGGCCGTGCGGTCGGCGTGATTCCCGAACTGCTGGTCGACAAGGAAGTCGGCCATACGGGGCTGTCGGAACTGCACGTCGTGCCCGACATGCACCACCGCAAGAAGATGATGGCCGACCTCGCCGACGCGTTCGTCGCGATGCCCGGCGGCGCCGGCACGCTCGAGGAATTCTTCGAGGTCTACACGTGGGCGCAGCTCGGCTATCACCGCAAGCCCGTCGCGCTGTACAACATCGATTCGTTCTACGATCCGCTGATCGCGTTGCTGCGCCATACGGTCGACGAAGGCTTCATGCGCCCGGCCTATTTCGACGCGCTGTGCATCGACGCCGAACCGGTCGCGCTGATCGACCGGCTGCGCGCCTACCAGCCGCCCGCCCGCGACAAATGGGCTTCCGACGCAGCGAAGTGAACCCGACCGGGAGCCGCAAGCGATGAACGCATCGTCCGCACGCAAGGCCGTCCTCATCACCGGCGCGAGCCGCGGCATCGGCCGCGCGACCGCCGTGCTGGCGGCCGCGCGCGGCTGGGACGTCGGCATCAACTACGCGCGCGACGCGGCGGCGGCCGAGTCGGTCGCGCAAGCCGTGCGCGACGCGGGCGGCCGTGCGTGCGTCGTGGCCGCCGACGTCGCGAACGAGGCCGACGTCATCGCGATGTTCGACACCGTCGCGACCGCGTTCGGCCGCCTCGATGCGCTCGTCAACAATGCGGGCATCGTCGCGCCGTCGCTGCCGCTCGCCGACATGCCGGCCGACCGACTGCGGCGGATGTTCGACACCAACGTACTCGGCGCCTACCTGTGTGCGCGCGAAGCCGCGCGGCGGCTGTCTACCGACCGCGGCGGCCATGGCGGCGCGATCGTCAATGTGTCGTCGATCGCCGCGCGGCTCGGCTCGCCGAACGAATACGTCGATTACGCGGGCTCGAAGGGCGCGGTCGATTCGCTGACGATCGGCCTCGCGAAGGAACTCGGCCCGCATGGCGTGCGCGTCAACGCGGTGCGCCCGGGCCTGATCGAAACCGAAATCCACGCGAGCGGCGGCCAGCCGGGCCGCGCCGCCCGGCTCGGCGCGCAGACGCCGCTCGGCCGCGCCGGCGAGGCGCACGAGATCGCCGAGGCGATCCTGTGGCTGCTGAGCGACGCCGCGTCGTACACGACAGGCACCCTGCTCGACGTCGGCGGCGGCCGCTGAACGCCCGTCCGCCATGCGCAGCGCATCGAATCGTCACGACACCACAAATCTCCACAATTCCGTGACGAATTCAGTAAACATCCGTAACAATTTCATGGTCTACTAGCGGCCGATTCGACAGACGGTCCTGCCGTCTCTCCGCTGCCACCGAGGCAGTCCTTTATCGGCCCGGCCCATGTCGCCGGACCGGCACGACCCAACCGAGATCTTTTCCATGCCTGGAACCGCAGCGCCCAGCCGGCGACGCACGTCCGTGCCCGCCCCGGCCCCGCACGCCCGCTCGATCGCCGATGCCGAACGCGTCGCCGCCACGCGCGAGGCCGGCGCCTCCGCGATGAGCGGCGGCGCTGCGACGACCGCGTCGCGCGGCCGCGTCGCGCTGCTGCTTGGCTGGCGGGCCTGGCTGCTGGCCGCCGCGCTGTTCTGCGCATATGCGCTGCCGGGCGTGCTCGGCCACGACCCGTGGAAGCAGGACGAAACCTATACGTTCGGCATCATCCAGCACATGCTGGAAACGGGCGACTGGGTCGTGCCGACCAATGCCGGCCAGCCGTTCATGGAAAAACCGCCGCTCTACGCGTGGGTCGCCACCAGCCTCGCATGGCTGCTGCAGCGCGTGATGCCGCTGCACGACGCGGCGCGGCTCGCGAGCGCGCTGTTCGCGATGCTCGCGTTCGGCTGCGTCGCGCGTGCGGCGCGCGCCGCGAGCCGCGCGGACAGCTGGTTCGACCTGCGCGTGATCGGGCCGGTCGTGCTGAGCGCGAGCACGCTGGTCGTCATCAAGCACGTGCACGACATGATGACGGACGTCGCGCTGTTCGCCGGCACGGCGATGGGATTCTGCGGGCTGCTCGAACTCGTGATGCACCACGTCGCGCGCGCACGGCAGTTGCGGCACGGGCTGCCGGTGCGGCCGTCGAACCGCTGGGCCGCGCCGCTGTTCGGCGCGGGCGTCGGCATCGCGCTGATGGCCAAGGGGCTGTTCGTGCCGCTCGTGTTCGCGGCCACGCTCACGGCCGTGCCGGTGCTCTACCCGGCCTGCCGCACCCGTGCGTTCGCGCGCGCGCTCGGCGTCGCCGCGCTCGTGTTCGCGCCGTTCGCGCTGATCTGGCCGACCGCACTGTTCATGCGCTCCGAAACGCTGTTCCTCGCGTGGTTCTGGGACAACAACGTCGGCCGCTTCTTCGGCTTCTCGGTGCCCGAACTCGGTTCGGAAAACGACAAGCCGTTCTTCATCCTGCGCGCGTTCGTCGGCGTCGGCTTCCCCGTAGCGCCGCTCGCGATCGTCGCGCTCGCACGCGGCGCATGGCGCGACTGGCGCACGCCGCGCATCGCGCTGCCGGTGCTGTTCGCCGGCATCGGCCTCGCGGTGCTGCAAATATCCGCCACCTCGCGCCAGCTCTACATCCTGCCGTTCTTCGCGCCGCTCGCGCTGGTCGCCGCGCAGGCCATCGACCGCCTGCCGCACGGGCTGCATCGTGCATGGGATTACCTGAGCCGCGCGTTGTTCGGCGCCGTGGTCGTGCTGGCCTGGGCGGTCTGGTCGGTGATGGCCGACCCGACGATGTCGCGCGCGCATCTCGCGCCGCTCGGCCGCTGGCTGCCGCTCGACTGGACGATGCCGATCGAGCCGGGCCTCGTGCTCGGCGCGCTCGCGCTGACGCTCGGCTGGCTGTGGCTGCTGCCGAAGCTGCGCACGACCGGTCGCTGGCGCGGCGCGCTGTCGTGGGGCGCGGGCGCGCTGGTCGCGTGGGGGCTCGTCTATACGCTGCTGCTGCCGTGGCTCGACGTCGCGAAGAGCTACCGGTCGGTGTTCGACGACCTGAACGCGCATCTCGCGCTCGAATGGAACGACGGCGACTGCATGGCCAGCCTGCACGGGCTCGGCGAGTCGGAAGCGCCGATGCTGTACTACTTCTCGGGCATCCAGCACGTGCCGATCGACGACGCGAAATCGACCCGCTGCACGTGGATGATCGTCCAGGGTGTGCGGGCCGTCGATCCGGCGCCCGGCCGCGAATGGCAGCTGTACTGGTCGGGCGCGCGGCCCGGCGACAACGACGAACTGCTGCGCGTCTACGTGCGTACGCCGGAGCAGCACGCGCCCTGACGCGAGGCGGCGTGGCGCATCAGCGCTGCCGCCTTGATCCCCTTCCCTCTCGATGACGGCACCCCGGCGCGACATGCGCGGGGCCGCCCTCCATCCTCAGAACGACGAACCCGGCTCGCGCATAAACGCGGCTTCGTCGTCGGTCGACGCGCGGCCGAGGATCGCATTCCGGTGCGGAAAGCGGCCGAAGCGTTCGATCACGGCCGCGTGCCGCAGCGCGAAGTCGTGATAGCCGTCGCAACCGGCCTCGGCGCGAATCCCCGCGCACAGGCGCACCGCTTCGCGCTGGCTCGCGGCCGACTCGTCGTGCTCGAACGGCAGGTACGCGAACGCACGGTGATGCCCGCTCGGCAGCTGCGCGTCCCAGCCGGCCGCGACGACGCGCCGCGCGAGCGCGAGCGCCTTCGGATCGGCCGCAAACGCGCGCGGCGTGCCGCGATGGATATTGCGCGAGAACTGGTCGAGCACGACGATCAGCGCGAGCGCGCCGAGCGGCGATTCGGCCCAGTGATCGCATGCGCCGTCGCACGCGGCATCGAGCAGCGCGCCGTAATGCGCGCGCAACGACGCGTCGAACGCCGCGCCGCCGCTGAACCAGACCTTGCGTTTCCGCCCGAATTCGGCCGAACCCGGCGCGCCGAACCAGAAATCGAGGATCTCGCGTGCCTGCGGATCGAGCGTTGCCGCGCCGTGCGCCGGTAATGCGTTCGTCATGCAAACTCCAGTACGAGGCGCCGCGTGCGCGCACTCTTCTTTTCCAGTTTCGCGACCCGCAGCGCGCCGATCTCCGACGTATTGCGCACGTGCGTGCCGCCGCACGGCTGCAGGTCGACGCCTTCGATGCGCAGCAGCCGCACGCGGCCGAGCCCCATCGGCGGCTTCACGCTCATCGTGCGCACGAGCTCGGGCCGCGCGGCCATCTCGTCGTCGGTGATCCATTCGGTCGCGACCGGATGCGCGCCGCCGACCAGTTCGGCGAGACGCCGCTCGACAGCATCGCGGTCGATCGCGTCGGACGTCGCGAAGTCGAGCCGCACGTAGTCGGCCGTCACGCTGCAGCCGTCGACCGGATACGGCAGCACCGCGCACATCAGGTGCGCGGCCGTATGCAGGCGCATGTGCCGATAGCGGCGCGTCCAGTCGATCGTCGCGACCACGCGCGCGCCGGGCGCCAGCGCCGCCAGGCCGGCCTCCTGCCCGGCCGCCGGCACGTGCACGGCGTCGTCGGGCGTCGCGCCGTCGAACTTCGCCTTGCGCGTGTCGGCGATCGCGATCGTGCTGCCGTCGGCCAGCGTCAGCGTGCCGCTGTCGCCGGCCTGGCCGCCGCCGAGCGGATAGAACACCGTGCGGTCGAGCCGGAGGCCGTCGTCGCCGACGGCCTCGACGACCGCGTCGCAGTGCGTGAGATACGCGTCTTCGCGAAACAGGGCTTGTGTCGTCATCGGGCGGAACTCGTATCGAGGGAGGAAACGGCCAGTGTCGCGCCGCGCGGCGCGCGCGCCCAGCGCAGCTCGCCCGGCGTGCGGGCAGCGGCGTATCGGTCGATCAACCGGGCCGGTTGCGCATCCAGTCGGCCGTATCGTAGAACGAATGCATCAATCGCTCGCGCAGCGGCTCCGGCAGGCCGACATCCTCCATCGCCCACGCCATGCAGCGCAGCCACTGGTCGCGCTCGACCGACGCGATCGGGAACGGCAGGTGCCGCGCCCGCAGCCGCGGATGGCCGAACCGGCCGATGTAGTGATCGGGGCCGCCGAGCCAGCCGCACAGGAACCAGAACAGCTTGTCGCGGGAACCGTCGAGCGACGCCGGATGCAGCGCGCGAATCTGCGCGAACTCGGGCTCGAGATCCATCAGGTCGTAGAAGCGGTCCACCATTTCGCGCACGCGGGCTTCGCCGCCTACGAGTTCGAACGCCGTCGGCTGCGACGGCGCATCGTCATTCACATCGGTCATACGGATATCGGTATCAGGGTGTGAGGGGCCGCCGGCGACGCTCACGCGTCGCGCAGCGACTGCAGCGCGGGGCGCCGCAGCACATTATGCAGGCTCAGCCAGCCGGCCGCACCCGCGCATGCGATGCCGGCCGCGATGCCCGCCGGCACCAGCCACGGATCGACTGCGAGCCGGAAGTCGAACACGCGCGACGCAAGCACCCAGCCGACCGCGATCGCGCCCGCCGACGCCAGCGTGCCGGCCAGCGCGCCGACCACCACGAACTCCGCGCGCTGCACCGCATTGACCTGCGCGCGCGACGCGCCGAGCGCGCGCAGCAACGCGGCCTCGCGCACGCGCTCGTCGCGCGAGCCGGCCAGCGCCGTGTACAGCACCAGCACGCCGGCCGCGAGCGTGAACGCAAACAGGAACTGGACCGCGCCGATCACCTGCAGCATCATCCGCTGCAACTGCGCGAGGATCGGCGCGACGTCGATCGCGGTCAGGTTCGGATAGCGCGCGATCAGCGGATCGAGCAGCGCGGCGTCCGACGCCGGCAGATGGAAGCTCGTCAGATAGACGGCCGGAAAATCCTTCAGCACGGCGGGCGGCATCAGCACGAAGAAGTTCACGCGGAACGTGCCCCAGTCGAGCTTGCGCACGCTCGTGATCGGCGCATCGACGGTCAGCCCGGTCACGTCGAAGCGCAGCCTGTCGCCGGGCTTCACGTTGAGCGTCTTCGCGAGGCCGGCCTCGATCGAGATCTGCGGCGTCGATGCGGTGCCGAACCAGTCGCCTGCGACGACCCGGTTGTCCGGCGGCAGCTCGGTCGTATACGACAGATTGAACTCGCGGTCGACGAGCCGGCGCGCCTCGTCGGACGGATACGCATCGGGATTGACCGGCTTGCCGTCGATCGCGACGAGGCGGCCGCGCACCATCGGCGCCGGCACCGCGTCGCGTACGCCGTGCGCGGCCAGGTAGGCCGCGACGTCGTCGCGCTGGTCGGGCTGGATATCGATCAGGAACTGGTTCGGCGCATCGGGCGGCGTCGACTCGCGCCAGCCGGCGACCAGGTCGTTGCGCGTGATCGCGATCAGCAGCAGGCACATCAGGCCGAGCGCGAGCGCGGTGATCTGCAGCGCGCTCGCGGTGCCGCGCCGGTGCAGCGACGCAAGCGCATAGCGCCAGCCGACGCCGGCGGCGACCCGCGCGTTGCGCACCGCGCGCGCGGCCGCGAACAGCACGAGCCGCGCGATCAGCGCGAAGCCGACCAGCGCGCCGGCGAAGCCGCCCGCGACGATCAGGCCGAGCTTCAGGTTGCCGGCGGCGACGATCAGCAACCCCGCGAACAGCACGACGCCGAGCGCATAGGCTGCCCACGCGGTGCGCGACGCGTCGCCCCACTCGCGCCGCAGCACGCGCACCGGCGGCACGCGCGTGAGCGGCGCAAGCGGCGGCAGCGCGAAGCCGAGCAGCAGCACGAGCGCCGCGCCGACGCCGATCAGCGCGGGCCACGGCGTCGGCGGCGGCAGCACGACGTCGATCAGTCCGCCGAGCGCCGACAGCAGCGCCCAGTGGCCGCCATAGCCGAGCGCCGCGCCGGCGATGCCGGACACGATGCCGATCCCGGTGAATTCGAGCGCGAACAGCGCGCCGAGCGTGCGGCGGCTCACGCCGAGGCAGCGCATCGTCGCGCAGCCGTCGAGATGGCGCCGCATATAGCGCTGCGCGGCCATCGCGATCGCGACCGCCGCGAGCAACGCCGTCAGCAGTGCGACGAGCGTCAGGAAATGACGGGCGCGATCGAGCGTCTGCCGCACCTGCGGCTGCCCTTCCTGCAGCGACTCGAGGCCGACGCCGCGCAGCTTGCCGCCGTCGACGCGCGCGTGCGCATAGGCCTCGAAGCGCGCGACGGCCGGCGCGTCGCCGGCGACCAGCAGCCGATAGGTGACGCGGCTGCCGTAGCCCGTGAGCCCCGTCGCCGCCAGCTCATCGGCGCGCATCATCAGCCGCGGCGAGAAATTGACGAACGAGAAGCCGCGGTCGAGTTCGCGGGTGATCGATGCGGCGACCGTAAACGTGCGCAGCCCGACGCGCACGGTATCGCCTGCCTTCAGGTGCAGCGCGTCGAGCAGCGCGGGATCGGCCCACACGGTGCCGGGCGCGGGGATCGCGGTCGCCTTGCGCGCGGCGGCGGCACCGGCCGGCTGGATCTCGACCGCGCCGCGCAGCGGATAGCCGGGCGACACGGCCTTCACGGCCGCGAGGCGCGCAGGCGCGGCACCGCTTTGCTCGTCGACGGTCGACGCGATCATGCTCGGGAAGATCGCGGTCGTCGCAGTGCGCAGGCCGAGCGCGCGCGCCTCGCGGTCGAACGACGGATCGACCGGATGATCGGCGCGCACGACAAAATCGGCGCCGAGCATCTGGCGCGCGTCGCGTTCGAGCCCCTGGCGCAGCCGGTCGGCGAGAAAGCCGACGCTGGTCAGCGCGGCGACCGCGAGCACCAGCGCCAGCACGAGCAGCGTCAGTTCACCCGCGCGCCAGTCGCGCGCGGTCATCCGCGCGGCCTGCCGGATCAGGTCGCGCCAGCCGAAGCGGCCGGCATGCGCGGGCGGAGCACGGTCGGGACGCCCGACGACGGTCGGCTGCTGGCTCAATCGCGCTTGCCTCCGATCGCGTTGATGCGTGACACCATGTGATTCGCCATCCCGCGAAAACCGCCCGACACGCCGCGCCACAGGCGCGGCAGCGCCCACGCCGAAGCGGCGATGAACGCAGCGAGCAGCACCAGGAACACGAGCGGCACGAAAAACGCGAGCGCGAGCCCGCCGAATACGAGGCCGTCCTCGGTGGACGATGCGACCCAGTTGGAGACCGGTTCGGGAGACAGGTTGATCAGCGCGCGGGTGCCGGCCTTCGCGACATGCGCGGCGCCGGCGAGCGAGCCGCCGGCAAGCCCGGCGATCGCGAGCACGGTCGGATCGGCATGGCCGAGCGCGCCGGCCGCGAGCACCGCGCCGGCCGGGATGCGGATGAACGTATGCACGGCATCCCACAGCGAGTCGAAGGCGGGAATCTTGTCGGCGAGGAATTCGGTGACGGCCAGCACGGCCGCGGCGCCGATGACCCACGGCGACGTGAGGACCGCCAGCGTATCGGGCAGATGGAGCCAGCCAAAGCGCGCCAGCACGCCGGCGATCAGCACCGTCAGGTACAGACGCAGGCCGCTCGCCCATGCGAGCCCCGCGCCGAGCGAAATGGCTTCGATCATGGCCCTCTCCTTGCACGTGCCGTGCGCTTTGCCGATCGACCGGACCGAATCGGCACGTGTGGGTCGCGCGGCGCGTGGCGACCGGTGCCGGGTGCCGCCTCGCCCGCGTCTCGCGGTGCAACGGCATTCAGACCCGAATGCGTTCCATTATAGACAGGGTGGCGGGCCGGCCGGCGCAATTCCGCGGCGCCGCGCCCCGACGCAGACGCATTCGGGGCCGGCCCGCGGCCTTACGCGGCCGACGACAGTTTCAGGCCGATCAGTCCCATCACGATCAGCACGGCGCTCGCGACGCGCGCAACGGTCAGCGCCTCGCCCATCATCACGATGCCGAACACGAACGCGCCGACCGCGCCGATGCCGGTCCACACCGCATACGCAGTGCCGAGCGGCAGCTGGCGCATCGCGACCGCGAGCAGCCCGAAGCTCGCCAGCGCCGTGACGATCGTAAACACCGACGGCCCGAGCCGCGTGAAACCCTCCGACGATTTCATGCCGGCCGCCCAGGCCACTTCCAGCAAACCGGCTATAAACAACCATACCCACGCCATCTCGACGTACTCCGTATCGGATGGGGCCGTCCCCGTTGAAACGAATGACCCGGGGTCGTCCCCGGGCGGCGCGAGTATAACAAGTTGCTTACGAATGCGCCGCGCGTGCGGCCGATCGGTACGGCAGCCGCACGCGATCGGCCGCGCAAGGTCAGTTGGACACGCGCTTCGGCGCGACGCCGCCGACGCAGCGGTCGTCGCGGTACAGCGCCCACTCCTCGCATACGCGGCCGTCCTTGAATACGCACATGCCGACCTGCCCGCGCGGCAGGCTGCGGATCACGTGCCGGCCGCCGAGCTTCTCGCAGTTGACCGACGCGGGGTTGGCCAGCGCCGGCCGGGACGTCTGCGCGGGCTGCTGCCCCGGCGGCAGCGGTTGCGCAAGCGCGCCGGACACGGCAGATGCCAGTGCGCAGGAGACAGCGAAACGGACGAGCATGGCACGCTCCTCGTTTATTGTTCCGGAACGGTCAGCATAACGGGGAATGCGCGCCGGGTGTGGGGATCCGAGCACGTCGATGCGCGGCGGACCCGGCGCCGCGGAAGTCGAGCAAAATCCGCGCCGTGCCGCCGCGCCGCCCGTCACGCGGCGCCGACGAGCCGGTAGCCGACGCCCGTCTCGGTGACGATATGCTCCGGCTGCGCAGGATCGCGCTCAAGCTTCTGGCGCAGGTGCGCCATGTAGATGCGCAGATAGTGATGGCTCTCGACATGCGACGGCCCCCACACGTCGCGCAGCAGCTGGCGGTGCGTGAGCACGCGCCCCGCGTGCCGCACGAGCGTCGCGAGCAGCCGGTATTCGAGCGGCGTCAGGTGCACGATCTCGCCGTCGCGCCACACCTGGCGCAACGCGAGATCGACGCTCACGGTGCCGAAGCTCACCTTCGGCGATTCGTTCGCGCCGCCCTGGTTGCGCCGGCGCAGCTGCGCACGGATCCGCGCGCGCAGCTCGGACACGCCGAACGGCTTGGTCAGGTAGTCGTCCGCGCCGGCGTCGAGCGCGGCGACCTTCTCCTCTTCCTGCGTGCGCGCGGACAGCACGATCACCGGCACCTCGGACCAGCCGCGCAGTTCGCGGATCACGTCGAGCCCGTCGGTGTCGGGCAGGCCGAGATCGACGATCACGAGATCGGGCTTGCGCGTCGCCGCGTCGATCAGCCCCTGCTTGCCGGTCTCGGCCTCGAACACGGCGATGTCCTCCTCTTCGAGCGCGGCGCGCACGAAACGGCGGATCTGCTTTTCGTCCTCGATCAGGACGACGGTCAGGCTCGGTTCACTCATGGTCTGGCGATGATTCGGAGGAGGATGGCGCGGGCAGCGCGTCGGCTTCGTCGTCGGGCGCGGCGGGCGTGTCCGGCGGCGTGTCGACCGGCAGCGTGAACCAGAAGCGCGCGCCGCTTACGCGGCCGTCGGGCGCGGTGCGGTTGAGCGCGCCGATTCTACCGCCGTGCGCCTCGACGATCGCGCGGCAGATCGCGAGGCCGAGCCCGATGCCGGGCGTCGCCGATTCCTTCTCGCCGCGCGTGAACTTGTCGAAGATCCGCGTTTCCATGCCGGCCGGCAGGCCGGGGCCGTAATCGTCCACATGCACGCGCACGAACGGTCTCCCGTCGGGCTCGCCGTCGTCGGTCACGCGCTCCGCGCCGATCTCGATCGGCGTGTCGGGCGGCGTGTACTTCGCCGCGTTCTCGAACAGGTTGGTGAACAGGCGCTCCATCAGCACCGCGTCCATCTGCAGCAGCGGCAGGTCGGGCGGCAGCGCGACGCGCGCCGGATGGCGCGCGAGCACGCGCCTGCATGCGGCGAGCGCCGCGCCGACCGTCTCCTCGAGCAGCGACCACTGGCGCTTGAGCTGCAGGCTGCCGGCCTGCAGCCGCGCCATGTCGAGCAGGTTCGTGACGATGCCGGTCATCCGCAGCGCCTCGTCGTGGATCGCGTCGACGAGCTCGCCCTCGCGCTGCGCGAGGCGCCCGGCCGCGGCCGCGTCGCCGGCCGGTGCGGCCGCTCGACCGTTCGCGAGCATCGACGAGAAGCCGACGATCGTCGTGAGCGGCGTGCGCAGGTCGTGCGAGATCGCCGACAGCAGCGAGTTGCGCAGCCGCTCGGATTCCATGCTGACGAGCGCGTCGCGTGCGATCTCGACGTAATGCACGCGTTCGAGCGCGAGCGCGATCTGCGCGGCGAACGCATCGAGCATCCGCTGCTGCTCGGGCACCTCGAGCTCGCGCGGCTCCTTCGACGCGACCGCGAGCACGCCGCGCGTGCGCATCGGCGCCTTCAGCGGCAGGTACAGCGCGGTCGTCGCGGGCAGCGTGTCGGTGCCGCGGCCGGCCGGCTTCTGCTGGTCGTACACCCACTGGCCGACGTCGCTGTCGAGATCGGCGCCGGTCAGCGTGACGGCCGCGTCGGGATCCTCGATCTTCTGCTGCACCTGGTCCGCGCTGTCCGGCAGCAGGATCGCGACGCGCGCGCGGAACACCTCGCCCACGTGGCGGCTGCCGATCTCGACGATCTGCTCGGTCGTCAGCGCGGCGCCCAGCTCGCGCGCCATCGCATAGATCGCGCCGGTGCGGCGTTCGCGGCGCTGCGCGAGGTCGGCCTCGCGGGTCAGGCTCGACGTCAGGTGACTGATCACGAGCGACGTCAGCAGCATCCCGAAGAAGGTCAGCAGGTACTGCGTGTCGCTGACCGACAGCGACATGCGCGGCGGCACGAAGAAGAAATCGAACGCGGCCACCGACAGGAACGACTGCAGCACGCCCGGACCGCGGCCGAGCCGCACGGCCGAGAACACCACGCCGAGCAGGTACAGCATCACGAGATTGGTCAGGTCGAGCCGCTCGGCGACGAAGCTCGCGACCACCGTGATCGCCGCGCAGATCGCGGCCGCGTACGCATAGTGGCGCGGCGGCGAACGATGGCCGCCGAGCCGCGCGAATGCGTCGCGCCAGTCGCGCACGCGCGCATCGAGCGGCGCCGCGCGCACCTCGTCGCTCGCCGACGCGCGGATCAGCATCAGGTCGACGTCGCCCGCGCGCTCGGCGAGCCGGTCGCCGAACGGCCGTGCGAACCAGCGCGCGAGACCGGTCTTCTGCGAGCCGCCGGCGACGACCTTCGACACGTTGCGCACCTTCGCATAGCCGATCAGCGCGGCGACCGCGTCGCTCCCGGCGAGCGTGGCCGTCTCCGCACCGAGTTCCGCCGCGAGCTTCAGCGCGTCGAGCGTGCGCTGCCGCTGCGCATCGGGCAGCCGCTGCAGGCGCGGCGTCTCGACATAGACGGCGATCCAGTCGGCCTTCAGGCTCGCGGCGAGCCGCGCGGCCGCGCGCACCAGCGTCGGCGCCTCGGGGCCCGGCCCGACGCAGACCAGCAAGCGCTCGCGCGCCTGCCAGATGCGCTGGATCGAGCGGTCCGCCCGGTACTCGCGCATCTGCGCGTCGACGCGATCGGCAGTGCGCCGCAGCGCGAGTTCGCGCAGCGCGATCAGGTTGCCCTTGCGGAAGAAATTGCGCACCGCGCGCTCGGCCTGCTGCGCGAGATAAACCTTGCCGTCGCGCATCCGCGCGAGCAGTTCCTCGGCCGGCAGGTCGACCAGCGTGACCTCGTCGGCCGCGTCGAACACGCGGTCGGGCACGGTCTCCCACACGCGAATGCCGGTGATCGCGCCGACCACGTCGTTCAGGCTTTCGAGATGCTGGACGTTGACGGTCGTATACACGTCGATGCCCGCATCGAGCAGTTCGTACACGTCCTGCCAGCGCTTCAGGTGCCGCGCGCCCTGCACGTTCGAATGCGCGAGCTCGTCGACGAGGATCAGCTGCGGCGCGCGCGCGAGCGCGGCGTCCAGATCGAATTCGGCGAGCGTGCGACCGCGATAGTCGAGGCGCGCGAGCGGCAGCACGTCGAGGCCGTCGAGCAGCGCGGCGGTTTCGCCGCGGCCGTGCGTCTCGACGATGCCGACCACGACGTCGACGCCGTCCTGCTTGCGCTGGCGTGCGGCCTGCAGCATCGCGTAGGTCTTGCCGACGCCGGCCGATGCGCCGAAGAAGATCTTGAGCTGGCCGCGCCGCTGCTTTTCTTCGTCGCGTTGCAGCTTGTCGAGCAGTTGGTCGGGATCGGGGCGGTTCATGCTGGCGGAAGGCGGAGCGCCCGGGGACGCGCAAGTGAAAGCATTGTCGATCCAAATCGCCACAAAAGGCAAAGACGGCGC
Source organism: Burkholderia pseudomultivorans (assembly GCF_902499075.1). GTDB lineage: Bacteria > Pseudomonadota > Gammaproteobacteria > Burkholderiales > Burkholderiaceae > Burkholderia > Burkholderia pseudomultivorans. The sequence continues at coordinate 51,997 of NZ_CABVPP010000013.1, read as the reverse complement.
GCGCGCCGTCGAAAAACCCGCGTCCGGCGCGGCGCGGGCCGCACCGGACGGCTCGTGCCGCGCCGCGCGCTCAGTGCGCGGCCTGTGCCGCGTCGAGCGCGAGGTTCAGCTTCAGCACGTTCACGCGCGGCTCGCCGAGCACGCCGAACTGGCGCCCCGTCGTGTTCGCGGCGACGAGCCGCGCAACCGCGTCGGGCGCCAGCTTGCGCACCTTCGCGACGCGCTCGACCTGGTAGGCGGCGGCGGCCGGCGTGATCTCCGGATCGAGGCCGCTGGCCGACGCCGTCACGAGGTCGACCGGCACCGGCTGCGACAGGTCGGTGCCCGCGTCGCGCAACGCGGCGATGCGCGCCTTCACCTGGTCGGCAAGCGACGGGTTCAGCGGGCCGAGGTTCGAGCCGCCGGAGCCGGTCGCGTTGTACGGCATCGGCGCGGTGGCCGACAGCCGCCCCCAGAAGTATTTCGGCGCGTCGAACTGCTGGCCGATCAGCGCGGAGCCGACGACCTGGCCGTTGCGCTCGATCAGGCTGCCGTTCGCCTGCGACGGGAACACGGCCTGGCCGAACGCGGTCAGCGCCGCCGGATACGCGAGCCCCGTGACCGCGGTCAGCACGGCAAAGATCACGACGAGCGGACGAATCAACGATTTCATGATGGTTCCTTCGAGTGGCGCATCAGGCCCAGCCGAGCGCGGCGAGCGTCATGTCGATCAGCTTGATGAACGGGAACGGCAGCAGCACGCCGCCGAGGCCGTACACCAGCAGGTTGCGGCGCAGCAGCGAAGCGGCGCCGAGCGGCCGATAGGTGACGCCCTTCAGCGCGAGCGGAATCAGCGCGACGATGATCAGCGCGTTGAAGATCACCGCCGACAGGATCGCCGACGCCGGCGAGCTCAGATGCATGATGTCGAGCACCTTCAGCTGCGGATAGGTCGTCACGAACGCGGCCGGGATGATCGCGAAATACTTCGCGATATCGTTCGCGATCGAGAACGTCGTCAGCGAGCCGCGCGTCATCAGCATCTGCTTGCCGATCTCGACGATCTCGATCAGCTTGGTCGGGTTCGAGTCGAGGTCGACCATGTTGCCCGCTTCCTTCGCGGCCTGCGTGCCGGTGTTCATCGCGACCGCGACGTCGGCCTGCGCGAGCGCCGGCGCGTCGTTGGTGCCGTCGCCCGTCATCGCGACGAGGCGCCCGGCCGCCTGGTGCTCGCGGATCGTCGCGAGCTTGGTTTCCGGCGTCGCTTCCGCGAGGAAGTCGTCGACGCCCGCCTCCGCCGCGATCGCCGCGGCCGTCAGCCGGTTGTCGCCCGTCACCATCACGGTCTTGATGCCCATCTTGCGCAGCTCCGCGAAACGCTCCTTGATGCCGCCCTTCACGATGTCCTTCAGCTCGATCACGCCGAGCACGCGCGCCGCGCCCTGCTGCAGGTCGGCGACGACGAGCGGGGTGCTGCCGCGGCGCGCGACGTCGTCGACCGCGCGGCGCACTTCGTCGGGAAAGCGCCCGCCGTGCGTCTCGACATAGCGCTTGATCGCGTCGGCCGCGCCCTTGCGGATCTCGCGGTGCGGCGCCCCGGAGGAAGTCCCCTTGGGGGACAGGTCGACGCCGCTCATGCGCGTCTGCGCGGAGAAGCCGAGGAAGGTCGCATGCAGCTGCGCCATGTCGCGCTGGCGAATGTTGAAGCGCTCCTTCGCGAGCACGACGATGCTACGGCCCTCAGGTGTCTCGTCGGCGAGCGACGACAGCTGCGCGGCGTCGGCCAGCGCCTCCTCCGTCACGCCGGGCGCCGGCACGAACAGCGACGCCTGGCGATTGCCGAGCGTGATCGTGCCGGTCTTGTCGAGCAGCAGCACGTCGACGTCGCCCGCTGCCTCGACCGCGCGGCCCGACGTCGCGATCACGTTCGCCTGCATCATCCGGCTCATCCCGGCCACGCCGATCGCGGACAGCAACCCGCCGATGGTGGTCGGGATCAGGCACACGAGCAGCGCGACCAGCGCGGTGATCGTCACTACATGGCCGGCCTTCATCGCGTCGACCGAGAACATCGAGAACGGCAGCAGCGTCGCGGTCGCGAGCAGCATCACGATCGTCAGCGCAACCAGCAGGATCGTCAGCGCGACCTCGTTCGGCGTCTTCTTGCGCTTCGCGCCTTCGACCATCGCGATCATCCGGTCGAGGAACGCCTCGCCCGGGTTCGCGGTGACCTGCACGACGATCCAGTCGGACAGCACGCGCGTGCCGCCCGTGACGGACGAGAAGTCGCCGCCCGACTCGCGAATCACCGGCGCGGATTCGCCGGTGATCGCCGATTCGTCGACCGACGCGACGCCGTCGACGACTTCGCCGTCGGCCGGAATCACGTCGCCGGCCTCGACCAGCACGACGTCGCCCTTGCGCAGGTCGGACGCGGTCGTGATGCGGATCGGCGACTTCGGATGCGGCTCGTTGAGCTTCTTCGCCATCACGTCCTTCTTCGCGCTGCGCAGCGACGCGGCCTGCGCCTTCGAGCGCCCTTCGGCGAGCGCCTCCGCGAAGTTCGCGAACAGCACCGTGAACCACAGCCACAGCGCGATCGCGAGGATGAAGCCGGCCGGCGCCTCGGCCTGCCCGGTGAGCGCGGCGATCCACAGCACCGTCGTCAGGATGCTGCCGACATAAACGCAGAACATCACCGGGTTGCGGAACTGCGTGCGCGGCGTGAGTTTCTTGAACGACTCCACGATCGCCGGGCGCACGAGCGCCGGGTCGAACATGGAGCGGGTAGCGGAATGTTGAGTCATTGCGATCTCTTCGATGCCTTGTCGTTTCGGCCGCGCGTCATGCGCCCAGCCACATCATCAGATGCTCGACGCCCGGGCCGAGCGCGAGCGCCGGCACGTAGGTCAGCGCGCCGACCAGCAGCACCGTGCCGAGCAGCAGCACGACGAACAGCGGGCCGTGCGTCGGCAGCGTGCCGCTCGTCGCCGCGATGCGCTTCTTCGCCGCGAGCGAGCCGGCGATCGCCAGCACCGGCACGATCGTGCCGAAGCGGCCGAACCACATCGCGATCGCGGTCATCCAGTTGTAGAACGGCGTGCCGACCGTCAGGCCCGCAAACGCGCTGCCGTTGTTGTTCGCAGCCGAGCTGAACGCGTAGAGGATTTCCGAGAAGCCGTGCGGGCCGGGGTTCGCGATGCCGGCCCTGCCCGCGCCGGCAAGCACGGCGATCGACGTGCCGACCAGCACCAGCAGCGGCGTGAGCAGCACGACGATCGACACCATCTTCATCTCGTACGACTCGATCTTCTTGCCGACGTACTCGGGCGTGCGGCCGATCATCAGCCCCGCGACGAACACCGCGAGCAGCGCGAATACGAGCATCCCGTAGAGCCCCGAGCCGACCCCGCCGAACACCACCTCGCCGAGCTGCATCAGCAGCATCGGCACGAGGCCGCCGAGCGGCGTCAGCGAATCGTGCATCGTGTCGACCGCCCCGCACGACGCGGCCGTGGTCGCGACCGTGAAGATGCCGGTCTGCGCGATGCCGAAGCGCGTTTCCTTGCCTTCCATGTTGCCGCCCGGCTGCAGCGCGCTCGTCGACTGGTCGACGTGCAGCGCGGCCAGCGTCGGATTGCCGGCCTGCTCCGCGCCCACCTCGACGCCGATCGCGACCGCAAACGCGACCGTCATCGCCGCGAGCACCGCGATGCCCTGCCGGCGATCGCCGATCATGCGACCGAACACGAGACACAGCGCGGCCGGGATGATCAGGATCGCGAAGGTCTGCAGGAAGTTCGCGAACGGTGTCGGGTTCTCGTACGGATGCGCGGAGTTCGCGTTGAAGAAGCCGCCGCCGTTGGTGCCGAGCATCTTGATCGCTTCCTGCGACGCGACCGGGCCCATCGCGAGCGTCTGCTTCGTGAGCGGCGTGGGCACCGTCACCGCATTGCCCTTGTCGTCCTTGACCGGGTTGCCCTGCGCGTCGAGCTTCGGCGCCGCATAGGTGCTCGCCTGCAGCACCGGCACGTCCTGGTATGCCTTCATGTTCTGGATCACGCCCTGGCTCATCAGCAGCGCGGCGACGAGCGCCGCCATCGGCACCAGCACGTACAGCGTCACGCGCGTCAGGTCGACCCAGAAGTTGCCGATCGTCTGCGCGCTGTGGCGCGCGAAGCCGCGGATCAGCGCAATCACGACGACGATGCCGGTCGCCGCCGACAGGAAGTTCTGCACGGTCAGGCCGAGCATCTGCGTCAGGTAGCTGACCGTCTGCTCGGGCGTGTAGTCCTGCCAGTTCGTGTTGGTGACGAAGCTGACGGCCGTGTTGAACGCACCGTCGACCGTCATCGCGCCGAACTGCTGCGGGTTGCCCGGCAGCAGGCCCTGCACGCGCAGCAACGCATACAGGAACAGCGCGCCGAGCGCGTTGAACGCAATCGTCGCGATCGCATACTGCTTCCAGTTCATCTCGGTGCCGGCGTCGACGCCCGCGATGCGGTACAGCACGCGTTCGAGCGGCCCGAACACGCGCACGACGCGCGAGCTGCCGTCCATCACGGCCGACAGGTAGCGCGCAACCGGCACGGCCGCGGCCAGCAGCACGACGATGAACAGCAGCGCCTGCAACAGGTTGTTCGCGTTCATTCGATGTCCTCCGCGCGCAGCAGCGCATAGACGAGATACGCGAACAACAGGGCGGTCGAAGCGCCCGCCAGCCAGAGCATCCAGGTCATGCTCGCCCCCCGCGGCCGTATTGCGCGAGCTTGTCGCAACCGGCGATCAAACCGAGGATCAGCGCGGTGAAGAGCACCAGTGCGCCGATGAAAACCCCATCCATTTTTGTGTTCTCCGTCGTCGAAATCGGACGACTAGAACCTTAGGGGAACGCGCGTAAAGGGCGGGTCAAAGGTGATCGGGCGGGTATAAAAAGCGTGTAAACGGACGGATGCGGGCGGAGCGCATCGAGCGGGACGGACGGCGCAGCCGCGCCGTCCGGAAGGCGGAAGGAAGGCAGGCGCCGGCGGCATGTCGGCGCGCCGCGCTGGATCAGGGAATCAGCAGCGTCGACCCGGTCGTCTTGCGCGACTCGAGATCGGCGTGCGCGCGGCCGACTTCCGCGAGCGGATAGCGCTGGTTGATGCTGGTCTTCACCTTGCCCGACAGGATCACGTCGAACAGCTCGGCGGCGGCCGCTTCGAGATCGGCGCGCTTCGCGATGTACGAGAACAGCGTCGGCCGCGTGAAGAACAGCGAGCCGCGCGACGAGAATTCCTTCGAGTCGATCGGCGGCAGCGGGCCCGACGCGTTGCCGAAGCTGACGAAGTAGCCGAGCGGCGCGAGGCTGTCGAGCGAGCCGAGGTAGGTGTCCTTGCCGATCGAATCGTAGACGACCGGCACGCCCGCGCCGTTCGTGATCTCCTTCACGCGCTGCGTGAAGTTCTCGCGCGTATAGACGACCGGATGATCGCAGCCGTGCGCCTTCGCGAGTTCGGCCTTCTCGTCGGAGCCGACCGTACCGATCACGGTCGCGCCGAGCGCCTTCGCCCACTGGCACACCAGCAGGCCGACGCCGCCGGCCGCCGCATGGATCAGGATCGTGTCGCCGGCCTTCACCGGGTACGTGCGGCGCAGCAGGTAATGCGCGGTCAGGCCCTGCAGCATCACCGACGCCGCGTCGTCGTAGCCGATCCCGTCGGGCAGCTTCACGACGCGCTCGGCCGGCAGCACGCGTTCCTGCGCATACGCGCCCGGCGGCTGCGCGACATACGCGACGCGGTCGCCGACCTTCAGCGCACTCACGCCGTCGCCGACGGCCGTGACCTCGCCGGCCGCCTCCATCCCGAGCCCGCCGGGCAGCGGCTGCGGATAGAGGCCGGTGCGGAAATACACGTCGATGTAGTTGAGCCCGACCGCATGCTGGCGGATCCGGACTTCGCCCGCGTTCGGCGCGCCGACCTCGACATCGACCCACTTCATCACGTCCGGGCCGCCCGGCTGGTCGTATCGGATTGCTTTCGGCATCGTTTCGCTCCTCGTTCTCAATCGGTCAGGTGACATTCGGATCGCCGACGCACCCCGCCGGATGCGAAGTCCGACGGGCCGGCGCGTCGCGACGCTCGATTCTCGCGCGTCGCGGCGACCCGTGCATGGCCCTGACGGCAGCAGGGGCAATTGAGGCGGCAGCCGCAGACGACGGGCCGGCGTTCGTCGAGGGGCGCCCTAGTCCCGCATTTTCCGCGCCAGGTCGTCGAGCAGCATCCGCGCGGTCGCGACGTTGGTCGCGACCGGCACGTTGTGCACGTCGCACGCGCGCACCAGCGCGGTGATGTCGGGATCGTGCGGCTGCGCGGTCATCGGGTCGCGCAGGAACACGACGATGTCGACGCGGCCTTCGGCCAGTTCCGCGCCGATCTGCAGGTCGCCGCCGAGCGGCCCCGACAGCTTGCGCTCGACCTCGAGCCCGTGCGCGGCCGCGATGCGCCCGCCCGTCGTGCCCGTGCCGACCAGCCGGCATTGCGCGAGCGTGTCGCGATATTCACCCGCGAGCGCGACGATCTCGTCCTTCTTCGCGTCGTGCGCAATCAATGCGATACGAGTGTTGCTCATCTCCAGATCCTTCGTTGTTCGGTTGTTATGGTCAGGGTCGCGCGGCACGTCAGAACGTGCCCGGATACGCGCCGCCGTCGAGCAGCCAGTTCTGCCCGGTGATATAGCCCGCGTGCGCGCTGCACAGGAATGCGCACGCCGCGCCGAACTCGTCGCGCCGGCCCAGGCGCCCGGCCGGGATCTCCTTCGCGCGCCGCGCGCGCATCTCGTCGACCGTCACGCCCTGCGCTTTCGCGGACGCAGACAGCGTGGTCGCGATCCGGTCGGTGTCGAACAGCCCCGGCAGCAGGTTGTTGATCGTCACGCCATGCGGCGCGACCTTGCGCGCCAGCCCGGCGACGAAGCCCGTCAGCCCCGAGCGCGCGCCGTTCGACAGTGCGAGCACGTCGATCGGCGCCTTCACCGCCGAACTCGTGATGTTGACGATCCGGCCGAAGCGGCGCGCGATCATCCCGTCGACGGTCGCGCGGATCAGCTCGATCGGCGTCAGCATGTTCGCCTCGAGCGCGCGGATCCAGTCGTCGTGCGAGAAGTCGCGGAAGTCGCCCGGCGGCGGGCCGCCCGCATTCGTCACGAGAATGTCCGGCTGCGGGCACGCGGCGAGCGCGGCCGCCCGGCCGTCGGGCGTCGTGATGTCGCATGCGACCGCGGCGATCGACACGTTCGACGCCGCGCGGATCTCTTCCGCGGTTTCCTCCAGCGTGTCTCGCGAACGCGCGACGATCACCAGATTCACGCCTTCGGCGGCCAGCGCTTCCGCGCAGCCGCGCCCGAGCCCCTTGCTCGCCGCGCACACGAGCGCGGTCTTTCCTTCGATACCGAGATCCATCGTCGATTCCTCTGTGGCGGCGCGCGTCGGGCGAACGGTCGTCCGCGACGCGCGCCGGGTAATGAGACGTCGATATTATCCGGATCATGCAGCGCGCCTTGGTAAAATTGCGGCCATCAGCGCGCCGCGGGCTTCCGTCCGCCGCCGCCCCCGATCCTCTTTTGCCGCCAAGGCGCCCCCGTCATGAAACAGGACAGCCGCTTCCCGAATCTCTTCATCACCGATCACCCGCTGATCCAGCACAAGCTCACGCACATGCGCGACAAGGACACGTCGACGCGCACGTTCCGCGAGCTGCTGCGCGAAATCACGCTGCTGATGGGCTACGAGATCACCCGCAACCTGCCGATCACGACCAAGCGGGTCGAAACCCCGCTCGTCGAGATCGACGCGCCCGTGATCGCCGGCAAGAAACTGGCGATCGTGCCGGTGCTGCGCGCGGGCATCGGGATGTCGGACGGCCTGCTCGACCTGGTGCCGTCGGCCCGCGTCGGCCATATCGGCGTGTACCGCGCCGAGGATCACCGCCCGGTCGAATACCTGGTGCGCCTGCCCGACCTCGAGGACCGGATCTTCATCCTGTGCGACCCGATGGTCGCGACCGGCAACTCGGCCGTGCATGCGGTCGACGTGCTGAAGCGCCGCAACGTGCCGGCCGCGAACATCATGTTCGTCGCGCTGGTCGCCGCGCCCGAGGGCGTGCAGGTGTTCCAGGACGCGCACCCGGACGTGAAGCTGTTCGTCGCGTCGCTCGACTCGCACCTGAACGAGCACGCATACATCGTGCCGGGCCTCGGCGACGCGGGCGACCGCCTGTTCGGCACCAAGAACTGACGCCGGCCGCGCCGGCAGCCGCGCCGCGCGCGGTGCGGCGCCCCGCCCCGGCCGTTCGGCCCATGCACGGCGGCCCCGAAGCGGCGGTCGCCGCGTGATAAAATCACGCTCCACTCGACACGCGCGGCCCCGCGGCATCACGCCCGCCCCAACGGCCGCCGATTCAACGACACATTGGCACAATCGCCCGCGCGAGCGCGCCCGGGCACGGAGAAAGGTATGGCTGGTCATTCGAAATGGGCCAACATCAAGCATAAGAAGGCAGCGGCCGACGCGAAGCGCGGCAAGGTCTGGACTCGCCTGATCAAGGAAATCCAGGTCGCGGCCCGCCTCGGCGGCGGCGACGTCAACTCGAACCCGCGCCTGCGTCTGGCGGTCGACAAGGCGGCCGACGCGAACATGCCGAAGGACAACGTCAAGCGCGCGATCGATCGCGGCGTCGGCGGCGCGGACGGCGCGAACTACGAGGAAATCCGCTACGAAGGCTACGGCATCGGCGGCGCGGCGATCATCGTCGACACGCTGACCGACAACCGCACGCGCACCGTCGCGGAAGTCCGCCACGCGTTCTCGAAGTTCGGCGGCAACATGGGCACCGACGGCTCGGTCGCGTTCATGTTCGATCACGTCGGCCAGTTCCTGTTCGCGCCCGGCACGTCGGAAGACGCGCTGATGGAAGCCGCACTCGAAGCCGGCGCGGACGACGTGAGCACCAACGACGACGGCTCGATCGAGGTGCTGTGCGACTGGCAGGCCTTCTCGGCAGTGAAGGACGCGCTCGAGGCGGCCGGCTTCAAGGCCGAGCTCGCCGAAGTGACGATGAAGCCGCAGAACGAAGTCGAATTCACCGGCGACGACGCGGTCAAGATGCAGAAGCTGCTGGACGCGATCGAAAACCTCGACGACGTGCAGGACGTGTATACGAACGCCGTCATCGTCGAGGAATGAGATGCCGGCTGCCGCTCGCTCGCGATGGCGGCGGCCCGACCGATTCCGCGGCCGGCGCGCCTGAGCGTGCCGGCCGCCCTGTTTTCTAGTCTGCGGGGAATCCCATGAAACTACTCGTCGTCGGTTCCGGCGGCCGCGAACATGCGCTGGCGTGGAAGCTCGCGCAAGCGCCGCGCGTCCAGATGGTCTACGTCGCGCCCGGCAATGGCGGCACGGCGCAGGACGAGCGTCTGAAGAACGTCGATATCACGTCGCTCGACGAACTCGCCGACTTCGCGGAACGCGAAGGCGTCGCGTTCACGCTGGTCGGGCCGGAAGCGCCGCTCGCGGCCGGCATCGTCAACCTGTTCCGCGCGCGCGGCCTGAAGATCTTCGGGCCGACCCGCGAAGCCGCGCAGCTCGAAAGCTCGAAGGATTTCGCGAAAGCGTTCATGAAGCGCCACGGCATCCCGACCGCCGACTACGAAACCTTCTCCGACACGGCCGCCGCGCACGCGTACATCGACGCGAAGGGCGCGCCGATCGTCGTGAAGGCCGACGGCCTCGCGGCCGGCAAGGGCGTGGTCGTCGCGATGACGCTGGAAGAAGCGCACGCGGCCGTCGACATGATGCTGTCGGACAACAAGCTCGGCGATGCCGGCGCACGCGTCGTGATCGAGGAATTCCTCGACGGCGAGGAAGCCAGCTTCATCGTGATGGTCGACGGCAAGCACGCGCTCGCGCTCGCCTCGAGCCAGGACCACAAGCGCCTGCTCGACGAGGATCGCGGCCCGAACACCGGCGGCATGGGCGCGTATTCGCCCGCGCCGATCGTCACGCCGCAGATGCACGCGCGCGTGATGCGCGAGATCATCATGCCGACCGTGCGCGGGATGGAGAAGGACGGCATCCGCTTCACCGGCTTCCTGTACGCGGGCCTGATGATCGACAAGGACGGCAATCCGCGCACGCTGGAATTCAACTGCCGGATGGGCGACCCGGAGACGCAGCCGATCATGGCGCGCCTGAAAAGCGATTTCTCGAAGGTCGTCGAGCAGGCGATCGCGGGCACGCTCGACACGGTCGAGCTCGACTGGGACCGCCGCACCGCGCTCGGCGTCGTGCTGGCCGCGCACGGCTATCCGGACGCGCCGCGCAAGGGCGACCGCATCAACGGGATCCCGGCCGAGACCGAGCAGGCCGTGACGTTCCATGCAGGCACCACGCTCGCCGACGGCGACAAGCTGGTCACGTCGGGCGGCCGCGTGCTGTGCGTGGTCGGCCTCGCCGATTCGGTGCGCGAAGCGCAGCAGCATGCGTACGACGCGATCAACCAGATCAATTTCGAAGGCATGCAGTACCGCCGCGACATCGGCTACCGCGCGCTCAATCGCAAGAGCGCGTGACGCTGGCCGCGGGTGCGCCGCGACGCGGCGCACCCCTGTCCTCTGCCGGGGTTCGATAGAATGCCCGGCAGAAGCCTTTTTTACGGCCCCCGCAGGCGGGGGCGCCCAGTCCACACATGACCGATTCGACCTACGACGTGGCGCGCGTGCGCACGTATCTCCAGGACCTGCAGACGCGCATCGCCGATGCGCTCGGCGCACTCGACGGCACGCCGCTCGCGACCGACGCGTGGCAGCGCGGCCCCGCCGAGCGGCTGCGCGGCGGCGGCTGCACGCGGATCCTCGAAGGCGGCCGCGTGTTCGAGCGCGCGGGGATCGGCTTTTCCGACGTCGCGGGCGACGCGCTGCCGCCGTCGGCGAGCGCGGCGCGCCCGCAGCTCGCCGGGCGCGGCTTCGAGGCGCTCGGCGTGTCGCTGGTGCTGCACCCGCGCAACCCGTACTGCCCGACCGTGCACATGAACGTGCGGATGCTGATCGCGACGAAGCCCGGCGAAGCGCCGGTCTTCTGGTTCGGCGGCGGCATGGACCTGACCCCGATGTACGGCTTCGAGGACGACGCCCGGCATTTCCACCAGACCTGCAAGGACGCGCTCGACCCGTTCGGCGCCGAGCTGTACCCGCGCTTCAAGAAATGGTGCGACGAGTATTTCTTCCTGAAGCACCGCAACGAGATGCGCGGCATCGGCGGGATCTTCTTCGACGATTTCTCCGAACCCGGATTCGAACGGTCGTTTGACATGATGCGCAGCGTCGGCGACGCGTTCCTGTCGGCCTACCTGCCGATCGTCGAGCGCCGCGTCGACCTGCCGTACGGCGAGCGCGAACGCGAGTTCCAGGCCTATCGCCGCGGCCGCTACGTCGAATTCAATCTGGTGTTCGACCGCGGCACGCTGTTCGGCCTGCAAAGCGGCGGCCGCACCGAGTCGATCCTGATGTCGATGCCGCCGGTCGCGAACTGGCGCTACAACTGGCAGCCCGAGCCGGGTTCGCCGGAAGCGCGCCTGTACAGCGACTTCATCGTGCCGCGCGACTGGGTCTGAGCCCGTCGCGCTGCCCCGCCCCAACAAGAGGACGCGTTTTCTGGACACCACCGCCCGCCCCGCCCCGCTGCCGCGTCGTATCGGCCTGCTGGGCGGCACGTTCGACCCGATCCACGACGGCCATCTCGCGCTCGCGCGCCGTTTCGCCGAGGTGCTCGACCTGACCGAACTCGTGCTGCTGCCCGCCGGGCAGCCGTACCAGAAGCGGGACGTGTCGGCCGCCGAGCATCGGCTCGCGATGACGCGTGCGGCCGCCGCGTCGCTGTCGCTGCCGGGTGCGAGCGTCAGCGTCGCGACCGACGAGATCGAGCACGAAGGCCCGACCTACACGGTCGACACGCTCGCGCGCTGGCGCGAACGAATCGGTCCCGACGCATCGCTGTCGCTGCTGATCGGCGCCGACCAGCTCGTGCGCCTCGACACGTGGCGCGACTGGCGCAAGCTGTTCGACTACGCGCACATCTGCGCGGCGACGCGCCCGGGCTTCGACCTCGGCGCGGCGTCGCCGGCCGTCGCACAGGAAATCGCCGCGCGGCAGGCCGGCGCCGACCAGCTGCAAGCCACGCCGGCCGGCCGGCTGCTGATCGACACGACGCTCGCGTTCGACATCGCCGCGACCGACATCCGCGCGCACCTGCGCGAATGCATCGCGCGTCGCGCCCGGATGCCCGACGCGTCGGCCGAGCATGTGCCGGCCGCCGTCTGGGCCTATATTCTTCAACATCGTCTCTACCATTCCTGATTCCATGGATATCCGCAAACTGCAGCGCGTGATCGTCGACGCCCTCGAAGACGTCAAGGCGCAAGACATCAAGGTGTTCAACACCAGCCATCTGACCGAACTGTTCGACCGCGTGGTCGTCGCGTCGGGCACCTCGAACCGCCAGACCAAGGCGCTCGCGTCGAACGTGCGCGAGAAGGTCAAGGAAGCCGGCGGCGACGTCGTCAGCTCCGAGGGCGAGGACACCGGCGAATGGGTGCTGGTCGACTGCGGCGACGCGGTCGTGCACATCCTGCAGCCGGCGCTGCGCCAGTACTACAACCTCGAGGAAATCTGGGGCGACAAGCCGGTGCGGATCAAGCTCGGCGGCGGCAAGGGCCCGAACGGCGCGGCCGCGGCAAGCGACGACGAAGACGACGAGGAAGAAGCCGCACCGGCCCGCCCGGCGCGCAAGACGGCCGCCCGCCGCCGCTAAGCTGCCTGAATCGTCCCGATGAAGCTTTACATCCTCGCGGTCGGCCACAAGATGCCCGGCTGGATCGCGTCCGGCTTCGACGAATACGCGAAGCGGATGCCGCCCGAGCTGCGCATCGAGCTGCGCGAGATCAAGCCCGAACTGCGTTCGGGCGGCCGCAGCGCGGAAAGCGTGATGGCGGCCGAGCGGCAGAAGATCGAGGCCGCGCTGCCGAAGGGCGCGCGCATCGTCGCGCTCGACGAGCGCGGCCGCGACTGGACCACGATGCAGCTCGCGCAGGCGCTGCCGGGCTGGCAGCAGGACGGTCGCGACGTCGCGTTCGTGATCGGCGGCGCCGACGGGCTCGATCCCGAACTGAAAGGCCGCGCCGACCTGCTGCTGCGCATCTCCAGCATGACGCTGCCGCACGGTATGGTGCGCGTGCTGCTCGCCGAACAGCTTTACCGCGCGTGGAGCATCACGCAGAATCACCCCTACCACCGCGCCTGACGCGTCGTCCTCGCGACGCGCGCCGCGCGCGCTCAACGAGATAACGACACCATGCCGTCCAGCCCTTCCTCCGAACGCTTCCCGACCCTTTATCTCGCTTCGCAAAGCCCGCGCCGCCAGGAGCTGCTGCAGCAGATCGGCGTACGCTTCGAACTGCTGCTGCCGCGCGCCAACGAGGACGCCGAGGCGCTCGAGGCCGAACTGCCCGGCGAGGCCGCCGACGCGTACGTGCAGCGCGTGACCGTCGCGAAGGCCGAAGCCGCGCGTGCGCGGCTCGTCGCGAGCGGCAGGCCGGCCGCGCCGGTGCTGGTCGCGGACACCACCGTGACGATCGACGGCGCGATCCTCGGCAAGCCGACCGACGCGGCCGACGCGCTCGCGATGCTCACGCGTCTGGCCGGCCGCGCGCACGAGGTGCTGACTGCGGTCGCGGTGATCGGCGCCGACGGCGCGCTGCTGCCGCCCGCGCTGTCGCGCTCGTCGGTGCGCTTCGCGGCCGCGCCGCGCGACGCGTTCGTGCGCTACGTCGAGACCGGCGAGCCGTTCGGCAAGGCCGGCGCGTATGCGATCCAGGGACGCGCGGCCGAGTTCGTCGAGCGAATCGACGGTTCCCATTCAGGTATCATGGGTCTGCCCCTTTTTGAGACCGCCGCGCTGCTGCGCGCCGCCCGCGTCGCTTTCTGAACCGCACCATGAACGAAGAAATCCTGATCAACCTCACGCCGCAGGAAACGCGGGTCGCACTCGTCCAGCAAGGCGCGGTGCAGGAGCTTCACGTCGAGCGCACGCTGTCGCGCGGACGGGTCGGCAACATCTATCTCGGCAAGGTCGTGCGCGTACTGCCCGGCATGCAGTCGGCGTTCATCGACATCGGCCTCGAACGCGCGGCGTTCCTGCACGTCGCCGATATCTGGCAGCCGCGCATCGCGGGCGAGCCGCCGTCGGCCGCCGCCCACCAGCCGATCGAGAAGACCGTGTTCGAGGGCCAGACGCTGATGGTCCAGGTGATCAAGGATCCGATCGGCACGAAGGGGGCGCGGCTGTCGACGCAGGTCAGCATCGCGGGCCGCACGCTCGTCTACCTGCCGCAGGAGCCGCATATCGGCATCTCGCAGAAGATCGAGAGCGAGGCCGAACGGGAAGCCGTGCGCGCGCGCCTGACCGCCGTGATCCCGCCGGACGAGAAAGGCGGCTATATCGTGCGCACGATCGCCGAGGATGCGACCTCGGACGAGCTGGCCGGCGACGTCGCGTACCTGCGCAAGACCTGGGCGACGATCGTCGCGCAGGCGCAGCGGCTGCCGGCGACCAGCCTGCTGTACCAGGATCTCGACCTCGCGCAGCGCGTGCTGCGCGACTTCGCGAACGACGACACGACGCGCATCCAGGTCGATTCGCGCGAAACCTACCAGCGCCTCGCGGATTTCGCGGCCGAGTTCACGCCGGCCGTGAGCCCGAAGCTGCACCACTACACCGGCGAGCGGCCGCTGTTCGACCTGTACAACATCGAGACGGAGATCCAGCGCGCGCTGTCGCGCCGCGTCGACCTGAAGTCGGGCGGCTACCTGATGATCGACCAGACCGAGGCGATGACGACGATCGACGTGAACACCGGCGGCTACGTCGGCGCGCGCAACTTCGACGACACGATCTTCAAGACCAACCTCGAGGCCGCGCATACGATCGCGCGGCAGCTGCGGCTGCGCAATCTCGGCGGCATCATCATCATCGACTTCATCGACATGGAGAATGCCGAGCATCGCGACGCGGTGCTGTCCGAGCTGAAGAAAGCGCTGTCGCGCGACCGCACGCGCGTGACCGTCAACGGCTTCTCGCAGCTGGGGCTCGTCGAGATGACGCGCAAGCGCACGCGCGAATCGCTCGCGCACGTGCTGTGCGAGCCCTGTCCGACCTGCCAGGGCAAGGGCCAGGTGAAGACGTCGCGCACCGTGTGCTACGACATCCTGCGCGAGATCCTGCGCGAGTCGCGCCAGTTCAATCCGCGCGAATTCCGCGTGATCGCCGCGCAGCAGGTGATCGACCTGTTTCTCGACGAGGAGTCGCAGCATCTCGCGATGCTGATCGACTTCATCGGCAAACCGGTGTCGCTGCAGGTGGAGTCGAATTTGAGTCAGGAGCAGTACGACATCGTGTTGATGTAAATCCGCTGAATGCCGGCGCGACCTCGCGCGCCGGATCGGCGGCAGCCATACGCACGCCGAGCTCCCGGCGAACGCCGCTCACTGGCCGAGCGGTCGCTGCACGGCCAGCCGGTTCGTCACCGACGTCACGCCGGCGACGTCCGTTGCAACCTGCTCGACCGTCTCGATCTGCGACGCTTCGGCAACCGTGCCGTTCAGCGTGATCGCGCCGCCCTTCGCGGTCACGCTGATGCTCCCCGCGTCGATCTCCTTGTGCCGGGCGAGCGCCGCGTACACCTTGCGCCGCAGCGCACGATTCGCCTGTCGCACCGCCTTCGCACTCATGCCCGCGGACGCGGCGCGCCCCACGCCGGCCGGCGCGCTCGCCGGCATCCCCGCCGACGCGCCAGACTGCGCCCATGCGCCGATCGATGCCGCCGCGACGGCAACGCCGAGCGCTGCTCGAATGCCATGCCTCTTTTTCATCTTCATTGTTCTCCGTTTCGCTTTCGCATCGTCAGAAGGTGTGCCGCATGCCGATCATCGCGGCCGTCGTCGACACGCCGGGCGCGACAGGCTGGCCGTACGTGATCGTCTGGTTCATCGTGCCGCGGTTCGCGACGTAGCCGACCTGTGCATAGACCATCGTGCGCTTCGACAGGCTGTATTCGGCGCCCGCCGCGTATTCGCTCGAATGATTCGCACCGTTGTTGCGATCCTTCAGGTAGTAGTAGCCGGACGTGATCCGGAAGAACGGGCTGAACTGGTAGCCGAGGCCGCCGGAAATCATTTCGTAGTTCGTGCGGCTCGTGTTCGACGGATTCTTGCCGATCCCGTACGACGCCGACACCGACAATCCGCTGAACGTGTACTTCGCGCCGAAGTAGTAGAAGCGATTGTTGGCCAGACCGGTCGGCGTCGCCGCCGCGGTATTGGTGTCGTGCGCGTTGTAGTAGACCGCCGCGAGATTGAGCCCGTAGTTCGAATACTTGAGCACCGCCGACTCGCGCGTGCCGCCCTGGATCTGCCCCGGCACCCCGCCCGGCGCGTATTCGAGCCCGATCGACGCGCCGTAGAACTTCGGCGACTGGTAGACGAGCGCGTTGCTGTCGTACAGCGCGCCGATCGGCACGTTCGAGTTCGTACCGGGCCAGCCGGCCGCCTGGTTCAGTCCGAGCCATGCGCTCAGGATGCTGCCGAAATACTGCGCATTGCGGACGTCGGTGTCGGCCATCGCGTAGATCATCGGCGTGAACTGCCGCCCGGCGTCGAACGTGCCGAACGGCCCCGAGATGCCGATGGTCGCCTGCTGATTGAACACCGCGGTACCGCCCGTCGTGTCCGCGAGCCCGAGCTTGCCGGTGCCGCTGTTGAACACCCCCTGCAAGCGGAAGTTCACCTTGTAGCCGCCGCCGATGTCCTCGCTGCCCTTCAAGCCCCAGAAGCTCGAATAGATACCGGCATCCTTGAAGCCGAACAGGTGTCCGTTGTTCTTCGCGGTCGGTGCGAACGACGCCGCCGACGTACTCTGATAAACGAGACCCGAATCGATCGCACCGTACAGCGTGACCGACGATTGTGCATGCGCCGCGCACGCGAACATCGCGAGTGCCGCCCCACCGCTCCATTTCAGTTTCACTGACGTCTCCTCCATTCCCTGTGCCGACCGGACCGATCCGGCCGGATGCCTGCTTGTTATCGTTTGTTATCGTGACGCGCGGAATCGCCGACCCGGCAATTCCGGTCTTCGTCGGGTGCTGCGTGTGGGGGTGGCGTGTGCCGCGCTACGCGGCAACCCGCCGCCGATCGTCCGGGTAGTGGCGCTTGCCGATCACGAACAGTGCGGTCGACACGATGGCCGCGAGCGGAATCAACTGCAGCGCCGCGTGCAGGCCGATCCGGTCCGCGATCATCCCGGTCAGTACCGGGCCCGCCGCGAGGCCGAGCAGATTGTTCGCGAGCGACCACACCGCCATCGCGGTCGCGTGAATCGAAGGCGGCGTCAGATCGGCCACCATCGCGCCGGACGGCCCGACGCTGCCCGCCGCGAGGAACATGCCGATGCCGATCAGCACGAGCTGCGCCATGCCTGGATGCAGCAGGAACGCGCAGCCGAGCGCGGCGAACGAGCCCATGCAGTACGCTGCCGCGACCGTCCACTTGCGCGGTGCATGGCGCCGGCTGATGCGGTCGGTCACGATGCCGCAGACGATCATCCCGACGCCCGTCGTCAGCACGAACACCGCGGCGAGCGCACTCGCGCGATCGACGTGCAGCCCGTAGTAGCGGCCGAGAAAGCTTGGCAGCCACGCGTAGAGCGCGCCCGGGAGGAGCAGTTGCAAGCCGCAGCCGACGTACGCGTAGACGATCGACTTCGATGCGAACAGCGCCGGCCCGAGGCTTTTCAGCGTGATCTTCGGCCGCGCACGGCGCAGCGCCGCGAGTGCGGCGACGTCGCCGTCGGGTGCGAGACGCTTCTCGGTCACGACGATCCGATACAGACCGGCGAGCGCAAGCCCGAAGATCGCCATCGTCGCGAACGACCAGCGCCAGCCGAAGTGCGCGGCGACGATCCCGCTCAACGCCATCCCGAGCATCGAGCCGAACGCACCGCCCGCCAGGAACGAGCCGGACAGCGTCGCACGCAGATGCGCGGGGAACACGCTCAGCACGACCGCGAGCCCGACACTGCCGTACGCGGCCTCGCCGACGCCGACGACGAACCGCGCGGCAAACATCTGGCCGTAGTTCGCGGACACCGCACAGCCGAGCGTCGCGACGCTCCAGATCACGGCCATCAGGATCAGGCTGCGCACCCGCCCCCAGCGATCCGCGAGCAGCGACAGCGGAAACGTCAGCAGCCCGACCATCAGCGACACGACGCTGCTCAGCGAGCCGAGCCGCGTATCGCTCAGCAGCCACTGCGCCTTCAGCAGCGGGAAGACCGCGTTGAGCACCTGCCGCGACATGTAGTCCGCGAGCAGCAGGCCGAACGTCAACGCGAAAACGCTCCACGCATATGCCCGGGATACGGTCGGTGCGGGCGCAAGGGCGTCGCCCGGGGCCGTGATCGCATGCATTCCCATCTTCGTCTCCTTGATTCGTTATCGCCGCGAGACTACGCTCGTGTCGCGACGGCGTCCGTCACGCCCGCACCGACCGCCTCATGGCACGAGGATGGTCGAACCGACCGTCTTGCGCGCTTCGAGCGCGCGGTGCGCGTCGGCCGCGTCTTCGAGCGCGAACGCCTGCTGCGGCTCGCTCACGATGTTGCCGGCCAGCACGTGGTCGAACAATTCCGTCGCCATGTCGAGCATGTGCGGGCGCGGGTGGATGTAGTGGATCATCGCAGGCCGCGTCATCCAGATCGAGCCCTTGGAGGCGAGCAGTTGCGAATCGACGACCACCGGGCCGGACGACGTACCGTTGCTCACGAAGTGGCCGCGCGGCTGCAGGCAGCTCAGCGAATCCATCAGCGTGTCCTTGCCCACCGAGTCGTAGACCACGCTCACACCCTTGCCGTCCGTCAGCTCCTTCACGCGATCGACGATGTTTTCGCGCGAGGTCACGATGGTGTGCGTGCAGCCGTTGGCTTTGGCGAGAGCGGCTTTCTCGTCGGTGCTCACGGTGCCGATCATCGTCACGCCGAGCGCGCGCGCCCACTGGCAGGCGATCAGGCCCACGCCGCCGGCGGCGGCGTGATACAGGATGGTTTCACCGCCGTTCAACGGGTAGACCTGGCGGAACAGGTACTGAGCCGTCATGCCCTTCATCATCAGCGTGGCGGCGGTGCGGTCGCCGATGCCGTCGGGCAGCGGGATCAGCACGGCCGCGGGCATCACGCGCGCTTCGGCGTACGCGCCCTGCGGGCCGATCAGGTAGCCGACGCGGTCGCCGGGCTTCAGATAGTCGACGCCGGGCCCCACGGCCTCGACCACGCCCACGGCATCGGAGCCCAGACCGTTGGGCAGGTCCAGCGGATAGCGCCCGGTGCGGAAATAGATGTCGATGAAGTTCAGCGCAACGAAGCTGTGACGCACGCGCGCCTCGCCGGGGCCGGGGTCGCCCACCTCGACGTTTTCGAGCTTCAGCACCTCGGGGCCGCCGGTTTCGTAAAAACGTACTGCCTTGACCATGATCGTGTCTCCTCGGTTCAAACCGACAGCTCGGCAATGAATTCATGCGCGCGCGGCCATTCGCCATAGCCGGACGCGGGGTTGAGATGGCCCACGTTGCCGAGGTCCACCAGGCGGCTGCCCCAGCAGCGCGCCATGTATTCCACTCGTTCATGGCGCGCGAGCGGGTCGTTGCGGCTGGCGGCCACGATGCTGGGAAACGGCAGCGGTTGCAGGGGCACCGGAAACCAGCCGCCGTCTCGCAACTCATCGAGTGTCGGGTAGCCGTCGGGCATCGGGCGCTCGAATTCCGGCGGCGCGGCCAGCAGCGCGCCCTGCACCGCGCGGCGCGTACGCTGCGCCCAGTGCGCGAGCATCACGCAGCCGCCGCTGTGCGCGACGATCACGATCGGGCCGTCGATGGCGCCGGCTTCGCGCTCGATGGCTTCCACGCGGGCCGCGCAGTCCAGCCCTTCACGGCTGCGGCCCATCGGCGGCACGGTGCGTACGCGCGGCAATTGCGCGGCCAGCAGCGTTTGCCAATGGGTATCCACGTGATCGCGCAGACCGGGGACGATGAGGACGGTGGGCGTAACGGTGGGCATGCTCAGGCGACCTTGCGCAGGAAGCCCTGCTGGCGACCGGGGGCGTTCGGCGCGAAGCCGTTGGCGGCCAGGGTTTCGTCGACCGTGTCGTAGAACACGCCGATCTTGCAGATCTCGCGCGCCTGTTTCGCGGTGGCGATCGGGCGGCCGAACTCGCGCGAGATACGCACCAGCTGCTCGATCTGTTCGACCGTGCCGATCTTCGTGGTACGCGACTGGTTCCACAGGTTGTCCTCGGTGCCGGTGCGCACGTGCAGGCCCATCGCGATGCCCATCATGTTGACCGGCAGCACGTTGAGCACCGAACTTTCCACCGTCAGCACCGCGCCGTCGGGCACGCCGCGCAAGAAGTTGGCCAGCGTGTAGACGTTGGGCGAATCCATGCCGCCGCCGATCGCCACCCAGTTCAGCACCAGCGGGCCCTTGTAGATGCCGCGGCGAATGAGTCGCTCGACCGATTCGAAGCTGTTCTGGTTGTAGCACTGGAACGCGCTCTGGATGCCTGCGGCCGTCAGGCGACGAATGTGCTCCTCGGCCCAGCCGGGCTGCGCCGGCACGGTCATTTCCTTGTAGGCGCCGTAAACCACCGGGTCTTCCAGCGAACTGCCCTGCCAGTCGCGATAGTCGAACTGCTCCAGGAAGTTCATCTGCGACGTGTTGATCGTCACGGTCACCTGGTCGGGCTTCGGGTCCAGCTCGGCCAGCATGTGGCGCGTGTCGTCCGACAGCCACTTGGCCGCCGCGCCTTCGGTTTCCGGTGCAAAGCTGATCGAGCCGCCGACCTGGATGATCATGTCAGGCACGCGCGCGCGCACGCCGGCGATCAATTCGTTGAACTTGGACAACCGCTTGCTGCCCTTGCCGTCCAGCTCGCGCACGTGCAGGTGCAGCACGGTTGCGCCGGCGTTGTAGCAATCGACGGCCTTCTGGATCTGCGCCTCCATCGTGACCGGGATGTCCTCGGGGAAATCCGACGGCACATACGACGGCGCATAAGGCGCGGCGGTGATGATCAGCGGCGGCTGGTTTTCCGGGAACAGATGGCCGTCGAGGAAGTTCATGGTGGTATCTCCTGGGTATTCGGATGGTGAGATTCAGTAAGGCCGGGTGCCGACGATTCCGGCGCGCTCCATCTTCCGATGGCAGGGCGGGTAGTCCATCACCGCGTAGTGCTGGGTGGCACGGTTGTCCCAGATGGCGATGTCGCCCTGCTTCCAGCGCCAGCGCACCTGGTATTCGGGGATGGCGGCCTGGCTGATCAGGTACTGGAGCAGGTCGGAGGCGCCGCGCGTGAAGTCCTGCCCGACGCGCACGTTGCCGGGGTTGTGGTAGTTGGTGAAGTGCGTGGTGAAGCCGCACACGAACAGCACCTTCTCGCCCGTCTCGGGATGGGTGCGGACCACCGGGTGCTCGGCGTCGGGGAACCGGGCCTTGAGCGCCAGGCGCTGTTCGATCGGCATGACTGCGCCGAAGGTGGCTTCGATGCTGTGGCG
The DNA here is from genome assembly GCF_902499075.1 of Burkholderia pseudomultivorans. Lineage (GTDB taxonomy): Bacteria > Pseudomonadota > Gammaproteobacteria > Burkholderiales > Burkholderiaceae > Burkholderia > Burkholderia pseudomultivorans. The sequence goes on along the minus strand of NZ_CABVPP010000013.1, from coordinate 30,331 downwards.
CGCCCGCAGCGGCGCGATCAGGTCCTTGACGTGCCGCGGCAGCTTTTCGTAGGCCAGCACCATGTTGGCCCACATGGTGTCGCCGCCGACGGGCGGGCATTCGATGCAGCGCAGCACGGCACCCATTTGCGGGATTTCACGCCACGTCGCATCCGCGTGCCAGCCATTTTCGTAGTGATCGTTGGGCGCGTCGGGCGACTTGTAGATGCGCACCAGGCCCGGGTTCTCCGGGTCGCTGCCCACCACCGGGTGGTCTTCGAGTTCGCCGAAGCGGCGCGCGAACGCCACGTGGTCGGTGCGCGCGATGTCCTGGTCGCGCAGAAACACGACCTTGTGCTTCAGCAACGCGGCCCGGATTTCGGCAAACAGTGCGTCGTCGCGTGTGGCGTCGGCCAGGTTCACACCGGTGATTTCGGCACCAATGGCGCAGGTGAGTGGTTCGATACGCATCGCTTGTCTCCTTCACGGTGCGGGGTGTGGATCGGTCGTCCAATAGGTGCCATCTTAGAAATACGGGTGTTCCCCCGCTTTGCATTTCGTGCCACTGGCTATACTCTTCATGCCAGCCTGGGTTTTCCCCAAGGGGGGCGAAAATGGTGACTTTGGTGCGCGCGGCGGCATTGACCGGCTTTGCCGAAGTCATGCGCGCCCTCGGCGGTGACGCGGATAAAGCCCTGCGCGTCGCGGGACTGCGGCCTGCGCTCGTTCGCGAGCCCGATCAACTCATCGACGCCGCCGTGGCTGCGCAAGTCATCGAAGACGCGGCCGAAGCCGTTCGGTGCGACACGCTGGGCCTGCGCATGGCCGAGTCGCGCCAGCTTTCGCACTTCGGCGTGGTGAGCCTGCTGCTGCTGCACCAGCCTACGCTGCGCGATGCGTTGGCCACACTGATTGCCTACGCGCATGTGCTGAACGAATCGCTCGCCATTCAGATGGAAGACGCGGACGGCGTGGTCATCCTGCGCGAAGACATCGTGGCCGCGCGGCCCATGCAGCAGTCCGTCGATCTCGCCATCGGCGTGCTCTACCGCATGTGTGCGGCGCTGCTGCACGAGCGCTGGCGGCCGCAATGCGTGTGCTTTTCCCATTCGGCCCCGCGCGATCTATCCGTACACAAGCGGCTGTTCGCCTGCCGCCTGCAGTTCGACGCGGAATTCAACGGCATCGTTTGCCGGGCGGCCGACCTGGACGAGCCGAACCCGTTGGCCGACCCCACGCTCGCCCGCTACGCGCAGACGCTGGTGGATGCCCAGATCAGCGCCCGCGATGCCAGCATCGGCCAGCAGGTGCGCCGCGCCATCTACCTGCTGCTGCCCTCGGGCCGGGCCACCTGCGCGGGCGTGGCGCAAGGGCTGGGGCGCAGCATGCGCACGCTGCAGCGCGCGCTGGATGCCGAGGGGCTGTCGTTCACCACGCTGCTCGACGAAGTGCGGCACGACCTTGCCCGGCGTTACCTGGCCAACCCGCACTACGGGATGGGGCAGATCGCCACGATGCTGGGCTATGCGAGCCACAGCGCCTTCACGCGCTGGTTCAGCGCGCAGTTTGGCTGCCCGCCGCAGGCGTGGCGCAACCGCAACGCATAGGCGATGACGAAGAATCCGGGCCGTCTCATCCGCAGTGCCAGCCTGAACGGCTATGTCGAGCTGGTACGGACGCTGGGCGCAGACCCACGGGCGCTGCTGCGCAAGGCGGGACTCTCGGCGCGGTTGCTGCAGGACCCGGAAACGCCGCTCCCCAGCGATGCAGTGCGCGAGGCGCTGAACCTTGCCGCCGAGGCGACCGGCGCCGAAGACTTTGCGTTGCGGCTGGCGGCACGCCGTTCCCTGTCGAACCTGGGGCCGATCAGCCTCGTGTTGCGCGAGGCCGCCACGCCGCGCGAGGCGCTGGACGCGCTGTGCCGGTACCGCAAGCTGCTCCACGCTTCGCTCCTCACCCGTGTCGAGGACGACGGGGACAACACCATCGTCCGTGAAGACCTGCTGCCCAGCGCCGGTTTGCCCATGCGCCAATCGATGGAACTGGCGGTAGGCGTGATGTTCCGCACGCTCAAGGAGTTGACTCCCCCCGGCTGGCGACCGCGCAAGGTCTGCTTTACGCACGCGCCGCCGGCCGACGCGGCCGCGCACCGGGCCTTTTTCGGCTGCAAGGTGTTGTTCGACCAGCCGTTCAACGGCATCGTCTGCGCGGCCGCGGACTTGCGACAGCCGCGTGGCGAGCAGGAACCCGGGATCGCCGGCTTTGCCCGCGACTATCTGGAATCCGCGCTGCAGCGGCGCGGCAACCGCGCCGGCGAAACGTGCCGCGAGTTGATCCTGGCGCTGTTGCCGGTAGGCCGCTGTACGGCGGACGCGGTGGCTCGCCGTCTGCGTATCGACCGGCGCACGTTGCACCGCCATCTGGACGCGGAAGGGCTGACCTTCAGCGCGTTGCTCGACGAAGTGCGGCGGGAACTCGCGCTGCACCACCTGCGCGGCAGCAACCTCGCCGCAGCCGAGATTGCGCACCTGCTGGGCTTCTCCGCGCCCAGCGGTTTCAGCCACTGGTTTCGTGCGCATTTCGGCTGCAGTGTCGTGCAGTGGCGCAAACAGCAAGTCAGGGACGCTGACGAAGCAGCCTGACGCGTGACGATGCGATGCCGCGATGGCCATCGCGGCGTGCGCGTCGTCCGCGTCCGCGCGTTTCGCGAAGTTCGTCGCACCGGCGTGCATCGCGGCCCCGCTCAAGCGATCGCGCCTTTGCGCAGAAAGCCCTGGTTGGCGCCATTGCGATTGGGCGCAAAGCCGTTGGCGGCCAGGGATTCGTCCGCCGTATCGTAAAACACGCCGATCTTGCAGATTTCGCGTGCCTGCTGCGCCGTCGCGATCGGGCGGCCGAACTCTTCGGAGAGGCGCACCAGTTGTTCGATCTGCGACACCGTGCCGGCCTTGCCGGTGCGCGTCTGGTTCCACAGGCAGTCCTCGGTGCCGCAGCGCACGTGCAAACCCATGGCTATCCCCATCATGTTGACGGGCAGCACGTTGCGCACGTTGCTTTCCACCGTCACCACCGCGCCGTCGGGTACGGCACGAATGAAGTTGGCGAGACTGTAGACGCTGGGCGTGTCCATCCCGCCGGCGATGGCCACCCAGTTCATGACCAGCGGCCCCTTGTAGAAGCCGCGTCGCATCAGCCGCTCCACCGACTCGAAACTGTTGAGGTTGTAGCACTGGAAGGCGCTCTGAATGCCCTTGGCCGTCAGCCGGCGGACGTGCTCTTCGACCCAGCCGGGCTGCGCCGGCACCGTCATTTCCTTGTAGGCGTTGAAGATCGCGGGGATCTCGCGCGAGGTGCCCTTGAAATCCGCGTCTTCCGCCTGATCGGTGACGTTCATCTGCGAGGTATTCACCGTCACCGTCACCTGGTCCGGCACGGGTTCGAGCTCGGCCAGCATGTGGCGCGTGTCGTCGGACAGCCACTTCGCCGCTTGCCCTTCGTTTTCGGGCGCGAACGAGATCGAGCCGCCGACCTGGATGATCATCCCGGGCACCGCGTTGCGCACGCCGGCGATCAACTCGTTGAACATGGACAGGCGCTTGCTGCCCTTGCCGTCCAATTCGCGCACATGCAGGTGCAGTACCGTTGCGCCGGCGTTATAGCAGTCCACGGCCTTCTGGATTTGCTGTTCCATGGTGACCGGGATGTCCTCGGGAAAATCGGACGGCAGCCAGCCCGGCGCGTACGGCGCGGCCGTGATGATCAGCGGTTGCTGGTTTTCGGGAAACAGGTGGCCGTCGAGGAAGTTCATGATGACGCTCCGGTGGAAGGACTGCGAACGAAATTGGCCTGTGGCGTTTATCCGCCAGGTGCCGCCAGTGAAGTTTCCGATCAGTAAGGAACGTCGCCCACGATCCCGGCGCGTTCCATTTTTCGCGGCGCGGGAAAGTAGTCGTTGCACGCATAGTGCTGCGTGCTGCGGTTGTCCCAGACGACGATGTCGCCCGGCTTCCACGACCACCGCACCTGGTATTCGGGAATGGTCGCGCGGCTTACCAGGTAGTTCAGCAGCAGCGCGGCGCCCGGGGTCTTGTCGATACCGTGGCGCACGTTCTCGGGCGTGCTGTAGTTCGCGAAATGCGTGCTGAAGCCGCCCACGTACAGCACCTTCTCGCCGGTCTCGGGGTGGGTGCGCACGACCGGATGCTCCGCGGGCGGATACTCGCGGCCCAGCTTCGCGCGGTCTTCGGGCGTCATCACCGCGCCAAAGGTATGCTCGATGCTGGCCTTCGCGCGCAGCCTGGAGATGGTGCGCTTGATGTCCTCGGGCAACTCCTCGTACGCCTTCACCATGTTCACCCAGATCGTGTCGCCGCCGAGCTCCGGGCATTCCATGCAGCGCAGCACTGCGCCCATGGCTGGATTGGGCCGCCACAGGCCGTCGCTGTGGTAGGTGTTCTCGTAGCTGTGTGGATTGTCGCTGCGGTAGATGCGCACGAGGCCGGGATGATCGGGATCGCTGCCGACCACCGGATGGTCTTCCAGCGGGCCGAAGCAGCGCGCAAAGGCCACGTGCTCGGCGCGCGTAATGTCCTGACCGCGGAAAAACAGCACGCGGTGTTTCAGGAGCAGGTCCTTGACTTGCGCGAACTGCCCCGGGATACGCGAGACTTCGCCCAGGTCGATTTCGCTGAGTTCAGCGCCGATGGCGGGGGTGAGTTGCCGGACTTTCATGGTTCGTCTCCATCCTCTCTTGACTGGACACCGGCGCACGATCGATGCCTTGGTACAGGCCGGCACGCATCGCGGCCTGTGCGCTGTGGTTTGCCGCAAGTCTGAAACATCGAATCGCCGCGTGGCTTGCGATTTCGGGACATTGACTTGCGAAATCGGGGCATTGCCGGACCGGGCACGATGCGATCTCGTGTCGACGCAACACACCTCGCTGCGCAACGAGCTGCGAATGCAGCATCGATCGTTTGACTCGCCGCAGCATTCGACGTACACTTCGCGCCGCGGGGTGGAGCAGTCTGGCAGCTCGTCGGGCTCATAACCCGAAGGTCACAGGTTCAAATCCTGTCCCCGCAACCAATATCGAAGCCCGCTCTGCGACAGCAAGCGGGCTTCTTGCATTGCGCGGGCCGATTCGCATCGGCCGTCGATCGCGGTATCCCGCGACGCGGCCCACATGCAAGTCGAGATTCGCAGAACCACAGAGGCCGACCCGACCTGTATCATGCTGTCCCATCCCCCACGGGCAGCCAGCGCAAACGTGCCGGCAGCGCCGTGCGGCACCTCGATGCCGCGCCGGGTCGATCGCGCATCGCGACGCGCAATCGACCGTCGCGGCCCTTCCGTTACCCTTTTCGCCTTCATCAAGCACCATGAGCCAACGCCATAACCGCCGCCAGCGCAAGAAGCTGCACATCGCCGAATTCCAGGAACTCGCCTTCAACGCAACCGCGCAGTATCGCAACGAGCTGAGCGACCTCGAACGCGGCCAGCTGATCGACGCGTTCATCGATTTTGTCGAAGCGAACGGCCTGCTGACCGTCGCGTCCGCCGACGAAGGCATCGGCGCGTACGTGATCTCCGGCGCACCGCGCGGCACGACGACCGACGCCGATCGCGAAGCCGTGCGCGCATGGCTGGCCGCGCGGCCGGAACTGACCGACGTCCAGGTCAGCGAATTCTCCGACGCGTGGTACCCGGACGCCTGAGCGTCCGACGATCCGACGTGCGCGCCTGCCCGCCATGCGGGCGGACCCGCACGTCGCTGCATGCAGCACCTCCAGGCGACGCCCCGCACTCCCCCTCTTCGCCCCTCGATCGACCCACGCAATTCGCAATGCGTCGATAGTGATTACCCCGATTTCAGCAGTGAATCGGACGCTTACTTCAATTTAACGATGATTAAAAGAAGTCTTGCGCCGACAGACCTACTCTGATCGCAAAGAATCCCGCGGTTTCCGGCACGATCGGCAAGCAACACGAAAGAATTCGATCCGCTCGTCCGGCCAGCGCTCGGGGTTCCGACGCGGGCGAGAACACAACACGGCGACAGGTCAATCAGGGAGACAACACTCGACACGCCAGCCGTCTTGCCTGTGCGGCGACGACAAGTTGCCGCACGCGAAGGCCGCCTGATCCATTGCTTCAATCGATACGAGGACGACATGAACACGCCGACCATCCATCAAGCAGGATTCCGAATGATTTTGATCGCGGCGGGCGCTGCAGCGCTGATGTCGCTGTCCGCATGCGGCGGCTCCGGCACGCTGAGCCAGGGCACCGGCGGCTCGGGTTCGGGTTCGGGCGATACCACCGCCACCACGGGCGGCGCGGGCAGCGGTTCGGGCAGCGCATCCGGCAGCGGATCGACCGTCGGCAGCACCGGCGGCACGAGCGGCAACTCGGGCACCGGCACCTCCGCCAGCGGCACCTCCGCCAATGCGCTCGGCCAGACGATCGACGCGTCGGGCAATATCGTGACGGCGGCCGGCGGCGCCGTCTCGGGCGTCGGCACCGCGCTCGCGGGCCAGTCGCTGCCGGGCACGAACGCGGCGACCACGCAGGGTCTCGGCACCGTCGTGCAGGATGCCGGCGCAGCCGTCACGACGCTCGGCAACGGCATCGGCTCCGGCCTCGGCCAGCTTGGCGCATCGTCGAACCCGGTCGGCACGACGGTCGCGAGCACCGGCGGCGTGGTCACGGAGGTCGGCAACGCAGTCGCGGCAACGGGCGGCGTGGTGTCGAGCCTCGGCGGCAGCGGGTCGGCGCTGGCGCCGCTCGCGCCGGTCACGTCGCCGGTCGGCGGTGCGGTCACGACGCTCGGCAATACGATCGCCGGCGGCGGCGCGACGCTCGGCACGCAGCTGTCGAGCGGCCCGGTCGCACAGGTGACGGGCGCCGCGAGTTCGGCGATCACGCCGATCACGTCGACGGTCGGCTCGGTCACGCAGACCGTCGCGTCGAGCACGCCGCTCGGCGCGCCGCTGACGAACCTCGTGACGACCGTCGGCAACGGTGTCGCGGGCGCCGGCACGATGCTCGCGAAGACCGGCGGCAATCCTGTCACGACCGGCGTCGGCAACGTCGTGACGGCGACCGGCAACACCGTGTCGACGGCGGGCACGACGCTGCTCGGCGGCGGCGCGGCGACGACGAATCCGCTCGCACCGGTGACGGGGCTCGTATCGACCGCCGCCGGTGCGCTCGGCGGCGCGACGGGCGGCGGCAATCCGGCAGGCGCACTCACGTCGGCGGTCGGCGCCGCGACGGGGGCAGTGTCGGGTGCGGGCGGCAGTTCGCCGGTCGCGGGCCTCGCGGGCGGCAGCGCCGGCGGCGCGCTGTCGAAGACGGGCGGCGGGCTGCTCGCGCCCGTGACGACGACGCTCGGCGCGCTGGTCAAATAAGCCGGCGGCACGCGCAGCGCCCGGATCGTCGCTGCCACGATCGGGCGCTGAAGCCGGAATCGGAGCCGATGCCGATGCCGATGCCGATGCCGATGCCGATGCCGATGCCGAGCCTAGCATCATGCAGACGCCCACATCCGCACGTGCGTCGGCCTGACGTTCCCGACGCAACGGTCCGCCGCGCCCCGACTCGTCCCGGCGCGGCACGCCGATGCGCTCTTGCCGGGAACCGGCAAGCCGCACCGGACCGCCCTTCCCAGCCCCAACCCCGCCCGCTGTCCGCCGCCGAATTCGGGACTGAAAGCTAGACACGTTAAACTCTCACCTCGCGTGGTGCGCCGCCCGCACCCGCCATCCATCGCCAGCCGCGTGCCTCCGGGCCCGCCCCCCGACCCATGGAGTGAGTGTCAATGAGCGGCGGACTCCCGTTTCCCGCATCCCGCAAGTCGTTCCCGTCCTCGACGGTCTTCCTGATTCTCGCCGCCGCCGCGCTGCTGTCCGGCTGCGGGCTGCTGCCGGTCCAGAACCCGCCCGCGCCGATCAGCGAGGCGCTGGTCGAGCCTGTCGAGGAAACGGCCGGCGAGCCGCTGACGATGCCGCCCGTGCCCGCGCCGACGCACCCGGAGGAACCGGAAGCGCCGAAGAAGCCGCACCGCGAAGCCCCGCGACCGAAACCGGTGCAGCGCCCCGAATCGCCGACACCGCCGCCGCCTCCGCCCCCGCCGATCGTCGGGACGCGCCCGCTCGACCGCACCCAGATCCATGCGCTGCTCGACAGCGAAGTCGCGCGACGCAACGGCAAGGTGATCGGCCGCGCGGTCGACATGGTGACCGACGCGAGCGGCAAGCCGCGCGAGATGATCGTCAACCTGCAGGGCTTCATGGGCGTCGGCGACCGCAAGGTCAGCTTCCCGTGGAACGTGTTCCGCTTCACGCCGGGCGGCAAACAGGAGCCGATCGTGCTCGACGTGCCGTCGGGCGACCTGCCGCCGGCCGCGCGGCCCAAGGCCGTGCCGCTGTCGGGTTCCGCAGCCGCGTCGCCGACGACGCGGCTGCCGATGCTCGACAGCGACGTCGAGCGCCCGAACGGCACGAAGATCGGCCGCGTCGTCGACGTGCTGATCGACCGCGCCGCCCAGCCGCAGGCCGTCGTGCTCGACCTCGGCGGCCTCGTCAATACCGACCGCCGTTCGATCGTCGCGAGCTGGGGCGCGCTGCGCTTCGTCACGCGCGACAAGGCGCTGCATCCGCAGCTCGACCTGAACGACGCACAGATCAAGGCGGCGCCGCCCTACGCGGCCGACAAGCCGATCGTCGCGATCTACCCGCCCGTTGCACCGGCAGCACCGGCTTCATCTGCGAGTACGACCCGATGACGATCAAGCATTCCGTCAGCGTTCGCAGTCTGCGGGCCCTCGACTGGCTCAACTTCTTCGTTGCAAACGTTCAAACCGGGTTCGGTCCGTTCATCGCGTCCTACCTCGCGTCGCACAAGTGGACGCAGGGCGAGATCGGCATGGTACTGTCGATCGGCACGATCAGCGCGATGGTCAGCCAGGTGCCTGGGGGCGCCGCCGTCGATGCGCTGAAGAACAAGAAAGGCGCGGCCGCGTGGGCGATCGCCGCGATCATCCTGTCCGCGGTGCTGCTCGCATCGAGCCCGACGATCGTGCCGGTGATCGCCGCCGAAGTCTTCCACGGCTTCGCGAGCTGCATGCTCGTGCCGGCGATGGCCGCGATCTCGTTCTCGCTCGTCGGCCGCGCGGATCTCGGCGACCGGCTCGGCCGCAACGCGCGCTGGGCATCGATCGGCAGCGCGGTGGCGGCCGGCCTGATGGGCCTCACCGGCGAATACTTCTCCGCGCGCGCGGTGTTCTGGCTGACCGCCGTACTCGCGCTGCCCGCGCTGTTCGCGCTCGCGATGATCCAGCCGACGCACGAGGTGATCCCGCAATCGTCGTCGAAACACGACGACAGCGACGAAAGCGGCGAGCGCGAAACGCTGCTCGAACTGCTGCGCGACCGCCGGATGCTGATCTTCGCGGCGTGCGTCGTGCTGTTCCACCTGTCGAACGCGGCGATGCTGAACCTCGCGGCCGGCGAAGTGACGGCCGGGATGGGCGAGAACGTGCAGCTCGTGATCGCCGCGTGCATCATCGTGCCGCAGGCGATCGTCGCGATGCTGTCGCCGTGGGTCGGCCGGTCCGCGCAGCGCTGGGGCCGACGGCCGATCCTGCTGCTCGGCTTCTCCGCGCTGCCGGTGCGCGCGCTGCTGTTCGCCGGCGTGAGCAGCCCGTACCTGCTCGTGCCGGTGCAGATGCTCGACGGCATCAGTGCAGCCGTGTTCGGCGTGATGCTGCCGCTGATCGCGGCCGACGTCGCCGGCGGCAAGGGCCGCTACAACCTGTGCATCGGGCTGTTCGGCCTCGCGGCCGGGATCGGCGCGACGCTCAGCACGGCTGCGGCCGGCTACGTCGCCGATCATTTCGGCAACGCGGTCAGCTTCTTCGGACTCGCGGCCGCGGGCGCGCTCGCGGTGCTGCTGGTCTGGCTCGGGATGCCCGAAACGCGCGTCGAGAACGGCGACGCGGCCGCCGACGAGCCGGCCGCCGCCTCGCCCGAACAGGCGCACTGACGCACCCCGCTTCTTGGCGACACACGATGGATACGATCAGGACACTCAACGAGGCCCGCCAGCAGATCCAGCAGTCGATCTTCGATCTGTTCAAGGGACTGACGTTCGGCGAGCGGCTCGCACAGGGCGCGCTGATGGCGTTCCAGGCCGTGTGCGGCGCGTGCCTCGCGTATGCGATCGGTCGCGCGCTGCACACCGAGCAGGCCGTGTGGGCGGCGATCACCGCGATCGCCGTCACGCAGCACAACTACTCGGACACGATGTCGCTGTCGCGCGACCAGTTCGTCGGCGCGATGGTCGGCGGCGTGCTGGGCTTCGCGGGCGCAGCGCTCGGCGGCGACCGGCTGGTCGCATACGCGATCACGGTCGCGGTCGTGATCGTCTGCTGCTGGTGCCTGAACGTCGGCAGCGCGGCACGGCTCGGCGGCGTCACCGCGACGATCGTGCTGCTGTTTCCGGGCAACGGCCCGCTATGGGACATTCCGCTGATGCGGCTCGGCGAAGTCACGCTCGGCACCGTGTGCGCGCTGGGCGTGTGCTGGGGGATGTCGCAGGTCGAGCGACGCTGGTTTCGCCGTTCGGCGACGAAGTGACGCGGCTGCCGGGCCGGTGCCCGACAGCCGGATGACGGAACGACCGACTGCCGGCGTACGTTACGGGCCGACGCGCAGCACGAGGCCCGAGCCGATCTGCACGAGCAGATAGTCGCCGCCGATGCCGACCCAGTGATAGCCGCGCGGCGGCGGGCTCAGATGGTAGCCGCGCCAGTCGTCGACCACGTACTGCCGGTCGCGGAATTCGCTGGGCAGCCGATCGCCCTTGTGCCAGTCGCGATGCGGCTGGTCCGCCCAGCGCGGCGGCACGTTGTCCTCATGACGCATCTGGCCGGGCGGCATGTGCTGCTGCCCGCGGCCATGCTGCATCTCGGGTTTGCCATGATCGTCGTGGTGATCCTGCGCCATGGCGGCCGGCGCGGCGAAACCCGCCGCGATCAGGGCCGCCAGCATCATGCCGTGCGTCTTCTTCATTCTGCCTTCCCTCCGTGTTGTCACATCAAACGAGGCAACTACGCCGTGAAGACTAGCACACCATCATGAAGGCAAGGTACGGGGCGACGGCCGGTCAGGCCGCCTGCTGCTGGTACTGGATCCGGTGGAGATGCGCATAGAGGCCGCCGTGGCGCAGCAGCTCGTCGTGGCTGCCCGATTCGACGATCTTGCCGGCCTCGAGCACGAGGATGCGATCCGCGCGCTCGATCGTCGACAGCCGGTGCGCGATCACGAGCGTCGTGCGCCCTTCCATCAGCCGTTCGAGCGCGGCCTGCACGTGGCGCTCCGATTCCGAATCGAGCGCCGAAGTCGCCTCGTCGAGAATCAGGATCGGCGCGTCCTTGTAGATCGCGCGCGCGATCGCGAGCCGCTGGCGCTGGCCGCCGGACAACCGCATCCCGTTGCCGCCGACCAGCGTGTCGAGCCCGTCGGGCATCGCCGCCACCGCGTCGGCCAGGTTCGCGGCCTCGAGCGCCGCCTGCACGCGCGCGCGGTCGGGCGTCTGCCCGTATGCGACGTTCGCGGCGATCGTGTCGTTGAACAGCACGACGTCTTGGCTCACCATCGCCATCTGGCTGCGCAGCGCGTGGATGTCGAAGTCCGAAACCGACACGCCGTCGAGCAGGATCGCGCCGCCGGTCGGATCGAAGAAGCGCGGCAGCAGGTTCACGAGCGTCGTCTTGCCGCTGCCCGACGGGCCCGCGAGCGCGATCATCTCGCCCGGCGCGACCTTGAACGAGATGCGGTCGAGCGTCGGCCGCTCGGCTGCGCCGTAGTCGAACGACACGTCGCGAAACTCGATTTCGCCGCGCGCATGCGGCAGCGGCCGGCCGCCGCCCTGCGGCTCGGCCGGTTCGTCGATCAGCCCGAAGATCAGCTCGGCGGCCGTCATCCCGCGCTGCAGCGGCTGGTTCACGTCGATCAGGTGCTTCAGCGGCGAAATCACCAGCAGCATCGACGTGACGAACGCGACGAAGCCGCCGACCGTCGTCTGGTCGTTCGACGACTGCACGACCGCGATCGTGATCACGACTGCGAGCGCGATCGACGCGAGGAACTGCGTGAGCGGCTGCGCGAGGCCGCCCGAGATCGTCATGCGCATCGCGTAGCCGCGCAGGCGCTTGCTCATCGCGGTGAAGCGATCGATCTCGTACGGCTCGCCGTTGTGCACCTTGACGACCTTGTAGCCGCCGACCGTCTCCTCGACGATGTACGACAGTTCGTTGGTCAGCGTCTGGTGCTCGCGGTTCAGGCGGCGCAGGCGCCGGTTGATCTTGCTGACGAGCCAGCCGATGCCCGGCAGGATCACCGCGACGATCAGCGTGAGGCGCCAGTTCAGGTAGAACAGGTAGCCGAGCAGGAACACCACCGTCAGCGAATCGCGCACCAGCGTGACCATCACGCCGGTCAGCACCGACAGGATCTGGTTGACCTCGAACACGATCGCGTTGATCACCGTGCTCGCGGTCTCGCGCTGGAAGAACGACGCGCCGGTGTGGATCATCCGCTGGAACATCTCGAGCCGAAGCTGCAGCAGGATGCGGTTCGATACGTAGTTGAGCAGGTAATTCGACGCGTACTGCGACACGCCGCGCACGAGCGCGAGGCCGATCACCGCGATCGGCACGTACCACTTCGCGCGGTCGCTGCCGTGCGAACCGAAGCCGTGGTCGAGCAGCGGCTTGAGCAGCGCGGGGATCCCGGCTTCCGTCGCCGCGACGACGCCCATCGTCATCACGGCGAGCACCACGATGCCGACGAGCGGCCGGATATACGGCCACAAGCGCTTGAGGACGGTCACCGGCGACGTGCCGGTGCCGTCCATCGGTTTGCGAAGAGTGTTCTGGGTTTCCAAGGCGATCCTTCTTGAGCCGCGACGCGGCGCCCGGCGCGGGGTCCGCCCGGGGTCCTGCCCCGTCGGGCGGGTGCCGAAAATGGCCCAACATTATAGCCGCACCGCTTGCCGCCGCACGGCCGCTGCCGATGCGGCCGGCGCGCGGGCCGCGGGTATACTGCCGCTCACCGTTTCTCCGCCCTTTCGACGATTTTCATGGCTGAACCCACCCTCGGCGTCGCCCTCATCGCCCTCAACGCGTCCGCGCGGCTCGCGCAGTGCCTCGATGCGCTGACGTTCGCCGACGACATCGTCGTGATCGACGGCGGCAGCACCGACGACACCGTCGCGATCGCGCAGGCGCACGGCGCGCGCGTAATCGTCGAGCGCGACTGGCCGGGCTTCGGCCCGCAGAAGAACCGCGCACTCGACGCGCTCGGCACCGACTGGATCCTGTCGCTCGACACCGACGAAGTCGTCAGCCCGGAACTCGCGCAGTCGATCCGCGACGCGATTCGCGCGCCGGCCGCCCAGGTGTATGCGCTCGATCGGCTGTCGAGCTTCTGCGGCCAGTGGATCCACCACAGCGGCTGGTATCCGGACTGGGTGCCGCGCCTGTTCCGGCGCGGCGCCGCGCGCTTCTCGGACGATCTCGTGCACGAACGCCTGGTGTTCGACAGCGCCGCGCAGCGCCTGCCCGGCAAGCTGATGCATTATTCGTATGAGGATTTCGAAACCGTGGTGCGCAAGCTCGACGCGTATTCGACGGCCGGCGCGCGCCAGCGCCGCGCGGCCGGCCAGCGCGGCGGCTTCGGCAAGGCGCTCGCGCGCGGCGCGTGGGCGTTCGTGCGCACCTACCTGCTGCGGCGCGGCTTCCTCGACGGCCGCGCCGGCTTCATGATCGCGGTGTTCAACGCGGAGACGGTCTATTACCGCTTCCTGAAGCTGGGCCACGACGCGGCCCGCTGACCTTCCCGCGCACCGCCGGCGCGCGGCGGCCGCGGCGTTACAATGCCGGCCTGCCCGTGCACCGCACGCCTGCGGAGCGGCCGCGCCGCCCGCCACGACGAACCGCGAATCCGACTGCCATGTTCTCCATCATCATCCCGACCTGGAACAACCTGCCGTACCTCAGGCTCGTCGTCGACAGCCTGCGCCGCCATTCCGCGTACGATCACCAGATCATCGTGCACGTGAACGACGGCTCGGACGGCACGCTCGACTGGGTGCGCAGCGAAGGCATCGAGCACACGGCGTCGCCGGCCAACATCGGCATCTGTCATGCGGTGAACCTGGCCGCCGCGCGCGCGACGCGCGACTACGTCGTCTACATGAACGACGACATGTTCTGCTGCCCCGGCTGGGACACGGCGCTGGTGCGGCGCATCGAGCAGATGCCGACCGACCTGTTCATGCTGTCCGGCACGATGGTCGAGCCGGTCGATACGGGCAACCCGTGCGTCGTGGTCGCCGATTTCGGCCGCGACGCCGGGCAGTTCGACGCGGCGGGCCTCGTCGCCGCCGCGCCGCGCCTGGCGCGCGCGGACTGGCTCGGCTCGACCTGGCCGCCGACGCTCGTGCACCGCGACTGGTGGAACCGGATCGGCGGCTACAGCAGCGAGCTGTCGCCTGGGATGAGCAGCGACAACGACTTCTCGATGAAGTGCTGGGACGCCGGCTGCCGGATCTTCATCGGCGTCGGCGACAGCCTCGTCTACCACTTCCAGCAGAAGAGCACGGGCAAGATCGTCAAGAACGACGGCCGCCGCCAGTTCCTCAACAAATGGGGCATGACGCAGGCGACGTTCGACCGCTATTACCTGCATCGCGGCGAGCCGGCCGGCACGCGCGTCGCGCTCGACACGCCCGTCGTCGAGGGCAGGCTGAAGCGCGCGCTGCTGCGTTCGCGAATCAAGCGCGCCCTTGGCTGATTCAACCCCGTAAACGGCGCGGAAACGCACGTCGCTTCGCGTATACTGCGCGGTTCGTCCCGCCGCGTGCTGCCCGGGACGCGCGGCGCGCAGCACGGTGCCCGCATGCCGCATTCGTCCATTCGACAGGTTCCGATGCTTTCGTTTTCCGCTTCCGCCACGCGGCGCCTGACCGCCGCCCGCGCCTTCGCCGTCATCGCGCTCTGCATGGTGCCCGTCTCGACCGCGCTGACCAACGTGTTCTGCGCGCTGTTCGCGGTCGCGCTCGTGATCTCGCCCGAATTCTGGCGCGACCTGCGCACCTTCGTCACCGAACCCGCGTCGCTCGCGGCGCTGCTGATCCTGGCCGCACTGGCCGTCAGCGTCACCTATACGGTCGCGCCGCACGACAAGGCGTGGAACTGGGTCGCCAAGTACGACAAGCTGCTGCTGCTGCCCTTCGCCGCGCTCGCGTTCCGCCAGTCGAACTGGGCGCCGATCGTGCGGCGCTGCTGGTTCGGCACGCTGTGCGCGATCCTGCTGCTGTCGACGACCAACTACCTCGGCTTGACCGCGATCGGGCCCGCCCACGCGACCGAACTGCCGCTGTCGCGCGCGTGGGTGTTCAAGAACCATATCGCGGCCGGCATGTTCGGCGCGCTGCTGTTCTACCAGGCGGCCGATCTGGCGCTGGCGGCCCGCACCGCGCTGTCGCGCGCCGCGTACGCCGGCGTCGCCGCGTGGGCGCTCGTCAACGTGTTCGTGATGCTGCAGGGGCGCACCGGCCAGGTCGTCGCGCTGCTGCTGATCCTCGTCGTCGCCGTGCGTTTCGTGCTGCTGCTGCGCAAGCAGTCGGCGCTGCGCGCGGGACTCGCCGCCGGCGCGCTGGTGCTGGCCGGCGCGGCGCTGGTGGTGGCCGCCTGCACGGTGCACGGCGGCCGGCTCGTGAAGGTCGCGTCGGAAGTGCAGCAGTACCGACAGAGCGACGCGGCGACGTCGACCGGGCTGCGTCTCGAGTGGTACAAGAAGGGGCTCGAGCTGTACCGGATGCGCCCGGCGATCGGCTATGGCGCAGGCGGCCTCGAGTTCGAATTCCAGAAGCTCGCGGCCGGCAAGACGGCTGCCGAAGGGCAGCTCACGTCGAATCCGCATAACGAATACATGCTGATGGCCGTGCAGCTCGGCTCGCTCGGCGTGCTGCTGTTCGTCAACCTGATCGTGCAGATCGCGCGCGGCAGCCGCACGCTCGATCCGCGCTCGCGGCAGCTGCTGCTCGGGTGGCTCGCGATCTTCACGGTCGGCAGCCTCGCGAATTCGCTGCTGCTCGATTTCGCCGAAGGGCACCTGCTGGTGCTGCTCGCGGGCATCCTGCTCGGCTGCGGCGGCCGCGACGAAGCGCTGCCGCGCGAAACCTCGGCGATCCGGCGCAGCGCGTAATCGTCGGGCGCTCGGGGCGGCGCTGTGTCGGCCCCGGCTCGCGCCCGCGCGGGGCCGCTTCGACGTGGCTCCGGCTGCCCCCTCCACTGCGGGCGCGTTCCGGCGACACGATGAAGCGCCCGGCGGTGCGTCAGTCCGATCCGCCGCGATGCAGCCGCGACGTGTCGACGACGGCTTCCGCGCCCGGCGGCTTGAGTCCGAGCATCTCGGCGGCCGCGGCCTTCACGCGCTGCGCGCCGAGATTGACAAGGCAATCGCTGCGGCTGTCGACGTGACGCTCGCAGCCCTCGTGCCGGCACGGCACGCAATCGCCTTCCCCCTGGATCAGCCACACGTTGCCGTGCCGCCCCGAGCCGCGCAGCGGCCACGGATTCTCGGTCGCCGGCCAGTGCTGCGGCCACGGCCCCCAGCGCACCGGATCGGACGGCCCGAACAGCGCGATCGTGTCGGTGCCCGTCGCCGCCGCGACGTGCGTCGCGCCCGTGTCGGGCCCGATGAACAGCCGCGCGCGCCGCACGAGTTCGGCACTCTCGCCGAAGCTCAGCCGGCCGACCAGGTTCAGCACGTCGCCGCCGGCCTGCGCCGCGACCTGTTCGCCATACTCGCGCTCGCGATCGGCCGGACCGCCCGACAGCGCGACCGCGAAGCCGTGCCCGCGCAGCCAGTCGATCATCTCGACCCAGCCGTCGAGTCGCCATTGCTTGTAGCGGAACATCGGATACGGATGCAGCACGACGAGCGGCTTGCCGTCGCGAAGCGCCGGCGACTCCGCGAGCCGCGCGTCGAAGCGCGCACGCCGCGCGGGATCGTCGCCGATGCCGGGCGCGACGACCTCGGATACCGGCTCGATGCCGATCACGGGCGCCAGCGCGAGCGTGCTGACGACCGTATGCGCGGATTCATGGTGGTTGATCGCGATCCCGTTCAGCATCATCCGCGTGAGCCACGTGACGCGGTCCGGATCGACGAGGCCGACGCGCTTGCGGCCGGCGAACCAGCTGTAGAAGCGCGGCCGGTCGGAACTCAGCGCCGCACACGCGAGGTCGTAGCGACGCCACATCGACAATGCATCGCGCAGGCGCTCGCGGAATCCCGCGCGCTGTGCGACGACGATCACGCGCCGCACGTCCGGGTTGTGTTCGAGCACGCCTTCGGTGCCGCGAAACACCAGCATGTCGATCTGCGCGTCGGGCCAGCGGGCCTTCAGCGAGCGCACGAGCGGCGTCGTCAGCAGCACGTCGCCGATACGGCGCGGCGCGGCGACGAGGATGGTTCTGGGCGGGCGGGCGGAGGAAAACAGGGCCACGGCAGTCGGTCCGTCTAGCTGGCTGAACAAGGCTGGCAATGTACAGGATTTTGCAGCAGCCGGCGCGGCATGGCGAACGCGGGTGCGCGGGTGCGCGGGTGCGCGGGTGCGCGGGTGCGAGGTGGCGCGGTGGCGCAGTGGCGCAGTGGCGCAGTGGCGCAGTGGCGCAGTGGCGCAGTGGCGCAGTGGCGCAGCGGATCGTGCGCCGGTACGCGCCGGCGCGGTCGCGAGGCCGGGCGATGGCTGCAGTGCGTGCCAATCCCGGGCTTGGCACGACTCGCCCGCTGCGCCGCGCGTGCTACACCGCGAGCGCTTCGACCGCCACCGTCCCGGCGGACGCATCGATCACCGGCCCGGCGCGCTCCACGGCCGGCGACAACAGGTCGCGCACCGCGCGCTCGACCGCGTCGACGCCGATCGCATCGACGCTCGCGCCCGCCCGCAGGATCGCGTGCGGCACGCCGAGCGGATGCCAGCGCAGATACTTTTCCGGCCGGTCCTCGAACAGCGCGGCGACGGGCACGCGCAGCGCCGACGCGAGATGCACGGGCGCGCTGTCCGCCGACACGATCGCGTCGAGCAGGCTCGCGATCGCCATCAACTCACCGACCGACGACGGCACGACATGCCGCGCTTGCACGCCCTGCCACGCGTCGCACGCGTCCGCCGACGCGAGCGCGGGATCGCGAAACACGATCACGTCGGCGAACGGCGCGAGCCGCCGGCCGAGCTCGCGCCACCGGTCGGCGGCCCAGCGCCGCTCGGCAGCCTTGTTCGACACGAACAGGCCGACGCGCGGCTTCGTGCGCGGTCCGAGCCGATCGCGCCACGCCTGTTGCAGCGTGCGGTCGGGATGCACCGTCAGCGCGAGATCGTCGATCCCGACACCGCCGAGCTCGGGGACGAGCCGGAACCCCGACAGCGCCTCGTGGCAGATCGGCCGCGTCGCGACATGGTCGGGCTTGCGATCGTCGAATTCGGTATTGGCATCGTGCCAGCGGCAGTCCTTTGCGCCGAGCTGCCGCGCGAACTGCACGCTGCTGCGGTGCATGCCGCCGTTCGGCACGACCACGAGGTCGAACCGCAGGCGACGCAGGCGCCGGACCAGCCGCATCCGGTCGAACAACGCGCGCAGCCGTCCCGGCCGGTCGTTGCGCTCGCACTGGCGGCTGTACACGTACGTGTGGACTGCATCCACGTCCGGATTGCCGGCCAGCACGGCCGCGTTGTAGCGGTTCGCGACCACATGCAGTTCCGCGCCGGGCCAGCGCCGTTTCAACGCGCCGAGCAATGCCGTCGTGCACAGCATGTCGCCCAGAAAATCAATCCGGATCACGAGGATCCGTCCCGTCGAGTTCCCGTAGGCCATTGTTGTAATAGTGGCTGTCAGTGTTTTTATCGTCGTGCGCCGCCTGCGGCACGCGCCTGTTGCGCGATGCCGGCGTCGTCACGCGTGGTCGCGCGCGACGTCCGGTCTTTCCCCGCCGGATCGTCGCGCGCGCGACGGATTGTATAGCGTCAGGATGACGCACCCAAGCACCGGATCACATGAAAACGGCCCGGCGCATCGCACGATGGCGATGCGCCGGGCCGCTTGTCGCGACGCGTCGGGAACAGAACGCGATCAGTAGGTGATTTCGACCGTGCTGCCGTCGAAGGCCGCGCGCAGCTCCGCGAGCAGCGTGTCGCTCGGCTTCACGCGCCACGCATCGCCGAGCCGCATTTCGCCCTGCGCGCGCGCATTGCTGTAGTGGATCTGCACCGCGAGCCCGTTGGGCAGCGGCGCCTGCGGACGCCGGCCGCCGTCGCGTCCGCCGCCGCGCGGCGCGGGCGCCTCGACCGCGCTCGCGGCCGCCGGGTCGTCCTTCGACACATGCGGTTCGAGCACGCGGCGCAAGGCCGTCGCATCGGCATTGCCGTTCATCGTCAGCCGCACGGCCTGTGCGTAGCGGCTGCGCGCGCGCTCGAGATCCATCACCGTATCGGCCGTGAAGCGGATGCCGCCGGTGAACGCATCGTTGCGCGCCTGCCCCTGCACGATCAGCAGTTCGTCTTCCTTGAACAGCGCCTTGTTCGCCTCGAACTGCTCGTTGAAGATCGTGATTTCGCACTGGCCGGTGCCGTCGTCGAGCAGCGCGATCAGCATCTTTCCGCGCTGGGTCATCTGCGTGCGCAGCGACGCGATGATGCCCGCGACCAGCTTGTCGCGCCCTTCCTTCAGCTCGCCGACCTTCTGCCGCACGAAGCGGCGCACCTCGTCGCGATACGCGTCGAACAGGTGGCCCGACAGGTAGAAGCCGAGCGCGCCCTTTTCTTCCTGCAGGCGTCGCTTGTCGTCCCACGCGGGCTCGTCGACGAGCGCATGCGCGTGCGGCGACTCGGCGCCCATGTCGAACAGCCCGGCCTGCATCGCGTTCGCCTCGGCCTGGTCGGCCGCTTCCATCGCGAGCGGCACCGACGCGAGCAGCTGCGCGCGGTTGGTGTTCAGCGAATCGAATGCGCCGGCGCGGATCAGCGCCTCGATCGTGCGGCGGTTCACGATGCGACGGTCGATGCGCTCGCAGAAATCGAACAGGTCCGTGAACGGCTTTTCCTCGCGTGCGCGCAGGATTTCCTCGATCGCGTTCTGGCCGCTGCCCTTCACCGCGCCGAGCCCGTAGCGGATCGTGCGCGAGCGCTTGCCGTCGGCTTCGGCGACCGGCTCGAACCGGTAGTGCGACTGGTTGATGTCGGGCGGCAGCACGACGAGGTTGTTCACGATGCAGTCGTCGAACAGGATCTTCACCTTGTCGGTGTCGTCCATCGCGAGCGTCATGTTGGCCGCCATGAATTCGGCCGGATGGTGCGCCTTCAGCCACGCGGTGTAATACGCGAGCAGCGCGTACGCGGCCGCGTGCGACTTGTTGAAGCCGTAGCCCGCGAACTTCTCCATCAGGTCGAAGATCTCGTCCGACTTCTCGCGCGACAGCCCGTTCTTCGCCGCACCCTCGGCGAAGATCTCGCGGTGCTTGACCATCTCCTCGGGCTTTTTCTTGCCCATCGCACGACGCAGCAAGTCGGCGCCGCCGAGCGAGTAGCCGCCGATGATCTGCGCCATCTGCATCACCTGCTCCTGATAGACCATGATGCCGTAGGTCTCTTTCAGGACGGGTTCGACGCGCGGATCCGGATACTCGACCTTCTCGCGGCCGTGCTTGCGTGCGCAGAAGCTCGGGATCAGGTCCATCGGGCCCGGACGGTACAACGACACGAGCGCGATGATGTCCTCGAAGCGGTCGGGCTGCGCGTCCTTCAACAT
Organism: Burkholderia pseudomultivorans; assembly: GCF_902499075.1. Taxonomy (GTDB): domain Bacteria; phylum Pseudomonadota; class Gammaproteobacteria; order Burkholderiales; family Burkholderiaceae; genus Burkholderia; species Burkholderia pseudomultivorans. The sequence goes on along the minus strand of NZ_CABVPP010000013.1, from coordinate 9,471 downwards.
GCCCTGCATGCCGCGGCTTTCCAGCTGGAACACCGCGACCGTGTTGGCCTTCTTGAGGATCTGGAACGACGCCGGATCGTCGAGCGGCACCTGCGACAGCGACCAGTCGGCCTTCGACGGATCGAGACGGCGGATGTAGCGCTCGGCCCAGTCGAGGATCGTCAGCGTGGTCAGGCCCAGAAAGTCGAACTTCACGAGGCCGACGGCTTCGACGTCGTCCTTGTCGTACTGGCTCACGACGCCGCCGTCGTCGCCCTGCGTGTACAGCGGGCAGAAATCGGTCAGCTTGCCGGGCGCGATCAGCACGCCGCCCGCGTGCATCCCGACGTTGCGCGTCAGGCCCTCGACGCGCTGCGCGAGGTCGAGCAGCTGGTGCACCTCGTCCTCGTTGTCGTAGCGCTCCTGCAGCTGCGGCTCTTCCTTCATCGCGTCGGCAATCGTCACGTGCTTGCCGGGCTTGAACGGGATCAGCTTCGCGACGCCGTCGGTGAACATGTAGCCGAGGTCGAGCACGCGGCCGATGTCGCGCACGGCCGCCTTCGCGGCCATCGTGCCGAAGGTCGCGATCTGCGACACCGCATCCGCACCGTACTTCTCCTTCACGTACTGAATCACGCGGTCGCGGCCGTGCTGGCAGAAGTCGATGTCGAAGTCGGGCATCGACACGCGTTCCGGGTTCAGGAAGCGTTCGAACAGCAGGTTGTAGCGCAGCGGGTCGAGGTCGGTAATGCCGAGCGCGTACGCGACCAGCGAACCGGCACCCGAGCCGCGGCCCGGCCCGACCGGCACGCCGTTGTTCTTCGCCCAGTTGATGAAGTCCGCGACGATCAGGAAGTAGCCCGGGAAGCCCATCTTCGTGATGGTCCCGCATTCGAACTCGAGGCGCTTGTAATACGTGTCGCGCTGCGCGTCGCGCTCGGCTTCGTCCGGATACAGCTGCGCGAGGCGCTTTTCGAGCCCCTCCTTCGACAGCTGGACCAGGTAGTCGTCGAGCGACATGCCGTCGGGCGTCGGGAACAGCGGCAGCTTCGGCTTGCCGAGCTCGAGCTTCAGGTTGCAGCGCTTCGCGATCTCGACGGTGTTCGCGACCGCCGACGGCAGATCGGCGAACAGCGCGACCATCTCGTCCTGCGTGCGGAAGTACTGGTCGGTCGTGAAGCGCTTCTGGCGCCGCGGGTTCGCGAGGATGTCGCCTTCCGAGATGCACACGCGCGCCTCGTGCGCGGTGAAATCGTCGTCGGTCATGAACTGCGTCGGATGCGTCGCGACGACCGGCAGCTTCAGCGACGCGGCGAGCGTCGCGGCCTGCTGGATGTACGCTTCCGCGCCCGGCTGCCCGTAGCGCTGCAGCTCGATGTAGAAGCCGCCCGGGAACACCTTCGCCCAGCGCTGCGCATGGCGGCGCGCGGCCTCCTCGTTGCCGGCCGCGAGCGCGAGGCCGATATCGCCCTGCTGCGCGCCCGACAGCGCGAGCAGGCCCTCCGACAGTTCGCCGTCGAGCCAGCCCGGGTCGAGCTCCGCGCGGCCGCGATACTGGTTCGTGAGCCACGCCTTCGACAGCAGCTCGCACAGATTCAGGTAGCCGCGCTTGTCCTTCACGAGCAGCAGCAGGCGCGACGGCTTGTCGCGATCGTCCGGATTGGTGATCCAGACGTCGCAGCCGGCGATCGGCTTGATGCCCTTGCCGCGGGCTTCCTGGTAGAAACGGACGAGGCCGAATGCGTTGCCGAGATCGGTCAGGGCGAGCGCGCCCTGGCCGTCCGCGGCGGCCGCCTTGACGATGTCGTCGAGACGCACGATGCCGTCGGCAATCGAGAATTCGGAGTGAACGCGAAGATGGACGAAGCGAGGATCTGACATGGGCGCTATTGTAGCCGCGTCGCCGCATCGGCTGCCCAAAAAATCCCCGCGCCGGCCGTTCGGCCGATGCACGCGACGCCGCGTCGCGGACCCGGCCGAACGGCAGAGTGCCGGCGCGCGCGCAGTTTGCGGGATAATACGGGTTTTCGAATCATCGCCCTGGCTTCGCACCCTTTTTTGCTGCGAGCCGCCGTGCGTCCGCCGCACGGCCGCGGCCGTTTTTGCGTCCGATCATCATGACCATCGTCAACCTCGCCGCCTACCATTTCGTGTCGCTCGACGCGAACGAGCAATGGCGCCCGCTCGTCACCGCCCGCTGCAACGAACTCGGCCTGCGCGGCACGATCCTGCTCGCCCCGGAAGGCATCAACCTGTTCGTCGCCGGCCCGCGCGAAGCGACCGACGCCTTCATCGACTACATCCGCCGCGATCCGCTGTTCGAAGGCAAGTTCGCGACGCTGCAGTTCAAGGAAAGCCTGTCCGACTCGCAGCCGTTCCGCCGCATGCTGGTGCGCCTGAAGCGCGAGATCATCACGATGAAGAAGCCGGCGATCAAGCCCGAGCTCGGCCGCGCGCCGTCGGTCGACGCGCGCACGCTGAAAACGTGGCTCGACCGCGGCCACGACGATGCCGGCCGCCCGGTCGTGATGCTCGACACGCGCAACGCGTTCGAGGTCGACGTCGGCACGTTCGACGACGCGCTCGACTACCGGATCGACAAATTCAGCGAATTCCCCGAAGTGATCGACGCGAACCGCGCCGATCTCGAAGGCAAGACGGTCGTGTCGTTCTGCACGGGCGGCATCCGCTGCGAGAAGGCCGCGATCCACATGAAGGAAATCGGCATCGAGAACGTGTACCAGCTCGAAGGCGGGATCCTGAAGTATTTCGAGGAAGTCGGCGGCGCGCACTATCACGGCGACTGCTTCGTGTTCGACTACCGCACCGCGCTGAACCCGCAACTGCAGCCGACCGAGAACGTCACCTGTTTCGCGTGCCGTGCGGTCGTCACGCCGCAGGCGCAGCAATCGCCGAGCTACGTGCCCGGCAAGTCGTGCCCGGCCTGCGCGCAGGCGGCCAGCGCCGCGTAATCGCGCGCGGCCCCGCGCCCCGATGAACGGCTATCGCGGCCGCTTCGCGCCGTCGCCCACCGGCCCGCTGCATTTCGGCTCGCTGGTCGGCGCGCTGGCGAGCTGGCTCGACGCGCGCGCGCACGGCGGCGCGTGGCTCGTGCGCATCGAGGACATCGACGCGCCGCGCACGGTGCCCGGCGCGGCCGACGACATCCTCGCGACGCTCGCGCATTTCGGCATGACGCCCGACGAACCGCCCGTGTGGCAGAGCACGCGCGACGCCGCCTATGCGGCCGCGCTCGAGCGGCTCGTCGCCGCCGGGCGCGTGTATCCGTGCGGCTGCACGCGCAAGGAAATCGCCGATTCGCTGCGCGCCGCGCACGAGCGCCACACGACGCTCGCGTATCCGGGCACCTGCCGCACGGGCCTGCACGGCAAGCCTGCGCGCGCGTGGCGGCTGCGCGTGCCGGACGGCGACGACGCGGTCATCGCGTTCGACGACCGCTGGCAGCACCGGCAGTCGCAGGATCTGGCGACCGAAGTCGGCGATTTCGTGCTGAAACGTGCGGACGGACAGTGGGCGTACCAGCTCGCGGTCGTCGTCGACGATGCGGACGCGGGCATCACGCATGTGGTGCGCGGCGCCGACCTGCTCGACTCGACCGCACGGCAGATCTATCTGCAGCGCTGCCTCGGCGTGCCGACGCCCGCCTATCTGCACGTTCCGGTCGTCGTCGACGCGAACGGCGAAAAACTCAGCAAGCAGACGGGCGCGACCGCGCTCGAACGCGACGACCCGCTGCCGGCGCTGCAGGCCGCGGCCGCACATCTGGGCCTGGCGGCCGACGGCGCGCTGCCGGGGGCGACACTGAACGCGTTCTATGCGGCGGCGACGCACGCGTGGGCGCGACGCTTCGGGCCGCAGGGCGGTTGAATCGGGCGCGATCGCGCCGGCGCCCCACCCCACCTTCGCCGCGCCAATAAAAAAACGGGCCCATGCCGACGCATGCACCCGTTTCTCCGGCGGCGCCTGCGCGCCGCCCCGCCCATCCTCGACGCCTTACGCCGACGGCTTGCGCGGCATGCCGAAGCCGCCCAGCAGCGCAGCGACCTGACGCTTCGGCCCTTTCTTCTCGGGCTGCGCGGACTTCGTCTCCTCCGGCTGCTTCGTCGACACCGACGGCTCGTACGGCTTCAGGAAGAAGTCGTCGACCGGCGCCTCGTGACGGCGATGATGGCCGCGCTCCGTCCCCGACGAGCGGCGTGCCGACGCGCCGCGATGCTCGTCGCGATCGCGCCGTCCGCCGCGTTCGCCGCCACGCTCGCCGCCGCGCTCGTCGTGACGATGGCGCGCCGGCTTGTCGAGCGCAAGCGTCTGCACCTCGAGCGGACGCTTGATCAGCTTTTCGATATCCGCGAGCTGCTTGCGCTCGTTCGGGCTGCACAGCGACAGCGCATCGCCGGTCGCGCCCGCGCGGCCCGTGCGGCCGATCCGGTGCACATAGTCTTCCGCGTTGAACGGCAGGTCGAAGTTGATCACGGCCGGCAGTTCGGCGATGTCGAGGCCGCGCGCGGCCACGTCGGTCGCGACCAGCGCCTCGATCTCGCCGCGCTTGAACGCGTCGAGCGCCTGCATCCGCTCGATCTGCGACTTGTCGCCGTGAATCGCCGACGCGACCACGCCGTCGCGTTCGAGATTGCGCGCGAGCCGGCTTGCGCCGATCTTGCTGTTGCAGAACACGATCACCTGCTTCAGGCCGCGATCGCGCAGCAGCTGCACGACGGCCGCCTGCTTGTCGCCCTCGGCGACGTCGTAGACGATCTGCGTGACGTTCGCGTTGGTCGAGTTGCTGCGCGCGACCTCGATCGTCTGCGGGTTGCGCAGGTAGGTCGACGCGAGCTTCTTGATTTCCGGCGAGAAGGTCGCCGAGAACAGCAGCGTCTGGCGCTCCTTCGGCAGCAGGTTCAGGATCCGCTGCAGATCGGGCAGGAAGCCCATGTCGAGCATCCGGTCGGCTTCGTCGAGCACCAGGATCTGCACCTGGCCGAGATTCGCGGTCTTCTGCTGCACGTGGTCGAGCAAGCGGCCCGGCGTCGCGATCAGGATCTCGACGCCGCGGCGCAGCTCGGCCATCTGCGGGTTCATGTCGACGCCGCCGAACACGACCGCGCTGCGCAGCGACGTGTGCTTCGCATACGCGTGCACGTTCGCGGCGACCTGGTCGGCCAGTTCGCGGGTCGGCGTAAGGATCAGCGCGCGCACCGGATGGCGCGCGGGCGATGCGCTGGTGTTGGCCTGCGGCAGCAGGCGCTGGATGATCGGCAGCGAGAAGCTCGCGGTCTTGCCGGTGCCCGTTTGCGCGGCGCCCATGACGTCGCGGCCGGCGAGCACGACCGGAATGGCCTGCGCCTGGATCGGCGTCGGCGTCGTATAACCCTGCTCCGCAATGGCTTTCAGGATGTCGGCGGCAAGGCCGAATTGATCGAAGGTTGCGTCGACAGGCTTGGCGACAGAATCGGACATGGTGGCGTTTCGCTCAAAAGGCGCGGCGGGGACATCGCGCGTCAGGCCGGCCGGGCCTGCGCTCATCACATTTCGGAAGTAGACGGAGCCGCGGCGCGCCGCGCGGCGCCGCTCTGGCGCTTGGGACCGGTTCGATTCGAACGCCGGGCACCAGGCCGTGCGGACTCCGTTCGGCGCGAATGCCGGCGGAAAGGGCCGTATTGTAGCACTGCGCAGCAATCTGTCCGTGACAACGCCGCGAACGGCCGATACGGCGGTCCGCCCGAGCGGCGGGCCCATCCCTGCGCGACCGCGCGGCCGCCGGCGCGCAGGCGGCGACGGACGGCGGAAGGAAACGGCTCGCCGCGTTCGATCCCCTATTTCCGGGCCGCTGCGCCCGGTCGATCAGCTCTTCTTCTTTTTCTTCTCGACCTGCACGCAGTCGCTGAGCAGCGGCGGCGACTTCTGGTCGGCGATCTCGTCGCGCAGCGTCGCTTCCTTGCCCTTCGTCCACCATGTATAGCGCCCGGCCTGGTAGCGCACGCCCGACGCCGACACGGTATCGACGAACAGCAGCCGCTGCCCGTTGACCGGCACCAGCGCGAAGCTCTGGCCGTTGCCTGCAAGCCAGTACGACACGCGCACCGGCTGCTTCTGGTTCGCGCACTGGTAGACGGCGGTCTGGCGCGAATCGGCGTCGATCTCCTCGACGGTCAGTTGCGCGGCGTGCGCGACGGAAACGGCGGTGCCGGCCAGCGCGAACGCGGCAAGGGTTTGGCGAATCATGCAGGTCCTCTCACGAGACGGGTGTGGATGCGCACCGCTCGCGGCGCGCGGTTGTTTTTGGTTGGATTCGACGGGATCAGGGGTCGATGACGTCCGCGCAGGCATCGGTCGGCGCGGCGGCGACATGGCCGACGACCGGCACGATCTTGAGCCCCGCCGACGCGACCCGGCACGGCGCGGCCGCGAGGCCGCAGCCCGCCAGCCCCGCGGCGAGCGCCAGCGCGGCGCCCAGCTTTCCGATTCGCAGCAGCATCGACGTCATCTCGTCCCCTCCTGGTTGGGTCAGCGGCCCGACACGGGTCGGACGGCCGCGGCGGCGCGCTTCGCGCGTTCACGGGCTTCGTCGACAGTCGCACCGGTCGCGAGCGCGACGCCCATGCGCCGCTTCGCAAAACTTTCCGGCTTGCCGAACAGCCGCAGGTCGGCGCCCGGCACCGCGAGCGCGTCGCGCACGCCCTCGAACGCGATGCCGCGCTCGTCGAGGCCGCCGTAGATCACGGCCGACGCGGCCGGCGAGCCGAGCGTCGGATCGACCGGCAGCCCGAGGATCGCGCGCGCGTGCAGTTCGAATTCCGACTGGCGCTGCGACGCGAGCGTGACGAGCCCCGTGTCGTGCGGGCGCGGGCTGACCTCGGAGAACCACACGTCGTCGCCGCGCACGAACAGCTCGACGCCGAACAGCCCGCGGCCGCCGAGCGCCTCGGTCACCTTGTGCGCGATCTCGCGCGCTTTCGCGAGCGCCGCCGCACTCATCGGCTGGGGCTGCCACGACTCGACGTAGTCGCCCGCCACCTGCACGTGGCCGACCGGCTCGCAGAACCAGGTGCGCGTGTCGAGCGTCGCGGGGTCGATCGCGCGCACCGTCAGCTGCGTGATCTCGTATTCGAAATCGATGAAGCCCTCGACGATCACGCGACCGTGATTCACGCGGCCGCCTGCCATCGCATAGTCCCATGCGGGCCTGATGTCGGCATCGGTGCGCACGACCGACTGCCCCTTGCCCGACGACGACATCACCGGCTTCACGACGCACGGCATGCCGATCTTCGCGACGGCCGCGGCGAACGCGTCGAACGATTCGGCGAACGCGTACGGCGACGTCGGCAGCCCGAGTTCCTCGGCCGCAAGGCGGCGGATGCCTTCGCGGTTCATCGTGAGCTGCGTCGCGCGCGCGGTCGGAATCACTTCGGCGAGGCCGGCCGCCTCGATCGCCGCCAGCGCGTCGGTCGCGATCGCCTCGATTTCCGGCACGATCAGATGCGGCCGCTCGGCCTCGACGAGCGCGCGCAGCGCGGCGCCGTCCGTCATGTCGATCACGTGCGCGCGGTGCGCGACCTGGTGGCCCGGCGCGTCCGCGTAGCGGTCGACCGCGACGACTTCGACGCCGAGTCGCTGCAACGCGATGATGACTTCCTTGCCGAGTTCGCCGGCGCCGAGCAGCATGACGCGCGTGGCCGACGGAGAAAGCGGCGTCCCGAGCCGCTGACCGATCTGCATGTGATTTCCCGCTTCTTTCTGTTGGTGGATCGAAACGGCTTCGATGTTAACACGCGCGCACGGGCCGGTTCGACGCGTTTCGTCGCGCCGCCGCGCCCGGTGCGCAGGCGGGCCGCGAACGTTTTCATGCGCACGGTGTCGGCTCGCTCGCGCGGGGCGGGTGCGTTACTCTTACGCCTTGTTCAGAATCCGATGAGGAACGAGGCTCATGTCCCACCTGTCCGCCACCGCCCGCGCATGCAACGGCCTGCTCCGCCCGCTGCGCGCGCCGCTCTGCGCGTTGACGCTTGCCACGCTTCTCGCCGCCTGCGCGATGCCGACCCACCCCGATTCCGCCGCCCCCGCACCCGACCCGTACAACCCCGCCGCCGTCCAGCTGCTCGACGACACGAGCTGGGAGCTCACCAGCTGGCAGAACGCCGACGGCACGTCGCGCACGGTCCCGCACGGCGACAACGGCGAGCCGATCAAGCTCGAGCTGTCGACGCAGTCGGGCATCCGGCGCGCGAGCGGGTTCGCCGGCTGCAACCGCTACATGGGCACCTACAACGTGAAGAACGGGCTGCTCAGCTTCGGCCCGCTCGCCGGCACGCGGATGGCGTGCCCGAACGCACTCGGCGGCCAGCTCGAACACGCGTACCTCGACGCGCTCGCGCACATCGCGAAGACCGGCGTGCAGATGCGCGATCCGCAGCAGTTGCAGATCGTGACCGACGCCGGCGCGACGCTGACCTTCACGCGCCGCGGCCCCTGAGGCGCCGAAGCCGACGCGCGGGGAGCAGGCCGACCGCCGCCTCCCCGTACGTCGCCCGCACGCATGGCGCGGCGTGAAACCGATATTTGCGCCGCCTTGTCCTAGAGTCTTGTTCGTCGGCTGGTTAAACTCGGCGGGTCGCGCCTCGCGCTCCCCGCCTCATTCCTGTTTCATAGCATGCACACGGTTGTCTTCGGCTGGTTCGGCGTCTCCGCCGTCTGGTTCCTCCTCCTCTTCTGGCGTCTCGTGCAGGCCATGCTGCCCGGCGGCGGCGGGCTCGCCGGCCGCGGCTCGATTCGTCTGTGGCTCGGCTTCGCGGCCGTATTCGTCGCGAGCTGCACGCTGACGAGCGCGCTCTCCGGCCCCGACACGAACGCGCTCGGCCATGCGTTCGCGGCCGGCTTCGCGCACGTGCTCGGCCCGATCGGCACGCCGGTCGCGATGGTCGTGCTGCTGTTCGCGGGGCTGCCCTGGCTGACCGGCATCGGCTGGCGGCAGTTCGCCGCGTGGGTCGATACGTCGTTCGGCGTCAAGCTGTCGCGCGACGGCGGCGACGACGATGCGCACGGCATCGCCGATCTGCCGCGCAGCGCGCTGCATCGCGACGACGACATCGTGCAGCCGACCACCGCGCACACCGTCAACTCGATGGCGCCGCGGCAGAACGGCCGCTATGCGCGCCCGACGCTGTGGAAACCCGATCCGCAGGCGCGGCCGCAACCGCGCCGCAAGACCGCGCCGCGTCCGCTGGTGGAACCCGTCGCGCCTTCCGGCTGGCTGAAACCCTCGGCGCCGGTCGGTCGCACGCCGGCGCCGCCGCCCGTCCCGGTCACGACCGGCGCGATGCCGCCGCCGACGACCGGCAGCACCGCCAGCCTCGCACGCGCCGCGGCGAACGCGCAGGTGCCGCGCCCCGATCCGGCCCCGCTTCCGGCCGGGTTCGAGCCGGTACGACCGCGGCCGACCGCCGTGCGCCCGACTGCGGCCGCCGCGCTCAA
>NZ_CABVPP010000012.1 GCF_902499075.1 Burkholderia pseudomultivorans | reverse complement strand
CGAGACCGCTGGATCGACTATCCCCGCGCGACGCAAGCCCTGCAGCAACTTGAGCGCCTCTTTGAGACGCCCCGCCGAGAACGTATGCCGTGCCTGCTGTTGCACGGTGATTCAAATATTGGCAAGACGAAAATAACGGCCAAATTTCGCCGCGCACATCCAAGCGAGTTTGACGAGAAAAGCGGGGTCGAACGTTGTCCGGTCGTCGCGATGCAGATGCCACCGACCCCTGATCAGCATCGATTCTATTCAGGCTTACTGGTCGAGCTAGGTGCTCCGCACAATGCCGCTTCCGGCTTGGCAGCGCTTGAACGTTTAGCACGCGAGATTCTCAGGCGGATGTCACCGCGCATGCTGGTCGTTGATGAGGTGCATCACCTACTTGCGGGCTCTTATCGCGAGCAGCGCGCGTCGCTGAACCTGCTGAAATTTCTGGCTAACGACCTTCAGATCAGCATGGTTCTGGTCGGCACCCGCGACGCGGTGCTGGCGCTTCAAACCGATACCCAGATGATTAGTCGGTATGTGCCGTTCGAAATACCACGGTGGCGGGAGAGCGATGGTCTACGGCGGCTTCTCGCGGCCTTCGAACGCGTGCTGCCACTGCGCAAGCCATCGGATCTCGCACGACGCGAGATCGTTCAGTTTGTTCTGAGCGCGAGCGGCGGACTTACCGGTGAGATATCCACGTTGCTGAACAATGCCGCCGAACTATCAATTCGCAGCGGCGACGAATTTATCGGCATTACGCATCTCGAGCATGTCTGCCGAGTCGAGCAGTAACGTCGTTCCATGGCCGATTGCCCCCAGGCCCTTCTACGAGGAGGCCTTTGGTGGCTGGTTAGGCCGTGTCGCGACGCGATATCAGGTGAGCGTTGCGATGCTGTGGCAGATGAGCTCGAGCGAGCCGCTGCCCTCGCTTGGGACTGCTGGATGGATTCTTTTTCCTCCGATTTCTCAGCCAGCGCTTCAACGATTCTCAACGCTCGCACGCCTTGATGAAGACAGATTGAGGCACATCCAGACGCCATCGGCCTGGCTCTTCAACTGGCGCTGCGTGCCGTACTGCTTCAGATGCCTCGTGCTGAACGACGCGGACGTTTCAGTGCCTCGCTGGAAACGTGAGTGGCTCGATCCGACAGCCGAATTCTGTAGCGTGCATCACACGGTTTTGGAAACAGTCCCCGCCTCTGTATTTCGGCTGTCGGGTCACTTTGCTGCCGCGCTGCGCGCGATTAGCCGTTATCGAGAGAAACGAGCGTTCAAGGACCGCAGATGGCTGCGTTAGCAGAATTAACGGACACGATTAGCGTTGCAGCGGACGCCATTAGCACAAACTTCGAACTTCAACAGTTGATGCCGTCCGCCGCCCACAGCATCGTGCCGAGCGTCGCCGGCGGGAGCGATGTGGCAGCGAATTCGCGGGAACTCATTCGGGTCGCGAGCGCCGTCATCAGCGGCACGTCGTTGTCGAGCATCGGGCGCGGCAGGTCAACGATCGCCGGCGACTCGCCCTCGGGCGACGCCGGCTGCATCACGGGTGCCGGCGAATAGGCCAACATCTGCTGTTCGGTCATTCGAGTCTCCTTGAAGCGTGATTGCGCGTGCCTGGAACGTCGCGCATCGGCGATTTCACGATAAGCCGGCGCAGCCGTATCGGCTTGACTTCCGTCAAGCGGCGCACCGGCCGGCCACGACGTGTGGCGAGGGGGTATCCGTTGACCTGCATCAGCGATCGGGCGCCGCGCGTGTGCAAATCTGACTGCGTGCGGCGGACAGGCACGCCGCGGCTCACAGGAGAGCAGACGATGAAAACCGACAAGCAGTTGAAGCAGGATGTCCAGGACGAACTGGAGTCAGACCCGTCGATCGATTCGACCCGTATCGGTGTCGAGGTGGCTGACCGGATCGTGACGCTTTCGGGGCACCCGCCGAGCTACGCGGAGAAGCTGGCGATCGAGCGCGCGGCGAACCGCGTGGCCGGTGTCAAGGCGCTCGTCGTGGACATGACCGTGCATCTGCCGGACGACGACGTGCGCACCGACGAGGACATCGCGAAGGCGGTACGCTCGGTGCTGCACTGGACGGTCGGTCTACATGACGACGCGGTCAAGGTGCAGGTCGAACGCGGCTGGATCACGTTGTCCGGCAAGGTCGACTGGGCATACCAGAGCCACCTGGCCGTGCGCGCGATCTCGCAGATGCGCAGCGTGACGGGCGTGACCGACCACATCACGGTACAGGGGACGGTCGGTTCGGACGACATCGGCGGAAACATCAAACGCGCGATCATGCGCCACGCGGAGCGCGAGGCTAAGCATATCGCGATCGAAGTGCACGACGGCACCGTGCGGCTGTCCGGAAAAGTCGGCTCGTTCTCCGAACGCAAGGCCGTGCGCGGGGCCGCGTGGTCCGCGCGCGGCGTGCGCGCCGTCGTCGACGATCTGGTGGTCGAGTAAGGTCGGTAGCCGGATGAGCAGTCCACGGAGATCAAGGAGGGCAGTCAAATGACACTTTCGGGTGAACTTCACGAAGCGGACTGGTCGGTCGCGATCGAGACGGTCGTGGCCGAATCCGGCGGCTTCCGCTGCCGGATTCACGTCACCCTCAAATCGCCGGACGGCGGTTGCGAGCGAACGTTCGCGCATAGTGGGATTCATGCAACCGAGCGAGAAGCCGCGATCGAGGGGTTGCGAGCCGGGATGACTTGGGCCGAGATGAAGAAGTCGAACACCTTCACGATATGAATCGGCCCGCCTCGCAGGGCGGGACGCGTCGGCGAAGGCGCCGATCCGGTCGCGCGATGCAGCGCGCGCCGCACCGATTCGCGCCACGCTCGTCTAGCGCGCCTTGTGCGACACGCGCCGGCGCTGCGCGCGCTTTTTTTTGCAGGCACGCGCATGTCGTTCCGGTCGTCGAACATGCCGGGCGACGGCATCGGTTACAGTCGGAAAGAAGCTCGCTGCGCCGAACACGTCGAACAGCCCGTAGGCGCGCAGACGATCCTTCACCGGCCCCTTCATCTCAGCGAAATTCATCGTAATGCCGCGTTCCTCGAGTTCGTCGTGCAGCGCCACGAGCCGATCCGCGGCGCTGACGTCGATGTCGGTGACTGGCTCGGCGGCGACTACGATGCGCGTGACCGGGCTTGTCGCTTGCGCGATCGCGGCGTCCAGATGCTCGCAGAATATCTCGACGTTCGCATAGAAAAGCGGGGCATCCCAGCGGAACAGCAAGAGCCCCGGCGTTTGCACGGCGTCGGGATGACGCGCGACGTCGTGATAGCCGCGCACGCCCGTCAGCCGGCCCAGCACTGCGTCGTACGGATGCCAGGCCCGCCAAACGAACGATAGCAGCGACAGCGCGCTGGCGAGCAGAACCCCGGGTACGACGCCCACGCCGATCACGCCGGCGAAGCACAGCATCGAGATCAGGCATTCGCTGCGGCGCATCCGGTACAGCCGCACGACGCTACGGAAATCTGCGATGCCGAAGGCCGCATAGATCACGACAGCGGCCAGCGCGGTGCGCGGGACGAACGTGAGGAGCATCGGTGCGGCAATAAGCAGGATCGCGATGCACGCGGCCGCGACGACATTCGTGACCTGGCTTTGCCCGCCCGCGGCGATCGCGACCGGTGTGCGGGACGCACTGCTGCTGACCGCGCAGCCCTGGGTCACGCCGGCCAGCAGATTGGCCGCGCCCAGTGCGATCAGCTCCTGGTTGCGGTCCGGCGCATCGCCCGCCCGAGCGGAAAGTGCGCGCGACAGCATGCTGATGTCGGCGAACGATACCAGCGCCACCGCGATCGCGCCAGACGCGAGCGCGCACACGTCGGGCAGCGAGACGGCAGGCAGGTGCGGGACAGGCATGCCGACCGGCAACGCGCCGACCGTCGCGACGCCGTGCAACGGCGACAGGCGAGCGACGAGCGTTGCCGCCAGCACGGCGATCAATATGGCGGGCCAGCGCGGCATCACGAGTTTGATCAGGAAGATGGCCGCCAGCACTGCGACGCCGAGCAGACCGGCAGCGATGGAAAAACGGCCGTTGACGACGGCGTGAACGATGCGCGTCAGGCTGGAAAGCACGTCGCTGCCCGATAATGGCATGCCGAAAAGTTCGGGCAGCCGCCCGACCACGAGCGCGATGGCGATGCCGTTCAGGTAACCGTACTGGATCGGGCGCGACAGCAGATCAGTGATGAAACCGAGACCGAGCGCACCAAGCAGGATGCAGATCGCGCCGGCCGAAAGAGCTAGCGCGCCGGACAGCGCGATCGCGCGCTGCGGGTCATGTGCGGCGAACGGCGCGATGGCGCTCGCGATCAGCGCAGCCAGCGCGGAATCCGGGCCGAGAACGAGGATCCGGCTCGGGCCGAGCAGCGCGTACGCGAACAATGCAGCCATCGACGCATAGAGGCCCGTGATGGCCGGCAGCCCGGCTGCCTGCGCATAGCTCATGCCGACCGGCACCAGGACTGCCGAAAGCGCGATCCCGGCGTAAAGGTCGTGCGAAAGCCACGCATGCCGATAGTTCGCGAGCAGCGCGACGCCTGGGAGCATGCGGCCGATTCGTCCGGATAACGGGCGGTTCATCGCGGAAAGGGCGGGGCGACAGCCTTGCCTTGCCCCGTCAGGCAGTCGCTCATCGGTATGTGGCCGCCTCCGAATAGAAGCGTGAAACCGCGCAGCGACGGATGCCGGGGCTCGACGCCACGCCGCCGGGCATCACAGCACCTTGAGCGCGGAAAGCTGCAACGCCTGTGCGAAGCGGGCCAGCGTGGCAATCGATCCCGTCACGCTTTCGTACCGCTCGCGCCCGATCTGCCCGTCGAGTATCACCAGCATGCCGGCGTCTCGTGCGAGTGCGACAAGTGCCGGCATGTCGAGCGCGGCTGTGCCGGACGTTTCGGACGTGGCGGATGTGGCGGATGTGGCGGCCCGCATCCCCGAATCGGAACGATAGTCGGCGTGTGACATGACGTCTCTCCTGGTTGTTGTGCGATCGGTGTGCCGGTCGGCCGGTATCCATGGTTTCAGTATCGTTGCCGTGCGCCCGCGATTCAATCAGTCGGTCCCGAAGTCGCGGTAGGAATCACGCACGCTTCGTGGGCGGATTCCTACACGGCGCGTGGTTTCGACGACGCCTCGCAGCGTGCCGGCGCGCGTTCCCGACGCCGCGCATACCAGCTTCCGATCGCGTGCCAGATTGCCGCGGCGGATTCGCAATACGTGAACAGTTCCAGATCGCGCCGGTCGATCATCCCTTCGTCCGCGAGAAACGCCAGGTCGACTGCGCGGCGCCAATACGCCTCGCCGACGAGGATGACCGGCAGCGGCGCGATCTTGCGCGTCTGCAGCAGCGTCAGCACCTCGAACAGCTCGTCGAACGTGCCGTAGCCGCCGGGGAAGAAGACGGCCGCTTTCGCGCGCTCGAGCAGGTGCAGCTTGCGGATCGCGAAATAGTGGAACCGGAGGCAGAGATCCGGCGTGATGTACGGATTCGGTGCCTGTTGGCGCGGCAGCTCGATATTGAAGCCGATGCTCGGGGCGCCGCGCTCGTAGGCGCCGCGGTTGGCGGCTTCCATGATGCCGGGGCCGCCGCCGGTCACGATGGCCAGCCGCGCGGTGCGCGTGCACCGGTCGGCATGGGCGACGATACGTCCGAACTCGCGCGCGACGCGGTAATACGCGCTCTGTTCGACGAGCCGGCTGGCGATTGCGACGGCGCGCCGCCGGCTCGCGTCGTGCGGACGCTGGGCGAGCCGGCGATTCGCTTCGTCCAGCCGCGCGTTCGCGACCGACGGCGCGACGATACGCGTGCTGCCGTAGATCACGACCGCATGGCCGATCCGTTCGTTCTGCAGGCGCTCCTCGGCTTTCCAGTAGTCGAGGAGCAGCCGGATGCCGCGCATGCCCGAGCCCTGCAGAAGGGTTGCATCTTCGTCGGCCGGCGTGCGGTTCGGGCTTTGGGGGACACGCCGTGCGCGGCGCGAGACAGGCTGAATGGCGTCCTTGCGGACGGCGGCATCGGGCCTCGCGCGTGGCCGTTTGCCGCGCGCCTTCGCGATCGTCGCAACGGGTACGGGACGACCGCGTGCGTGGCCTTTTGCCTTGCCGGCAGGAGCGCGTTTGACGGGGGGCGACATCAACGGAAGCGCCGCGCGGCGGTCACTGGCTCAGCACCCACTGCACGAGCAGATGCGCGTCGTCGGCAGACAGCGGCCCGCCGCGATCGATCGCCGACGGCATCGGCGTGTCGCCCCAGTGCGCGCGGCCGCCGACGCGCAGCTTGCGTTCCAGCGCCGCGGCGGCATGCGGATCGCCGCGATAGCGCTCGGCGATCTCGTGAAACGACGGCCCGAGGAACGTCATGTCCGTCGTATGGCAGAACATGCAGTGCTGCGCATTGACGAGCTCAGTCGGCTCGGGCACGGACGTCTGCGCGGCGGCCATCTCGGCCGTCACAGCGATCGCGCAAAGGGCGGCGGCACGGATGATCCTCATGTTCATTTCCTTGTCGGGATCAGGAGAAGGAGACCACTTCGTCAAGCGGGCGACGCGGCGAATGCGGCGTATGCGGACCGCGTCCGACGCGCAGCAGCAACTGCGGCTCGCCGCGCAGCGCGAGCATGTGGCACAAATGGGCGCGCAGCCCGGCGGTCTCGATCGGTTGATTCAGATACGACGCTGTATAGCCCGCCCGCGTTGCGACGAGCAGGACGCGCTCCAGCGCCTGGCCGGCGGCGAGCCACGCTTCGCGATCGTCGCGCGCGGTCGCGATGCACACGATCAATGGCGACGCGCCGACGAGCTGGTGATGCAGGGCGGCCAGCCCGCTGCCGAGATCGAAGGTCCGCACTGCCATCGTCACGACGGGCGCGGCGAAGTCCAGCAGCGTCGGCACGCCCGCCGCGAATGCCGGCATGCCGTCGACGTGCCGGCGTGGATCGATCCAGCTCGCCAGTTCGCGGCGGAAACGCGCGTCCGCGAACTGCTGACGGTCGGCTTCGGCCACCAGCTCGGCGACGCGGGCGCGGTGTGCAATCGAGTCGACGCAGGCGACATCGGCGCCTTCCGCGATACCGGCCTCAACCAATGCCTGCTGGATCGCTTCCGGAACCGGGCTGGATTCGAACGGCGCGCGTGTCGTGACGCGCTCCGGAATTGCATGGAACAGTGTGCCGAGGGCCGCGTCGGAATAGCCGTCGTCGCAGATTCGGACCTGCGCCAGCAGATCGGGATCGACTTCCGACGGAAACGTGCTGATCGTATGGGCGAGCCCGGCGTGGTCGAGCGCGACGCGCAGATTGAGCAACGCCGCCCCGCAGCTGATGATCAACTCGCGATCGAACGGATCGACTACGGGCAACGCGCGCACGCGGTCCGCGCACAGCGAGATCGTGTTGCCGTTGACCAGGAAGTGCCACGGCTGGGAATTGTGGCTGGACGGCGCCAGCACCGCATAGCCCACCAGCGTCCTCGGATCATGGTCGGGACGCGTGCTTGCGGCAAGCGGGGGAACGGATATCATCGATCATCTCCAGGTCGTCGCGACGGCGGAGTCATTCACGCCACTTCATCGTGTCAGCAACCGTCCGGCGGCCGTTGACCCACATCAAGCGTCCGCCACCGGGCGGTGCACGCGCGAAGTGCGGCGACTAGCCTGTGAAAGTGAAACGAACGAAGACGATCGCGGGGAGGGCAAGCATGCTTGCGATGATGTTTGACGGCACGACGCCGCACTTGCGCGAAACGCGCGTGCCGGACCCGTCGCCTACGGCTGGTCAGTTGCTGATCGACGTGAATGCGTGTGGCGTATGCAGAACCGATCTCCACGTGGTCGACGGCGAACTCGCTCACGCGAAACTGCCGTTGATTCCGGGGCACGAGATCGTCGGCACGGTGCGCGGGCTGGGCGAAGGCGTGACGGGCTTCGCCGTCGGAGACCGGGTGGGTGTCCCGTGGCTGGGCTCGACATGCGGGCATTGCGCGTATTGCACATCCGGTCGCGAGAACCTGTGCGACAGCCCGGGTTTCACGGGCTATACGATCGACGGCGGTTATGCAGAGTGCGCGGTCGCCGACCACCGGTATTGCGTGCATCTGCCGCGGCGCTATTCCGATCTGGAGGCCGCGCCGCTGCTGTGCGCCGGCCTGATCGGTTATCGAACCTTGCGCATGGCGGGCAATGCGCGCCGTATCGGCATCTACGGCTTCGGTGCGGCGGCGCATCTGGTCGCACAGGTCGCGCAGGGTGAAGGACGCAAGGTGTTCGCACTGACGAAGCCCGGCGACACCGCGGCGCAGCGACTGGCGTTGTCGCTGGGCGCGGCATGGGCCGGCGGCAGCGACGAAGTGCCGCCGGAGCCGCTCGATGCCGCACTGATTTTTGCGCCGTCTGGTGCGCTGGTGCCGGCCGCGCTGCGGGTACTCGACAAAGGCGGGATCGTCGTGTGCGGCGGCATTCACATGAGCGACATCCCGGGCTTTCCGTACGCGTGGCTGTGGGGCGAGCGCCGCATCGCGTCGGTGGCCAATCTGACGCGTGCGGATGCGGTTGCATTCATGCGGATCGCCGCCGCGACGCCGCTGCGGGTCGCGGCAGTGCGCTACGCGCTGACCGAGGCGAACCGTGCACTCGACGACCTGCGCGGCGGACGCGTGTCAGGCGCCGCCGTGCTCGACATGCACGATTGATCTGCGGGCCGCCGCCGCGGTGCGGTCAGATTTGCCGCAGGCCATCCGAATCGACGATCCGGATCTGCTTGCCTTGCGCCACGACGAGCCCTTTGTGCTGAAACTTCGACAGCATGCGGCTGACCGTTTCGAGCTTCATCCCCAGATATTCGCCGATCTCGTCGCGCGTCATCCGCAGTACGAATTCCGCGGCCGAGTAGCCGCGTGCCTTGAAGCGGGCGGAAAGGTTCAGCAGGAACGCGGCCACGCGCTGCTCGGCGCTCATCGTGCCGAGCAGCAGCATCTGTGAGGATTCGCGCACGATTTCGCCGCTCATCATCTGATAGACGTGATGCTGCATCGGCCGCACTTCGCGGCACATCTGTTCGAGCTGGCCGAACGGAATGATGCAAACCGTGCTGTCTTCGAGCGCGATCGCGTCGCCGTTGTGGTGCCCAGTGTGCACGCCATCGAGCCCGAGCGACTCGCCGACGATCTGGAAGCCGGTGATCTGCTCGTCGCCGTCGCGATGCATCACGATCGTCTTGAACGAGCCGGTTCTCACCGCATAGATGCTGTTGAATGCATCGCCCGAACGAAACAGCGTTTCGCCGCGCCGCACGTGGCGCGTCGTGCAGATCATTGCGTCCACGCGGGCGAAATCATCGGGCGAAAGATCGGGCGGCATGCAGACGGTACGCAACGCACACGTCGAACAGCGGGACGCGGCACGCTTGGGCTGGTCCGCCGGTTCGACAGGACGCATCGGAATGAACGGGCGTAACGGCATGGTCGTCGAGATTTCGGCACTGCTCTGCATGATCGGCTCCAGTTCGGGGCAGCGGCGGTTCGCCATCGGGAGGAATCGCGCTGGCCGTTGTACCAGCGGCCTTGGTTCCTGCCGCCTTCGTGTCGGGAATTCCCTGCCGGACGCGCTGCGAGACCGTTACGCCGGTCTCGACCACGACGCTGCGTTTGCTCCGGGAGGCATGCTGCGTTGTTCTTATTGATACCCAGTATGGATGTTGCGCGTCGTCAAGAAAATCAGCCGCAATTGAAGTTGCGGTAGGTGAGATGGAAGTCTTGTAGGAGGCTTCCTACAGGGGGGCGGCGTCTTGTCGCGAGCCGCGGATGCCGCCGTCAAAGTTCGTCGGGGTACTCGAACAGCTTGTGACGCATCGCGTAGCGCACGAGGGCCGTGTCGTTCGGCATTTGCATCTTTTCGAGAATCCGTGTCTTGTACGTGCTGACGGTCTTGACGCTGACGCACAGCGCCTGCGCGATTTCGGAAATCGACTCACCCGTGGTGACGCGCCGGAACACGTCGAACTCGCGATCGGATAGGCGCTGGTGAGGCAGGAGATCGGTCGGTTCGTTCAGGCTCTGCGCGAATTGCTCGGCCATGGTCAGGCTCACGTAGACACCGCCGGCCGCGATCTTGGTCAGCGCGGCGACCAGTTCGGCGCTGGCGCTTTCCTTGGTCATGTAGCCTGAGGCTCCCGCGCGGAATGCGCGGACCGCGTATTGCTGCTCGGCGTGCATCGTCAGCACAAGGATATGCAATCCCGGCTTCTCGTCCTTGATTTGCTTGATGAGTTCGACGCCGTTTCGGCCGGGCATCGACAGGTCGAGCACCAGCACATTCGCGTCCGTGCCGCGCACGAGTGCGATCGTCGACGCGCTGTCCTGCGCTTCGCCGACGACTTCGAAACCGGTCGCGTTCTGCAGGATGTGCCGCAGGCCGTCCCGCACGAGTGCGTGGTCGTCGGCAATGAGTACGCTAATCATGACAGCACGTCTCCTTGCTGGATGGCATGAAGCGGCAGCGTCACGGTCATCGTGAATCCCGCTCCCGGCCGATTGTCGATCGTCACCGTCCCGTCGAGCATGTGCGCGCGCTCGCGGATCCCGATCAGGCCGAACGACGGACGATCGCGTGCGTCACTGCCGGCGCCGCCGTCGCGGCCGCTGTCGGGCGCGCCGTGACCGTTGTCGGCGATGCGCAGCGTGCAGTAGCCGTCTTCGATCTTCAACGCCAGTTTCACGTGGGTCGCGTCGGCGTGCCGCGCGACGTTGGTCAGCGCTTCCTGCACGATGCGGAACAGCGTGGTGGCGCCCGCGCCGGTGAACGCCGTGTCGACCGGGGCGATGTCGCGCTCGACCGTGATCCTGTAGCGGCGCGTGAAATCGTTGACCAGCCACTCGATCGCCGGGACGAGGCCGAGATCGTCGAGCATTACCGGACGCAGATCGGCTGCAATGCGCCGGACCGACGCAACGGTCGAATCGATCAGCCGATGCATGCCGCGCAACTGTTCGCGCACGCCTGTGTTCGGCGCGACGACGCCCGCGAGCCCGAGCTCGACGGCCGACACGTCCATCTTCAGCGCGGTGAGCTGCTGGCCGAGATCGTCGTGCAGCTCGCGGGCGATGCGCGCTTTCTCTTCCTCCCGCACGTTCTGCAGGTTCGCGGACAGCTCGCGCAGTTCCTCGCGCGACTGCTTGAGCGCGTTTTCCGCCCGCACCCGCTCGGTGACGTCGCGCAGCATGACCGTGTACAGCTTGCCGGTTCCGTCGACGATCTGCGAAATCGATGCCTCGATCGGAAACTCGGCGCCGTCGCCGCGCAGCCCGAACAGCACGCGTTGCCGCCCCATCTGCCGCTCCGACACGCCCGTCACACCGAATTGCTCGACGTGCTTCGCATGCGCGGCGCGAAAGCGCTCGGGGATGAAGCGCTCGAGCGGCGCGCCGATCGCATCCATCGCCGACACGCCGAACACGCGCTCGGCCGCGGGATTGAAGATCACGATCGTCTGGTTTTCGTCGACCGTGATGATGGCCTCCATCGATGACCGGATGATGGCCATCATCCGGGCTTCCGTGGGCGGGGCGTCGCCGGCGTGTGTGCCGGGAAGCGAACGCTTCGCGATCGCGTACCGAACGAGCGCGGCCAGCATCAGCGCCAGCGCGGCGCCGGCCGGCAGCATCGCAGTCGCCGCGGCGGCCGTCCCCGCGCGCGGCGCGCTGTAATGCAGCGCGAGCGGCGTGCCGCCGAACGTCAGCGAATCGGTTCGCGCGAACGTATCGCCGGCTTCTGCGTCGGCGTCGCCGCCGCCGAAGCCGCCGGAATACACGGGCGCCGCCGGATCGTCGGCGACGATCTCCACGTGCAGCCGGGCGAGCAAGGACGAATCGACGAGACGATCGGGATTTAGCGACGCATAAACGTAGCCGGTCGCGCGCGTGCGACCTGGCGCGGACAACGGGCTCTCGTCGGCATTCGCATCAATCGGCAGGTACAGCGTCAGCTCCGTGCGGGCGACCGCCGCATCGACGCTGTCCTGAACGGCGTTCGCGGCCAGCGCGACCTTGCCGGTCTGCGCGGCGCGCTGCAGCGCGTGCCGGGTCGACGGATCGTCGATCGCGGCGCTCGGCTCGATTCGTCCGATGTAACGGACCGGCGATTGCAAACCGTCCAGATCGAGACCGGCAAGATACCGGCGCCATGCCGCGCCGGATTGCCGCGCGGGCAGGGTCGACGCGAAGCCGCGTGCGCCGCGCAATACCGCAGCCGCGCCGAGCAGGCTGCGCTTCACGTCGGCCGTGGCGAGCGTCGCCGTCTGCTCGAATTTCGCGCGTGCCGCCTGCCGCGCGTCGTCCTGCAACGCGCGCGACGCGGCAAACGCCGCAGCGAGACCCAGCGCAAGCGTGAGCAGCGCGGCCGCGACCGCAGGCAGGCCGGGCCGGATCCGGTGCGGGGCCGGCCCGGCCTTGAAGGAGGGCGCATTCACTGTCATGGCCGTTCATCCTGACGGATTTCGCCGACGGGCGGCGGGCGGCGGGGCGGGCGCGAGACACGAAAAGCGAGGCGGGCCGGAACCGCGATGTAGCCCGAATTGTGCGCGCTTTGCGGGCATTCGCCAATCGGGACCGGTGCGCACGGACGTCGCCGCGCAGGCTTGATCGGCGTCAACGGAAACGTGCGTCGCAGGGGCAGACTGGCTTGAACGGCCGGTCGAATCCGGCCCCCATCACGGAGGCGCCATGTACGAAAGGATCTTTGCGGCACTCGACGGCAGCCGGAGTGCGCGGCTCGCGCTCGACGAGGCGATTACGCTCGCGCGCGATTCGGGCAGCCTGATCATCGCGCTGTGCGTGGTATCGGACACGCCCCGGATCGCGGACGTCGACAGCGGCTACATCGACCAGCGCGATCCGGCCGGACTCGCGGCGGACGAGGCCGCGATCGCGGCGTCGGATGCGGAAACGGCGTTTCAGCTGGCCGGCGTGCGCGGCATCGCGCAGACAATCGACGCGTGCGGCGAGAACGTATCTGATGTGCTCGCGCGTGCGGCGGCCGAATACGATGCGGACCTGATCGTGATCGGCACGCATGGTCGCCGCGGCGTGCGCCGTCTGCTGCTCGGCAGCGTCGCCGAATCGCTCGTGCGCATCGCGGATCGGCCGGTGCTGGTCGTGCGGGAGGGCGCGCGCGCGTGCGCCGGCATGTGACGGTTGCGACGGCGCGTGGTGCAACAGGAAACGGGCAGCCTCACGCGGCAGCCCGTTTTCATCTGTCAGTGAGACAGCAGTACCGGCACCGTCATCGCCTCGAGGATCGTGCGCGTCGCGCCGCCCAGCACGCGTTCGTGCATGCGCGCGTGACTGTACAGGCCCATCACGAGCAGATCCGCGTGCAGGTCCGTGACCCGGTTCAGCAGCGTCGCGCCGACGCCGACCGACCGGTCGCGCGGCGTCGTCGAGAACGACGCGCGAATGCCGTGCCGTTCGAGATACGCGGCGACGTCGACGCCCGCCGGCGTCTTGTCCGGATCGGGATGCCCGTGGCTGACGGTTTCGACGTTGACGAAGCGTGCGCGCGCGAGCAGCGGCAGCGCATCGGCCAGCGCGCGGGCGGCCTCGCGCCCGCCGTCCCAACCGATCACGACGTTCTCGCCGATCGTTCGCACGTCGCCCGCATACGGCACGACGATCGCAGGGCGTCCGCTGCCCATCACGACATCCTCGACGAAATGGCGTGCGACGTAGGTCATCCGGTCGTCCGGGTCTTCCTGGCCGAGCACCAGCAGATCGGCGTGGCGCGCATGCAGAATCCCGGCATCGGTGGCGTCGCCGGCCGGTGCCTGCCACTCGACGTTGCTGCGCCCCGCAAGCTCGGCCGCCGCGAGAAACCGCTGCTCGGCCTCGTTGCGTCGTTGGTCGCAGAGGCGTTCGTAGACGGCGAGCTTCAGCGGTTCGTGCGGGCGCCGCAACGGCTCCAGCAGATCCTGGCAGACCACGTAGAGGCCGATCAGATGGGCGTTCCAGCGCCCCGCGAGTTCGAGTGCGAGTTTGACGCGCGTCGCGCAGCGCGCGCTGTCGTCCAGATGGACGAGCAGGGTCTTGTAGCTCATGACGGCTCCTTTTCAATCGATGCGGCGGCGGTGTCGGCGGACGCCTTCGACGCGCAGCTCGCTGGAATCATCAGGACCGGACACGTCGCCTGGCGCAGCACGCGCTCGGCGACGCTGCCGAGGACGAGCCGGCGAAAACCCCGCCTGCCGTGCGTGCCCATCACGATCAGGTCGGCGCCGATGTCGTCGGCGACGGTCACGATCCGGTGCGCGATGTCTTCGCCGGCCGGCGCGACGTTCGAGATCTGCGGCGTGCCGGTTACGCCGCGCGCGGTCATCCGGTGCGCGGCATCCTCCGTCACGCGCAGTCCTTCCTCGCGGAACGCATCGATCAGGATCGACGGATCGTAGCCGAACGTGTCGTAGGCCGGCACGAGGAAATCGACGACGTAGACGGGGGTCAGGCGCGCACCCGTCTGCGCCGCGAGATCGAGCGCGGCGTCGAGCGCGCGGGACGACGTATCGCTGCCGTCGAGCGCAACCAGAATGTTCGAGTACATCGCATGCCCCTTGAACGGATGTCGGTGCAATCATCATCGGCGCGTGCGCGCCGCGCGCGCTGATCTGGATCAACGGTCGGAATCGCGGTCTCCGCGCAGCACGCGCAGCACGCGCAGCGCGGCCCGTGCCGCGATCCACGCTTCGTTGGTCGGCTCGACGACCACCGCGATCGCGCTCGATGCAGACGACACGACATGCGCATCGACGGCATTCGCGTGCGCGTCGAGCGCGATGCCGAGCCAGCCGAGCTGCGCGCAGATCCGCTCGCGCAACACCGCCGAGTGTTCGCCGATGCCGGCCGTGAACACGAGCATGTCGAGGCCGCCGAGCAGCGCAATCAGCGCGCCCGCTTCGCGCACGATCCGATGGACGTACAGCGCGAGCGCGTCGCGAGCGTGCGCGTCGCCGGCCGCCTCGAGCGCGAGCAGCACGCGCGGATCGCCTGACGTGCCCGACACGCCCTCGAGCCCCGACTCGTGATAGAGCAAGTGCGCGAGCGCATCGCGCGATAGCTTGCCGACCTCCAGCAGGTGCAGCACGGCGCCCGGGTCGAGCGACCCGCAGCGAGTGCTCATCATCAATCCGTCGAGCGCGGAAAATCCCATCGTCGTCGCGATGCTGCGGCCGTCGCGCAGCGCGCACAGGCTCGCGCCGCTGCCGAGATGGGCGGCGATCACGCGGCCATGCGCGCGGGCGCCGAACGACTCGTCGAGCGCGACGGAAAGATATTCGTACGACAGGCCATGGAATCCGTAGCGACGCACGCCCGCGTCGAACCACGCATGCGGCAGCGGCAGAAGTTGCTCGACGCGCGGCAGCGTGCGGTGAAACGCCGTGTCGAATACGGCGATCTGCGGCACGTCGGGGAACGCGTCGCGCAGCGCGCCGATCGCGTCGAGGCTGTGCGGCTGATGCAACGGCGCGAGCGGCGTGAGCGTGCGCAGCGCATCCAGCACCCGTTCGTCGACGATCACCGGCTCGACGTAACGCGCGCCGCCATGCACCACGCGATGCGCGATCGCGCCGAGCGCGATATGCGGCAGCCGCTCGCGAATCCACGTCGCGATCCGCGCGAGCACCGCGCGGTATGGATCGCCGGCGACCCACGGCAGCGCGCCGCCCGGTTCGGCATCGAAGCGGATCGACACGCCGTTGCCGGTCTCGACCGCTTCGCCTTCGTGCAGCGGCTGCCGGGCCGGATCGCCATGCGGCGCGTAGGCAAAAACCGCGAACTTCACGCTCGACGAACCGGCGTTGACGACGAGCAGCGCGAGCGTACGCATCGGCGCGATTCAGTGCGTCATCAGCACGGGCATCGTCATCGACGCGAGCACCGTGCGCGTGGCGCCGCCCATCAACAGTTCACGCCAGCGCGGATGGCCGTAGGCGCCCATCACGAGCAGGTCGGAACCCGTCTCATAAGCGCGCGACAGGAGCGTGTCGCCGACCGACGCGCCGCTGCCGATCGCGATGTCGAGCACGTTCACGTCGCGCGCGTGGCGCGCCAGCATCAGCGCGGCATCGGCGGCCGGAATCCGCGTGGTCGCGGATTCCGAATCGCCGTCGACCACGGCAACGACCGTCGTACGCTTCGCATGCTCGAGGAACGGAAGTGCGTCGTGCGCGGCGCGGGCGGCTTCGCGGCTGCCGTCCCACGCGACGAACAACCGTTCGCCGACCGACGGGAATTCTCCGGTGTACGGCCAGAACAGCACCGGGCGGCCGGCGGACAACACGAGGTTCTCAGAAAACTGATTGTCGATATAGGTTTCGGGGTCGTTCGGGTCGCTTTGGCCCGCAATCACCAAATCGGCGAGACGCGCGGCACGCGGCACGGCCAGGTTCGCGCGCTCGTCGGCGCGAACCCAGGTTGCCGGCACTTTCGCACGGGTGGTCTCCGCATGAAACAGGCGCTCCAGCGCAGCCATCCGTTCGTCGCGTTGTTCGCGGTGCGCGCGGAAATAGTCGGCGGAACCGGCCATCACGTAGAACGAATGCGGCTCGGGTGTGTAGACCGCGAACAGCCCGGTGAGATGTGCACCGAAGCGCCGGGCGAGACGCAACGCGAGCTCGAGCCGCGAATGCGCACGAGCGCTCGTATCGAGGTGCACGACCATGCTCTTGTAGCTCATCGGAATCGCTCCATCGACGGGTGATCCGCCAGTGCAATCCAGTCTACGAAGCAGGGTTTCCACGCGCTTGACTCAGATCAACGGCAGCCGTGCTCGATACCCGCACAGTGAAGCGGTCATGACGCCGAGGCAAGGCAGGCGTCACGAGGCGGATGCCAACCCATTGACCCGATCGAAAGGGGGGAAGCCGATGAAACCCGATGCTTTGAAGACACCGAACGATGCCTGGCGCGCGGGCTGCGATCTCGCGTTGCGCGTGATCGCGCAGAACCGCGATTGGCAACACGAATGGCATGCGCTGGCAGGGCGATGCATCGAGCGCGATCGCACGGCGGTGCGCCGTCTGCAGCAGGCGCTGGGGGAATCGGAGGCATGGACGGCCTTCGCCGAGGCCGGCAGGCAAGTGATGAGCGACTGCGCGATCGCGAGCATCGCGATCTGGCAGGACGCCGCCGAGCTATGCATGCGTGCGCAATTCGAGAGTGCCAGTGCGTGGCGTACTTGGTTGCGCGAATACGGCGCAGGCGCGCTGTCTCGTTATCAGACCGACTGGTTGCCCGACCTCGGGCGACTCGCGGCGGTCAACGAAGCCAGCATGCCGTGGGCCGGCTGGATGGCGGCGCTGGAGCGCGGGATCGAGGACGCGGGCGGCGCAACAAACGGAGCACTGCCCGCCGGCCGCGTGAACGACATCGCAGGCGCACGGGAGCACGATCATGTCCGCTAAGCGCGTCGCGTTCGTCACGGGCGGAATGGGCGGCCTGGGCGCCGCGATCAGCCGGCGCCTGCACGATGTCGGCATGACGGTGGCGGTGTCGCATACGGAAGGCAACGATCACGTCGCGACGTGGCTCACGCACGAACGCGAGGCGGGCCGGACGTTCCACGCGTTCGAGGTCGACGTCGCCGACTACGATTCGTGCCGGCAATGCGCGTCGCGCGTGCTGGCCGAATTCGGGCGCGTCGACGTGCTCGTCAACAACGCCGGCATCACGCACGACGCCACCTTCGTGAAGATGACCAAGAGCATGTGGGATGCGGTGTTGCGCACCAATCTCGACGGCATGTTCAACATGACGAAGCCGTTCGTGCCGGGCATGATCGAAGGCGGCTTCGGGCGGATCGTGAACATCGGCTCCGTGAACGGTTCGCGCGGCGCCTACGGGCAGACCAACTACGCGGCCGCGAAGGCCGGCATCCACGGCTTCACGAAGGCGCTGGCGCTCGAGCTCGCGCGCCACGGCGTGACGGTCAACACGGTTGCGCCCGGCTATCTGGCGACCGCGATGCTCGAGACGGTGCCTAAGGAGGTGCTCGACACGAAGATCCTCCCGCAGATTCCGGTCGGCCGCCTGGGCAATCCCGACGAAATCGCCGCGCTCGTCGCGTTTCTGTGTTCCGATGCGGCGGCGTTCGCGACGGGCGCGGAATTCGACGTCAACGGCGGGATGCACATGAAATGAAGGCGGCCGTCATGCGCGCGCCGTTCGGGCCGGAGCTGCCGTGCCCGCCCGATGCAGTCGAAATCGCGACGAGCGCCGCCGGCTGCGCACCCGTTCGAGCGGCGCCCGCCGACGAGTGGAATCGCGCCGCGCATGCGAACGTGGCCGCGATGACCTTCGGGTTGTCACCCGTGTCGCTGGCGCTCGCCATGCTCGACTGGGGCGCGCATCTGGCTGTGGCCCCGGGGAAATGCTTCGTGCTCGCGACGCAGGCGTGGCTGGCCGCTCTCGCGCCGGCCGCAAGCCCGGGCGAGGGCGGGGCCGACGATGCCGACGCGAGCGGTCTGGCCGTGCACGCCGGGCAGTCCGATCCGCGCTTCGCCGCGCCCGCGTGGTCCGGCTGGCCGTTTCGCGCGTATCGCGACGGCTTCCTGTCGGTCCAGCGCTGGTGGCGCGACGCGACGCGCGGCGTGCCGGGCGTCGAACGGCATCACGAGGAACTGGTCGGATTCGTCGCACGGCAGTGGCTCGACGCGTGCTCGCCGGGCAATTTCCTGGCGACCAACCCGGTCGTGCTCGACGCGACGATGCGCAGCGGCGGCGCAAATCTCGCAGCCGGCTTGCACCACTGGCTGGACGACGCGAACGCGTTGCTCGATCGCACGAGCGGCACGCGCGCCCGCGACACACGCGGCTTTCTGCCGGGGCGCGACGTGGCGATCACGCCGGGCCGCGTCGTATGGCGCAACGCGCTGTGCGAGCTGCTGCAATACGACCCGACGACGCCCGCCGTCGCACGCGAGCCGATCTTGATCGTGCCGTCGTGGATCATGAAGTACTACATTCTCGACCTGCAGCCGCACGATTCGCTGATCCGCTTCCTGGTCGATGCCGGCTACACGGTGTTTGCCGTGTCGTGGCGCAATCCGGGCGCAGAGGCGCGCGAGCTCGGGCTCGACGATTACCTGCGCGACGGGTGCATGGCGGCGCTCGGCGCCGCGCGGTCGATCTGCGGCGAAGCCGTCCACGCGGTCGGCTACTGCCTCGGCGGCACGCTGCTGGCGATCGGCGCGGCGGCGCTCGCGCGCGACGGGCGGCAGCACGAGGCATTGCGGTCCGTCACGTTGCTGGCGGCCCAGACCGATTTCAGCGAGCCTGGCGAACTCGGCCTGTTCATCGACGCGAGCGAACTGTCCGCGCTCGATGCGCTGATGTGGCGGCAGGGCTATCTGGACGGCGCGCAGATGTCCGCCGCATTCCAGCTGCTGAACGCGCGCGACCTGATCTGGTCGCGCATGATGAGCGAATACCTGCTCGGCACGCGCACCAAGCCGAACGACCTGATGTCGTGGAACGAGGACACCACGCGCATGCCGTACCGGATGCACACGGAATACCTGACGCGGCTCTTCCTCGACAACGATCTCGCGGCCGGCCGCTACAGCGTCGACGGGCGGCCGGTCGCGCTGTCGGACATCGACGTGCCGACGTTCGTGGTCGGGACCGAACGCGATCACGTGTCGCCCTGGCGCTCCGTCTACAAGCTGCATCTGCTGACGCACCACGCGCTGACGTTCGTGCTGACTTCCGGCGGCCACAATGCCGGCATCGTGTCCGAGCCCGGGCACCCCGGGCGCCACTATCGCTGCGCGACGCGCGAGCCCGGCGCGCCTTACCGCAGCCGGCACGACTTCGTGCGCGAAACGCCGGCCGTCGACGGATCGTGGTGGACATGCTGGCGCGACTGGCTGCGCGCGCATTCGTCGGGCGACGTGTCGGCCCGCGTGCCGGCCGCCGGCTTCGGCGCGGCCCCCGGCACCTACGTGCTCGAGACATGAACATGAACCTGCATCCGGACGTGTCCGCCGGCGCATGCCTGCCCGGCCTGTTGCCGCGCGCGGACGGCGCACTGCCCGAGCTCATCGCGCGTGCGCGCCATGCGCCGCCGCTGACGGTGGCCGTCGTGCATCCGTGCGACCCGGCCAGCCTCGTCGCGCTGGCCGCGATCGATGCGTCGCCGCTGGGCGCGGTGATCGAGCCGCTGATCGTGGCGCCGCGGGCGAAGGTGTCGCGCGTTGCGGACGAGGCCGGCGTCGATCTGGCGAAATGGACGATCGAGGACGTGCCGCACAGCCACGCGGCGGCGGCCCGCGCGGTGACGCTCGCGGCGTCGGGCCGCGCCGGCGCGCTGATGAAGGGCAGCCTGCACACCGACGAGTTGATGGGCGCGGTCGTCGCCGCGGAATCGGGCCTGCGCACCGACAAGCGCATGTGTCACTGTTTCCTGATCGAGGCGCCCGCGTATCCGCGCCCGTTCCTGCTGACCGACGCGGCCGTCAATATCGCTCCGGATCTGGCCCGGAAGGCATCGATCACGCAGAACGCGATCGACGTCGCGCATGCGCTGGGCGTCGCGTGCCCGCGCGTGGCGGTGCTGTGCGCGGTCGAGACCGTGAATCCGGCGATGCGCTCGACGCTCGACGCGGCGGCACTGGCGAAGATGGCCGGGCGCGGGCAGATCACGGGCGCGATCGTCGACGGCCCGCTCGCGTTCGACAACGCGATATCGCAGCGGGCCGCGCGCGAGAAGGGCATCGATTCGCCGGTTGCCGGCCGTGCCGACATCCTCGTCGTGCCCGATATCGAAGCGGGCAACATGCTCGCGAAACAGCTCGAATACCTGGGCGGTGCCGCGAATGCGGGCGTCGTCGTGGGTGCGCGCGTGCCGATCGTGCTCACGAGCCGCGCCGACGGCGTCGCCGTGCGCGTCGCCTCCTGTGCGCTCGCGGTGTTGCTGGCACAGGCACGGCGTGGCGCCGCTCCAATTCCTGAACAGGCCCCCCTTTCGATGGAGGAACAGCGATGAAAGCACTTGTTTACCACGGCCCTGGGCGCAAGGCGCTCGAAGAGCGGCCCAAACCGGCACTGCAGTCGCCCACCGATGCGATCGTCCGCGTGACGCGCACGACGATCTGCGGCACCGATCTGCACATCCTCAAGGGCGACGTCCCGACCTGCGAACCGGGCCGCATTCTCGGCCACGAAGGCGTGGGCATCGTCGAGCAGGTGGGCGCCGCGGTCGATTCGCTGAAACCGGGCGACCACGTGCTGATTTCGTGCATCTCGTCGTGCGGCCGCTGCGAGTATTGCCGCCGCGGGCTGTATTCGCATTGCACGACCGGCGGCTGGATACTCGGCAACCGGATCGACGGCACGCAGGCCGAGTTCGTGCGCATCCCGCACGCGCCGACCAGCCTGTACCGCATTCCGGCCGGCGCGGACGAGGACGCGCTCGTGATGCTGTCCGACATCCTGCCGACCGGATTCGAATGCGGCGTGCTGAACGGCAAGGTGCAGCCGGGCTGCTCGGTCGCGATCGTCGGGGCAGGGCCGATCGGGTTGGCCGCGTTGCTGACCGCGCAGTTCTATTCGCCCGCGCGGATCGTCATGATCGATCCGGACAGCAACCGCCTCGACATCGCGCGGCGCTTCGGCGCGACCGACTGCTTCGACGGGCGCGACGGCGACCCGGTGGCGGACGTGATGAAGCTGACCGACGGCGTCGGCGTGGATTGCGCTATCGAAGCGGTCGGCATTCCGGCGACGTTCGAGATGTGCACGTCGCTCGTGGCGCCCGGCGGGGTTGTCGCGAACGTCGGCGTGCACGGCATCAAGGCCGACCTGCACCTCGAGAAGCTGTGGGATCGCAACATCGCGATCACGACGCGGCTCGTCGACACGGTCAGCACGCCGATGCTGCTCAAGACCGTCGGCGCCGGGCGCCTCGATCCGGCCCGTCTGATCACGCACCGGTTCTCGCTCGACGACGTGGAGCGCGCTTACGACACGTTCGGGCGCGCCGCGCAAACCCATGCGTTGAAGGTCATCATCGGAGTCGGCTGATTGCCGCCGCGCGCGTGACGGGGGCCGGCGAAGCCGCGTCTGCGCTTCCCGTGACGCGCAGCGGGCGTTTCGCCGGCGAATCGCCGGCGCTTCGGGTCACGTAGGCAGCGCGGCAGGCTCCTGCGTGTTGCCGGATTCAACCGCGTCCAGATCGACGCACTGCTCGTAGGTCGGCACCTCGCACCGCCAGTGCAGGCGCTCCTCGATGCGTCGGCGCATCGCATCCGCGGCGGCGGGTTCGCCATGCGTGACGAACGTCCGCACGGGCGCGCACGGCATCGTGCCGAGCCACTTCAGGATCTCTTCGTAGTCGGCATGGGCCGACAGCGTCGTGATCGACTCGACCTGCGCGCGCACGCGAACGTATTCGCCGTGAATCTTCAGCGTCGGCTCGTGCGCGGCCAGTGCCGCGCCGCGCGTGCCGGCGGCCTGGTAGCCGACCAGCGCGATCGTGTTGCGCGCATCCGGCGCGTAGCGGGCCAGGTGATGCAGCACGCGTCCGCCCGTCGCCATCCCGCTGCCGGCAATGATGACCATCGGGCCGTGGTGTTCGGCAATCGCCTTCGACTGGTCGACCGACCGGATCATCGTTGCCGCATGGCCCAGCGCGTTCGCTTCGGAGACGGTCAGGCGGTGCTCGAGGATATGGTGGCGGTAGATTTCGGTCACGTCCGTCGCCATCGGGCTGTCGACGAACACCGGGACGCGCGCCATGCGGCCGGATGCCTTCAGCCGCGCGATGTAGTGCAGGATTTCCTGCGCGCGGCCGACGGTGAAGCAGGGCATCACGACGACGCCGCCACGCGCGAAGGTCTTGTCGAACATCTCGGCCAGTTCGTTCTCGGGATCCGACGCCGGATGCAGGCGGTCGCCGTATGTCGATTCGATGACCAAATAGTCGGCATGCGCGGGCGGGCGCGGCGGCTGCATGATCGGGTCGTGATACCGGCCGAGGTCGCCCGAGAACGCGAGCACCTTCTGATCCCAGTGCATCACCACGCTCGCCGCGCCGAGGATGTGCCCGGCCGGCAGCAGGCGGAACGACACGGCGCCGCCCAGCGCCGTGCATTCGTCGAACGCGACGGGCGTCAGCAGGCGCAGCGCGCGCTGCGCGTCGTCCAGCGTGTAGAGCGGTTGCGCCGGATGATGCTTCGAGTAACCGTGCCGGTTAGCGAAGTCGGCTTCCTCCTCCTGCAGCCGCGCGCTGTCGCGTAGCATGATGTCGCAGAGTTCGGCCGTGGCTGCTGTGCAGTACACCGGCCCGCGATACCCTTCGCGCACCAGTACCGGGAGATACCCGGTGTGATCGATGTGCGCGTGCGTGAGCACGACGGCGTCCAGCGTGTCGGGGGCGAGCGGCAGCGTCCGCCAGTTGCGCAGCCGCAGGTTCTTCGTGCCCTGGAACAGGCCGCAATCGACCAGAACACGTCGACCGCCGTGCTCGACCAGATACTTCGAGCCGGTCACGGTTTCGGTCGCGCCGAGAAAAGTCAGTTTCATGGATTGTCTCACCGGGAGTCGACGGAACAGCAGGTCGATTACATC
This sequence comes from Burkholderia pseudomultivorans, assembly GCF_902499075.1. Classification (GTDB taxonomy): domain Bacteria; phylum Pseudomonadota; class Gammaproteobacteria; order Burkholderiales; family Burkholderiaceae; genus Burkholderia; species Burkholderia pseudomultivorans. Next base: position 99,854 of record NZ_CABVPP010000012.1, on the reverse strand, counting down.
CCGAACGCGCGAACGGCGGTTGACCGAAATCAGGAATTGCGGAATCCTTGTGCCGCCGGCCGGGCGAGATTCCCAGGTGGCGCGCGGGTTGACGAGGATCAATCTTCGGCCCAGGACGCGGCAGGATAGTGATTCTGCGTGCGCGATGCGTATCGGCATCACGCGTCTTTCGGGATGAACCCATCATGACGTTGATCGTGAATCTGGACGGTGCCGGGCAGCATTACCGGCTGTGCTTCGTCCGCTCGCCGTGGGCGTGGTTCACCTGCTTGCCGCTCGACGAACAGTGCGGCGAGCGCTGGGCAGACGTGCCGTACCAGAATGCCGCGAAGCCGCCGTACAGCGATTCGCGCGCGCAATTGCTCCGGGTAGCGTTCGACGCGCCGAATCTGTTGCCGCCGGAGGCCGGGCGGCACGGGCATGCGTGGAGCGTCCAGCAGATCAACCACGGCGCGGCGCCGTGGCTGCGCAGCGAGGATTTCGTCGATGCGTTGACGCCGACCGTGCCGGCCGGGGCCACGCTCGCCACGTTCGTTGAAAGGATCGAGGCTGCCGGCGGCACCGTCTACGGGCCGCTCGGCTGGGCGGAGTTACCGCCGTGGCAGCGGCCCGACGTCGTGCCGCAGACGGGCTAATGGTCCGTGAAGCGCGGTCGTCAGCCCGCGTCACCCCAGCCGCCGCCGAGCGCGACGTAGAACGCGACCGTGTCCTGCAGGCGCTGCGCGACCGTCTGCAGCCAGGCAATCCGCGCCTGATGGTATTGCAGGTCGGCGACCAGCAACTGGACGTAGCCGGCGATCCCCGCGTCGTAACCGGCCTGCGTGAGCTTCAGTGCGTCACGCGCCGCGGCCATCGCGCGCGCCTGCGCATCGAGCGCCATCGCGTCGTTGGCAAGCGCGCGCAACGTGTCGGCCACCTGCGAGAACGCCGACAGAACGACCTGCCGATAGGCCGCATCGGCTTCGTCGTACGCATCCTGCGCGGCGCGCCGCCGGTTCAACAGCGTGCCGCCATGAAAGATCGGCGCAGTGAGTCCGGCGCCGACACTCCATGCGCGGCCGGCCGGCGCGAACAGTTTGCTGGCGACGACGCTGTCGAACCCGCCCGATGCTGACAGCGTGAGGTTCGGGTAGAGCGCGGCCGTCGCGACGCCGACCTGCGCGCTGGCCACGTGCAGCTGGGCTTCAGCCTGCAGGATGTCGGGGCGGCGACGCACCAGCGATGACGGTGCCGTGTCGGGCAGGCTGGCGGGCAGTTCGATCCCGTCGAGCGACAGGTCCGGCGTCCGCCAGTCGACCGGATAGCGCCCGGCCAGCAGCGCGAGCAGATCATCGGCCTGCGCGCGTTTCTGGTCGAGTGCGGGCAGCGCCGCCTCGAGCGACGCCCGCTGCGATTCCAGCGTCAGCACCGCGACGTAGGCCGCCGCGCCGGCCGTCACCTGCGCACCTGTCAGACGAATCTGCTCATCGAGCAGGCCGATCATTTCGCGCGTCGCCGCGGCTTCGTCGCGATAGGCCGCGCGCGCGACCATCGTATTGACGACGTTCGCGGTCAGCATCAGGTAGGCACCCGCCAGCGCTTGCCGTTGCGCATCGACGTCGGCCGCGAGCGCTTCGACCTGGCGCTGTTCGCCGCCCCACAGGTCGAGCGTGTAGCTGACCGTCGCCGACAGCGTGAACAGGTTGAAGATCGACGCCGGCAACGCCTGGCCGGTGCGCAGCGGCCAGGCGCGCTGGCGCGACGCACTGGCCTGCGCATCCACCTGCGGAAAGAAGATCCCCTGGCCCGCCCGCAGCGCGTGCTCGCTGCGCCGCAGCGTCGCTTCGGCGAGATCGAGCGTCGGGCTGCCGGTCAGCGCTTCGGCGACGGTCGAGTCGATCGCGCGGCTGCCGAAGCGCGTCCACCAGTCGCGCGTGAGCGCCGCGTCCGTCGACAACGCCTGCGTCCGGCCATCGCCGCTCCAGGAGCCGGACGCCGCGCCCGGATCGTCGGGCGGCACGAAGCGCGCGACGCGCGGCGCGGGCGGCGGCACGAAGTTCGGCCCGACCGTGCATCCGGCGAGCAGCACGGCGACGGCCAGCGCGCCGGTTCCGCGGCGCAGGGCGGGCGCGCAACGGACCCCGTTATTTGCCTGCGACGTAGACATCGACGATCTGTCCGGGAAACAGCCGCACATTCCTGTTCGGCACGATACGGAAAATGACCGGCAGCACGCGCACGTCGACGCGCTCGGTGCGCTGGTCGGACAGCTCGATCTTCGGTGTGACGTACGGCTGCACGCGCACGAACTGGAGATCGGCCTCGACCGACGTGCCGCGCACGAACATGTGTGCCTTCAACGCATGCAGGTCGGGTAGCTGGTGGATCAGGATTTCGTCGACGTAGCAGCGCACCTGCAGGCGGTCGACCGGCGTGCCGAGCACCGCGGCCGGCGCGTTGCCCTGCGTGTAGGTGTCGTAGAGCCCCTGCGAGGTCAGGTAGGAGCCTACGGCCGCGTTCATCGCCAGGACGGTGCCATCCGCCGGCGCGCGCAGCGTGTAGCGGGCGAGCAGGGCCGCCGCCGCGTCGGCCGCGCGCCGCAGCGCGATGGCCTGCGCTTCCTGGTTGCGCACGTCGTAGCGCCACGCGCCGGCCTTGGTCAGACGATACTGTCGCGTCACGACGTCCAGGTTGGCCGCCGCGACGCGAACTGTGTTCGCGGCCGTGTCGAGCGCATCGCGGCTGACGGCTTTCGGATCGATGTCGTACGCGTGCCGCTGCTTGTCGTACTGATCCTGCGCGAGCTTCAGGCTCGCCTGCGCGGCTGCGGTCTGCGCACTGGCCACGTCGAGCACCTCGCGGCGCGGCTGCGCCTTCAGCTCGTCGAGCAGCGCGTCGGCCGCGTCGGCCTGTGCCGCAAGCTGGGCAGCGGTCGCGCGCTGCACCGAGTCGTCGATTGTCAGCAGCGCGTCGCCGGCCTTCACCGGATCGCCGTCGTGCACGAGGATGCGCGTCACCGCGCCCGAGACGTCCGGATAGACGTTCACGTTCGCGCCGGCCGGCTGCTCGCTCTCGACGATGCCGTTCGCATAGACGCCGCGTGCATACGGATTGGCCGCCGGCTTGAATACCGGCGGCTGCGGCGGCTCCTGGCGGCTATAGACCCACGCGGCGACGACGCTTGCCAGGAAGCCGAGCACGGCCGCCACGAACACGAGCCGGTGTTTCATTGCGCACCTCCGCGCTCGATGCCGTTCAGCTTGCCGTCTTCCATCCGCAGGACGCGATCCGCGTATTCGAAGATCCGCGCATCATGCGTGACGATCACGATGCAGCGCGTGTCGTTGAGCACCTTGTGCTTGACGAAGTCGATGATCATGCGGCCCGTGTCGCCGTCGAGCGACGCGGTAGGTTCGTCGAGGATCAGCAGGTCGGGCTGGCTGACGATCGCGCGGGCGATTGCGACGCGCTGCTGTTCGCCGCCGGACAGCTTCACGGGCGGCAATTGCGCGCGGTTCGCGAGCCCGACGACGTCCAGGTACGCGTGCGCTTCCTTGATCGCGTCATTCCACGACCGGCGCTTCAGGATCAGCGGGATCGCCACGTTCTCCGCGGTCGTGAGCCGCGGGAACAGGTGGTAGTCCTGGAACACGAAGCCGATCCGGTTCAGCCGGAAATCGGCGATCGCGTCGTTCGGCTGCGACCACAGGTCGACGCCGTCGATCGAAACCGAACCGCCGTCCGGTCGCAGGATGCCGGAGATCACGCTGAGCAGCGTCGTCTTGCCGCTGCCGGACGGCCCGACAATCAGCAGCATCTCGCCGAAGTTCGCCTGCATCGACACGTCGCGCAACGCCTGCGTGCGCGCGTCGCCTTCGCCGAACCATTTGCTGACGCCGCGCGCGTCGATCGCGATGCCGGCCATCGTCATCCCCGGAAGATGTCGAATGGCTCGATGCGCAACACGCGCCGCACCCCGAGATAGCTCGAGATCGTCGCGATCACGACCACCATCCCGAACGCGAGCGACAGGTTGCCGTACGTGACGAGCGCCGCATAGTCTGGAATCCGCAGTTTCGCGAGACTGATCATCAGCACGCACAGCCCGACGCCGATGCCGTAGCCGGTCAGCGCGGTGAACGTCGCCTGGAACAGGATCATCGCGACCAACTCGCGGCTCTTCGCACCGATCGCCTTCAGCGCACCGAACTTGTCCAGGTTCTCGAGGATGAACGCATAGAACGTCTGGCCTGAAATCGACAGGCCGATGATGAAGCTGATGATCGTCATCAGCATGATGTTGGTGCCGAGCCCCGTCTCGTACTTGTAGAAGCGCGCGATCTGCGCGATGAATTCGTCGCGCGTGTATGCGCGATAGCCGAGCGATTGCACGACGGCCTTGATGTGGGCGACGTCGGCATCCGACTTCGGCTCGACGAGGATGTACGAGGTCGTGAAGCGCGGCGACGGAATGTAGCGGATCGCGCGCGCGTAGGTAGTGTAAAGCGTCGGCGTGCCGAACAATCCGCTCGCGGCGACCTTCGCGATGCCGACGATCACGCCGCGATGATCGTTCAACTCGAAATCGGTGCCGACGGACGGATTCTCGAGCTTCGGAAACTCGGGATCCTGAATCGCGATGAAGCCGTTTTCCGCGTAGATGTCCTCGATGCGGCCCTGCAGCATCGTCGGGCGACCGAGCAGGCTCGCGTCGTCGAGGCCGACGACCGTCACGGCCTGATAGGTACCGGAGCGCAGCTTGACGAGCGCGCCGCCGGAATAGAGCGGTACCGCATACTTGACACCATCGATGCTGCGCACGGAGTCGAGCACGTAGTCGGGCATGCCGATGCTGTTCGCGATCGTCTTCACGGCCGGATCCATCACCCAGACCTTCGCGCCGATATTGATGACCGACGCCGACGACTTGTTCAGGATGCCGGCGAACAGCGATGTCATCTCGATCATCAGCAGCACCGAGAACGTGATGCCGACGGTCAGCGCGGTGAATTTCGCGCTGTCGTTGACGAGCAGCTTGAACGCGAGACGGAAAATGCCGTTCATGATGGCGAATCCAGCGCGTCCGGCCCGTGCCGCTGTCGCCCGGACGATGCCGGATCCGGCTGCGCGACGAACGCGACGATGCCCGACACCAATGCGATGATCGCGTACGGGACGACCCGCTCGTCGATCAGCATCGCGTGCACGACGCCCAGCAGCGAGGCGAGCGCGATGAACACGCAGAACGTTGCAAGCGCGCTTCGGTATGGCAGACCCATCATGACGTTCTCCCGGGAAGCGGGCGTCGCGGAGGGCGGTGCCGCCCACGCAGCCGCCGCTGGTTGCGCAAGACATGGCGTCATGATCGCGTGCCGCGCGCCGGCACGATTGATCTGTATCAACGGACGAATTCCGGCGTCGCTGTCGCGACGCGCCGATCAAGTCATCTGACCAATCGTCTTGCGGAATCGCGTCAGCGACAGCAGGAACAGCACGCATCCGATCGCGAACAGCGCGGCAAACTGGGCCCACACCGCATCGAGCCCGGCACCTCGATACAGGATGCGTTGCGCGAGCTCGACGAAATGGGTGGTTGGCGCGACCAACATGACGTCCTGTACAACGGACGGCATGCTTTCGCGCGGCGTCAGTCCGCCCGACAGCAGTTGCAGCGGCAGCAGCACGAGGACGAGCAGCATGCCGAACTGCGGCATGCTGCGCACGAGCGTCGCGAGGAAGATCCCCATCGATGTCGTCGCGAACAGGTGCAACGCCATGCCGGCCACGAACAGCGACACGGAGCCGGGAATCGGCACGTGCAGCGCGCCGCCCACGACGAACATCAGCGACGCGACGGCAGCCGCCGCGACGACGAGCCCCATCGACCACACCTTCGCGAGCATGATTTCCGCCGCGGTCACCGGCATCACGAGCAGATGCTCGATCGTGCCGTGCTCGCGCTCGCGAATCAGTGCGGCCCCGGTGAGGATCATCGACAGCATCGTGACGTTGTTGATCAGCTCCATCAGCGCGCCGAACCGGACTTCGTCGAGATTCGGGTTGAAGCGCATGCGCATCGCGAGATCGACGGGCGGCAATGCCGTGCCGCGATGGCGCCGCACGAATGCATCGATCTCGCCCGATACGATCTGCTGGATGTAGCCGCCGCCGGTGAACGCCTGCGTCATGCGGGTTGCGTCGACGTTGAGCTGGACCGTCGCGTGGCGGCCGGCGAGCACGTCGCGCTGGAAGTCGGGCGGAATGTCGAGCGAGAACGTGTAGTCGCCGTCGTCGAGCCCGCGATCGGCGGCGCGGGCGTCGACGATCGGCGGCGGCGCGAACTGCGGCGGGAAGAACGCCGCCGCGATGCGCGCCGACAGCGGCGACGCATCCTCGTCGACGATCGCGATCGGCACCTTGTGCAGCGTTTCCGGGCGAGCGGTGGCGGCAACGTAGATCGACGCGCTGAACGTGTAGACGATGAGCGCGAGCAGGATCGGGTCGCGAGCGAGGCTCCACAATTCCTTGACCCCGAGCCGGAAAATGACGAGCAGGCGCGACATGGTCAGCGCTCCTGCTTGCGCAGCAGAACGCCGGTCATGACCAGGATGACCGGCACGGACGCGAGCATCGGCCAGAACTGGGATGACAGGTCGGCCAGGCCGAGCGTCTTGTTGTAGACGCCGCGGCTGATCGCGAGCATGTAAGTGGCCGGATAGACGGTGCCAATCCACTTGCCGCTGCCCTCGAGCGACGATAGCGGCGTGAGCAGGCCCGAGAACTGCACGACCGGAATCAGCGTGCCGACGATCGTCATGAAAATCGCCGCGATCTGGCTGCGGGTAAACGTCGACGCGAAAAGCCCGATGCCGGTGGCCACGACGTTGAATATCAGTACGGCGGCCGCCAGCGTTGCGAAACTGCCCTTGATCCGCACGCCGAACACGACGTCGGCCAGCACGACCATCAGCAGGAAGTTCAGCATGGCCAGCATGACGTATGGTGCCTGCTTGCCGAGCAGGAATTCGGCGCGCGTGACGGGAGTCACGTACAGGTTGACTATCGACCCGAGTTCGCGTTCCCGCACGACGGCGAGCGCCGTCAGCATCGCGGGCAGCATCAGCAGCAGCATCGGCATAATCGCCGGAATCATCGCCGGCAGGCTCTTGACGTCGGGGTTGTAGCGATAGCGGATCGCAATATCCACGGCCGGAACGAGCGATACGCCGAGCCGGCGCCTGGCCTGGTCGCGCATCCAGTTTTCGTGCATGCCGGCCACATAGCCGCGGATCGTCTCCGCGCGCATCGGCATCGCGCCATCGACCCACGCGCCGATCTCCACGCGGTGCCCGCGCGCGACGTCGCGCGCGAAACCGGGGGGTATCTCGAGCGCGAGCGACAGCTGGCCGTGGCGCATGCGGCGCTCGATGTCGCGGTCGTCCGCGAGCGGCGCGCGCGGCACGAAGTAGCGGGACCCGGCCAGATTCTGCGCATAGTCCTGGCTCAGGATCGACTGATCGCGGTCGAGCACCGCGAACGTCAGGTTGTCGACGTCGAGACTGATCCCGATGCTGATCACGCACATCAGCACGAGCGAGCCGAACAGCGCCAGCGTCGCGCGCAACGGATCGCGCCGCAATTCCAGCACCTCGCGCCACAGATAGCTGCCGGCGCGTGCCGGGCTGAACCACGCGGCCGCGTGGGCGGCACCGGCCGCCGCGAGGGGCGCCGCGAGCCAGCCGGCGTCGGGCGGCGCATCGGCCGCCGCGCCGCCCGCGCCCTCCGCACCGTCAGCGTCAGCATGCTGCGCATCGCTCAGGTAGCCGATGAACGCGTCCTCGAGCGTGGCCGCGCCGCGCAGGCGCACCAGTTCAGCCGGCGCTGCGCTCGCGAGCACGCGGCCCGCATGCATCAGCGAGATGCGGTCGCACCGTGCGGCCTCGTTCATGAAGTGCGTGGAAATGAAGATGGTGACGCGATCGTTGCGCGCGAGCGCGATCATCAGCCGCCAGAAGTCGTCGCGCGCGACTGGGTCCACGCCCGAGGTCGGCTCGTCCAGGATCAGCAGCTCGGGCTTGTGCACCATCGCGACCGCCAGGGACAGCCTCTGCCGCATCCCGAGCGGCAGGCGCTCGGGCAGCGCATCGAGCGCGTCGGCCAGCCCGAAGCGCTCGACCATTTCGGTCACGCGTGCGGGCACGTCCGGTTCCGGCACGCCGAACAGGCGCGCGTGCAGCACGAGGTTCTGCCGCACGGTCAGTTCTCCGTAGAGCGAAAACCCCTGCGACATATAGCCGACGCGCCGGCGCGTGTCGATGTCGTTCGTGGCGACCGGCCGGTCGAACAGCGTCGCCGTGCCTTCGGACGCGGGAAGCAGGCCGGTGAGCATCTTCATCGTCGTCGACTTGCCGCAGCCGTTGGAGCCGAGAAAGCCGAAGATTTCGCCTTGGCGGATCTGCAAGCTCACGTGGTCGACCGCGACGAAATCGCCGAACCGCATCGTCAACGCGTCGGCCTCGATCGCGTAGCCGGCGGCCTGGTCGGGCTGGAACGGCTCGATCACGACCGACTGGTGTCCTCGCCGGCGCGCCTCCGGCAGCAGCGCGATGAACGCGGCTTCCAGCGTGTCGCAACCGGTGCGCTCGAGCAGCTCGTCAGGGCTGCCGGTTGCCAGCACGCGGCCCGCGTCCATCGCGATCAGCCGGTCGAAGCGACGGGCCTCGTCCATGTACGCGGTGGCGACTAGCACGCTCATCGCCGGGCGGGCGGCGCGAATGCGGCCGATCAGTTCCCAGAACTGCGCGCGCGACAGCGGATCGACGCCGGTCGTCGGCTCGTCCAGGATCAACAGGTCGGGATCGTGGATCAACGCGCAGCACAGGCCGAGCTTCTGCTTCATGCCGCCGGACAGCTTGCCGGCCGGGCGATCGAGGAACCGCTGCAGGCCGGTGCTCTGCGTCAGCGCGTCGATCCGGCGACGGCGCTCCGCGGCATCGTGGCCGAACAGTCGCGCAAAAAACTGCAGGTTTTCCTCGACCGACAGAGTCGCGTACAGGTTGCGGCCGAGGCCCTGCGGCATGTAGGCGATGCGCCGACATGCGCGCGCGCGATGGCGGCGCGACGCCAGGTCGCCGTCGAGCGTCCATACGCGCCCCTGCTGGATCGCGCGCGCGCCGGACACGAGCGCGAGCAGGCTCGACTTGCCGACGCCGTCCGGCCCGATCAGCCCGATCATGCGGCCGGCCGGGATGTCGAGGGTCACGTCGTCGAGCGCGTACTTGTCGCCGTAGCGCAGCGAGACGGCGGACAGCCGGGCGACCATGCGCGGATCGGCCGACACCGGCGAACGATCGATCGCTCCGGCATCGGTGCCGGCGGGCGTCGGCGCGTTCATTGCGGCACCCTGATCGCGAGGCGATCCGGCCAGCCCGCGCGCGGGTCGGTCTTCAGCCACGCGACGCCCGGCAGTCCGGTCTTCACGAGTTTCAGGTGGCGCTGCAACAGATCGCGATCGATGCGTGCCTTGACGCGGAACATCAGCTTCTGCCGCTCGGTGGCCGTCTCGACCGTTTTCGGCGTGAACTGCGCGGTGCTCGACACATAGGACACGCGTGCGGGAATCACGTATTCCGGCGCCGCATCGAGCACGATCCGCACGTCGGCGCCGAGCGGCACCCGGCCGACGACCGCTTCGGGCAGGAAGAACGTCATGTAGACGTCGGACAGGTCGACTACGTTGAGCACCTTGCCGCCTGCCGGCAGGACTTCGCCCGATTCCGCGATCCGGTACTGGACACGCCCGTCGCGCGGCGAAGTCAGCTCGCTGTCCGCGATGTCGGCCCGCACGCGCGCGACGGTCGCCTGCGCGGCCGTCACGGCCGAGCGCGCCGCGACGAGCTGGGCGCGCGTTGCGTCGACGGCGGCCTGGGCCGCTTCCACCTGCGCGCGCGCGGCGTTCACGGTCGCGCGCAGGCTGCCGGCGCGCGCGCGATCGTCGTCCAGCTCCTGCAGCGACGACGCGCCGTCGCGCGACAGCGTTTCGGACCGCGCGAGCCGTCGCGTGGCCGCGTCCAGCTCGCTTTCCCGTTGCACGACGACGGCCGCGGCCGCAGCCTTGTCGCTGCGGCGCTGCGCGACCTGCGCGTCGATGCTCGCCGCGGTGTTCACCGCCTGTTGCTCGCGCGCCCGTGCTTCGTCGAGCTGCGCCTGAAGGACGACGACGTCCATGCGTGCGAGCGGCTGGCCGGCCGTCACGAAGTCTCCTTCGTCGACGAGCATGGCGGTGACGCGCCCCGGCAGCTTGGTCGCGACGTCGATTTCGGTCGCCTCGATGCGGCCGTTGCCGCTGACGAGCCCCGCATCCGTCTGGCCGTCGCGCCAGCGCGTCCACCCGTAGTACGCGAGGCCGATCGCGAGCACGGCCGCACCGACACCGATCAGAAGAGGGCGCGGGATGGTTTTCATGGTGTGTTGTCCGAGTCTGTCGAAATGGGAGCCGTTGCCGCGGTGGTCTTGCCGGTGTCGATCTCGCCGCCGCCGAGCGCGCCGTACAGCGCGACGCGGCTCGACAGCAGCGCACGGCGCGTCATCACCAGCTGCTGTTCGGCGTTCATCAGGTCCCGTTGGGCATCGAGCACTTCGAGGAAGCGGGTTGCCCCGCTGTCGTAGCGCAGCTTCGCGAGGCGTGCGCGCTCGGCCTGCGACGCCAGCGTGGCGCGCTCGATGGCGACCTGGTCGGCGAGCCAGTGGCGCGCCGCGAGCGCATCGGACACGTCGCGGAACGCGCGCTGTAGCGTCTTCTCGTACTGCGCGAGCGCCTCGTCGCGTTGCGCGTGCGAGAGCGCGAGATTCGACCGGTTGCGGCCGCCGTCGACGAGCGGCAGCGTGACGTTCGGAATCACCGACCACACGCCCGCACCGGACGACAGCAGGTCATGCAGCGCGCTGCTTCCCGAGCCGATCGCGCTCGTCAGAGCGATGCGCGGAAAGAATGCCGCGCGCGCCGCGCCGATGTTCGCGCGGGTCGCCTGCAGTTCGTGCTCCGCCGCGATCACGTCCGGGCGCCGGGTCAGCAGCGACGACGGCAGGCCGGGGGCGAGCGACGGCAGCACCGCGCCGTCGTCGAGCGCGAGCGGCGTGTCGGCCAGCGCCGGCGGCGCACCGACGAGCAACGCCAGCGCATCGGCCGCCGTCGCGCGCGCTTGCTGCAACTGGACGCCGAGCGATTCCGCCTGCTGCAGCAGGATTTCCGATTGCGTCAGGTCGAGGCGGGAGATCGCGCCGGCCGCGTGGCGAAGCCGGAAAATCCGCAGCGATTCGCGGCGTGTGTCGATCGTCGCGCGGGTCAGCGCGATGCGTTCGTCGATTTCGCACAGGTTCAGATCTGCGTTAGCGACACCGGTGACGACGCTCAGCGTCACCGCCCGTTTCGCCGCGTCGCTCGCGAGATAGCGCTGGAGCGCCGCGTCCTTCAGGTTGCGCACGCGTCCCCAGAAGTCGAGCTCCCATTGCGTCTCGGCCAGCTGGACTTCGTAGAGCTGGCCGATGACGGGCGCAGGCGTGAGGAAGCCGCCCGGCGTGCGAAACCGTGCATAGGCTGCCCCCGCACCGATCGTCGGCCATTGATCGGCGCTGCGGATGCCGTAGACCGCCCGCGCCTGCTCGACCCGTGCAACGGCCGCGCGCAGATCGCGGTTCTCGGCGAGCGCCTGCCCGATCAACGCACGCAGCCGTGCGTCGACGAAGTAGGCCTGCCACTCGGGCACGGGCGTCGCGGGCGTCGCGTCGGCGGAAGGATCCGGAAAGGAGGCGGGAATCGGTGCGGCGGCGCGCTCGTCCGGCGGCGCAAGCGACAGGCAGCCCGACAGCAGCCCCATGCCTGCCGCGAGCGCAATGGCACGCATGCGCCGCACGACGGCAGGATGAAAGCGAACAGCAGGCGCGGCAGCGCGCATGGGATGCCTCGTCGAATACTGAAATGCGAGAATACGGGATGGCGTCGCCCTCCAGGCGCTGCCGCTTCGGATTCACTTATATCCGACGATTGCAGGGTTTCCCCTTGATCTGTGTCACTCGGGCGGGAATGCGTTTCGAGCCGCCCCTCGCTTGACGCAAGCGTCGCGGCGTGACTCCGAAGGTTTCGCGATCGCGTCGGACGCAACCGCGTGGTGCCTGTTACGGGCGATCGCCCGGCCCCGGATTGAGCAGCACGACGAACGCGAGGATGCTGGAGATCAGCGTGACGATCGAATACCGGAACACTTCCTCGTCGAACAGCATCCCGTGAACGATGCCGACCAGCGACGCAATCGCGATGAACACGCTGAGCGTCGCGAGCACGATGCGGTACTGCTTGTGGATCATGACGGTCTCCCGGAAAGCGGTGGACGTCGACGGTCGTACGAATGCGAAACGCGCCGGTTGCGGCGGTTTTCGCGACGTACGCCGATTCATGATCGCGTCGCGCCTCGTTGCGCGGTTGATCTGTGTCAACGGACAAAATCGGCCATCGCCTGCCCGACGGCCTCTGCCGCCAGCCCGCCTTTGATTGATCCTCGTCAACCCGCCGGCGCGGCCGTGCGCGATGCTGTACACGGTGCCGCACGCGCTCGCTCGCATGCTTTGCGGCCGGCACGGGCCGATGGGAGACCGACATGAAATCCGATGCAGTACTCAAGCAGGATGTCGAGCAGGCGTTGTTCTGGAACCCGGCGGTCGATGCACGGAGGATCGACGTCGAGGTGCGCGACCGGATTGTGACGTTGCGCGGCACGGTCGACAGCTGGGCCCAGAAGCTCGAGGCGCAGAAAACGGCACTGCATATCGCCGATGCGCGCGCGCTGGTGCTCGAACTGAACGTCGCCCCGCCGGAGAACGCGTGCGCGGACCAGGAACTGGCGATCGCGATCACATTCGCGCTCGGATGGCAGGAGGCGTTGCGCGATCACAAGATCAGCGTCGAGGTCGATCACGGCTGCGTGACGCTCGATGGCGAAGTCGATCATGCGTATCAGAGCCGGGCGGCGGAAGCGATGGTGAGCCGGATGATCGGCGTTGTCGGCGTGGCGAACCGTATCCGCGTGCGGACGGATCACACGGTGCCGGACGTTGGCGCGCGGATCGCCGAGGCGCTTGCACGCCGCGCGCACCGTGAATCCGCGGGAATCTCGATCGACGCGGCCGACGGCGTTGTCACGCTGACGGGCGCGGTCGCGTCGCTGGCGGAGAAGCGTGCCGCGTGCGGCGCGGCGGCGTCGGTCAGGGGCGTGCGCGAAGTCGTCGACCGGCTGACCGTAGCCTGACCGGCTTGCACGTGCGGTCTACTACCAGGAGAAACAGCGATGAAGCGTTCGCATACCGGCCCCAGCCGAAATTATCTGCGCCGCGACAAGCGCATGCAGCCGCATACGAAGGACAGTTACCGTGATCCGAAGCGGCCGACAGGTGACCACGTCTGCGAAGGTTGCGGCGCGGTCTGCGACGCGGGCCGCTGGACATGGTCCGCGACCGCGCTCGACGGGCGCCAACTCGAATGCCCGGCCTGCAAGCGAATGCGGGAAAACGTGCCAGCGGGCGAACTGGTGTTGCATGGCGAGTATCTGCGAGCGCACCGGTCGACGATTCTCAAGTTACTCGAGCATCAGGCCGATCTGGAGACGAGCGAGCATGCACTCGAACGCATCATGGACATCGAGAAATCCGCCGAATCGCTCATCGTTCGAACGACGGGCGTACACATGGTCCGCCGCCTCGGTGAAGCGCTGCTGCGTGCGCACCACGGCGATCTCGCGATCAACTACCGCGACGGCGAGGACGTGCTGCGCGCACACTGGACGCGCGATGAAGCGTGAGCGGGTGGTCGTCCGCCGGGCAGGTTCGATCCCATGAACAAATCATTCGACTACTCCGGGTTGCTGATCCCGATCGCGTTCGCTGTGCTGGTCGCGTTCCAACTGCTGGCGCGTCAGCCGGCGGCGACGTCGATTTCGTACAGCGATTTTCACCGCTTGGTCGAAGCACGGCTCGTCGCCGATCTCGAGATCGGCCAATCGTCGATCTCGGGCACGCTGCGCATGCCGGCGGCCGGCGCCGCGCTGCCCGCGTCCGACGCGGCAGAGGTGAAGGAGTTAGGGCCGCCGTGGCGCTTCACGACGAACCGGGTGAGCGACGAAGGCCTGGTCGCTGCGCTGACGAATGCCGGGATTCGCTACCGCGGCGCGACGGATACGGGTTGGATCGAGACGCTCGCGGCATGGATCTTCCCGTTGATCGGCTTCGTCGTGATCTGGAATTTCTTGATGCGACGGCCGGGCGGGATGCGCGACCTGAGCGGCATGGGCAAAAGCCGCGCCCGCGTGTACATGCAGAAGGAAACCGGCATCACGTTCGACGACATCGCGGGCATCGACGAAGCGAAGGCCGAGTTGCAGCAGATCGTCGCGTTCCTGCGCAACCCCGAACGCTACCAGCGACTCGGCGGCAAGATCCCGAAGGGCGTGCTGATCGTCGGCGCGCCCGGCACCGGCAAAACGCTGCTCGCGCGCGCGGTCGCCGGCGAAGCCGCGGTGCCGTTCTTCACGATCAGCGGTTCGGCGTTCGTCGAGATGTTCGTCGGCGTCGGCGCGGCGCGCGTGCGCGATCTCTTCGAACAGGCCCAGCGGAGCGCGCCGTGCATCGTGTTCATCGACGAGCTCGATGCGCTCGGCAAGGCGCGCGGCGTCGGCCTGATGTCGGGCAACGACGAGCGCGAGCAGACGCTCAACCAGCTGCTCGTCGAGATGGACGGCTTCCAGGCCAATTCGGGCGTCATCATCATGGCCGCGACCAACCGGCCCGAGATTCTCGATCCCGCACTGCTGCGCCCCGGGCGTTTCGACCGGCACATCGCGATCGACCGGCCGGACCTGACCGGACGCAAGCAGATCCTCGCCGTCCATACGAAGCGGGTGAAGCTCGCGCCGGAAGTCGACCTGGCCGAGCTGGCGCAGCGCACGCCCGGTTTCGTCGGCGCCGATCTCGCGAACGTCGTCAACGAAGCCGCGTTGCATGCGGCCGAACTGGGCAAGCCCGCGATCGGGATGGCCGATTTCGACGAAGCCATCGATCGCGCGATGACCGGCATGGAACGCAAGAGCCGCGTGATGAACGAACAGGAAAAGCGGACCATCGCGTACCACGAATCGGGGCATGCGCTCGTCGCGCAAAGTCGCGCGCACTGCGATCCGGTGAAGAAGGTGTCGATCATTCCTCGTGGGATCGCGGCGCTCGGCTACACGCAGCAGGTGCCGACAGAGGATCGCTACGTGCTGCGCAGAAGCGAACTGCTCGACCGGCTCGACGTGTTGCTCGGCGGGCGCGTGGCCGAGGAAATCGCATTCGGCGACGTGTCGACCGGCGCGCAGAACGATCTCGAGCGGGCGACCGCGCTGGCGCGTCACATGGTGATGCAGTACGGGATGAGCGAGAAGGTCGGCCTCGTCACGCTCGACGATGGCGCCCCGCAAGGCGGCGCACCGGGCGTATGGACGCCGGGCGACGGCCATTGCAGCGAGCACACGGCGCAGCTGATCGACGAAGAGGTGCGCGCGCTGCTCGAGGACGCGCATGCGCGGGTCACGGCGACGCTCGGCGAGCACCGCGACGCGCTCGAACGGATCGCGCTCAGCTTGCTGCAGCACGAATCGATCGATCACGACGGGCTGGTGACGCTCATCGCGCCGCCGGACGATGCCGACGTGACGCCCCGGCCGGCGCAAGCCGACGCGGAAACGACCACGGGCGTCTCTGCCTGAAGAAACGACCGCCGCGATCGCGCCGGACGCCTGCCGCTCGCCATCGCGGCGTTCAACAGCCGATGCAGACAGGGCCGTCGCGCCGCGCGCGCGCCGTGTCATCGGCCACGACCGACGCGAGCCGCGGATCGGGCCGGAAGACGGTGATGCCCTTGAGCCCGTCGCGCCACGCCTGGAAGAACAACGCGTCGACCTCCGCGAGCGAACACTGCCCGGGCATCGTCACGGTCTTCGAAATGCCCGCGTCGACGCACGGCTGCAGCGCTGCGAGCATCGCGACATGATCCGCCGGCGCGATGTCCGCGGCCGTGACGAAATAGCCCGGCAGCTCGACGTTCTCGCCATGCAGCTCGTGGAACAGCCGGTAAGCGTGGTTCTCCGCACGAAACGGCCGGATCTGCCCGTCGGCGGTGCGGACCATGCGGCGCTGCGTCCAGCCGACGGCCGGCTCGATTCCGTTCGAACAGTTGTCGCAAAACGCGAGGCTTACGCTGCCGGCCGGCGCGAACGACAGCAGATGGCTGTTGCGCAGCCCGTGGCGCGCAATCGTGTGATGCACCTTCAGCGGCAACAGCGTGCGATACGCGGGGCCGGTCAGATAGGCGGCCGGGTCGTAGGCGGGAAACGCACCGCGCTCGGCGGCAAGCGCGGCCGATGCGGCGAACGCATGCTCGCGCATCGTCAGCACGATCGTGCGTGCGAGCGTGCGTGCTTCCGCGCTGTCGTAGCGCACCCGCAGCATCGTCAGCGCGTCGGCCAGCCCGGTCACGCCGACCCCGACGCGCCGTGTCCGCCGCGCCTCGTGCTCGTGCGCGGCGAGCGGCCACGCGGTCAGGTCGAGCACGTTGTCTAGCATGCGGACCTGGATGCGCACCGCGTCGGCGAGCGTCGCGAAGTCGAAGCGCGGATTCTCGTCGACACCGAACGGGTGGAGCACGAAACGCGACAGGTCGATCGGCCCGAGCACGCAACTGCCGTACGGCGGCAGCGGCTGTTCGCCGCACGGGTTCGTCGCGTCGATCCGCTCGTGCTCGCGCAGCGGATTCGCGTCGCGGATCGTGTCGAGGAACAGCAGCCCGGGTTCCGCGCTGTCGCGCGCGGCCTTGACGATCTCGTGCCAGAGCGTGCGGGCCGGAACTGTCGCGTAAAGGTAACGTCCGTCCGGCCGCCTGGGGGGCGCGCCGGATGCGCGGCGGGGCGGCGCGTGATGGACGAGCGCCCACGGCAGGTCGTGCCGGACTGCTTCCATGAATGCGTCCGTGACGCCGACCGACAGGTTGAACGTCGGCCAGCGCGAGCGTCCGCGCTTGGCCGCGACGAATGCGACGAGATCCGGATGATCGCAGCGCAGCACCCCCATTTGCGCACCCCGGCGCGGGCCGGTGAACGGCAGTGCCCGGCACATCCCATCGAAACGGTCGATCGCCTCGCATGCGCCGCGCACGGATGACTGGCGCCGTTCGTACGCGTCGGCGGGCGGCACCGGAGAAAAGTCGTAGCCGATTCCGCCCCCCATCAGCAGCGTGACCCGTGCGTCGTCGAGCGCCTGCGCGAGCGCCGTGTCGACCGTCTGCACGGGGGTGTCGGGAGGAATCGCGAGCGGATGGACGAAGCAGTTGACCATCGTCCTGCCGTTGTCCGCGCCGGCATTGGCGAGGATGCGTCCCGCGCCGATCGCGCCGCGCTGCAGGTTCAGGAAAAACGCGCGCTCCGCTTGCGCACGGCGCTCGGCCGGCTCGGCAAGCGACAGCGCATGGGCAACGCGATGGAAGACGTCCGCGCGAGACGTTTCGCCGGGTTGCGCATAGCGCTCGGCGAACACGGTGGTGCAAAGCGGTTGCTCGTCCATGGCGGGGCTCGGCAACGACGAATGATTCACTGTAGAAGCCTGCCCGGACGTGTCGTTGATCGAGCGCAACCGGGCGCCTTCGCCGCATCGCTTGACGGTGGTCAACCCCGCGACCGGCATCGAACGTAAGGTGGAGCGACGGCCGGCGCGCAGCGATTGCCGCGAATCGCCGCGCCAGCCATCGACTGCGAACCGCGCATCATGACCGATATCGTTACCGTTACCCTGAATCCGGCCGTCGATGTCGCGACGTCCGTCGAGCACATCGTCGATACGCACAAGCTGCGCTGTGCACGGCCGCGGCGCGACCCCGGCGGCGGCGGGATCAACGTTGCCCGAACCATTCACCGCCTCGGGGGCGACTGCGTCGCGCTGTACCTGGCCGGCGGGCCGACCGGCGACGTCCTGACGCTGCTGCTCGAAGCCGAGCGTCTGCCGGCGGTGCGCATCCGGATCGCCGGCGAGACGCGCGAGAACGTCTGCGTGACCGAGACCGCGACCGGGCGCGAGTACCGCTTCCTGATGCCCGGGCCGTTGGTCACCGAGGCCGAGTGGCGCGACTGCGCAGCCCGCATCGACACCCTGCACCCGGCGCCGCGCTATCTCGTGTTGAGCGGCAGCCTGCCGCCCGGCGCGCCCGACGATCTGTATGCGACGCTGGCGCGGACGGCCAGGGCGAGGGGCAGCCGGGTGGTCGTCGACGCGGCGGGGCGGGCACTGCAAGCTGCTCTCGAGGCCGGCGTTCATCTCGTGAAGCCCAGTCTCGGCGAACTGAGCGCGTTGGCCGGCGAGCCGCTCGACGAGACGTCGGCATGCCGGAAGGCCAGCGAACTCGTGGCGCGAGGACAAGCCGACATCGTCGCGTTGACGCTCGGTGCGCGCGGCGCATGGGTCGTCACGCGCGACGGCGCGCTGCGCCTGCCCGGCAGGCCGGCAACGGTATGCAGCACGGTCGGGGCCGGCGACAGTTTCGTCGGCGGCATGGTCTGGGCGCTGGCGCGCGGCGTGCCGTTCGACGAAGCGTGCCGCTATGCGCTGGCGGCTTCGGCCGCTTCGGTCGAGCATCCGGGGACGGCGCTGTGCACGCGCGACGACGTCGAGCGGATTCACGCTGAACTGGTTGCGCAAGCAAGCTGACGACCAAGCGGGCCGATGTGTGCGCGATCGCGTCGATGCACGATCGATCGTTGATCTGGCTCAGCGGTTTTCGTGCCGCGATCGCGAAAAATGGGGCAGCCACTCCACGAGATCCGCCATGGCCTTTCGCCTGATCGCCTTCCTGCTCCTGTTGTCGTGTATGCCGCCGGTTTCGTCCGCCGAGGTCGCGACCGTCGATTCGCCATCGACGCGTGTGCTGATCCTGGTCTACCACCGGTTCGCCACCGCGCGCCTGGATTCGATGACGGTGCGTACCGAGACGTTGCGCAACCAGTTGCGGGCGATCGAGGCGAACGGCTACCGCATCGTGCCGCTCGCCGATGTCGTGCGCTGGCACGGCGGCCAGGCCGACGCCGTGCCGGCGCGAGCGGTCGCGATTACCGTCGACGACGGTCATCGTTCCGTCTACGAGGTGCTGCGTCCATTGCTGGCCACCCACCCGATGCCGGTCACGCTGTTCATCTATCCGTCGGCCATCTCCAACGCCAGCTATGCGATGACATGGGACCAGTTGCGCATGCTCGGGCAATCCGGCGGGTTCGACATCGAGTCGCATACGTACTGGCATCCGAATTTCCGCACCGAGCGCGCCCGGCTCACGCCGGACGACTACCTGCGCTTCGTGTCGTTCCAGTTGAGCCGCTCGCGCGAACGACTCGAGTCCGAAACCGGCCAGCCGGTCCGGATGCTGGCCTGGCCGTTCGGCGTCCACGATGCGCAGACCGACCAGCTGGCCGCTCGCGAAGGCTACGTCGCGGCATTCACGCTCGACGCGCGCCCCGTTCGTATCACCGACCCGGCAATGGCGCTGCCGCGCTATCTGATGACCGACGCCTGCGACACACGATGCATGAACGGATTGCTGAGAACCGCCGGGGGGAAGCCGTGATCGAACGTCTGATCGTCTGTCTGCTCGTGTCGCTCGCCGGGTTCGCCGCCCGGGCGGCGCCCGTCACGATCACCGTCGTCGATGCGACGAACGGGCGCCCGCTGGCCGGCGCGATCGGCCACGCGCCGGGCGCGAACCGGACCGCGGATCGCGACGGCGCGTTTTCACTGGAGATCGACGCGGCGGGTACGCGCCTGAGCGTGCGCGCGCCGGGCTACGCGCGCACCGAAGTCACGCTGGCCCCCGCCGAGGGCGCACAGACGATCCGCATGACGCCGGTGCGTCCGAAAGCCGTCTATCTGTCCGCTTACGGCGTCGCCGACCGCACGCTGCGCGAGGCGGCACTGTCCCTT
Source organism: Burkholderia pseudomultivorans (assembly GCF_902499075.1). GTDB lineage: Bacteria > Pseudomonadota > Gammaproteobacteria > Burkholderiales > Burkholderiaceae > Burkholderia > Burkholderia pseudomultivorans. The sequence goes on along the minus strand of NZ_CABVPP010000012.1, from coordinate 79,835 downwards.
CAGGACAAGACGGCGATCAACGCGCTCGTCATCGACGTGAAGGGCGACAGCGGCGTGACGCCGTATCGCAGCCTGGCGCGCGAGATCTCCGGTGCGTCGAACAATGTGGCCGGTGCCATCGTTCGTCCGCCCGATCTGCCGGATCTGCTGTGGACTTTCCATGCGCGCGGTCTTTACCTGATTGCCCGCATCGTCGTATTCAAGGACGACGCGCTGGCTCGCGCGCATCCCGAATGGGCCGTGCGCGATGCCGCCGGCGAGATCTGGCAGGACCGCGAGCATCAGCGCTGGATCGACCCGACGTCGCACGCGGCCTGGCAACACAACTACGACGTCGCCGAAGAGGCTGCCCGAATGGGTTTCGACGAAATCCAGTTCGACTACCTGCGGTTTCCCGACGCCAACGGTCTCCGGTTCGCCGAGCCCAATACCGAGGCCAACCGGGTTGCGGCGATCACTGGATTCCTGACCGGCGCGCGCGAACGGTTGCGGCCGTACAACCTCTACGTGTCGGCGGACATTTTCGGGTACGTGTGCTGGAACGCCGACGACACCGCGATCGGGCAGCGGCTCGACGCGCTCGGACCCGTCGTCGACTATGTGTCGCCGATGCTCTATCCGTCGGGCTTCACATGGGGCCTGCCCGGCTGCCGGAAGCCGACCGAGCACCCTGGCGAGATCGTGTCGCGGTCGCTGGCCGAGGCGAAGCGCCGGACGGGGCTGGACGGTGTCCGGTTCAGGCCGTGGCTCCAGGCGTTTCGCGACTATGCGCTCGATCACCGGCGGTTCGATGCCGACGAGATTCGCGCGCAGGTCGACGCGGCCGATGCGGCCGGCACGGACGGCTGGATGCTGTGGAATCCGCGTAATCGCTACGATCCTGCGGCTTTGCCGCGCTGATCGACGGGTGCTGACGGGCACAAACGCGCAGGAGCCGAATCGTCATGCCGTGGAACGACGAGCGTTATCCGCCTTCAATGCGGAGCCTGCCGCCGCCGGTTCGCGGCAAGGCGATCGATATCGCCAATGCGCTGCTTCGGCAGGGGCGCACCGAGGGCAGCGCGATCCGCATCACGATCGCGCAGGCGAAACGGTCGGGGCGTGCGCACGGCGTCGTTGCGAGCCGGGTGACGATCAAGTCAGCAGCAGATCGAACGGCGACCCTACCGCCGGCACTAGACCATCTACCTCGCCGGGCATTCGCGCCCGGTCATCGCCGGATGCAACGAGCGGCCAGGACGCACGCCATCAGCATGACGGCGACCGCAATGCCGTGCACCGGGTTGCGCAGACACGACGCGACCTGCTCGCTCCTTCCCACCCCGAACAGACACCACAGACAGAAGTGCTCACAGTTGTTCGTGAGCAGCCGGTATTGGCATTCGCCGAGGCGCGATGCCGCGCGGCGCGCCGCTTCAGTTCCGTCGTACGGCGTGCGCGCGTGGCGAATGACTGCGAGCCCGAAACCCGCACGGAAGCCGTCCAGGGTAACGACTTCGACCGGACCGCCGCTCGCATGGCGCGACCATCCCGCGTAATGAATCACGTTGCCGTCGCCGATATAGATCCCGTGATGCAGATAGCCAGGGCGGGGGGTCACGAGGTGGGCGCCGACCGGCGGCTCGCCATCCAGCATGGCGTCGTCGGCGTGCGCTGCGGTCTGATCAATCATCGCCAGCTCCTCGGTCCTGCGGCGGCGGCGCGGAAGGGCCGCGCGCCGGCTGCGAATCACGTTGCGTCCTGTCACGTCTCCAGTATTGACAGCGGCGCCGCGCGAAACAATCAGCTTGGCCTGAGCTTGCTGTCCGACGTAGGGGCGCCGTGTCGGAAATTTCCGACGAACCATGCAATATCGGCTGACGGCTGTCACGGACGATTGAGCAAGCCGTATGCCGTTCCCCCCGGTTTCGGGCTCACCGCGCGGTTTTGTCGGGCTTCCGCGGAAACGCGCTTGATTTGAGTCAATGCGAAATCGACGTTCCGCGCGACGCTGACGATATTGCCGATACGCATGGGCGGCGTCGCGGCACGCATGGAATTTCACGATCGGACGCGGGCATCGCAACCATGCGTACTCAATCAGGAGAGTGAAGATGTGGACCGGAACCATGAAGATGCTGCTTGCAGCCTGCTTGCTGACGGTCGGCGCGAACGCGCTGGCGGAAACGTCGACCGAGCCGATCCAGCGCAACGGTGTCGCGTATATCACGGGCGGAATCGGCGAGGACGAGGTCACTGCATTTCGCGATGTCGCCCCTCGCTACAACCTGCGGATCATGTTCGCATCGAAGGCCGGCCACTATCTGTCCGATGTCGACGTCACACTGTCGTCCGGCAAGTCGACGCTGCTCGACGTACACACGAGCGGCCCGTTCCTGTTCGCTCGCGTGCCGCCCGGGCGATATACCGTGTCCGCGCACGACAGGGCCGTTCAGGAAGTCCGGCATGTCGTCGTCCCGGCGCGTGGCGGCGTCGAGGTGCGCTTTTACTGGCGCGACCCTGAACGGCAGGGCGCGATGCACCTGTGCACGCGGTGTCCTCAGTCGCAGCGGCAACCAGCCCGCTAACCGCACGTTCGATCATGACCGGTGAACGTCGCCGACCCGACGATGCCGCGGCCGTCGCGGATCTTGATGCCATCGACGCGGCGGACATCCGTTCGCAGGTCGACACCGCGGATGCTGCCGGCACGAAGGAAGGGCTACGGTGGAACACGCTCGATCGCTACGATGTCTCTGGGCCGCCGCGCTGGTGTTCGCGCTTGCATCGGCGGGTGCGCGAGCGGATGCCGACGCGGCCATGGCGCCGCAGCAGGCCGCCGCGATCGATGGGGCGATCGCCGCCGAGATCGCCGACGGCCATCTTGCCGGCGCGGTGGTCGTGACGGGCGACGCCGACGGCGTGCGGGTGCGCGTCGCGCGCGGCCAGCGCGTGACGGGCGAGCACGTCGAGGCGATGACGGTCGATACCGTCTTCGATCTTGCGTCGCTGACGAAGCCGGTGGCAACGGCGGTCGCGATCATGCAGCTCGCGGAGCGGGGCATGCTGAGCCTCGACGCGCCGGCCGCGCGCTACTGGCCCGCGTTCGGTGCGCACGGCAAGGCCGGCATCACGATCCGCCAGTTGCTTGCACATGTATCGGGATTGCCGGCCGGGGTGTCGTCGTCCCGCGCGCTGCGCAGCCGTGCCGCCGTGCTGGCCGACATCGTCGCGATGACACCCGGCGCGCTGGCCGGCACACAGGTGCGCTACAGCGACGTCAATTACGTGGTGCTTGGCAAGATCGTCGAGCGCGTGTCGCACCGGCCGCTCGACGCATGGTGCGCCGCACATGTGTTCGCGCCGCTCGGGATGGCGAGCACCGCGTTCCGGCCACCGGCGTCGCTGTTCGCACGCGTGGCGCCCACCACCGCTCGCGATGGCCATCTGCTCCGGGGGAGCGTCCACGATCCGGTCGCGGCCGCGATGGGCGGCGTCGCCGGCAATGCGGGCCTGTTCGCGAGTGCGGACGATCTGGCGCGCTTCGCGCGCATGCTGCTGAACGGCGGCGCGCTCGGCCCGGTGCGTGTGCTGGCGCGCCGCAGCGTCGCCGCGCTCGAGACGCCGGCCACGCTCGACGCGGAAGGCGACCTGCACACGCCAGGCTGGGCGGTCGGGCCGCCGCTTGTCGCGAACCGCTACCGGCTGCCGCCGGTCGGCGCACTGCAACACCTCGGCTACACGGGCACGGCGCTATGGATCGATCCCGTGACGCGCCGCTTTGCGATCGTGCTCACGAGCCGGCTGTATCCCGACGAAACCGGCACGGCAATGCCATTGCGCTCGCTCGTGCTCGGCATCGTATCGAGCGAGGCCGCGCCCGTGACGTCGTCGCGGATTGCGACGCGCGTGCCCGAGATGGCGACGGCCGTTGCGCAGGTCGCCCGGTTGCCGGTATCGCGCGGGCCGGTGCTGGCCGGCATCGCCGTGCTTGCTGCGCGCGGCTTCGCGGCCGTCGCTGGCAAGCGCATTGCGCTCGTCACGAACCGCAGCGGCTTCGACCGGTTCGGCCGGCGCACGATCGACCTGCTCGCACAGGCGCCGGGCGCGCGGCTCGTCGCGCTGTTCGCACCCGAGCATGGGCTCGGCACCGACGTCGACGAGACGTTCGGCGACACGGTCGACGCCGCGACCGGTGTGGTCATTCACAGCCTGTACGGCGACCGCCGCCGCATCGCACCCGCGCTGCTCGCCGATGTCGACGTGCTGGTGCTCGATCTGCAGGACGCAGGCGTACGCTTCTTCACGTACCTGGCCACCCTCGGTTACGCGCTCGAAGCCGGCGCCGCCGCGCATCGCCCGGTGCTCGTGCTCGACCGCCCGGATCCGCTGGGCGGCGATGTATTCGGCGGCCCCGTGGCCGATGCCGGACCGGCCACCTTCACCGGTTATTACCAGTTGCCGCTCCAGCCCGGCATGACGCTCGGCGAACTGGCGCGGCTGTTCAACGACCGCCTTCATATCGGCGCGGCGCTGACCGTGGTGCCGATGGCGAACTACGTGCGCACGATGCGCTTCGGCGATACCGGACTCGGCTGGGTGCCGCCATCGCCGAACCTGCGCGATGCCGCCGCGTTGTCGCTGTACCCGGAAACGGGGCTCATCGAGGGCGCGGCGGTCAGTGTCGGGCGCGGCACAGAGACGCCATTCGGCGTGGTCGGCGCGCCTTGGATCGACGGGCGCATCCTCGCGGACGATCTTCGCGCGATGCGGCTGGCCGCGACGTTCTCACCGGTTCGCTTCGTCCCGGCGGAAGGGCCTTATCACGGCATGGTGTGCGAAGGCGTGCGCATCGAACTGCCCGCCGGCAAGGCGCGGCCGGGCGAAATCGGGCTGGCACTCGCCCTGGCGCTGCACCGGCGTTATCCGGCGCGGTTTCGGATCGATGCGATCCGTGCATCGGTCGGCTCGCGCGAGGTGGCGGACATGCTGGAGGCGGGGCGGTCGATTGGAGAGATCGAACGTGTCGTCGATGCACAAAATGCCGCGTTCGCGCGCGAGCGCGCGGCGTTTTTGTTGTACTGAGCTTGTGCCGCGCGAGGGCAACCGTACTCGGATCATTCGTGGATGCGTTCTCCCTCCCCCACTGGCTTGATTTGAGTCAAGTCCGATCGATCGGGCGGCGTGATCCTGATTTCGAGCACAACGGCATTCGTGCGCCACGTCTTCGGCGGTGACTCACGCGTCGTTTCGCGCATAGGCATGAGCACGCCGACCGCCGGACGCCAGAACCTTAAGAATGCGGTAAGGAACCGGCACGAACATGAACGCATCGCCCAGGAGAAACACGATGCGGATATCCCGTTCCAGTCACGCGATTCTTGGTCCGTGCCTTTCTGTATCGATGCTGTTTGCCGGCGTCGCGTGTGCCCGTGCCGAAACACCTGCCGGGCTGCTCGAAGGCTACACGACGCAGGCAGGCACGAGCGCCGCGCCCGCGCGAGGACAGCGGTTCTTCACGTCCCGGCATGGCCGCGAGTGGAGTTGCGCAAGCTGTCATGGAAGCACGCCGACCGGCCCGGGCCGGCACGTCGTCACCGGCAAGACCATCGAACCGCTCGCGCCCGCGTTCAATCCCGCGCGGTTTACGGACGCGGCGCGGACCGAAAAATGGTTCCGCAGAAACTGCAAGGACGTCGTCGGGCGTGAATGCTCGGCAGCCGAGAAGGCGGATGTCCTGAGCTGGCTCATGAGCCTGAAACCCTGACGACGAACGATCATGAACAACGCCGATTCGACTCCCTTTCTGCGCCGGATCGCGCCGCCGCGACATGTGCGGGCGAGCGTGATCTCGATGTTGCTGTTGTCGCTGCTGCCGCGCGCGGCAATGGCTGAGGACGAAACGCGGGGCATCTCGATTCCGTTGCTCCCCAAGTACAAGCAGGAGTGCGCAACCTGCCATGTCGCGTATCCGCCCGGCGCGCTGCCCGCCGAGTCGTGGCGCCGCATCCTGAACGGTCTCGATCGCCACTTCGGCACCGATGCGACGCTGGACCCGACAACCATCGGACAACTGGAAACCTGGCTCACGGCACATGCGGCGACCGGCGCCGCGGCGCGCCGTCCGCCGGAAGACCGGATCACCCGATCGGCATGGTTTGCCGCCACGCACGACGAGGTTCCCGCGTCCGTGTGGCGCAGCCCGGCGGTAAAGCGGCCGTCGAATTGCGCCGCATGTCATACGCAAGCAGACAAAGGAAATTTCGATGAACGATTCGTCCGCATCCCGAGCTCCCGGTGAACCGGCGTGCTCGCGTCCCGCACGGATACTTGTCTGGGACGCTCCGATTCGTGCATTCCACTGGCTGACGGTCGTTGCGTTTGCCGGCGCGTGGCTGACCGCCGAGAGCGAGCGGTGGAGGCTGATGCATACCGCGTTCGGGTACACGATGTTGGCGCTCGTCGCGTTTCGCGTCGTATGGGGTGTGGCCGGCACGCGTCATGCGCGGTTCTCGTCGTTCGTGCGTTCGCCGGCGGCCGTTTTCCGCTACGTGCTGAGCCTCGCGAAAGGCCGGCCGGAGCACCATGTCGGCCACAATCCGGCCGGCGCGGTCGCGATCGTCGCCATGCTGGCGATGACCGTCGTCACCGGGATAACCGGCTGGGCGGCGTACAACGGAAACGGCGAATCGTTCGGCGATCTCCATGAAGGCGCTGCCAACGTGATGCTCGCGCTCGTTGCGGTACATGTCGCCGCCGTACTCGTCAGCAGTGTCGTGCATCGGGAGAACCTGGCCCGGGCGATGGTGACCGGCTACAAGCGCGGTGCGCCGATCGATGGCATCCGACGTGCCCGGTGGCGAATTGCAGTCGTCATGACGGCGGCGGCGATCGGCTGGTGGTGGACGCAGTGGCATGCGGCGCCGCAGCCGGCTCTGGCAGACCGGCCCGTTGCGACGGACACCGGCCGCGCCGCGAACGGGGCGGGCCGGGATGACGATTGACGGCCCAGGACGGAGTGCTCGAACGTGCGCATCCTGCTCGTTGAAGACGACATCCTGCTCGGCGACGGGATCCGCGCCGGATTGCGCCAGCAAGGATTCCAGGTCGACTGGGTGCGCGACGGCGACGCTGCCCAGCGCGAACTGCGCGCGCATGCCCATGCCGCGGCGATCCTCGATCTCGGGTTGCCGCTCGTGGATGGCATGGATGTCCTGCAGCGCATTCGTCGCGACGGCATGGCGTTGCCGATTCTTATCCTGACTGCTCGCGATGCCGTGCCCGACCGCATCAGGGCGCTCGACGTGGGCGCCGACGACTACGTGATCAAACCCGTCGACCTGTACGAGCTCGGCGCGCGCCTGCGCGCGCTGGTCCGGCGCGCCCACGGCCGGCCGACCGAGCGGCTTCAGGCCCAGGACGTCGAGCTGGAACCCGCATCGCGCACCGCGCGCCGCGCCGGCGTGGCCGTCGCGCTATCCACGCGCGAGTTCGACCTGCTGCACATCCTGATGCTGAATGCCGGCCGGGTCCTGTCGCGCGAGCAGATCGAGCTGTATCTGTACAGCTGGGGGCAGGAGGTGGAGAGCAATGCCGTCGAGGTGCACGTCCATCGCTTGCGTGCGAAGCTCGGCAGCGAGCTGATCCGGACGGTGCGCGGCGTGGGGTACGTGCTGATGCGGGACGCTGCATGAGAGCCGTGCTGCCCGCGCGCTCGCTGCATGGTCGGCTGCTGACGCTCGTGCCGGCAGTGGTCCTCGGTGTCTGGCTATCGACGCTGATGCTGACCTGGCTCGATGCGCGGCGCGAGATCGACCGGTTGCTCGACGGGCACCTCGCGCAGGCGGCGGCACTGCTTGTCGCGCAGCAGGCACGCGGGCCGGACGACGACGACAATGCGATCGACGCGCCGATCCTGCATCCATACGGGCCCCGCGTGGCCTTTCAGGTATTCCATGAAGGCCGGCTCGGCCTGCATTCCGAAAACGCGCCGTCCAGGCCGATGGTGGCGCCGGAGTTGACCGGGCGCGATCGGGCTTCCGGCTTCTGGACCGTCGTAATCGACGGGAATGCATGGCGGGTATTTGTGGTGCACGGGATGCGCGACGACGTTCAGGTGTTCGTCGGTGAACGAATCGATTCTCGCAAATCGATCCTCGGCGGCGTGATGCGCAGCGCGTTCTGGCCAATGGCGGCTGCGTTGCCGTTGCTGGTGCTGGCCATCGGCTGGGCGGTTCGCCGCGGCACGGCACCGCTGCGCGACTTCGGGCGAGCGCTGGCGAAGCGGAATCCGCAGGCGCTCGATACGATTCGGCTGGAGCGGACGCCGCTCGAGATGCGGCCGATGCTGGATGCGCTGAACGGCCTTTTCGCGCGGATCCGCGCCGTGATGGACGCGGAGCGCCGATTCACGGCCGATGCCGCGCACGAGTTGCGCACGCCGATCGCGGCTGTCAAGGCACAAGCGCAGGTCGCATTGGCCGAGCGCGATGACGAGCGACGCCTGCACGCGTTGCGGGGCGTTCTCGAAGGATGCGATCGCGCGGCGCGTCTGGTGGACCAGCTCCTGTTGCTTTCCCGTCTCGATTCGGGTGCACTGGCGGACCGCGCGCCGGTCGATGTATCGGCCGTGGCGAAAGGGGGGGTCGCCGAGGCCGCGCCACGGTCGATCGGGAGGCAGCAGAAGCTGGAACTCGATGCGCCATCGCCATGTATCGTCGGCGGCAACGAAGCCTTGCTCGCGGCAATGGTGCGCAATCTGGTCGACAACGCGATTCGCTACAGCCCGCCGCTGGCGCGCATAGCCGTTTCGGTTGGCCAACGGGACGGCCGCACCGTGCTGCGTGTCGAAGACAGCGGCCCGGGCATCGGCGACGACGATCTGCACCGACTGGGCGAACGCTTCTTTCGGCCTGCCGGCACCCGACCGAGCGGAAGCGGCCTCGGCTGGTCGATCGTACGGCGGATCGCAGCGGCGCACGTGGCCGACATCCAGGTGGATCGATCGCCCGCGTTTGGCGGATTGCGCGTGACCATTTCGTGGCCGGCTGCCAATGAAGCCGGTGCGGCCGCGCGCTAGTCGATCATGTCCCTCACCGATCAGGCTGTACGAGTCGCGGGAACGGTCGAACGCGGCCGCCATGGCGGGTTCGTCACCGAACACGCCGTATCGTGCGACTACCGGCCGGCAGCGCCGCTTGCGGGGCCGCCAGGCTGGCCGTGCACGTAGCCCGGCCCCATGCCTTGTCTGCGATGCATGCGTTTCATGAGGGGAACGTCAGGCAGCTTGATGCCGCGCGCCTTCGCGCTTCTGCATCTCGGCGTGGTGCTCCGCGCGAATTTTCTCGCGCTCGGCATGGGATTTCGCGGCGAGCATGCGTGCGTGGTATTCGATTCGGTCGGCAGGCGTCATCAGTTGGCTGCCGTACAGCGTGCAGCCCCACTCGACGGCGGGATCGCTCGCGGGCTGGCGCGGCTGCGCGCCGGCGACTTCCCGGGCTCACCGATCCTCCCTCCTGGAAGGTGACCTGAATCGTGATGCCAACCAAACCCGACATCGTTTCGGAAACCATCGCCGAAGCAACACCCGCGATGGCCGCCGCAACCCCCGAAGCACTTGGGTGAACGTCGCCGGCAACCCCTGCTGATCATCGGCGAGGTCGTGATCGGCATCTTGTCCCGATCGCAGGGGCCCGTGTCGGACGGTATTCATTCGTTGTCAGACCTGACCGCGGATTTCGTCGTGCTGCTGGCCCGCCACCACAGCCGAAAGCCTGTCGACGAAAAGCATACTTACGGCCATCAGCGCGTCGAAACCGACGCATCGCTTGGGCTCGCTGCAACCATGCTGCTGGCCGGCGTCGTCATGCTCCGGTCCGCCATCCAGAAACTCGAGCATCTGGAGACGATCGCGCGCGTCCACGTCGCGGCGCTATGGGTAGCGCTCGTGGCGCTCGCCGCGAGGGAATGCCCGTTCCGGTACATGCTTGCCGTGGCGACACGCGTGAAATCGAGCATGCTGGTGGCCAACGTATGGTCTGCACGTTCGAATGCCGCATCGTCTCTCGCGGTGGTCTGCGGCATCGTCAGCAACCTGTTCGGTTACCCGCTGCTCCATCCTGTCGGTGCACTGATCGTCGGCGGGATGATCGTGAAAAGGGTGCCACGTTGGGCTGGGACGCATTGCATGATCTGATGAATCGAGCGGCCGATGCCGAAGACGTACAGGCGATTCGCGCGATGCTGATCGCGACGTGGGGTGTGCCGGACGTGCACGACCTGCGCACGCGCAAGGCCGGCGACCTGATCCTCGTGGACGTGCATCCCGACATCGACGTCGATTTCACGGTTGGGCAAGGGCACGACATCGCCGTGGATGCGCGTGCTCGCGCGATGAAGCACGTCGCCCCGCGCCAGCGGGAACGTGTCGTAGAGGTCACGTCCGGGATTCGCGGCCGATAGGAAGCATCAGTCAAACGACGCGGCCGTTCGACACGTCACGCATGCCGGTGTCATTCGGGACCCCGCGGACGATGGCCGCGCCGGAACGTCAATCGGCGTTCATTGAAGAATGCGAGCCAGTCGAGCTTCATCAACATGAACACGAGCCCGAGCAGCACCAGTTGGGTGACGATGAAGAATCCGCCGAGGTAACTGCCTTCGAGTCCGGATTCCAGGTCCAACCGGTTCGATGCAAAGCGACCGAGGTGCGCCCAGATCGCGTAGGTGGTTGCTCGGCCGACAAAGAATGCCGCCGCAATGATCCTGAACGGCAAATCGGAAAGTCCGTACGCGATGAACAGATAGTTCGACGGAAGCGGGCTTAACGCATAGAAGAAGAACGCGCCGGCGGTGAGCGTGCGGCGCTTTCGCAACCAGCGTGAGGCGACATCGATATTCTCGCGATCCGAATCCCGCATCCAGCCGGAGCGGACGAGCGATCGCGCGAAGATCGCCAGAATGACGCGGCCGGTCGTCGCCGCGCTTGCCGCCACGATGGCAAAGATCAACGGATTGCCGTCCGGCAGGTTGAACCCGACCCACGACATCGCCATCCAGGTGGGCGGAGCGAACGCCGGCATGAGATTCAGCAGAAGGATCAGCAGAAAGAGTACAGCCAGCGTCAGCACGATATCGACTCCAGGGCATCCGGTGTCACCTGTCAATTTTGCTGATGAAAGGGCGCGGCGGATTGACCCACGTCAAGCAGCGTGCGCTGCCGGTGCGGCAGGCCGATCGTGCTGACGCAGGTCAACGGGCGAACCGCGACGTTCCATAGACTGAATGCCACGCCGTCTTCAGCCGGAACCGGATGCAGTGAGCGCCTCCCTGCCCGGCGCTCGGAAAAATCGTCATGTCGAGAATACCTTGGTCGATCGACCTCGCGTTGCTGGTTCTCACGGCCGTCACGCTCGCCGGAGGGGGCATGTGCGTGGCGTTCGGTCTGCCTTCACTCGCGCGGGTCATCTGGTTGCTCGGCACGCTGCCGGTCTTACTGGTGTTGACGGTATCGCTCGCCACGGCCATCGCGAGAGGGCAGGCAGGCATCGATGTGCTCGCTTGGCTGGCGATCGGGTTTGCGATCGCGCTGGACGAGACGCTCGCAGCAACTGTCATCGCGTTGATGCTGGCGAGCGGGCGGACGCTGGAACGGTATGCCCAGGACCGCGCGCAACGCGAGATGACGGCGCTGCTCGAGCGTGCTCCTCGACAGGCAACCCGCTTCGAAGACGGCGAATGGCGTTCCGTTGCCGTGGAAACCATCGTCCCCGGTGACAGGCTGCTCGTGCGAAGCGGCGCCTTCGTGCCAGTCGACGGCACATTGACCGATGACGCTGAACTCGACGAGTCCATGCTGACCGGCGAATCGTCCACCCAGCGGCGATGCGCGGGGGAAAGCGCATGCAGCGGCGTGGTCAACGCCGGTTCGCCGTTCGAAATGGTTGCTCGCACGACGGCGGGCGAGAGCACGTTTGCCGGCATCGTCCGCATGGTCGAACGCGCGCAGCGCGAGCGAAGTCCGTCCGTGCGACTCGCGGATCGCTACGCAGTATTCTTCGTGTTCGCTTCGTTGCTCGTCGCGGGCATCGCCTGGTTACTGGCCGGCGACGTCGCGCGCGCACTCGCCGTACTTGTCGTGGCCACGCCTTGCCCGTTGATCCTCGCCGTGCCGGTGGCCATCGTGTCTGGCATGTCGCGTTGTTCGAAACGCGGCATCCTCGTCAAGGGAGGGGGCGCGCTGGAGCGTCTCGCGCAAGCGACGATCTTGTTCTTCGACAAGACCGGTACGTTGACCGGAGGCCGGCCGCGAATCGTGTCGATCGACGGCGCCCCAGCGGTCGCCACGGACGAGGTGCTGCATTTCGCCGCATCGCTAGCGCAGGCGTCGGGCCACGTGATCTCGGACGCGTTGACGGTCGGCGCGCGCGAGCGCCACGTCGCTCTTTCGCCACCGTCGGCCATCGTCGAAGCGGCCGGGGAGGGCGTCACCGGCCGCGTCGACGGCCGGCTCGTCACGATCGGCAAGTGCGACTACGTGTGCTCGCATGCGGCTCGTGCCGACTGGAGCGACGCATTCGCGCGACGGGTTGCCGCCAGTGGCGGCGCGGCGGTCTTCGTGAGTGTGGATGGTGCGATGATCGGCGGGATTCATCTGGCCGATCGCCTGCGGATAGAAGCGCCTCGGGCGCTGCGGCTGCTCAAGCGTGCGGGGATCGGGCGCCTCGTGATGCTGACCGGCGATCGGCGGGACATTGCAGAAAGTATCGGCGAGCTGCTCGGCGTGGCGGACGTACGTGCCGAGCAGACGCCGGCCGACAAGCTGGCTGCGATTCGCGCTGCGCGCCGCGAAGGTGTGGCCATCATGATCGGCGACGGCGTCAACGACGCCCCCGCGCTGGCGGCGGCAGATGTCGGTGTCGCGATGGGAGTGCGCGGTGCGGCTGCGTCTTCCGAAGCGGCAGACGTCGTACTGCTCGTGGACCGTCTCGACCGCCTTGTCGAGACGATCAGCATCGCACGACGGTCCCGCCGGATTGCCGGCGAGAGCGTCGCGGTCGGCATGTCGTTATCCTTTGCCGCAATGCTTGTCGCTGCATTTGGCTTCCTGCCACCGATCGCCGGCGCAGTCGTGCAGGAAGCGATCGACATAGTGGTAATCGTCAATGCATTACGCGTATCGTTGATGCATCCCATGCCAGCGCAGGTGCGCGATAGCGCGACCGACTTCGAGCAGCTGAAGAGCGAACACTCGGCTTTGTCGCCGCTCATCGACCGGATCGGCGAGCTAGCCGACCAGATAGCGAAGCTATCCGGCGCGGCGGCGATCGACGAGCTGGCTCGGTTGGTCGGCGAGCTGAACGAACGCCTCGTGACGCACGAAAAGTACGATGATGTCGAGGTATATCCGCGGCTTGCGCTGCTGCTCGGCGGCGACGATCCGCTTGCCGCGATGAGCAACGCGCATCGGGAAATTATCAGGATGGCTCGATTGCTCACACAAACCGTTGCTGATTTGCCGGTTGACGGTCCGGACGCGGCACAGACTCAGGCGATCCAGCGTTTGCTATATGGGTTGGAAGCTATCGTGCGTCTGCATTGCGCCCAGGAGGAGGAATTGTTTGATGCGATCGGAGCGGCCGCGTGATCGACGCGAATTTATGCGGGATTCGCATTGACGAGGAGCAGCGGCGTCTTCGTGATCCGCGCAACGCGTTCCGCGACGCTGCCGAGCGCCCAGCCTGCGATGCCTCGCCGACCGTGCGTGCCCATCACGGTCAAGTCGGCATGCCATTCGACGGCTTCGCGCACGATCGCATGCGGCACGTCCGGCGCCGCCTGATCCGTTTGAGTGAGGTGCGCGTGTGCGTGCGCGGTGATGGCTACGAGCATTGCCGTGGCCTCGCGTAGCGCAGTGTCGCCCTCGGCGTTCAATGCACGTTCGACCGTGTCGATCGGTACGAAGTCGCCGAGCGAGACGGCGCGGTCGACGACATATAAGGCACGCAGTTCGGCGCCAGGCGTCGCGAACTGCAATCCGACGCGTAACGCGTCGAGTGCCGGACCACTTCCATCGACCGCGAACAGGATGCGGCGTGGCAGAGCGTCGGCATTCGGCACGAAGCCTTCGGGCACGATGAGCAGCGGGCAGCCGATACGAGCCGCAAGCGGGCCCGAGACCGCTCCCTCGATCCAGCGACGCACGCCATGATGCTGACGTGTGCCGACGATCGCGAGATCGGCTTGCCACGTCTGCGCGCGGTCGGTCAGTGCGTCGACGATATCGCCGCCGTGCGCTGAAAGGTCGACGACTTCGGTGCTCACGACGATGTCGGTGCGCCGCGTCATGGTGCGCTGGGCGCGCGACAGACAGTCGGCGGCGTCTTTCAGCAGTTCGTTTCGGGCGGCGTGAAGAAACGACATCGCGTGCGATCCGAGCGGTACGAGCGTGCGCGGATTTTCCGCGATGCTGACGAGGTGCACGAACGCGTTCGCGTGCAGCATGCGTTCGGCGTACGCAAGCGCGCGCTCGGAGGCGGCGGAAACGTCGATCGCGATCAGCACGCGCCGATGTGCGTAGTGAGCCTCGGTGGCGGAAGCACTGGCGCTCATGACTATCTCCGGTCGTCGCAGAGAGTCTGCGTACAGCCATTTTCGCGACGATGGCGCGCGGCAGATTGATCCCGGTCAACGGCGACGGCCGTCAGTATCGAAACCGCGGCACGTTCGCTTCTGCCGATCGCGAACCATCGAAAAGGGCGCCGACCGGCTCGCTGTCCGGCTCGGGCATCGCACGGCGACGGCCGGATCCGCGTGACGATGCTTTCCGATCCGGCTGGCCGATAGGCCAGTGCGCCGAGTACGCGGAAAGCTCGACGCGGGCACGCCGCCCGCGATCGCGGTGACTGGCTGGCGCATTGCAGCCGGTATTGGTCGGCGCCGCAGCTAACGACGTCGAGCAAGCATGTCGTCGAAGACGGGCACGACGGCGAGTGTCACGAGGACAATGGCGAGCGGTACGCTCGACAGGAACCCGACATGGCGGAAGCCGACCGCGCCGGCCAGTCCCCCGATCAGGAACGACAGCAGCAGCGATCCAAGCAGAAGAAGTTTCTGCCGGTCTGCGCGAACGAGATCCCGCTGCGACGCTCCGACGTTCCAATAAATCAGCTTGCCGAGTTCGATGCCGATGTCGGTGACCAACCCGGTGACGTGTGTCGTACGTATCTCCGCCTTCGAGATCTTGGTGATCATCGCGTTTTGCAGGCCCATCACGTAACAGAGCAGGCAGACGGTGGCCGGTACGAATAGCACGTGGTGCGTTTCGAGTCCCGATCCGAGGAGGCCGAACAGGAGAAGCAGCGTCGCTTCGAGAATCAGCGGCATCGCGTACTGGCTGCTTAGCTGCCGACGGCGGCCCCAGTTGATGAGGATCGCCGACGTGGCGGCCCCGGCGAGGAAGGACAGCAATGAACTGAGGCCGGCCGCCACGACGCCGATGTCGCCCAACGCGAGGTTATCGGCCATGGACGATACAATGCCGGACATGTGGGACGTGTATTGCCCGACAGCGAAGAATCCGCCGGCATTGGCCGCCCCCGCTACGAAGGCCAACGATCGGCCCAGACGGCGATTCGCGGCGTCGCTGCGATGGAGCGTGGTGAATGCGCGAAGATAGTTGATGGGCATGATTACCCCAAAAGCGGCGAGAGAGCTATCGGTCGCGGCCGACGTCGCTGATCGTAGCATGCACGGCATGCCTGCCTGTCGTGCCGTCCCGGTTTCGTTAGACTCGGCGGCGGGAGCAGCGTCGATGACGGGCGCTCACGAGGACGAGGCCGCGCCGAGCAGGGCCTGAAGGCGTTGTGCGTCGCCGGCGTAACTTTGTTCGAGCCCTTCGGCACCGAGCTCGATCATGAGGCAGCGCCACAGGTCGAATGCGCCGATGGCCGCGCCGAGATGCAGATCGGCCGCATGACTGCCGCGCGGACGTGCCGCGGCCGCCATCAAATGGTGCCGTATCTCTCGTTCGGCGCAGGCGGTGACTTGAACATAGGTCAGACGATTTTCCATGATGACGCGGGTCGAATAGCGACCGAAGGAGACTACAGCAACTCAGTGACCGACACTCCTATTATCGGCCGACGGCGGTATCGCAGCGTTCTTCCGTGGACCGGAACAAGTTGAACCCCGATAGCCGTGCCAGCTCGACCGCCTCCGC
Organism: Burkholderia pseudomultivorans; assembly: GCF_902499075.1. Classification (GTDB taxonomy): domain Bacteria; phylum Pseudomonadota; class Gammaproteobacteria; order Burkholderiales; family Burkholderiaceae; genus Burkholderia; species Burkholderia pseudomultivorans. The sequence continues at coordinate 63,637 of NZ_CABVPP010000012.1, read as the reverse complement.
GGTGCCAAAGCCGTACACGACGGCGACGGCCCGCGCATTCAGCTTTTGCGCCAGGATAATCAGCCGCGAGACAACATCTTCGTGAAGTGATGTGGTCGTCGCGATCAGCGCGTCCGCAGATGTAGTCACATGCTCGCTCTCGTTGTCGATCATGTCGCGCCGAACGATCCGAATTCCCATTCGCTGAACAGCGGATTCCGAAATCGGAAGCTCGCCAAAGACGGCGAGACTTACCCCCCATCTCGGCTGGCGCAGGGCTACGCGCATCTGCAAGCGACAGCGCTTCGAGCTCCTCGCGACTCAGATTAGCGATCGTGCCGATCGCGTGCCCTTGATTAACGAGTGCCTTCAACAAGCGAATGCGCTGTACGTCGTCTTCCGAGTACATCCGTTGTCCGGACGGCGTTTTGGGCGGCGCAACCACGCCATAGCGTCGCTCCCAGATCCTCAGTGTTGCCGCTGGCATTCGGGCCAGCCGCGCTGCTTCGCCACTGCGATAGCGGTGAGGCGTGTCGCGATTCTGGCGAGTAGCCATCGTTGCTCCCGAAAGTCAAACTGAAAGTTGTCTCGGGATTGTACGTAGCTTGACTGTCCAAATTTAAATAGGCGAGTGATTCAATGTTTGAAATTTCGTAAAACGACGTGATTCGAGACTGCGATGTAGCGGGAGAGCAGCGCGTGGCATGGGCTTCCGCGCCCCGGTGACCAACGGGCATAGGAGATGATCGTGCAATGCGACGACGCATTCATCGCGAATGCCTACCTGGAGCGCTATGATTTTTCCGGACGGCGGAGCGCGAAACTCTCGGCGAAGTGGCGCGTTTGGAAGAAATCTTCCATTCGTTACGCTGTTAGACATTTTGGAGTGCTCGCCCTTGGTGCCGCGCCAAGGCATGCAAAAATGCTCGGCCTACAGTACCGTGGCTAGCCGTCGGGTGAGACGCACGAATCGAGGAGAGCGGCACCCTATTTGACTGCTTCCCCCCGGCTGACTCGGCATGACCGAATTCACCAGCCGCCATACTTCTGCAAGCGCTTAGATCTGACGCGGCGCTGGGCAGCACCCCGCTCCAGATGCGGCCCATGATCTGGCAAAGATTATCCCACCAGACATGCGCACACGCAGCGACCCGGCGATCGGCAGTTCGTCCAACCGCTCGGTGTTCGGGAACTCGGTGAAGCTTGACGCTGCACTGTATCGACCGCCCGGTGAACACTTTTCGGACGAACGTTTTTGCGACGCACTGAACAGATCACCGCCGAGGCGACGCAAGAATGCGTTGGATTCCGTGACTAAAAGCCTCGAGAACGGCGCCGCCGCCAATTGGGCGATGCCTCCAACGGGTGACGTTTATGCCCACGAGTGGGTGCAGGACGACTCGCCGGCACTGCCGGAGACCCCGCTCCAATCATGCGCGACGAGCCCGCCACAGCGCAACCTTTAACTTTCTGGCCCATCCGCAATATCTCAAGGGGCGCGGCCGGCGTCGCCGCGTACATGGTCGCGATAGATTGTTGTAGCTTCGTCAGAACGAACGGCTGGTCGATATGGCCGCGGACGGAGCGAAACAGGAGGAACCCTGCGAGGCTCACGATGGAAAGGGCCTGCGCGCTGCCGTACTCATAGACGACCGCGGCCGCGCGAACACCGCGCGCCTGCGCCAGCGACACGAACTGTACCGCGAGGTCAACGCGCAACAACGCAACGTGGGCAATTAGTGCGTCGACCGAGAGGTTTGGCTGCCGCAATGCACGTGCCACCGACTCAGCACGCTCGCTGACGTGCAATCCAACTCGCTCGACGATTTCGTCGGATGCGGCCAGCCTACCCGTGACGAGCAGCGTCGGACGCGCATGAGCTGCAATGGCGTTCGACCGTCGTTCGGGGCGCTCGGCATTCCGGTCGGCGCTCGCGCACCGGTTCGTTTCCTCCGGCGAGCGGCGCGGATAATGTCGAGCGTGTTGTCGGACAGTGGAACGCAAGCGCAGCGCAATCGACCTGACGGGAAAGACGACGGTGTGATGCGACGGGCTGCGAGCGGTGGCGGCGGAGACGCGCGCCATCATTGAATTGGGACACGCCAGGAATCTGCGCGGTTTGATGTCTCGATTGCGTAGTGGCACGGAGATTCCCCTGGTCAGTCGACTCGTGTGTCGCAGCTAGATTTTATGCAAAATCGCTTGGCAGTGAAGCGGAAAACTGATTCATCAGAGTAGATCGGATTGCAGCTACTTGCGTCAGCTATTGCTCCGAAATCGGAAGATGAATCGATAGGCCAACATGCAGTTGTCATAGGAATGCGCGCACATTTGGCTTGATGAAACAGAAATTGACGTCGTTAGGAAATGATCGCTGGACTGCGGACCCTTATTTTGGCCGCACGGACGCTGGATGACGGCGATTCCGCCGCGAGACCGATCATGTCTCACCTTTGCGTGCCAATTTGACCGCGCAGGCGTGGCGATGCTGCCCGGGCGAAGCAAAGCAAGTAAAGTGCATGCATCACCGAGATTTACCCGACGCACGCTCTTTGGGGTTCGCCGAGATAGCGGTACGACAACATGCACTGCTCGTGCTCGGCGCGGTGGTACTGACGCCACGCACGGGCGGCAATTCCCGGTGCCTTATCAGCGAGCATCGTCGCCCAGCCAGCGGCCCCGCGACGGTTTTGCGCGTGTGCGAGGGGCCAGCGCGTGCGAGGACGCCGGTTTGGCCGCGACCGCAGTGGGGCGGGCCTTGCCGTAGACGCGAGCCGCGGCCGGTAAAGTACACGCCGCAAAGCATGTCGCCAAGCGATACGTCGTTGAACGCTTGGTCGATGTTGTGACGCCACACGTCACGCACCACCGGCGGCAAGCGTTCGCCGAGAGCCGTTCGATGTCGTTCATGGCCGTCGAGACGAGGCGCATGTATCTCACGTCGAGGCTGAAGGCCAGCGACGGCGCAACCGGTGTGTCGAAGGCGCAGGCGTGACCGGTCCACACAGCTGTCCCTCGTGCAGGCAGAGTCGTCAGTATGCGCAACCGACCAGAGTTCGTCCGTCGCGTCGACGCAAGATCATTGAGGCAACTCGCGTCCGCGAGCAGCGACGCAGCCGGCACGGCCAACGAGCGGAGCATTGTAGTTCGACCACTCGTGTCAGCTGCCTGACGACACGATGAAATGCATCACATCGGTCCGCCGCTCGGCAAAGCCCGCTTCGCAATTCGCGAGATAGAGGCGCCAGGTGCGAATAAACGTTTCGTCGACCGCAGCGCACGCACCGAGGCGGCGTGTGCTTCGAATCGGGCCGGCCAGATGCGCAACGTGCGGGCGTAGTCGGGCCCGAACGCGCGCACCGGTTCTGGCGCCAACCCGGCCCGCCGCGCGGTGCCGACGAAGCGCTCCAGGCTCGGCAGCATGCCGCCGGGGAAGATGAACTCGCGAACGAAGTCGCTCGAAGTGCGGTAAGTCTCGAATTGCGAGACGCTGATCGTGATCGATTGAATCAGCGCGCGCGAGCGCGGCTTTAGAAGCTGTTTGAGCGCGTGGAAGTACACCGGCCAAAGCGATTTGCCAACTGCCGCGAACATCTCTATCGACACGACCGCATCGTATCCGTATACGCGGTCGTGTTCGATTTTCCGGAGATGCGGAGTTTGGGTGGCGCTAGCCGCTCGACGGCTCGTGAGTGTCTATGAAGCTCCGGCCGGTCCACCACCGAGTGGATCGAGCTCGGAGAGCGTTGCGCCCGCAAGCAGTTGTTCGAGGCGTTCAATGCGATGCCGATGGGGCGTGGTGATCGCGTAAAAGTGCTCCTGGAGTTCCGGCGTCTGACCGACGCTGACCAGCATACCCTGCCGTAACTCGTCCTGCACGACCACTTCCGGCAGCACCGTAAGCCATCCGCTGTCGCGCGCAATCAGACGCAGCATCGCCATGTCGTCGACCTCCGCCCTGATCCGCGGTTTCGCACTTGCCGACGCGCACAACGCATCGAAGCGGGCCCGCAGCGCATGGCGCACGCCCGGCAATGCCACATCGAGGCCGCCTAGGTCGTCCGGCACGCGCAATCTGCGGCCATGCCAGACGCTTGCCGGCCCTACCAGCGAGATAGCTTGACTGCCGAGAAAGCTGCAATGCAGCGGTCGGTCGGGGTCGGACGGCAGCGGTTCATTCGCCAGCACGATGTCCAGCTGATGCTGCAGCAGCCGCTCGATGAGGCCGTCGAGCATCCCCGACTCGAGCGTGAGCGTCACGCCCGGATCGCTCAGAAGCGGCCGGATCCAGTTTTCCTGATAGTTGCGGGAAACCGTGGCAACACTGCCCACACGCAATCGCAGCATGCCTTCCGAGCGTCCGTGAAGCCTGCCGAGCATCTCCTGCCCGAGGCCGAAAATGTTTTCGGCGTACGTGAGGACCATGCGGCCCGTGTCGGTCAGGATCAGCCGCCGCTTTTCGCGCTCGAACAGCGCCTCGCCCAGCCGGTCCTCCAGCTGCCTGATCTGCGCGGAAAGGGCCGATTGAGAGATATGAAGCTCGCCTGCCGCCTGAGTCAGATGACCGGTTCGGGCCACCCGCCAGAAGTAGAACAGGTGATGAAAGTTCAGATGTTCAATCCGCATCGTTCTCTTTTATCAATGTTTTCGTTCTATAGAATATATTTTACAGAATAATTCGCATCGAACATCATGGTGCGCATCGTTTCGCGAGATGTTTGCCATGCCCGTCACCCACGTCGTTTCATTCGTCTGCGCACTGGCGCCCGCCGTGCTGATGTCGACAGCCGCCGCTCTGCTCGGATTCCGTCCCGATGACAGCCGCGCCGTGTGGAAACCGTTCCACTGGCTCGCGGCGATCGCGTTGCTGGTCGCGCTGATCCAGCCGGTCGTGCTCGCAACGGCCGCGCCGCCTGCCGCCAACATTCACGACGGCGCGTGGACCGCGTGGATCGAAGTGACCCCGCTCGCCGCGTGGATGGCCGCGCTGGTGCAGTTGCTCGGGACCGTGATCGGCGTGTTCTCCGGGCGCTATCTGCATGGCGAACCGGGCCAGTCGCGTTACGCCGCTGCATTCGCCGGCGTGCTCGCGTCCGTGCATGTGCTGTTGCTGTCCGGTCACTGGCTGCTGCTGATCGCGGCATGGGCCGGCGTCGGCGTGTGGCTGCGCGATCTGCTGTGCTTCTACCGGGATCGCCCGTTTGCGCGATTGGCAGCCTACAAGAAGCAGATCGTCGACCGGTTGGCCGATGTGTTGCTGCTCGCGGCGGCTGGCCTGGCGTGGGCGGAGGCGGGCGGCGGCACGTTCGCCGCGCTTCGGGATCACATTGCCGCGTACGGCGCGTCGACACCGTTGCAGGCGAGTGCAGTCTGCCTGGTGCTCGCGATCGTCCTGCGCACCGCGCTGTTCCCGGTCCATGGCTGGTTGATCCAGGTGATGGAAGCGCCGACTCCGGTGTCGGCGCTGCTGCATGCAGGCGTCGTCAACCTGGCGGGTTACCTGCTGATGCGCTTCGCACCGCTGCTCGCCGTCGCGCCGGCCGCACGCTGGCTGCTGGTCGGTTTCGGGCTCGGCACGACGTTCCTGGCCGGATTCGTCATGCTCACGCGCATCAGCATCAAGGTGCGTCTGGCGTGGTCCACCGTGGCGCAGATGGGCTTCATGGTGCTCGAGTGCGGCCTCGGCCTGTATCAGCTCGCTGCGCTGCACCTGATCGGTCATTCCCTCTACAAGGCGCACACGTTTCTTTCCGCGTCGTCGGCGGTGCAGAACACGCGACTGCAGATCATGCGCGGCCGGCGCGACGCAGCCACACCGAGCCTGGTGCTTGCGCCGGCCGCGAGCCTCGTCGTCGTCATGCTCGTGCAGATGCTGGCGCCGACGGGAAGCTGGCCGTGGTGGTGGAGCGGCGTGCTCGCGCTGGCGTGGGCGCCGCTGCTATGGATTCCGGTGACTGAAGGAGACGAGCCCGCCCGCGCGTGGACGCACGCGGGCTTCGGCGCCACGCTGATCGCCGGCTATACGGCGGTGGCCGCGCTGGCGCACAAGCTCCCGCTCGGCGTCGCGGATACGCCGTTCAACGTCGCGGGCCCGGTCGCGCTCGCGGGCATGGCGCTGCTCTATGTCGGCCTGGCGGCGCTGCAACGCTGCCCGCGCCGCTTTGCGACGTGGCGGCGCTGGAGCTACGCGGGATTCTATGTGGACGAGTTCTACACGCGCTTGGCGTTGCGTATCTGGCCGGCCCGCTGGGCGCCGCACGACGCGGCCCACGCGCCGCGACCGGCAGCGACGAGCAGCGCGCCCGGCCTCACCGAACGATGAGCCGCTGATCCGGAGAATCACATGAGCACTGCAACACTCGAGCAACGCGCCAAGCGCGGTGAAGCGCCCCGGGCGAACGATGCCGGCCACTGCGCGCACCCCGCCGACGGCGCCCGCCGGGGATATCCGCGCGAGCGGATCGATGCGGCATGCGACGCGGCATGCCGCTCGATTGCGCCGGCCTGGCCGCTCGATCGCGCGATCGCCGTCAATCCTCACTGGGAACGCATCGGCCGCCCCGTCAGGGAAATTGCGGCGCGGATGGCCGTGCTGGCCGACATCAAGGTGTTCCCTCCGCGCGAGCAGATCCGATCCGCATGGGAATCCGCGCGCATCGCGCCGGCGGACTTGCGATATGCATTGCAGGCTCTGCCCGCCGCACAGGCGGCCGGCATGACCGAGCGCAACTGCATCGACGCGTTGGCGCGCCCGCTCAACCTGCCCCGCCTGCCGTTGCTGATCGATGTGCTCGACGACGATCCATTGCGTCACGAGCGCCTTTCGTGGCGCCAGGCGATCACGCACCAGGTGAGCCAGACCTGCGCGGCCTACTTCGACGAGCATCAGGCCGACTGGCGGCCGCATCATGACCAGAGCCTCTATGCGTTCTGGCGCGACACGATCTCACATGATCACGGCATTGGCGTGCTGATGGGCCTGCCGCGTCTCGGTCAGTCGCTCAGGGCGCTGCCCGCCACGCGACAGGAGGCCGAAGCGTGGGTACTGGAGCGACTCGGTTTGCCCGAAGCCGTGTGGCCCGACTATCTGGAGGCGGTGCTGCTGACCGTCAACGGCTGGGCGTCGTGGTGCGCGTACCTCGGCTGGCAGGCCCGGTTGGCCGGCGAGTCCGACGAGCACCTGCGCGATCTGCTCGCAATACGGTTGGCATGGGGCGTGCTGTTGCTCGACTGCAAGGACGATGCGGCGGCACGCCGCGCGTTTGCAGCCGTGCAAGGCCACTGGCGCGATTCGGCTGCGCTGCTGGCGGACGCGCAGGCGCGGCTGCTCGTCGACGAGGTGTGGCAACTGGCGTTCGAGGCCGGCTACCAGCGTGAACTGGCGGGCAAGCTCGGCGCGGTCGGCCAGCCGCAGACGATTCCGGAAGCCGCAACGCCGGCCGAAGAGATCGAAGTCCAGGCCGCGTTCTGCATCGACGTTCGTAGCGAACCGTTGCGGCGCGCCGTCGAGTCGATTTGGCCGGCGGTCCAGACGATCGGCTTCGCCGGATTCTTCGGGCTGCCGGTCGCTTATACGCCGCTGGCCACGTCGGCGCGCCGCCCGCAGCTTCCCGGCCTGCTCGCGCCGTCGCTGGAAGTCACCGATGCGGTATCGGGGCCCGCCGGCGAAGGCGGCGGAACGATGCGGGCAGCTGCGAGCACGGCCCGCCGCACACGGTTCGCATTGTCGAATCAGGCGTCTGCGGCGACCCGGTTGCCGGGCACCTCGTTCTCGTTCGTCGAGGCCGCGGGGCTCGGTTATCTGGGCAAGCTGCGACAATGGCTGAAGCCGTCCCGCAACCCGCGCGTTCGCGACGACCTCGCCGGGCTGCCGCCCCGCTACAAGGCGGTTTGCCGCCCGGCACTCGTCGGCATCGACGATCAGGCCAAGGCCGATCTGGCCGCGCGCATCCTGCATGGCATGGGCATCGCGCGATCGCTCGCACCGCTGGTGGTGCTGGTCGGGCATGCCAGCCAGAGCGCGAACAACGCGCATGCCGCGGCGCTCGACTGCGGCGCGTGCTGCGGCCAAAGCGGGGAAGTCAATGTACGCGTGCTCGCGCAGCTGCTGAACGATCGCGCGACGCGCGCAGGTCTCGCGCAGCGCGGCATCGACGTGCCCGACGACACGACTTTCGTCGCAGCGCTGCACAACACCACGACCGACGAGATCGAAGGCTTCGACGTCGACCTCCTCAACCCGATCGCCGCAGCGCGCTGGGCCAAGCTGCTGAGCGTCTTCGGCCACGCGAGCGACCAGGTGCGCCGCGAGCGTGCGGTGCGTGTCGGCCTCGACCCGCGCATGGAGGGCGGCCGGTTGCTGGCCAGCCTTCGCGAACGCGCGAACGACGGCGCTCAGACTCGCCCGGAGTGGGGGCTGGCCGGCAATGCCGCGTTCGTCATCGGGCCGCGCACGCGCAGCCACGGCGCCGTGCTCGACGGTCGCTGCTTCCTGCACGACTATGATTTCACGCAGGATACGGACGGCAGCTTGCTGGAACTGCTGATGACCGCACCGATGCTCGTCGCGCACTGGATCAATTGGCAATACCATGCGTCGACATGCGATCCCGCGCACATGGGCTGCGGCAACAAGGTCCTTCACAACGTCGTCGGCGGGCATATCGGCGTCTTCGAAGGCAACAGCGGCGACTTGCGCATCGGCCTTTCGAAACAGTCGCTGCATGATGGCCAGCGCTGGATGCACGAGCCGTTGCGCCTTACCGTGATCATCGACGCACCCGGCGCATCGATCGAACGCGTGATCGATCGGCATCCGACAGTGCGGCATTTGATCGACCACGGCTGGCTTCATCTGTGGCGTTTCGGCGAGACGGGGTTGCTGCGTTTTTCCGATCGACAATGGCACCCGTTGGCGATGGGCGCTGATCCGGCCACCCGGCAATCGCCTTGACGGTGCACATCGTCGCCCGCACGTGCGGGCGACGAGCCATGCTTCGTGTCGCGGGCCAATCTTCGAGTCTCGGCTGCTCCACATCACGCCGACGCCGCTCCCGAATCCTGTTGAGCGGCCAGCTTCCCGCTACGCATTCTTCTGCGAATCGACGCGCTTAACGGATTCAAGCGCACGCGTGCGCGCGGCCTGGTGATCCACGATAGGAAACGGATAAGTCCGACCGAGGCTCACGCACGCATCGTGCAGCTGTTCTGCCGACGCGGTCCACGGCGCATGAATTTTCTCTGCCGACATCTTCGACAGTTCCGGCACCCAGTGACGCGTGTATTCGCCTTGCGGATCGAATTTTTGCCCCTGAAGAACAGGGTTGAAAATCCGGAAATACGGTGCTGCGTCGGCGCCGCTTCCCGAAACCCACTGCCAGCTCGCGGGATTGCTGGCCTCATCCGCGTCGACCAGCGTGTCCCAGAACCATGCTTCGCCTTCGCGCCAGTCGATCAGCAAATGCTTCGAAAGAAATGACGCCACGACCATGCGCACGCGATTGTGCATCCAGCCGGTGTGCCACAACTCGCGCATGCCGGCGTCGACAAGCGGGTATCCGGTGTGCCCGGTTTGCCATTTGCGCAGTGCGTTCGGATCGTCGCGCCACGGCATGGAGTCGAACTGTCGGCGGAAATTGACCTGATGCAGCGGCGGGAAATGATAGAGCAAGTGATACGAAAATTCCCGCCAGCCGATTTCGCTGAGGAATTTGTTCAACGGCCCGCTTTGCGGATCGCCAAGATCCGCCTTGCGTGTGCGTTGCATCGCGCTTGCCGCCGACGATGCCGCATACCACACCTGCCGAACCGATATGTTGCCGAAGCGAAGATACGGCGAGAGCCTGCTGGTCGCATGCGCGGCCGGCAAATCGCGCATGTCGGCATAGTCGCGCAGCGAGTGCTCCAGGAACGCGTCCAGTCGCTGCCGGGCGGCTTCCTCGCCGCAGCGCCAGGTCAGACGCAGGCCGCTCGCCCAGTCGGGCGCCGTCGGCTGGAGCCCGAGCGCGCGAAGCGTGCAAACATGCGGCGTGACGTTGTGCGGAACCGGAAAAAACGCAATCCGCGACGGTGCCGGCAGCGGCGGCGGCGGGGAAAGATCATCGCGACATGCGGCTCTCCAGTACGCACTGAATACCTGGTACGGCAATCCTTCGCGCGTCAGCACCGTCCACGGCTCGTGCAGCAGATGGCCATTGAAGGTCGATACAGCGATTCCGCGGCCGACCAGGTCCTGTTTGATCGACGCGTCCGTTCCGGTGTGCGCTTTCGAGTAACGACGATTCCATACAACCTTGGCGGCCCCGATCCCGACCGCGAAGTCGCGGATGGCTTCATGTTCGTCGCCGCGCAACACGATCAGCGAGCCGCCTAGCGCGGAAAGCGCGTCATCGAGTTTGCCCAGCGATTCGTGCAGCCACCACCGTTGCGCACCGCCCATCGGGCGGCGAATCGACGGGGCGGGGTCGTGCACGTACACGCAGACGACGGGATGGCCGCTGGCGACCGCGTGACACAGTGCGGGATTGTCGCCGAGCCGCTGGTCGTCGCGAAACCATACGACGACGGGGCGGGATTCATACGGCAATTCGGAGCTTGTCATGTGGGTTACGTGAGAGGTGGCAAGAGGGACGTGAGGGTGACCGCAGGCGGCGCGGGCACGAAATGCTTGCGATTCGATTCATTCGACACGGTTATCGGGCGCGGCCGTCCTGCATGCCTTCGTTTCCGCCTATCGTCGCAGAACGGGGCGTTATTCCGTCCCAATGGCTGCCGAGCGCGACCGAGGCCGGCAAGATGCACGCCCAGCCGGTTGCGATCACGAGGAGCGCCACAGCCGGCGCGTCGAAATGAACGGCGCCGAGCGCCGCACCCGCCCGAAAGGACGCCGGACCGGCGCATGCGCCGACGAGCGCCGCAATGATCGGCCGCCCCCGGAGCCAGCGCAACAGCGTGTTGAGCTGAATCGCGAACAGCGCCCACAGCGCTGCGAGCCAATACGGCGCCGTGCCGTTGAGCAACACGCCGTTCGGGTAGTCGAGCAGGCCGGAATGCGCAACGGCGCTGTCCCATAACCATCCGGTCACCGTCACCGTAACGACGAGGCGCGCTTCGCTCGACGGCCGGCGGGCGAACAGCAGGTGGCCGGCCGTTGCCGTCAGCGCATAGGCGACGCCCCACGCGGCGCGGTGCGATGCAGCCGTCATCACGCACAGGAGCCATCCGATCTGGGTCGTCGCGAGATAAACGTACGTGCGAGCACTCGGCGCGAGCGTGCGCGGCGTTGCTCGATTTCGGACACTTGTCATGATCGCGCGGGATGCGTAACGGCGTACGCGCCACATCGCGTGCGCCGGGCAAAGCGTGCCGGCGCGCTCGACAACGAGCGACACCGGCCCGGCCGCCACGCGGATGTTGCCGCCGCGGAACGGTCGCAGCTAATGCGCCCACCGTACACGGCTCCGATATCGTCAGACGAGCGGTTCCGTTGGCGGATGATGGCTTTGCAGGGAGCGATTGTCGGCATGCGGGATCGGTTTTCGTATCGTTTTACTCTTACGACGCCGCATTGCGTCCGGATGCACGATTGGGAAAAAAAGATCCGCACGCGCTCGGAGTCGACTGGCCGGGATTCGCGCACGCCGCGGGTCCGGACGGCCGGCGGCCCGAGCGGGTCGGCACGCCGACGATGAGCATTCGATCGCAGCATCGCCAGGGCGGCTGCCCGCTGCCGCGCGCCGCATGCATCCGCTTGTGCGCGCGGTCCGTAACTCCCGTGTCAGGCGCCATGTGGGGGCCGGAATCTTCCGTTACGGAGATTTGAATGAACGTCAAAGTGGGACTGGCCGTGCTGACGATCCTGCTCGCGGTCGGCCTGCTCGCCGCGTGCAGGCCGACGCGGCTCCTGAACGCGTTGTCGCCGCGATATACGTTCAGCCTGTTCGCGGATATTCCGTACGGTTCCGGCGAGCGCCACGTGCTCGACGTGTATGTGCCGACGCGAGTCATGGACGACTGGCCGGCCGATTCGGATGCAGGCGTCCCGGTCGTTGTGTTCTTTTACGGCGGAAGCTGGCAGTCCGGTGAGCGCAAGGACTATCTGTTCGTGGGCGAGGCCCTGGCCTCAAGGGGCTTCGTTGCGGTGCTGCCCGACTACCGCACGTATCCGGCGACCACCTTTCCCGGTTTCGTCGACGACGCCGCGCAAGCGGTGGCGTGGGCGCGCGCGCACGCGAGCGCGTTCGGTGGCGATCCGCGTCGCCTGATTCTGATGGGGCATTCGGCGGGCGCACAGATAGCCGCCTTGCTTGCGACCGACGGTCGCTATCTGGCTGCCCGGCAGATGCACAAGCGTGACATTGCGGGCGTGATCGGGCTGGCCGGCGCGTATGACTTCTTGCCGCTGCACGATGCCATGCTCGAACGGGTCTTCCCGCCGGAAGTGCGCGCGGCGAGCCAGCCGATCCGATTCATCGAGGGCGCCGAGCCGCCGATGTGGCTCGCCGTTGCGGAGAACGACATGGTGGTGGAGCCCGGCAACACGTACCGCTTTGCGCGCGCGTTGCAGAACGCGGGTGACGCGGTCGCGGTCATGCGTTACGCGAACCTCGGCCATGCGACGATCGTCGGTGTGCTGGGCGCGCCGTTGCGCGGAAGAGCGCCGGTGCTCGACGATCTGTCCGCGTTTGTACGCCGCGTCGCGCAGGCATCGCACGCCGGAGCCGCGAGCGGGCTGGTGTCGGCATCGGGCGCGGCCGCGCGGTCGGCCGTGTCGCTGCGGTGATCGACGGGGCAGCGTGCGCTGCACGTGCATCCCGTTGCTCAACGGTGGCTTGCGGTTCAGGCGGGCAGTCGGCCATGAGCGAACCGCGACACGGCCACGCCCGTCATTCGCACCTCGCACGCGACGCCGTGGCCGGCGCGTGCAACGTGCGGCCGGCCTGGCGGGCGGAGCTGCGTGCGCTACTGCGCTTTCAGGTCCGGCGTCGTTCCGCCCAGTCCCTCTTCGCGCAGGATCACGGCAAGTGCGGTCTCGAGCAATTCGGCTGCCCGGTTCGCCGCGTCTCCGAGATGGCGGTGCAGCAGCGCATCGGCGGGCGAGCGCGATACGCATTCGTCGCTGTATCGCTCGAACGCACTGAGCTGCATGATCAGTTCGGACAAGTGACGCGGGCACTCACACTTGACGGTGGTGGACAGGCCGCTGAGCGACGCGAGCGTCGTCTCGTCGAAGCGACGCCGCGAGCGCAGCCACAGCCCGCGATCGGCATCGTTGGACTGGCGTGCCTTGACGACCGCTTGCGCCAGTTTGGAGATGATGGACGCAGGATTGGTCTGACCTTCCGTCGAGCGGAACAGCTCGAACCCCGACAGCCGCGCCAGCTCGATTGCCTCCGCGGTGCCGAATGCATAAACGACGGCGACGGCCTGCGCATTGAGCTTTTGCGCGGCGGTCGCGAGCTGCGACACGACATCTTCGTGGAGCGACGTGGTCGTTGCGATCAGCGCATCCGCAGTTTCACCCGCGTGTTCGCTCGCGTCGTCAATCGAGTCGAGCTGCATGTCGATCCGGAGGCCCATTCGCTCGATCGCCGATTCGGAGATCGGCAACGCGCCGACGACCGCGAGGCTCACGCCTTTTTCGGGCAGCGCGGGGCCGTGCGTGCTCGTGAGCGACATCGCCTCGAGCTCCTCGCGGCTCAGCGTGGCAATCGTGCCGATCGCGTGGCCCTGGTTCACGAGCGCCTTCAGCAGGCGAATGCGCTGGACGTCGTCGTCAGAGTACAACCGTTGCCCGGATGGCGTTTTGGGCGGCGCAACCACGCCGTAGCGCCGCTCCCAGATCCTCAGCGTGGCTGCTGGCATGCGCGCCAGGCGCGCGGCTTCCCCGCTGCGATAGCGGTGAGGCGTGTCGCGATCCTTGCGAGGGGGCATCGTTGTTCTCCTGAAGTCGACGGAAGGTTGTCTCAGAATTGTACGCAGTCTGGATTAAATATGAAGCAGGAAGGCGATTCAATGTGCGGAAATGTCGTCCGGGAGGTGTTTCGCGAAGCGGGATGTGGCTGGAATGCTGCACCCCGCCGCGGTGCGGTGAAGCGGCAGAGCCCCAACTGCCGGTGCAGCATGGTGCGCGCGATGCCGCGGCGCGCAAGGCGCGCACGCAGCGCCGACGCGCTGATGCGTCGACGGATTACCGCGTGCGGCGTCCCGCGCGCCAGCGATATGGCCATCCCGGCCGCCCCCGAAACGGAACATCCATGGCGGAGCGTCCCATGAAGACTTTAAGGCTTGTCCTCGGCGATCAGCTGGACTGGACTCATCCGTGGTTTGCCGATGTCCGGGCCGACACCTTGTACGTGCTGATGGAAGTTCGGCAGGAGACCGACTACACGCTTCATCACGCGCAGAAGCTGATTGCGATCTTTGCGGCGATGCGCCGCTTTGCGACGCTGTTGCGCGACGCGGGTCATCGCGTGCACTACATCGAGATCGACGATCAGTTCAATCGTCAGGCCATTCCGGCCAACCTGGACAGTGTTGCCGCGCTTCACGGCGCCGCGCGCATCGAGTACCTGCTGTCGGACGAATGGCGCGTCGACCGGCAACTGAGCGAGTATGCGGCCGTGGCCAGCGTGCCGGTTCGCGCGGTCGATACCGGACATTTCTACACGACGCGCGACGAGGTGGGACGTGTGCTCGGGACGGGTCGCGCGTGGGTCATGGATCGCTTTTACCGAAGCATGCGCGTGCGGCATCGCGTATTGCTCGACGGAGAAGGGCGGCCGGCAGGCGGGCAGTGGAACTACGACGCCGAAAACCGCGACGCGTGGTCCGGCACACCCGCTGAGCCAAGCGACTGGCGGCCGCATCACGATCATCGCCCGCTGTGGGATCGTATCGTGGCAGCGGGCGTGCGCAGCTTCGGCGAGCCGTCGGCCGGCGACTTCCGCTGGCCCGTCGATCGCGTCGAGGCGCTCGCGTGCCTCGACGCATTTATCGAGCACGCACTGCCGTCGTTCGGGCAGTTCCAGGACGCGATGCACACAAGTGCGCGGCGCCTGTTCCACTCGATGCTGTCGTTTGCGCTCAATGTGAAGATGTTGAATCCGCGCGAAGTCGTCGCGCGCGCCGAGCATGCGTATCGGACCGGTGCGGCGCCGCTTGCCGCGGTCGAAGGGTTCATCCGGCAGATCCTGGGCTGGCGCGAGTTCGTGCGCGGAGTGTACTGGGCGCGCATGCCAGGCTATGAAACGAGCAATGCGTTCGGTCATCGCCGTCCGTTGCCGCAGTGGTTCTGGAACGGGCGCACGCGAATGGGCTGCATGGCGCATGCGTTGCGGCAGTCGCTCGAAGACGCGCATGCGCACCATATCCAGCGGTTGATGGTGATCGGCAACTTTGCGCTGCTAGCCGGGCTGGATGCGCACGCGGTGCACGAGTGGTATCTCGGCGTCTATATCGACGCATTCGAATGGGTCGAGATGCCGAATACGCTCGGCATGAGCCAATACGCGGACGGCGGCGCGATGGCAAGCAAACCCTACGTTTCCAGCGCCGCGTACATTCATCGGATGAGCAATTACTGCAAGGGCTGTGCGTACGACCGCAATGCCCGAACCGGTGCGCGTGCGTGCCCGTTCAACGCGTTGTACTGGGATTTTTTCGCCCGGAACCGCGACGCCCTGCAACACAACCATCGGCTTGCGATGGTCTATCGGCAGCTCGCACGTTTCGATGCCGACGCACTCGACGCGATTCGGATGCAGGCGGATGGCATCGTGCGGAATATCGAGTCGCTGTAGGTCCTCGCGTATTCGGCCGATGCCGTTGAGAGCGGCGGATGCGATGGTGATGCGTTGCGAGTGCGCGATCCGTTTTGGCTCGCGAATGGTTTGCGTCCCCGCGCGCTCGTGCAATTCTGCCGGCCGCCGAGCGCCGAGCGCCGAGCGCCGAGCGCCGAGCGCCGAGCGCCGAGCGCCGAGCGCCGACCGCCGTGCGTTCGGGTTTCCCGAACGGCAAGGCTGCCCGCGAGCGCTGGGGCTTTCTCCGGCAAGCGAAGGCGCGCCCGGCGCGCCGTCATGAGGCGCACACGTTCAGTGCGTGATCAGCGTGTCGGCGACCGCGCGGCCGAGACCGGCGCCGCTCAACCATGCGCCTTCGATCTTGCCGCCGCCCAGCCAGTCGCCGCATAGCCCGATCCGCGGGCCCGCCCGCCACGCAAGGCGGCCGGGCGCCGTCATGGACGTCGGCGCCAGCTCGGCATAACGCCAGCGATGGGCGGTTGCGGAGTTGGCGGTAGCGCCCACGATGTCGCGAAAGACGTCCAGCAGCGTGCGCGTGATCTGCTCGGGCGGCGCTTCCAGATGAGCCTGACTCCACTCGGGGGTCGCGTGCAGTACCCACGTGCTAAAACCGGAGCGCCCGGGCTTCGATGTGTCATGGGCGATCCAGCCGAGCGGGCCGACATTGACGAATGCGGCGTCGAAACCCGGATCGGGCAAGCGGCCGTACTGGGCCATCACGGCCCAGGCCGGGCGCATCTCGGTGCGTTGCGCAATCACCGCAAGACCCGGCTCGGCGCGCCGCAGCAGCGCAACGGCTTGCGGTGGAGGCACGGCGACGATCACGGCGTCGTGATGCATGCGGAGCGCACCATGCTCGGCCGAGATCAGCCGCCAGCGCTGCGCGTCGCGCGTCAGCTCGATAATCGTCGTCTCGAGCATCGTGTCGATTCCCGCCGACAGATACCGCGCCGGAGCCGTCATGCCCGGCACGCCGACATATCGCTGAGCGGGCGCGAGCAGTTCCCGCGGGCCGAGCGAACCGATCGAAGCAACGCGCGCGGCCCACGGCGCGGCCGCGCCGCCGGCCACCCAGCGCGCTACTTCGGCGACGAATGCCGGATGGCGCGCGGTGAAATACTGCGCGCCATGATCGGCCTGCCAGCCATCCGTGCGGCGCGTGCTCGTTCGTCCGCCCACGCCGCGGCTTTTCTCGTACACCGTCACGTGATATCCGGCGTCGGCGAGCACGCGTGCGCAGGCCAGCCCGGCGATTCCTGCGCCGATGACAGCAATGTTGGCCGATGAGTCGGAAAATGAATTCATCTGTTTCGTCATAAAAATGCGAGGAATTGCGCGGATTATTCGGCTTGGCATGAAAAGTTTATGCCATTCTGGCGTGAAACGCCGACATTTCACAGGCGGAAACCATGAAAGTCATGATTCATGGCCTAGAAATGAGTCATGATAGTGCTTCATTGAGTATGAAAATGGCATAGAATCGAGTCTGTGAGGATCGGCTCGTGCGCGGCCCGGTCAAGCGTCGCGCACGAGCCGGAATCGCCGAAACGGGAAGCATGTTCGCAACAGGAGTCGCCATGGCGTTTGTGTGGATCTGCGGTGCAACGGGGGCCGTCGGCAGTGCGCTCGCGCGTCGGCTGAACGCCAAAGGCGTTTCAACGCTGCTCACTGCACGAAACCCGGAGCGTCTCGGCGTTCTTGCGGAGACGTTGTCGCGCGAGCGTGTGGTCGTGGCGCCTGCCGACGCAACTGACGCGGCTGCGCTCGATCGTGCGCTCGCGACAGGCGTCGAGCGTTTCGGCGCGCCGGACGGGCTCGCGCATTGCGTCGGCTCGATCGTCGTCAAGCCGATGCATTCGACTTCGGATGCCGAACTGCACGACGCGTTCGCGGCGAATTACTTTTCGGCATGGAACGCGCTGCGCGCGTTCATGCGCACAGTGCTCGCCGCTCAGGCCGGGGGCAGTGCGGTCTTGTTCGGCAGCGTCGCGTCGAGAGCGGGCTTTCCCAACCATGAGGCGATTGCCAGCGCGAAAGCCGCCGTGGCCGCGCTCGCGCAGTCGGCTGCCGCCACCTACGCGGCGCGCGGAATTCGCGTGAACTGCGTTCATCCAGGCCTGATCGCGTCGGCGATGTCCGCGCGCCTGACGAGTGCGCCGCAGGTCGCGAAGCGCCTCGCGGACGCCAGTCCGCTCGGACGGATCGGCGCTGGCGACGATCCTGCCGCATTTGCGGAATTCCTGTTGAGCGACGATGCGTCATGGGTGACCGGCCAGCAATTCGGCGTCGATGGCGGGCAGGGTGCGCTGATCGTTCCAGCGAGGCCATGAGCATGCGTGCGATGCTGCGCCGTTACCGCGTTCCGGCCGCGTTGGCGCTCGCCGGCCTGGTGCCGTTCATCGCGCTGTCGTGGCTGAGCGTGCATGCGTCGTCGCGTCACGATGTTTACGTGCACGCGCTGTTGAACTACGCCGCGTGTATCGTATCGTTCGTCGGCGCCGTGCACTGGGGCATCGCGCTGCGGGCACCCGAATCGCCGCCGCGCCAGCGGATGCTCTACGGGTGGAGCGTGATTCCCGCGCTCATGGCGTGGGCCGTACTGATGCTGCCGGACATCGGCGCGCGGCTCGCGGGAATGGCGATCGGTCTCGTCGGCTGCGCGGCGGTCGACGGCGTGCTGTGGAGAAAAGCGCTCATTCCGGGCTGGTATTTCGCGTTGCGATGCCTGTTGACGAGTGTCGCCGGCCTGTCGCTGCTGGCCGCCGCAGCGTCGACGAACGGTTGATCCGGAGCTTGTCATGACTACGTCAAGAACGCCTCGCCCACGCGAATACCGGAACATCGGAATCGGCGACATCACGTTGAAATATCGGATGCCGCTGGCGGCGATATTGTCGATTCTCCACCGAGTCAGCGGCGCGCTGCTGTTCCTGTTCCTGCCGTTCTTGCTGTTTCTCTTCGACCAGAGCCTGACGTCGGAGCTCAGCTTCGAAGTCTTCAAGCAGTTCCTCTCCAACATCGTCGTCAAACTGATCGTCCTCGCGCTGTCGTGGGCGTTCTTCCACCATTTCTGCGCCGGCATTCGCCACCTGCTGATGGACGTCAACCACGACGCCGTCTCGAAGGAAGGCGGCAAGCGGACGGCCGTCGTCGTCTTTGTCGTCTCGATCGCGCTGACGATCGCCATGGCACTCAAACTGTTCGGAGCATTCTAAGAAAATGGCAGCCAACAACCGAATCGGCTCGAAGCGCCTCGTCGTCGGCGCGCACTACGGCCTGCGCGACTGGCTCGCGCAGCGCGTCACCGCCACGATCATGGCGGTCTACACGGTCATTCTGCTCGTCCTGTTCTTCGGCGCGCACGACTTCTCCTACGAAGGCTGGGCGTCGATCTTCTCCGCACAATGGATGAAGCTCGCGACCTTCGTGACGCTGCTTTCCCTCTTCTATCACGCATGGGTCGGCGTGCGCGACATCTGGATGGACTACGTGAAGCCCGTCGGTGTGCGCCTGCTGCTGCAATCGCTGACCATCGTCTGGCTGCTCGCATGTGCGGGCTACGCCGCGCAGATTCTCTGGAGAGTGTAAAGAATGGCTGCAATCAAAACTTCCCTCCCGCGTCGCAAGTTCGACGTCGTGATCGTCGGCGCGGGCGGCTCCGGCTTGCGCGCGGCGCTGCAACTGTCGCGCGCGGGCCTGTCGGTCGGCGTGCTGTCGAAGGTGTTCCCGACCCGTTCGCACACGGTGGCCGCGCAGGGCGGCATCGGTGCGTCGCTCGGCAACATGAGCGAAGACAACTGGCACTTCCACTTCTACGACACGATCAAGGGCTCCGACTGGCTCGGCGACCAGGACGCGATCGAATTCATGTGCCGTGAGGCGCCGAACGTCGTGTACGAGCTCGAGCACTTCGGCATGCCGTTCGACCGCAACGCCGACGGCACGATCTATCAGCGTCCGTTCGGCGGCCACACCGCGAACTACGGCGAGAAGCCGGTCCAGCGCGCCTGCGCGGCCGCCGACCGTACCGGTCACGCGCTGCTGCACACGCTGTACCAGCAAAACGTCGAAGCGAAGACGCAGTTCTTCGTCGAATGGATGGCGCTCGACCTGATCCGCGACGCGGACGGCGACGTGCTCGGCGTGACGGCGCTCGAAATGGAAACGGGCGACGTCTACATCATGGAAGGCAAGACGACGCTGTTCGCGACGGGCGGCGCAGGCCGGATCTTCGCGGCGTCGACCAACGCGTTCATCAACACCGGCGACGGCCTCGGCATGGCGGCGCGCGCAGGCGTGGCGCTGCAGGACATGGAGTTCTGGCAGTTCCACCCGACCGGCGTGGCCGGCGCGGGCGTGCTGATCACCGAAGGCGTGCGCGGCGAAGGCGGCATTCTGCGCAACGCGAACGGCGAGCGCTTCATGGAGCGCTACGCGCCGACGCTGAAGGATCTGGCGCCGCGCGATTTCGTGTCGCGTTCGATGGACCAGGAAATCAAGGAAGGCCGCGGCGTCGGTCCGAACAAGGATCACGTGCTGCTCGACCTGTCGCACATCGGCGCCGAGACGATCATGAAGCGTCTGCCGTCGATCCGCGAGATCGCGCTGAAGTTCGCGAACGTCGACTGCATCAAGGAGCCGATCCCGGTCGTCCCGACGATCCACTATCAGATGGGCGGCATCCCGACCAACATCCACGGTCAGGTCGTCGGCACGTCCCGCGATCACAAGGAGCCGATCAACGGCTTCTACGCAGTGGGCGAATGCTCGTGCGTGTCGGTGCACGGCGCGAACCGCCTCGGCACGAACTCGCTGCTGGATCTCGTGGTGTTCGGCCGTGCGGCCGGCAACCACATCGTCGAGCAGGTCAAGAAGCAGAAGGAACACAAGCCGCTGCCGGCCGACGCGGGCGAATTCTCGCTGGCGCGCCTGAACAAGCTCGACAAGTCGAGCTCGGGCGAGTACACGCAGGACGTCGCGAACGACATCCGTGCGACGATGCAGAAGCATGCAGGCGTGTTCCGCACCTCGGCGCTGCTGAAGGAAGGCGTCGAACTGATGGACGGCCTCAAGCAGCGTGTCGAGCACATCCACCTGAAGGACAAGTCGAAGGTGTTCAACACCGCGCGCGTCGAAGCGCTCGAGCTGGAGAACCTGATCGAAGTCGCCCGCGCGACGATGGTCTCGGCCGAGGCGCGCAAGGAAAGCCGCGGCGCGCACGCGCACAGCGACTACGAGCACCGCGACGACGAGAACTGGCTGCGTCACACGCTGTGGTACAGCGAAGGTGACCGCCTCGACTACAAGCCGGTTCAAATGCAGCCGCTGACGGTCGAGTCCGTGCCGCCGAAGGCGCGTACGTTCTAAGCCGAATCAAAGGAATCTGAAATGGCAAAACGCATTTTTGAAGTCTACCGCTACGATCCGGACAAGGACGCGGCGCCGCGCATGCAGACGTACGAGCTCGAGATCAAGCACGAGCGCATGTTGCTGGACGCGCTGGTCAAGCTGAAAGCACTCGACGAGACGCTGTCGTTCCGCCGTTCGTGCCGCGAAGGCGTGTGCGGTTCGGACGCGATGAACATCAACGGCAAGAACGGGCTCGCGTGTCTGACGAACCTGAACGACCTGCCGCAGAAGATCGTGCTGCGTCCGCTGCCGGGCCTGCCCGTCGTGCGCGACCTGATCGTCGACATGACGCACTTCTTCAACCAGTACCACTCGATCAAGCCGTACCTGATCAACGACGCGCCGCCGCCGGAGAAGGAACGTCTGCAGTCGCCGGAAGAGCGCGACGAGCTCGACGGCGTGTACGAGTGCATTCTGTGCGCGAGCTGCTCGACGTCGTGCCCGAGCTTCTGGTGGAACCCGGACAAGTTCGTCGGCCCGGCCGGCCTGCTGCAGGCTTACCGCTTCATCGCGGACAGCCGCGACACCGCCACCGGCGAGCGTCTCGACAACCTGGAAGACCCGTACCGTCTGTTCCGTTGCCACACGATCATGAACTGCGTCGACGTTTGCCCGAAGGGCCTGAACCCGACGAAGGCGATCGGCAAGATCAAGGAACTGATGGTTCGCCGCGCGGTTTGAAGCGCTGGCGCGTGTGAAACGGCGGGGGTGTCGATGTACGCGGTCGCTTGGAATGAGGATTCACGCGCCGCTGCACGACCGTCATTCGTCGTCCGCATCGAGCGGAACGGATGCGGTGCGGCGCCGATTCCCAGCAGTCGGCAAGCACGCCAATATCGTGCGGATTCGGCTCCCGAGAATGCCGATGCAACGGCTGCGCGAAGCGCGCCGTTGCTCGGGCCAAGTGGCTCGGCGCGATCGAACCGGGTCGCGCCGCTCGCGCTTACTGCTCCAGATAGATCTTCAACCGCATCAGGCTGCGGCGAATCCAGCTCTTCATCGTGCCAAGCGGCACCTGCATGCGTTCGGCCAGCTCCGCATACGACGCGCCACCGTGAAACGCTTCCCGCAAAACATACGCCTGCCGCTCGCCCAGATGCGCGAGTCCGCGCTCCAGACGCAGGCGCTCCTGGTTCGCCTGCGCGCCGAGATCGGGCGTCGGGCTTGCGTCGGGGATCGACAGCGCCAGCTCGTCGTCGAGCGGCAGCTCGCGGTGCTGCCGGATCCGGTCGATGGTCCGGTTGCGGGCGAGCGTCATCAACCATGTCATTGCCGCGCCGCGTGTGGCGTCGAACGAACCGGCGCGGCGCCATGCTGTCGTGAACACGTCTTGAAGCAGGTCTTCCGCTTCATGACGATCGCGGATCATCCTCAGGATCGCGCCGAACAGCCGCGGTGCGGTCCATCGATACAGCTGCGCGAACGCATGCTCGTCGCCTGTCGCGACGCGAGCCAGCAAGCGGTCGAGTTCCGCATGTGCGTCGCATGCTTCGTCAGGCAGAACGGCGGCATCGGCGCTGATGTCGGTCCTGCCGCCGGGGCGCGATCGCGCGCGGGACGCCCTCCGCTGCGGCTGCCTGCCTGCGGGCAGCGGCGTCGTTCGCCCCGGGCCGGAAGATCGGAGGAGTGATTCGTGCGAACGGTTCATCGGGAACTCCGCATGGCTTTGAGCTTCCTGCTGTTGCGCGCTCGCGATGACTAGCGAGCGCGGATCATGACCAGACATTGCGATGTCGCATCAGTCGCGCGTGCCTGCCGCGCGGGTTATGCATTCTTTCCCGGCAACAACGCGAGAAACTCCCGGCGCAGCGATGCGTCCGCGAGAAACTTTCCGCGCATCACGCTGTTGGTCATCTTTGCCTGATCGTCCTTGGTGCCGCGCCAGTGCATGCAGAAGTGGTCGGCCTCGAGCACGACCGCCAGCCCGTCGGGCGCGATGCGCGATTCGAGCAGGTCGGCAATCTGCTTGACCGCTTCCTCCTGGATCTGCGGGCGCGTCATGACCCAGTTCACCAGCCGTCCATACTTCGACAGGCCGATCAGGTTCGACGTGGCGCTGGGCAGCACGCCGATCCAGATGCGGCCCATGATCGGGCAAAGGTGATGCGAGCACGCGCTGCGTACGCGCAGCGGGCCCACGATCAGCAACTCGTCGAGCCGCTCGACGTTCGGGAATTCGGTCACGAGCGGCGCTGCCTCGTAGCGGCCCGCGAACACTTCGCGGATGAACATCTTTGCGACGCGCTGTGCGGTCTCTCGGGTGTTGTGGTCGTTGTCGACGTCGATCACCAGCGAGCGCAGCACCGCTTCCATTTGCTGTGCGACTTCGTTCTGCAATGCATCCAGTTCGCCGTCACGCAGGTGCGCGGCGATGTTGTCGTTGGCATGGAAGCGTGCGCCCGCGTGCTCGAGCCGCCGGCGAATGATGAGCGACAGAGGAATGCCCTCGTCGATCGCAGTCAGCGTACGCGCGGGAGCGTCGATCAGATTTCCCATTTCGGTTCGTTTCTCGAGGTTAGGGGTGGTGCGATGAATCACGACTGACGCGATGCGATGCTCGCGTTCATCGGGTAACAGCCGAGCGGCCGCCGACGTTTCGACGGCGCATCTGGCGGGCGCCGCTCACCTGCGTGCACGCGGGCATGCGTGGCGATGCGGCCGCGTCGCCGGAGCGCCGGCTCTGTACGCGCACGATGGGCACGCTGATGGCGCTCGCGCCCAGCCTTCGACGTCCCGGTAGAGCCGCCATACCGGGTCGTTCGCCGCCATCGTGGCTGCCAGCGTGACGGCGACGGACTGTTGCAGCTTCGTCAGCACGAACGTCTGATCGACGCGG
This sequence comes from Burkholderia pseudomultivorans, assembly GCF_902499075.1. GTDB lineage: Bacteria > Pseudomonadota > Gammaproteobacteria > Burkholderiales > Burkholderiaceae > Burkholderia > Burkholderia pseudomultivorans. Next base: position 39,613 of record NZ_CABVPP010000012.1, on the reverse strand, counting down.
CCGCCGACCGAGCGGAACAGGTGGAACCCTGCGCGCCGCACCGCCGAAAGCGCTTGCGCGCTGCCGTGCTCATAGACGAGCGCGGCTGCGCGGACATGGCGCGCCCGTGCGAGCGATACGAACTGATTCGCCAGATCGATGTGCAGCGACGTGACCTCGGCGATCAGCGCGTCCACGGCAAGGCACGGCTGCCGGAGCGCTCGTGCCAACGACTCGACGCGCTCGCAAACATGCAGGCCGGCCCCTTCGGCCGCTTCGTCGGATGCAGTCAGGCTGCCCGTGACGAGGAGCGTCGGATGCGCGCGCGCTGCGACGGAGTTTGATCGCGGCTCGACCGACGTGTCGTTCGGGCCGGCGCTTGCGCACGGGGTGGTCTGCTGCGGTGAGCGGTGCCGGCGACGCTCGCCGCGACACTGCGCGGCCTCCAGTCGGCGCGACGCAACCGGCGGCCCGGATGCCGCACCGGCGTGCCGGGACGGGCCGCGGGCGCTCGCCACGGAGCCACGCCCGATCAATGAAGCTGGGCATGCCAGTAAGCGGCGCGGATTGATGGCGTGATTGCGTGTTGGCACGGGGGACTCCTTGGTCGATTCATGCGTCACAGCTGGATTGTATGCAAATTTCCGGGAAAGTGAAGCAGAAAAGCGATTCAATGAATTATTTGTACCGGGAATTTTTGCGTCGCGCACCGGAATGGCGCGGCAACCTATCGCCGGGAACGTCGATATACCCGATAAGGGACGAAAATTGGAGGTTGAGGCCGCTGATGAAACGAATTTTGAAGTCGATTCGTCGGGGGAGGAATAGAGGACCGAGGACGGGTTCGGCGTCCCAACGCGGAGAACGTTGAATCATGCATCATGTTTGAGTCATATTATCGTGTCATGGACGCGGAATGCGGTACACGGTCGATGGTGCGCGCGAACACGCGCCGCTTTCGCGCGGGGCGCCCGTGCTGCACAGCGGCGGTGTGAATCAGGTTGGCGCTACCGCGCCGTCGAAACTCGGGGCTACGGGGAGCGGCAGGCGTGCCGCCAGGACGGACACACCGGTGCAGGTCGATTCCGCGGAGCCGACACAACGGCCATTCCATCGCGGCGCGAGAAGCGCTGCCCCGGGCGCGGCGTTGAGCGATGGGTGCGTCAACGCGAAGTCAACGGCGTTCAGCGTTCGTCTTCATGCCGGCGGGCGACCGCCGATTGCGGCGGCAACGTTTCGAGCAATGGCGGACCTCGTCCCAGACGGCCTTCCATTTCTTTCTCCAGCTGAAAGGCAAGCCGCAGGTTTCGCAGATCTTTTCAGGCAAGTGCGTTTTGTTGGCCATCGCGACTCACGCGCAGAAAAGGAACCGTGCACGGTCGCACCGGGCGGCATCGTGCGGTGCGCAGCGATACGACGCACCCATGGCCATCGCCGAGCGCCGCATCAGTGCGCGTCGTCGCCCAGCAGCTGGCGGCGCAGTGCTTTGGCCCGCGTGCGCGGGTCGAGCCAGATCGCGAAGAATGCGCGCGCGAACGCCGGGTCGGTCACGTCGGCCGTGAGGCGGCCGTTGGTGTAGAAGCGGGCGCCACGCTCGGGGACGTAGACGCCGCATAATACGTCGCCGCGCGATACGTCGGTGAACGCTCGTTCCATGTCGCGGCGCCATGCGTCGAGCGTTGCAGCCGGCAACGGCGCGGGTGCAAGGCGCTCGATTTCGTCCATGCCTGTCGACACGAGCCGCTCCCCTTTCACGTCGCGACGGTAGGCCAACGACAACGCGAACGGCGTGTCGAGCGCACCGGGCGCGCGGGGCGCCCACAGCTGCGCGTCGTACAGGCAGATACCCAGTATGCAGAACCGCCCGGAGCCGATCAGTCGCGCCGACGCTATTTCGTCGACGCAGCTCGCGCCGGCGACGAGCGGCGCAGCCAGCGCCACGGACGCGGCGAGCATCGCGAGCGGGCGCTTCATGTCAGTCGTGCGCCGACACGATGAAGTGCATCACGTCGGTGCGCCGTTCGGCGAATCCTGCTTCGCAATAGGCGAGATAGAGCCGCCAGGTGCGAATGAACGTTTCGTCGAACCGTTGCGCGCGCACCGAGTCGACGTGGGCATCGAACGAGGATCGCCAGGTGCGCAGCGTGCGTGCGTAGTCGTCGCCGAACGCGAACACCGGTTTCGCGACGAGCCGCGCGCGTCGCGCGGCATCGACGAAGCGCGCGGGGCTCGGCAACATTCCGCCGGGAAAGATGAACTCGCGAATGAAGTCGCTCGACGCGCGGTACGCGTCGAATTGCGACTCGACGATCGTGATCGATTGAATCAGCGCGCGGGCGCCGGGCTTCAGGCGCTGCCTGAGCGTGTTGAAGTATACCGGCCAGAACGATTCGCCCACGGCCTCGAACATCTCGATCGACACGATTGCGTCGTATTGGCCCTCGACGTCGCGATAGTCGCGCAAGTCGAATGTGACGCGATCCGACAGCCCGTCGCGCGCGACGCGCTCTTGGGCCAGCGCGTATTGGGCGTGCGAGATGGTGACGCCATGTACATGAATGCCTTGCCGTGCAGCGTGCACCGCGAAGCCGCCCCAGCCGCAGCCGATCTCCAGCACGCGCATGCCGGCGCGCAGCCCGAGCGCATCGACGATGCGCTGATACTTCGCCGTTTGCGCGTCGGCAAGCGACCGCTGCGGGTCGCCGTCGAAGCAGGCGCTCGAATACGTCCAGGTGTCGTCGAGCCACAACCGGTAGAAGTCGTTGCCGAGGTCATAGTGCGCATGGATGTTGCGGCGGCTGCCGGCTCGCGTATTCATCCGTAGCCGATGGCGCAGCGCGTACCACACGCGTGCCACGCGGCCGCCCGTCACCGGCTTCGCGATCACCGGCTGGTTGCGGATCGCAAGGCGAAGCAGCGCGACGAGATCCGGCGTGTCGATCCGGTCGGCGCGATACGCTTCCGCGAAGCCGATGTCGCCCGCGCGCAGGATCGCACGGCACGCGCGCCAGTCGCGGATCTGCAGCGTCGCGGCCGGCTGGCAGTGCGGATCGCCGAACACATGCTGCGCGCCTTCGGGCGTCACGAGCGTCAGGTGACCGTCGCGGATCCGCCGGAGAAGCGCGATGAACAACCGGGCCGACAGCGGCATCGCCGGTTGTGATGCGGAGGATAGCAGGCGCAGCAAGGTCATGGACGAGCCTCGTGATCGGACATCGCCGAGCGGCCGCGTGGCGACGCGCCCGGTACGGGGGACAATGGCGAATCGGTCGCGGCGGAACGGCCGGCCGGCGTCTTGCCGTGGAACGGCACGCGTGCGAGCCATAGCCGCAGCGCCTGCCAATGGATGCGAATGACGACGTTGATCGCGTTCAGCGGCTGCCGCGCCAGCGCGCGCCACGCGCGTGCCGCCGTCAGCGGCGCGGCGCGCATCCCGATCGCCGTGCGCAGCAGCACGCCGTCGTCGTCGCGATAATCGATCGCCACGCTCAGATGGTCGCCGCGCTGACGCACACGAAACGCGTATTCCCCGATGACGTCGCAAAACGGCGACACATGAAACGTCTTGCGGCAGACGAGCACGGTGTCGGCTTCGATCGGCGCGTGGTGCATCGCACTCAGCAGATAGCCGTGATGCGCGCCGAACGTGTTGCGAACGTCCGCGTACAGCGCGCGGAGCGCACCCGCGCGGTCGTAGCAATACCAGAAGCTCACCGGGTTGAATGCGTAGCCGAAGATCCGCGGGATCGTCTGCAGCCAGATCGGGCCGTCGGCCCGAATGCCGGCTTGCGCGAGCACATCCCGCATCCATGGGCCGAGCGCGCGCCCGTCGCGCGGGCCGTAGTCGCGGCAAGCGAGCGCGAGCGGGGCCCGGCGATCGATGCCGAACCAGCTTCCGGCGATCTCGTCCAGCCGCTCGACATCGCAGCAGACCTGGAAGAGCGGATACCGGAATGCATGGCGCACCGGCCGCAGCCGCTCATGCATCACGGTGCCGACGAGCAACCGGGCGGCCGCGCCGTCGCGCGCGAAGGGCGCGTTCATGGGCGAGCCCAGGCCGGCGCGATGCCGAAGTCATATGCGACGCGCAACGCCGACTTCAATCCGTCCTCGTGGAAGCCGTAGCCGGTCCATGCTCCCGCGAACCACGTATTGCGCCGCCCTTGCAGCATCGGCAGACGATGTTGCGCATCGACGGCCGCGAAGTCGAGCAGCGGGTGCTCGTAATCGTAGCGGCCGAGCTCGGTGCCGGGCGCGGGCTCGTCGACCGGATTCAACGTGACGACGACCGGCGAGCGGAACGGCAGCGGCTGCAACTGGTTCAGCAGGTAGCTCACGCATACCGGCGCCGGGCCGGCGCGGCGCCCCGTCCGTCCGCTCAGGTAGTTCCATGCCGACCACACGCGCCGCCGCCGCGGCAGCAGCGCCGTATCGGTATGGAGCACCGCGACGTTGGGCTGGTAGCGCACGGCGGCCAGCACGGCGCGCTCGGCGTTGCTGGCGTCCGCCAGCAGCCGCAGGCTCGTCGGCGCATGGCATGCAAGCACGACCGCGTCGAAACGTTCGGGGCCGGCCGTGTCGGTCGCCACCGTCACACCCGCGTCGTCGCGCGTTATCGCGCGCACGGGCGTATTCACGCGCACGTCGTCGAGCGTCGCGGCGATGCGCTCGACGTACCGCCGCGCGCCGCCCGCGACGGTGCGCCACGTCGGCCGGTTGTTGACCTGCAGCAACGCATGATTCAGGCAGAAGCGCAGGAATGTCGCCGCCGGAAACCGCAGGATGTCGCTGGCCGCGCTCGACCAGATCGCGGCCGCCATCGGCAGCAGGTAGTGATGCTGGAACGACGCGCCGTAGCCGCCGGCCGTGAGCAGCTCGCCGACCGACAGACGCTCGCGGCTTGCCGATTCGAGATGCGCCTGGGCGGACGCGTTGAAGCGCAGGATATCGCGCAACATCCCGAGAAAGGTCGGCGAGAACAGGTTGCGGCGCTGCGCGAACACGGTGTTCAGATTGCTGCCGGCCCATTCGAGCCGCCCGCCGTCGACGGACACCGAAAACGACATGTCGGTCGCATGCGCAGCCACGCCCAGCTCGTCGAACAGCGCGATCAGGTTCGGATACGTGCGATCGTTGAACACGAGGAATCCGGTATCGACCGGGTGGCGGGCGCCGTCGAGTTCGACGTCCACCGTGTGCGTGTGGCCGCCGAGATAGTCGGCGGATTCGAACAGCGTCACGCGATGCTGGCGAGCCAGCAGGTATGCGCTCGCGAGGCCCGCGATGCCGGCGCCGACGACTGCGATCCGCCGGCCGGGCGGCGGCACTGATGGTTTCGGGTGCATCGCGAATGGTCTCCGTCAGTCACAAGGGCGGGATAGGGAATGTCATGTGCGCAGATACGGCGCACGGCGCGCCGCGGATGCATCCGCGGCCGTCATTCGCGATCGCCTGGCGACGCGAAGCCGGGCATGCCGATTTGCGCGGGCAGTTGCGGCACGCGCCTGAAGCGCGACGTGTCGTAACCCATCGCGTCGAGCCGCGCGAGCAGCGAGCGATAGGTGGCGTCGTCCATCGTCGGCTCCCGCGAGAAGATCCAGCCGAGCGTCTTGCCCGGATAGCCGAGGATCGTGTACCGGTAGTCGGGGTCGACGTAGAGCGTCAGTTGCGTGACGTACACCGGCCAGAACAGCCGCACGCGCCATTCGCCGCCGCCGCTGCCGGGCTTGACGGTGTCGACGAACCGATAGCGCTTCTCGGGCCCGTCGAAGCTTCCTTTGCGGCCGACAAATTCGTCGTCGATACGGCCGTCGTCGCGAAGGCGCCACTCGGCCCGGCTGCCGACGAAGTCGCGTTCCGCGAAGTACGGGATGTTGGCGATCACGTACCAGCGGCCCATGTAGCGCGGCAAGTCGACGGGTACGGTCGACAGCGGAACCGCGGCGCGCGGATTCGGATTCGGCGGGCTGCCCGTGCAGCCGGCTCCGCCGAGCGCGAGCGCCGTCACGGCCGTGATGGTTGCGCGACGGAGAATCCGGCGGACGATCAACGCGTTCATGCGCGCCCCCCGCGCTTGTCGAACAGGTAGTGGGCGACGCCCCATTCCTGCCCGTCGGCGTAGCCGAACAGCTCGGCGACGGCCATGTAGAACATCCGCCAGCGCTGGAACCAGATGCGCGCGTCGGCGCCGTAGACGGTGTCGAAAATGGGCATGATCCGCGGGCGCGCCGCGTCGAGCGACGCGAGCCACTGATTTGCGGTGCGCGCGTAATGAGTGCCGTCGAGCCACCACTGGCGCGCGATTCGCACATCGTCCTGAAACCGCAGCAGCAGATCGGCCGACGGCATCGTCCCGCCCGTGAAGAAGTGGCGCGACATCCAGTCGGTGTCGTCGTGCACCGCGAAGTGATAGGCGGCGAGCTTGTGCGCGAAGATGTGCACGAACAGCTTGCCATCGTCGTCCATCCAGCGCGCGATTTTCGCGAGCAGCTGTCCGTAGTTCTTCATGTGCTCGAACATCTCGATCGACAGCACGCGATCGAAGCCGGCTTCCGCCGGATCGAAGTCGAAGTCGACCACGTTGCCGGTCACGATCCGCAGATTCGTCAGCCTGCGCAGCGCCGCGCATCGTTCGATGAACTCGCGCTGACCGTACGAATTCGAGAGTCCGACGATCTGCGCGGCCGGATACCGCTCGGCGAGCCACAGCGACAGCGAACCCCAGCCGCAGCCCAGGTCGAGAATACGCTGGCCGTCCGCGAGATCGGCGCGCTGCGCGTACAGCGCGAGCATGGCCTCCTCGCCTTGCGACAGCGTTTCGTTGCCGTTCGGGTAATAGCCGCACGAATATTTGCGCCGTGGGCCGAGATGGGCCTCGAAGAAGCTGCCGGGCAGTTCGTAATGCTGGGTATTGGCCGCGTGGGTTTCGATCGCGATCGGGCTCGCGCGTAGTTCGTGCACGAGCGCGTCGACGGCCGCCGCACGCGGCTCGCCGTCGTGTGCGTGCGCGTCGCGCAGCCGCTGCCGCATCAGCCTGCGCATCCCGGCCCGGATCAGCGCGTCGGGCAGCCAGCCGCGCTCGCAGCAGCGAATCAGCCAGGCATCCTGGGGGGCGGCGATCGCGGCAGGCGACGATTGCGAGGTGGTAGCGGTCATGAGCGCGTGCTCCGGTCTTGAGGGTGATCGGGTCGAGTGCGGGACGTGCCGGTCGCCGCTCGCGGCGGCCACGGAATGAGCGCGCTGGTGGTGCGCATGTACTCGCGATAGTCGGGGCGGGTTTCCACCATGCGCGCTTCGAGCAGCGGCATGCCTGATACCTTGACCAGCAGCCAGGCCATCACGACGGGCGGCATCAGCGTGAGCCAACCCCACGGCATGCCGATCGCGAGCGCCGTGTAGGCGAGCCAGTGCACGCACTCGAAGAAATAGTTGGGGTGCCGCGAATAGCGCCACCAGCCGGCGCGGCAGACCTGGCCGCGATGGTCGGGATTCGCGAGGAAGCGCTTGAGCTGGCGGTCGGCGACCGTCTCTCCGGCTACGGCGGCGATCCAGATCGCGGCGGCGGCGGCGATGGCGGCAGGGGCCGCGGGTTCGGGACTGTATGCAGGCACGAAGAACGACGCCGACAGCAACATCGAGATCAGCGCCTGCAACTGAAACAGCCAGAACATGTTGCGCGGCGCGGCGTCGCCCCATTGCTGGCGGAATTGCCGGTAGCGCGGATCCTCCGGCTGCCCGCGATTGCGGGCCCACAGGTGCCGGGCAAGCCGCAGACCCCAGATGCCGCCGCCGGCGGCCACGAGTACGCGATTCAGTTCCGGGCCCGTGCCCAGCACGGCGACGAATACGGCCACGCCGCCAAGCGTCGCCGCCCAGACCGGATCGATCATTCCCGCGTTCCGGGAGTGCAACTGGGCGATCCACACTGCCGTGAAGGACGCGATCAGTGCGACGAAAGCGAGAAGGGCAACGGCGACGGCGGGCATACGGGCTCCGGGGGCGCAATAACGGTCATATACGAAGCCGGGGGCCGAATGGATGCAGCGGGATGCGTTGCGCTGCGCTCGCGCAGCAGGGGAGCGCGCGACGTGCCTGCCGCGACGGGCGCTCCGGGCGCGAACTGCGCTGCAACGGCACGGCGATTGCGTGCACAATAAGCCGCTTTCGTATGTGGAGATGAAACGGGATGAAGCGACTTATCGTTGGTCGGCCGTTGCTAACGGCCAGCGTGTTCGTTGCAGGCGCAGCGCTCTTGCTCGCGGGTTGCGCCGGCGTGGCCGGCGGGCCGAGCGGCAACGCCCACGTGCCGCAGCCGGCCAGAACAGTCGATCTCGATCGCTACGTCGGCAGGTGGTACGAATTCGCGCGCTATGAAAACCGCTTCGAGCGCGGATGCGAGGGCGTGACCGCAGACTATGCGAAACGGGAGGACGGTCTGGTCTCCGTGCGCAACACCTGTCGCGAAGGCAGCCCGGAAGGCCGTGCGCGCAGCTCCGACGGCCGCGCGCGCATCGTGCCGGGCAGCGGCGACGCGAAGCTTGAGGTTTCGTTCTTCGGCCCGTTCTTCTTCGGCGACTACTGGATACTCGATCATGCTGACGACTATTCATGGTCGATCGTCGGCGAGCCCTCCGGCCGGTTCCTGTGGATCCTGACGCGCGACGCGAAGCCGTCAGCCGAGCGCGCGGCGGCGCTGGTCGAGCGGGTCCGTTCGCTCGGATACGATACGGCGATGTTGCGCCGCACCGCGCACTGAGCGGGCGGTACATGCAACCGGCGTGCGCGGCTTCGCCGAGCGCGGCCACGCAAGCGGCGCAGCGCCGGGGAAGGACGACGCTCGCGTACGCCCGTTGACCGGACGTCCATGCCGGCGCCGCCGTTCCGAGCGGCGTCGTCGCAGACTCCCCACCCGCGCGATCGCGCAAGCTCACTGTGATCACCGTGGGCGATTCGGCAAACCGGGCGAAGCGCCGGATCGCGCCGTCGATGCACGGCGAGGCGGCGTGATGCCGCCTTCGGCGCGCATCCGCGTGGGCGGACGCGCCGGCAGCGGCCGGCTTTCGACACGTTTCCAGCGCCATGCCAGTGCTTCATGCCGCCGCACGCGCAAGCCGGCCCGACCGGCGCATCGATCCGGATTTCGCTCGGTCTTGCCGCGTCAGCGGACGCGCGGCACGGCGAGGAACGCCGCTTGCTAGCCGTTCCTAACCGACACGGCGGCAATCGGCCGAAGCGCGTCGCGCTGCGCTTTTCTCGCGTGTGCGCGTCGGCCGGCGAAACCGGCGGGTCGTACCGGGCATCGGTGTCCCGGATGGTGCGACAACGTGAGCGGCAGGAGAATCCATGCGAACCGGAATGCATGAACGACCAAGGACTGCGGGCAAGTTCTGCCATGACCCGTGTCACGCTTGTCGTGACGCGCGGCGCAACCACAGGCGCGACGATTCGGAGACGGCCGCATGACCATCGGCTGTCCCGCCTGCGGGACGCTCGGCGACATCCCGCCGCTCGGCGCTCGCGCGCTGGTGCGTTGCCGGCGGTGCCGCGCGCCGCTGGAGCGGCGCAGCGGCCGCAGCGTGCAGGCCGCACTCGCCTGCACGACGGCGACGTTCATCCTGCTGTTTCCGGCCAATCTCGCGCCGCTGATGACCGTCACGATGCTCGGAACCGCACACTCGTCGGTATTGGCGTCGGGCATCCTGACGATGTGGGATCGCGGTTGGGTGATCCTGGCCGCGCTGCTCGCGATGTTCGGCATCGTATTGCCGTTCGCCCGCTTCGGCGGCCTGATGCTGGTGCTCGGTGCGATCCGCTTCCGTCGGCCCTTCACCGGCATCGGCGTGGTGTTCCGGTGGACGCTCTGGCTCGATGCGTGGGCAATGCCCGACGTGTATCTGGTCGGCTGCATCGTCGGCTACGCGCGCGTGACGCAGAACCTGACCGGCACGATCGACGCCGGAGGCTACTGCCTGCTCGCAGCAGGACTGATGTCGATGATCACGCGCGCGTCGCTCGATCGCTGCACCGTGTGGCGTGCCATCGCGGCCGAGCGATACCCGCAGCCGGGCGAGCTGACCGTTGCGTGCAGCGCTTGCGACCTGGTGCTGCCGGTGTCGCGGGAAGGGACGCCGTGTCCGCGCTGCGGGCTCGGGCTGCGCTTGCGCAAGGCGGCGCCGCTTTCGCGGGCCAGCGCGTTGTCGCTGGCGGCGCTCGTGCTGACCGTGCCCGCCAATCTGCTGCCGATGACGCGGTCGATGCAGTTCGGACACGTGGTGTCGCATCGGATCATCGACGGCGTATCGCAACTGTTTCACGTGGGGCTCTGGCCGTTCGGGATACTGACGTTCATCACGAGCATTGCGATACCGGTCGGCAAGATCGCCGGCATGGCGTGGTTCGTCGCGTCGGTGCTGCGACGCTCGCGCCGGCATTTGCGCGCAAAAGGACGACTCTACCGATGGATCGACGAACTCGGCCGATGGTCGAACGTCGACGTGTTCACGATCGCGGCGTTCATTCCATTGATCCGGTTCGACGGCATCGCGTCCGCCGACCCCGCGGCCGGCGCCACCGCATTTGCGCTCGTCGTCTTTTTCACGATGCTGGCATCGCGTGCATTCGATCCCCGCCTGATGTGGGACTCGCGCGACAGGAGCAGCCGATGAACAGGCCGCGCACGCCACGCACGCGAGCCGACGTGCGCCGCAGCGCATGGCCCGGCTGGGTCTGGATCGTCCCGGTCGCGACGCTCGGCGTGGTGGGATGGCTAGCCATCCGCGCGTTGGCGGAACGCGGCGAAACCGTGACCGTCGTGTTTTCCGACGCGCACGGAATGAAAGTCGACGATACCGAAGTCACGCTGCGCGGGGTCAAGGTGGGGAAGCTGTCGGGCATCGCGTTGTCGCCCGACGGCCAGCACGTCGAGGCCACCCTCGCCATCGCGCGTGCCGAGGAGCAGTACCTGCGCAGCGGAACGCGGTTTTTCCTGCGCGGCGCGCAACCGGAGATGAGCGATCCGTCATCGCTGCGTGCGCTCGTCGTGGGGCCGGAAATCGTCATGGAGCCCGGGCCCGGCAGGCCCGCGCGGCATTTCGATGGCACCGAGCGGCGGCCCGCGCTCGCGCCGCGGCATGGGCCCGTCGTTTCGTATGTCGTGCGCTTTGCCGGCGCTGCAGGCGAACTCAAGGACGGCGCGCCCGTGAAGTTGCGCGGCTTCCAGGTCGGGACGGTCACACGCGTGCGATTGAGCTACGACGTCGCCAGCGAGCAGCTTGGTACGCCCGTGCAGATTGCGCTCGAGCCGTCAGCGCTGGGTATCACCGGCGTGCAACCGCCGGCCGATGGCAACTGGCGCCCGATCGTCGACCGCATGCTCGGGCGACTCGTTGCACGCGGGCTGCGTGCGCGCCTCGTGCAGGATCCGCCGCTCGTCGGTGCCCGTATGATCAGTCTCGACTTCGTCCGCGATGCGCCGGCTGCGACGTTGGCGGCCGCGGAGGGGCCGGCCGAGATACCGAGCGTCGAATCCGCGGACTTCGACGCGATCGCGGCCCGGGCCAACGACATCGCGGGCAAGATCGATGCGCTGCCAATCAGGGAAACGGGCGACGACGTGCGCAACATCGCGGCACGGATCAACGCATTGGCAGCGTCGCCGCAACTGCGCGACAGCCTCGCGCATATCGACCGCTCGGTCGCGCAGATCGACCGGACGCTGCAACAGGTGTCGCCGCAGATCGGCCCGCTCGTCGCGCAACTGCGCGATACGGCGAACGCTGCGGATCAGGCGGTTGCGTCGGCCAGGCGCACGCTCGACGACGATGGGACCGCGGAAAGCAGTTTGCCTGCCGCGCTGCGCGAACTGACCGACACCGCGCGTTCGGTGCGCGCACTGGCCGACTATCTCGACCGGCATCCGGAAGCGATCGTGCGCGGCAGGCGTGAGGAGAAGCCATGATCGTTGTTGCGTGCAAGCAGATCGGAACATCGGTGCGCGACGCGGTGAAATCGGCACCGGCCGCGCTCGCCGTCACCATCGCGCTGGGTGGCACGTTCGTCGTCGCCGGATGCGGGCACAGCCCACCGACGTGCTACGTTGCGCTGAGCCCGGTGGCAAGTGCTGCGCCGCGCGCAACCGAGCCCGTCGCGCCCGTGCAGCTGACTGCGGTGCATGTTCCGGCGGCGCTCGACCGCCTCGAGGTCGTCGTGCAGCGTTCGGCGAATCGCCTCGTGATCGACGACGGCGCGCGCTGGGGCGCGCCGCTCGACCTGATGATGCGCGAGACGCTGACGCAGGACTTGCTGGCGCGTCTGCCCGAAGGTGCCGTCGTGTTGCCCGGCGCGCCGCGGCAGGCGGATACGCGCACGCTCGTCGTCACGGTGCTGGACGCGCACGCCGACGAAAGCGGCACGCTGACGTTTCTGGCTGCGTGGACGTTGTTGTCCGGCCGCCCGGAGCGCGTGACGTCGAGCCGGGAGACGACGCTGACCGCGCAACTCACGTCGCGCGATGCGGCGGCGCAGGCTGACGCCCTGAGCCGTGTGCTCGGGCAGCTCGCCGACCGGATCGCGAGTGCGCTCGTTGGGCGCTGAGTGCGTGGGTTTGTGAATCGGTGAGCGAGTGAAGGCGCGTCGGCGCGGCCTCCCGTGCGCCGCTTCTGCGCGGATCCGGACCGAGCCGATTACCGCGTTGGCGCTCACGAGGCTGCGCTTTTGACAGCGCACGCCAAAGGGGGCGCCGGAACGTCGAATAGCGGCCGCGCGCGCGGCCCGCGTCCTGCGCTCGGCCCGTCGCTCATGTCCGGCGTGAGGCACTCGAGCGGCGCGGCCGCGCCGACCGCATCGCGCAGGCGCCGAACCAGTTCGCGCGCATCGTCGATATGGCGTCGGCGCCTCGCGACGGTCTCCAGGCGCATGGCGGCCAACAGCGTGTCGAGTTCGTCCGTCGCCGTGCACGCGCGCCGCCTTGCTGCAACGAGCGCATCTGCGTCGACCCCGTGCGTCGTGACGAACGCACGGACGAGTTCGACGTATTCCGTCACGGCGGCAGTCGCATCGCTCGACACGGCATCGAGCCGCCTGCGCTCCCAATCGGGCCACGCGAGCACGCTTACGCCGAGCGCAACGAGCGCACCGGCGATGCTGTTCGCGACCCGCATGCCGGCAAGCAGCCACGGCGATGCAATCGGCGCGCCGAGATACGCAACCAGGATGAAATGCGGTGTGAGGAACAGGATGTACGACACGTAGTCGAGCGGCCTTGCGGAGAACGTGCCGGTTGCGAGCGGTACGATCGCCAGCGCGAGAAGCACCGGGTTGTGACACGCGAGCGCGACCGCCGATGCCAGGATCGCGCCCAGGATCGTGCCGAGTACTCTCAGCGCGGACGTTTTCAACGTGTGCGGCACGGTCGGCTGCATGACGAACAACGTCGTCAGCACCATCCAGTAACCCTGCTGAACGCCGAGCACGCGGGCGAGCACGGCGGAGAGCATGGCCGCAGCGGACAGGCGCAGCGCATAGCGCGCGATGCGTCCGTTTGTGCGAATCTCCATCAGCGCCGCACCTGGTGCAGTCGCCTTTGCGCGCAACGGCTCGTGCCGTTCCGTTTGCGGCGGCGGCGCCATGCGCCGATCGCCGACCTCGCTGCCGCCGATATCGGTGAATGCCATCATGAGCGCCAGGCACGATTGCAGCCACGTCCGTGCCGGTTCGGTCAGCGCCGCCCCTTCGGCGCGCAGCGTTGCGCCGCGCAGGTCGGCAGCCAGCCGGTTGCGCAGCCGCGTGACGGCGGCGCGAGCATGCGGCCGCGCGAGCACGGTGTCGGCATGCGCGTCGATCAACGCGACGAGTTGGTGCAGCGACGGAACCAGCAGCGCGGTTGCGGCGCTACTGCCGGGCGGCCGATTGCGCAGCAGGGTGTCGAGGCCCGCGAGCAATGCGATCGACCGTTCACCGTCTAGCTGCCACGCCGTCACGGTGGCGCCGGCCGCGTCGGGGCGGCTCCGCGCCGTCCGAATCAGCGCATCGAGTCGCGTTCGCAGTGCCGTGCGGTTCGGGCCGCTTGCGTGCCGTGCATCGTGCGCGACCGGCACCAGCGCACGCACGAACGATCCCGCCGCGTACAGATAGGCGAACGCCGCCCGGCGTGCGCGCGTTGCCGCGCTTTCGGGCTGGGGGCCGACGAGGCATGCGACCGCCCACAGACTGCCGGCCGCGAAGCTCGCTGCATACTCGGCAGGCGCCGGCCACGGATGGGCGGGAAACGCGGCCGACACCGCGCACGCGGTGGCAAGCAGCAGCCCCCGAGCGCCGATCGTTGGGCCGCCCACGCGGGTGAGGCCGCCGATATAGACGGCAATGCCGGTCAGGCCGACCGCGAGCCACGCGAGATCCGCCACGGCCGTGGCTGCGGCGGATGCAAGCGAGCCGATCAATCCGAACATCGCACCCGCGAGCGCACGTTGGCGCATCGATTCCGACGGCTCGTCGGCGAGACACGTCCAGAACGCGGCAATCGCCGCCCAGCACAGCAGCGGCGCGTGCAGCGTGGCGGCGAGCAGCGCGGGCGCCGCGCACACCAGTCCGGCCTTCAGCGCCGTGGGCAACGGCAGGTGATGCCGCCCGTCGCGAACCGCACGGGCCGCCCAGTCTCGGATGCGCTTGATGGCGCTCATCGCATGCTCCTGCATCACCGTTCGCCGACGGGCCTCCGCAACGGGATAACGGTGAGCGAGCGGATCCCCTGTGCGCCGCGCACCAGCACGCCTTCGATGTCGGCGGTTGCCGACGGTCCGCTCATCAGCACGGCGTAGTTGGCCGCGAAGAACTCGCTGCGGTGATACGCGTGATGGAGGTTGCCGACGATGTCGGCGGGGTCGAGCAGCGCGACCAGGTGTTGCGACAGGTAACCGAGCGCGTTGACGTCGTATTGCGCCTCGCTGAGCCAGATCGAGCCGGTTTCGGCGACGGCGAACGCCGGGCGCACGATCCCGACGTCGACGTCGTTCAGCGCGCGCGGATCGTCGATCGCGGCGAGATCGCGGTTGCCGTCGAACTCGGGCGTGGCCGAGCAGAACACGGACGCGCCGGGAAACCGGGAGCGCACGAACGCGTCGAGCGACGCGTTTTCGGGCATCGCGCACCACGTCCCGCCGAGTCGCGCGAGCGACGCCCTGAACGTGTCGACGGCAGGCGGCAGAGCCGTATCGAACAGCGGCACGTCGGGCAACGGCCGGGGCGTGGGACGCACGTCGCGCAAACGGGAAAGAATCAGGTCTCGGCTGCTCATTTCTTGTTCCTCTTCAGATACCAGTCGCGGAAAGTCTGCTGGGGTGCGTCAGGCACTTCTCGATGCTTGCCCCACACGTTGAGCGGGTTGTAGAGCACGGCGCGCGGCAGTACCGATACCGCGGTGCCGGCCGTCTTGACGGCTGCGCGGTACAGCGCCGGCCGCGACAGCACCTGTCCGGCGACTTTCATCGCCTCCTGCTTGACGAACGGCAGTTCGTGCTGTTCGGCCACGATCTGCCGCCACTTGTAGATCTGCTCGTGGATATTGATCTTCACCGGACACACGCTGGTGCAACTGCCGTTCATCGTCGACGCAAACGGCAGCGAACTGTACTTGCGCAGGTTGAAGGTCGGGTTGATGATCGCGCCGATCGGCCCCGAGTAGACGCCGCCATAGCTGAGCCCGCTGCTGCGTCGATAGACCGGGCACGTGTTCATGCACGCGCCGCAGCGGATGCACTTGAGCGAATACCAGAAGTCGTCCATGCCGAGCCGCTCGGAGCGGCCGTTGTCGACCAGCACGAAATGCATTTCGCCGCCTTTCTTCGGACCGCGGAAGTGCGACGTGTACTGGGTGATCGGCGAGCCGATCGCATTGCGCGACAACATCCGGATGAATACGCCCAGATGCTCGAGCTTCGGAATCAGTTTCTCGATGCCGATCGACGCGATGTGCAGCGGCGGCACGTTGGCGCTGAGGTCCGCATTGCCTTCGTTCGTGCACACGGTGATGCCGCCCGTTTCGGCGACCGCGAAGTTGCATCCGGTCATGCCGGCATCGGCGTTCAGGATCAGCGGACGCGTGGCGTTGCGCTGCGCTTCGGCGAGTTTCGGGATGTTGCTTTCGTTCGGGTCGGTGCCGATCTTCTCGGAAAAGATTTTGGCGACGTCGGTGGCGAGCTTGTGCACGGCTGGCACGACGATGTGAGAAGGGAGCTCGTCATCGAGCTGCTGAATTTGCTCGCCGAGGTCGGTTTCGACGACAGTGATGCCGCGCTCCTCCAGATACGGGCGCATCTCGCATTCCTCGGTCAGCATCGACTTGCTCTTCACGAGCAGCTTCGCGTGACGGCGCTCCAGGATCTCGTACACGATCCGATTGTGTTCTTCGGCATCCTTCGCCCAGTGGACGATCACGCCGTTGGCGGTCGCGTTGCGCTCGAATTCCTCGAGATACTCGGGCAAATGCGTGAGCGTGTGCTCCTTGATCGCGGACGCAAGCGTGCGCAATTCCTCCCATTCGGGGATGGCGTGCACCTCGGCATCCCGCGACGTGCGCAGTTCCCACAGACGCTTGTCATGGAACTGGATGTGCTTTTCGTCGGCGATGAATTTCGCGGATGCGCCGACGTGGTCTACGCGTTTCATGCTCGTGCTCCATTGAGGATCTGTGCGATGTGGATGAATTTCAGCCCCAGCTCCAGGCGGTCCGAGCAACCTTTCTGGTGCATCAGGCACGACGAATCGGCCGACACGATGTATTCCGCGCCGTTGCGCTTGTGGTCGCGCACCTTGTCCGCGCCCATGCGCGCGGAAACCGGTTCCTCCGATACGCAAAACGTGCCGCCGAAGCCGCAGCATTCGTCGGGCCGATCGGGCTGAATGAACTCGATACCCTTGACGCCCTTGAGTAGTGTCAGCGGCTTCGAGAAGAACGGCTCCTCGATCTCGGACATCTTCGCTGTGCGCAACGCGCGCAGCGTGCCGCAGCTGTTGTGCAGGCCGACCTTGTGCGGGAATTCGGCCCATGGAAATTCCCGCACGCGCAGCACGTCGTGCAGGAATTCGACGAGCTCGTACGTGTTCTTGCGCACGGCGACGGCATCGCGGGTCTGGTCGGCCGCGGTCAGGTGGTCACGCACGTGGTGCACGCAGCTGCCGCTCGGCGCGACGATGTAGTCGTAGCCCGTGAAATTCTTGACGAACAGGTTCTCGGTCGCGGTGGCCTGCTTTTCGCAGCCGCTGTTGCCCATCGGCTGGCCGCAGCAGGTCTGGTCGAGCGGATAGTCGACGTCGCAACCCAGACGCTCGAGCAACTGCAGCGTGGCGATCCCGACGTCTGGGTAGAACGCGTCGATGAAGCACGGAATGAAAAGGGCGACTTTCATGGAATTCCTCCGTTGAATTGAACGCTCGGGGCGAAAGCGTCAGTGGTATGCGTGATCGTTCGACACCCTGCCGCGGAATACCGAGTACGCGACGCAGGTGTAGAACACGATGAACGGCATGACGAACAGGCCTGCGCCCCAGAACATGAACGTCTGGCTCGCTCGCGGCGCGGCCGCTGCATCGAGCGTCAGGTCGAACGGCACGATGAACGGCAGATACGATGCGGCGAGCATCAGCACCATCGCGATGCATCCGCCGGCGGCGAACAGATAGGCCGACGCGCCGTCGCGCCGCGCCGCCGCAGGCGCGCAAAGGAACGTCGCGCATGCTGCGACGGGCAGCGCGAACAGCAGCGGATGCAGGAGCCAGCGCGTTTCGACGGTCGTCTCGGTCAGCAGCGTCGACGCGAGTATCGACAGCACGAACAGTGCGGTGATCGGCGCGAGCCTCGCGATCGCGTCGCGACCGATGCGCTGCGACGCGCGTTGCCCTTTCAACACCAGCCATCCGGAGCCGAGCAGCGCATAGCCGAGCGCGAGGCTGACGCCGCACCAGAACGAAAACGGAGAACACCATTCGAAGCCGTTGCCTGCGTAGCGCAGCTGATCGACCGGCAGCCCGTGCGCGTACGTGCCCACGCACACGCCCTGCATCACGCTGGCGAGCAGCGAGCCGACGAACAGCAGCACGTCCCAGATCCGGCGCGAGCGCGCCGCCTTGTGGCGAAATTCGATCGCGACGCCACGCATGATCAGCCCGGCGAGCATCAGACAAAGCGGCGCATACAGCGCAGGCAGCACGATCGAATACACCGACGGAAACGCGCCGAACAGGATCGTGCCGGCGATGACGAGCCACGTACCATTGCCGTCCCATACCGGAGCGATCGACGCGATCATCTCGTCGCGCGCATCGCCGGCGAAGGCCGTCAGCATGCCGACACCGAGGTCGAACCCGTCGAGCATCAGGTAAGCGACGAGCGCGAACGCGAGTTCGGCGAACCAGAACCAGGTCATCATTGAACTTCTCCTGATCGAATCTTGAGGACGTCGCGGCGCCGTGCGTGCACCGGCAGCGCGGCGGGCGCATGCGTTTGTTGAATCACGTGACCATTCCAGACGGTCAGCACGTTGCCGATGACGAGGCCGCGCCGCACGATCCGTACGATGTAGTACACGCCGAAGCAGAAAATGAATGCGTATATGGCGACGAACAGCGCGAGCGTCGCAGCCGCGAAGTGCGCGGTCAGCCCGGGCGTCAGCGCATCTGCGGTGCGCAGCACGCCCCATACGGTCCACGGCTGGCGCCCGACTTCGGCGGTGAACCATCCCGCGAGGATTGCGATGAAGCCGAGTGGAAAGCTGCATGCGAGCGGCCAGAGGAGCCAGCGCCGTCGTTCGAGCCGGCCGCGCCGGGCCGCGACGGTGCCCGCCCACGCAAGCGCCAGCATGATCAGCCCGCAGCCGGCCATCACGCGGAACGCGAAGAATGGAATCAGCACCGGCGGCCGGTCGGCGGCGGCAAAGTCGGTGAGGCCGACTTCGCGCGAGTCCGCCGTGCCCGACGCGATCAGACTGCCGAGCACCGGTACTTTCCATTCGAAGCGGTTGCGCTCGTGCGCGGCGTCCGGAATGGCGAAAATCACTTCGGCGGCAGGTTGTTCGTCGGTCCATCTTCCCTCGACGGCGGCGAATTTGGCCGGCTGGTCGTCGTGCAGATAGTCGCCGGTCAGATGGCCGAACAGGATCTGCAGCGGGACGAGCGCGGCAGCGAGCGTAACCGACATCCGGACCATGAGCGTGGCTTCGACCCGGTAGCGGTCCTTCAGCAGATAGGCCGCGCCGACGGCAGCCACGCAGAATGCGGTCGTCAGGTACGCACCCAACAGCATGTGCGGGAAGCGTACCCACACGACGTGGTTGAAGATAATCGCCGCCCAGTCGGTGGGCACGAATATGCCGTTTTGTACGACGTATCCGACCGGATGCTGCATCCATGAGTTGTTCACGAGGATCCAGAAGGCGGACATCGTCGTACCCGCCGCGACGAGGATGCACGAGGTCAGATAGAACCAGGGCCGCACACGCGCGCGTCCCAGCAGCATCACACCGAAAAACGTCGCCTCGAGCGCGAACGCGGTAAACGATTCGTAAGTCAGCAGCGGCCCCTGGATCGGGCCGCTCGCGCGCGACAGCTCGCTCCAGTTCGTACCGAACTGGAAGGCCATCACGATGCCCGAGACGACACCCATGCCGAACGCGACGCCGAAAATCTTCAGCCAGAACTCGAATACGCGGCGATACACGCGATTGCCCGTCGCGATGGACATGGCCTCGAGTACCGCGAGCCACGCCGCGAGGCCGATTGTGAAAGACGGGAAGATGATGTGAAAGGAGACCGTGGCCGCGAGCTGGATTCGGGACAACAGGAGGGCCGTTGCTTCCATGCGTACGCTCCATTGCGAGATTGCATTGCAATGGAGTGTCGGCGCGGGGTGTTGCTCGGGCGTTGCAGATTGCCGCGGCTGCGTTACATTTGAAACAAGCGCCGCACCGGCTGGGCCGATCGCATGGTGCGCGGCCGGCCCGGTCGCCGCGTCAGCGCAGCACGCGGGCGAGCGCGTCTGCGAGATCGCGCGACTTCAGCGGCTTGCGCAGCACCATGCTCACACCGAGCGCGCGGGCTTCACGTTCAAGCGAGGCCGTGCTGAAGCCGCTGCACATGATCACCGGCAAATCCGCGCGCCGGCCCGCGATGCGGGCCGCGAGCTGGAGGCCGGTCAAATTCGGCATCGTATGGTCGGTCACGACGACATCGAAGCGGGCCGGATCGGCGTTCACGGCATCCCATGCGGCCTCGCTCGATGAGAATCCGACCGGCTCGTACCCGAGATCGGCCAGTACGTCTTCCGCGAGACGCACGAGTGTTTCTTCGTCGTCGATCACCAGCACGACCTGCCCGTTCCCGCGAGGCGGCGGGACCCCGTCGGCACGCGGCGCCGGGCGCGCGTCCGCGGCGGGCAGAAAGACGTCGAAACGCGCCCCTTTCCCCGGCGCGGAGTGCACGTCGACTGCGCCGCCGTGTTCGCGGACGATGCCGTCGACGAGCGACAGGCCGAGGCCGGTCCCCTCGCCGGCGGGGCGTGTCGTGAAAAACGGGTTGAAGATGCGTTCCAGTATCTCGGCCGGAATGCCGCAACCGTCGTCCGCGACGGTGAGCCGCAGGAAACGGGCGGCGCGCAGCGCGCCGTGCGACAGCGAGCGCGGTGTGTCGACGCTGACGACGTCGAGTCCGATATGCAGCGTGCCGCCGGCACGCATCGCGTGGATCGCATTGCCGCAAAGGTTCATCACGACCTGGTGCAGATGCGTGGCGTCGCCCAGCACGTAAGCATCGCGGGCGCTGATGCGTACGTCGAGCGCGACATGCGGCGGCAGCGTGGCGCGCACGAGTTCCACCGTTTCGTCGACGACCGCGCCGACGTCTACCGGCTCCCTCGCCGTCGGGCCGCTGCGGCTGAATGTCAGGATGCGCTCGACCAGCAGCCGTGCCCGTTCCCCGGCTTTCAGCACCTGCTCGATGTCGCGGTGCGCGGGCGCGTCGGGTGCGACGCCGGCGAGCGCGCGATCGCCGAATCCGAGAATCGCGGCGAGGATGTTGTTGAAGTCGTGCGCGACGCCGCCGGCGAACGTGCCAAGCGCTTCGAGCTTCTGCGACTGGCGCAGTTGCCGTTCCAGGCCGTGTCGCGCTTCTTCGTCGGCCAGGCGCTGCGTGATGTCCTCGACGGTGGCGATGATCAGGTCTTCCGCGTCCGTATCGGACGGCTGATGTGCCGAAAACACACGCGCGACGCTCATGTCGGTCCACACCACGCGGCCGTCGCGGTGCACGTAGCGCTTTTGGAATCTGACGCGGTCCTGGCCGCGCACCAACTGGTCGATGTGCGCCTGCGTGAGGGCCCGATCATCGGGGTGCGTGATGTCCGATGCGCGTCGCTCGGAAAGTTCGCGATCGCTGTAGCCGACCATCTGCTGAAACGCGGGGTTCGCCATCAGGTAGCGGTCGTGCGCACGCAACACCAGGATTCCGACCGGCGCGTTCTCGAACACCGCGCGCCAGCGCTGTTCGCTCGCGCGCATTGCCCGGTTCGCGTGTTCGAGACGCCGCATGTACGCGATCAGCACATACATCAGCAGAATCACGCACAGGCTCACGGCGCCGACGCGGAACGTCGTGTCGTGCGCAAAGGCGACCATAACGAGGAGCACGGCCAGACACGCAGCCAGCATCATGGCCCGGTAGCGTCTCGCGCGCCACAGCGTTCGGTGATAGGGCGAGTTGTTCGGCATCGACGTTCAGTCCTGCTGCGGCAGTCTGGCAACACGCGCGGATGCCGCTCGAGCCGCGCGGCTTGCGCGCTGCGTCGGCAATCGCGTCGCGCTACTTGCGTCGCGGGCCGTGCGCGCACGCGGCAGGTGCCCGCTCACACCGGCGTTCCGTTCGTCCATCCGCCCGCCGCGCTCAACCGGGTGACCGGCACGTCGAGCACGTAGCCCGCGCCGCGCACGGTACGAATGAAGACCGGATGCGACGGGTCAGGCTCGATCTTGCGGCGCAAGCGCAGGATCTGGACGTCGATCGAACGGTCGTACACGTCGTCGTACAGCCGGCTGGATTCGAGCAGCTGGTCGCGGGACAGCACGCGCCCGGGCGCCGCCAGAAATGCATTGAGCAGACAGAATTCGCCGTTGGTAAGCTCGACCGGCGTGCCCGCCGGATCGGTGAGCCGCCGCGTGCCAACGTTCAGTTCCCAACCGCTGAACCGGTATGCGCGTGCGTCCTTGGCACGCCCGGTGGCGGGGGCCGTCGCCCCGGCCCGTCTGAGCAAGGCGCGGACGCGCGCAAGCAGTTCGCGATTGCTGAACGGCTTGGTCAGGTAGTCGTCGGCGCCGAGCTCCAGCGCCATCACGCGGTCGGCTTCGTCGCGTTTTCCCGAGACGATGAAGATCGGCAGGTTCGAGCGCGTGCGCAACTCGCGGGCGATCTGGACGCCGTCTTCGCCCGGCATGCGCAGGTCGAGAATCACGAGATCGATTGCAAATGATTCCAGCGCTTGCGCCATATCCTGGCCGCAAGCGGCAACCGTCACGCGGATATCGTTGTCGGACAGATAGCCGGACAACAGTTCGCGGATCGCCGGATCGTCGTCGACCACCAGCACGTGAGGAAGATTGGCGTCCGTCATTGCGCGGATATTCGTCGGGGGAACGGCTTGAATTATAGCCGTCGCGCATCTCCGGACGGCACTTCCGGCGCCGCGTCCTGCACCGGCTCGCCGCGCAGTGCGTGCTGCGCACCGGCACGCAGCAACGCAACGCCGAGCAACGCCGCCCACGTCGCCGGCGACGGCGTGCGCTCCGCGAAATCCGCTGCACCGCTTGCCGCGGCCGGCGGCGCCGGCTCCGCGTGCAGTGTGTCGACCATCTCTCGTGTCGCCGCATCGCGCAGCGCGTGCAGGTGCACCTCGACCCACAGCGGGAAGCACTCCCATTCGGCGGCGATCTGCGCGGCATCGGCGGCGCGGAAACGCCAATCGTCCATCGCGCATGGCCGCATCCAGGCCAGCAACTGCGGGCGGTCGCGGCGCAGGATTTCAACCAGCAACTCGCGCTTATGCTTGAAGTTCGCATAGAACGCGCCGCGTGTGTAACCTGCACGCTCGACGATATGCTCGACGGTCGTATCTGCGAAGCCTTGCGCGACGAAGCAATGGCGCGCGGCAGCGACGAGACGTTCGCGCGTGCCGAGCCGGCGTTGGGCACGGGTAAGGCGGGCGGGTTCCATATCGTGTGTATCTCTCATGCGGTGGTAACGACTGGCGCGGCGCACCGCCGCGCCGCGCGAAGCATCGGCTCGACCCCGGCGACTAGAACGAATAGACGAGATCCACGTGCGTGATGAGCGGATTCGTGTGCACGTGCAGTGTCGTCACGTCATGCGTTCCCGCCGCGTTTGTCGCGTCGGTGGTCAGCGTGGTCGACATCGGGATGTACATCGCAGACACGTTGAGGCCGAGGTGCTTGCCCAGCGCGACATTGAAGCCTGCTTCGAATGTCGGATTCCATGACGCACTGAGCGACGACCGGGTCGTGCAGCCCGGGCCGCACGATCCGTCGAGAAACTGTTTATTGGTGATGTGCGTGTCGACGTACCACGTGTAATTCACGCCCAGACCGACGAACGGCCGGAAACGGGCGTCGGCGGCGAGAAAGTGATAGCGCAGCGCGAGCACCGGCGCGAGCGGCTTTGCCTGACCGAGCACGCCGTAGCCGGCGAACGACCGGTCGCCGACCAGGTCGCTGGTGAACGGCGTGCCGGCGAGGAACGCTATGCCGACATGATCGGTGAACTGGTACTCCGCCATGAGGCTGAACGCATTGGACGTCGCCACGTGGCCGCCCGTATCGGGCAGCGCGCGATTCACCGGCGCGCCGGCCACGCTCTGCACGAACAGGTCGCCGGAGCCGCTTTGCGGCATGATGTGCAGCCACCCGGCGCCGAGCGACACGCTGCCTGCCGCCTGTGCGCGCGCGTCGCCGGCGAACGACGCGATGCCGATCCCGACGGCGGTCGCCATGCCAAGTGCGCGGGTCGTACGTTTACCGTTCCACATGTCTCCTCCTGATTGTCCGACGGATAGTTCCCGTGATCGACGGACCGGCCGTTCCCGATACAGGGGAATGGGTCGGTGCGCCATTGCATGTTTCGTCTGAATAATTCGCACAACGATATATATGGTGCGTGCGCGGGCAGCATCGAAACCGATGCACGCCCGCCGGTGAGGCGGGGGCGGCGCCCGCCCGCGTCAGTGCGCCTGCGGCTGGACGTCGACCGTGAACGTGAACGGATAGCGACCGAGCACCGCGTGTGCCGCCGCCTCGAACTGCGCGTCGCGCAGCGTGACCACCACCGTCATGCCGCCCGAGCCGCCGGTCTGGACGTCGACCGATGCGCCGGCCACGCCGTTTTCCGCAAGCGCGACGCTCAGTGCGTCGCCGGTTTCGCGGCGCTTGAGCTCGGGCTTGAAGATCTTGCCGACACCGGTGAGCGGAATCGCGTCGACGATGCGAATCTGCTTTGGCTGCGCGGCGCGCTCGGCGATGTGTTGCCGCGCGAACGCTTCCAGTTCCTGCTCCGATGCCCGTGCGCCGGGTTTCAGCTGGACGTAGGCCATCGGCACTTCGCCCGCGTGTGCGTCGGGGCGGCCGATCGCTGCGGCCAGCTGCACCGCCGGATGCCGATGCAGCGGCTCCTCGATGGTCGCCGGGTCGATGTTGTGGCCGCCGCGGATGATCAGGTCCTTCCTGCGGCCCGTCAGCCAAAAGTAACCGTCGGCATCCTGGCGGCCGAGGTCGCCGGTGTCGAGCCAGCGTCTGCCGTCGCCGAGATCGATCCACAGACGCTCGTTCAGCGCGGCATCGGTATAGCCGGCGAATACGTTCGGCCCGGCGATGACGATCGAGCCTTCCTCGCCGGCCGCGCAGTCGCGCAGGTAGCGTCCCGCGGCGTCGAGTACGACGGCCTTCATTGTCTGGAGCGGCACGCTTGTATGTTTAAGCCTGACCAGTACGGTAAAGTCTGAACGTAGCCAGACTAGACCGTGCAGTTTGTCGCGCGCTTGGGCGTTGGAGCCCGTGACTGAGTACAGAACGCACGGTCGCCGTGCTGGTCTTCCCGAAACCCGAACGGTTACGCGCGCCGGCCCTGCCGAGTGCGCATGTACAAGCATGGGATCCGAAGATCATGTCTGCTCCTTCCTTAGTAACGGTCGGCATTGACGTGGCAAAAGACCATGTCGATGTTTCCGTGCTGGGTGCCCATCTGGACACCCAGCGATTCGATAACGATGCGGAGGGCCATTCGGCCCTGGCCGTCGCCCTGCAGCCGCTGGACGTGGCGTTGGTCGTGATGGAAGCGACCGGCGGCTACGAGGCGGAAATGGCTTGCGCTTTGCAGAGCGCCGGTTTGCCGGTCGCGGTCGTCAATCCTCGACAGGCGCGCGATTTTGCCCGCTCGATGGGGCGTCTGGCCAAGACCGATCGCATCGATGCTCGCATGCTCGCCGAACTGGCTTCGGTCCTGGTGCGTCGCGAAGATCTGTCCCGCTTGCTGCGCCCCGTTCCCGATGAGCGCCAGCAGTGGCTGGCTGCTCTGTTGACCCGCCGTCGCCAGTTGCTCACCATGCTCCTCTCGGAACGACAGCGGCTGCAGATTACGCCGGTCGGTCTGCATCCCAGCCTGTTGGCTATCATTGCTGCCGTTCAGGCTCAGCTCGACGACATCGACGCACAGATGGTCGGACACGTACGCGAGCACTTCAGTGAACTCGACCGCCTGCTGCAATCGACTCACGGCATCGGTCCGGTATCCAGTGCTTGCCTGATCGCAGAACTGCCCGAATTGGGTAAGCTCAGCCGTCGCCAGATTGCGGCTCTCGTCGGCGTCGCGCCTATTGCTTGCGATTCCGGCTCCCGCAATGGCAGACGACGCGTTCAGGGTGGTCGCTTTGAAATCCGTCGCGTGCTTTACATGGCCACCCTTACCGCCACCCGCCACAATCCTGCCATCAAAACCTTCTATCAACGCCTGAAGGCCGCCGGCAAACTGCCCAAGGTCGCGTTGGTTGCCTGCATGCGCAAGCTTCTGACCATACTTAATGCCATGGTCAGATCCAACACGCCTTGGGACGATTCGCTCCATAAGGCTTGACTTGGTAGACGGTTACTCAGTCCGATCGATCCGGCGCGGCGCTCGCCGAGCGGCGGATTGACGCTGCTCACGCAGGTGGCTTCCGTAAGGCCGTAGCCTTCGAGAATGCGGATGCCCGTCTTTTCCTGAAACGCGCGCAATACTTCGACCGGCAGCGGCGCCGCACCGCACAGTCCGTATTCGAGCGAGCCGATCGCATGGTCGCCGACCGGCACGTCGAGCAGCGCTGCGTACAGCGTGGGGACGGCACTGAAGAAGTTGATGCGATGGTGCGCGACGATCTCCCAGAATCGCCCGATGACGCCTTCCCCGCGATAGCCTTGCGGCGTCCCGAGCACGACGTGCGCGCCGCGCGAGAACGGCAGCAGCCCCGTTACCATCGCCGCGTTCACATGAAAGAGGGGCAGCCCGCAGAATATGGTCTTGCCGGGGCCGATGCTGTCGCCGAGAAATCGCGCGGCGCTCCACGCATTCGCCACTTCGTTGCCGTGACTGCGCATCGCGATCTTCGGCAGACCGGTCGTGCCGCCGGTACAGAAGAACGACGACATGTCGCCGGGTGCGAACGTACGGGGCTGCGCGAGCGCCGTGCCCGACTCGCACGCGATCGCCGCGTCGAAGTCGTGAAGCGCGATGCGTGACCGGCCGTGCGCCGCCTCCATAGCCGCGCCGGCGGAACCGGCCGACGCGGGCGCGCCCGAAGCGTTCCCCGGCCCGCCGCGCGCATCCCGCGCCGGATTCACCTGAACGAGATGTGCGAGCGATTCGACGTCGTCGACGATGCTCGACACTTTCTCCCAGAGATCGAACCCCGGACACGGCCCGAGCGTGACCAGCACGGACGCGCGCGATGCGTTCAGCAAGTCGGCGATCGCGCGCGCGTCGAGCAGCGGGTTGATCGCGCACACGATGCCCGCCGCCTGGCCGCCCCAGATCACGAAGTGCGTTTCGGGAAGATTGGGCAGCACGTAGGCGATCACCGAGTCGGCGCGCACGCCGAGCCGCACGAACAGATTCGCGGTGCGGGTGATGTCGCGCAGCAGCTCGCGATAGGTCCAGCGCCGCACGTCGCGGTGCGTGCGCGCGTCGGCGAAGAACGACAATGCCGGGGCGCACGGATCGATGTCGGCGCCCGCGCGGATCATCGCGTAGGTGCTGGCCGGCAGGTCGGGCGGCATGCCGCACGCGTCGATGGCGGCCACATCGTGGCGGGTCGCGATGCCGTTCATGCCGCTTCGTCCATGATCTCGTTGCGCTGCACGCCCAGGTCGATCGTTCCGTCCGGGCTCGCAATCCGGGCCTCGACGATGTCGCCGGCTTTCAGGTATTGCGTGCGTTGCGCCTGCACCTTCATGAACATTTTCCACTTGACCGATTCGGGGAACAGCGCGACGACGCGCTGCTTGGCCGGCGACGGGATGCTGAGCGCGCAACCGGCCGGCGTGCCGGTGGCGAGCAGGTCGCCCGCGCCGAGATCGTGCACGCCCGACAGTTCCGTGAGCGTTTCGGCCGGGCCGTACACGAGATTCGCCGTCGAATCCTGCTGACGGACGGTGCCGTTGACGGACAACGTCAGTTCGAGCGTCTTCAGCTTCGGGAAATCGTGCCGCTCGAGCAGGCACAGATACGGGCCGACCGGCCCGAACGTGCGGAAGCTCTTGCCTTTGTAGAACTGCATTTGCGGGATCTGCACGTCGCGCGCGGAGTAGTCGTTGACGATCGCGATACCCGCGACGTATTCGTGCAGATTGGCGTCGGTCACCGGTTGATGGCGGGTGATGTCGCGCTTGAGCACCAGCCCCAGCTCGATCTCGTAGTCGAGAAAACGCACGTGGCGCGGCTTCACGACGCGCGAATCGGCCGCGACGATGCAGCTCGGCGCTTTCGTGAAGATCATGTTGAACTGCTTCGCGTCCGGGTCCATGCCCGACTCGATCATGTGCCGCCGGTAGTTCGCACCCTGGCAGACGAACTGCTGGTTGGCGGTCACGGGCGGGAGCCACTGCACGTCCGCTTCGGGAATGGTCGGGCCGTCGATCATCGCGAGCCGTTCAACCGGATTCGCGGCGAGGAAGCTCGCGGTGGTGGCGAATTCGCCGGGAATCGGCGTGACGGCGCCGTTGGCGACGACGCCCCATTGGGCGCGGCCGCGGTGCCGGAAGTGCAGGACGTGCAGTGGCATGGTTGTCTCTCGTGAATCGGTAAACGGTGAAATCAGGCGAACAGCTTCGCGAGCGTGACGACCTTGCTCAGCGTCAGATCGGGGCTGCGGCGCAGATTGCGCAACAGTGCCGCGACGCTGGACGGCGTGAACCGCGGCTTCGTGAAGCTGCGCGGCATGACGGGCCCCCATTGCGCCATCGCTTCGCGGCTGACCGGATGGATGCCCGTCGGCTCGTCCGCGGTAAACAGGTCGCCGTCGCAGTAGTGTTCGTGCTTGGCGCCCCACGGATCCTGCCAGTAATCGAAGATCTGGCTGCCGAGAATGTGCCGTCCGATGCCCCATGCGTGGGTCCAGCCGTTGTCGCGCAGCATCCGCTGTCCCATGCCGAGCGCGTCGGCATCGACCACCTCGAATGCACTGTGGCTGTAGGTGGACACGAAGCCCTGCGCGAGCGCGAGCGTGTGATGGTCGGCCGGCGTGTCGCCCCGGTCGAGCCGCATGAACGCCACGGCCGGCGAGCCGTCGGGCAGCACCTGGACATCGCTCGGGATGAAACCGAAATGCCGCGTGTACCACGCGCAGGTGGCTTGAAAATCGGCGACCTCAAGCACGACGTGACCGAGTCTGACGATCTCCGGCGGCGCGGCGGGCGGCCGCTGCGTCTCGTTGATGCGCAGGTGCATGTCGACGGAATTGAACGCGAGCGGCGCGCGATGCGGGAGCGGCGGCACGCGCGTCCGGCCCGTCACCGCATCGACGCGAAAGCCGGCCGGATCGACGAGCCGGACGCGATCGCCGCCGCCGGGCCATTCCGACGGTTCGATGCCGGATGCGCCGGGTACGCCGGTCAGCGCGTGGAGGTCCGACCGGCTTTCGACCTCGAGCCCGAAGCCGACGAACGCCGCCTTGCGCGCGCGGCGAACCACGTAGCAAAACGGCGACGTATCCGTGGCGCGCAACAGCAGCAACTCGGGCTCGCGCAACGCGGTTCGCAGCCCGAAGTCGTTGAGGAAATGCTCGGCGTCGTCGAGGTTCGGGCGCTCGAACATCAAGTAGGCGAGCGTGGCGGCTTTCGTCGTCGGACGCGGGTGACGGGCGGGCTGGGCGGTGGTCAGTTTCATGGCGATGGCGCGTTCAGGTGGGTCGGATGGCGGATACGGCGGCGGACGGCACCGCACGCGGCGCGGTGCCCAGCAGCGACAGGCTGTCGCAAACGATGCGGCTCACGTGCGCCGCCGGTCCGTCGTGGACGACGGTTTTGTCGGGGCGCACGACGGCCACCCAGCCGACGGGCGCCACGCCCGGAAGGAAAGTGCCGTCGATGTCTTCCCAGCAATCGTCGCCGGCGGGATGCAGCCTTTGCCCGCGATGCGCGATCCGCACGATGGTGCCGCCGGCGCGCGCGAGCGCGGCCGCCGCGTCGGGCGCGAGTCCGACGCGCGGGTCGCAGCCGAATCCGATCAGCGTGTAGCCGCTGCCGAGCACGTCGTCGCTGAGCCGGGCCGCGCCGGCGGCGCCCCGCAGCCATCCTTGCGCAAGCAGTGCGCCCCGGGTGAGCCTTGCGCCGGAGCGGCCGCCCACGAACAGTCCGGAGCGGAATGCGTTCTTCGGCTTGATGCGCAACTCGTCGAATTGCGCGCGCAGCGCCGGCACGCACCGCATCGCACGCATCAGTCCGTGCGTCGCGAGCGCAACCGCCGCGTTGCGCGGCATCACCAGGCGCCCCATGAATTTCGCGAGCCGGATCATCGACTTCGCATGCGGCCGGCGCTCCGCGTCATACGTATCGAGGATGCGCGGATCGGCGCGGCCGAGCACGACCCATGCGAGCTTCCAGCCGAGGTTGGCCGCGTCGCGCAGCCCGGCGACGAGCCCCTGGCCGACGAACGGCGGCGTGATGTGCGCGGCATCTCCCGCGAGAAACACGCGGCCCTTGCCGAATGCGTCGACCGTGCGCGCATGGAAGCGGTAGACGGCCTTGCGCTCGATCGCGATGTCGTCGATGTCGCCCCACGGCGCGAGCAGTTCGCGAATGCGTGCATCGGACTCCATCTCGTCGCGGCGCTCGCCGGGACGAAGCATGAATTCCCAGCGTTCGCGCGCGCCGGGCGCGACCATGTGCGGCGTCGGGCGGCGATGATCGCAAATGAACTCGACATGATCGATCGGCCGCGGCACGTGACGCGCATCGACGATGAGCCAGTCTTCGGCGTAGGTCTTGCCGTTGAACTGCTGGCCGATCAACTGGCGTACGAGCGAACTCGCGCCGTCCGCGCCGACGACGTAGCGCGCGCGTATCGAATGCGTGTTCCCGCGCTCGTCGCGCAGCGCGGCGACGACGCCGTCCTGTTCCTCGACGAAGCCCTCGAGTGCCGTGCCGAGCGCGACGTGCACGTTGTCGCGGCCACGCAGTCGCGCGCGCAGGCAGCGCTCCAGGTCGGGCTGGTAAAACGTCACGAGTTTCGGGTGGCCGTCGAGCGTGCCGAGCGTGTCGATCCGGCCGAATTCGCCGAGCGACGGCGAGCGCATCCGGACGTACGGAATCGCGACCGTATCGAAATCGTGCTCGTCGACGCCGGCCATCTGCAGGATGCGCAGCGCGTCGTTGTCGAGTGCGATGGCCCGTGGTGCCATGAAGATGTCGGACGCCTTGTCGATCGCCACGACGTTCACGCCGTGGCCTGCCAGCAGGTTCGCGAGCGCGGCGCCGACCGGCCCGAAGCCGACGATCAGGATGTCGGTCGCCGACGGCAGCCCGCGCGCATCGGATGGCGGCATGTCGCCTGCGGCGTGCGCGCCTGTCGTTTCAAATGTCTCCACCTTGTCTCCATTCGTCTGTCGATCGCGGCCGTGGCACGCGATGGGATGGGTTTGATGACATTAAAATCATAAATGATGACTTTGTCAACGTAGACGTTTGAATCTATACTTCGACGCACCTCAGAACCGGATCCGTCATGTCGAACCCTCCGAAACGGCGCACGCCGAAACGTGCCGCCGCCGAACCCTCCGTTACTGCCGACGTCGCCGCGCCCGTCGCCGAAGAGCGCGAGCCGCGCGGCGCGCGGCGCAAGCGTGAAACCCGCGGGCGCCTGCTCGACGCTGCGCTGAAGCTGATGGCCGAGAGAGGCATGGAAGGCGTGGCCATCAACGAGATCACCGAGGCCGCCGACGTGGGCTTCGGGTCGTTCTACAACCACTTCGAATCGAAGGAAGCGATCTACGAGACGCTCGTGGAGACGGTATTCGGCGAATTCGCCGATTCGCTGGATCGCCTGGCGAACGGTTTGTCCGATCCTGCCGAGGTCGTCGCGGTTGCGGTGCGGCACACGCTGATCCGCGCACGGCGAGAGCCGATGTGGGGCCATTTCCTGATCCGCGAGGGGTTTTCGGCGCGCGTGCTGACGCTTGGCCTCGGCCAGCGGCTGTTGCGCGACATCGAGCGCGGCATCGCCGCGCAGCGCTTCGTGGTGGCCGATCCGTTCATCGGTTTCCTGTCCGTCGGCGGCACGGTGCTGACCGCGATCGCCGCGGAACTCAATTTCGTTGCGCCCGGCGCGCCGGCCGCCGACGTGCTCGCGCAGCTGGGCTTCAGCGGTGAGCACTTTCCCGAACGCACCGCGGCCACGCTGCTGCAGACGCTGGGGCTCAAGCGCGCGGAAGCCGAGAAGATCGCGAGCCGCCCGCTGCCCGTCGTCGAGCCGGCCGACGCGCCGCAGTGATGCGGCCGGGCGGCCGCGATACCGGCCGCCCGTTCCGGTTCGCCGCGTTGCCGCGGCGCCGGCTCAATCGTCGGACGTGTCTGGCGTGCCGCGGCCCGCGGCACGACGCGCGACTGTCGGGTCGGGTCCGCCCGCGCGACAGTCGGCGGGCGCCGCTGCGTGCGTGGCCACCGCGCGAATGCCGGCCGCGATCGCGTGCGCGAGCGCATCGAGCGCGCGGCGATGCGCATCGACGAGCGCATCGTAGCCCGCCGACGCATCGACTCGGACGATGCTGCGGCACGTCAGTGCCCGTTGCGCGGGCGGGGCCGCCGCCGCGGCGCTGACGCTCCAGGCTGCGTCGAGCAGCACGTGCGACGCCGGCCACGATTCGATCCGCTGGACGTCCACGGCGACCCGGTAGACGGGCGTGCCGTCCGGATAGGCAACGCGGTGAACGTCGATCGCACCCAGCCCGGACGCGATGCGCGTCGACAGCCCGTCGCGCATTTCGTCGCCAAGCGGGGCGGCCCAGCGTTCCTGCTCCAGGATGTCGGCCAGGCCGGGGCCGCGCTGCACGACGAGCCGGTTGCCGTCGGCGGGCGCCGCGACGTGCAGGGTCTGGACGTCGATCAGCCATGCGGGATGGGCGGCGCGGTCGCCGCCGGCGCCGGCCGGCGCCGACAGCGTGTGAAAGTGCACGGGCGGCGACGCGCATGCGCTCAGCACGGCAAGCGCGGCGCACGTCGCGATCCGCGCGGTCATGCGAAGGCGGCGAAACAGGCGCGCGTTCATTGCCGGTCTCCCTTCTTGCCGAACAGCAGCGCTTCCGGATGACGCTCCAGATAATCCGCGAGCGCGTTCAACGACTGCAGCGTATGCGTGAGCGACTGCATCGCTTCGTGCACGTCGGATTGCATCGGCGAATTCTGCCGCAGCGTGGACTCGGCCGCGTCGAACGTGCGTTGTGCGGCCGCCAGCGTGTCGTGCGCCTGCGGCACGACCTGCTGGTCGAGATGGCCGAACAATTCGTTCGCATGCGCGAGCGCGCCGTTCAGGTTGTTGCCGATACGGTCGAACGGCACCTGGTCGAGCTTGCGCGCGATGTCGGCGATCTGCACCTGCAGTTCGTCGAGCGTGTTCGGCACGGTCGGCAGCTCCACCGGCGTGCGGTGCACGTCGACGCTCGCACGCGGCGCTTTCGGGAACATGTCGAGTGCGACATAGAGCTGGCCGGTCAGCAGGCTGCCGGTGCGCAACTGCCCGCGCAGCCCCTGTACCACCAGGTGCTCGAGCAGTTCATGGCCGCCGGCCGTGTCCGGTGCAGGGAGCGCCGTGTCGCTGTGCCGGCTCAGTCGCGACGGATACAGCGCCATCGTGACCTTCATGCTGAAGTTGCGCGTGCGTTCGTTGTACTCGATGCCGATGTTGGTGACCTGGCCGAGTGCGATGCCGCGCAGGTCGACCGGCGCGCCGACGGACAACCCGCGCAGCGACTGGTCGAAGCGCATCACGACCATCAGCGGTGTGCCGTCCGGATCGCGCATCGCGTCGGCTTCGTCCGGCGCGAGCCGGAACGATGCGTTGTCGGCGGCTTGCGGCGCGTCCGGCTGGCCAGGCGGAGACTGGAATGCGAGCCCGCCGACGACGACCGTCGCGAGTGATTGCGTGTTCAGTTTCAGGCCGTTCGAGTCGAGCCGCAGGTCCACGCCGCTTGCGTGCCACCAGCGCGTGTTGTTGTCGACGTATTTGTCGTAAGGGGCATTCACGAACACCTGCACGTCGACGCCTGTACCTTTTTCGTCGAGCGAGAAGCCGACCACCTGACCGACCTGCAGATGCCGGTAGAACACCGGCGAGCCGATGTCGATCGAGCCGAGCGAGTCGCCGTGCAGCCGATAGCGCCGGCCCTGCTGGTCCGCGGTGACGGCGGGCGGCGTTTCGAGGCCGGTGAACGCGGTTTCCTTCTGCGGGGAGCGGCCGAGGTCCGCGCCGATGTACGCGCCGGAGAGCAGCGTGCCGAGCCCGGAAATTCCGGTCGCGCCGATGCGCGGCCGGACGACCCAGAAGCGCGTGCCGCGGTTCGCGAAGCGCGCGGCATCGCGGGTCAGTTGAATCGCGACGACCACGCGCTTGAAGTCGGGGGTGAGCGTGATGCTCTGGACGGAGCCGATATCGACGTCCTTGAAGCGGACTTTGGTCTTGCCGGCTTCGAGACCTTCGGCGTTGGCGAACGTGACGGTGATCGTCGGGCCGGTCGCGGCGACGGTCCGGATCACGAGCGACAGCCCGATCAGCGCGCATACGAGCGGCACGATCCAGACGAGCGATGGAATCCAGCGGCTGCGCGGCCGGATCTCGGGTTGAGGTAAATCGAACGGATGCATCGTTTTGGAATTCGAAAGAAATCGGCGGGCTGACGCCCGTTCACGAGGTTCGACGCGCGGCCGTCGGGCCACACGCGCCGTCCCAGATCAGCCGCGGATCGAACTGCATCGACGCGCACATGGTGAGCACGACCACGGCGCCGAACGCGAGCGCGCCGGGGCCGGGCGTGATGTCGGCGAACGTGCCGAAATGCACGAGCGCAATCGTCAGCGCGACGACGAACACGTCGAGCATCGACCAGCGGCCCACGCACTCGACGAGCCTGTGGAGTCGTGCGCGTTCGCGCGGGCGCCATCGCGCGCCGCGATGCGCGGCCGTCGCCTGCAACGCGAGGATCGCGAGCTTGAGCATCGGCACGAGCACGCTGGCGACGAACACGACGACGGCGAGCGCCCAGTCGCCCGACGTCCAGAAGTACGCGACACCGCCGAGGATCGTGTCGTCCTCGGCCCGGCCGAGCGACGTCGCGCGCATGACGGGCAGCAGGTTCGCCGGGATGTAGAGCAGGGCGGCGGCGGCGGCAAGCGCGGCGGTGCGCGCGACGCTGCGCGGGCGCCGCGCGTGCAGCGGCGACCCGCAGCGCGTGCAGCGCTGGCCGTGCGCGTGCGCGGGCTGCACGCGCGCGCAGTGATGACATGCGATCAATCCCGCGGCGTGGGCCGTGAGGCCACTCGAGCCGCTGCCGCCGCCGGTAGCCGGAAGTGCGTCGGGTACCGTGATGCCGCCTGCGGACGGCACCGGATCGTCGGCGTCGGACGGCCGCAGCGCGACGAGTTCGTCGCGCGCATTCCACAGGCCGGCCGGCTCGATCGACGACAGGAACGCGAGCATTCCGGCGAGGCCGGCGAACGCGAACAGCGCGGGCCCGGCGATCACGTGCGCCACGCTCGTCATCTTCACCATCGTGACGAGCACGCCGAGCATCAGCACTTCCACCATGCTCCACGGCCGCAATCGCTGAACGGCATGCAGGACCGGCGCGAAGCGCCGCGGCACGCGCGCTGCGCGCAACGGCGCGAGCAGGTACAGCCACGCGGCCAGCTCCAGCAGCGGAAACAGCATCGTCGTGCCGAACACGAGCACCGCCACGACCGGCTGGCCGTTCGACCACAGCGCGCGCACGGCGTCGGCCAGCGTCGCGTGCGAGACGACGCCGGCCGCGTCGAGCGCGACGATCGGGAAGATTTGCGCGACGCAGTACATGAGCAGCGCGGCAAGCGCCAGCGCGCACATCCGGTCGAGCGTCTTGGGGCCGGGCGCCGCGCCGCTCACGCGCGCGCCGCATCGGGGGCAGTGTGGGACCAGCGCCCGCAGGCGCGGCGGACGCTGGAGCAGCAGATCGCATTCGTGGCATGCGATCACGTTGTCGGGTTTCATCGGGAATCCATCAGGCGGCGTAACGGAAGCGCGACGCGCGACACGCGACACGTCGCGCGTCGGGCTTCGGAACCATGAATTCGCCCGGCGTGGCGCGACAGGCGCGCGACCGGGCGCGTCGGGATAGGCGCCGGCTATTGCCGCGCCGCGATCGTCGCGTGGGCGTCGGGCGGCAGTTCGCCCATCGCCTGCAGTAGCGCGGCCGTATCCGTCATCCGGCGGCTCGCGGCACGCACCGCGTCCAGTTCCGCGCTCAGATAGCGTTGCTCGCTCGCCTGTTGCGCGGACATGGGCACCGCGCCCAGCGCGCGGCGTTGCGCCGTTTCGTCGAAAGCCGCGCCCGCGGCACGTGCCGCGAGTTCGTTCGCCTCCAGCGCTTGCGCGTCGTTGTCCAGCGCCGCGAGCGAATCGGCGACGTCCCCGAACGCGGACAGCACCGCCGCCTTGTACTGCAGCACGGCCGCGTCGTACAGGTCGCGCGACGCGCGCCGGTGAGCCAGCAGCGCGCCACCGTGGAACAGCGGCTGCGACAGCCCGGCGCCGACCGCCCACAGCCCGCCCGCACCCGACAGCAGCGCGGGCCAACTGAAGCCGCCGCGCCCCATCGACGCGGTGAGCGACAGGCTCGGGAACATCTGCGCGGTCGCCTCGCCGACGTCCGCCGCCGCGGCCCGCACGGCGGCCTCGGCCGCGCGGATGTCGGGGCGCGCTTTCAGCAGGTCGGAAGGCACGGCCACCGGCACGTGTTCCGGCAGCGACAGCTCGGTGAAAGCCGGGATCGGCGGCGGCGCGTCCGGCGTGCGGCCGAGCAGGATCGCCAGCGCGTGGACCGTGCTCGCGCGTTGCTGGCGCAGCGCCGGCAGCGTCGCCGCGAGCGACGCTGCGCCTTGCGTCGACGCCAGCGCCTGCGCGTGGGACATCGCGCCGAGCGCGTAGCGCTGCTGGTCCTCGGCCGCGGATGCTTGCGCGACCGCCACCAGACGCTCGGTCAGCAGGATCTGGCGATCGAGCGCCGCCGCGCCGATCGCGGTGCCGACGATGTTGGCGGCCAGCGCACGCCGCGCCGCTTCGAGCTCGCAACCGCGCACGTCGACGCGCGCGGCGCTGGCCGCACTCGCATAGCGCGTCGCGCCGAACAGGTCGAACGTGTAGTGCGCCTGCAGCTGTCCGACGAATACGTTGTAACGCAGGCTTTGCGCCCCGGCGCCGGAGATGTCCGGGGTGCGCGTGCGCGCAACCTGCGCGTTCGCGTCGAGCGACGGCAGCGTCGACGCGCCGATCTGCGCGCGCAGTTCCTGCTGTGCGGCGGCGAGCGTTTTCTCCGTCGCGGCCAGTGTCGGATTCGCGCGCAGGCCTTCGTCGACCAGCGCGTCGAGCGCGCTGGAGCGATACAGGCGCCACCATTGCGGAACGGGCGCGGCGCCGACGTCGAATTGCTGCGCGACACCTTGCGCAGCCACCGTCTGCCGCACCTGCGGCTCTGCGCCGTAATGCGCGGGCGACGGCATGGCGGGCGGCGTGCTGCTCGGGGCCAGCGCGCAGCCGCTCAGGCCCAGCGCGGCAGTCGCGGCCAGCGCCGTAGTGATACGAGAGAGTTTCATCAGCATGTCTCCGTGGACGCGATGTCCGTTGCGCGCGACTCGCGTTCGTCGGCGCGCACCTTGAAGCAGGTCGCATAGAGCGCCGGCAGGAAGAAGATGGTCAGCACCGTCGCGATCGTGATGCCGCCCATCAGCGCGGTTGCCATCGGGCCGAAGAAGCCGGAGCGCAACAGCGGAATCAGCGCGAGCACGGCGGCCGCGGCGGTCAGCATGATCGGCCGGAAGCGGCGCACCGTCGCGCCGACGATCGCGGTGAAGCGGGGCTGGCCGGCCGCGATGTCCTGGTCGATCTGGTCGACCAGGATCACCGAATTGCGCATGATGATCCCGAACATCGCGATTACGCCGAGCAGCGCGACGAAGCCGAACGGCTTGCCGAACAGGGGTACCCTTGATTTCCACGCATTTTTCCGGTTAGCCGCCTTTAAGCCCAGCAAGGCTTAGCCTTGCGGCCCCAAATAAATATCCATATAAATCAAGGCGATACTGTCTACCTCTTGCTTGAGGGGGCGCTGGTCCTTGTCGGCAGGTTGTGTCGGCCCGAAATTCCATCACCGCCAGCTTGCAAGCAGCCCCGAAAGGCCTCCTTGTTAGGCTCGCTGACTGGACGATGCGATGGCGTTGTCGGCCGCGGTACTCGGCAAGATCCGCTTCGCATAGAGCGCCACTGGGAAATTGAAGGTGCCGCGCAAGTTGATACCTTCCATATGAGTAGGAGCGATTCGCCGCAGCTGGTCTGCTTCGATCGGTTGATGTCGACCAGCTTCGATATTTTCGAGGGCTCGTTGCATATGGGTGGTGTTCCATGCCATCAAGATGTTCGAAAGCAGGGTCAATGCTGATGACACCGCGGCAAGCGATTCTTGGCGCCGCGCAAGCTCCACTGGAATGCGACCGATATGGATTGCGCGATGCACGGTATGCACTGCCTCCCCTCGATTCAGCGCGTGTTGCAATTCTGACCGGAATGCAGCATTGGTGAAGTAGTCGATCAAAAAGATGCTTCTGAACAAGCGGCCGATTTGAACGCCGCCATCGTACACAGCCTGCCCTCGGGCAGCCGAGCCGAACCTGGCAATCGCCTCGACAGCTGTACATTGGCCAGAGCGGATAGACGCCGCGACCCTCACGAACTCGTCCCACACATCAACGATGAGCCCAAGGCGGACGTCTCGATCTGTGATTCCCGCAAGTCGCGCCGGTATCGCTTGGCCGCGTGGCACGTGGAGGCGGCGATCGCGGAGGTGTGACAGGCGAGGGCACAGATCGAAGCCAAGCGCCCGGGAAATGCCCATTGCGAAGTCGGTATAGCCATGGGTGTCGACTGCAAGCTGTGCGATGTCCTTCGTCGCGCTTTGCCGGACGACGCCCTCAATTGCTGCGCCGGCCTGCCGTTCGTTCAGGATGATAGGCTGGTCATAGAAAATGCCCCAACGATCCAGCACATGTGTGTACATCCCGATGGATGCAGTCCGGCGACGTGGATCCGCACGCGCTCGCCAAATCGTCCGGGTTGTCTCCAGCGACATCATGTCGGACGATGCTAGATCGGCTCGCCCCCAGTGGGCGGCGATCGGGTGTTCGTGCATGAATTCAAGGATGGCGTCGGCCGCTGTACGCAGCATTCGTTCGTCCGCGAGACGCTTCATCATTTGGCGAATCGCCTCAGTTGACACTTCCGGGACCATCCGAGAAATATCAGCAGCCGTCAGCGATGTGCCGTGAGCCAGGATCGCCGAATACACCATCAGTAACTCGGTGCGCGACCGCGGCTCGCGTCCAAGCAAGGTCCAACTGAAGCGTGTCGCACTATCGATCTCGAGGATGATCTCGGGAAATTGGCCTGGCGGATGAGCTTCGAAGATCTGACGGCGAAGTTGATCGGCTTGTGCGTCTGGATCCTGCGCAGCCATCGGGTCGAGGTGGACAGCAGTATCAACACGGATCGAACCATTGACCACGGCATCATCAAGTAGTGCGAGGCGCTGTTCGAGCTGTTCAAGGATCGGTTCGAGAAATTCGTTCGGGTCCTGCGGTAGGCCGAGGTGTCCGTAGTGATGGTTACGCTTTGCCAGCCACTGCTCGGTCGAGATCAGCATATGTGACTGGCTTCGGAACGAGAAGCTGTGGTTGATGAAAACCGAGCCGTTGCGCAAAGCGACACGGAGCGCAAAGAGGGTGGCCCACTCGAAGGCAACCATGGCCCGAAGCCGATCGTAGCCATCAATCGCCTC